>NZ_KE384311.1:0-291831 GCF_000425145.1 Pedobacter glucosidilyticus DSM 23534
CGAAACTCTACTTTAGACTGATCAGTTTATAGGGAGGAGGTCAATACGCCCGAAACTCTACTTTAGACTGATCAGTTTATAGGGAGGAGGTCAAAAGATGTTCTTTCAAATGATGCCTATGGCTCTGAAATTGGAGAAAGACAAACTTTCTACATGAATAACTCAACTAAGCTGTTTAAAACTAAAACAGCGACATTTATAGGAAAACTTGATTTTAATTATGACACTCCTAAAACTACTGCAAAAATTATCGGATACAATTTAGAGTATGAATGTATAGACTTATCAAAAACTTCATTAGACTCTAAAACGGGATTTAGCTTCTATTAAAATAACGGCACATAACAGCAAATTTGCACAAAAATGGCTGACGGTGGTTCAACTCTGGTCTTTCGTTAATTATTTAGTTCAGTGCGGTACGACAATGGTTCTGCAAGCAATGCCATTTCTGCACAAATTAGCCCACCGTTATACAACATACACACTCATTAAGACGTGTTTATTAGCGCTGATCATCCTGTTGTAAGTAAGATTACATAAAAGCTAAAGAGTAAATCATTTCTTATCTTAAGTTAACGATTATAAGGCTCCGACCCATCTAACTTTGTAATATGGCTTAACATACATTAAAAATTTAATGAACTCAGGAAAAATAATAAATAGCGAACTAGAAGACATCAAACCCGATTTAAAGCTAAAACTTGCATCACTTTGGGCAAGTTTAATGTTTATAATTATCTATCTCGATTATTTTCACTTATACATGCCTGGTTCTCTAAAAGATATGATAGCAGGGAGGGTATTTATATTTGATATTACTCAAGGGTTTCTATTGGCAGCACTCGCTATGGTGATAACTCCAACACTGATGATTTTTCTTTCTGTTGCCCTACCAGCTAAAGTAAATCGATGGGCTAATATTGTTACTGCCGGTATTAATATTCCATTAATATTGTTTAATCTGGCAGGAGAGGCCTGGATTCACATGGTACTTGGTGCTGTTATACAAGTTATTCTACTTTGTCTGATTATCCGTTATGCGTGGAAATGGCCTTGTATTTAAGCTCTCAATTTCTAATACATATCTAAAACAGACTTTATTTCAATTTATTTATTACCAATCCATTTGTTTAATTTATATCTTCTGAAACAACGAAGCCGGAATTTTCCGGCTTTGTTGAATTTAATTTACTGGGATTATGATTTCTCGGAGTTGATAAAAACAAATTGTTTGTCAAATACATCAAGCTTTATTGCGCTGTCTTTGCTTACGGTGCCTGCGAGTATTTGTTTTGAAAGCTCGTTCAGGATTTTCTTTTGAATAACACGTTTCAAAGGTCTGGCTCCAAACTGTGGGTCGTAACCTAACTGAGAAAGCCAGTCTAAAGCATCTTCAGATGCAGAAATTTGTATCCCCATTTCTGATAGCATTTTTTGCAAGGCAACAAATTGTAATTTTACAATTTCTTTTATTTCATCTCTATGAAGCGGGGTAAACATAATCACCTCATCAATTCTGTTTAAAAACTCTGGTCTGATAGATTTTTTAAGAATTTCAAATACCTCACTTTTTGTTTTAGCAATAATCTCATCTCTATTTAATTCATTCAGGAGTTCAAAATTTTCCTGTATCACGTGAGAACCTATGTTAGAGGTCATGATGATGATGGTATTTTTAAAATTCACCAGCCTACCTTTATTATCGGTTAATCTTCCATCATCTAAAACCTGTAAAAGAATATTAAAAACATCAGGATGGGCTTTTTCTATTTCATCAAGCAAGATTACAGCGTATGGTTTTCTTCTTACGGCTTCGGTTAACTGTCCGCCTTCATCATAACCAACGTATCCCGGAGGGGCACCAATTAATCTAGAAACAGCATGTCTTTCTTGATACTCGCTCATATCAATTCTTACCATCGCTTGGTCATCATTAAATAAAAACTCGGCTAAAGCTTTGGCAAGCTCTGTTTTACCCACACCAGTTGTACCTAAGAATATAAAGGAGCCTATAGGTTTTTTCTGGTCGCTTAAACCCGCTCTTGATCTTCTTATAGCATCAGAAATGGCTTCAATAGCTTCTTGTTGTCCGGCAACACGTTTGTGTAATTCTTCTTCTAGGCGTAAAAGTTTTTCTCTTTCACTTGAAACAAGTTTGGTTACAGGTATACCTGTCCAACGGGCTACAACGCCAGCAACATCATCAGCAGTTACTTCTTCCTTCAACATTCTACTATCAGCAGTTTTGCCAGCTAATTCCTGCTTAAGCTTTTCAACCTGATCCTGTGCTTCTTTAATTCTACCGTATCTTATTTCTGCTACTTTACCATAATCGCCTGCTCTTTCTGCCTGTTCTGCTTCCAGTTTAAAATTTTCTATATTTTGCAGATTATTGTTAATAGCATCAACTAAATCCTTTTCTCCCTGCCATTTAGCTTTAAGTTCGTCTCTCTCGGCACTTAGATTACTGATTTCTTGTGTCAGGTCTTTTACTTTAACATCATCATTTTCTCTTTTAATAGCTTCTCTTTCTATTTCTAACTGCATAATTTTACGGTCTAGCTCATCTACCGCTTCTGGCACAGAATCCATCTCTAACCTCAATTTTGATGCAGCTTCATCCATCAAATCAATAGCTTTATCAGGTAAAAACCTATCAGAAATATAACGTTGAGAAAGTTCTACAGCAGCAATAATAGCTTCATCTTTTATCCTTACTTTATGATGCGTTTCATAGCGTTCTTTTAATCCTCTTAAAATGGAAATGGCATCTTGGGTATCAGGCTCGTCTACCATAACTTTTTGAAATCTGCGCTCCAGAGCTTTATCTTTTTCCAGATATTTTTGATATTCATTTAAAGTTGTAGCGCCAATTGCCCTCAGTTCGCCTCTGGCTAAAGCAGGTTTTAAAATATTAGCGGCATCCATAGCACCTTCGCCACCACCGGCACCAACAAGAGTATGTATTTCATCAATAAATAAAATAATTTCACCGTCGCTGTCTGTCACTTCCTTTACAACAGCTTTAAGGCGTTCCTCAAACTCTCCTTTATACTTTGCACCTGCTACCAAAGCTCCCATATCTAAAGAAAATACAGTCTTTGATTTTAGGTTTTCTGGAGCATCGCCTTTAATGATTCTAAAGGCAATACCTTCTGCAATAGCAGTTTTACCAACACCAGGTTCGCCAATTAAGATAGGATTGTTTTTTGTACGTCTGGATAAAATTTGAATTACTCTTCTGATTTCTTCATCCCTACCAATAACAGGATCTAATTTTCCTGATGCTGCATAGTCATTTAAGTTGCGGGCATACTTATTTAAAGCATTGTAAGTGGCTTCGGCATTTTGGTCAGTTACTTTTGCGTCTCCTCTTAAATCTTTAATAGCTTTTTTTAAGTCTTTTTCATTAACGCCTTGCTCTTTAAGTAAGCTTGCTGTTTTGTCTGCCGAAGCTAATAAACCAAGTAAAATATGCTCTACAGATACAAATTCGTCTTTAAACTCTTTCAGATAAGATTGTGCTTTTTGTAATGATGAATTTGCTGCTGTGGATAGGTACAGGTTAGAGCCGCTAACTTTAGGAAAAGCTGCAATTTGTTCGTCTAAAGATTCGTTTAATCTATTGATATTAACGTTAAGCTTTTTAAGCAGGTAACCTACAACATTTTCATCTACAGCTAATAAACCTTTTAATATATGAGCGTTTTCTATAGCTTGTTGTTGAAAACCTTGTGTGATTTCAGAAGCTTTTTGTATAGCCTCCTGTGCTTTTATGGTGTAATTATTGAAATTCATGATTTAATTTCCTCCGCTTATGCTCATATCAAAAAGGTATCCAGAATGAGATAGCATGCAGAATCATGAAAAAATGTCTTTATTTTTAGCGTTTAAAAGACATAATGGCTGTTTTAGCGAAGTTTGGATGAATTTTTAGCATAAAAAAAGCGCCTTTATTGCGCTTTTAAAATCAATTTTGGTATTATCCCAGTTTATTTTGAAGTGCTTGTGTCTGGAAATCAGCTAGTTTTTGTAGTGGACCGCTGGCAAGCATTTTCATCATCATATTTAACTCGGCAGATATAGTAAGTGTTGCCTGTGTTTGATGATCAATTTCTGATAAAGACCATACTAAGTTTAGCACAATAGGCGCTTCTTCTGCGGGCGTAATGGTTATTCTTTCGTTAACTATCCTTTCTTCAACTTTTAAGGCCAGCTTGGCCATATTTTGTATCGTAAAACGAGCTTCGTCTCGGGTTGAAGACCAATTATAAATGTTTTCGGGCATCAAGAGTTGATGATTATTTAAATCCTCAAGAAATTGATAAACTTCTGCAACACTTTTACTAAGTGTGGTTTTGCTTTCAAATATGGTCATGAGTAGTATTGGTTAATTGTTTGCCCCAAGTAGAAGGATTTTTCCTCCATTCTTCTAGTAATTGTAAATCAGTTGCCGGGAAAAAATGATGCTCTGCGGCATAAGCCAATAAAGCAGAGTAGTTAGATAATGTTGCAAAACGGCATTTTGCTTGCTGGAAATTTTCAACCGATACATCTAGACCATAAGAAAATATAGCAACTAAACCTGCTACCTCATAACCTGCATCTCTTAAAGCTTGTACAGCTTGTAAACTACTTTTACCGGTAGAAATTAAATCCTCAATCACAACCACTCTTTGGCCTTCATTAATTTCTCCTTCTATCAAGCTTTGTGTACCGTGTTCTTTGGGTTTGGAGCGCACATAAATAAACGGTAACCCCAGTTCTTGTGCAACTAAAGCTCCTTGTGGTATACCAGCAGTGGCAACACCTGCAATTGCTCCAACAGAACCAAATTCTTCTTGTATCAGCTCAGAAAGTTTTTGTCTGATATAGGTTCTGATAGCCGGATAAGATAAAGTTATACGGTTATCACAGTAGATTGGTGATTTCCAACCAGAGGCCCATGTAAAAGGATTAGTAGGTTGTAATTTAATTGCTTTAATTTGCAACAAAAATTCAGCAATTTTCTGTTCGATTTCACTTTTGTTGTACATGGCTCAAAAATACAATATTTATATAAACCAAAAGGCGTTAATTATAACTTCTATTAAACCGGATGATTCTTTGGATTATCAAATGCTTGATGTTCAGTCTTTTGAGTTTGAAAAATTTTATAAGTCTTTATCAAAAAATCCACAGTCTGTATTTTACCTCTTAACAGAGCATCCTAAAGCAGTTTTTAAAGAGGTAAAAAGTTCTTTACGTATTATTGAAGCAGCAGGTGGCTTGGTAGAAAGTAACGAGGGTAAATACCTCTTTATCAAAAGAAATGGTAGATGGGATTTACCCAAAGGCAAGCTGGAAGAAGATGAAAGTAAAAGAGATGCTGCCGTAAGAGAAGTGGAGGAGGAGTGTGGTATTGTGGTTAAAAAACTGGGAAAAAAACTGATTAAAACTTACCATGTTTACGAGATAAAAGGCAAGCCTGTTTTAAAGGTTTCTCACTGGTATACCATGTTAACTAAATCAAACCAAAAGCTTATTCCGCAATTAGAAGAGGGGATTACCGAAGTGAAATGGATAGCTAAAAAAGATTGGAATTTGGTAAGAGCCAATACTTATCCTTCTATCTTGGATGTGTTAGATATTGTTTAAAGCCGGAAGAAAAGGAAGAGCTTCTGCTGGTACAAATTGGCTTACATCACCGCCATATCTTAAAATATCTCTTACAATGGTAGAGCTTATAGAAGAGTAACCAGGTTTGCTTAAAATAAATATAGATTCTATATTGGGTATTAAAGCATGATTCATTTGTGCTATAGCCTTTTCATATTCAAAATCAGACACAGTTCTAATACCTCTAATCATATAAGAGGCACCAATCTTTTGGCAAAAATTAACGGTTAAGCCCTCATAAGAAATTACTTCTATTTTAGGTTCGCTATTAAAAACAGCTTTTAACATTTCTAATCTTTGCTTTGCTTCCATTAAAGGCTGTTTATTACTGTTTAATCCTATGCCAACATAAACTTTATCAAACAGCGAGATAGATCTTCTTAAAATATCTACATGGGCTTTTGTAATAGGATCAAAAGAACCAGGGAATAAGGCAATTTTCATAGTTTTAAATATTAATTTGTAAAAAAGCTAAATGCAGCATAACCATATTTTCTTACATCCGTAAAGTTAGGATGATGAGCTAAATTTTGCATACTTTGATGTTCGATAATTAAAATTCCGCCTGGTTTTAAAAGCTGCTTGCTAAAAATAATCTTTGCTATTTCTGGGATGTTGGTTAAATCATAAGGAGGGTCTGCAAAAATTAAATCAAATGTTTGGTTTTCAGTATTTAAAAACTTAAAAACATCACTTTTGATAGCTTTGATTTGGGTAAGATTTAAATCTTTACTTATCGCTTTTAGATAGCCGTAACAACCAAAGGCTCTATCTACAGCAATAATTTCCTGAGCTCCTCTGGATGCAAATTCTAAAGAAATATTACCAGTTCCACTAAATAAGTCTAATATTTTTAGATTACTAATTTCTAGCTGGTTAGTTAAAATGTTAAAAAGAGCTTCTTTAGCAATATCAGTAGTTGGTCTTACAGGTAATTTTTTCGGTGGATTTAACCTGATGCCTTTTAATGTACCTCCAATTATTCGCATAAAGCCATGCTTAATAAAGAAAAAAATTGATGTAATGGTGCTTCCGCAAAATTTTCATCAGCAGTTATAAAGGGTATATTTTTTATCAAAGTAACATCCGTAAATAAATGTGTTATTTCATTAAAATAAACATGCCCGCTATCGATATTTCCACTCAATTTAAGAGGGGTTTCTTTGGTATTGATATGCTTCTCCTGAATCATCAACATCAAAAAATATTTGAGTTCTTCCTGGTTTTTAATTTCAAAAATATTGTAAAAAAATAATTCGCCTTGTTTTAGTATAAGCACTTCAACATGTTCCTTTTTAAAATTTAAAAATATTTCTGGATAAGAAGTTTCCGCATGAAGTTGTTTTGCACCCACATAAAGCGGAATAAATTGAGGGTAAAGTTTAGCATCCTGCAAATAATGATTTGTCTCTTCTATTTGTGTATGCTTAAAGGTATAAACAGTATGGATATCAGTTTGAGGAATCAATCGTTTAAAAACACTTTCCTGATAAGGATCAAAACCAATAATAGCTTTCAATTTGGTCTCAATAGCCTCGTTAAAATGCAATTCTGGAATAAAAGTAAAAGATTTGGTCATTATAGATACTTTTACCTGTGCAAAATCTGATTTAAATAAATCATGATGGTGTGAAAAGCTATGTGACGGGTGATAGCCTACAAGCTTTAGTGATTGATTTTGAACAATAGCGTATTGATAGCCAGTTTCATCAAGCTCTAAAACTAATTGTTGAAGATTTGAATTTTCTGGATTAAAATCGGCTGACTGAATGATGATATCTTCCATGAGTAACAAAAGTAAAATTTTTAATCCATCTATGAGTTCAAAATTTTTATGAAATTTGAAGAACATGTCTATAGCCCAATCCATACGTCAGAAATTTCCTCACGAACCTAATGAGCAGCAATTAGCTTTATTTAAATTGTTAGAAGATTTTGTGACCAGCCAACAGCCAGATATTGCTTTACTGATAAAAGGTTACGCTGGTACAGGTAAAACTACCATCATAAGTGCATTTGTTAATGTTTTAAAAATGCAAAAAAGACAAGTAGTATTACTAGCACCAACCGGAAGAGCAGCAAAGGTGATTGCTAATTACTCAGGACTTCAGGCATCTACCATACATCGTAAAATTTATCGTAAACGTGTTGCCGGAACTCCGGATTTAATGTTTATCCTAGCTCCAAATCTCCATAAAGACACATTTTTTGTGGTGGATGAAGCTTCTATGATTAGCGATGATAAAACCGATTTTAGCGGTAGTAGCTTGTTGGAAGATTTGATAAGCTATGTTTACAACGATAAAGGCAATAAATTAATCTTTATTGGTGATACTGCCCAGTTACCTCCGGTAAATGCTGTAGAAAGCCCAGCCTTATCAGTAGCTCATTTAAAAGCTTATTCTTTAGAATTGATGTATACAGAACTTACAGATGTTGTAAGGCAAGCACAAAAATCAGGAATCTTATTTAATGCTACACGTATCAGAAATCAAATAAGAAAGCAAGAAAGTAATTTCCCATCGCTGATAACAACAGGGTATAAAGATGTTTATAAAATGACGGGAGACAAAATTATTGAAGGTTTAAACTATGCTTATGATAAATACGGATTAGAGCATTGCTTAGTGGTTTGCAGATCTAATAAAAATGCCAATATGTATAATCAACATATTAGAAACCAAATACTTTGGCGGGAAGATGAATTAACAGGCGGAGATTTAGTGATGGTTGTAAAAAATAACTATTTCTGGATGCCAGAAGATAAGGGAGGTTTTATTGCCAATGGAGATATCGCAAAAATTACAAGGGTTAAGAATATTCATGATATGTATGGTCTTAGGTTTGCTGATGTTCAATTAGAAATTTTAGATAGTACGGATGAAGGTTATCAAATTGAGGCTAAAGTTTTGTTAGATACCTTGTATAGCGAAAGCCCTAATCTCCCTTACGAGCAGCAAAAACTGTTTTTTAATGAAGTGATGAAAGATTATGAGCATATAACCAATAAGCGAGTTAGGATGGAAGAGTTGAAAACCAACCCTTATTATAATGCCTTACAAATTAAGTTTGCTTATGCTGTTACTTGCCATAAAGCGCAGGGTGGGCAGTGGCCTGCTGTATTTGTAGACCAAGGCTATTTAACAGCAGAGTTGTTAAACACAGAACTTTTAAGATGGCTTTATACAGCCTGTACCAGAGCATCTAAAGAATTGTTTTTTGTTAATTTTATTGATGAATTTTTCAAGACTCAACCCAATTCTTAGCTTTATCTTCTGGCAAAATCATAGTAATAGCAATTAAAATGATAAGAACTAAAACAAGGCTACATGTTAATATTAATTTGGTTTGTTCTCTAGTATCAGTAATCATTTTCTTTTCTTTAATTTCTTGATACTTTTTGTGGCTATTGATTTTCTTAATATTGTTTTCTAAACTATCAAACAAGTTAATATTGTTATAGGATTTTAGTAAAGTAATAGCCTCCTCACTCTTATTGTGTGTTTTTAGTGTAATTACATGTTTTAATTGTGCACTTTTTAGATCAACCAGATATAGTAATTGATTAATTTGTTCTTTCTCATTTTGAGATAGCTCTTTGTAGGCTAATATTTTCTTAAATCTTTCTTTCTCAAAATTTATCCTAAAACTAGCTTTATAGTAGTTTTCTAAATAAGCCTTATTTTCTGTTAGCAAATAACCTCTTTTGGCAGACTCTGCATCTTTAATATTCTCTAATAAGGAATAAGAGCTCACTGTAAAATCGTATTTACTTTGTACAGATTCATAAGTTCTGCTGATTTCATCATACGACCTAAAAAGTAAGAAAATATCAAATAAGATAATACAAGCACAAATAGCAACTAACAGGTAAATGGTTTTATTCTTTTTCATTTTATGCTATTAAACGATAGTGATGATATTTTGTTTAACTTTTTAAAACATTTAATGATGTAAACTTAAACAAAACATTTTCTTCATGAAAATTTATCATAAATACAACCTTTCATATTTTATTGCGTAAAAAATAAATGCACATATATTATATTGATTAAATTATTTTGAATATTGGTTTGGTTTGGTTTTTAGAACGGAATGCTGTAAAAAGATTCCGTTTTATTTTTTTTAAAATACTGATGTTTCTTTTCATTAATTATCCAATAGCCTAAACAAATCTTAACATTTCTGAGTTTAGTAAGCTTAGAAATGGATTATTTAGTAAAAGATGAAGAATTAACGATAGAATACGCAGCGGGTATGGGTGCTTGGACATATCATTTGCTTATCCCTCATACGGCACATTTGAAAGGTCGTTGGGGTTCTTTAAAAGTTTCGGGTAGTATAGATGGATTTCAGATTAGCGGTAAAAACTTATCTCCCCGAAAAAAATCAGATAAACTTTTGGCTATTAACGAAGAAATTAGAAAAGCTATTGGTAAAAACGCCGGAGATAAAGTAAAGGTGTCTTTGTATCTGGAAACCATAAAAAAAATAGAAGATTACAAACAAATATTATTAAGTTTTGAAGACGCTCAGCTTATAGAAAAATTTAAACTACTGGACTCTAAAAAACAAGAAATGATTTTTCATGATATTTTATCGCAACCTGATGAAGATAAACAGGTGGAAAAAATTATTTTTTACATCCAAAAACTTAGTTAAACATTATACCAACTAATTATGCCCATAAACTAAGGGTAAATGATAAAAAATATAAAGGCAAAAAGATTCACTAAAAGCACTACTCCATAAACAATATTGGTTCTGCCACTACTTAATGAAAGCATGGTAATAAATACAGAGAGCCCTAGAAGGATGATAGATTTAATATCTAAGCCCAGTATAATTTTCATATCATAAATTAAGCAAACAACTGCAACACTGGGTATGGTTAAACCAATACTAGCCAATGCAGAGCCTAATGATAAATTTAAACTGGTTTGTAATTTATTTTTTCTAGCTGCAATGATGGCGGCAATGCCTTCTGGTAATAAAATAATTCCTGCAATAATAACTCCAACCAAGCTTTGCGGTAAGTTATGATGGATAACGATGCGTTCTATTGTAGGAGATAAGGTTTTTGCCAACAGTACCACAATGCCCAAGCTTACAATCAGAAATATCAAACTTAATATAAAAATGCGCTTATTGATATTAACCGGAGTATGCGTGTGATTTTCATTTTCTTGTATTAAAAAGTAGTTTCTGTGCCTGCTGGTTTGTGCCATTAAAAATACCACGTAGATAACGATACAAACTATAGAAGCAAACAAAAGTTGTGGGGTAGAATAATAAGAGCCTTGTACACTAACAGTAAATGTTGGAATAATCAGCGTAAAAACTATAATAGAAATTATGGATACTAAGGCTATAGTAACAGAATGTTTTGAAAATGTTTGCTCATGATGTTTTAACCCACCAATAAACAAACAGAGGCCAACAATACCATTTAAAATAAGCATAGTAGCCGAGTAAACGGTGTCTCTAGCTAAAGAAACGGCCTCCTGCCCGCCAGAAACCATTAAAGATATGATGATAGAAACCTCTATAACAGTGATAGAAATGGCTAGTATGATGGTACCATAAGGTTCGCCAACCTTGTGTGCAATAATTTCAGAATGATGAACCGCGGATATTACACTTAGAATGAGCAATAAACTAGCAATCATCTGAGTAATGGCACTGTTATCTATAGCACCAGAAAAAAACAGCAACCATGCTATTGTTGGGATTAAAATAGTCCATTGTAAGAATAGTCTCATGCTTTAAAGATATAATTATTTATTTTTATAGAAAATAGATAGTAATTCGTGATTATTACTCCTTAGCTAACTTATAAACATAGATAGCAAAAAAATAAACTTATAATGTTAACATCAGATATATTCTTTAGTTTTATAGCTAAATGCTTAGTTATATGAAGCTATGATTTTTCTTCTGCTTCTTTTAATGCCTTTGATTGCCAGTAATTAGCAAGTATAGAGCCTGAAATATTCATCCAAGGACTAAAAACTGCTGCTGCAAGTCCAACAGTACCCAATTTACCCATCGTACCAGCTAAGCCAGAAGCCATACCTCCGTTTTGTAAGCCTACTTCAAAAGCTATGGTACGGGCAGAAGGTTTATCCATACCCAATAACCGACTAAATACATAGCCAAAGAAATAACCTGCTGCGTTATGAATCACAGCTACTAGAAATAGAATCAAGCCAACTTGCATCAAATTATCTCTGCCGGCGGCTGTGGTTACAGTTGTAAAATAAATAATACCAGCCATAGAGATATAAGGCATCATCCCATCTAAATTTTTAAACCTATTAGCTAATTGATGATAAGCAAAACCTACAAGGATAGCTCCAGCAAAGAAGTTTAAAATTTCTATAGTTTCTAACAATGGTAAAGAGAAATAAGTGCTAAAAATAGTCCATAAACCAGCTGACTGAGCTGTTAACCATAAGACAGCCAAAATACTAAGGAATTTTATTTTTTGGGCTTCTTTTACAGATGCTGTTTTTAAATAATCATGAATTAGGGCTGCCATGATAGGGATAATCACAATTTTGATAATCTCCATCATCATGTTGATGAATTTAACTTCTATAAGCGTACCTGCTAATAATTTCATCAAAAAGGGTGTCATTAATGGAGCGAATAGGGTAGTGATAGCTGTTACCGTAACAGAAAGTACCAAATTACCTTTAGCGATGTAGGTCATCACGTTAGAAGCCAAACCACTAGAGCAAGACCCTATCAGGATGATACCTGCAGCAATTTCAGTTTCAAAATGAAATATTTTAGTGAGGATAAAACCCATAATCGGCATCACGGTAAAATGGCATAATAAGCCAATGGTAATGCCTTTCCCGGTTTTGCTGATGCCTGTAAAATCCGAAATTCTCATGTGCATGCCCATCCCAAACATCACCAATTGTATCACGATGAGGATGAGCCATTTGTTACGCAAATCAAAATCGCCCCATTTCTGGAAAGAGGCCGGAAAAATCATCCCGGCAACAACAGCCGTAATAATCCAAGCGGTATATTGATAGCCTTTTAAAGCAGGTAAAGCACCTATGCCAATAGCTGTGGATATAGCTAGGCCTAAGGCTGCAAATTTCCAAAGATGCGGAGCTTGTAAGCTTAAACCAATAACTAAAAAGAGTAAGGCAATAAGAGCCAGGAACAAGCAAATTTTGCGTAACATCAGCATGGTAAAGTTATTTAGGAGTTGATGATTTTAGCCAATTCTTGTATCGCAATAGCAGGGCTTGCCAATATGGGTACAATTTTATCTTCGGCACTTAAGCCATCAACCACACGGGCCATAGAAGCTTGCGCCAGCAAGATTACATCTACTTCTTTACTTAATGCTTTTAATGCCGAACCTACCATTTCATCGTGTTTAGTGGCATCTCCGCTCATTAAAGCTTCAAAAGCACCATCACAAAGCTTAGCAACCAAAGTAATTTCTTTGCCCGCAACTACGGCTCTTCTTCTTACTAAATCACTGGTGGGCTCTAAAGTGGTAGGTAGAGTAGCTATAACGCCAATGCTTTTACCAGTTTGTACAGCTTGGTCTGCCATGGCTTGGTCTACCCTAATTACCGGAACTTGCGAAAGACTAGCGGCTGTTTCTACCGCAGCACCAATAGAAGAACAGGTTACCAAAATATAATCGGCTCCGGCAGCTTCTGCCGATGCTACCTGATTAACTACTCTTTTTGCCGTTGCAGGCGTAAGTGTTCCCTTGCTGATGACATCTTTAATCAAGCTATCATCAACCATGTTAAAAACTTTGGTGTGGGGTAAATGGGCTTCGCAAAGTCCTTGAAATAAAGGCACCAAGGTAGCAGAGGTATGTATTAATCCTAATGTTTTAGTTTGCATATATGTATGTCTTATGAAATTTTTCCTGATTGTATTTGTTCAAAATAGTTGGGTGCACCTACTTGTCCGCCTTTAAAATTTATTTCAATGCCATTGGCTGGCGAGTTGGGCGCATAAGCTTTGCATAAAGGAGCTCCGGGACTCATTGGAGCTATCATTTCTACGGCTTCTATGCCTAAAGCTCTGGCAGCATAGCTAGAAGTGTCTCCGCCTGCTAATAGCAGTCTCTGGAGCTTTACTTGTTGTAATATGGCTCTAGTGATATTGCCTAATGTAGTGCCCAAAAGTGAAGCAGAGGTAAGCTGCTCATCTTGTTTTAAGATTTGCCCAGTAGTGGCTAAACGGTCATCATCCGGACCTTTACTGGTATGGATAACCACATTTTTTTCTGCTTTTAACAAAGCAATAGCTTTAGCAATAACATCTTTCACTTCTTCATCTTGATGTTTGGCTATGGCAACGGTATCTAAAGCAATTTCTTCAAAACTATGGGCTACAGCTGTGTTAATTTGCTGTGCAGTAACGGGCGAACAACTGCCAGAAACAACCAATAAAGGCTTTACAGCGCTAAGCTGAGGCCAATTTTCTTTGTTTTTGATGCGCCCGATATTGTTCCAATGTAAGCCTAAGGCCATTTCTATACCAGATGAACCTACAGAAAAAAGCGGACAATCTTGAGGGGCGATATCTACTAACAGTTCGCCAATACTTTCCATATGTGTGGCGTCAATAGCATCAAAAAGTACCACTTCGTTTTCTTCTGCTATAAGTGCTTGAAGCTTTTCTTTTCTTTGCTTGCTTTCTTTGGCGATATCCAAAATATCAAATAAGCCAGTTTTTACCTGACTCTGTTTAGCCAGATGCAAGCGTAAATCACTCTCGGTTGCTGGCGTAGTAGGATGCTTGCTCATAGAGGGGTGGCGGTCTAAACGGTAAATTTGTCCTTGGCTACCTATCCCCATACGGGCATATAAATTACCAAAAGTACAATACCTGCCTAGGGCCGGGGCAGCAACCACTAAAGGTACTAACGTTTTAAAAACAGCCTTGCCTATTTCTATAGCCCTACCAATGTTTCCTCTTTCTGGCGAAGAGTCAAAAGTAGAGCAAACTTTATAATGTACATGCTCTGGATTGATAGCTTTTAAGGCCTCAAAAGCTGGTTGTAGCGTTTCTTGCATAGCTTGTGGATGCATGGTCCTGCTCATACCCGCAATACCAATTGCTTGTAAATCTGGGTATTGTTGCAATTGCGTTTTGCTTGGCGCCGATATAAAAAGCATAGTTTTGATACCTGCCTTACTCAAAAACTCAAGCGCATCTGTAGAGCCAGTAAAGTCATCCCCATAAAAAGCTAACAATAATCTGTTTGATGTTATGCTCATGCTTTTTTACCAAATTTTTCTACAGAAAGGGCAAACTCTGGATATTGTTGTACCGCTTCCGCGATGCTAAGACCATTTACAGCTGCTTCCCATGCTTGTTTTAATGCCGTAACACCAGCGCTAGCACCTTGTGGATGCGCTAAAATACCACCACCTGCCATGTAAAGAAGATCGGTAGTTTGGGTACGCCTATAAGTTTCTGGTGCTTGGCCACCCCATTGCCCTGATGATACTACAGGCAAAATACCGTAGCCGCCTAACAAAGGTTTCTGACATGATTTGATTGATTTAACCACAGAATCGTCAGACTCCCAAAACTTATTTTGTATACCATTAACATGGATTTGATCAACCCCAACCAAGCGCCATAACTTTTGGTAAGCCGGAAATTCTATCCCCAATAAAGGATGACGGTTAAGCATTCCCCAACCATTTCTATGTCCGTGGATACACAATTGTCTATTGTCGCAAAGTTTCTTAACACCTGCTAAACCAACGCTATTTAAGCTAATCATAGCGCAGGTACCACCATGAGCAAGAATGGTATCGTAATTTCTTTGCATCTCATCTAGCTCATTGCTGATATTGAAGGCATACATTACTTTTTTACCTGTTTTATCAGCATGTTCATTAATCACCCTCATTGCTGCTTCTACTCTTTTAGCAAAAGGGGAATTGGCAGATGACGACATCAATTCATCATCTTTAATAAAATCTATACCGGCAGTTACCAAAGTTTTTACCAAATCTGCGGTTTGCTCTGGCGACATGCCAATGCTAGGTTTGATGATGGTACCTATCATAGGTCTATCGTAAACTCGGGTGAGCGCTCTAGAACCTGCAACACCAAAAGCAGGACCTTCAAAATGCTGTTTAAAAGAATCCGGAATTTCTATATCCATCAGCTTTAAGCCCGTAAATTGGGTAAGCTCATATAAATTTCCTTGCAGGGTAGAAATCATCACCGGTAGGTTATAGCCAAAATTTTCTATCGACCATGATATTTCTAAATTAGCCCTGTGGTATTTTTTGCCAGCAGTCATGATACCCGGAATAGCAGGTTCATCTACGGTTTCTAAATATTGGATATTTTCTACTCGGGCAGCAAATCTGTTTTTTAGCTCTTCGGTTTCGCCGGGTACAGCCACAAAAGTCCCTGATGATTGTTCGCCAGCCAATATTTGCGCTGCTTTTTCAATCTCTAAAGGTGTTTCTATGTAATAATGTGCGGTTACTCTTTCCATATTATTGCTCAATAAAATTGATGATATCTTTTTTTCTGTATTCTGGTGTTACTTTCAAGTGTTTTAGTTTACCGTTTTCTAAGCTGGCCTCAATAGTGGTTTGCTTGGGTGCATGTAGTTTAAAGCTTACATCTTTGGTTTTAGGCCAAGCGGGGAAAATCATAATTTTATCTCCATCGCATTGCATCAGCATTTCCTGTAAACCTATCATGCCAGAGCCTCCCCAGTTATGGTCTGGTGTCCAATCAAAACCTGGCCCCCAAAAGGCCGGAAATCTTCTGCCAGAGTCTTTCAATTTTAAAGTGGTTAAGCGGTAAGCTTCATCTGTTAAACCTAAACGGGCGGCAAAAATATTATCCTGTTTCCAACCTACATGACTTCTAAATTTAAGCGCATCAGGGTCGTATTTGTAAGTATTGATAGCCGTATCTAATCCTGTTTTTCCAAGTCCAAATATCCCCCAAGGGTAAACCGGATACAGCTGAGGTGTTTCTGTATTGTTGATACGCTCCCAAAGTTTAGCTGGGGCAATGGTGGTTTTACCATCTAACACACGATAAGAAATAGGAGGGATACGCTTCAACATGGTTTCCCATTGGGCTTTTTGTGTAGCAGATAAATAAGTATCAGGCAAGGCCAGTAAACGTTCTAAAACTGTTTTTAGAGCGGCTATGGTAGAGTTAGCATTATAAGCCATTTTATAGGTCTCGGCAGCAGAACCTGGGTATAAAATCAAATGTCCATCAGCATCTAAAGCTTTGCTGCCTCTTTGCATAGCTAAATAAGTATAATGCTCGTTAAAAAAAGTTAGGCAACTCTGTATAAAAGGTATGTATTTTTGGATGTCTTTACCAGTATATTTTTCTTGCTCTAGCATCATCATGCAAAACTCTAAAACGGTATCCCACTCGTATTCTAGCCAAGCATTATACTCCATTCCTTTATCATAATCGGCAGGCCTTTTCCAGCCATATTCTGCCGGATTTGGCAGTCCAAAATTTTCTAATTGCTCTGTAAAAGATGCGCCTTTATGCTTCCAGTAAAATTGGGTGCGTAGCTCGGCATTTTTTATAGCATTCAGGTAGAAATTAAATTGCGGCAACATCAAATCAAAATCTCCTGATTTTAACATGGGCCAATACACCAATCTTTGGTTTTGAGCAGTATGCGTACCACCACCCCAATTCCTAAAATCTGGAGTAAATTTTTGTGTGCTATCTGTTAAAGAAGGATCGTAAGTAAATAAACCACCGTTAAATTTAGTAGGCCATTGCCCCAACGCATTACAACCCAACATGTACCTAAAAAGCTGATAGTTTCTACCTATTTGCCAATCCTCGGTATTTTCTTGAGCTTTGGTGTAGATATAAGAACGTTGCCAATAGTTGCGCCACCATTGTATGGTGTTTTCTTGTGCTTTCTGGTCTTTAATGGCCTTACGCTGAGCAGCTTTTAATTCATTTTTCCAGCTGTTGATGTCTGGCTTTTGCGCTTGGTATAAAGTAATATTGATTTGCTGATATTTACTGGCTTTGATACTACTTAAGCTCCAACCTTTAAAATCAGTATCCAGATATTTGCCGGTATGCATTCCGCTGGCTTTCATATTGCTTGCGCTGATGATTCCGCCTGAGGTTAAATACGCTAAAGGATTGTATAAACTATCTTGAATAGCGGTTAAACCTTGCTGTTTAACGGTAGCATCAAAAACAGTTTGCTTACGGTTTTTATGGTAAAAAAGGATATTATTTTGCTCAAAATTGATGCTATCGGCATAAACAATAACGGGTTCTTGTGGTGCCCATTTCCAAGAGTTGGCATTGTTGCCTTTCCCTTTTAATGCCCTGTCTTGGTAGCGCCAGCTTTCATAAATCAATTGAGTGTGTATGGCTTCCTTGCTTCTTACCTCTACACGAATATTCGGATGAAAAACATCTACACTTATTTTTACAGTTGTGCCTTTAGCTCCATCAATGGTAATAAAGCCCTCTTTTAAATGAAGTTCTTGCTTAAAAGTGCCATCAGCAAAAGGGTTTGGGCTTAGTTTTATTCTTACCCTGCCCAACTTTAAAAGCATGTTATGCTCGTCAAACGTACCGCTTTTAGATAAGTAAAAAAGGATGTCATTTCCCTCTGTCCAAACGTTTAAACCTATATCTCCACCTCCGCAAGGCATAGACTCTCCTGAATTTTTACTTTGCGTAAACCACACTGGGTGGTAAGAAGAAATATCTTGCGCAACAGCAGTTAACTGCAACGCTAAAAGGAAAATGAGGCTATATAAAGTTTGTTTTTTCATTTAAAAATCATCAGTTCTGAAAGATGAAAGCGGTAAGCCTTCGGTAGAAAAAAGTTCGCCCACAACAAAATCTTTAAAAGCATACCTTACTGCAACAGGCTCTTTTACCATAGGAGAAGATACAACAACCGTACTGCCTTGTATACTGGCTTTCGCCGGATAATATTGTTTATTGGCCCCGGCAACTTCAAATTGTTGTAGCTCTTTACCATAGCTTGTTAGGCCATTAGGGGCGTTTTTAAATTTTAAAGTCATAACGCTTCCGCTGATTTGGGTGCTTTCTACTGCCGGACTAGCATAACCGAAACCTTTTAAGTCATAAGTTTGGGCCAATGCTAATAAAGCCAAGCGGGTTCCAACTGGCTCTTTATGCATGGGGTGGATGTTGTTTTCTTCACCAATATCTAACAAAACAGCCATGGCCGAGTTGTTAATCTTAGCTTCTGCTTTACGCTGGGCATCTCTGATATAGGCCGAATTATACTTGCCACCAATACGATAAGGAGGCAATTGTGCATAATTATAAGGAGCTATTTGTGCATAATAAAAAGGGAAATCACCTTGTTTCCATTCTTCTCTCCAATGCTTTACCATAGCCGGGAATAAAGATTCGTATTGGTCTGGTCTTTCGTAGTTAGATTCGCCCTGATACCAAATACACCCTTTTATCGCATAAGGAATAATAGGCTTAAGCATGGCATTGTATAATAAAGTAGCCGTACGGTTAGGAGACTTTATACTATCTTGCCTTTGCGGGATGTTGATGTCCTTAAAATCCTGAAGGGCTTGTTTGCTCATCCAGGCTTCTGCAACAGAGCCACCATAACTGCAATTAATTAAGCCGATTGGCACTTGCAGCATTTCTTGTAAAAGCCTGCCGAAATAATAGCCGGTGGCACTGAAATTTGCAATGCTTTCTGGTTGCGCTACCTTCCAAAAGGAAGTTTTGCTGGTGTCTTGTGGTAATAATTGAGAACCTCTGGGTACGGTATATACTCTAATATATGGATTGGAAGATTTAAGTACCGCTTCGTTAGCCCCCCAAACAGGCTGACTTTTAAAGCCTTTCAAGGGCATTTCCATATTTGATTGGCCGCCACATAACCAAACCTCACCAATCAAAATATTTTGAAGTTTTACATCATCTGAAGTGCTTTTAATCTTGATTTCCTGCTGTTTAAAGCTAGCTTTTGGTGTTTGTAAATATACTAACCATTCGCCTTTGTTATTAGCTTTGATAGCTTGCTGTTTTTTATCCCAACTGCTGTAAATTGATAGTTTTTCATTTGGCTTGGCCCATCCCCAAAGCTTTACATCTGCCTGCTGCTGTAAAACCATGTGATGTGTAAAAATCCGGGCCAACTTTACTTCTGCGGATAAAGAAATAGAAAGTAAAATCAAGCTAAGCAAAAAGCTTGAAAAGCGTATAATCATCATTAAATAAAACGTTTTGGTTTATGTTTAATGAAATTAAGCAAGTTGTACCGTATAGAGAAGTTTTTGCAAAAATGATACAGAATCTGGCAAAAATACTATAATAGTCAGGAGAAAAATCTACAACAATAAGTCAATAGCTCTCTTTATAAGTTTTTATGTGCTAACCTAATGCTATTTACTAATAAATGAGCTAATCGGGTTGGTTCTGGGATACGGTATTTGGTAATACAGTTTTTTATTATTTCTACGCTTTGGTCTAAAGAAACCTTATGACCAGGAGATACAAATATAGGTTTACATTTAGCCTTACTTCTGAAAGCAAAACCAACAGTTTCTTGCCTGCTTAGCAAAGGTTTCTTTTCAAACGGCTTATCACCAGGTTCTTCATAAAGACCATGTAACCTGCTCTTTGCAGAGCCAATGCTAGGTACATCGGTTAATAAACCAAAGTGTGTGGCAATACCCAATCTTCTTTCATGTGCTATCCCTTGTCCGTCTAATACCATTACATCTGGCAATTGCTTCAGTTTTTTAAAAGCCTCTAACAAGGCTGGTATTTCTCTAAAAGCTAATAATCCGGATATGTAAGGAAAAGTGGTGCTAGAAATAGCGGTAGCTTCTTCAATAACGATCAAATCTGGGTAGGTTAAAACCACAATGCCAGCATAAACCGTTTCTTCATATTTATTAAAAGAAATATCAGCACCAGCAATATAGCGTATAGGTTTATCAAGCTCTTGAAGATTAATCAACGCTCTTAATTCCTTTTGGTAAGCTATGGCTTCTTTAGGACTTAAATCCTGATATTTTTCTGGTGCTATCATCTTTTTTTATTTAAAAACAATATGTCAATTGTAATACCATAATATATTTCTCGTTTATCCATCAAACAAAATCATTAATTTTAAATATGCAAAAGCGGGTATTTCTCTTTTATTTTCTCTCTACCTTTCTATTTGTTGCCTGTTCTTCCAGAAAAAATCTTAGCTCATCCAAAAATAACACAGCTGTATTACAAAAATATGCCCGTTTAATGGATGTTCCGAAAAAGAAAATCAAAAATCCAGAGCTGTATCAGTTTATTGATGAATGGATAGGGACAAGATATCAATTTGGTGGATTAAGTAAGAACGGTATAGACTGCTCAGGATTTACCCATTTACTTTATAAAGAAGTTTACCATAAAAACATCCCCAGAAATACCGCAGAACAAGTAAAAATTATCAAAAGAAAATATGAAGGGCAGCTTAAAGAGGGCGATTTGGTTTTTTTTGATTACGATAAAAAGAAATTTAGCCATGTAGGATTATTCCTTCAAAACGGTTATTACGTACACGCCAGTACTAAAAGAGGGGTAATGGTACAAAAATTGAAAGACCCTTATACCTATAAATATTTTTCCCGAGGCGGTTCAGTCAAATAAAACATTTTTAACAAAAGAAAATTTTGCTTTCTATAGCCGTATAAATTACTCACCTTTGAAAGAGTTTATCAACATCAAGTGAAGCAATTTAGTATTTCATGCAACACTTATATAAGAACAAAATAAATGAAATTAAAGCTAAAGCGCCCACTGGCATTTTTTGATTTGGAAGCAACAGGTATAAACGTTGCTTCAGATCGTATTGTAGAAATATCTATCTTAAAAGCTATGCCAGATGGTGCCGAAATGATTAAAACCCTCAAAATAAACCCTCAAATGCCTATTCCATTAGAGTCTAGCTTAATACATGGTATTTATGATGAGGATGTAAAAGATGCGCCTACTTTTAAAGATGTTGCACAGGAAATAATAGATTTTATTGGGGATGCAGATTTAGCAGGCTATAACTCTAATAAATTTGATATACCTATGCTGATGGAAGAGTTTTTACGCGTAAAGGCTACTTTTGATATTGATAACAGACATTTTGTAGATGTGCAAAATATTTTCCATCAGATGGAGCAGCGTACCTTAAAAGCAGCTTATAAGTTTTATTGTGGAAAAGATATCATCAATGCCCACTCGGCCGAGGCTGATATCAAAGCTACTTATGAAGTTTTACTAGCGCAAATAGAAAAGTACGAAGGCCAAGATTGGGAAGATAAAAACGGTAAAATATCAAAACCAGTGGTTAATGATGTAGCTGCTTTACACCAGTTTACCAACCTTAATAAGCCTGTAGATTTTGCTGGCAGAATGGTTTTTAATAATGATAATATAGCTTGCTTTAATTTTGGTAAACATAAAGGGAAAACAGTTTTTCAGGTTTTTGATGAAGAACCTAGCTATTATGCATGGATGATGAACGGAGATTTCCCTTTATACACCAAACATCGTTTAGAAAAACTTTGGGCCGACTATAAAAACCAAAAAAACGAAAACAGACAACACCAGCCAAAGCCACAACAAGGGCAACAAACAAAAGCACAGTTTAACAAACCGGTAGCAAAAACACAAGATCCCGATTTAGCTAAACCCGCTGATGAAGATATGTTGAAAATGTTAGCCAGCAAATTCAAAAAACTTTAATCGACATACCTATGATTATTTTAGAAAACAGCCAGCTTAAAGTTACCATTAACATGAAAGGGGCAGAGCTAAGCTCTCTTTTTGATAAAGAAAGCCAAACAGAATATATCTGGGATGCTCAGGCAGCTATTTGGGCTTATCATGCGCCAAATCTTTTTCCCATTGTAGGTAACTTAAAAGACAATACTCTTTTGGTTAATGGTAAAACCTACCACATGAATAGGCATGGCTTTGCCAGAACCAGTAATTTCAGAAGGATAGAATCTGCACCAGACCACGCACATTTTGCTTTACGCTTTAACGATGAAACCTTACAGCAATATCCCTATAAATTCGAATTTCAAGTGGTATATCAGCTCAAAGGCCGTTCTCTAAAAGTGATGTATAAAGTCATTAATTTAGATGATAAACGTATTTATTTCTCTATTGGGGCACATCCGGCTTTTAAAGTTCCGCTTATAGCCACAGAAAATTATGAAGATTATACATTATTTTTCGAGCATCCAGAACATTTACAAAGTTCAAGCTTATCTGAATACGGATTATTTAACGGTAAAACAACACCAATTGCAGACCATGGCGAATTAAAGCTTAGTAAAACTTTGTTTGATACTGATGCACTGGTATTTAAAAACATAAAATCCAGAAGTGTAACCTTAAAAAATCATAGAGGAAATAAATTTGTAAAACTTGATTTTCCACATTTTACTTCCTTAGGTGTTTGGGTAAAACCTGGAGCAAATTTTGTTTGTATAGAGCCTTGGTTAGGTTATGCAGATAGCGATGAAGATTTGAAAGATATTAGCCAAAAAGAAGCTATACAGTTTGTAGAACATGGGCATGTGTTTGAGGTTGATTTAACCATCAGTATTTAACCATTTCTTCATTTTAAAGAAACGATAAATTTATAAGCGATACCTATTTTTATACATCATTAAAAACACAACATGATGTACCATTGGTTTATAAAATATCTCGATAAAATAAAAGAACTATTGTTTTTAAACAAGATGCGTTCTTTATTTACTCACTAATTGGGTTTCCAAACGAGGTTATTTTGGGCGTTTTAACACGCTGTCCGCTATATCTTTTTGGCTTTTTTGAGCCCAAAAGGATGTCGCTACCATCGTTAACGCAATATTAAAGCGTAGGAATGTATAAATGGTACAGATAACCAAAATTAAATCATATTTAAATCCATTAAATACTACAGCTATTTTGATATTTGATTTTTGGATGTATTTTGCAGTCGTAATTTTTGTTAAGGCATGCCAATAAATCCAGAAGAATTTCCATCAGTTCAAGAATTTGGTCCCGATTTTAAATGGGGCGTTTCTGTTGCAGCCTATCAAATAGAAGGAGCCCATAACGCAGATGGCAAAGGGCCATCTATTTGGGATGTTTTTACCAACAAAAAGGGTAAAGTCTTAAACGGAGATCATGGGAATATAGCCTGTGATTTTTATCATCGCTACGCAGAAGATATTTCCTTAATCAAAAAGCTACATATTCCCAATTTTAGGTTTTCTATATCTTGGTCGCGTATTTTACCTAAAGGCACAGGTGAAGTAAACCAAGCCGGAATTGATTATTATCATCAACTTATTGATGAATGCTTGGCCAATGGTATCACCCCATGGATTACCCTTTATCATTGGGATTTACCTCAGGAACTAGAAAAACAAGGCGGCTGGACAAATAGGAAAGTCATTACTTGGTTTGAGGAGTTTACCAAACTTTGCATCACCACTTTTGGAGACAAAGTAAACCATTGGATCGTGATGAACGAACCTGTAGTATTTACCGGTGCAGGTTATTTTTTAGGTTTACATGCACCAGGTAGGCGAGGGATGAAAAATTTTCTGCCAGCCATACACCACGCCACAATGGCTATTGCTGCCAGCGCCAGAATCATCAGGCAAATAAAGCCAAATGCTAATATTGGAACTACCTTTTCCTGTTCTTATTTAGAACCTTATCGTAACTTAGAAAGAGACAGAAAAGCTGTTGCCCGTGTAAATGCACTGTTAAATCGCTTATATATTGAGCCATTGCTAGGCTTGGGCTATCCTGTAAAAGAGCTGCCTGTGCTTAAAGGCTTACAGAAATATATTTTAGCTGGAGATTTAGAACAGCTAACCTTTGATTTTGATTTCATCGGTATACAAAACTATACCCGAGAAATTATCAAAAACTCGTGGCTAACACCTTATATTGGTGCTTCTTTGGTAAAAGCTGAAAAGAGAAAAGTACCCATCACCAGCATGAAATGGGAAGTTTATCCAGAAGCTATTTACCAAATGATCAAGCAATTTAACGCATATCCTCAAATTAAAAAACTTCTAATTACAGAAAATGGTGCTGCTTTCCCAGATGTTAAAAAAGACGGGCATATTCATGATACAGAGCGACTGCAATATCTTCAGGACAATATCAAACAGGTTTTAAGAGCCAAAAAAGAAGGTTTTAACGTTGAGGGCTATTTCGTTTGGACATTAACTGATAATTTTGAGTGGGCAGAAGGTTACCATCCTCGTTTTGGTCTTATTCATATAGATTTTGACACTCAGGAAAGAACCATTAAAGATTCTGGTTGGTGGTTAAGTAAGTTTTTAAAGGGATTGGGATAATTTAACAAGGTACAGGAGGGAGGTTTTTAGAGCTTATAAGTCTCGTAAATATTTAACCAAGGATGTATCCATCTATTAAATGTCAATCATTTATAAACTCAAAGTCAATAGCAATTTTCATGTTTCAGATTATAACCTATAATCATTACTTTAAACCTTTAAATTATTATCACAAGCATTTTAGCTAAAAATTATAAAAACAGTTCAAATGTTTAATGGAAGAAAGTTAATCATTGCTACAAAGCATAAAAAGGAAATGGTTATAGCACCTGTTTTGGAAAAAGAATTAGGTGTAAAGTGCTTTATCGATGAAAATTTTGATACCGATACCTTGGGAACATTTACAGGAGAGGTAGAGCGATGTTTAGACCCTATTGAAACTGCTAGAGAAAAATGCCTGAGAGCCATGAAATTAAATAACTGCGATTTAGGTTTGGCAAGCGAAGGCTCTTTTGGTCCGCATCCATCTTTATTCTTTGTAAATGCTGATGATGAATTCTTAATTTTTATAGACCAGAAAATGGGCATAGAGATTATTGCGAGGGAGCTAAGTACTGTAACTAATTTTAACGGTAAACATATAAGTGATGAGAAAGAATTGTTGGCATTTGCCAGCGAAATAGGTTTTCCTCAGCATGCTTTAATCTTGAGACCATCTAAAGATACTTTTGAAGATATTCATAAAGGAATTGTAGATACAGAAACTTTAATAGCTACCTTTCATCATCTTTATAAGCATTACCAAAGTGTTTATGCAGAAACTGATATGAGAGCACTTTATAATCCTACTCGTATGGGAATCATAGAAAAAGCTACTTATAAACTACTTCGAAAAATACAATCTCTTTGTCCGAAATGCCAAATGCCCGGTTTTGATGTAACAGATGCCAAACCAGGCCTCAAATGTAGCTTGTGTGGTTTACCAACAAAGTCAACCTTGAGTTATGTGTATACCTGCAAACATTGCGAGTTTAGTAAAGAAGAATTATACCCACATCAAAAAACTACAGAAGACCCAACCTATTGTGATTATTGTAACCCTTAAATCATCAGGAAAAATTTCAAACCCTCATTCCATATCAGGTAGATAATACCAATGATGAGTAAGATTTTTAAGACATCTTATTTAACTTTATCGTACTAACTACAGTACGTAACAAGTATCATCAGTGAAAGAAATATTGAACCATTCATAAGTATTTATTTTTGTTTGAAATTTATTGAGATGCTTATCAAGCATCTAAAATTGTTGTTTTTATCTTAACCCATAAACAATTGATGCGATATACATGATGATTTTTGGTTTGTTTTAAATTTTGCATGGTAGTTGTATAACCAAAAGTGTCTAAAAAAAAGACTTTAATTAATCACTATCTATAAAAACAAACATCATGGAAAATCAAAATCAAAACGAGTTTAACGAACAAACTCATGGTCAACCGGGAGAAGAAAACGGTAATCAGGAAAACGAAAACAATCCAAGAGTTTTTGAAGAAGCAGGGGAAGAAGATGAAGATATCGGCCCTGTAAACGAAAACGAGTCTATCTTGCCAGAGGAGTATGATGAAGAGGCGGAAGAGGAATTCATGGAAGAAGACGGTGAAGACTTAGAAGATGACGAGTTAGAGGATGATGAGCTTGAAGATGACAGCGATAAGCAGCCAAGCATCTAAATTAAAAAAGGGCCTGTAGAAAAACTCTACAAGCCCTTTTTAATGATTTTTATAATAATTGATTATTCTTTATGATTTTTCTTATTTCTCATAAACTCTACAACTACCGGAGTTGCTACAAATAGTGAAGAATAAGTACCTACAATTACCCCGATTAACATAGCGAAAGAGAAACCTCTTAAAATCTCGCCACCAAAAATAAATAAGATAATCAAAACAAATATGGTAGACATACCCGTAACAACAGTTCTACTTAATGTGCTATTAAGTGCGTTGTTAATGATAGTTCCCATGCTTTCATTCTTATTTCTGTTATCGTTTAAGTATTCTCTAACCCTATCAAAAATAACTACCGTATCGTTGATAGAATAACCAAGAACAGTTAAAATAGCAGCAATAAACGATTGATCTATATCTAAAGAGAATGGTACAAAGCCGTTTAATAAAGAGAAGAAAGCTAATACAACTAAAACGTCGTGAGCTAATGCTACGATAGAAGCTAAACCAAATTCTATTCTTCTAAATCTAATGAAGATATAAACAAAGATGGCAAGAATGGATAGTAAAACCGCGTAAATAGCAGAGGTTTTAATATCATTAGCTACTGTTGGACCTACTTTCTGTGCATCCTTAATTTCATAAGGAGCATTTAACTTTTTAAGACCTTCATTAAGTTTGCTTTCAACAATTTTCTCTGTATCAGCACCTTCATCAGTAATTAAGTAATCAGTAGTTACCCTTACACCATTACCATAACTTTTTACCTCAGGAGCATCGTTTTCAAATGCTTCTGTTAAAACGTTTCTTACTTCTAAAGTGCTTATCTCTTTCTGGAATTCGATAACATAAGTTCTACCACCTTGGAAATCTACACCTAAACTAAAACCTCTGGTGAAGATTGAGATGATACCCGCAATGATGATGACAGAAGAGATGATATAAAATTTCTTACGTTCTTTTACGAAATCAAAAGTAGAACCTTTGAACAGTTTTTTAGTAAAAGAAGAAGAGAAAGGGATGTTTTGACCTTTTTCTACTTTTTGGTCTAATACCAATCTGCTTATAAATATAGCTGTAAACAAAGAACAGATGATACCTATAACCAAAGTAGTAGCGAAACCTAAAATTGGCCCAGAACCCATCACCATTAAAATAATACCTGTTATTAAGGTTGTGATGTTAGAGTCTAGTATAGCCGAGTAGGAGGCAGAGAAACCATCGGCAACAGCCAATCTTAAAGATTTACCAGCTTCTAACTCTTCTTTAATTCTTTCATAAATCAATACGTTAGCATCAACTGCCATACCTATGGTTAAAACCAAACCTGCAATACCAGGTAAAGTCCATACAGCACCTAAAGATGCCATAACACCAATTAAGAAGAATAAGTTAGCTAATAAAGCAAGGTTTGCAATCCATCCTGCTCTGTTGTAGTAAAACAACATGAATAATAATACCACTAATAAACCTGCTACAGAAGAAGCTAAACCCTTATCTATAGACTCTTTACCTAGGGTAGGACCTACCACGTATTCTCCAACAATTTTAGCTGGGGCTGGTAATTTACCAGCTTTTAATACATTGGCTAAATCTTTTGTTTCTTCTGGAGTAAAGTTTCCAGAAATAGAAGATATACCATTAGGGATTTCTCCAGATACTCTTGGAGCAGTATAAACCATACCATCTAAAACAATAGCAATTGATTTGTTATCCTCTTCGCTTTGTGCAGAACCGGCAGCCGCAGCCGTAATTCTTTTCCACTCATGAGCACCTTCAGAATTCATCACCATCACCACCTCAGGATTTCCTTTTTGATCAAAGTCATCACGAGCGTTAGAGATAACGTCACCTTCTAGAGCTGGTTCACCGTTTAAGCCAGTAGCTTTAATGGCATATAATTCAAAAACTTTATCTGTCTCTGAGATAGCTTTAACTCCCCACATTAATTTAACGTTAGGAGGGATAACAGCTTTAATGTCTTGCTCGGCAAAAATAGCGTTGATTTTTGCGGTGTCTCTTTGGTTAGCGTAACCAACAACAGCACCCGGTCTTAAACCTTGTTGCCCGTTAGTACCTTGGAAAGTTGCTGGAGCCAATAAAGCAAATAATGGATTAGATTTGGCTAATGCAGCACTTGCCGCAGCAGAATCTTTGGCAACTGTATCTTTTTTAGCGCTTAATAAAGCAGGCTTGCTACCATCTTTTGCTAAGCTATCAGCACTTTTCACAACTGGTTTGGCTGTTTCTTTAGGCTGTTTAGCTGCTAAAATGTTGTTGATATTTTGAATAAGAGGGAAAATCTCTTGGTTTTCAAAAGTTTCGTAGAACTCTAATTTAGCAGAACCTTGTAACAGCTTACGAACACGTTCTTTATCAGTTACACCAGGTAGCTCAACCAAAATTCTGTTAGAGCCTTCTTGTAATTGGATGTTTGGTTGTGTTACACCAAATTTATCTATACGAGTTCTTAAGATGTTGAAAGATCTTTCAACCGCAGAGTTTGCTTGTTTATCTAAGAAAGTTTTTACTTGAGCATTGGTAGCATCTAACTTAAGCTCGGCAGCATTTTCTTTTGTTGAATAAAAAGTTGCTAGTTTACCGCTAGGGCTTAATTTTTCATACTCTTGTACAAAAAGTGTTACTAAACTTTCCTGACTGGTTTTTAATCTGTTCTGAGCATTTTTTAATGCCTGATTGAAATTGGCATCATCCGGATTGTTGGCTAAACTTTTAATCAATGCAGATAAATCTATCTCCATGGTTACGTTCATACCACCTTTTAAGTCTAAACCTAACTGTATTTCTCTTTCTTTTACATACTGATAAGTATGACCAAGTAGAGGATAAACAGGTTGTGAAGACATAGAATCTAAATAGATTCTTTCTTTTTCAGGATCGCCTTTTGCATACTCTTTAGCATCACTTTCTACCTTGTTGGTAAAAAATGTAAAAGAAAGGGCATACAAACTCAGTAATGTTAAAATAACTGCTGCAAACTTAATTACTCCTTTGTTTTGCATTTTGTTTTTAATTGATTATTAGTACTTCTCTTCTATATAAGACGGCAAAGCTAATTAAATTTTTAAATTATAAAATTTCTAAAATTAATTTATTCATATATGTATCAAGGCTTTTGCAGTATCAGGAAAGAATAATCGTAAGCATGCTTATCATCTCTACTAAAATCTTCTCTGCTTACTACCTTCCAATCTTCTAATTTTAAGTCGTTTAGGTAAGTGTCTGCCTCAAAAATATGGTGTACCAAGGTTAAATAAATCTTATGGGCTAAGGGTAAAGATTGTTTATAAATTTCTGCTCCGCCGATGATAAAAACTTCATTTTCGTCTTTGGTTTGTTTTAAAGCTTCGGTAAGGCTACTGAAAACCTCGGCACCCTCTATATGTAAATCTGTTTGACGGGTAATCACAATATTTCTTCTATTAGGCAATGGTTTACCTATAGAATCATAAGTTTTTCTCCCCATAATGATACTATGGCCAGATGTTGTTTTTTTAAAAAACTTCAAATCATTTGGTAAATGCCATAACAGTTGGTTGTTTTTACCAATGGCATGGTGTTGGTCTATCGCTACTATTAAAGATATATTTTGAGATTCCTGAGCCTCTTGGTTTTGCATATTTTCTAATGAACGCTTTATCTATTATATGAACTTTATACCGCAACTTCTGCTTTAATATGAGGGTGCGGGTCGTAATTTAATAAAGTAAAATCTTCGTATTTAAAACTGAAAATATCTTTCACCTCTGGATTAATTTGCATGGTAGGCAATGGCCTTGGTTCTCTTGTTAATTGCAGCTTAGTTTGCTCTAAATGATTGTTATATAAATGGGCATCGCCCAAAGTATGCACAAAATCACCAGGTTCTAAATCGCAAACTTGGGCTACCATCATGGTTAATAAGGCATAAGATGCAATATTGAAAGGTACACCTAAGAAAATATCGGCACTACGTTGGTACAGCTGGCAGCTTAGTTTACCATCGGCTACATAAAACTGGAAAAAGCTGTGGCAAGGTGGCAAGGCCATGTTTTCTATCTCGGCAACATTCCAAGCAGAAACAATAATTCTTCTAGAATCGGGGTTGTTTTTTATTTGGTTGATGATTTGCGAAATCTGGTCGATGTGCCTGCCATCTGGCGTAGGCCAAGAACGCCATTGCGAACCGTAAACCGGTCCTAAATTACCATTTTCATCGGCCCACTCGTCCCAAATTCTTACCCCATTATCTTTTAAATATTTGATATTGGTATCGCCACTTAAAAACCAAATCAACTCGTGGATGATAGATTTAAGATGCAATTTTTTGGTGGTTACCATAGGGAAACCTTCTTCGAGGTTAAAGCGCATCTGATAACCAAAAACACTGATGGTACCGGTACCCGTTCTATCATGTTTTTGTGTGCCATTTTCTAAAACATGGCGCATTAAATCTAAATATTGTTTCATTGGGAATATCCTGAATCTGCAAATTAAAATAATCTATATTTGCTATCCTATTAATGTGCAAAACTCTTAATTGTTAATATCCATGATAGCCTTTCCAAATGCTAAAATAAATATTGGTTTAAATATCATCAGTCGTAGAAATGATGGTTATCATAACTTAGAAACTATTTTTTATCCAGTACAAATAAAAGATGCTTTGGAAGTTATAGAGGCTAGTGAAATGAGGTTTGAATCATCAGGGATAGAAATTCCTGGTCATGCCAATGAAAACCTATGTTTAAAGGCTTATGATTTATTAAGGAAAGATTTTGATTTACCCAATATCAGTATTCATTTACATAAGCAAATTCCTATAGGTGCAGGCTTGGGCGGAGGCTCGGCGGATGCCGCTTTTTTCTTGAAACTGGTGAACGAAAAGTTTAGCTTAGGTTTAGGTACAGAGGAGCTACAAGCCTATTGCCGTAAACTGGGAGCAGATTGTGCTTTTTTTATAGAAAACAAACCTCTTTTTGCATACGGAAAAGGAGATTATTTCGAGCCTATAGCCTTAGATTTATCTGCTTATTACATAGTTTTAGTGATGCCTGCTGTACATGTTTCTACCGGAGAAGCTTACAGAGGGGTAAAACCACAAGAACCAGCTACTTCCTTAAAAGATTTAATTCAACTACCCGTTGAAGAATGGCAGGGGAAAATTAAGAATGATTTTGAAAGACATATTTTACAAGCTCATCCTACAATTAGAGGCGTAAAAGCTGCTTTATTAGAAGCAGGAGCTTTGTTTGCTTTGATGAGCGGGAGCGGAGCTTCTGTTTACGGTATTTTCAAATCAGAACCAGATTTAGGTACTTTAGCGCCGGGTTATCTTATTTTTAAAGGCATATAGGTAGTTGAATCATTGATTGAATCATTGATTGATTGATTGATTGATTTTTGATTGATATAGAATCCATTGACAGTTTCGTAAAAGCTTTTCGCCTTTAGCATTAAGCCTTCAGCTTTTTAAAGGCCAGTTTTATGCTCTTTAAGATATTTATGGAAATCGATTTTTCTTTATATTAGAGCTGTTTTTTTTTTAAAATAGTCCTTATATTTAAACACCAATTTTAAACATCGTAAAATTCATTTTGATGAATATTTTAAATGACTGTAAAAGGAAATCTATCCTTGTTTGCTTTTGTCTTCTATTCTTTATTTCTTCATTTGCTCAAAAGCCAAAAGCACCTATAATGGGTTGGAGCAGTTGGAATAACTTTAGAATTCATATCAATGAAGAATTAATTAAGCAGCAAGCAGATGCAATGATTACTTCGGGTTTATACCAAGCAGGGTATCGTTTTATTAATATTGATGATGGCTATTTTGGAGGTAGAGATTCGGCAGGTAAGTTGTTTTCTCATCCACAAAAATTCCCTTCGGGTATGAAAGCGCTGGCAGATTATATCCATAGTAAAAAACTTAAAGCTGGTATTTATACCGATGCTGGCAAAAATACTTGTGGTTCTATGTACGATCAAGACGAAAGAGGACTAGGAGTAGGAATTTATGGTTTTGTGAAACAAGATTGTGATTTGTTTTTTAAAGAATGGGGTTATGATTTTTTAAAAGTTGACTGGTGTGGTGCAGAAAAAATGAAGCTTGATGAAGCTACAGAATATCTGAAAATTATTGATGCTGTTAAGGCTATTGATGATGACATCATTTTTAATGTTTGCAGATGGAAATTTCCGGGAGAATGGGTAATTAGAAAAGCTAACTCATGGCGTGTTTCTGGTGATATTGTAGAAAAGTTTTCTTCAATTTTAAAGATCATAGATTTAAATGCAGAGCTTTATAAATATGCTTCGGCTGGCCATTATAATGATATGGATATGCTACAAGTAGGCAGAGGAATGAGCTACGATGAAGATAAAAGTCATTTTTCTATGTGGTGTATGTTAAATTCTCCTTTATTGGCAGGTAATGATTTAAGGAATATGTCTTCACAAACATTAGAAATTCTAACCAATAAAGAGCTTATCGCTTTAAATCAGGATAAAGGATTTAAACAAGCACAAAGAATTTTAAAAGAAGGTGGTGTAGAAGTTTGGTTAAAACCACTAGGTACACAAGATAAACATAAAGCAATAGCCATATTTAATAGAGGAGACAAAGAGGCCGTGTTTAATGCTACAGCAGAGAAGTTGAAAATTGATGATCATAGTAAAATAAGAGACTTATGGCAGCACAAAAATCTTGGGAAGCTTAAGAACAATCAGCAGTTTACCATTCCGAAACATGGTATTGTGGTTATTAAAACTGTTTAGTAATATAGCAAGTCAATTGTCGCTCAGTTTTGTACAAATCATTTAAGTTGCTTCACATATTTTAAGAAAACTTAAACAGTAACGTAATACAATGAAACATCAACATCATCAGTCAGAGGTTTTAATTCTAGCAAAAGAACAAGGTCGTGTTTATAACTGCGGAAAAATGACTGCAGTTTTTAAGGCGGATGAAAATGAAACTAACGAAAAATATAGTGTTTCGGAATGGTGGATTGAACCTGGTTTTGAGGGTGTTGGCGCTCATCAACATGATGATAATGACGAAGTTTTTTATATGTTGGAGGGTACAATTTCGTTTCTTGTTGGGGATAAATGGATAGACGCTGATCAAGGTACTTTTATAAGAATTCCTTCAAAAACTATTCATGATTTTACTAATAAGACAACCGAAAGAGCAGGGTTTATCAATTTTTATATTCCAGGGGGCTTTGAAAAAAATATGCCTGCTATTGTAAACTGGTTCGCCACAAATAAATAAGATTAGCAATAGATACAAATACTGAGCAGAAAGCTCATACTTTTTGCTTATTTCATCATGAAGATGGAACTTCTTCCTACAGCATCTTCAAAACAAAACCGCAAGTTTAGAGTTAATCAAATCATAAGTTAGTGAAGATTTAAAGACCTTCAATGGCTCAAGTGAGCTAAGGTTTTCATTTCTAAATTACTATGTATAAATGTTCCTCATTAAAAAGAATAAAAAAAATGAAAAAACACACGTTTCTTATGCTTGCTTTGATACTTTTAGCGCAGGTCAGTTTTTCACAAGAGTCAATATTTCAGTTGTCTAGTCATATTCTAGATATTACCACAGGTAAGCCAGCTACAAACGTAAAGATTACATTATCGAAAAAAGATAAGGAAGATAACTGGATTAAGGTTGATGAGAAAAATACAGACAGTAACGGTAGAATAAAAGATTTTTTGAAACAAGATGGAAAAGATAATACTGGAGTTTATAAATTAACATTTCATACAAGCCCATACTTTAAATCTTTGGGTCAAAAATCATTTTATCCGTTTATAGAAGTCGTTTTTGAACTTGTGGATAAGGAACATTATCATGTGTCCATTACCTTATCACCCTATGGTTACTCAACTTATAGAGGGAATTAAGATTCCTGTATCTTGAGCATAGTCGGGGGTTTTCCTAGATATTGTAAAAACTGTCCCGACTATGCTTATATCATTAGATTTTTAATATCACAGAAAAGCCTCAGCATACAGCCTCATTAATCTTAAACCCCCATTTTCTAAATTAGCCTTTAATTGCTTTTACAAAAGTGGGGATGTGAGATAAATAATCATCCTTATCGGTAAGTGTTTTAACAAATGCACTTCCTACAATAGCTCCGTTAGCATATTGGTTGGCTCTTTCAAAGCTTTTTTGATCTGATATACCAAAACCAATAATTAATGGATTTTTGAGATTCATATCTTTAACCCTTTGGTAATAGATACCAATTTCGTCTGATACATTTAAAGCTTTACCTGTAGTAGAGGATGAAGATAATAAATAGATAAAGCCACTAGATAAACCATCAATTTTTTTGATTCTTTCTTCAGAAGTTTGTGGCGTAACCAAAAAAACGTTGCTTAAACCGTTATCAATGAAATCGTCTTTATATAATTCTTCATATTCGTACATCGGTAAATCTGGTACAATAACACCATCAACACCAACTTCAGCCGCTTTTTTACAGAACTCTTTTACCCCATATTGGATCATAGGGTTGGCATAACCCATCAGTAAAACAGGGATATGAATTTTTTCTCTTAAAGATTTCAATTGCTCAAACAGCACTTTTAAAGTCATACCATTTGCTATAGCCACTTCAGAACTTTTCTGAATAACAGGGCCGTCTGCTAAGGGGTCTGAGTAGGGGAAACCTATTTCTAGAAAATCTGCTCCAGCATTTTGAAGCTCCTCAGCAATTTTAAGTGTAGCATCTAAAGTAGGGTATCCTGCTGTAAAATATACCGATAAAATATCTTTGTCTTTTTTATCGAATAGTTGTTTAAGTCGGTTCATGTATAAAAAATAAAAGCTTTAAACAAGCTTTAAATGGTCATTATCTATTATTTAAAGGTTGAAATATTTCATAAAGGTGTTTAAATCCTTATCGCCACGTCCTGATAAGCAAACAACTACAATTTCATCACCTTTAAAAGTCATTTTTTCTAATTGTGCCAAAGCGTGTGCCGATTCTATCGCTGGAATAATACCTTCCATTTTAGAAAGTAATAAACTTGCATCCATAGCTTCAGCATCGGTAATACTTACATATTCTACACGCTTGGTTTTATGTAAATGCGCATGTTGAGGGCCAATACCAGGGTAATCTAGGCCGGCAGATATAGAATAAGGCTCTATCACTTGACCGTCTTCTGTTTGCATTAAAATAGTTCTTGAGCCATGTAAAACACCCTCTTTTCCTAATACAGATGTTGCGGCCGAATGACCAGAGTTTACACCTAAACCAGCAGCTTCAGCCGCAATAAGTTTTACATGTTCATCATCCAAAAAATGGTAAAACATACCCATAGCATTACTACCACCGCCCACACAAGCTAAAACATAATCTGGTGATGGCGAGCCTGTATGTTCTATCAATTGTTTTTTAGTTTCTTCAGAAATGATAGATTGAAAACGAGAAACCATTTCTGGATAAGGGTGTGGTCCAACTACAGAACCAATGATATAATGGGTATCAACCGGGTTATTAATCCAGTCTCTCATGGCTTCGTTGGTTGCATCTTTAAGTGTTTTACTTCCAGAAGTTGCAGGAACAACCGTTGCCCCCATCATTTTCATACGGGCAACATTAGGAGCTTGTCTTTCTATATCAACTTCGCCCATATAAATCACGCATTCTAAACCTTTTAAGGCACAAACGGTAGCCGTTGCTACGCCATGTTGTCCGGCACCAGTCTCGGCAATGATTCTTTTTTTACCTAATTTCTCGGCTAAAAGAATTTGCCCAATGGTATTATTGATTTTATGAGCACCTGTATGATTTAAATCTTCGCGTTTGAGGTAAATGGTAGCACCATATTTTTCTGATAACCTTTTAGCCAGATATAATGGTGAAGGCCTACCTACGTAATCTTTTAATAGTGATTGAAATTCGGCTTGGAAATCTGGCTGCGCTATAATATTTAAATAGTTATTTCTAAGCTCCTCAATATTAGGGTATAACATTTCTGGGATATAAGCCCCACCAAAATCTCCATAATATCCTTTATCTGTAACTCTATAGTTTGTATGTGCCATAACTATGCTCTAATCATTTTAAATGCCTCTTCTAATAATGCTATATTTTTAACACCCGGTTCAACTTCAAATTTAGAATTTAAATCGACACCATATAGCTGTGGGTGTGTTAGTTTTTTAACTTTTTCGAGGTTTTCTAAGGATAAACCTCCACTTAACATAAACGGAATGTTTAATTGATATTGATTTAAGATATCCCAATCAAAAGTTTTACCAGAACCACCATAAGAATCAATTTTTGTGTCAAATAAAAAGAAATCAACACAGTCTATATAAGCTGTTAATTCATCAAAATTAAAATCAGGATGAATACCAAATGCTTTGATTACTTTAAAACCTTCTTTTTTTAGATTTAAGCAAAGTTCTGGACTTTCCTCTCCATGAAGTTGCACTGTGCCAATGCCATAAATCCTGCTAAACTCTATAATCTCATGCTGCAATGCATTAACATAAACAGCAGTTTTGATAATATGTTTAGGAAGTTTCAACACATCCTGACGGTCAAAATCAACTCCAATAAAGCGGGCAGATTTTGGGTAAAATATAAAACCCATAAAATCTGGTTCTAAAGAGCCTAAGGCATTGATGTTAGCCTCATACTTCATTCCGCAAACTTTAATTTTTAAGCTCATCTTAGTTTTTACTGATATCTATAAGTTTTTGGAAAGATTTTAATGCACTACCATTAAGCAAGGCCATTTCTGCTTTATAAAAGCAATCTGCAAAGCTTAATTTACTTTCTATGGTTTTGATGGCTAAAGCTGCATTTACCAAAACAACGCTGCTTTGTTCTGTAGTAGCTTGGTTATTTAAAACATTTAGAAATATTTTGGCAGAATCTTCTACGGTTGAGCCACCTGTAATCGTTTCGGCATCAATTTTATCAAAACCTAAGTCTTTAATAGCATATAATTGTTCGCCTTGGTTAGAGAAGGTTTTAAAATCACAGGTTAGAGAAACCTCGTCATAACCTTCTAAAGCATGTAAAATGGTGTAGTTAATAGTAGAATTTTGATAGATATAAGCATATAAACGGGCAAGCTCTAAACTAAAAACACCAACAATTTGATTTTGTGGTTGTGCCGGATTAACCATAGGGCCCAGCATGTTGAAAAATGTTTTTACACCAAGTTCTTTACGTATAGGTGCAATATGTTTCATTGCCGGATGAAATAAAGGAGCATGTAAAAAGCAAATTCCGGCCTCGTCTAAAGTTTTTAATAATTTATCTTCTTGATTAGTGAATTGATAGCCTAGATATTCCATCACATTGGAAGAGCCACAACCAGATGAAACGCCATAGTTACCATGTTTAGCTACATGATAGCCTGCACCAGCAACCACAAAAGAAGCTAATGTAGAAATATTAAAAGTGTCTTTTCCATCGCCTCCGGTACCGCATAAATCTATCAAATTGAAGCTTTGGTTTAGTTTAACAGGTAAGCAAAGCTCTAGCATAGCATCTTTAAAACCTTGTAACTCTTCTACAGTAATAGAGCGCATACAATAGGCTGTTAAAAAAGCCGCCATTTGCGAATTATTATAATTGCCAGAAGTAATTTTCTTTAATATCTCTTTAGACTCTGCAGTGCTAAAAGTTTTATGTTCAAATAAGTGGTTTAGAATTTCTTTCATCAAAATATGCTCAAAAAAATCAAATAAAAAAGGGGCATCCTCAACGGCAGCCCCTTAACAGTATCTTATCAGGTATATACAAATAGGTTTTGCCTTACGATATTTCGTAATGCCACCACCATATTGTATTTACACTTGTTTGTCTCATTGCAGAAGCAAATATGATATTTTTTTAAAAATTAAAAAATAAAAAAACCGAATATCTTAAAAAATAGACAAGCAGATTATAAATTACCTAATTAAAGGATCTTTTTCTTTAGTGAAATGCTTGTAAACCAAGTGGTTTAAAAAGTTAGGGGCTATTTTTTGTAGAAATACGGTTAGCTTTCCTTGGGCTGTCATGATTAAAGTATTTTTTCTGCCAGCTATGCCATTCATAATTTTACGAGCTACTTCTTCGGCAGTCATCATTTTACCTTCATCCATACTGGTTTCTCCTTGCGGACGGGCTTCGCTGTTTAAAGCTACATTTCTGATGTTAGATGCAGTAAAGCCGGGACAAGCTACCATTACATGTAAACCTGTTTTTAAATGCTCTACCCTAAGAGCCTCGAAAAAACCATTCATAGCAAATTTTGAAGCCGAGTATCCGGTTCTGCCTGGTAAACCTTTGTAGCCTGCAATAGAGGATATTGCCACCACAGAACCACCATTATTAATTAATTCTGATAAAGCATATTTAGTACAATATACCGCTCCCCAAAAGTTAATATCCATCACTCTTTTTAATACTTCTAAATCTAAATCTTTAAATAAAGCCCGCATAGAAATACCTGCATTATTGATTAAAATATCAATACGGCCCATGGTAAATAAAGTTTGGTTGATGATGTTTTTACAGTCTTCTTCCTGCGTTACATCAGCCTGTATGGCTAAAGCTTTTACTTTATATTTTTCTTGAATTTCATTGGTAATTTCGCAAAGTTTAACATACTGTCTTGCAGCAATGGCAATATGAGCTCCTTTTTTAGCAAATTCTTCTGCTAGTGCTTTGCCAATGCCGCTTGATGCGCCTGTAATCACTACCACTTTATTTTTAAAATCCATGATTTAAAATTTAAAAAAATACTTCCTGGCAAATATCAGCATTGCTCCGTAAAAATTCTTGATATATCGCCAATTATACTTTTTGGTACTTTGCCCTTTAAAATGAATGATATATGTTTTACCATAATAATAGTTTTTATAACCTCCAAGTTTTAGGCGGTAAGAGAGGTCAATATCCTCTCCATACATAAAGAAATTTTCATCAAATAAACCAACTTCTTCTAAAGCTTTTTTCCGCAGCAACATAAAAGCACCAGCTAAAATAGCCACTTCGGCAATTTCAAATTGGCCAACTTGGTGTGCATAATAGCTATTGATGAATGTAGAGGAGGGGAAGAGTTTAGTTAAGCCAGAAAAATGAAATAGAACAGTTAACAAGCCCGGTATTTGTCTTTTAGATTCTTGTAAAAATTCTCCTTGTCCGTTAATCATTCTTAGGCCTAAACCACCAGCTTCCGGATGTTTATCCATAAAAGCAAGGGTTTGCGTTAAGGTATCTTTACTGGTAATGGTATCAGGATTAATTACTAGTATATACTCTCCTTTAGCTTGTTTTATAGCTTGATTATTGGCTTTTGAAAAACCTACATTGATATTATTATGGATAATTTTAATTTCTGGATAATTGCTTTGAAGCATCTCCACACTTTTATCATCAGAGGCATTATCAACTACAAAAAACTCGTATTCTATAGTTTTGCAAGCGTCTAATAAAGAATCAATTGCTTGTTGCAGCAAATCTCTTACATTATAATTTACAATAATGATAGATAGTTTCAAGCTTATTTATTTAAGGTGTTTTCATAAGGAACACGAGTAGTAATAGATCTTCCTAAAGTAATCTCATCGGCATATTCTATTTCTCCGCCAAAGGCAATGCCTCTTGCTATGGTACTTATTTTAAGATTAAAATCTTTAAGTTTTTTGTGCAGATAAAAGATGGTTGTATCTCCCTCCATGGTAGCACTTAAGGCAAATATAATTTCTTTAGTCTCATGATTTTTAATACGTTCAACTAAAGAATCTATGGTTAAATCTGCCGGACCAACACCATCCATAGGTGATATTAAACCATTTAAAACATGATATAAACCATGGTATTGGCTGGTGTTTTCAATAGCCATTACATCTCTAGTATCCTCAACCACACAAATTAAAGAATGGTCTCTTTTAAAAGAATTGCATATCTCGCAAATATCAAAATCAGAAATGTTATGACAGGTTTTACAATATTTAATGTTGTTTTTTAAGGTAACAATGCTGCTAGCAAAGGTGTCAACGTCTTCTTTACTTTCTTTTAAAAGATGTAAAACTAACCTTAATGCAGTTTTTTTACCTATACCGGGTAAATTACCAAACTCGTTTACGGCATTCTCTAATAATTTAGAGGAGAAATTCATTTTGCTAAATTAAAAATTAAATGTTAAATAGCGATTGATAAAACGAGCTTTAAATGTCGCCCATTACTTTATTAATCTTTATTCTGTCTTATTTTTTTGTGTTGATAACGATAGCATTTATCACCTCAAAAAAGTCTTCAGATAATTCTACTTTTTTTATAGCCAATAGGAATTCTAAATGGTATTTGGTGGCTTTCGGGATGATAGGTACCGCTTTAAGTGGCGTAACTTTTATTTCGGTACCGGGGCAGGTGGGGGCACCAGCAGGTAACCAGTTTCAGTATTTTCAGTTTGTACTGGGTAATGCTTTAGGTTTTATTATTGTAGCTACAGTGTTGTTGCCTTTATATTATCGTTTAAACTTGACATCCATTTATGGTTATATAGAAAAAAGATTAGGAGTAGTAAGTTATAAAACAGCAGCAGCTATTTTTCTAATGAGCCGTACCATTGGTTCGGCTTTTAGGTTGTATCTGGTGGTTATTGTGATGCAGCGTTTTATTTTTGATGCCTTTGGTGTTCCATTTTGGTTAACGGTTTTGCTTTCATTGGCGTTAATTTGGCTTTATACTTACAAAGGAGGCTTAAAAACCATCATTATTACAGATACTTTGCAGACTACTTTTTTAGTTTTATCGGTGCTTTTAACCATTTATTTTATCTGTAACAGCTTAAATTTAAACGTATTTGAAGCTTTTGAGACTATTAAACAGAGCGGCTACTCCCAAATATTCTTCTTTGACAATTTTATGAATAGCAAGTTTCATATAGCTAAGCAAATACTAGGGGGCATGTTTGTTACCATTGCCATGATAGGCTTAGACCAAGATTTGATGCAAAAGAACTTAAGCTGTAAAAACATCAAAGAGGCACAAAAGAACATGTTTACTTTTACAGGAATCTTTGTATTGATCAACTTATTTTTTTTAAGTGTTGGTGCTTTACTTTACGTTTATGCAAGCAAAAATGGAATTGCTATTCCGGTAGAAGATACAGGAAACATCAGAACAGATTTTCTTTTCCCGGAGATAGCCCTTAACCATTTAGCTGTAGTGCCTGCTATCGTTTTTATGTTAGGTTTAACAGCGGCTACTTTTGCCACAACAGACTCGGCCTTAACAGCCTTAACCACCTCTTTTTGTGTAGATTTTTTAAACTTTGATAAAAAAGAAAATATCAATGATGCTAAATACATTAAAATAAGACATACCGTACATATTGGTTTTTCTGTCTTGATGTTTTTAGTTGTGCTGTTATTTAACCAAGTAAACAATAAAGCTGTTGTAAGTGCTATTTTTACGGTAGCTTCCTACACTTATGGCCCTTTATTGGGTTTGTATGCTTTTGGATTATTTGCACAAAAAGGGGTAAAAGATAAATGGGTGCCTATCATTTGTTTGGCAGCACCAGCAATATGTTATGTTTTAAACATAAATTCTAAAACAATTTTAGGTGGTTATGTTTTTGATAATGAATTGATAGTAATTAACGGATTGATAACATTTTTAGGCCTGTATCTAATAGCTACCAAAACTACAGCAGAAAAGAAACTATATAATAGAAGTTTATGACAAATGATGAGAAAATTAGAAGTGCGTTTGAGAACAAAACTTGGCAAGAAATAAAAGTAACAGACTCTTGGCAAATATTTAAAATCATGGCCGAGTTTGTAGATGGTTTTGAAAAACTTGCTAAAATAGGTCCTTGTGTATCTATTTTCGGTTCGGCTAGAACACCAACGGAAAATAAGTACTACCAAATAGCGGTAGAAACCGGTAAACTATTAACAGAACGTGGTTATGGTGTAATTACTGGTGGTGGCCCTGGTATTATGGAAGCCGGTAATAAAGGAGCTTTTGAAGCAGGAGGGAAATCTGTAGGTTTAAATATAGAATTACCTTTTGAGCAATTTCATAACCGATACATCGATAGAGACAAAATCTTAGAGTTTGATTACTTCTTTATTAGAAAGGTAATGTTTATGAAGTACTCTCAAGGATATATTGTTTTGCCTGGTGGTTTTGGTACAATGGACGAACTTTTTGAAGCCATGACTTTAATCCAAACCGGAAAAATAGCCCGTTTCCCAATAGTTTTAGTCGGAAAGGATTATTGGACTGGTTTAATAGATTGGATTAAAAACACTATGCTAGAACAAGAAAGAAATATAAGTCCAGAAGATTTAAACTTATTTAGGCTAGTAGATACCGCAGAAGAAGCAGCAGAGCATATTTTTAGGTTTTACGAAAAGTATGTTCTTAAGCCAAACTTCTAAAACAATTTAATTATGTATACAGTTACACTTCTTTAAACTTTTTTAATGGCATTGTTATTGGTTGGCTTTTAGAAATTAAATACCTTAAAAAAATAACATGCCTACAACAAAAGCAAAAGCCTCTAAAGCACAAGGTGCTAAAAGAGAAAGAACAGAAAAAGAATCAGGAGCTTTAAAAGAATTATTTGTTGACTCTTTAAAAGATATCCTTTGGGCCGAGAAACATTTAACCAAAAGCCTAAAAAAAATGGCTAAAGCTGCTACTTCAGAGCAACTTCAAACGGCTTTTGAAGAGCACTTAACTCAAACCGAAAATCAAATTACCCGTTTAGAAAGCGTATTTGAATCTATCGGAGAAAAAGCAACAGCCAAAAAATGTGATGCTATGGAAGGTTTAATTAAAGAAGCAGAAGAGCTTATTGAAGAAACCGAAGATGGTACCGAAGTTAGAGATGTAGCTTTAATTTCCGCAGCGCAAAAAGTAGAACATTACGAAATTGCCACTTATGGCACTTTAAGGGCTTTAGCCGGAACATTAGGTTTTACAGAAGCACAAGCTTTGCTAGAAGAAACTTTAAATGAGGAAAAAGAAGCAGATGTTTTACTGACTGAAATTGCAGAAAACTCTGTAAATGAAGAGGCAAGTGTAGAATAATTATTGCCCGCTTTATTTAACAAAAAGGATTGTTTTACATCAAGTAAACAGTCCTTTTTTGTTTTAAGATTTCTGTCGATTCTAACCTGTATATAGTTATTAGGATTTAAAAATTTGTAAATTTGTCCACATGTACAAACTTATTAAACCGCTATTTTTTCAATTCGACCCAGAAAAAATCCACTATTTTGTTACCGGAAGTTTAAAAAACGCTCAAAAAATATGGGGCTTACCAGCTTTGTTAAAAAAAGTATACAGCTTTAATCATGTTTCATTAGAAAGAGAACTTTTTGGTTTGAAATTTAAAAATCCGGTTGGTTTAGCCGCAGGTTTCGATAAAAATGGCGAATATATAGAAGAGCTCGCAAATTTTGGTTTTGGTTTTATTGAAGTTGGTACCGTAACACCCTTACCACAGCCTGGTAATGATAAACCCAGGATGTTCAGGCTACAAGAAGATGCTGCATTAATAAACAGAATGGGTTTCAACAATAAGGGTGTTGATGTTTTAGCCAGAAAATTGGAAAGTATTAAACGCGATGGTTTAATTATAGGAGGTAATATTGGTAAAAATAAAAACACACCCAATGAAGAAGCCGTAAACGATTATATCAAATGTTTTGATAGGTTATTTGATGTGGTAGACTATTTTGTGGTTAACGTAAGCTCTCCCAATACTCCAAATTTAAGGGCTCTACAAGAAAAAGAACCTTTAAAACATATCTTAAACACCTTACAACAAAGAAATCATAAGGATGGTGTTTCTAAGCCAATATTATTAAAAATAGCTCCTGATTTAACAAATTCTCAGTTAGATGACATTATAGAAATTGTGCAAGAAACTAAAATTGCCGGTATTATAGCTACAAACACCACCATCTCTAGAGATGGATTACAGGCGCCAGCATCGCTAAAAAACGAAATGGGTGGTGTAAGTGGTAAGCCGGTAGGAAAAAGATCTACAGAGGTCATTAGCTATTTATCAGAAAAATCCAATAAAGCTTTCCCTATTATAGGAGTAGGAGGTATACATAGTGCAAAAGATGCTCAAGAAAAGCTAGCAGCAGGGGCAAGTCTGATTCAGGTTTATACAGGCTTTGTTTATGAAGGCCCTGGCTTAGTTAAACGTATATTAAAAAGTTTGGTAAGGTAAGTGTATCTTTTCCTTTTGAATTTTCAGGATAGGGGGGCAGTTGGCATTGGTTAGTTTCCGCTTCTGGATTTTCAGTTCTGGTAATTTTTTCTTGACCATTGCGATGAGGAACGAAGAAGCAATCTCATTTTTGTATTGATTGAAGGATTGATTGATTTTTGAATGATGGATTTAAGCTTTTTTAAATGAGAGAATGATTGAATCAGTTATCGGTTGCCGGTTTTTAGTTTCCAGTTCTAGGTGATGACTTTCCTGTTTTTTAATTTTTAATTTTCCCTTTTTAATTCAAAATTTTGAATCAACCACGGAGAGCGCAGAGGGCACAAAGCTGGGTGTAGACTTATAAAAGCCCTCTGTGAACTTTGTGTCCTTTGTGGTTAAGATAATTCAATTTTCTAGTATCAAGGATGAGTGAAATAAAAAAATAAAAATCAATCTCTATATGATGATTAAAAACCTTAAGCTTTCTGCTTTAAGCCTTCCGCTTTAAGCCTTCCTCCGTACCATGTTCGAGACTTGTTCGGGAAATGGCCCCGTTTTTCTGAAGGTGTTACGAATAAGTCTGGGAGAAGCACCGAAGGAGATATGGATAAAACGTGGATAAAAGGTGGACTATACATGGACTTAGATTAATAAATTTTCTTTATGATTTGTTTTGTTATAATTTAGGTTAAATAAACACAAGCAATAAAACGTAAATTTCAAATGAAATTTGTATTTATTAGAGAAATCTTTCTGCATGGTTTAAAAGTGACATTTTACGTTCTTAAAACAGAAATACTTAATACCTCTGTGAAGCATCAAAAAAGCATTTCTTTAAACTCGTTATTGAAATTAAATCCAGCAGTTATTGAGTATTTAATTAAAATTATCCGTTTAAACCCGGATAATAGTTGTCTTAATTCTTATAATGGTTAGATTTTGTATTTCAAGTATTGAAAATCGCTTTACAAGATAGGTAGTAAGAATAAAAAAAACCAAAATATAGATGATTATAAAGCATATTAGCCAAATAAAAAGTCTTTTAGATCATTTGAATATTTAAAATCTAATACTAAATTGTAACTTAATCGAAAAATATGCGCTATAGGATAGCGGATATTTACTAGTTAGCAGAAATTTTAAACCGACAATATGGGAATTGTTTATGCTGAATTAAAGCAATTTGACAAAGCAAAGACAGAATATTTGACCATTTTGAAAGAGAAGACTAACCCACATTTTTTAGAGACAGTAAAAGAATACGGAGAGAAATATGGACTTACTTGAAAGAAAAACCACAGCTAACACTTGGGCGGAAATCAGTGCTATTAAACCGGCACAAATCAAACTAGCCAACCGTTGGCAGTAATATTAAGAAAACATTACAAAAAACAAAGTTTCTTCGTTCACTTACTTTAATAATACCATTTAATTATTCTATTAACGATGAAAAAACTGAATGATACAATTAATAATGTAATAAATAATATCTCAAGCATGATATATTCTTAGATTCGGAAACAAATACATTCTATGAAAAAATTACTTAATATATCTTTCATTTTCTTCATCATTATGACAGGGAGTGGCTGTGTTTCAAATAAACTTAAGTATGATTACAATGCACTTTATAAAAAAATGCAGCAGTTAAATGATAATCCTGTATATATTGATCCAGTATTGATGAAATCATTTCCTAAGTATATCCGGCAATACAATGGGCGAAGTGAAGAAAAAATGGTTATCGTCCCGGGTTGGCATGGGCGTTATAGAGGTATAAAAATTGACAGTAATAGATTTTTCTACTACAATGGAGATTATAATTTAAATGAGTATTCAATTAAAGAGCAACTACAAAAGCAATTGAGATTTGAGTATTCTCAGAAACAAATAATCTCCGATATAACACTAATCGATCGCATCGACAATCTCTTTAACTATAAAGAAATTTATTATCCCAGCGGAAAAATAAAAAGTAAGGCAATATATTGCAACAAGGGATTTTATATTGCTAAAACCTACAGTTTTGATGAAGATGGAAGAGTAATTGACATTAAAGATAATGATAAAGGATTTGGGTTCACTTTTGATGATGTTTTTAGGTTTTGTAACAAAGAACACCTACTTGACAAAAGTAAAAAAGAATTGCCTCCTCTGGGTCAAACACTATTTATTACAAATTTGTCAGATTATTGGACAATAGAAATTGCGAGAGGTGGTAGGAGTGGTCATACACGGTTAGATATTAAATTAGATCAAAACACAGGAAATGTACTTTCTATAGTTTTATATAATGGTGCGGATCACAAAGAAATATCTATTAAACCAAATAGAAAGCGGATTAAATACATTAGGCCAATAGTGGAACAGTACTATAAAAAAATCAGATAATAAAAATATTATTAATGTAATGCTAAATTTTTAGATATGCCAGATAATTATAAATACTCACACCTAATTATGGGTGCTAAAAAATACTGGTGCTAACCACAAATTTGTTTTAAAATGGCTGAACTGTTTTACGTTATTTCATCACAATTAATTAAATTTAGATATGCAGACAAGTTTGTGCTTTGTATGCCATTACAACACAAATCCGCCCAAACGTTATTATTATTCTAAATAAATCTGAATTTTACATTGGTTTGTTAAGGACTTGATTGAAATTGATTATTTGCCTCATACTTGTAAAATTTTAGGTTACAAAAAAATAGAGATGTAAAAATATAGTTGCGAACAGAAAATTTTTGCAAAAATTTCAAACCGTAACTGCAAATCAAAAAACTAAACAATGTTAAAATTTAAGTTAATCCTTCTAAATTGGTTAATTGTAGGCAATGTTTATGGTCAAAAAATGGAAGTGGTTTTCTTGGATAAAACTGACTCAACACGAAATAACTACACCATTATTTATCCAGAAAATAAACCTTATTCTGGCTTAATTCTTATTCTACCTGGATTTGGCCATTCTGCCGAATTAACCTTAGAACAAACAGACTTACCTTTAAAAACAGCTAAAAAGGGATTATTGACAGTAATTCCGACTCTGCATGATGGTGTCTTTTCATTTGGAGTAGATATTTTAAGTCAAAAGTCTTTGAATAATATTGTTGAAGATCTAAGAAATAAATACAAGCTATCAGAACTTCCATTTTATATTGGAGGCTTTTCCATCGGTGGAAGTTGTGCAATAAAATATGCACAAAGTGCAAAAATTAAACCAACTGCTGTGTTCGCTGTAGACCCGCCTTTAGATTTTGAACGGTTTTATAATTCCAGTAAAAGAGATATTAGGCTTTCTGTTAATAAAGAACCTAGTCCTGAAAATATGTACATGGTTGAAAGAATCGAAAAAGAGTTTAATGGGACACCTCAAACAGCTTTAAGAAATTTTCATGAAATTTCTCCATATTCTTTTTCAGACTATAATCAAACAGCGGTAAAAAAGTTTGGAAATATTCCTTTACGGATTTACACAGAGCCAGATGTAGATTGGTGGCTTAAAGAAAGAAGTTTTGACTTTTTTAATATGAATGCGCCAGATTGTTCGGCTATGATTAACGAACTTAACAGACTTGGAAATCATAAAGCAGAGTTAATTGTAACAAAGAATATGGGATATAGAAAACCAAATCATGTAAGGCATCCTCATTCTTGGAGTATTGTTAATCATGAAGATTTATTAATTTGGTTAAATCAACAAAAGAAGCTTACTGCTGAAATTTATAAATAGGGCTATATTATGGCTATACAATAGTATCGCTAATGTTAAAATCTAACCTTATACTAATGTAATACCATAAATTTGTTATGCTTTAAAATTTACCTTTCTAAAAATATTTATTTCCTTAGTTTAAGTCATATTTACAATAAATTTTTAACCATTGGATATGAAAATGTAATACCGAAAGTGTATTACTTGTGAGTTGAGCGTAAAAAATAAAATACTGATGAATATGAAAGCTGAATTTTTAACCACACTTTTCTTATTGATAGGATGGATGTCTTTTGCACAGGAAAAACACTTAACTTTTAAAGATGTTCCTATAAACGGAACAATGGCTGAGTATATTTCTAAAATGGAGGAAAATGGCTTCAACCATTTAGCAACAAACCTTAGAATAGCTACGCTAAGAGGTGATTTTGCAGGTTATAAAAATTGTATGCTAGAGGTTTCAACCTTATGGCAAAAAGATTTAGTTCATAAAATAGATGTTATTTTTCCTTTTAAAGAAACATGGTCGACACTTTATGGAGATTATAGCAGTTTAAAAGTTATGCTGACAGAAAAATATGGAAAGCCAACTGAGTTTGTGGAAAAATTTGAAGGGCCTCATGCAATTGATGATGATAGAGTGAAGATGAGCCTTGTTAAAATTGGTAATTGTAAATATTATGCTATTTGGCGTTCAGATCAGGGAGATGTTAAATTATCTATAGAACATAGAAATCATCAAAATTACCAATGTTTTGTACAATTAACTTACTCAGATAAAGTTAATAGTCAAATCGTAAAAGAAAAAAACTTAACAGATTTATAGTTTTCTTATTTTTATAATAGCCAAGCGATGAATACTTTGTTAGGATGTAAGCTCAGGAAAAAAATAATTAAATAGTAGATGAAAGTAATATCTAGTCATAAAATTATGTATGAGTAATTTAAATGAGATAGTGACTTAGGGACTACCATCAACAACATCCCCAATAGAATGCTTAACAAAAAAAGACCAAAAGCTATCAAATTTTATTTTGATAATGTTCCATTATTAGTTAACTTTGATGAGTGGAAATAATTAGAGAAATCGTTTTTTATAAAGATTACTTTGACGACTTTTTTGAAACCTTAACTGACAAAGTAAAGGAAAAAGTTGATGAAGTGCTTTTTATGATGACTATTCTTGAACGTGTTCCGACCAAATTTTTTAAAAGTATTGAAGGAAAAAAAGGGCTTTTTGAAATTCGGGTTGAATATGAAAGCAACATTTATAGAATATTTTGCTGTTTTGACAAAGGAAATTTAGTTATTCTTTTTAATGGATTTCAAAAGAAAACCCAGAAAATACCAACTAAAGAATTAAACAAGGCGGAGAAAATAATGGAAGAATATTTTAACGAACAAAAAGGAAATAAAAATGGAAACAAAAAATAAAAATATCAAAACTTTCGCCCAACATCTTGATAAAAGATATGGAGCAACAGGAACAAAAGAAAGAACTGAGTTTGAAATAAAAGCGAAGTCTTTTGCTATTGGAGAACTAATTAAGGAAGAAAGAAAATTAGCTCAAATGACTCAAGAACAGCTTGCTGAAAAGATTGGAGCAAAAAAAAGTTTCATTTCGAGAATTGAAAACGGACACAGCGATATACAACTTTCAACACTTTATAAACTTATAGAGTTTGGACTTGGACGAAAAATCAACTTCACTATCAAATAAAAACTAACACCATTAAGGGTAATTGTTGCACAGCCTTTACACAGTTAAACCCGTTCCGTTCTATTCACAAAAGCTACTTTAGTGCTGTTAAACTCTGGTTGATGAACAATTTTAGTAATAGAGCTATAGTTGATTTCGAGATTAAAAGCGTTCTCTAAAGGGAAATCTAATACATAAGCTAAAATACAGCGTATCACACCGGCATGGGTTACCACCATGATATCTTTGTTTGCTGTAGCTAAAATATTCTCAAAAAAAGCGGTGGAGCGTTCGTAAAGATCTAAGAAGTTCTCTCCATTGTTGATTTTATAGTTTACAAAATCGGCCATCCAAGGTTCTAGCTCTTTGGGGTTAATTTTATCCCAAGCTTGCATTTCCCAATCTCCAAAATGCAGTTCAGCAATACGTTCATCGGTAATAAAGTTACCGTTAGAGAGGTAATCGGCAAGTTTGCTACATCTTCTAAACGGACTGCTGTAAAAAGCTGTAGGGCTTTCAAGAGAACTTTCTAAGCTATCTTGTAACCAATCGAAATGTGCAGTAAAATTCTCTGCTAAAGGAATTTCTGATTGCCCGTAACAAAGTTTGTTGGGGTTGTAAACCTCTGTATGTCTAATGAAATAGATATTCATGATTAAGCAAAATATTTAAAAATGAGGATGGTACTAAGGTAAAATACCACTTCAGAAACTTGTTGTACAGTACCTAAGCAATCGCCAGTGTAGCCCCCAATCCATTTGTTAAAATACCTACTGAAATAAGCTTTCACCAAAAGTAAAGGGATGATGCTTAATAAAATCCATAGATTAGGAAAAAACAGGAGAGGTGCAATACCAAAAATTATAGCGATGATGAAATCATCTTTCCTCATTTTAGTGGCTAGGGGTTTAGCTTTACTCAATAAATCTTCCCGGGCATATTCATCAGTATAAATCAAGATAGCGCTATTTAAACGACTAATAGCATGTCCAGCAATTAAAACTGGAATGATAAAGCTTGGTCCGATTTCTTTTAAAGCGGTGAATTTTAAAGCTAAAATCAATACCAAACCTGCAACACCATAAGTACCAACTCTAGAGTCTTTCATGATGGTGAGGATCTTCTCTTTGGTCCAGCCGCCACCAAAGCCATCGCAAACATCGGCAAAGCCATCTTCATGAAACGCACCTGTAATCAGTAAAGAAGCTACCATGCTTAGAAGCAAAGATAATTCTAAAGAAAAGGCAAAAGAAGCCAGCCAGAACACCAAAGCACATAAAGACCCTACAATGATACCAATAAGAGGAAAGTACTTGCTAGAGCGATTTAAATACTCCTCAGAATGGTCTGTAGAAGGCGGACAAGGTATTCTGGTAAAGAACATCATCGCCGTAAAAAATATCCTGATTTCTTTTTTCATTGTTGTGTTAGGTGGTTAGGTGGTTAGTTGGTTAGTTTGTTAGGTGATTAGTTTGTTAGGTGGTTAGTCATTAGTTCATTAATCATTAGATAAAGAGTGCTTTAGTTTGTTAGGTGATTAGTTTGTTAGGGGTACTAATGTAAACATCCAGTATAAACCTCTGATTTTAGCTTAAATGCTTTCTTATTTACTTTTTTTAGGATAGATAGTAAACTGTCGGCACTTTTTTCTCTTTCATGAATACCTGCAACTAATGCAAATGTTGATGAGTCAGCTTCCTTTTTGTAAAAATTTAAATATTCTATACTTAAAAATACTGTTGGATACCTTCTTGGATAATAACTACCTGCATACATTTCATCTTGATGATTTTCTGGTAGTACAATCTGCTTTTTGAAGTTGTTATAATACCTATCTAATGTATCAATAGGAATGCGAGTGAATTTATTTACGCTGAACATTACTTCTTGAAGTTTATAATAGCTTGAAGATGTGTCAATAATTACTATATGATAAGTTTCAAAATCGTTATAAGATTCATCTGTTTGTTCAGTTGAAATAGAATCTGTTGAGTCAATAGTGTCAATTTTAGCTACAGGATTAGTTTTCTGATTTGAACTACAAGCAAATATGATTGATGCGACTAGAAGAAAAAAAGTCGCCTTTTTATAATTACATTTCTTTAATAATTCCATATTCTAATTCTTATCTACTTTCTATCCACCAAGCTTCAGACAACGGTCCTCAGACTCTCCACCCAGTCTTTCTACTTTATACTCTGTACTTTTTACTTTTATCTCCAGACAACGGTCATCGGACTCGTTACTTCTCACTCACTCCAGCACTTTCAAAGCTAGACATTTCATTGATAAAGTTTACTGATGCTTGGATGATTGGTAGGGCTAATGCGGCACCAGTACCTTCGCCTAAGCGCATATTTAAATTTAAAAGAGGTTTTGCTTTTAAGAATTGGAGCATTTGTTTATGGCCGGTTTCGTCTGATTGATGAGCAAAAACACAATAGTCTAAAATTTGAGGGTAAAGTGCATGTGCAATTAACAGCGCAGAACTCACAATAAAGCCATCTACCACAATCAGCATTTTTTGTTGTGCAGCGCTAAGCATAGCACCTACAATCATAGCGATTTCAAAGCCGCCAAAAGTTTGTAAAATCTCCTCAGGTGTATAAGCAGGGTTGTTGATGATGGCTTGTTTGAGAATAGCAATTTTCTTTTCCAGTCCTTTATCATTTAAGCCCGTTCCTCTGCCAGCGCAGGCTTCCATAGCAATGCCTGTAATTTTATGCATGATGGCTGCTGCGGCAGAAGTGTTACCAATACCCATTTCACCAAAGGCTATACAGTTGCTGCCCTTAACATGAATTTGTTTAACTAAGTTAGCACCTTTCTCTAAAGCTTCATCTAGTTGTGCTTTCGTCATGGCGGGGCTATGTAAAAAGTTCTGTGTTCCCTTAGCAACTTTTAAATGTTGTAAAGGTAGGGCTGGGTCAAAGTCGTGGTTAACCCCAGCATCAACTACCAAAATATCCCAACCGTTTTGTTTGGTAAAGACGTTAATGGCTGCACCACCAGCTATAAAATTCATGACCATTTGCCAGCTTACTTCTTGTGGGTACGGACTAACACCTTCTTGGGTGATGCCATGATCGCCAGCAAAAACTACCACAGTAGGAGATGCAATTTTAGGTGATACCGTTTCATGAATAAGACAGATTCTTAGTGCTAAATCTTCTAAAATTCCGAGGGCGCCAAGAGGCTTTGTTTTATGATTAATGATGTATTGTACTTGCTCTTTGATTTGGGTGTTAAGGCTATTAATTTCGAACTTACTTATCATTTATTTGGCGTTTTAGTAGTGCAGAATTATATTTTTTATTATTACTTAAAAATTTGTATTACAGTATTTTATAAATTTTATTTAATGTGTTTGTTTTGATTTATAGATGTTTTGAGTCTTTATTTGCTAAATATCACAAAATTATATTCTGTTTAATGGGTTTTAAGTTTGTAACTATCTATTTTATAGATGTTTATGTGTTTTGTGTGAAGTGCTAATTATACTTTTTCCAAGTAGCCATAAAATCGGCTCTCATGTCCTGAAATCTGGCACTTACTCGCTTGATAAAGTCTTCATCTAAGAGTTCAAAAACACTGTCAACTCCGTTGATTAAATCCATTTCAGAAAGCTTGTAGGTTTGCTCTAAAGTACCTTGCTCAAACTTGATGATGTACTTCATGTTCATAGAAAAGATGGTAATCTTACATTCCGGATGTGGTAATTCTGCTACTACTCGCATAAGGGTGTTTGGTTAAAAAAAAATCTATAATTCAAAAGGAAAAATTCAAAATAGATTGCTTCTTCGTTCCTCATCGCAATGACACAAATCAATCAATCATTCAATCAAAACTCAATCCATCAAAAATCACTAGCAACTGGGTTTTTGCCCATCAAAGTGCCTTCGCTGCTGATGATTCTGAATCGGGCAAAAAGCTCTTCGCTGTACCAGTCTTCACTGCGGGTAAGCTTTACCACATCAGCGTGTTCTTTATCGCGGTAAGCGAATTTTTTTACGTCTTCTAAGGAATTCCAAACAGAAAAAGTAGCCTGTCTAATAAAAGGAGCTTCGCCAATACCTACCGAGGTGATGAAACCTTGTGAGCTATTCATGATAGCGGAAACCTTTGGTACGTTAGCCCAAAAATTTTTAAGTTTTGATGGTCTTATGGTGGCTCTGGTTAGGACACCAACCATGCCTTCATGTCCTTTAATTTTAGGTTTCCCGAAAGGCTCTTTGCCATCCCATTTGCCATGGGCTTCTACAGGTTCGCACAAAACAGTCCATTGTTCGGTGGTGAATTTTTGCCACCATTTGGCTATGAAAGAGCTGTTTTGAAATTTTCTGAAATCATCTTCATCTTCCCAAACAGCAAATAAACCCCATTGCTGGTAATCTGGGTTAATATCGAAGGTGCCGTTTTTGCCACAGCCCATCAATTTCCAGAATGTACATGCTTTGTTTATCCAAAGAGGAAAGCGATGTATCGCCATAGCGAAAAAAGCTAATGGAATATAGCGTTTAGGGTATCTTACAATAGTGATAGAAACAATCATGGTTGGCTAATTTCGGGAATTTAAAGCCAACCATGATGTAAAGTTGATAAGTTTTTGAATGTTAAGAATTAATATGCTTGTACACCTAATTCTTTTAAGACGCCGCTTGCCTTATCTATTTTAGATGCTACCCAAAGTACATAGCGGATATCTACACCTATAGAGCGACTGTAATTTTCGTTCCAAGCGTAATCATTAATGGTTGCTTCGTAAGCTCTATCGAAGTTTACGCCAATAAGCTCGCCATAAGCATTTAAAACAGGAGAGCCAGAATTACCGCCCGTAGTATCCATATCATATAAAAAGCATACAGGAACATCATTTAGCTCGGCCATTTTAAACGGACCGAAGTCTTTCTGCTCCCATAAGGTTTTAATTTGTTCTGGGTATTGATAATCTACATTTCCGCTTCTTCCTTTTTCAATAATCCCTTTAACACTGGTGAAGGGAAGCATATAGCTGCCGTCAACAGGAGAGAAGCCTTTGATGTGGCCGTAAGTTAAACGTAAGGTGCTGTTAGCATCGGGGATAAAGTTCTTTTGTAGGTACTGCTCTTTAACCGTCACATAATCAGCCATGAGCTTACTTAATTTCGCCTCTCTTTTATCTTGCGTAAGCTTTTTTAAAGCTACTTCTTTAGAGAGCTCTTGCTCAAAACTGAGGAAAGGATCATTATAAACCACCAATTGCTTCATGTCTTTGATTAAGGTTTTGGTGAAGTTTTCATTGCTTAATCGGCTATAAGCAAATAGGTTATTGATGAATTTTTGAGCTTGCTCTAAGCTGTTAAAACCACGAGTATTTTTATCTATAACAGCTATTTTTTGGTTAAGTGGAAGTTTAGATGCTCTTTCTAACATGTTATTTAGTAGTTTTTTATCTACATCAATATCATAAGAGTCATATAAACTAGAGATGGCTTTTTCTAAGCGAGGAAGATTAGTGGTGTAGAAGGTCTCTCGTTTATCCAAAGGTTGTTTTAACAAAGCATCTTTAAAACCATTAATTTGTGCTGCTACTCTTAACAAATTACTTGAACCATAAACTTGAGCATACCATAATTCCTGATAAGCACTGTTGTTGATTTGTTTGTAGATATCATCTATCTCATACATTAAATTACCATACAGCTGTTTTAAATTAGCATTTTGGTTGATGTAGCTTACCAGTTGATTGTCTTCTTCTTGTTTTTGTTTTAATAGCTCGATGTTATTTAAGCCTTTTAACTTGCCACGATAATTTTTTAAAACGTTGGCATTGCGTTTAATACGTGTTGCCAGTTTTAGTTCTGTTGTACGTCCTTTGCTTTTACCAACCTCTTCCATGGTTTTATTTTGGAACTCGTATAAATCTGCCGTATAAGGTAATTGGTAATTTTGTTGATAGGCAATAAATTGAGCTGGGCGATGCCTAAACGTTCTGCCAGGATAGCCCAACATGAAGGTGAAATCGCCATCTTTCACTCCGCCAGCATTTATTTTAAGATGCTTTTTAGGTTTGTAAGGAACATTTTCTTTAGCATAGCTTGCTGCACTACCGTCTGGTGCCACATAAGCTCTCATGAAAGAGAAATCGCCGGTATGTCTTGGCCAAACCCAATTATCGGTTTCACCACCAAATTCGCCCACATTTTGTTTAGGTACGTAAACCAATCTAACATCCCTAATGATTTTATATTTGAACAAAATATAGCTTTTGCCAATAAACATTTCAGACACTTCGGCATCAATACTTTTATCTGCTGCTTCTGTTCTGGCTTCTATAATTCTTATTTTTTCCTGAATTATTTTCTGGCGTTGCGATACATCATCAACTCCGCTAACTGCTGTTAATATTTCTTCAGACACATTCTCATAAGAATCTGTAATACGGCAGGTTAAGCCTTTTGCTTCAATTTCTTGTTCAGGTTTGTTGGCCACAAAACCATGGGTTAAATAATCATTTTCGGCAGTACTGGCCAACTGTACGGCAGAGAAAGCGCAATGGTGGTTGGTAATAATTAATCCGCTTTCAGAAACGAAAGAACCTGTACAACCACCAACGTTAACCAAGGCGTCTATCAAGCTGGTACTATCGGGGTTATAAATTTCTTTCTGTGGGATTTTTAACCCAGCTTTTTGAAGGTCTAGTTTAGAAACCTCGCTTAGCGGAAACATACCTTCATCAAAAGGTTTGGTACTGATGTTTCCTAAGGCTAAAGCACTTAATGAAAATGTAAAAAGGACTTTTTTAGTTATCATCATGATAAAAATTATAAACGTGAGATGGAGAAAATTAAGTAAAATAGCCTACATAGCATTTATTAATTCTGTTACAATTGTAAAAAGGAGCTATTTTTCTAGATTTTCAAACGCTTTACAATTAGCGATGTTATTTTTGTGCTATGGCAGAGGATTTAAAAATAATTAAAGGGCATAAGGAGGCACAGTACCAATCTATTTACCAACAAATAGAGGCATTGTTAGGTGGCGAGACAGATGTGATTGCTAATCTGGCTAATATCGCGGCAGCTTTAAAAGAACAGTTTAATTGGTTTTGGGTAGGTTTTTATTTAGTTAAGGATGAAGAGTTGGTTTTAGGTCCGTTTCAAGGTCCGGTTGCTTGTACCCGAATACAAAAGGGCAGAGGCGTTTGCGGAACATCTTGGGCACAAGCTAAAACGCTTATTGTAGAAGATGTAGATGCTTTCCCTGGGCATATTGCTTGTAGCAGCTTATCAAAATCAGAAATTGTTGTTCCCTTGATTAAAAATGATGTAGTTTGGGGTGTTTTAGATGTAGATAGCGATACTTTAGCCGCATTTGATGAGCTAGATAAATTGTGGCTAGAGAAAATCATCAACTTATTATAACAACATCATATAAACCTATTACATGATTAATTATAACCCTAAAGAGTGGTTCACTTTTATTTTTCAGATACATAAAGCAGATACTTTTAGAAAGCTTTTACCGCTTATGTTGGCTGTTAGCGTATATGCTGGTTTGGTAGCTTACTTAGAATTAGAATATTGGCAACTATCAGAAAGTAGTCATGTGAAAAATTTAAGCCTGATGCACAGTATGTTGGGTTTTGTAATTTCGCTTTTATTGGTTTTTAGAACGAATACGGCTTATGATAGGTGGTGGGAAGGCAGAAAACAGTGGGGAGCTTTAACCAATAATTCTAGAAATTTTGCCATCAAATTAAAAGCTTTTTTAGCTGCTGATGATAGGAAGTTTTTTAATAACATGATTCCTAATTATGCTTTTGCTCTTAAAAGCCATTTAAGAGAGAATGAAGATTACCACGAGATAGACCCCGTGTTAGACTTACATAAAGAGAAGCATTTACCCAATCAAATTGCTCATGCCATGTATGATAAGCTCTTTAAATTGCATCAAGAGCAGAAACTTTCAGCAGAGCAATTATTGATTTTGAACAGCGAGGCGATGTCTTTTACCGATATTTGCGGTGCTTGTGAAAGAATTAAAAATACACCAATACCTTTTTCTTACAGTGTTTTTATCAAGAAGTTTATTTTCTTTTTTGTGATGACTTTGCCCTTCGGTTGGGTTTTTAGTTTGGGCTATTATATCATCCCGGTAGTGGTTTTTATTTTATATGCTTTTGCTAGTTTAGAGCTTATTGCAGAAGAAATAGAAAATCCTTTTGGTACAGATGCCAATGATTTACCTCTTGATGCCATTTGTATCAATATTAAAAAGCATGTTAGTGAGATTTTAGAGTAAGAGTTGTTTTTTTATAATATTGATTGATTTTTGATTGATTGAATGATTGATTAATTAAGCTTTTCGCCTTTTGCGTTAAGCTTTCAGCTCAGAAGATTGATTGATTTTTGATTGATTGAATGATTGATTAATTAAGCTTTTCGCCTTTTGCGTTAAGCTTTCAGCTCAGAAGATTGATTGAATGATTGATTAATTAATTAAGCTTTCAGCTCAGAAGATTGATTGGGTTTTGAATTTTTAATTTTTCCTTTTGAATTTATAAGTTTTGAACTTTTTACTTTAAAAACCCTCATGCTAACATCATACAATAGCTTGAAAAAATAGTGCAGAAAAGCATTTGCTTTAGTTGATAGCTTTACTAATAAACCTAAAGTGTGTTAAATGTTTGGTTAACACCTTTTTATATTAAAAGCTATGCAAATTTTCTACAAAAGACTTTTATTAAGCTGTTTCGCATGTATGTGCTTATTAAATGGCTTTCTATTCAGTTCTAAAGTACAAGCACAAAATAAAACTACACAAGCCACTTGGATATGGTATCCCGGAGATTTTGAAGTTTGGTTAAGCAACCAAATGCAAAACAGAAGAACAGAGCGTGGTACTTTCTTTCCACCGTTCTGGCGTATGGATAGTCATTATGTTTTGGTAGAATTTCATAAAGAGTTTAACCTTACGCAGCCAGAAGAAATAGAGTTATTTACTGAAGGACAGTACAATGTTAAAATCAATGGAAAAATGCTTTCTGGTTATCCTAAAAAGCTACAATTAGCTGCCGGAAAGCAGAAAATCAATATCAAAGTTTATGCACAGGATAAAGTTCCGGCTATTTACATCAATGGAAAAACTGTAAAAACTGACGCTTCTTGGTTAGCAACTTTTGAGGATAAAGAATGGATAGATGAAACAGGAAAAGCTTCTGATGCTTCTGGTACAACCTATGTAAATGCAGGGACATGGAATTTCAATTCGCCCAATCAAAAACCTTCAACTTTTAAGCTAAGTACTAAACCTAAATATGCTATTAAAACAGATGTTAAAGGTGCTTCAAGATTGATAGATTTTGGAGAGGAAACTTTCGGATTTATCAAACTACATGGTTTAAAAGGAAATGGGCAGTTAAGAATTTATTATGGCGAGTCTAAAGAAGAAGCTTTAAGTTCGCTAAAATGCGAAACCTTTGATTTTGTAGATGTTAATTTGTCCAAAGCTCAGGATTCTACCTTGCAACTCTCCAAAGCTTTCAGATATGTACAGGTAGAAACGGATGCAGGCGTGAAACTCGACTCTGTTTCTATGCTTTATGAATATTTACCGGTGAAAGATAGAGGAACTTTTACTTCGTCTGATGCCGAGTTGAACAAAATATGGCAAGTTTCTAAATACACCATGGAGCTTACCACACGTGAATTTTTTATTGATGGCATCAAACGTGACCGATGGATATGGAGTGGCGATGCTTACCAAAGTTATTTAATGAATTACTATCTGGCTTTTGATGAAGCCAGCGTAAGAAGAACCATATTAGCTTTAAGAGGTAAAGACCCTGTTACCAGCCATATCAATACCATTATGGATTATACTTTCTATTGGTTCTTAAGCATTCAAGATTATTATCAATACACGGGCGATAAGCAATTTATCAACTTAGTTTATCCTAAAATGAAAAGCTTAATGGATTTTTGCTTACAGCGTAGAAACCAAAACGGCTTTATGCAGGGTCTTTCCGGCGATTGGATTTTTATAGACTGGGCCGATGGTTTAAGCAAACAAGGTGAAGTAAGTTTTGAGCAATTGCTTTTATGCAGAAGTTTAGAAACCATCGCTTTATGTGCAGATTTAGCAGCCGATGATAAGGCATCAGCATATTATAAAAATGAAGCAGCGCAGCTTAAAACCAAGTTTTTCAATAGCTATTGGAACGCGGATAAACAAGCTATTGTACACAGCAGGATAGATGGCAAGCAAACTGAAAATGTAACTCGCTATGCAAATATGTTTGCTATTTTCTTTGATTATTTAAACGCTCAACAAAAAGAAGGGGTAAAGAAGAATGTTTTGCTAAATGATAAAATCCAGAAAATCATGACGCCTTATATGCGTTTTTACGAGCTTGAAGCTTTATGTGCTATGGGCGAGCATGATTATGTGATGAAAGAGATGAAAAACTATTGGGGCGGCATGCTAAAATTAGGCGCTACCTCATTTTGGGAAGAGTATAATCCTAGTAAAAAAGATACAGAGCATTATGCCATGTACGGCCGAGAGTTTGGTAAAAGCCTTTGCCACTCTTGGGGTGCTAGTCCGGTTTACCTTTTAGGTAAATATTATTTAGGTGTAAAGCCCTTAACAGCTGGTTATCAGCAATATTTGGTAGAACCGCATCTGGGCGGCTTACAATGGATGCAAGGTACAGTACCTACACCAAATGGCGATATCAGTTTATACTGTTCAACATCAGAAATTAAAATTAAGGCAGATAGCGGTACCGGAACTTTACGTCTGAAAAGTGAAACCAAACCTCAAGCGAAAGGCATCAGCGTTAAGCAAATTGGGCAAAACTATTACGAGTTAAGCATTCCATCCAACAAAGAATATATCATTAAATACAAATTATAATCTAGCATGCATTCCATTAAAAGCTATGCTGTTTTTACAGCTAAAGCTAAACTAGAAAAGCCCATAGCAGATGCTACACACACTTTAACAGAGATTTCTTTTATCGTTTTACGTATCCGTCTTAAAGATGGTACCATTGGCGAGTCGTATTTGTTGAGCTTTCAATACAACCCTCAAGCCATTATTGGAGCTTTAAAAGATGCCGGAGAGCTGCTTATTGGCGAGGAGGTTTATGATACTGTAAAGGTTTTTGATAAGCTAAACCATGCCAATGAATATTTTGGTATGGAGGGCTTAAACCGATGGGCACAAGGCGCTTTTAATATTGCCATGTGGGATGCTTGGGCTAAAATATTAGGTCAGCCAGTTTGGAAAGTTTTAGGAGCATCAAAAAGAGAAATCCCTATTTATGGTAGTGGCGGTTGGATTTCTTACAGCCCCGATGAATTGATTGATGAAGTTACCCAATACAAAAATAGAGGTTTTAAAGCCGTTAAAATAAAAGTAGGTAAACCCGATTGGAAAGAAGATTTAGAACGCTTAAGATTAGTAAGAGAAGCCGTTGGTAACGAAATCAATATCATGATGGATGCCAACCAAGGGATGAATGTAGCCAATGCTTTACAACTAGCACAAGCTGCTAAAAACCTGCATATCAATTGGTTTGAAGAGCCAATTTTACATGATGATTATCAAGGTTTTGAGTTGTTGAGAAATCAAGCAGGTATTTCTATTGCTATGGGAGAGCGTGAGTACTCTTTAACACCTTTAAGAGAACTTTTACAAAGAAATGCCATTGATATTTGGCAGCCTGATATTTTAAGATTAGGTGGGGTAGAAGCTTGGAGAAATAGTGCTGCACTTGCGGCAAGTTTTAATGTAAGCGTTTTGCCACATTATTATAAAGATTACGATATCCCTTTACTATGTACCATTTCTAATGGGGCTGGCGCCGAGTCTTTCGATTGGATAGACACGCTTATTGATCATCCTTTAGAGATAAAAGACGGCATGGCTACACCGCATAACACACCGGGATGGGGCTTCAAATTTAAAGACGAGTACTTAAGACAGGTATAAAAATCAAAAATGAATTATCAAAAACACATTATATGTCATAAGCTTATCAAGCGAGTTTCTTTAGCTTTTGGCTTGTCTGCTTTTGCTTTTTATCAAGCGCAAGCACAAACAGTTGATGGTTTGCCAGCTACTGTTCCGCCTGTGCCGGGTATCTTTAATGCCGAACCTTGGGAGCAGCCAGAAATTACCAGTATCAACCGCGATGCTGCTAGGGCTACTGCTTATTCTTATGCCACCGAAGCCGATGCTTTAGAAGGTAAAAGAGAAAAGTCCAGAATGTTGCTACTTAACGGGGAATGGGATTTTAAATTTGCTTATAAACCTGCCGATGCTCCTCAGGATTTTTACAAACAAAGGGTTAAAAACTGGGATAAAATAGAAGTTCCATCAAACTGGGAACTAAAAGGTTATGATATCCCGATTTATAAAAGTGCGGTTTATCCATTTCGTCCGGTAGACCCGCCACGTGTGCCTAGAGATTATAATGCTGTAGGCTCTTTCCAAAAGACTTTCACCTTACCACAACATTGGCAAGACATGAACATTACCTTACATTTTGGTGGGGTAAGTTCTGCTTTTAAAGTGTGGCTAAATGGTAAATTTTTAGGTTATGCCGAGGATAGTTGTCTGCCATCAGAATTTAATGCCACACCTTATTTGCAAAGTGGAGAGAATATCATTTCAGTACAAGTTATCCGCTGGAGCGATGGTGCTTATCTGGAAGATCAAGACCATTGGAGAATGAGCGGTATACAACGCGAGGTGATGCTTCTGGCAGAGCCTAAAATACGCATTGCGGATTTTCATTATCAAGTTAAACTGGATAAAAACTACCAAGATGCTAAATTTAGCTTAAGACCGCGTTTAGATAATTTTACCGGTGTTGCCCCTGATGGTTATATCGTAAAAGCACAATTATACAATCAGCAAAAGCAGCCTGTATTTAGCAAAGCTTTAGAGCGCAGTGCCGAGTCTATCATTAACGAATCTTACCCACGTTTAGATAACGTGAAATTTGGTTTGCTAGAAGCCGAAGTTAAAAATCCATTGAAATGGAGTGATGAAACGCCTCATTTATACACTTTAGTGATTTCTTTGCTTGATAAAAATGGTAAGCTCTTGGAGGCTAAAAGCTGCAAAGTAGGTTTTAGAAGTGTGGAGTTTTCTAAAACTAATAGCAAATTGCTAATTAATGGTAAAGAAACTTATTTGTATGGGGTAAACCGTCATGACCACGACCCAAGAAGGGGTAAAGCGCTTACGCGTGATGATATTAAGAGAGATGTTTTACAATTGAAGCAGTTTAATTTTAATGCCATCAGAACAAGTCACTATCCAAACGACCCTTATTTTTACGAATTGTGTGATGAGTATGGCATCTTAGTGATGGATGAAGCCAATTACGAAACTCATGGTTTGGGCGGTAAATTGGCCAATGACCCAGCTTGGGCAGCTGCACATTTAGAACGTGTTACCAGAATGGCTTACCGCGATAAAAATCATCCTTCAATCATCATCTGGAGTTTAGGAAATGAAGCTGGCAGAGGCCCAAATACCGCTGCTATGGCTGCCTGGCTGCATGATTTTGATATTACCAGACCAGTGCATTACGAACCTGCTATGGGTAGCCATGCGGAGGAAGGTTATATAGAACTGGGCGATCCGCGTTATCCTAAAACTAACGACCATTCGCACCGATTACAAAACCCCGTAGACCAGTATTATGTAGATATGGTCAGCAGGTTTTATCCGGGAGTTTATACCCCAGAGCTTTTGCTTAATCAGCAAAACGGAGACAAAAGACCAATACTTTTTGTAGAATACTCGCACTCTATGGGAAATTCTACAGGTAATATGAAAGAGTTTTGGGATATCTTTAGAAGTCACCCACGTTTAATAGGTGGTTTTATCTGGGATTATAAAGACCAAGGCTTATATAAAAAAGATTCTACAGGAGTTGAATTTTTAGCTTATGGCGGTGATTTTGGAGAGAAAAATCATAGTGGAAACTTTAGTTTAAACGGCATTGTTGATGCTACCGGAAGACCAAAAGCCGCCATTTATGAATGTAAAAGAATTTACCAGCCTGTAGAAACAACTTTAATAGATACAAAAAAAGGTGTTTTAAAAGTCCAAAATCGTCATGCTAGTAAATCATTAATAGATTACACTATTAACCTTATCATCAGAGAAGATGGCGAAATCATAGCCAATAAGCTTTTGCCAAATTTGAATCTGGAAGCAGGGAAAGAAACAGAAATCAGTATAGCTAAATATTTACCAAGTTTTAAAGCAGGTAGTGAGTATTTAGCTGATATACATTTTACCCTTACTAAAGATGAGCTTTGGGCAAAAAAAGGTCATGAAATAGCTAGTAACCAGTTTGCTTTAACAGGATTGGCCGAGCATAGAAAGTATAAAAGAAATTATGCCAACATCACCGTTAAAGAAAGCCCACACGAGTTTGAACTGCATGGTAAAACGTTCATAGCTAAATTTAATAAAGCTAATGGGGCTTTAGTTTCTTATGTGATAGCAGGTAAAGAACAAATTTTCCAAGCTTTACTGCCAGATTTTACTCGCCCACAAACCGATAACGACCGTCGTGGTTGGAAACCAACAAAAAAACTTAAACCTTGGTATGATAGCGATATTAAATTAACAGCTACCAGTTTAGATCAAACAATAAGTAATATCATTAAAATAAAAAGTACTTATAGCTTAATTCAGGATAGCGCAAAAGTAAACGTTTTATACAGCATCAATGGCGATGGTGTTATTAAAGTAGATTATGCTTTAGAAGCGCATCCATCACTACCTAACATCCCAAAAATTGGTATGCAAACGGCAACCGCTCGTGATTATAGCCAAATAAAATGGTATGGCCGTGGTGAATTAGAAAATTATGTTGATAGACGCTACGGTTTTGATGCAGCCATTTATAGTCAGCCTTTAGCTCAATTTATGGAGCCTTATGTATATCCACAAGAAAACGGTAACAGAACAGATGTTCGTTGGATGTTCCTCAATAACAACAAGGGGCAAGGCTTAATGGTTGTAGCCGATAGTTTACTAAGCATGAGCGCTTGGCCTTTTACAGAGAAAAATATATCAGAAACCAAACATTGGCATAAGCTAAAAGACGCTGGTTTTATCACCTTAAATATCGATTTGATACAAATGGGTGTAGGTGGTAATGATACCTGGTCTGATGTTTCTCAGCCTTTAGCGAAATATCAAAACAAGGCTAAAAATTATCAATATAGCTTTTACTTATATCCAACAACAGTATTAAAAGAAAAAGAAGGCGCCTTAGCTAAGAAGTTAATTTTCTAACTCGTCTTCAAGAAATTTAAGAAATAAACATGTCCACAAAGAAAATATTAAAAGGAATAACTTGGAACCATAGCAGAGGCTTTACATCTGTTGTAGCCACAGCCCAACGTTTTACAGAACTTTATCCCGATGTAGATATCATTTGGGAAAAACGTTCTTTACAGCAATTTGCAGATATGTCTATCCAACAGCTGGCAGAAAAATACGATTTATTGGTGATAGATCATCCATGGGCGGGCTTTGCTGCGGGTACAAAATCTATCCTTCCTTTAGATGATTATTTGCCAGCTGCCTTCATCAAAGACCAAGAGGAAAATTCGGTTGGCCGCTCTCACGAAAGCTATAATTTTAATGGCAAGCAATGGGCTTTAGCTATAGATGCAGCAACGCCCGTAGCATCAAGCAGACCAGATTTATTAGCGCAGCAAGGTTTAAGCTTGCCTGAAACTTTTGATGATGTTTTGGCTTTAGCCGATAAAGGTTTGGTAGCTTGTGCACTTATTCCTATTGATGTATTGATGGCTTTTTATGGTTTTTGTGCAACGCTGGGTGAAAAACCATGCCTACAAGACGATGTTGTAATTAGCGCAGAAACAGGTACTAAGGCTCTACAGTTATTTAAAAGCTTAAGTGATAGGATAGACCGTTCTTTCTTTGATAAAAACCCTATTCAGGTTTATGAAACCATGGTAAATACCAATCAAATAGCTTATTGTCCTTTTGCTTATGGTTATTCTAACTATTCAAGAAATGGTTATGCAGCCAACTTACTTCATTTTCATGATACAGTAAATTTAGAAGATTATGGTCATTTAATTACTTCTTTAGGGGGTACGGGCTTGGCTGTTTCATCATCATCAAAATACATCCATGAAGCGGTTAAATATGCCGAGTTTACAGCTCAACCAAATACACAAGAATTTTTATTTTTTGATAATGGAGGGCAGCCTGGGCATTTAAAAGCTTGGGAAAGTGAGCATACCAACAATGCATCTCATCAATATTTTAAAAATACCTTGCCAACCTTACAAAGGGCTTATTTAAGGTCACGTTACCAAGGGCATATGTATTTTCAAGACCATGCCGGTGATATTGTTAGAAATTATTTGTTAAACGGTGGCAATGAAAAAGCTGTTTTAGATGCTTTAAACGAGTTATATATCCAATCTAAAAATCTAGAGAAGGCTTAATATGAAACCACTAGAAGGCTTATTGGTGTTAGAATTTGCACAGTTTATGGCAGCGCCATCGGCTGGTTTAAAACTGGCCGATTTAGGTGCTCGTGTCATCAAAATAGAACGCCCCGTAAAAGGCGAGGCGGGCAGGCAAATTGCTATTAAGAATCTATTTATAGATGGTGATAGCTTAGTTTTTCATACCATAAACCGCAATAAAGAGTCTTACGCCGCCGATTTGAAAAATCCTGAAGATTTAGAGCGCATCAAAAAGCTTATTCAGCAGGCAGATATCATTACCCATAACTTTCGTCCGGGGGTGATGGAGAAAATAGGTTTAGATTATGAGCAGGTAAAAAAGCTTAATCCTAAAGTTATCTACGCCATAGTAACGGGTTATGGCAATAAAGGTCCTTGGGCAAACAAACCGGGACAAGATTTATTAATCCAGTCTTTATCAGGTTTAACCTGGCTTTCTGGTACAAAACAAAAAGGCCCTGTTCCCTTTGGTTTGGCTGTCGCCGATATGGTTTGTGGTGCTCATTTATGCCAAGGTATTTTGGCAGCTTTAATCAGGAGAGCTAAAACCCAAACAGGTGCTTTGGTAGAAGTTAGCCTGATGGAATCTATCCTAGATGTGCAATTTGAAGTTTTAACCAGTTATTTAAATGATGGAGGAAAACTCCCTGATAGAAGCTCGGTTAAAGGAAATGGACACGCCTATTTAAGCGCTCCTTACGGGATATACCAAACTGCCGATAGCTACATTACTTTAGCTATGGGTAATTTATTGCATTTAGGCGAGGTTTTAGGTATAGATTTATCAGCCTACAGCAAAAAAGAAGATTGGTTTACTAAGCGAGATGAAATCAATACTTTAATAGCCCAGCAGCTCATTAAAAAAGAAACCGATGCTTGGATATTTATCCTTGAAGAGCAAAAAATATGGTGTTCAAGAGTTTATAATTATCAGGAAATTCTAAACCACGAAGCTTATAAGATTCTGGATATGCAACAGCAGCTTAACCTGCCTGATGGTACACAGCTTACAAGTACAAGAAGTCCCATCCAAATCAATCGTCAAAAATTATTTTCAGCAAAAGCAGCTCCTAAAGCTGGTGCGCATACAGTAGCTATAAATCAGGAATTTAACTTATGATGCCTTTAAAAGATTATTTAGTTGTAGACTTTAGTCAGTTTCTTTCTGGTCCGTCAGCAAGTTTGCGCTTGGCCGATTTAGGTGCTCGGGTTATTAAAATAGAACGACCAGAAACAGGAGATATTTGCAGGCATTTATATACTTCTAACGTTATTTTAAACGGAGAATCTTCTGTTTTTCATGCTATTAACAGAAACAAAGAAAGCTTTGCTGTAGATATCAAAGATGAAAAAGACCGCGAGTGGATTTGGAAATTAATACGCAAAGCCGATGTGGTGATGCATAATTTCAGACCTGGCGTTATGGAAAGACTAGGTTTTGATTATGAAAGCGTAAAAGCTCAAAACCCGCAGGTGGTTTATGGTGAAATATCGGGTTACGGTACCGATGGTATTTGGAAAGGTAACCCGGGACAAGATTTACTTTTACAATCTTTAAGTGGTTTAACTTGGTTAAGTGGCGATGCTGATGATGGTCCTGTTCCTATGGGTTTATCTATCATAGATATGCTGGCGGGGGCAAACTTAGCAAATGGTTTATTGGCTTGTTTGGTAAAGAAGGCTATAAGTGGCTTGGGTGCTTTGGTACAGGTAAGTATGCTAGAAACCGCTTTTGATTTCCAGTTTGAAGCTATTACTACTTTTAATAGAGATGGCGGACAGTTACCACAAAGAACAGCTAGTAACAATGCACATGCTTATTTAGGCGCTCCTTACGGGATATATCAAACCCAAAACGGTTGGTTAGCTTTAGCTATGGGGCAAATACCAGTTTTAGGTAATTTATTAAGCTGCGATGCCTTGCTAGCCTATCAAGAAACTGCGGAGGCTTTTGATAAGAGAGATGAAATAAAAGCGGTTTTAGCCTCGCATTTGAAGACAGATACAACAGAAAAATGGCTATCTGTACTAGAGCCAGCAGATATTTGGTGTGCCGATGTTTTAACCTGGGATAAGTTAATGGCTCATGATGGTTTTAAAGCTTTAGAGATGCTACAAGAGGTTACCATGTTAGATGGTTTCTCTTATAAAACCACGCGTTGCCCTATTCGTATTGATGGTCAGCTATTAACATCAGCGAAAGCGTCACCTGCATTAGGGCAAGATAATGCTAAGATTATAAAAGAGTTATCAAATGAGTAATATAAACAAGTTTAGGTTTGCGGTAAGAAAGTTTGAACCTTTTGAGCGCAGTATGCAAAAGATTTGGGAAAGCTTTTGCGTAGCAACAGGTTGTAAGCTTGAGGCCGAGTTTATAGCAATGGACTTACCCGAATTGCATCATGAATTAATCACTAATGAAGGCTTAAAAAATGGAAACTGGGATGCAGCCCATTTAGTAACCGATTGGTTATTAGAAGCCTATACAGCTAATGCTATAGCAGATATTAAACCTGCTCTAAATAAGCAAGAGCTTGCCGCCTGGAGTAACTCTTTATTGGATATTCAACAGTTTGATGGTAAATTATTGGGTTTGCCTTTTCATGATGGACCTGAGTGCTTAATATATCGTAAAGATTTATTTGAATCTCCGCAAGAGCAGCAAAAATTTAAAGACTTGTATGGTAAGGATTTAAAAGTGCCCCTAAGCTGGGATGATTTTATAGAAGTAGCGGAGTTTTTCCTAAGACCTGAGGATAGTTTATACGGTACTGTGGTAGCAGCTTTTCCTGATGGACATAATACCGTTTTTGATTTTTGTTTACAACTATGGAGTCGAGGAGGTGAATTGCTTGACGCAGATGGAAATATCCAAATTAACACTCCAGAAGCTGCTGATGGTTTAATATTTTATAGAGATTTATTAAATAATCATCAAGCAATACATCCGCAATCAGCGCAATATGAATCTGTACAAGCAGGTGAGGCTTTTGCCCGTGGCGAAGTAGCCATGATGGTGAATTGGTTTGGTTTTGCGGCTGTTTGTGAAGTTTCAGAAAGCTCAAAGGTTAAAGGTAAGGTTGATGTAGCAGGCTTACCCAAAGCTGGCAACGGAGAAGCTTGTTCTTTAAATGTTTATTGGATGTATGCCGTTGGTACAGGAAGTAAACACCAAGATATAGCATTGGCTTTTGTGAAGTATGCAACCCAAGCTCAGCAAGATAAATTACTCACTTTAGAAGGGGGTATTGGCTGTAGAAAATCTACCTGGCAAGATGCTGATGTTAATCGTATCATTCCTTATTATCATAAGTTAGAAGAGTTGCATAAACATGCTAAAACATTGCCACAAAGCAAACATTGGTCGGCCATTGCAAGCCTTATAGATGAGTTGGTTGTGAAAGCATGTTCAACTACTGATGATGTAGGTGATTTGCTAAAAGATGCTCAGTATAAAATAAATAATATCAATACTTTATAGTATTTGATTAAATAAAATATTTAATAGATATGGATATTCAATATCATCCTATTTTACCTCAAAAAAAGTTGCCCATTATTATGATTGGTGCAGGCGGAATTGTAAAAGATGCCCATTTACCTGCCTATAAAAAAGCAGGTTTTGAGGTTGTAGGAATTACCAATCGTACCAGGGAAAGAGCGGTGCAGGTTGCGCAAGATTTTCATCTTCCTAATGTTTATGATTCTGTTGCTGATGCAGTAGCTAAAGCGCCTTCAAATGCGGTTTATGATATTACAACCATGCCCGAAAGTTATATCAGTATCTTAGAGCAATTGCCAGACGGTAGCGCTGTTCTGATACAAAAGCCTATGGGCGATGATATCCAGCAAACACAAGATATCCTAGAAGTTTGTAGAAAGAAGAATTTGGTAGCGGCCATCAACTGTCAGTTGCGTTTTGCACCTTATGTAAGTGCAGCCAGATATCTTATAGAAAAAGGTTTCTTAGGCGATTTATACGATATGGAGGTAAGGGTAACCGTAGAAACACCTTGGGAGTTATTTCCGCATGTGATGGTGCATCCACGTTTAGAAATCCAATACCATAGCATTCATTATATAGATTTAATGCGGTCTTTTTTAGGCAATCCTAAAGGTGTTTTAGCTAAAACTTTAAAACATCCTGCAAAGAAGTTATCCTCATCTCGTTCTACCATTATTTTGGATTATGGCGATACGTTACACTCAGTTATCAATACCAACCACGACCATGCTTTTGGCCCACATCATCAAGAAAGTTTTATTAAATGGGAAGGTACTAAAGGAGCTATAAAAGCTAAAATGGGTTTATTAATGGATTATCCTAATGGTGTACCCGATGTTTTTGAATATTGCTTATTAGAGGACGAAAAAGCACCCGAATGGAAAAGTATCAATTTAGAAGGTTCTTGGTTTCCCGATGCTTTTATTGGTACCATGTCTAGCCTCATGCGCTATAAAAACGGAGAAACTAAGGTTTTACCCACTAGCGTAGAAGACGTTTTTCAAACCATGATGCTGGTAGAGAAAGCTTACGAGGTGAGTTTAAAGTAAGGAGTCTGTGTACCGTTGACGGATGAACACTGTCTAAAGTCCTGAGTGGAGAATAAAAGCCCCTAATCACCTAAAGCACTTATTGTCTAACAAACTAATAACTAACAAACTAACCAACTAATACCTAACCACCTAACAACTAACCAACTAAATATGTATTTTAAGTCGATTTTTTTTGAGGATTACCAATTAGAAGAGAAAAGAGTAACCTTAGGTAGAACCATTACCGAGACAGATTTTGTAGTTCATGCAGGGCATACCGGAGATTTTTTTCCGCACCATATGGATGCAGAATGGTGTAAGACACAGCCTTTTAAGCAGCGTATTGCGCATGGTTCCATGATATTTAGCATTGGTATTGGCTTAACAGCTTCGGAAATAAACCCTGAGGCGATGTCTAAAGGTTATGATAGGTTAAGATTTATTAAGCCTGTTTTTATTGGCGATACCATCCATTCAGAAATTACCATTTCTGCCAAATCTGATGCTAAAAAGCCCGAATATGGTAACGTTACAGAACATGTAGAGGTTATTAACCAACATGGTGAGGTAGTTTTGGTGTGTGATCATATCTTATTGGTAAAAAGAAAATCTGTTTGATATGAATACGAACTCAGTAAATCAGCCATCGGTATTAAACCAAAGCAAAGGGTCAAAACAAAACTATGTATTGCCTTTTATCTTAATAGTATGTTTGTTTTTTTTATGGGGCATGGCTCATAATTTGGATTCTATCTTGATTCCGCACTTAAAAAAAGCTTGTCAGCTAAATAACAGACAGTCTACTTTAATAGATACCTCAATTTTCTTAGCTTATTTTTTAATGGCTATTCCCGCCGGAATGATGCTTAGAAAATTTGGCTATAAAGCCAGTATGATTATAGGTTTATTGGTATTTGCAATGGGAGCATTTTTGTTTATTCCGGCTGCCAATACGCTATCATACAGTATTTTCTTAATTGCATTGTTTATTATTGGTTGCGGTTTAACCGTTTTAGAAACAGCAGCAAACCCTTATGCCACCATCTTAGGTAAGCCAGAGGGGGCAACAACCCGATTAAACTTAGCTGCATCATTTAACGGTTTGACAGCTATGGTAGCGCCTATTATTGGCGCAAACTTTATATTATCTGGAAAAGAATATACAGCAGCGCAGCTAGCGGATATGCCAGAGAGCGAAAAAATGAGCTATTTATTTTCTGAAGCAGCAGCAGTTAAAACTCCTTATTTGGTATTAGGTATCATCGTAATTCTGGTTGCTGTTTTGTTTTATTTTATCCATTTCCCAGAAATAAAGCCAAGTAAAGAAGAAAAAGCCAAAACCGGATTTTTTGCAGTCCTAAAACATCGCCATTTAAGATGGGCGGTTATAGCACAATTCTTTTATGTAGGTGCGCAAGTATGTGTAACCAGCTTTTTTATCAGAATGGCGCAGCAAGGAGCAGGTTTAGATGAAAAATCAGCAGCTTACTATTTAACCATTTATGGCTTCTTATTTATGGCTGGTAGGTTTGTAGGTACTTTCTTTTTAAAATATACTACACCACGTAAATTATTGTCCTTATATGCGGTTTTAGCAGCGCTGATGTGTTTGTTAGCTGTTACTACGCAAGGTATTTTCGTGATTTACGCTTTAGGAATCATTGGTTTTTTAATGTCTATTATGTTTCCAACCATTTTTTCTTTAGGTATTACCAATCTTGGAGAAGAAACAAAATCCGGTTCATCTTGGCTTATAATGTCTATTGTTGGTGGTGCTATTTTACCTTATTTAATGGGTACAGTAATAGATTATAATGGAGATAATATACAAATAGGTTATCTTATTCCTTTCTTTTGCTTTATCATCATCTTATTTTTTGGATGGAAGCGAGGCGAAGTGGGCGTTAAAAGTTGAGAGTTAAAAGTGATGAGTTGTTAGTTTTAAAATCATCGTTAAAACTAACAACTCATTTTTTATATGTATCATCCGCTTAGTCACCTAACTCCCCGTAGCTATCCGAACTAATCACCTAAGTATCTAATACCCCAAACCAACTAATTAACTACATAATATCACCGCTAAATAAACAGGCATACCAATGGTAATATTTACAGGGAAGGTTACGGCTAAAGCCATTGGGATGAAAATACCTGGGTTGGCTTTAGGTACAGCAATTTTCATGGCAGCTGGTACAGCTATATAAGAAGCACTGGCAGCTAAAACAGCCATAATAAATCTATCACCAGGTTCATGGGTAATGATTCTACTTAAGTAAGCTACAATTAATCCGTTTACTAAAGGTGTTACAGTAGCAAAAACCACGGTAAATTTACCGCTGTTTAAGAAATCTTGTAGCTTTTTACCGCTAACAATTCCCATATCAAGTAAGAATATTGCTAGAAAACCTTTAAAAATATCGGTAGTAAAAGGTTTAATACCCATAGCTTGCTCATCACTTGCCAAAAGTCCAATGATTAAACTTCCTAAAATAAGCAGTACACTACCGTTAGTAAAAGAGTGTTTAATAATTTGGCTAAGGCTTTGTTGTGGTTTCATAGGGTCGTTTTTAGCAAAAATCCTTATCAAAATAACACCTATAATAATAGCCGGAGCTTCCATAAGCGCCATTACAGCAACCATATGTCCATTAAAGCCTATGTTTTGTATTTCTAAGAAAGAAACTGCTGTAACAAAAGTAACAGCACTTACCGATCCGTAAGCAGCAGCAATTGCCCCAGCATTATAAACAGAAAGCTTTTTCTTTAAGATAAAGAAGGTGTAAAAAGGTATAGCAGTGGCAGTACAAATTCCGAAAATGATAGCGTAAATAATCGACATGGAAAACTCGCTATGCGCTAATTCTTGTCCGCCTTTAAAACCAATAGAGAATAATAAATAAAGAGAAATAAATTTTGATGTTTGGTCTGGTATGGCTAAATCGCTTTTAAGTCTTACAGCTATTATACCAAGAATAAAAAATAAAAGAGCAGGGTTTGTTAAATTGTCAATTAAAAGATGGAAGTCCATTATATGAGGTTTAATTAGGGAAAATTCCTTTATTCGCAATGCTATAGCTTTCGTTATTTTCAAGCTGTGCTATTTCTAAACCATACTGTTCAGGGTTATTTTTTTTATAATTATAATCAACCATATTTTTCAATAACACTTTTTTTCTATGATTTTTTGTGGATTTTTGGATAAAGTTATTTGTTGGTTTTTCATCATCATCACTATTAAAACCCCAATCTAAATTATCTCCAAAAGCGTTTTTAAACGCTGAATCATCATTTTTACTGTCTAGAAGTTTTTTTGTTGATAGATATAAATTTAATTCTGTTTGATTTTTGGTGAGCCAAACTAATATGATAATGGCTAGTCCTATTCCCAATTTGCTCAATAAATAATCTGATATAAAACTTACAACAATTAATATCCCCATGATAGCGAAAAGGGTAGGAGCTAATAATTTTTGGATATTGTAGCGTTTTTGCCTCATTTTTAAAGTTTTTAATACTCCAAAATTGAAACTTATAATTCATAAATTATTATTTATACTTTATATGTTTATCATAAAAAAAACTTATGATTTTTTTGATTAAAAGCAGTGAGAAGCTGTCATGAGAATAAAATTTCACAACACTAAGTTATGGGATTTTTTGATGGATGGGTTGAAACTATCTCGTAAGAATCATGAATTTTAAGCGTTTCAGATACGTATCTTATTCCCCATATCCCACAAACGTTTCATAAGCCTGTTGAATGGCTTAAAACCGGTTTAATTAAGAGAGGCGAACTTCCAAAAGTTCGCCTCTCTTTCAAATATCACCAATTCACAAAGAGCTTAATTCTAAGGGAATGCTATCTTTAGATGTGATATATCTGCTTGGGTTTCTTATTTAATCACCTCTTTTTAAACCAAATTTCTCTATTTTAGAGTAAAGATGACTTCTTTGAATATCAATATCCTCAGCTGTTTTAGAAACGTTCCAATTGTTTTTTTCTAGCTTAAATTTGATATATTCTTTCTCTGCATAATCTTTATAATCCTGAAAGTTTGCAAATTCATCAAAATTTATTCCTGATGATTTATGGGTTGTATCAGGTGCATAAATACTACCACTAGGATTAGAAAAAGCCTTAACATCATCCTCAGTAATGGTTTTATCGCTTAAAATAATTAAGCGTTCTATAACATTTCTAAGTTCGCGTATATTACCTGTCCAAGGTAAATTTTTTAGAGCTTCATAAGCTCCAGCTGATATTTTTTTCACCGGCATCCCATAATCATTGCAAATTTCTTCACAGAAAGTTTCAGATAATAATGGAATATCACTTTTTCTTTCTGCCAAAGGTGGTACATGGATATGTATAACATTTAATCGATGGTAAAGGTCCATCCTAAAATTACCGGCTTCAATTTCTTTAAGTAAATCTTTATTGGTAGCTGCAACAACTCTTACATTAACATCTATTTCTTTTTCACCGCCTACTCTGGTAATTTTGCTTTCTTGTAAAGCTCTTAAAACTTTTGCTTGCGCAGATGCACTCATGTCGCCAATTTCATCTAAAAATAGCGTACCCCCATTAGCTTGTTCAAACTTTCCGATACGTTGTTTTACAGCCGATGTAAATGAACCCTTTTCGTGTCCAAACAATTCGGATTCTATTAATTCTGATGGGATAGCAGCACAGTTAACCTCTACCATAGGACCTTGAGCCCGGTTAGATTTCTCGTGTAACCATCTTGCTACTAGTTCTTTACCGCTTCCATTGGCACCGGTTACCAAAACACGAGCTTCTGTAGGAGCAACTCTTTCTATCGTTTCTTTAATTTTACTAATACTTGGAGATTCGCCTAAAATTTCTCTCGTTTTGGTTTTACTTACTTTTTGCTTTAATACTTTGGTTTCTGTAACCAAAGAACCTCTATCTAAAGCATTTCTTACGGTAATTAATAAACGATTTAAATCTGGTGGTTTGGAGATAAAATCAAAGGCACCTTTTTTAGAAGCTTCAACAGCAGTTTCTACCGTTCCATGTCCTGATATCATGATGAAAGGTAAATCAGGTCTTATTTCTAAACCTGCAGACAGTACTTCCATTCCGTCCATTCTATTCATCTTAATATCACAAAGAACTAAATCATAATTCTTTCTTTTGATAAGGTCTAAACCGTCAACGCCATTGTCTACATCTTCAATTTCAAAATCTTCATACTCTAAAATTTCTCTTAGTGTATTTCTGATAGCTCTTTCATCATCAATAATTAAAATTTTTGCCATACAAGTATTTAACGTTTGGGTTTAAAATGTATACTAATCTATACAATTGTGCATAAAAAAAGTCCTGCGTTGGAAGCAGGACTATCAGAAATTAGTTATAAAAGCAAATCTATAAGCCGGGTTCTGTCATCCTGATCCAAATTGCTTCGGATTTCAGGATTCTCTATCATTTATCTTGCCATAATATTGCTATTATGATCTAACGACCTACCCTCCTTAATAGCGACAAGCGCAGCGGAACGAGCAGCCCCGACGGTTAAGGTTTATTTGGTCTTTCAACTCCTGAGGTTTACCACGATGTATGTCGCCATACAAAGTCGTGAGCTCTTACCTCACGTTTTCACCTTTTCTCCCGTTAAACGGAAGTAGTTTATTTTCTGTAGCACTTTCTGTCACCTTTATGGGGCGCCTTCCCGTTAAGAAGCAGGATGCTCTGTGTTGCCCGGACTTTCCTCCATCCCGATATTAATCGGAACAGCGATAGAGCGATTTGCCCTGTAAAGATAACCTTTTACTTGCAGTTATTGATGTTTTTTTCTACTTCCTTAACATCATAAATACCTTGTTTATTACCAAACGAGTTGGTGATGTAAGTTAAAACCTTAGCAATATCAATAGCTGCTAAATGCTTTTCTGCTGGCATTGGCGTTTGGTAAGTTACACCGTTTACCACAATAGTATCTGCTAAACCATAAACAATGTAGCAAGCCAAATCTTTTCGGTTTTCTTTTAAAAAAGTACTATCTGTTAATGGAGGGATAACATTTACTAAACCGCTACCGTCTTTCATGTGGCAGTTTTGACAATGTACCTGATAAATTTGAGAACCATCTGCATAATAGCGTTGATATTTCACTTCCTCCTCGCTACAAGCACTTAAAAAAATGCAGATAATCAGTAAACTAAATATCAAGCTTATAATTTTTGCTCTCATTTATACTCGGCTAATAAAACATCCATATCATCCATCAATTGACTTACTTGCTTTTCATCTGTACCATCATAAGCACCTCTAATATGCTTGTTTTTATCAACCAAAATAAAGTAGCCAGAGTGGCTGATGCCTCCTGGTGCTAAAGAATCTCTATCTGCATAATTCATATAACCATTACGAGCCATATTGTAAATAACATCTCTAGCTCCATATAAAAAGTGCCATTTGTTGCTGCCTACGCCGAGTTTATCTGCATATTTTTTTAAAACAGGTACACTATCATGTTTTGGGTCTATGGTATGAGAAACTATAGCTACTTGGTGATTATCTTTATACTTATCATGAATACGCAATAATTGTTTTTTCATGATTGGGCATATCGAAGGGCATGAGGTAAAGAAAAAATCAGCTACGTAAATTTTATCCTTTAAAGAATCATTGTTAATGTAAACACTGTCTTGATTCAATAAATTAAAATCCGGTATGGTTTGGTAAATCGTGTCTTTTCCGTTTGCAGCCAACTCGCGATGACCTAAAATGGGCAGTTTAGCAGTATTTTGCTTGCAAGAACTTATCGCTAAGAATAAAAAGGAAATAACTAATAAAATATTGGTTTTCATGTTATTTATATTGTTGAATAAGGGCGTTGCTATGTGCTAATGATTTATCAAATAGCGTTTTTACAGAATCTATTTTTTGTTCCTGTTTTCTTAGATAATCAAAAATTTCTGTACTTGATTTTCCTGTATAATCTGGATTAAACTGTTGCATCCAGTTCATCATAGCTTCATCGGCATTGCTTAATAAGTTTTTAGCACTATCAATTTGAGCTATAAGTGTATTGCTATCAAGATTTGGATTTTCTACTTTAATTTTTTTGTATTTCAGCGTAATACTATCTAATCTTAGTTGGTTTTCTGTTAAAGAATCCATCTTGGCCATTAGAACATCATGTTTATCTATCACTACTTTTTGAAGCTTTTGTTGCTCTTCTTTATCATTATTACAAGCAAAAATACTTAACAAAGCTACTAGAGTTAAAAATTTTAAACTGTTTATCATCTTAAAAGGGGTTATTTTTTAATAAATATAGCTAGGCCAAACAAACTTACGATTAATACGCCTAGTGCTGAAATTAACATAGTTAAATCTCTAATGTTTTTGCCAGCCCAGTCCATAAATAAGAATTTATGAAATATGGCAAAACTATAACCTTCGGTTCTATCATCATTAGTTACATGTGAAGCTAAAGTTGAAAATTGGGTATCAATAAAATAGGTGTCTTGGTCTGGAGTATCATAATCTAATTGCACAACAGGCAGTCTTTTAAATACAAAACCGTAATCTCTTGAAAAAGAATGCAGTGTTTTAGTATTTAATAGTTTTGCTTCAAATAAACTATTGTCTTCATCAGTTTTTAAACAGCAATCTGGTAAAATAATATCCTCTTGTTGTAGACTTGTAGTAAACTTTTTAACTAAATATTTAGCATATTCAACATCAGCATTTACAATTTCTTTACCGGCTTTTGCATTAAAATATAAAATTTCTTGAGGCTCGTCTTCTGTTTTATTGTATACAACTTGATATAAAGTATCTTTTCTTAAAACAACAATCGCGATATTGGAAAGTCTTTCCCCACGTAAATTAAGCTTTAAAAAGTCTTTTTTAAGGTGTTCTGCTTTAATAATGGGTTCATGTTTTAATCCTGTTTCTCTATCTGGATTCCATTTTTTGCTGGCATGATAAGCACCACTAGCAGCAAAAGTTAAGGTTACAAAGGCAGTTGCTATACCAATTTGCCTATGGTATTTTTTTAAAATACTTTTACTATTTGTAGGTTTTGTTTTAAATTTTCCCCATATAAATCCGTAAATCAAAATACCGCTTAGCGCTGATAATATGATGATGCTTAAGCAAATCATCATTACTGTAATGCGTATTTGGTTATTGCTTATAGCATCTAAAAAAGACCAGTTATGAAATAAATCAAAAATTGAGAGGAAATTTTTACGGTTTTGATTATTAAAAGTAGCTAAACGACCACTGGTGGTTTCAATAAATAAATCTGTACCACCATTTTTATCAAAAGATAATTTCCAAACTGGTAAAAGCCGGTTGATGTATTTATAGTCTTGGCTAAAAGCAGTTTGTAGGCTGATATTTGAAGGCTTAATAGCTGTATCTGCTAAATAATATTGGGCTAAATGTGTAGCGTAACGCTTATCACCCTGTAAGAGTTCTTTACTAGTTGCCGTATCAAAATATCTTATTTTTTTATCGATGCTTTTAACTTGATAATAGGAACTACCCTTGAAAGAAACTATGCGAAAGTTTAAAAATCGGTGTATTTGATGTGCTTTTAAAACTTCTTGAAAACTGTATTTTATCTTTGTAGTATCTATTACGCTAATCTCTAGTTTTTCTTTTGGCAAAGTGGGTTTAAACCAATGTGCCATAAATGGATGCATAAGACCAGATAATGTCCAAAAAATTACAGGTATAATGGTTGTTAAACCTATAATCTTGTGCCATTTATAGATGTTTTGTTTGATGTATTTTTTCATTTTTATGATGCTAAAAAAGAGCTAACTTTAAATTCAAAGCAAGCTCTTTTAGTTAATTAATTTTATTCTTACCCGTAAAATTGTATTGAATTCCCATTACATAACTTCTTGGAGCGCCAGGATTAAAGGTGCTTCTATCAGTAAGGTTATTACCTCTAGTTACCGAGTTGGCAAATAACTCATCAGTAATATTCATGATATTAGCATAAAGCTCAATAGCTTTCCATTTATAGCCAACTCTATAATTTAATAAATGATAACCTTCATACTTTACCGTATTAATTTGGTTTTGATACCACGATGATAAGTATTGCCATTCTACAGATGTTCTGAAATTTTTAAACCATTTAGGATAATAAGAAAATTCGCTATTCCATGTCCAACGTGGCGAGCTTGGCATGTCAAATCCAGCCAGATTTTGAAGTGGGTCATTTGGTCTATCACTAATTTTAAAATCTTCAAAACGATGGATGGCGCTTGTACCTCCAAATCTAAACCAGTATTCTTCGCTTGGTTTAGCATTAAATCCAAATTCTAAACCACGGTGTAAGGTTTTTCCTGCCGATTGAAAATCAAAAGAATTATCTGCTTGTCGGATACTTAACAACTCATTTCTACCATCCATTTGGTAAGCCGTAACATCCAAATAAATTTTATGATTAAGGAAAGAGATCCATCCTCCCAATTCATAATTATTAAAGTAAGCAGGGCTTAAATTGGTATAAAACTCAACTGGATTACTATTTGGTCTTGGCCTGAAAATAGAAGTTAGAGATGGCGGCGAAAAGCCTTGAGAAAAATTAGCATAAACGCCCTTGTTTTTATCAATCTCATAAGTTAAACCAATTTTAGGCGTAAACCGTTGGTAAGTGATGTTCCCTGAAGTAATATTTACGTTGTTGATATAATCTAAATCCATCACATCATATCTGCCACCAACAGAAAAGCGTAGTTTATTGACAGGCTCAAAATCATATTGTAAGTAAGCAGCATAATTTTTAATGTCTCCATTGTAATTAGCTATAGGAATATCAGGTCTTTCTCTGGCTATACTATACTTTTCTACAAACCTATTACTTGGGTCTAGTTGCGCATTTAAATCAATTAAATAAGACCAATACGTGTTATCTGTTAAGTCTAAAACCGCACCAGTAAGAAGTTGCGAGTTTAAAAAATCAAACTTTTGGCTATGTTGGGCTATAAAACCATAACTCTCAAAATCATTAGAATTAATTTCTCCTCTGGCTTTTGTTGGGTCGTTTGTTGCACTTGATACAGGGTTCCACCTAATGGCATAACTTGGATTTTGCCCATGCTTATTATTTCTTTGAAATAACGTAATGAAAGATTTAGAATGGCTATTCCAATCATGTTCTAGGGTTAAGCGAGAACGGTAAGCATCAGATTTTCTATAAGTAAAATCTGATGTACTTACATAATTTCTACTGTAAAACATGGCGCTATCCACACTTCCGGCCATTTGCGAATAATAAGTGCCGTAGATAAAGTTTCCTATGAGGCGGGTTTTGCTATTGAAATTGTACTCTAATCTTGCATTTACTGATGTTTTATCATAATCAGAGCTAGCCATCCAAGAATTGGTTTGTTTACTGCTTAAGCCTCCAATATAAAAGCCAAACTTTTTTAGTTGAGCTCCGGCTCCAAATTGTATCCGCCTAAATCCCCAATTATCAAACTGAACGCCCACTTTTGCAGTAGGTACGGGGGTAGGCCTTTGCATAATAAAATTAATAGCCCCACCCACAGCTTCGGGTCCGTAAATAGAGGAAACAGGTCCTTTTACAACTTCAATACTATTGATAGCAAATTGGTTAACTTCCAATAAAGCATTATGGTTAAAAACACCTAAAGGTCTTATAGGTACACCATCTTCCAGATATAAATAATAAGCACTTGTGCCCATAGGCTGTCTAATAGACATGCCATGTTGCTCGTTATTATAACTCGGCATAATAACTCCTGATGTTTTATTAATGATTTCAAAAACCTGACTAGCCTTTGTTTCATCAATAAGCTTTGCCGATAATTTACTAATAGCCATTGGAGTTTGGCTTCTTAAGCTTGCTTCTCTATTTGCTGTAACTACAACTTCATTTAAATTACTAGAGCTTTGCTTTAAAGCGATATAAATAGCTTGATTTGTTTTTACAATAAATTCTTGGTTTTCATAACCTAAAGCTGTTATAAATAAGTTTGTACTGTCTTTTGAGCTTTTAATAAGAAAAGCTCCGGAAGCATCGGTTAAACTTACCAAATTCTGGTTTTCAACTTTAATGATAGCTCCGCTGATGGGAGTTTTTGTAAACTCCTCATATACAATTCCACTTATATCTTGTGCATAAGTGTTTACAATGGCGAGGATGTACCAAACCATTATCAAATAAAATTTCATGTGATTTTATTTAAGTCTGCAATAAAAAAATATCATCCAAACGCTTGGGATGATGTTAAATAAAATTATTACAGGCTTAAGCCGGAGGGTGAAAAATAGGAAATGCTCTTACTAAATTGTAGTGGAGTTGAACTGGGGTGTTAATTTCTGAAAGTAGGCTAGTTTTAAAGCAAAAATCATGATTGTTAACGGTAGCAATTTCTTGAAAGAGGTTTTTCTGATTTTGCCTTTCCTGTTGTGCTTGCTTTTTTTCTGCTTGTTCTAGTTTCTTCTTCAAAAAACATTTCCCAAAACATTGTAATTGCGGCTTATTTTTGTTTTCACAAAGTTGTGCAGCAATATAATTTTTGTTCAACTCAAAACCTGCAAACACATATATCTTACTAAAATGAGTAGAAATAATAGTACAGATTAATAGATATGCTATAATGCGTTGAAACATGCTGCAAATATAAATTTAGTATCATCAAACCAAAGAAAATACACTATATAATTCTTAGATTTAAGGAAAAATAATACGCATATGAAAAAGCCTCTTCGTATTTTTAAAATCTTTTTACTTTTATTGATGATGATGACTACACAAGATTTACTAGCCCAATTAAAAGGTGCTTGGCACTTAAAAGATGGTGATACCAACCATTTATTATTGATAGAGCATGACTTTATTTTCCATACCATTTATAAGGATAACGAGTTTATAAATTTACATGGAGGTACTTTTGAGCGTACAGAAAAAGAATTGGTAATTAATATGCTTGTTCATAATCTTAATGCCGATGCTGTGGGCAAAAAAACACATTTGCCTTATACTTTCTTAAATGATGAACTTACTTTAATGCCTGGCAGTAAGATTCTAAAATTTAAAAGAGTTGATGATGGTAAGGCGCCTTTAGCTGGCGTTTGGCGCATAACGTCCAGAATGCAGCCCGATGGTAAAGTTGTACCTATACACCAAACAGGTACCAGAGTTACCTATAAAATATTAACAGGAAGTAAGTTCCAATGGTTAGCTATAGACCCTGCTGTTAAGTTGTTTAATGGTACTGGTGGAGGTTCTTATACTTTTAAAGATGGTAAATATGTAGAAACAATTAAGTTTTTCTCTAGAGATAATAATAGGGTAGGTGCATCATTAAGTTTTGATGGCAAACTAGAAAATGGCGACTGGCACCACAGTGGTTTAAGCTCTAAAGGAGAAAAAATTTACGAAATCTGGTCGCAGGTTAAATAATATGAACTGGAAAGAAGAAAATAATACCCTTTACAAAAGCTTCAGCTTTAAAGATTTTGCTGAAGCTTTTGCTTTTATGAAAAAAGTTGCTGTTTTAGCAGAAGAAGCCCAGCATCATCCCACATGGAAAAACACCTATAATAAGGTTGAAATTTGGCTTCAAACCCATGATGAAGGAAATATCGTTACAGAAAAAGATAAAGCTTTAGCCCAAGCTATTGATGCGCTTTTATAAGATTTTTAAAACAGCTAAATAAAGTTCGGCACATAAAATACCCATTCCAAAGCTTAGTAAAGTTCCTATCAAGATATATTCTGTAAGCTTAATGTCCTTAGCATCTTTTAAATCGCCAAACCTAAAAATAGATTTAGCTGCAAGCAGAAAACCAATACCTTCCCAAAAGTTTATCACTACAAAAAAGAAGATAAATAAGCGCTCTAAAATACCTATATACTTACCTGCATGGTTACTATTGTGTTGAATAAGTTCTGATGTTTCTTGCTTAATTTGAACACTCCATTGTGTTAATAAAACCCTTAAAACAATGGCACTTACATAACTCACGCTTAGTAAAGCTGTAACCATTAATAAAAATTGGGGTGTTTGTAGATATTGGAGATTTACCTCGTAAGGATAATAAGCATAAACAACCACTGCTATAACAAGGAAGTGTAAAAACTGGTCTGTAAAAAAGTATGCTTTGCTGTATTTGGGTTTCTCTACGTAAATTTTAAGTATATCAATAACTAAATGACTGATTACAATTGCCATAACACCCAATAGATATTGCGTTTTAAATGCTGTTATCAATAACAAAAGCATTAAATGGATGGCTGCGTGGGAATAAAGATATTTTGATTTTATTTTGAACGACTTTTTATGTTCAACCCATTTGTTGGGTTGCAGAACAAAATCGCCAATAAGATGAGCTAATAGCAGTTGCAATAATAATGTTAACATAGGTTTTTTAGCTGTTGCTGATAATAATTCAGCAGTTTTAGCAATTCATCATAACCACCTCTTTTTAAGCCCGCACTTATAGCACTTTGGCTTTTTTTATTTAACGCAGCAGCAAGCTGTTGCTGATTAAGCTCCGGATGTTGTAAAGCCTTCAATATCATTTCTGCCGATGTTGATGTCCAACCATCAGCGGTAAGCGCAAAAATTTCTAACATGGTGTTTATGGTTAAATCAAACTGTGGCCATGTAGTTTTTATTGCTAAAGTATTTGTTTTTAAGCTATCAAAACATTCGCCAGCAAAAATAAAAGCGTCACCATTAGATTCTGATAGCTTATCGCTTTGATAATTTATGTCTCCAATACCAATACCAATTCTTGCATCTAATTGGCTTAACTTTTTAACATTAGCTTTGATAATATAAGCCAATTTAAGTGCAAATACAGGTTCTGTTTTAATTTGGAAACTATCTCCACGGTAAATTTCCCAGTCTTTAGGCTGTACTCCATATTGCCCAAACAGCGCTTTTAAACTATTGAGCCATATTTCAGAATCAACTTTTCTCGAGCTGATGATATCTCCGGTTAAAATTGCTTGCATCATAGTATGCAATATAGTAATTATCGCTTAATTATGCGATATTTTTAATTATCGTGTATTTGTGCGATATTTTTAATTATCGCTGATTCACACGATAATTTGTATTTCAAAAATAGTATATAAAAAAAGCCCGCTTTAAACGGGCTTTATGATTTTAAACTCCTAAATCAGCCATAATCTGATTGATTTTTTCATCTAACAAAGCATCAGTTTCTTTAAATGCTTCCTTATTTGCTAAAGGTGTGTTTACACTGCAATAGAATTTAATTTTTGGTTCTGTACCAGATGGGCGAGCAGAAATGATACAGCCATCCTCGGTAACAAACTGTAAAACATCAGATTTTGGTAAATCTATTTGTTTAATGATACCCGAATTTAAATCAGTTTCTTTTCTTAAAGTATAATCCTTTAAAGTAACCACTTTAGAGCCACCTAAACTTTGTGGCGGATTATTTCTAAAACGCTCCATCATAGCTACAATTTCTTCGGCACCGGTTTTACCTTTCTTCGTGATAGATACTAACTTCTCTTTATAGAAACCGTATTTCACATACATATCTATCAAAGCATCGTACAAGCTGCTTCCTTTATCTTTGTAAAAAGCAGTCATTTCTGCAATAAATGCACAAGAAATTACTGCATCTTTATCTCTAACAAATTCTCCAACTAGATAGCCGTAACTTTCCTCGCCACCTACAATAAAAGTTTCTTTACCTTGTAATTGTGTCATAATCTGACCAATAAATTTAAAACCAGTTAAGGTATTGTAGCAGGTTACATTTTTAGAAGCAGCAATTTTATCTATTAGGTAAGAAGTAACAATGGTTTTAATTACGTATTCTTTACCGGTAAATTTTCCTTCTTTTTCCCATGCCTCAAGCATATAATTAACCAGTAAACAGCCGGTTTGGTTACCATTTAAAAGTTCAAACTCACCATCGTGGTTTTTAACAGCAATACCTACACGGTCTGCATCAGGGTCTGTTGCTAAAACCAAATCAGCATCAACTTCTTTGGCTTTTTGTAATGCTAAAGTTAAGGCTTCTTTTTCCTCAGGGTTTGGATAAATAACGGTAGGGAAATTTCCATCGGGTTTAACCTGTTGCTCAACCAAAGTAATATTGGTAAAGCCAAATCTCTCTAAAGCAGGAGGTACTAAGGTGATACCCGTACCATGAATAGGAGAGAAAACGATTTTTAAATCATGCTGACGTTTAATAGCATCAGGCGAAACCGATAAGGAAACTATTTTGCTTAAGTAGCTCTCATCAATTTCTTCGCCTATGTAGGAAATATTATCAGGCTTGACCGTAAATTTAACATCGTCTATATTGGTAATTTTTGCTACTTCATCCATCACCATTTTATCATCAGGAGCTACAAACTGCCCACCATCTGCACCATAAGCTTTATAACCGTTATATTCTTTAGGGTTATGAGATGCAGTTAACATCACACCACTTTTGCAACCCAATTCTCTTACAGCAAAAGAAAGTTCAGGTGTTGGTCTTAAAGCTTTAAAGAAATAAACATGAATATCATTAGCAGATAAAACCTCGGCAGTAATTTTGGCGAAGTAATCAGAATTGTTACGACTATCATGAGCAATAGCAACTTTTATAGTTTCGCCTGGATATTTTTTGATTAAATAGTTGGCTAAACCTTGCGTTGCTGCTCCAATGGTATATTTATTTATACGATTAGAACCTGGCCCCATAATACCACGTAAGCCTCCGGTACCAAATTCAAGATCTTTATAAAAGGAATCGGTTAATTCTGTAAAAGATTTTTCATCTAATAAACTTTGGATTTTTTGCTTGGTTTCGGCATCGTAACTTCCTTGTAACCAAGTGTTAATTTTAGATTGGACAGATTGTTCTAATTGCTGCATGTTTGAAAACTTTTTGTAAAGAAAAAATAGGATGGATAAAATTATAATTATTAATGTAAATTCTTACAATTAATCAAAAATCGTACAATTTTATTTTATTCGTTCCTGATAATACCAAGCTTTTATCTATTTTTAGCTCCTGAATTAAAAATCATATAAATAGTATAAAAATGAAAGTTCTAAAGTTCGGAGGTACATCTGTAGGAAGCCCTGAAAGAATGAAAAAACTTTTAGACATCATCAATCCGTCTGAAAGACAGATAGTCGTACTATCTGCAGTTTCTGGTACAACTAATAGCTTGGTAGAAATATCTCAAGCTTATCTTGCGTCTGATAAGGCCAAGGCTAAGGAACTTGTAAAGGCTTTAAAGGATAAGTATGAGGTTTTCATTAAAGAACTATTTCAAAAAGACGAATTTTTAGGTAAAGGTAAAGAAGTAATTGATTCTCATTTTGATTTATTAGATGCTTTTTCGCATGATTTATTTACAGCTATTGAAGAAAAAGTTGTTTTAGCACAAGGCGAGCTTTTATCAACAACCTTATACCATATTTACTTAGAGGAAATTGGTGTTCCATCTGTGTTGTTACCAGCTTTAGAATTCATGAAGATTGATGAAGACAATGAGCCTATTGTTGATTTTATCACAGAAAAACTTACACCACTTTTAGATGAAAATCCTTCTATCAACCTGTTTATTACACAAGGTTACATCTGTAGAAATTCTTTTGGTGAGATCGATAATTTAAGAAGAGGAGGAAGTGATTATACAGCTTCTTTAATTGGTGCCGGTATACGTTCAGAAGAAGTTCAAATTTGGACAGATATTGACGGAATGCACAACAACGACCCTCGTATTGTAAAAGGTACTAAGCCTATTGCTCGTTTATCTTTTGATGAGGCTGCTGAGCTAGCTTATTTTGGTGCTAAAATTTTACACCCACAATCGGTTTTCCCTGCGCAACGCTACAAAATACCAGTTAGGTTGTTAAATACAATGGAACCTAAAGCTTTTGGTACATTAATAAGTTCTGAAAGTGAAAAAGGTAAAATCAAATCTATTGCAGCAAAAGATGGTATTACAGCTATTAAAATACAATCTAGCAGAATGCTATTAGCTTATGGTTTTTTGAGGAGAGTTTTTGAAGTTTTTGAGCGTTATAAAACGCCAATTGATATGATTACAACATCAGAAGTGGCAGTTTCTGTTACTATTGATGAAACTAAATATTTAGGAGAAATCACCAAAGAATTAAGTGATTTTGGAACTGTTGAAGTTGATGTAAACCAATCTATCATTTGTATAGTAGGGGATATGGGAGCTGATACCCATGGTTTTGCTTCAAGAGTTTTTGAATCTTTAAAACACATCCCATTAAGGATGATTTCTTACGGTGGAAGTAACTACAATATCTCTTTATTGGTTAAAACCGAAGATAAGGTAGAAGCTTTAAGAAGTTTACACAATCGTTTATTTGAATAATATAGTGCAGATGGTAAGGCAAATGTTTAATGCCCAATTAGTAGATTCATTTAAAGATAAAGAGACACCTTTTTACTATTACGATTTAAAGTTGTTGAAAGACACTTTAACAGCATGTAAAGAGGCTTCTGCATCGCACCATTTTCATATACATTTTGCATTAAAAGCTAATTTTAATAACCGTGTTTTACAGCTTATTAAAGATGCTGGTTTAGGTGCAGATTGTGTTTCTGGTGGCGAGGTTAAAAAAGCAATTGAAACAGGTTTTAATGCTGAAAAAGTTGTTTTTGCAGGTGTAGGAAAATCAGATAGAGAGATAAACTATGCATTAGATAATGATATTTTTTGTTTCAATGTAGAATCTATTCAAGAGTTAGAGGTTATAAATGAATTAGCTGCTAAGAAAGGTAAAAAAGCCTCGGTTGCTATTCGTGTAAACCCTAATGTAGATGCGCATACCCACCATTACATTACCACAGGTTTAGATGAAAATAAATTTGGTATTAATGCTTGGGAGCTTGCTGATGTTTCCGAAACATTAAAAAAATGTAGCCATTTAGAATTTTTAGGTATACATTTTCATGTGGGTTCTCAAATTACAGATATGAACGTTTTCAAAAGCCTTTGTGTAAAGGTTAATGAAGTTCAGTCTTGGTTTGAAGAGCGTGGTATGCCTGTAAAAGTTTTAAATGTTGGCGGTGGTTTAGGTGTAGATTATCATCAACCAGATGAAAACTCTATCGCAGATTTTAATAGCTATTTTCAAATTTTTAAAGATTTCTTGGAGATAAAACCTTATCAAGAAGTTCATTTTGAATTAGGTAGAGCTTTAGTTGCGCAATGTAGTAGCTTAATTACTAGTGTTTTATATGTAAAACATGGTATTAAAAAGAACTTTGCTATTGTAGATGCAGGTATGACAGAATTAATGCGCCCGGCTTTGTATCAGGCATATCATAAAATAGAAAACATTTCACAACAATTAGATAATTCTGAAATCAAAAATCAAGAATCAAAATTTATTAATTACGATGTTGTTGGGCCAATTTGCGAATCGTCTGACTGTTTTGGAAAAGAAGTTGTTTTACCTGAAACTAAAAGAAGAGATTTAATTGCATTAAGAACAGCTGGCGCTTATGGCGAGGTTATGGCTTCTGCTTATAATTTGAGGCCTGATATCAGACATGTTTACACTGAAGCATAAAAAGTTACACATTCTTATTTATTGCCCCGTAAAAATTCCTGCTATACAATATGGTGGAATCGAAAGGGTAATTTGGGATCTAGGAAAAGCTCTTCATCAACAAGGTTATCAAATTACCTACTTGGTGAAGAGCGGTTCTTATTGCGATTTTGCTAAAGTTATTCATTACAATCCTTCGGTTGATATAAACCAGCAAATTCCTGATGATGTAGACTTAGTACATTGCCATGATATTGTACATCCAAAGCCACAAAAACCTTATTTAATTACCATTCATGTAAACCCTGGCTATGGACATACCTTAGATAAACAATGTGTTTTTATCAGTAAAAACCATGGAGAAAGGCATCAATCTAATGCTTTTGTCTATAATGGTTTAGATTGGGATAATTATCCAAAACCTAATTTTAATATTAAGCGAACATATTTTCATTTCTTAGCTAACGCAGCATGGAAGGTTAAAAATATAAAAGGAGCTATTGAGATTACTAAAAAAGCAAATGAAAAATTAGAAGTTTTAGGTGGATACAGATTTAACTTTAAAATGGGTTGGCGTTTTACCTTTGATACCCATGTAAGGTTTAGAGGTATGGTTGATAATTTAGTGAAATCAAATTATTTACAGAAATCTAAAGGGCTTATTTTCCCTGTTTTATGGGATGAGCCTTTTGGCTTAGCCATTATAGAAAGTATGTATTTTGGATGCCCAGTTTTTGCGACTCCTTATGGTGCCATTCCAGAACTAGTGAGCAAAGAAACAGGGGTTTTAAATACATCAGCAGAAGATTTAGCTTATGCACTGAAAAAGGCAGATGATTTTGATAGTTTCAAATGCCACGAAAGAGCTAAAGATTTATTTTCAGCAACTTTTATGGCTAATCAATATCTTAAATACTATGAAAGAGTTTTAAACGGAGAGGCTCTAAATGAAAATATTCCGACTTTAAAAGAGGAAGTTAAATCAAAGTATTTACCTTTTGATTATTCTTCAAAAAACTCTAATAACTCTCCAAAATAAGAGCTATCCCAGCCATCAACAAATTCTTCGTAGCTTTCTGTCGGGATATTGGTGTGTAATAATTCTACAGAGGTGCCTTTTTTATGCTCGTGTAGTTTAATGGTTACGATTGATTTTTCTTCTTGTCCATCAAAATACCATTCTTGTACAATTTTTTGATTTTCAACGAACTCTAGATTTTTTCCTACGATATCACCATCAAATAAAGAAAATTCTGTACCCGGACTAGTACTCATTTCTGCTTCAGCACCTGTCCAAAGTTTAATGCTTAAAGGGTTGGTAAGGGCCAAATAAACTTCTTCTGGCGTTGCAGGAATAAGGTAATATTTTTTATAATCTTTCATTTTATAAATAAAAAAAGCAGAAATATTTAAATCTCTGCTCAAAATTAGAATAAAATTCGGTTATGTAAACCTTTATCATCTTGTTAAGATTAGGTTTTCTTAGCTGTAACTAATAAAACAATACCGGCAATTAAAACTACTCCGCCCACATAAGGAGGCCAATTAACAGTCTCTTTTTTATCTGCTGAAACCTGTATAGGTCCTGCATCTATGACTTTTTCTTGTTTAGTATAAGAAAAGCCACCCCAAACCAGCATCACAATGCCAATGATGGTTAAAATAATTCCTAATGATTTGTTCATAGTATTGGTGTTTTAAAAAGAATAACCCAAAGCAATTTTGGCTCCAAGATTATGTTCTGCTCCTATTTGTAAAGTGCTAAAAATTTTTTTGTACTTGATAAAGGAGTTAAAACTTACAGCTCTATAATCCATATCAGGATCAGTTTGATTTGTGTCTTTGTTGATAAAGCTCTTATTTAGGCCTGATGTTATTCCAACAAAAAGGCGTAAACCTATTTGTAAGTTTTTGTTTAAAAAATTTGGATTCCATAAAATCTCTGATGATAAACCCGTAGTAAAGAATTTATCAAAATTTGAAACATAAACTGGATAACTTAATGTGGATCGGTAAATTTCTTTTCTGTAATTTGTGTAATCGCCTTTTTCAATGGAAAATGCGTTCTCCCAATTTAATATCCTAAAATCTAAATTCTTTATTTCTGTAACATGAAAACCTATAGTTGTTCTTAATCCGCCACCGTATAAAAACTTGTTAAAATTATTTATAGGATTATCAGAATCTGATTTTGATATGGTAGAGTCATTCTCATAATTGGCGTTACCTAAGAAAACAAATGCGCCATAACCAAAGTTAATATGTTTTAGAGTATGACCTTTGCTAATATTTAGCATTCCTAGATTGAAATTTAAATCTCCACTTGGTGCACTACTTGAACTGTATTCTGCAGAAATAAAATTCTGATGCTTAATAGCATCTTTAGAGAACGGACGTGGTAAATATCCTATATTGTTATCTCCAGTCATTGAGGGAGTTAAATACGTAACACATGATGGTAAACTTATAGCGAGAACAATAAGTGAAATCAGTAATTTAAATGTTTTCATAGTTTAGTTTAAGGTATTACGTAAAAGCATTCTCACCTGTTACATCTAAACCTGTTATTAATAGATGTATGTCATGAGTACCTTCATAAGTAATAACACTTTCTAAATTCATCATGTGGCGCATGATAGAGAAATCTCCGGTTATGCCCATACCGCCTAGCATTTGCCTAGCTTCTCTGGCAATATTTAAAGCTGTTTCTACCGAATTTCTTTTAGCCATAGAAATTTGAGCAGGAGTGGCTCTGTTCTCATTTTTTAGAACTCCTAAACGCCACACTAAAAGTTGGGCTTTGGTTATTTCAGTAATCATTTCCGCTAATTTTTTTTGTTGCAACTGAAAGCCAGCCAAAGGTTTACCAAACTGTTTTCTTTCTTTAGCATACTTAAGAGCAGTGTCATAACAATCCATAGCTGCACCTAAAGCACCCCAGGCAATACCAAATCTAGCTTGATTTAAACAACTTAAAGGCCCTTTTAAGCCTTGTATATGAGGTAAAATATTTTCTTTTGGGATTTTAACATCCTGAAAAATAAGTTCTCCAGTAGCAGATGCTCTTAAAGACCATTTTCTGTGTGTTTCTGGTGTGCTAAATCCTTCCATGCCACGTTCTACAATTACTCCTCTTATAGTTTGTGTGTCGTCTTTAGCCCAAACAACAGCTACATCGGCGAAAGGAGCATTAGAAATCCACATTTTAGCACCATTAAGTAAATAATGGTCTCCTTGATCTTGAATATGAGTTTCCATTCCGCCAGGGTCAGAACCATGATTAGGTTCGGTTAAACCAAAACATCCCATAAGCTCACCAGTAGCTAATTTGGGTAGGTATTTTAATTTTTGTTCTTCCGAGCCAAAAGCATAAATAGGATACATGACCAAAGAACCTTGAACAGAAGCTGTAGAGCGTAAGCCAGAATCTCCACGTTCTATTTCTTGCATCATAATACCATAGGCAATATAATCTAAACCAGCACCGCCATAATCTTGAGGAATAGTTGGCCCAAATACACCTAAATCTGCCATTCCGCCAATTAAGTGTTTAGGAAATTGTGCTTTTTGGGCATAGTCTTCAATAATTGGGCTAACTTCTTTTTTTACCCAATCTCTAACAGTATTTCTAATTAATTTATGCTCATCACTAAGCAATTCATCCATTAAGTAATAATCTGGATGTTGGTATAAATCGGTTTTTGAAGATTTTTGGTTCATGGTATTGGCTTTTGTTAAATTTAACAAAACAATATTTTATTTGTTCCCTTTGATATCATTAGTTTTTCATCCATATTTATAACATGTCTGTGATCAAAAGAAAAATTGCATTAGAAGAAGTGAAATTTAATGCTCCGATAGGTTTTTTTGAGGAAGAAAGAATCTTAAAGAATAACTTTTTATTTTCTGCTTATGTAAGCTATACCGTTCAGCATCAACAGGATACAGATAATTTAGAACATACGGTTGATTATAGTAAACTTTATGATATTGCTAAACATCATTTTTCTAAAGAGGCTAAATTATTAGAACATGTTGCCCATGGTATTTTAAATGATATTGTAGCAACCTATCCGTTTTTAGAGCATATCAACATTCAAATAAAGAAGCTAAATCCACCTATAAAAGCTGAGATTAAAAATTCGTTAGTTGAATTAATTTATCAGGCAGATGCTATTTAAAATAAATAAACATTCGATTTTGTAGTAGTTTTAAATTTATAAAAAAACTTAAAAGAAAAAAGGTAAGTCTTTAAAAAGAGAAACTTTTTGTTTAAGAATAAATTTCCTATACATAAAAGTACTAAATACAGTAATATTGTAAAATATAAATATCGAAAGTAGAATAAGGGTAGCTGTGTCTGTCATACTTTAAATATAATTTAATAAATTTAAAAGACAAAAAACTAGGAGGAATTTCTTAAACTTAATTACAAGTAATTCTATCTTAAGTTTTGATAACGAGGAATTCCACTATAATTGTAAGAAAATGGGGGAATTTTTAAAATTCCCCCATTTATGGTATAGTTTTGATAAATGGTAACCTTAGTGTTACTATTAGTTTGCTCTTTTATGAGAACTGTAGTTTTTGTACTCTGCCCCTTTTAGTTTTTGTTGCTCGCTACCGATAGTGGCTACAGTTGCCATTTCAGTTTTCTGAGTATTTCTGTTAAAACGTTGATTTTTATACGCCGGTCCTTGAAGTTCTGTTGCAGTAGAAGCTGACTGTACATTTGTTGGCACAGCTTTATGCATCCAAGATTTAAAATTTTTATATTCTGGACCTTTTAAATCGCTTTGTTTTACTTCACTTTTATCTTGCGCCAATGCCCCAAATGAGAAGGCAAATAGACCTAAAATTAAAACTGTCTTTTTCATAACCTTAATTTTTATGTTCTATATAAAGATATAGGCAGCAGTATAATTTTAGTATTATAAGAATTTACGCTATTTTTATCCGTATTTATACGGATAAATTTGATGAAGTAAATTAAATCAAATTTATTTCTGTAGCTTTTTTAATAAGCTCGGCAGTGTTTTTTACCTCAAATTTTTTCAGAATACTAGTGCGATGGGTTTCTATTGTACGTGTGCTAACAAATAATTTAGCAGCAATTTCTTTTGTGGTTAAACCTTTAGAAATTAATCCTAAAATTTCGTTTTCTTTATTTGATAATACATTTTCACTAATGCTTTGAGTAGACATAAAGTTTATCATTTTTTCAGAAATTTCTGAGCTAAAATGTTTCTTTCCTTTGTAAACATTTCTAATGGCAAACACCAATTCAGACTCGTCAGTATTTTTTAATAAGTAACCGTATGCACCCATTTTGGCACATTTTGCAATGTAGTTACCAACACTGTGCATAGAAATTACTATAGGTTTTATATTAGAGTTTAAGTTTTTTATTTCTCTTAAAACCTGAAAACCATCCATATTCGGCATAGTAAGATCTAACAGAACTATATCCACTTGAATTTGGCTATTGAGTATTTCCATTAATTCAACACCATCGGCAACACTTTTAATAATTTTAATATCGTCATGCTTTTTAAGTAACTCTGCAAGCCCAATCCTAAAAAGCTCATGATCATCAGCTATTATTAATTTAATTTCATTCATCATTCAATTGGTAATTCAATTTCAAAAGTTGTATTTCCAGGTAAAGCATTGATTAAAATATTGCCGTTGCAAATTTCTACACGCTCTTTGATGTTAATAATTCCAGAGCCTAGTTTAACGGTATTCATATCAAAACCAATTCCATCATCAAAATAAAAAAGCGAAATAAATTCATCAAATTCTGAAAGTGTAATTCGGATGTTTTTCGCTTTAGCATGTTTTAAAGAGTTATTGATGAGCTCTTGGCTTATTCTAAAGAGATTAATACCTTGATGACTAGAAATGTTTGAATTTTCTTGTTTGGTTAAATCTTCATACTCAATGTTTATACTGGTTGATTTATTCAGGTTTTCTATATAGTTAGTAAGTGTTACTCCAATTCCAAAATCATCAATTGAAGCAGGCATTAATGCGTTAGACATCAATCTGATTTCAGAAATGGCATCATCTACTATTTTTTTCATTTCAGTCTTCTTCAATTCATTTTTAACATTATTTTCTATGTAATGCTTTAACGAAGTCAAATAAGGTCCTAAGCCATCATGTAGTTCTCTTGAAAGTCTGCGTCTTTCGTTCTCCAATCCGTTTACCAATAATCGTTTTGCCATGATCCTGCTATCATCTTCTTTATTTTTATAGTCAATGAGCTTATTTCTCATGGTTACAAGGCTTTTTCCGAGAACATCGTTGGCGCTACTAGGTTGATATTTGGTTTCTAAATTCATGTTGCCAATTTCATAAGAAAACTTTACGGCGCCTTGTAAAGAAGCTTTTAGGTTAGATAGCGCATCAAACATTTCTTTTATTTCATTGCTACTTTTTTTATATGCAATAGTTTGATCATAGTTGCCTTTAGCCATAACTTTTAGGCTGTTTTGCATGTTTTTTATTGGGTCAACAATAATTTTTGTTAGAAAAAGAGATAGGGTAACAGCTACTAAAAAAATAACGAGAGTTAAGGTCATAAGTCTCAACTTTAATTTTTCTAAAGGCTTAGCAACCTCACTTACGTCAATTTCTGAGAGGATAACCATTTTTAAATTAGAAATTTTAATAAGACTATATACACTGTAAACTGGTATACCTCTATAATCATTAAAAATTCCTCTTCCATTAATACCTTTTAATGCACTCATTACCCCTTGTGTTTTTACTGAAATATCGCTAGTTTTTTTATTAGGAAAAAACCGAGATTCAGAGCGCATCCGAAAATCTTCGCCAACAAGATAGGTCTCTCCACTCTCACCCATACCTGTTCGTTCTAGAAGAATATTTTGTATATTTCTAAAATCTAGTATTTTGATTTTTCTACCCTTATTAGAATTTAACACAAAACCTATTGTTGTTTTTTTATGTTTATGATAAGGTGTAAAGTCATGTATACCATCAATTTTTTTGATACTGTCTGAAAGCATCAAATTAGCACTATCAATATCTTCGTTATAATTTTCAGACAATTCAAAACTTTTCCATTCAGACTTTATATAATTTTCTATTTGGACACTTTCTAAGGTTTCAATTGAATTTAATTGCATTAAAATACGATCATTTAAAACACTTGAAAACTGTTCGTAAAACGAAAAAGATAACAAACCTATCACCAATACAATCAAACTATTAATTATAATAAGTACTAGTGTTTTGATATTCATTTAAATCTGCTTAAATATATTGTTATCCAATTTAATTATTGCTGTTTGAAACATGCTGATAAGCATTTCTAATATAGCTTATTAAAGGTAATAATTACACAAGTGCTAAACCATTATTTTAAAAAAAAAGCCTCGAGAAAACTCCCGAGGCTAAAAAATAATATATGATTGAATTAGAATTTCACTCCTAAAGAAAGATAGGCAATACGGCCATCAGCAGGCATAATACCAGGACCTGGATAACCACCAGCTCTACGCGTAAAATAACGTTCATCTGTTAAATTATTAACACCTGCTTTAATGTTATAATGTTTTAAAAATTTATAGCTTGCAGATAAATCTTGTACGCTGTAAGCAGGAATTAAACCCGTTGTAGCAGCAGCGTTTGGTGCTTCAGTATTAGAAGCATCGGCGTAAGCCTTACCAATTTGACTTAATTGCCAAGTCATAGAGAAACCTTTTAAGCTGTAAGTAGCACCAAAGCGATTGATACTTCTTGGAGCATTTTCTACTCTTTTTCCTGCTAAATTACTTTCTATAATTTGACCGTTGTTTACCGAGGTAGTTTTGAAATCTTGATAAGTAGCATCAATATAGGCTAATGAGGCAAATAAGCTTACATAACCTATTTTAGAGCTTTTAAAAATAGCAGTAACAGGGTCTACTTCTATATAAGCTTCGAAGCCTTTACTTACTGATTTACCTAAATTTGTACGGAATTGGAAGTTTTGCAAGCTGGCATTTGATTGTGTAATTGTTCCAATACGATCATCATAGCTTAAATAGAAATAGTCAATATCAAAATTTAAGAAATTACTTACTTGACCACGGTAACCAAAATCAAAATTGTAACCTCTGGCATCTTGCAAATTAGGATCTATTACATCTGTAGTAGCTGGTGGTGTTAAATCAGAAATTAATACAGGACGATAGGCTTGCGAAATGTTTGAGTAAAATTTAGTTGTTGGTGTAATTTTATACTCAGCACCTGCACCAAAAAGTAAGAAATTACGCTTACGAGTGCTAGGGGATAAGTTAGTTGTTGCATTAAACTGCCCCTCTATAGTAGAGCTAATATTTTCTAAGCGTACACCACCTGTAACTAGGAATTTATCAGTAATATGAAAAATATTTTCTACAAAAGCTGCTGAGTTCACGTTAGCAAAATCAAGGTCGCGAGGGTAAACGCCGCTCGATAAGTTAAAATCCATATCTGTACCAGCTGTACCAACCCCTTGTTGCTTACGGTCTATATGTCCATTAAAATATCTTACACCTGCCGCTAAAGTGTTATTTAAGCCTAATGCTTTATAGGCTGTTAATAAACGTAACTCGGAACCGTAAGTGGTGTAATAATCACGGTCTACTTGTCTGGTGCCTAAATTATCTGGCGTAGTGATGGCACTTACAATACCAACACTATTACGCTCTGCAATAGTTCCAAAAGCTTTCCAGCTGAGTTTAGTTTTTTCGTTAAATACATATTCTGCATGAAGCGATGGAACCAACCAAGGCGTACTAAACCAGTTTCTACTTCTATTACTCTGACGAGCATCTTGATTAAACTGTACATCAGTTAAACCACCAGGTTGCTGACTTTTAGTAGTCATATAAGTAATCTCTGTGCCTATTTTAAACTTTTTAGAAACTGCGTAGCTTAATTCAAAATGTGCGTGGTCTGTATCAAAAAAGCCATTGTCTCTCCATCCATCACCTCTACGTTTTTGGTAGTATGCGGTGTAGCTTAAACGACCAACAGTACCACCGATATAGTTAAAGGTACTGAGTAAACCATTACTGCCCACTGTATTTTGAGATTCAAATGTTAAGCGAGTAGAAATATCTGGTTTACGTAATACAAAATTCATTAAGCCACCAAACTGAGGTCCATATTGTAATGATGATGCACCACGAATAATTTCGATACGGTCTACAACTTCCATTGGAGGAGTATAGTAAGCTTCAGGATAACCCATTGGGTCTGGTGTAATATCATATCCGTCCATTCTTACGTTAAATTCCCAAGACCTATTAGGGCTTAAACCACGTGAAGCAACACCTAATTGTATACCAGAACCATCATTTTCCCAAACAGAAATACCGGGTGTACGACCAAAAATTTGGCGACTGTTATTCATCGCTAAATTAGCATTGATATTATCTAACTTAATCAATTCGCTTTTCTTTGCTGCATTGATTCTGAAATCTGTAACATCCGGAAGAGTTTCATTGCCTTTTATTCCTTTTCTAGTAGATACCTCAACTTCGTTTAAAGAGATCCCATCATCATCAAGTTTGAAATTAACAGTACTGTTTTGGTTATCTGATAAATTAACTTCAAAAGTTTTATTTTGCATACCTATAAAACTTACCATAATCGTGTAAGCTCCTTTTTCAAGTCCTTTAATCACATATTCTCCTTTATTGTTGGTTTGTGCAGCTCTAACCGTTCCTTTTAAAACGATGTTAGCCCCAATAATTGCTTGTTCATTATGGTCAACAACTTTACCACTTAAAGATGCTTTCTGTGCAAATACTATAGTTGTTAACAAAAGTAGGAGGGATAGAAAAGTAAAACGCAATTTCATATACGCCAGATTAAATTAGATTAATTATAAATAATGCGGCAAACGTATATATTATTTAGATTAAATACAAATAAAAATATAAGAAATTTATATCTGAAAAGAGGGTAGACTTTGGTGCTTAAAATAGCTTAATAACCAGTATTTTAAGATATAGTGATGTTTATTATTAATAAACATACTAGAAGAATAAAAACAATGAAATAATATCAAATAAGAAATATAAAGGGTGCTAAAGCAAAAAGCCATCGCAATTATTGCGATGGCTTTGTAATGACTTTAAATGTTTAATTATATAAAAAGCTGCAATTAAGCAAGTCTTACATTAGCAGCATTTAATCCTTTTTTACCATTTTGAAGGTCGAAAGTTACTTCGTCATTTTCTCTGATATCATCTACCAGACCCGAAACGTGTACAAAATACTCATTGTTTGTTCCGTCTTCTTTAATAAAACCAAAACCTTTGGTAGAATTAAAGAACTTTACTGTTCCATTATTCATGTTATAATTTTTAATTGAAGCAAATATAATAAAAATAAAAATGTAAAACTAATTTTTAATAAATTTAATATTTGATTAAATTTTAAAGCTTTATATTATTTAATTAATTTTAATAGATATTTAAGCTTTTTAGTAAACAAAAAAGCCCTCGTTTCTAAAAAAACGAGGGCTTTGATGACTTTAAATGTGATCTATATTAAGAGACCTGCAATTAAGCAAGTTTAACATTCACTGCATTTAATCCTTTTTTTCCGTCCTGTAGGTCGAAAGTAACTTCGTCATTTTCTCTGATTTCGTCAATCAGACCTGAAACGTGTACAAAATATTCTTTGCTCGTTCCATCTTCTTTAATAAAACCAAATCCTTTGGTTGAGTTAAAGAACTTTACTGTTCCATTGTTCATTGTAATTGTTATTAATTGTATCAAATGTATACATAATAATTTAAAATTACTATTGTTTTAAGTTTTCAAAAAAAATATCATAAAAAAAGCCATGAAGATTATTCATGGCTTTATATCATCTATAAGTAGTTATTAAATTTCAAAAGAGAAATCATCATCTACTTTTTGCGGAGCACCGTCAGGATTGTACTCATATCTTTTTTCTACAACTTCTTGGTGTGCTTTTATATAATCTACAGTTTCAGCAAGACCTTCAGCAAATTTTTCAAAATCTTCTTTATATAAAAAAATCTTATGTTTTACAAATACGCCGTCTTCTAGTCTTTTTTTGCTTTCGGTTACAGTAATGTAATAATCATTTGATCTTGTTGATTTTACATCAAAAAAATAAGTTCTTTTTCCTGCCCTTACTTTTTTAGAAAAAACCTCTTCTCTCTCTTTGTTTTCGTAATCTCCCATTGCTGTTGTCAAGTTTTTAGTTTTGATTGGTTAAATAAAGAAAGAAAAAACTAAAGTTCCAAATAATTGTTAATGCAAATTCGTTAAAAATTAACTAACCTGTTCTTCTTCTAGTAGTTGCTTCTCGTATAAATCATAATACGAGCCTTTTTTAGCCAATAAACTTTCATGATTGCCAATTTCTGCAATCTCACCATCTTCTAAAACAATTATTTTATCGGCATTTTTAATGGTAGATACCCTGTGCGCAATCATAACACTGGTTTTATGGTGCATAATCTTACCTAAATTATTTAAAATAGTTTCTTCTGTTTTGGTATCAACAGCAGATAAGCTATCATCAAAAATGAGTATTTGTGGCGAGTTTATAATAGCCCTAGCTATAGAAACGCGTTGTTTTTGTCCTCCTGATAATGTGATACCACGTTCGCCAATAAAGGTTTCAAATTGCTGGTCAAACTCCATTATATTATGGTAAACAGCAGCATCTTTAGCAGCTTGTTCTACTTTAGACATATCCATTTTGTCTAAACTGAAGGCAATATTACGGGCAATCGTATCAGAAAACAAGAAAACTTCTTGCGGTACAAAACCAACTTGTCTACGATAGTTTTCTAAATTTAATTGATGAATAGGAGTACCGTCAATTAAAATTTCTCCTTTATCGATATCATACATCCTCAATAAAAGATTGGCCAATGTAGATTTACCCGAGCCGGTTTTGCCAATTACAGCTAGCATTTCTCCAGATTTTACTTCAAAGCTTATATTTTTTAAAGCTTTTATACCGGTATCTGGATAGGTAAAACTCACATTTTTAAAGGTTATATCACCTGTGATTTTTTTTGTAATAGCTTCAGATTCACTATAAATATCTGGCTTTATACTTAAAAAATTATTAATTCTTTTTTGTGATGCTGCTGCTCTTTGAATTAAAGAAGTTACCCATCCTAAAGACATCACCGGAAAGGTTAACTGGTTTACATAGATGATAAATTCCGCAATATTACCAGCTGTAATTTTTCCTTGCATAACCTCAATACCCCCCATGTAAACGGTTATAATGGTACTTAAGCCAATCATCAATAACATAAAAGGATAAAACAAAGCTTGTACCCTAACTAAGGATAAAGATTCTGTTTTATAACTTTCACTTTCCTCTGCAAAACCTGCTCTTATCTGTTCCTCTCTACCATAAGATTTAATTACCCTAATGCCTGCAAAAGATTCTTGTACGTAAGAAGATAAATCGCTTAAGCGTTCCTGTATTTTCTCGCTTTTTAAGTTGATGATGCTATTTACATAATAAATAGCAATAGCTAATATTGGTAAGGGAGCTAAGCAATATAAAGCCAATTTTAGGTTTACACCTACCATAGCTATAATGATGAGTGCAAAAAGTACTGTAGTGTTGATAGCGTACATAATAGCCGGACCTACGTACATTCTTACTCTACTCACATCCTCGGTAACTCGGTTCATTAAATCACCAGTATTGTTTTTCCTGAAGAAAGCCATATCCAGCTTTTGATATTGATTATAGATGTCGTTTTTTAAATCGTACTCTATATGTCTTGAGGTAAGAATAATAGTCTGTCTCATGAAAAACAAGAAAATACCACGTGTTAAAGCCATCAATAGCACCAATAGACCAAAAAACAGTAGGCTAGTACCAAATAAATCGTAGATGATTTCTTGCCTATTGAAACCGAAAAATAATCTGTACAAGGCAATATTTTCATTTACCAAGTCTAATGCTAGACGAATAATTTGAGCAGGTACAACAGCAAAAAAATTAGAGATGATGACAAATATAATACCTGGTATAAGTTTCCAGCGGTACTTAAAGAAAAATTTATTGAGATAAGCTAATTCTTTCATGGATTTCATCAAAGTTACAGCATTATTTTGGTTATCACATTCAGTTTTTAAAACAAGGTACAAAAAGAGCTATTCATTAAAATTGTTACGGTCTTAGCTGTTACTGTATATAAAATTCAAAAAAAACAGCTACTTTTGTCAAAGATCTTCGGGTTCAATTATATTGATTTTATGTCATCTGTTCGTTTAGAAGAAAGTTCCGTATTTAGCCAATTAGGGTTATTAAGTCACCAGCAAGTTGTATTTTGTAATGATGAAGAAACTGGCTTAAAGGCTATTATCGCTATACATAATACTGTATTAGGTCCTGCTCTTGGTGGTACCAGAATGTGGGATTACGCTACAGAAGCAGAAGCTTTAAATGATGTTTTGCGCTTATCACAAGCCATGACTTATAAAGCGGCTATCACCGGCTTAAATTTAGGTGGGGGCAAAGCAGTTATTATTGGCGATAGCAGAAAAGACAAAACCGAAGTGATGATGCGCAGATTTGGACGTTTCATCCAAAACTTAAATGGAGCTTTTATTACTACACAAGATGTAGGAACCAGTCCTAAAGACATGGAATACATCCGTATGGAAACTAAATATGTAACCGGTATACCGGAAGTAATGGGGGGCAATGGCGATTTATCTCCAGTTACAGCAAAAGGTGTTTTCATGGGGATAAAAGCTTGTGTTAAAGAAATGTTTGGGACAGATTCTTTAGCTGGAAGAACTGTTGCCGTACAAGGAACAGGACATGTAGGCGAAAATCTGGTAAGTCTTTTAAGAGCAGAAAACGCTAAAGTTTATGTAAGTGATATCAATGAAGAGCGATTAATTAAAGTAGCTCGTCAATACGGTGCAGAAGCGGTAAACAACAGTCGTTTATTTGATATAGATTTTGATATTTACGCACCTTGCGCTTTGGGTTCTACCGTAAACTCAGAAACTATAGCTAAAATGAAATGTGCTATTATAGCTGGTTCTGCCAATAACCAATTAGCAGACGAAAAAGCTGATGGGCAACTACTTTTAGAAAAAGGCATCTTATATGCGCCAGATTATTTAATTAATGCTGGAGGTTTAATCAACTGCTACTCTGAATTAGAAGGTTACTCTAGAAAAAGAACCATGCAATTGGCAGAAAATATTTACGAGGCAACCAGAGAAGTGTTAAGAAAATCAAAACAAGAAGAAATTCCAACTTATTTAGCTGCTAATAAAATAGCAGAAAAGAGAATTGCAGATATTAGAAAGATAAAATCATCAAATTAATTATACCCATATACAAATTAGGTTTTTTAAAAACCAGATCGTTCTTTAAAATATGTTAAATAGAAGGCATTTAAGAGTAAAAGTAATGCAAACGCTGTATGCGTTTCAACAAACCGAATCTACAGATTACAGGCTGCAAGAGAAAAACTTATTGGCAAGTGTAGATAAAGTTTATGAAATGTATATTGGCTTGTTAGCTTTAATTAATGATGTTGTGCAATATGCAGATATTGATGCAATAGAAAGGGCTAATAAACATTTGCCTTCGGAGGAGGATTTAAATCCGAATCTTAAAATTTTAAACAACCTATTTATAAAACTTTTATTAGAGTCTGAAGATTATCAACAAGCTATAAAAAAGTACAAAACTTCATGGGATTTTGATCCAGAACTTGCTCGTTCTTTATTTGCGTCTTTAAAAGCCTCAACAGAATATCAAGAATATATCAAGGCAGATGGCCAAGATTTACATACAGATAAAGACATCATCAAATTTATTTTCAAGAAAATCATCTTAAAATCTTCTTTAGCGCAATCTGCCTTAGAAGAAAAGCATATCAATTGGCAAGTAGATCAAGATGTTTTACAAGCCATGATAGCTAAAACATTAAAGAATTTTTCTTCTTTAGAAGGAGACCATAAATTAGCACAAATTAGTTCTAATTGGGCAGAGGATAAAGAGTTTATCACAGATTTATTTCATAAAACTGTTGCTAACGAAAGCACTTTTCAGGGGCTTATTGCTGGTAAAACTAAAAATTGGGAAGCAGATAGGATTGCCATGATGGATGTTATCATCATGAAAATGGCTATAGCAGAAATGATATATTTCTCAAGTATCCCGGTTAAGGTTACCATCAATGAATATCTAGAAATAGCAAAAGAATTTAGTACACCTAAGAGTAATTCATTCATAAATGGTATTTTAGACAAAATATTTGAGGAATTGAGCTCCCAAAATAAAATAAGAAAATACGGAAGAGGTTTAAATTAAGAAGCGATATGAGAAAATGTTTTTTAGTACTAGGCGTTGCTATTTTTCTTTTCACAGGATGTAGCAATAATGGTTCAACAAAAAGTGATGCTAATAGTACCGATACCACAAACGTATCAACAGATGGTGCGGCAGCTATTACTTTTGAAGAAGGAACTTATGATTTTGGTAAGATAAAAGACGGCGAGAAGGTATCTCATGATTTTATATTTGAAAATACTGGAGAAGCGCCATTAATTATTTTAAATGCGAGTGCAACTTGTGGTTGTACGGTGCCAGAATGGCCAAAAGAGCCAATTGCAGTAGGCGGTACTGCAAAAATTACGGTAGTATTTGATAGTGCAGGTAAAGTTGGTTTACAAGATAAAGTGGTAACCATTTTGGCTAATACAGTTCCAAATACTACACAAATACACCTTATAGGAGAAGTAACTCAATAAATTAAATGATAGATATGTTAAATTTTGTTTTATTACAAGCAGGTAGCGGGGTAATGCAATTCCTTCCGATGCTATTAATCGTAGTGGTTTTCTATTTTTTCATGATAAGACCACAAATGAAAAAAGCTAAAGACCATAAAAAGTTTGTTGCTGAATTAAAAAAAGGAGATAAAGTAATTACTACTGCTGGTATACACGGTAGAATTGTTGATTTAAATGAAACTACCATTGTTTTAGAAACAGAAGGTGGTGGCAAAATTAGATTTGAAAAAGCGGCAGTTTCTTTAGAATCTTCTAAAAGCTTAAATAGCTAATCAAAAAAATAAATTAAAGGTACCGTTTTGATATATTCGAAACGGCATTTTTGTTGTAAATAAACAAATAGCCTTAATTTTTAATCTATGGCAATCATCCGGTTATCTGCAGCAGAGCGTAAAAGAATAAGTATATTTTTTACTTGTTTACTTTTAGCTGTTACCGCCTGGATGTTTTACTCTTTATCTCTTAAGTACGATTATCAGCTTAAAACGTTGGTAACCTTTAAAAATCTTCCTCAAAACAAAGCTTTTTATCCTTTACAGTCTGATACTGTTATACTAAATGTACAGGGTACTGGTTGGCAGCTTTTATTTAATAGAATAGGGGTAGGCTCTAAAGAGATTAAAGTAGATTTAGCTTCATTACAAAAGCAGCATTTCGTAACTTTTACTGAGCAATTACCAGCTATAAACCAGCAATTTTCATCTTTACAGAGAATCATCAGCGTACAGCCAGATACCCTTTTCTTTGATTTTACAACTCGGAAAGTTAAGCGGGTACCTGTGAAGTTTATTGCTGATGTCAATTATAAAAAACAGTTTGGACAATCAAAAGATATCCAATTAAAGCCAGCTTATATAACCATAACAGGTCCTTTAGAACAATTGCAGCGTATTAGTTATTGGGAAACAGATACCTTCAGAAAGAAAAATGTAGATGCTTCTTTAGCTGCAAAAGTAAATTTAAAACAACCTTTAGAACCTAATATTAGCTTATTCCCGCTTTCTGTAGAAATGCAGTTACCTGTAGAAGAGTTTACGGAAAAAGTTATCACTATACCAGTTAGAGTAGTTAATAACCCAGAATATCATCAGGTTAAAATTATTCCTGAAAAGGTTACCCTTACGGTAATGGTAGCCCTTTCTTATTATGCTGATATTAATGAAGAAGATTTTAATGTAACCGCTGATTTAAGCTTATGGAGGAAATCTGGAGCTAGTAAGCTCCCGATTGTTATCAAGAATAAAAATGCTTATGTTAAGATAAGTCAGGTAATGCCGCAACAGGTAGATTTTATGATTCTTAAATAATGATGAAAGTAGGCATTACAGGCGGTATTGGTAGTGGTAAAACCACAATATGTAAATTGTTTGAACTTTTAGGAATCCCTGTTTTTTATGCTGATACAGTAGGCAAAGAATTGATGTTGAGTGATTTAGCTGTTAAACAAGCTATAGTTAATTTATTTGGAGATTCTGCCTATTTTCCGGATACTAGCCTAAATAGAAAATACATAGCCGATATTGTTTTTAAGGATAATGAAAAATTAAACGCTTTAAACGCTATCATTCATCCCGCTGTAAAAGATGCTTTTTTACTTTGGAGCGAGAAACAAAGCGCACCTTATGTTTTAAAAGAAGCAGCTTTACTTTTTGAAAGCAAATCTTATTTGGACAATGATTCTAATATTTTAGTTTCTTCGTCGGTTGAGTTACGTATCAAAAGGGTAATGGAAAGAGACCAAACTAGTAGAGAAAAGGTTTTAGAGCGCATTGAAAAGCAACTTCCAGAAGAGGAAAAACAAAAGCTGGCTGATTTTTTTATCCTTAATAATGAGGAATTACATATCATACCACAGGTTTTAAAATTACATCATCAATTGGTGCTTTTAGCTCAACAGAAATGATTATAGATGATTTTTTAGTCCTTAAACCAGAGGGAATTTATTGCCGATACGCCGATTTTTATTTAGATCCACAATTGCCAGTACAACATGCTGTCATTTCTCACGCACATGGTGACCACGCAAAGGCTAATAACCATAACGTATATTGTACTTCATTTACAAGAAAGTTAATGGAGCTTCGTTATAAAAAACAAGCTGCTAAAGACTTTAATATTATCCATTATTATCAAGAATTTTTTATTAAGGATGTGAAGCTAACTTTTTATCCAGCTGGGCATATTTTAGGTTCTGCTATGGTGAAAATGGAATATCTAGGCTGCTCTTATTTATACACTGGAGATTATAAGTTACAAGAAGACGCTACTTGCGAGCCAGCCGAATTGGTTAAAGCCGATGTTTTGATTACCGAAACAACCTTCGCAAATCCAGAAATACAACATCCAAACGTAGAGGATGAGATAAAAAAGTTAAATGAAATAGAACAAAATATCATTCTTGGAGTGTACGGTTTAGGTAAAGCACAAAGAATTACAAGTTTAATAAACCAGTTTTGCCCGCAAAAAGAAGTTCATGTACATTACGCTATTTATCCAATACACCAGCTTTACGAAGCTTCTGGATATCAATTAGGCAAATATCAATTATATAATAGAAAAAGTTTAAAACAAAATCAGTTACAACAAGTATATTTAGTGCCACCATTAACTTTTAATAGTTATATAAGAGCTAAAGGAGTAGCCAGAGTATTTGCATCCGGGTGGAAATATTTACAAAAAGGTAATGATGCTGCTTTATATATTTCTGACCATGTAGATTGGAACGATATTTTGTATACCATAAAAGAGGTTAAACCTAAAGAAATTTGGACTTTACATGGTGATGGTATGGCACTTAAACAATATTTTAAAAAGGATTTAGTAGTTAAGTTGCTTTAATGTTGGTAGAAAATATTGATTATTATATTAACAAAGATGGTAATTTTGTATTTACAGAAGCTTATCATTTAAAGCGTGGCTATTGCTGTAAAAACGGATGTAAACATTGCCCTTGGTCTTATAAAAAGGAAAAGACTGATAAAAATATAAAGAAGTAAACTTGCTTAAATTATGGAATTAGAAAAAGAGATATTTAGCAAAGGTTTTGATAGTTTTTACAATAAAGCTATCGTGAATATTCTTTACACACATGGTTGGTTAAGCAATCATTTAAAAAGCGAATTAGATAAATCTAATATTACTCCGCAACAGTATAATGTTCTTAGAATTTTAAGGGGACAACTTCCTAATCCAGCCACTATAAACTTATTAAAAGAACGTATGTTAGATAAAATGTCTGACGCCTCTCGTATAGTTGATCGTTTGGTTCAGAAAGAACTGGTTAAACGCTCTATCAATAAAAAAGATAGGAGAGCGGTTGATATCATCATTACAGATAAAGGACTTAAGTTGTTGGAAACCATTCAAATGGAAACTCATGTCATCAATATTTTGAAAAACAATCTTTCAGAAGAAGAAGCAAAGCAATTAAGCGATTTATTAGATAAGTTTAGAGGGTAAACTTAGTGTAAAAAGTAACCCACTAAAGCCAATATAATCCCTAAAGATACCGCTAAAGTCTTTTTTAAAGTAAAACGATGATCTACCGTAGATTCAAATAATATGGTAGTAGAGATATGTAAAAATATACCAATTACAATACCCATAATAGAAGAATAATACTCGCCCAAGAAAGCTCCATTTTTAAGAGAAAAGCTAAATAAATAACCAAAAGGCGACATTAAAGCAAAAATAACCAGCAAAATAGAGGTTGTTTGTTTACTAATGTGGTTGCTTAATAAAACACTTCCAAGTGCAAAAGCAGCCGGTATATGGTGAATTGCAATTCCTAAAACCAATTCTTGATTATTGGCCGCTGCAATGGGCATTCCTTCCAAAAAAGCATGTAAACTTAAACTCAACATGATGCCCCAAGGAAAGCTTTTTTGATGGCTGTGTTTATGGATATGCCCATGCTCTATACCATCAGAAAATTGCTCTAACAATATCTGTAAGATAAAACCTCCTAAAATAAATAAACCAACCTCATGGTTATGACCTTGATAAACATCTGGTAAAAGGTGTAAAACAGTTATAGCAAATAAATAAGCGCCACTAAAAGCTAAAATAAGTTTAAGTCTTTGCGGATGATCTTTTTTAACAAAGAATACCGCAAAGCCGCCAATAATTGCCCCAGTGGTAAGGATAAGGATGATTAAATAATTCATGATTGCGTAGAAAGAGCAAAATATTTTTGATATAATTTAGCTATACCAAAACCAATAAAAGAACCTAATAAAGCGCCAGCAGTAATATCTATAGGAAAATGTACTCCTACATAAACTTGTGCTATAGCTATAGAAGCAGCCCAAATAAGACCAGTTGCAAGGGTATATTTCCAGCGTTTTCTAAATATGGTAATCAGAAATAAAGCTATAGCAAAATGGTCAGTAGCATGTGTAGAAGGGAAGCTTAATCCAGAACCACAAGGAACCCGACTGATAACTTGTTCTTTAAGCTCTATATTATTGCAAGGCCTTACTCTTTTGAAAGCAGATTTTAAAATACTGGCACTTCCAAAATCTGCGATAGAAACTGTAATGGCTAAGAAAATAACCAAGTACAAGCCTTTCATTTTATACCATTTGGTAGCAAAAAATATAATAGCTAAATAAAGTGGAATCCAAGTATATTTATTACGCAAAATTGGCATCAGAAAATCAAATACCGGATTACTTAAGCCTTTATTAATGGCAAAAAATAACTGATGATCTAGTTGTACAAGCTGTTCTATCATATTTTTTTACAAACAAAAATAAGTCTATCAGATTGATTGATGTCAAACTTATTTAACTGATAATCGCCAAAGGTATGAGATATTTCTAAGCCGGCCAGTTTAAACATCCTTTCAAAATCTGAAAGTTTAAAATCTCTTACTTCTTCTTTAAAAGAGTATGGTTTAGCATGATGCTCAAAATCTATGGTTTTGATGATTTTATCATCTTTAACCGTTCTGCTGATATGAAACTCTATACCGTCAACATCTTTAATTTCTCTTAAAACTAGTTTATTGATGATTTTCTGACTGTTCATATAATCAAAAACTAATTTTCCATCCGCTTTAAGCGATTTACAGAAACTTTTAAGCGCATTTACATGCTCTTTTTCTGTCTCAAAATAACCAAAGCTGGTAAATAGGTTAAAAGCAAAATCAAAGTAATTGATGTAAAATAGATGGCGCATATCATGCACTAAAAAGTGCAAGCGACTATTTTCAAAAGAGTGTGCGTATTTTATATTGGCAATAGAAAGGTCTATCCCGGTAACGTCAAAGCCTTTTTTGTTCAGATAAATGGCATGCCGGCCTCTTCCACAAGCAATGTCTAACATTCTTGAGTCTTTGGCAGGTTTTAGCAAAGTACAAAGGTTATCAATAAAAAGTTCTGCCTCTTCATCGTCTCTTTGTTTGTAAAGAATATGATAGAAAGGCGAGTTAAACCAATTTTGAAACCACTTTTTCGGCATAAATATCAATATTAGAATTGTTGCAAATATAGCTAATTAAGCTTTCAATTTGTTTTTATCCCCAATATTAAGAATTGCAAATGCTTATGTTTATTTTTGCCCAAAATATACGATCGTGACTTTAATAAAATCAATCTCAGGAATAAGAGGTACTATAGGTGGTAAGGCTGGAGACGCTTTAACCCCGTTTGATGTGGTGAAATTTACAGCTGCTTTTGGTAGTTGGGTAATACAACAAGGTGGAAATAAGAAAATTGTAGTAGGAAGAGATGCTCGTATTTCTGGCGAGATGGTGAGAAACCTTGTGGTAGGTACTTTACAAGGTTTGGGTATTGATGTTATAGATTTAGGTTTATCTACTACCCCAACGGTAGAAATTGCCGTACCGGATGAACAAGCAGGTGGAGGTATTATTTTAACTGCTAGCCACAATCCAAAACAGTGGAATGCCTTAAAATTATTAAACCATAAAGGTGAGTTTATCAATGATGAAGAAGGTAAAAAGGTTTTAGAAATTGCAGAAAGTGACGCTTTAAGCTTTGCTGATGTAAATGATTTAGGTACGGTTAAATTCGACGATTCTTATCTTCAAAAGCATATTGATAAGATTTTAGCATTGCCTTTGGTTGATGTTGAAGCTATTAAAAAAGCTAATTTCAAAATTGCAGTAGATGCCGTTAATTCTACTGGAGGTATTTTTGTTCCTGCATTGTTGAAGGCTCTAGGAGTAGAAACTGTTTACGAACTTTATTGTACGCCAGATGGGCATTTCCCTCATAACCCAGAACCATTACCAGAAAATTTAACAGAGATTTCTAAAGTAGTGGTACAAAACAGAGCCGATTTAGGTATTGTTGTAGACCCTGATGTTGATAGACTATGTTTTGTTTGTGAAGATGGTTCTATGTTTGGCGAGGAATATACGTTGGTAGCTGTTGCTGATTATATCTTAAAAAATAATCCAGGAAATACCGTTTCTAATTTGTCTTCTACAAGAGCGCTAAGAGATGTTACAGAAGCTGCTGGTGGTGTTTATAAAGCTTCTGCGGTAGGTGAGGTAAATGTTGTAAACCTGATGAAAGCAGAAAACGCAGTGATAGGTGGCGAAGGAAATGGTGGAATTATTTATCCTGAATTACATTACGGAAGAGATGCTTTAGTTGGAATTGCTTTGTTTTTAACACATTTAGCTAAATATGGTAAATCTATTTCTTTGTTGAGAAAGAGCTATCCTTCTTATTTCATTTCAAAAAATAAAATCACGCTTACACCAGAAATGGATATCGATAACTTGCTAAAACAAGTTGAAGAGAAATATAAAAATCAGCCTTATTCTACTATAGATGGTTTAAAAATAGAGTTTGATAAACAGTGGGTACATCTACGTAGATCTAATACAGAACCTATCATCAGAATTTATTCTGAAGGAGATTCTGAAACTGTTGCCGATAACTTAGCAAATAAGATTATTGCAGATATTAAGGAGATATTGAAGTAATGTTGATTGATTTTTGAATGATAGATTGGGTATATTGAATAACTCATTAGGATTAATAAATGGAAAGAATAAGTAAATCTGAATTTGCGGATATTTTTAAATCTAGAACTAAACAATTTGTGATTCAATCAAAACTCAATCAATCATTCAATAAATATTTAATCAATCAAAACTCAATCAATCATTCAATAAATATTCACTCAATCAAAAATCACTCAATCAATAAATAAGTAATCACTCAATAAAGAAATGACTCGTGTATATTTAGATAATGCCGCAACTACGCCTTTAGATAAAGAGGTGATGCAAGCAATGATGGATGTGATGGAGCAAAGTTATGGCAACCCGTCTTCTATACATGCGCATGGTAGGGAAGTAAGAACTATTGTGGAGAAGGCAAGGAAAAACGTAGCCAACTTGCTTCATACTGCTCCGGCAAATATATTTTTTACTTCCGGAGGTACCGAGGCTGATAATACGGCTATACGTTCTGCTATTCAGGATTTAGGAATTACTCATGCCATCACTTCAAAAATAGAGCATCATGCTGTTGGTCATACTTTAGAGATGCTAGAGAAAACAGGTAAAATAAAACTTTCTTATGTGGAAATTGATAGCAAAGGAAATATCGATTTTACTCATTTAGAAGAGCTATTAAGCAAAGCTGATAAATCTTTAGTGTCTTTAATGCATGCTAATAACGAGATTGCTACCATTACTGATATTGAAAAGGTTGGTGAACTCTGTGAGCAATATGGCGCTATCTTTCATTGCGATACAGTGCAAACCATGGGGCACTATGCTTTTGATGTAAGTAAGTTAAAAGTACATTTTGTAGTATGTTCTGCTCATAAGTTACATGGCCCTAAAGGAGTAGGTTTTTTATATGTAAATCCATCTATCAAAATAAATCCTATGATTTATGGTGGTTCGCAAGAGCGTAATATGCGTGGCGGAACAGAAAATGTTTATGGTATAGCAGGTTTATCTAAAGCGCTTTCTATAGCTCATGAGCACATGAAAGAGCATCAAGAATATATTCAATCGCTCAAAACATATATGATGGAACAGTTAAAAGCAGTTATCCCAAATATCCATTTTAATGGAGAAACAGCGCCTGATAAAAGCTTGTACACTGTTTTAAGTGTTTGCTTTCCTGAAATGGATATGGCAGATATGCTTTTATTTAATTTAGATATCAATGGTATTTCGGCATCTGGTGGTAGTGCATGTTCATCCGGAACAGATATTGGCTCTCATGTACTTACAGCTATAGGTGCAGATGCTAACCGACCATCAGTTAGGTTCTCTTTCTCGAAACTTAATACCAAAGAAGAGATTGATTATGTGGTAGAAAAGGTTAAAGAAGTATATAAGCTATAAATCTACTGGCAAGCTATTTGTTTTAACGTCCTGTATAAAATCTATTAATTAAAACATGATGTTATGGAAAGTAAAGTAGAAAAGCTAAACGAGCTGAAAGAAAAAGAGCTAAAGTTAAAAGATGAGCTGTTAAAAGAAGGGCATGAGGATATAAAAGATAACAATCCAGACCCTGTTGTAGATAGTAAGGATACGTTTACAGTATCGCCAGCAAACAAATCAAGAGCGCATAAAGGGCATATCGGTCCTGATAAAGAACCTGGGACATTTTAAATATCATAGAGTCTACAACAAGTAGCCTCTTTTTTTTGAGAACATTTTATCCTGCTCAACTGTAGTATGCTTGTAAACTATTAAGCGTATGAAAAGAAGAGATTTTATTAAAACTGGAACTTTAGCAGTAGCAGCTTCACAAATACCAGGGAAAGTTTGGGCTTCTTGGTTAGGTATGGCCGATTATCAAATCAGGATGTTGAGCGATAACTTAGGTATTTTTACAGAGCAAGGCGGTACTATTGCATTTTTAAAATCTAAGAGTGGAATAGTAGTGGTCGACTCTCAGTTTCCAAATCCGGCCCAACATTTAATAGATGAGTTGAGGAAAAGATATGATGAAACTCCTTTTCAATTATTGATTAATACACACCATCATGCCGACCATAGTAGTGGTAATATCGCTTTTAAAGGATTGGTGAAACATGTGGTGGCACATGAAAACTCTGCTAAAAACCAAATTAGAGTATCAGAAGAAGCTAAAAAAGCTGGTAAAGAAAGCGTGATTTTAGCACCGGATAAAACTTTTCAAACCACGTGGAATTATAAATTAGATAAGGAAAATATCAAGCTCCATTATTTTGGAGCTGGGCATACCAATGGAGATTCATTTGTGCATTTTGAAAATCAAAATACTGTACATACCGGGGATTTAGTTTTTAATAGAAGATTTCCTTATATCGATAAATCAGCAGGAGCAGATATCCAAAATTGGATTAAGGTTTTGGATAAAGCTATGGATACCTTCGACGCAAAAACGCAATATATTTTTGGTCATGCTTTAGAGCCACAAAAGATTATTGGAACACAAGAAGATATTAAAGCCCATCAAAATTATCTAGAAAAGCTTTTAGAATATGTTGCTAAAGAGAAAAAAGCAGGTAAAAGTTTAGAAGATATTTCTAAAGTGAAAGTTATACCCGGTGCAGAAGAGTGGCAGGGGCAAGGAATAGAGCGAAGTATAAATGCCGCTTATCAAGAGCTGTAAAACAAAAAGAGCCGATTTAAAATCGGCTCTTTTTGTTTAGTTATTCATGATTCTGATGAAAGTAGAGAGTTTGTTTTTGATTTCTCTTCTATCAACAATAAAATCTAGGAAACCATGCTCTAAAACAAATTCAGATGTTTGGAAACCTTTTGGTAAGTCTTTTTTGATAGTTTCTTTAATAACTCTTGGGCCTGCAAAGCCGATTAAAGCCCCTGGTTCTGCAATGTTAATATCGCCAAGCATCGCATAAGAAGCAGTTACACCACCTGTTGTAGGGTCTGTTAATAAAGAAATGTAAGGGATTTTTGCCTTGCTTAATAAAGCCAGTTTTGCTGATGTTTTAGCCATTTGCATTAAAGAGAATGCCGCTTCCATCATTCTTGCTCCGCCTGATTTAGAAATCATCAGGAAAGGGATTTTGTGCTCGATACAATAATCTATAGATCTAGCAATTTTTTCTCCTACTACAGAGCCCATAGAGCCTCCAATAAAGTTGAAATCCATACAAGCAATTACTAAATCTTGGCCGTCTATTTTGCCATGTGCGGCTCTTATAGCGTCTTTTAATCCAGTTTTCTTGTAACTTTCAACTAATCTGTCTTTATATGATTTCGTATCTGTAAAATTAAGTGGATCTCCAGAGGTTAAATTGCCAAATAACTCTGCAAAAGCATTATCATCAAAGAAAATCTCAAAATACTCTTTAGAACCTACTCTTAAATGATAATTACAATACTGGCAAACGTATTTATGCTCAACCTGCTCAGAGTAATGGAGTGCTTTTTTACAATTAGGGCACTTATTCCATACGCCATCTGGTGCTTCTTTTTTATCCTCTGTAGAGGTAAATATTCCTTTTGTACTTCTTTTAAACCAAGCCATTCTTTTAAAAAAGTGAGAATGCAAATAAACAAAAAATTGATGAATACTTAACCTCTAATGTTTTTTAGTGAGTATAGAAATTACAAAAGGCTTATTTTCAATAAGTATTCAGCCGGTTTAATAAATTTTTTTAACTTCGAGTCTTAGAAAAATTGAAATAGAAATGAGTTTAAAAGATTTTAAAGGGGTAATTACCGGAGAGCAAGTTCAAGAATTATTTGAAGCCGCAAAAAAACATCAGTTTGCTTTACCTGCTGTTAATGTGATTGGTACAAATTCTATTAACGCTGTAATGGAAACAGCTAAAGCTGTTAATTCGCCAGTTATTGTGCAACTATCTAACGGAGGAGCGCAATTTTACGCAGGTAAATCTCTTGATAATGATAAATTACAAGCATGTATCTTAGGTGGTGTTTCTGCTGCACAACACGTACATTTATTAGCAGAGCATTATGGTGTTGCCGTTATTTTGCATACCGACCATTGCGCTAAGAAATTATTACCTTGGCTAGATGGATTGTTAGATGCTGGAGAGAAATTTTATGCTCAACATGGTAAACCATTATTTTCTTCACACATGATAGATTTATCTGAAGAATCTATTGAAGAAAACATAGAAATTTGCAAAACCTATTTAGAGCGCATGAGCAAAATGGGGATGACATTAGAAATAGAATTAGGTGTAACCGGTGGTGAAGAAGATGGTGTTGATAATTCTGATGTAGATTCATCAAAACTATATACCCAGCCAGAAGAAGTTTCTTACGCTTACGAGGAGTTAAGCAAAATAAGCCATAGATTTACTGTTGCAGCAGCGTTTGGTAACGTACATGGTGTTTATAAGCCAGGAAACGTAAAACTACAGCCTGTAATATTACATAACTCTCAAGAGTATGTTAAACAAAAGTTTGGTTTAGATGCAGAGAAACCTATCAACTTTGTATTCCATGGTGGTTCTGGTTCTTCACAAGAAGAAATTAGAGAAGCTATTTCTTACGGTGCTATCAAAATGAATATTGATACAGATATGCAATGGGCATTCTGGGAAGGTATTTTAAACTACTACAAAGGAAAAGAAGGTTACTTACAAGGTCAAATTGGTAACCCTGAAGGTGATGATTCTCCAAACAAAAAATATTACGATCCAAGAGTTTGGTTAAGAAAAGGTGAAGAGCAATTTGTAAAGCGTTTAACCGCGGCATTTGAAGATTTAAATTGCTTAGACGCAAATTCAAAACTTTAATAAACATAAAATAAGAGGAGAGGGTAGAAGAAATTCTACCCTTTTTTATTTGCTTAAAATGCCAGAATAAGATAAGTTTAAGGTATGATAGAAGTTAAGAAGGTTACCGCCCAAGAAGAACTAGATAAAGTTTTTGCTATTAGAAAAGAAGTTTTTGTAGTAGAACAAAACTGTCCGCCAGAGCTAGAATGGGAAAATGAAGATGTTTCTCATCATTTTTTAGCTTTTTTAGAGAGTAAGCCGGCAGGTGCTTGCAGATGGCGAAAAACAGATAAAGGCTATAAATTAGAGCGTTTTGCTGTATTAAAATCTTGTAGAGGTAAAGGAGTAGCGCAGGCTATGCTTAAAACTGTTTTGGCAGATTTGCCCAAAGATGCTGAGTATGTTTATTTACATGCACAAATAACAGCTATGGGTTTATATCAGAAATTTGACTTTCAAACGGTAGGTGATATTTTTGAGGAGGCTGGTATACAGCATTATAAGATGGTTTTAAAGAAAATAATCTGATTTTGTATTTTACTAAAATATAAAATTGTATTTCAGTAAAAGATAAATTTCAAGCCATACAAGTTTGCTAAGAAATAGCATCAGATAATTTAAATAGAAAGTCTAAAACAATACTAGTAGATATAAAATCAATCATAAACCCCATGATAAAAAGAAGAGCATTTTTAAAAGGCACCTCTATGGCAGGTGTTTTAGCTTTAAGTATTCCAGAAATTGTGCAGGCGGCTATGCCCAAAGCCTCAGGTATAAAACTCCAAAAAGGAGATGTTATCCTTTTTCAAGGAGATTCTATTACAGATGCTGGTAGAAAAAAGGATGATTTAAATTTTAACACACCTAATAGCCTAGGCGGAGGTTATGCCGTACAAGCAGCAGCAGAAATGCTTTTAAAACATCCAGATAAAGGACTTAAAATTTACAATAAGGGTATCAGCGGAAATAAAGTGTACCAATTAGCAGAAAGATGGGATAAGGATTGTTTAGAGCTAAAACCTCAGGTTTTGAGTATTTTAATTGGTGTTAACGACTATTGGCATAAGCACAATGGTAAACATGATGGCACTATAGAAACCTATAAAAAGGATTTTAGAGCTTTATTAAACAGAACAAAAGAGAGCTTACCCAACGTTAAATTGATTATAGGAGAACCATTTGCGGTTAAAGGTATTAAAGCTGTTGATGAATCTTGGTATCCGGCTTTTGATGAATATAGAAAGGCAGCTAAAGAAATAGCGGAAGAATTTCAAGCTGTTTTTATCCCGTATCAAAAAGTTTTTGATGAAGCACAAAAAACTGCCCCCGGCGTTTACTGGACTTATGATGGTGTTCATCCATCTTTAGCTGGTGCAAAACTTATGGCCGAAGCTTGGTTAAAAGCTTTGTAATTTTCTCCCTTCGGATAAACAAACATCTATCCGAAGGGAATTTTTAAAAACATTTGGATTTTAAATATGTACAATTCATCCATTAAAATGGCGTCTTCAGTAGGTTAAGCAAATCTAATTTTCGGCTTTTAAGTTATTTCATCATAACTAAAAAAATGAAAATCATGAAAAGCACAACAACACAAAAATGGATGAAATTAGGCATCATAGCCAGCCTAATTCTAGTAACAGTTTCTTTTACGGGATGTAAAAAAGACGATGACCCTGCACCGGTACAAAATAATATTGTACAATTGGTGGTAAACAATCCTAACTTTAGTTTCTTAGAAGCTGCGGTTGTAAAAGCAGAGCTCGTAGAAGCTTTAAGCGGAAGAGGACCTTTAACTGTATTTGCACCAACCAATGATGCTTTTATTGCAGCAGGTTTTGCAAATGAGGCAGCAGTTTCTGCATTATCAAAAGAAACTTTAGTTTCTATTTTAACTTATCACGTAGTAGGAAGTGGAATTACTTCCTCTGCTATTCCTACGGCTGCAAACACTCCAGTAGAAACTTTAGCAGAGACAGATGTTTTTGTTACTAAAGATCAAAGAGGAGTTTTTGTAAATGGCGCACAAGTAGTGCAAGCAGATGTACAAGCTTCTAATGGTATTATCCATGTAATTAATAAAGTTTTAATGCCAGCAGTAGGCAACATTGTGCAAGCAGCACAAGGCAATGCTAATTTAAGTTATTTAGTAGCTGCAGTATTAAGAGCTAGTGAAGGGACTACCAATGTAGCAGAAGCATTATCAGCAGCAGGACCACTAACTGTATTTGCACCAACAAATCAAGCTTTTATTAATGCAAACTTTGCAACAGTTGCCGCTATCCAACAGGCTGATCCAGCTACTTTAACAAGTATTTTAACTTATCATGTTGTTCAGGGAAGAGTATTGTCTACAGATTTAACGGAAGGTGCTACACCTGCTACCTTAAATGGCGGTAGGGTAACCATAACTTTATCTGGAGGAGCAAAAGTTAAAGGTGTTGGTAATGCAACTCCATCTAATATCACTGCAGCAGACATCATTACTACCAATGGTGTGGTACATGTAATAGATCAAGTATTGTTACCAGCAAGTTAATTAATCAAGAAAAATTCATAGTATTGATGTAAGAAATTTCTAATATGTTTAGTTTAAAATATAGGTATCTGATTATTTTAGCTTTAGGATTTTATTCTTACATCAATACTTATTTTACAGACTTTTTCAATCATTATCAAGTTAAGGCTTCATCAGAAGCCTTAATACTTTCGTTTTTGCTTATTGTATTTTTTGTTTGGGAGTTAAGCAGATTGGCAGAGCAAACTTTAAAGCGCTATTTTAAAACCCAATCGGCTGTTAAATTCCTAACTATTTTATTCATCATCAGTTTACCACTAACGCTTATTTCGGCAATTGCTGTAATTGCGATAGCTGGTGTTTGGTATTCAGGCTATCAACTTACAGAAATCCAAACAGAAATTAAATTAACCCTCTTACTTGCTTTTAGAATCAATTTATTCTTACATTGTATTAACTCCATCGTATATTTCTTTAAGCAATTAAGAGCTAAACAATTAGAAGCAGAGGAGTTGAAAAGAGCAAAAATCCAAGCTCAGCTACAGCAAATTAAAACACAAATCAATCCTCATTTTTTATTCAATAATCTTAATGTATTGGCCTCTCTTATCATGAATAAAAGCGAAGAAGCCAATCAGTTTATAGAGAGTTTCTCTGAAGTTTATCGTTATATCTTAAAAAATCAGGAAAAAGAACTGGTAAGTCTTCAAGACGAACTTAAAGTGATGGATTTGTATATTTTTCTGTTAAAAAAACGCTTTGCAGAAGCTATAAAGTTTCATATTTCTTTTGATAAACATCACTTAGAAAACACCTATATCGTACCTGCAACCCTTCAAATTTTAATAGAAAACGCAATAAAACACAATATTGCATCTTCATCAAAACCACTTATCATAGATATTGTTATAGAAAATAACATATTGATGGTGCGAAACAATTATCAGCCTAAGAAAATTCTAGAAAACTCTAGTCAGATAGGTTTAAAAAGCATCAATCAACAATATAAAATAATCTGTGGAAAGGAAATTACTGTGAAAAACCAGGATGATTATTTTGAAATAACATTACCTGTTTTAAAAGTAGAAAACTATGAAGTTTTTAATCATTGAAGATGAACCACTTGCAGCAGAAAGATTAGTTAATTTATTATCTCAGCATTATCCTCATATAGAAAAACCCGAGACCTGTGATAGTGTAGAAAGTGCAGTTTTATGGCTTAAACATCATCCAATGCCAAATTGTATTTTTATGGATATCCAGTTGTCTGATGGTTTAAGTTTTAATATTAGCCATGATGTAGAAATTACATGTCCAGTAATATTTACAACCGCTTATGAAAATTATGCTTTAAAAGCTTTCGAATTATTTAGTATCGATTATTTATTAAAACCAGTAACGCTTAAAAGTCTCAAGCAAGCGCTCCATAAACTTGAAACTTATACAAACGCCACCCTAACCGCACAACAAAATTTATTAGATATTCCAGCATCAACATATAAAAACCGCTTTCTGATTAAAATAGGTAATAAAATGTTTTTTGTTGATGTAAACCATGTGGCTTATTTTTTGTCTGATGATAAATCTGTTTACTTATACACTAAAGACGGGAAAGCTTTCCCAATAGACTATACTTTAGATAGCTTGATGGAGCTTTTAAACGAAAAAGAATTTTTTAGACTTAATAGGCAAGTTATTGCCAGAATTGATGCTATTAAAGATATTAAACTTTATACTAACAGAAGATTAAAACTTACCCTAAATAGTGGTAATGCAGTAAATGATTTTATAGTGAGTAGAGAAAGGGTAGCTGCATTTAAAACCTGGGCCGGAAACTAATTATTTCTCTCATTATCAATTATGAAGCTTCAACTATTTTCTACCATTTTTATTGTTTTACTTAGTCTCCAAAGCTTAGCACAGAAAAAGGAAGATGTTATTTATTTACTTAATGGATGGGTAATTCGTGGTAAAATCATCAGCAAAGAACAAGACAAAATAAGTATTCAATCGGTAGATAGAAATCTATATGTTTTTGAAGCTAATGAAATTAAAGAAATTACAGAAGAAGAAATTCCTCCAGTTTTTAATATCAAGCAAAAAGGATTTGGACATTTTACAGAGCTAGGGCCATTAGCTTCACAGAACACGGGTGAACTTAATGTAAACACCTCTGCTTTTTCTTTTCAAACTATTAATGGTTATAAGTTCAATCAGTTTTTATTTACCGGATTAGGTGCTGGTATAGATTTATATGCTACACAAACGTTTTTCCCGGTAATAGGTACTATTCGTGGCGATTTTAGAGCAGGTAAACAATTTGTACCATTTTATTTTACTGACTTTGGCTATGGCTTTAACGGAACTAAAAATACCATTACTGGTGTTTCTTATGAAGGAGGAACAGTGTTTGCCGCAGGTATTGGACTTAAAATTGGCTTAAGCAATAATGCAGGTGTGATGATTAGTATTGGTTACCGAGACCAACGTTATGGCACTGTACAACAAAATCTAAAAACTAGAAATAATTATCAAAGAATAGCACTTAGGGCAGGTTTTTATCTTTAAAAACCATACAGAATTTGATGTTTTTTTATCATCAAACAAGAATATCATAAATACCTGGTGTTTTTTACATTTTGTATGTTAAATATCCAGGTGATTTATAACCTCTTTGGGTGCAATTATAGGTTTGCCAAATGAGGTAAAAACTACTACAACCTTAGCTTTTGCTATCAATATATCTGCTTTATAAATATTTTGATAGAAGATGAATCTTAGATTTCCATCACGCTCTAAACTTAAACTCACATAAAATTTATCACCGCTTTTTAACGGTTTTTTATAGTCTATCTCTATACGATAAACTACAGGGTCTATATGTTGCTGATGTAGCTTTTCAAAATCTAAACCTTTATGCTTTAAAAATTGATGTCGGGTATGTTCTAAATAATTTTGATAAACGGCGTTATTTACAATTCCTTGTAAATCGCATTCATAATCTCTAACCTCAAAATTTTCTATAAACATTATATTTCTGGGTTGTCATAAGCAATCATTTTAGCTTTTTCTGCTTGTGGAATAGCTATAGGTTTACCCGTTTGATAGTCAATAGCTACTTGTGTAGTTTTGCCAATTGTTTTTAAAATAAACTGATCTTCTTCTTCCGCGTAAAGCAAATAAGCAATATCAAAACTAGTATTACCAACTCTGGTGGTTTTTACACAAGCTGTTATTTTATCTTCCAAAAGTATAGGTTTTAAGTACTCTACTTCTGATTTTACCAATATAATTCCGGTTGCTTTCCAATCCCATTCTATAACATCTTTCCAATAAGCAGACCTAGCTTGTTCAAAATAAGTAAGGTAAACAGCATTGTTAGCATGGCCAAACATATCCATATCCGCAAATCTGATAGGGATAGGAGTTTTATAATTAAAAGCTGTAATATTTTCTTCTATTTTCATATATGACTGCAATAAAGTCAGTAAAATTAATTTAATAACGACAAAAAGTCTTGTTTTGAACTCAAAATCACCATTGGTATTAGAGTTGATTCATCTTTAAACGTAAACAAATTTAAAATAATTTATAAGGAGGATATAAAAATGACTTTAGTAAAATTTAACAACGAAAAAAACAGTGTAAGAAACTATTCGCCTTTTAATGATTTATTTGACAGCTTTTTTAGAGACAATTATTATAATGACAGTACATTAAATAAGGTTCCGGCTGTTAATATTTTTGAAAACGAAGAGTCTTACACCATTGAAGTTGCAGCGCCAGGTTTAAAAAAGGAAAATTTTAAGCTTCAATTGGAAAAAAATATTTTGAAAATTTCTGGAGAAAAAGCCACCGAGACAGAAAGTGAAAATAGAAAAGTTACCAGAAAAGAATTCAGTTATAACGCTTTTGCAAGATCATTTACTTTACCAGAAACAGTAGATTTTGCTAAGATTGATGCTAAATACGAAGATGGTATATTACAGGTAACTATTGGTAAAAAAGAAGAGGCTAAAATACAATCCAGAGAAATTGCAATAAGTTAATCATAGTTTTTAGGTTTAGTTTTTTTGATTGGCATCCCGTTTTTGTTAACAGAAACGGGATTGCTTTTTTACTTCAAAATCAACATTATTTACTAAATTTGGACATGAGTTTAGAAATTCTGGATACCCGCCGAAAAGCCTTAACAATTAATCTTGACCCAAATATATACGGTACTTTTGCAGAAATTGGAGCCGGACAAGAAGTAGCTAGAAACTTCTTTACAGCTGGTGCCGCATCTGGTACCATTGCCAAAACCATGTCTGCTTACGATATGACTTTTAGTAATGAAATTTACGGTCAGGAAGAATCCGGAAGGTACGTATCTAAATCAAGATTAATAAAAATGCTTGATTATGAATTTAAACTCTTGGGCGATAGATTGTTTGGAGATAAATATCAAACCAAAACTTTTTTCGCTTTTGCAAATACAGTAACTACACTCAATTATAATAAAACTAACGATCCGCATGGTTGGCTGGGCATAAAATTTCAATTAGAACCCTACGGTCCGCCGCATGAAATTATTTTTCATGTGCGCTTATTAGATAGTGATGCCAGTTTGCAACAAAATGTTTTAGGAATTTTAGGCGTAAATTTAGTTTATGCAGCTTTCCATCTTTATCATAATCCAAAGGCTATGATAGAATCTTTGGCTGATAACTTATCGCAGGGCTCGGTAGAAATTGATTTGATTAGCTTAAAAGGTCCTGTATTTGAGTTTTTGGATGATATTTTGGTAAACTTATATTTGATACAAAAAGGCTTTTCTAGCGCAGCTATTTTTGATCATCATGCTAAAGCAAAACAAGCTAAAGATTTGATGTATAAAAAGCATATCATGATTTTGCGTACTCGCTTTAACCAAAAAGTATTGCCAGATTTTAATCTTTTTAGTCATGCAGTTAATCAGTACAAATCTACTTTAGATATTGTTGATACAGAGCTGGTTACCCTTGCCGAGCTTACTTTGAATAATTTGATGGAGCATGCTGATAAAAGTGACGAAGATTTATTAAAAAGAGTAGCTAAAAGAGCCAGAGAAATTTCTGAAAAAGGTCATTATGTTATTGTATCTAATTTTAATAGGCATAATAAATTAGCAAAATATTTAGCCTTGGCTAAGCCTAAAAGTGTAGGTATTACTACCAATATTTCTAATTTACAACACATTTTTAAATCAGAGTATTATGGCGAAAATTACACGAATGAGTTATTAGCTTATATCAGCGATTTGTTTAGTAGAAATGTAAAACTTTTAACCTATCCTTACCGCGATATTAAAAATAAAACTACGGTTACTACCAAAAATGTTGAAGTATCGCCAGAAGCAAAACCACTTTTTGATTTTTTAATACAAAACAAATATATTATTGATATTGAGGAGATTGCAGAGATTATATAGTGTATAAAAATTTCATTTGTATATCTCTTAAGCTTTCAAATTTTGATAAGATTTTGTTGAGCTCGACTTTTCTAATACTAAGGTTTATAATTACATGTAAATCAAATTCTTGGCTCAAGATTTCTAGTCTATCTTCTTTGATGATTTTCATGACGTCATTCATCAATAAATAATTAAACTTTAATTCATAAACATCATTTACAGTTTTTTTTATGATTTGAGCATTTAAAATCGCATCTTCTGTAGCTGTCTTATAAGCGTTTATTAAGCCTGGCACACCTAATAAAGTACCTCCAAAATACCTTACAACCACTACTAAAATATTGGTGAGCTCTTTAGAAAGTAAAACATTTAAAATAGGCCGACCGGCAGTACCAGAGGGTTCTCCATCATCATTAACTCTATAAATATTTTTATCCGGTGTAAGCCTGTAAGCATAACAATGATGTCTGGCTTTTGGATGTGCTGTTTTTAAATCAGCAATAATGGTTTTTAAATCATTTTCTTTTAAAAAGGGATGAGCATAGGCTATAAACTTGCTTCCTTTATCTCTAAAAATACCTTCGGATGGTGCTTGTATAGTTTGGTATGTATCCTCAAAAAACATTAAGAAAACGTGAGAATTATGATCGATATAATAGCTAAAAATAAACCTATCTTATTAAGTACATTGAGGCGTTCTTTAAATAAAATTAAACCTGCTAAAGAACCTAAAATTATAACACCTATATCTAATGCAGCATATACAACAGAGGGGCGATTTTTTTCTATCTGAAGCGCAAAAATATAAAAGTAGATAGAACCAAAATTTAAAAAACCTAAAACAATACCTGCTAAGGCAGCTCGGGTTTGAAATTTTAAAGTTCCATTTATTTTCTGGTAAGCCAAACTACTAAAAGCCAGAATAGTAGCAATAGAGAAAACATAAAATAAAGAGCTTGTAAAGCTTATTCCCTCAATTTTGGTTAAAAAATTAAAAAGAATATCAATAATTCCAGTTCCTAAAAAAACAATAATAGGAAACCAAAATTTCAAATCCTTTAAAGAAAATTTACCATCGGGCTTAGAAGCTAAAATAGCCATAAAACCAATGGTAAGACCAATAATTTTTATAGGAGTTAATTGTTCATTAAATAATAAAAACGATGCAATTATTGGTAAAGCCAATGATAAGCGTTGTGCTATTACGGTTATAATGATACCAGAAGTGGCTATGCTTTTACTTATAAAATAAAAAATAGATAATAACAAAACTGATGTGATACAGTAAAGCGTAAAATCTGGTATGGTAGGAATGATACTTAAATCGGGTTTGAAAAACAAAAAACACAACAATGCGGCTGTTGGGTAATTAAAAACAATGGCTTGATAAGCATTTGTGTAATATCTTCTCAGTAATTTTAAGTTGATACTTACGGTAACGCTACATAAAATAGCAATAGCTAAATATATCATGGATGTTGAGGTGTAAGCGTTAATAATTTATCTTTGCCAATATCGGTTAAGCTTTCTTGAATACCATTAATTTCAGGTGCTTTTAAACCATCTTCCCATGTGATAGGAGAGATGAAAATTCTAGCTTCATCCCATAAACCAGCAGCAATAAACATTTGTAAAGTTTTAATTCCACCTTCTATAATAACAGATTGTATATCTTGTAAATACAACTGATAAAGTAAATACTGAGGCAAAAAATAGTCAAAATCTTCTATGCTGATGTATTTTAATTGGTCTTTTATAGTTGTAAGTTCTTTATTAAATACAAAAGTTTCTATAGAATTATCAAAAAGGTGGAGCTTTTCATCCAATTTTAAATCCCTATCGATAACTGCTCTTTTAGGATTTCTTCCGCTTACTAATCTTACATTTAATTGTGGATTATCAATTTCAGCAGTTTTTTTTCCTACCAATACACAATCTTCTTCGCTTCTCCACTGGTGTACCAGCATTTTAGCTTCTTTACCACTTATCCATTTCTGCGAACCATCTTTGGTAGCAAAAAAGCCATTTAATGTTTGGGCCCACTTTAAGATGATATAAGGTCTTTGCTTCTCAACTCGGGTAAAAAAACGTTTATTAAGTTGCAAACATTCCTTTTCTAAAATACCTGATATAACTTCTATACCTGCATTTTTTAACTTCTCTATTCCTTTACCATTAACTCTATTATAAGGGTCTTTACAACCTATAACCACTTTTGGTATTTGATGTTGAATAATTAAATCAGAACAGGGTGGGGTTTTACCAAAATGCGCACAAGGCTCTAAGGTCACATAAATAGTTGCCTGTTTTAGTATTTCTGAAGCGTTTTGATATTTTAAAAATACATCTTTAATAGCATTTACTTCAGCATGTGCTTCGCCATATTTTTGATGATAACCTTCGCCTATAATTTTGCCTTGGTACACAATTACAGCACCTACCATAGGGTTAGGACTTACGTATCCGGCACCTAATTTTGCTAATTCTAATGCTCTTTGTATAACTATTTCGTCTTTAGTCACGTATCAAAGATAGTAATTAGTCTTTTAGGCTTTTATTTAAAAATATTTAATACAATTTAATGACCATTAAAAAATATACCATCTTAATATTTATTTTTTTAATCAGTTTTTTTAACGTTTGGAATGTTAAAAACAGTAAGTTATTTGCTGAAATAAGCATACCCAGAAATCAGCCCGTTGTAACTATATTAGATAGTTTGCATTTAGAAAATCAAGATTTGAAGTTGCAAAATCTAAATAAAGAACTCAAAATAGAAAGTAGAAATTTCTTAATATATACCATTCTTATTTTTTCCTTAACAGCACTGTTTCTATCATTTAGGCTATATAAAAGCGGTAAAAAAGCCAAAATAAATAATAAGATATTGAAAGAACAGAACGAAGAAATTATTAAGCAAAAGAAAGAATTGGAAGATTTAAATAACCTGAAAAATAAATTCTTCTCTATTATTTCTCATGACGTAAGAGGGCCATTATTATCTCTAAAAGGCACTTTAAATTTGTTAGATGATAATTTATTAAACGAGCAAGAATCTAAAATCTTAATAGCGGAGTTAAAATATCAATTTAATTCAACCTCAAACCTATTAGATAATCTTTTGGTATGGTCAAGAAGTCAAATGCGAGAGGAAAAAATTCAGAAAACAGCATTTTATATACTTCCTATTATAGAAGATAATATTGCCTTAGAGCGAAATAATATTATTAAAAAAGATCTTTACATAAAAATAGATGTTCAGGAAGATTTTAAATTATTTGCCGATAAAGAGATGACTAAGATTATAATTAGAAATCTGATTAATAACGCATTAAAATTTACACAGAATAAAGGTAAGATTGAAGTTTTATGTGCAAAGAATGATGGTTTTGCAGAAATTTCTATAACCGATACTGGTATAGGCTTAACAGAAAAAGAGATTAAAGAAATACTAAAATGTAACTTTTACACAACTAAAGGATTAAACGAAGAAAAAGGTACCGGTTTAGGTTTAAGCCTTAGTCAAGAATTTATTAAAAAAAACAATGGCGATTTTAAAATAAAAAGTAAAAAAGGAGAAGGTTCTACATTTTTATTTACTTTGCCACTTTTTAAAGAAATTCATGTTAAAGAAGCAAGCTATTAAAGTCGATTATGAGGAAGCACTTAAGAACATTTATGAAAAAAATGAAATAAATGCTCTTTTTAAGTGGATAAGCGAAGATTTAGCACATTTACCCGAGCTACAACAAAAAGAATTATTTGAAGATTATTTAACAAAACTAGCACTAAAACAACCGCTTCAACAAGTTTTGGGTTACACCTATTTTTACAACTTGAAATTTAAAGTGAATGAACATGTGCTTATTCCACGTCCAGAAACCGAAGAATTGGTTTACATGATGCTTCAAGAATGCGGAAGAACATCAAATCAAGAAATTTTAGATGTAGGAACCGGTAGTGGCTGCATAGCAATATCCTTAAAAAAGAACTTAAAAACCGCTCAAGTTCATGCTATTGATATAAGCGAAGAAGCTTTAAAAATTGCTTACACAAATGCTAAAGAGAATGGGGTAGAGGTACACTTTAAAAAAGATAACGCTTTGGCTTTAAAAGCTGATGATTATCCTAAATTTCATATTATTGTTAGTAATCCGCCTTATATTGCACTATCAGAAAAGCAAAATATGCATGATAATGTAGTAAACTTTGAGACACATTTAGCTTTATTTGTTGAAGATGATGCCCCCTTGATTTTTTATGATAAAATAGCTGATTTTGCACTAAAAAATCTTTATCCAAACGGATTATTGTTTTTTGAGATTAATCAAAATTTAGCAGTAGAAACACAAGAACTTATCCAGAAAAAAGGCTTTAAAGCTCAAATTATCAAAGATTTAAACAATAACAATCGTTTTATAAAAGCTCAACTTCTTGGGTGATATTGTGTAATGGTTTGTTTTAAAAAGTCTCTATCTAGATGGGTATAAATTTCTGTTGTAGTGATGCTTTCATGACCTAACATTTCTTGTATAGCTCTTAAGTCTGCACCACCTTCTATCAAATGCGTAGCAAAAGAATGTCTAAACGTATGCGGACTAATAGTTTTGTTAATACCTACAGCTTTTGCCAAATCTTTAATAATCATAAAAATCATCACTCTGGATAGCTTTGTGCCTCTTTTGTTTAGGAATATAAAATCCTCATGACCTTTTTTTATATCCAGATGATTTCTAACGGTATCTGAATATATTTGAAGATATTTTAAAGCAGAACTTCCAATAGGCACTAACCTTTCTTTATTACCTTTTCCTTTGATTTTTATAAATTCTAAATCCAAATATAAGTCTGATAATTTGAGGTTTACCAACTCACTAACACGAAGTCCTGAGCCATACAAAATCTCTAACATAGCCTTATTTCTGGTGTTTTCTGGTTTTGATAAATCTAAACCATCGAGTAATAAATTTATTTCATGAACACTTAAAACCTCTGGCAGTTTTCTTCTTGTTTTTGGAGTTTCTAATAATGCAGAAGGGTCTATTTCTAATAAATCTTCTAAGATTAAGTACTTGTAAAAGGCCTTAATGCCACTAATAATTCTAGCCTGTGTAGTAGCTAACATTCCTAACTCGGTAATCCATTTAATGAAATCTCTTAAGTCTTGAGGTTCAGCTTTTAATAAAGAAACCGATGGGCTTTTCATCTCTAAAAACTGAACCAGCTTTTCTACATCGCGTATGTAAGCCTGAACAGAATTTTCTGATAGGGATTTCTCTAACTTCAAAAAAGATTTAAATCCTTTTTTAAATGATTGCCATTCCACTTTATCTTTTGAATTTTTAATGATAAGTTTGAAGTGATGAAGATACAAATTATCAACGGACCAAATTTAAATTTATTAGGCAAACGCGAACCAGGAATTTATGGTAGCGAAGGTTTTGAAAGCTTTTACAAACAGCTTTTGGCTAAATATCCTGATGTTGAGTTAAGCTATTACCAAAGTAATGTAGAAGGCGAAATCATTAATAAACTGCATGAGATTGGTTTTGATTATGATGGCATCGTATTAAATGCTGGAGCTTATACGCATACTTCTGTTGCTATTGCAGATGCTATTGCTGGTATAAAAACTCCTGTTGTTGAGGTTCATATTTCTAATGTTTACGCTCGTGAAGAGTTTAGACATCATAGCATGATGGCAAAAAACTGTAAAGGTATCATAACAGGTTTTGGGTTGATGTCTTATGAATTAGCTCTAAAAAGCTTTTTATAGTTATTTCCAGATTTCTTTGAAGAGTTTTTTACCTCTCACAAAATAATCAAAAACAATGCTATTTTGATATTTACCAGCAAGGTTTTGTTGTGGAGAGATGTAGCTGTTTTTGATTTTTCCTTCAAATAAAGCACTTATAAAATGCCTATGCGCCTTAGAAATAGCCCAGGCATTATCTGCTTTTTTATCAAGCAAAAATTTGATAAGTGCCAAAAAATCCAAGCAAAATCTAAAAGGAATTAAAAATATAGAACGAGAAATAGGCTCGTTCTTTTTAATGAGATAGAGATTGTTTCTAAAATTTAAATAGGTTTTGTATGGGCTTTCTGCTTGTAAAGTTCCTCCACCAACGTGGTAAACTGTAGAAAAGCCACAATACATAACTTTATATCCTTTGTTTTTTGCTCTCCAACACAAATCAATTTCTTCCATGTGAGCAAAGAAATGTTCGTCTAAGCCACCTATTTCTTTCCAGATATTAGCTTTAATAAATAAAGCACATCCAGAAGCCCAAAATATTTCTTTTTCATCATCATATTGGCCATAATCTTTCTCTATGGTATCAAATATTCTACCTCTACAAAAAGGGTAAGCAAAAGTATCTATAAAACCTCCGGCAGCACCTGCATATTCAAAGCTATTTCTGTTATAATAAGACCGTATTTTAGGTTGCGCTATAGCTATTTTATCATCAGCTTCCATCATCTTAATTACCGGTTCTATCCAGTTTGGCGTAACTTCAACATCAGAGTTTAAGAGTACAAAATAATCGGTTTCTATTTGTTTTAATACTTGATTATAACCATCTGCAAAACCATAATTTTTATAATTAACGATGACTTTTACTAAAGGAAAATTATTCTTAAGAAAGTCTAAAGAATTATCTGTTGATGCGTTATCACCAATAATAATTTCCATGTTAGGATAAGTACTATTAAATACCGAAGGAAGAAAATTTGCTAAATGCTTTTCTCCATTCCAGTTTAAAATAACAACGGCAACTTTAGGATAATTCATGAATAATTGTATTTGCAGCTGGTTTAAATTTCCAGCGTTTATGAGACCAAAGCCAAAATTCTGGTTTTTGTTTTATCCTGTCCTCTAAAATTCTAGCATGTTTTAAGGTAATCTCTTTATCTGTGGTAGTGGCTGGGTTATCATGAACCAATTTAAAATCGCAAGCATAATAACCTCTTTTAACTCTATCAACATCACAGAAAATAACAGGGTAGTTTGTAGAACGAGCTATTTTTTCTATCCCCATAAAAATTGCCGTAGGCTGGTTTAAGAATTTTATCCACTCATGTGGGTCTGCTAAAGCAGGCGTTTGGTCGGCGGCAAAAACAGTAACTGTTAGCTGATTTTTAAAACGAGCCATCTCACGTAAAGTCATTTTCATACGCACCATTACTGTTCCACTTTTTTCTCTCGCCCTTTTAAAAACCTCATTAAAAACGTTATTGTTTAATGGTTTATAAATAATAAGCGGTTTACTTTTAACAATTAAAGGCGTAACAATAGTACACCATTCCCAATTTCCATAATGTCCAACGGCAAATAAATAACTCTTATTTTGGTCTTCAAAATTTCTTACTAAATCTGTATTGGTAAAAGTAAAACGTCTAAAAAGCTCTTCTTTTGATACAGAAAGCATTTTAATGGTTTCAAAAATTAAATCAGCCAAATAACTGAAAAATCTTTTTTCAATTCCATTAATTTCTTCTGCACTTTTTTCTGGAAATGAGTTTATTAGATTCTCTCTAACTACCTTTCTTCTGTATTTAATAACATGAAAAATAATGATAAAGGCAAAATCAGACAAAAGATATAGCACTCTTAAAGGCAGCAAAGAAACTAAGTACAAAAAAAACGCAGCTACATAAGAAAGCCATTTATTTATCATTATTTTCGTTGGTTTTAATTGCAAACATAAATATTTTGAAATGGAATCTGGTGCAATATTTCCTTTACTTTATTTACCACCTGTAGAATTTTTTAAAGAGTTACTAAACTTTAAAAACGAAACAATTTTAATTGATAAAAATGAGCATTTCCCTAAACAAACTTATAGAAATAGAGCAAGTATTTATGGTGCTAATGGTGCTTTAAGTATTACGGTTCCGGTAGTAAAGGGTGCTAAATTACATACTTGTGTAAAGGATGTTAAAATTAGTTATGATGCCAATTGGCAACGCATCCATTGGATGAGTTTACAAGCATCTTACAGAAGTTCTGCTTATTTTGAGTTTTATGAAGATGCGTTTGCTCCGTTTTATCATCAGAGATATGATTTTCTGTTTGATTATAATTTAGAGCTTTTAAATACCATATTAAAGCTCTTGAAGCAAAACATAGCTTTAAATTTTACTAAAATTTACCAGACTGAATATCCACACCTAAAAGATTTTAGGGGCACTATTCATCCTAAAATAATAAGTAGCTATCAACCTAAAAAATATTATCAGGTTTTTGAAGATAAATACAATTTTATACCTAATTTAAGTATCGTTGATTTATTATTTAATCAAGGTCCGCAGGCTTTAAAATATCTTTAAACATGGTAAAAACACAACAATTTTTCAATATCAAAGCTAAACAGCGTAGAAGTAAACCCGGCGAAGTACCAGGTACTTTTGTAATTACAGAAAACGCTTTAGCTAGTAAAATTGTGGTTTATGCTTATCATGAAACTCATATCAAAGAACTTGAAACATTTCATATAAACGAAGCTTTAGAATTTATAAAAGAACACCCTAATAACTTTTATTGGATAGATATTAAAGGCTTGGGTTCGCAAGAAGTTTTAAATCAAATTCAGCAACATTACAATATTAATGCTTTGGTAATGGAGGATATAGTTAATACTTACCAAAGACCAAAATGCGATGATTATGATGATTATATGTTCATCACTAGCAGAATGCTTGAGCTAGATAGCGGTTTGGTGATGCGTAATGAACAATTATCTTTCCTGATTTTTAAAGATACTTTAATAACCTTTCAAGAAGATTATCAAGATGTTTTAGAACCAGTTAGAGTAAGATTGAAAACAAAAGCAGGTGGTAATTTACGCTCTTTAGGTCCTTCTTATTTGCTTTACGCTTTAATGGATACTGTTATAGACCATTATTTTACCATTGTAAATAGGTTAGGAGATGAGTTGGAAATTGTTGAAGAACATCTTTATCAAAGACCTCATAAACTATTAATGTACAGAATTTTAGGTGTTAAGAAAATCATGATAGCCATGAGGCGAGCTGCCTGGCCTGAAAGAGATAAATTAATAGAAATTCTAAAAAAGCCATCCCATATCATTCATCCAGAAGTTGCGGTTTTCTTTAAAGATGCTTATGACCACAGCGTTCAGATTGTAGATTTGATAGAATCTTATAAAGAAACCTCCATAAGTTTAATGGATGTTTATTTGTCTTTAATGAGCAACAAAATGAATGAAGTGATGAAATTTTTAACCATCATTTCATCATTATTTATTCCTTTAACTTTTATTGTGGGTGTATACGGAATGAATTTTTCTTATCAAGACCCTAAAACAGGCGAAATATTACCTTACAATATGCCCGAATTATACATGCCAAACGGTTATATCGTGGTATGTTTAGTGATGCTGCTTATAGTGATTGGGCAATTATGGTATTTCGGTAAAAAGGGGTGGTTTAAAGATTAAAATATCGAATTGGGGATTTTTAGCTTAAATTAGCAAAGATGCAATCATTTGAAATTGATAAAACCGACGTTTTAAAATTAAAACAAGCTTTAGAGGGCAATGAGGAGGAGTTAATAAAGCTTTTAGGAGAATATCACGCATCAGAAATTGCTATCCTTTTCAGTAAAATTCCTTTAGAATCGCAAAAGCGAATCATCAATTTATTGCCAGCAGAAAGTGCCTCAGAAGTAATCTCTGAAATGGATTTTGAGGCTCACCCCGAAGAACTTTTACTAGAGCTAGATCCAGAACGTAGGCAAGAAATTGTTGAAGAACTTGATTATGATGATGCAACAGATATCATCGCCCAGTTGGATGAAGAAGATCAAAAAGAAATTCTTCAAGATTTAGATACCGAAGACGCATCAAACATTCGTAACTTATTAAGTTATAAAGAAGATTCTGCCGGTGGTTTGATGAATACCCAGCTCATCAAGATATATGCAAATATGTCTAAAAAGCAGGCTATTGATGAAATTATCCAACAAAGTGAAGAAATAGAAGAATTTTATACCGTTTATGTTGTTGATGAAGCTGATACGCTAAAAGGTATTATATCTCTTAAAAATCTTATCAAAGCAAAAGCAAGTGTTAAAGTTGCCGATTTAATTAATGAAGACTTTATCTATGTTAAAGCCCAGGTAGACCAAGAAGAGGTTGCCGATTTGATTTCTCAATACAATCTTACCAGTATCCCGGTAGTGGATGATGATATGAAACTTTTGGGAAGAGTTACCTTTGATGATGTTATTGACGTTTTAGAAGAAGAAAATACCGAGGATATGTTAAAAATATCCGGGGTATCTGAGGATGAAGAATTAAGTGGTAACTGGCAAGCGGCTGTAAAATCTAGGTTACCTTGGTTACTCCTCAATCTGGTTACCGCTTTTTTAGCATCATCAGTAATTAGATATTTTGAACCTACCATAAATCATTTAATTATCTTACCTGCATACATGACAATTATTGCCGGTATGGGAGGTAATACAGCTACTCAAGCTTTAGCTGTTACAGTAAGGAGAATTACTTTAAGTGATTTATCAGATAACCAAGCATATAATACTGTAATAAAGGAATTTACAGTTGGATTGGTAAATGGTGCTGTTATAGGTTTAGTATTGTTTTTAGTAGCTTTTTTTTATGATTCAAATCCTATGTTAGGTTTGGTGATTTTTATTGCAATGGCAGGCAACTTAATCATTGCTGGCTTAGCAGGCTCTACTATTCCATTAGTCCTTAAACGGGTTGGAATAGATCCCGCGATTGCTTCTTCCATCATCATTACCACCTTTACAGATGTTTTCGGATTCTTGCTTTTATTAGGCTTAGCCTCAAAATTATTATTATAATTGTAGCAAATTTGGCTATGCTATTTTAGCAATAGTTAATGCTCAAAAAATTACAAATCATGCAAACAAAACATAACTGGACAAAAGAAGAAATTCTAGAGATTTATAATAGACCATTTTTAGATTTAGTTTACGAAGCCGCTACCATCCACAGAGCTAATAAAGACTATTCAGAAGTGCAAATAAGCTCTTTAATATCCATAAAAACTGGCGGTTGTCCAGAAGATTGTTCTTATTGCCCACAAGCTGCTCGTTATCATACAGATGTTGATGTACATGCGATGATGAAAGTAGACGAAGTATTGGATGCAGCTAAAAAAGCTAAAGAAGGTGGTGCTTCTCGTTTATGTATGGGTGCAGCTTGGAGAGAAGTGCGTGATAACCGCGATTTTGATAAGGTTATTGATATGGTAAAAGCCGTAAACGAGATGGATATGGAAGTTTGCTGTACTTTAGGGATGTTAAATGCAGACCAAGCACAAAGACTTGCTGATGCTGGTTTATATGCCTACAACCATAATTTAGATACTTCTGAGGAAGATTATAAAAGAATCATCAGTACACGTACTTATGATGATCGTTTACAAACCATAGAAAACGTTCGTAAAGCAAAATTAACGGTTTGCAGTGGCGGAATTATAGGTTTAGGAGAAACTGTTAATGATAGGGTTTCTATGCTACGTGTTTTGGCCAATATGCCACAACATCCAGAATCTGTTCCGGTGAATGCTTTAGTACCGGTAAAGGGAACGCCTCTAGAAAATCAACCTCGTGTTCCAATTTGGGATATGATTCGTATGATAGCTACCGCTCGTATCATCATGCCAAAAACTTGTGTAAGATTATCAGCAGGAAGAACAGAAATGAGTACCATAGAACAAGCTTTATGCTTTATGGCAGGAGCAAATTCTATTTTTGCTGGTGATAAATTATTAACTACACCAAATCCAGATTTTAAAGATGATATGGCTATGTTTGAGCTTTTAGGTTTAACACCTAGAAAAGCTTTTAAAAACGGAAAACCAAATCAAAAAGCAGAAGAAGTTACTGCATAAAATAAAAGATTAAATTCTTAATCAGGACAATCGAAAAAGATTGTCCTTTTTTGTTTAAAGATGAAACTCATAGCTTTTGAAGAACAACATATCCCAATTTTAATAAATTGGATTAAAGATGAAGATACACTTCTGAAATTTGCAGGTATAGCTTTTCAATATCCACTTACTGCAGCACAAATGGAAACCTATATAAAGAAATATCCCGAAAGGCTTATTTATTTAGGTATTGATGATGAAAATCAGCCTCTAGCTTATGGTGAAGTAATTCCGCAGAAAGATGATTCTGCCCGTTTAGGACATTTACTCATCGGCGAAAGCCAACGAAGGGGTAAAGGTTTAGGTAAGCAATTGATATCATTATTGATAGAAAAAGCTAAACTTGAGCTTAGCATTAAACGTATGGATTTATATTTACTATCTACCAATAAAGTAGCAGCCCAATGTTATCTTAAATATGGTTTTCAGTTTGTTGATAATGATTTTAGCATCACTTACAAAAATCAAAGTTATCCAATTTTAAAAATGACGATGCCTTTATAATTCAAAGCCTAATTTGACTATCCATAAACACTTTTAAAAAAGCTTTCTTTTAGCTTTGTTTTATGGAAAATAAGAAGCCTTCTATCATTTACGTTTACGATGCCATTTGTGGCTGGTGTTACGGATTTAGCCCAGTTATGAAAAGTCTTTTTGAAAATTATGCTGATAAATTTGATTTCGAAGTTTTATCTGGTGGCATGATGATGGGCGAACGTGAAGGTACTATTAATGATGTGGCCCCTTACATTAAAACGGCTTATAAAGATGTTGAAAACACTACAGGAGTTATGTTTGGAGAAGCTTTCTTGGCCGAATTACAGAAAGGAGATTTATTCTTAAGTTCTGAAAAACCGGCCATAGCACTATCTGTTTTTAAATCTTATTTTCCAGAAAAAGCTATTTTATTTGCTCACGATTTACAATCTGCCATTTATGTTCATGGTTTAGATTTAAGTAAAGATGATAGTTATATTCATTTAGCTGAAAAATATCAAATTCCGGTTCAAGATTTTATAAGCAAACTTAATCAGGAAGAATATAAACAAGCTGCCTATTACGATTTTGCCTTAGCCAGACAATTAAAAGTAACAGGCTATCCAGCAGCATTTATCAGAACTGGCGAACTTAAATTTTATATGATAGCTAAAGGTTATGCTAACTTAGAAACCATGGAATTACGCGTTCAAAATGTGTTAAACGAAATAGCTTTATGAAGAAAATAGCAGTGTTGGGTGCTACTGGTATGCTAGGGAAACCAGTTGCAGATGAGTTGATAAAGGCTGGTTTTGAGGTAACCATTTTAGCTAGAAATATTAAAAAAGCTAAAGAGTTATTTCCTCAAGCTAATATCGTTTTTGCCGATTTAGCTTCAAGAACCACCTTATCTCTAGCCTTAAAAGGGCAGGAGGCTATTTACCTAAATCTTCATATACCGCAACACGCTAAACCTAAAGATTTCATGCCAGAAACAACTGGTTTGTTAAATTTAATAGAAGCCGCAAAAGAAAACAACATCCAAAGAATTGCTTATTTATCTTCTTTAGTTAAAGATTATCAAGGACAAAATAATTTCAATTGGTGGGTTTTTGATGTTAAACAAAAAGCTGTTCAAATCCTTAAAAGCAGCAAAATTCCTTATACCATTTTTTATCCAAGCAGCTTCATGGAGAACTTCGATAAAGGTGGGTTTATGAACGGCAACCAAATGAATTTAGCTGGCAAAGCCGAAGCCAAAATGTATTGGATTTCTGGTTCCGATTATGGAAAACAAGTAGCTAAATCTTTTGAGGTTTTAACCGATGAAAATAGAGAATATAATATTCAAGGTCCTGAGGCATATTATCCAGAAGAAGCCGTAAGAATTTTTATTGATAACTATAAAAAGAAACGTTTAAACGTATTTAAAACTCCAATAGGTGTTTTAAAATTTATGGGTAAATTTTCTAATAAAATTAATTACATCTATCATATTCTAGAAGCGCTTAATAAGTACGATGAGAAATTTGTATCTCAATTTACTTGGGATGAATTGGGGCAACCAAAAGAAACTATCAAAGAATACACCATCAGAATTCAGAAATAAAACTAAAAATTTTAGTTTAAAATTTACTAATAATTTTAGTAAATTTGAATATGAATTTTGATAGGATAACAGAAAAACTAGAAATCCTGGCTGATGCAGCTAAATATGATGTTTCCTGCTCATCCAGTGGTGCTAAAAGAAATAATCAAAACAAAGGTTTAGGAAATTCTACAGGAATGGGTATTTGCCATTCTTATACAGAAGATGGGAGATGCGTTTCTTTACTCAAAATTTTATTGACCAACCATTGTATTTATGATTGCGCTTATTGCGTAACTCGTAAAAGTAATGATATTAAAAGAGCCGCTTTTACCGTACAAGAAGTGGTTGATTTAACCATAAACTTTTATAGAAGAAATTATATAGAAGGTTTATTCTTAAGCTCAGGTATTTTTAAAGATGCTGATTTTACGATGGAGCGATTAGTTTTAGTAGCTAAAAAGCTCCGTTTAGAAGAAAATTTCAATGGTTATATTCATTTAAAAAGTATCCCTGGCGCATCAGACGAGTTGATGAAAGAAGCCGGACTTTATGCTGATAGATTGAGTATTAATCTAGAACTTCCTACAGAAAAGGGACTAAAACTTTTAGCTCCGGATAAAAATAGGGAAGACATGATTAAACCCATGAATTATGTCAAAAACGAAATCATTGTTTTTAAAGAAGAGAAAAAGCTTTTCAGAAACACACCTAAATTTGCTCCCGCTGGGCAAAGTACACAACTCATTATTGGCGCTACACAAGAAAACGATTTAGAAATTATCCAAACCGCCGATTCTTTTTACAAAAATTACCAATTGAAAAGGGTTTACTATTCTGGCTATGTTCCCATAGCCGATGATGCTCGTTTACCTTCTCTGCAAAGTAAAGTGCCTATGGTGAGAGAAAATAGGCTTTATCAAGCAGATTGGTTAATGAGGTTTTATGGCTTTAAAGCCGATGAAATATTAGATCCTAACTTGCCCTTTTTAGATTTAGATGTTGATCCTAAATTAAGTTGGGCGTTAAGAAATCAGCATGTATTTCCAATAGATATTCAAAAAGCAGATTTCGAGATGATTTTAAGAGTACCTGGTATTGGGGTTAAATCTGCTTGGAAAATTATTGAAGCCAGACGCTTTAGTCATCTAAATGAAACTCATCTAAAAAAACTAGGCGTAGCATTAAACAGAGCCAAATATTTTATTTCTTACGGACTACATTTTGGAAATCTTAAGTTTTTAAATAACAGTAATTTAAAGCAATTTATATTAGGTAATACTAAAAGTAAATATCAAGACCAATACAACGCTCAGTTAGCTTTATTCTGATGAATATTTTATTGTACGACCATACTTTTGAAGGCTTTTTAACTGCAGTTTTTGAGGCTTACGAATTCAAATTGAAACAAGTTAAAATAGTTAAAGAAGCTTTACAAACCGAGCAGCTTTTTGCCCAAACAAGAAAAGTATTTACACAAGCTCCTAAAGCAGAAAGAGTGTATCAAAAATTAAAATCACTCATTGGGGATTTAGGTTTACACCGGATGCTTTATACTTTTTTATCAGAAGATGAAGATTTAGAAACGCATTTGTGGGCGGTTGTTCAATATGCTTTAAATAACCCAAAACGAAATATTATACAGGACTTTTCTCATCCATCTGTTTTAAAATTATCTCAATATGCGCAAATGGTACATCGCGAGAAGCATAGGATGGAAGCTTTTGTACGTTTTAGGTTAACCCTAGATAATATTTATTATGCCGAAATAGAGCCAGATTTTAATGTTTTACCTGTTATTGCAAAACATTTTAAAGACCGTTATCAAGACCAAAAGTGGATGATTTTTGACCAAAAAAGAACCTATGGTATTTATTACGATTTACACAAGGTTGAATTGGTAGAAATGAAATTTGCTAACCATTTAAACAAACAAGAGGGTTTAGAAATGTTGGTTAAAGACGAAAAATTATATCAACATTTATGGCAAACTTATTTTAAGAAAACTACCATCCAAGCTAGAAAAAATTCGCGTTTACATATTCAACACGTACCTAAAAGATACTGGAAATACCTTACAGAAAAATTCCCTGTTTAACAGCAAAACACTAAATCTTCTCTGTAATTTTCAATATATCAGCAGAAACTTTAACGATAAGTTCTAATTGTTCTGTAGCTAAATCCTCATTGGTTTCTGTTACACCCTCAAAAACATGCACAAATTCTTGCTCGTGTGTAGTTTCAGATAACCATTCTATAGCAAGCTTTAAATAATACTGAGATTTCCTAAAAAGCTTCTGCTGATCAGCATTAAACATCATTTGAGAATCTTGTAAACTGGTTGATAAATTTGCAAGGTAAGAGGATAAAATATGGTTTAACACTACAAATTTATGTACATCTAAAACGGCTTTGTGTTGCTTGGTTTTAGGCTCGTTCAACATTCTTTGAAAAGCAGCAGCTAAATTAGCTGTATTCACATAAACTTCCTTTCTAGCTAATTTATACTCAGTAATATTAATTTGATTTTGAGGATTAAACCTTCTAAAAATAGCATCCAAATACTTCTGATTGGCTTTCAGCATATCCAGCATATAATTCTTAAACTGATACGACTCCCAACTAGGTAAAACTAAATAGCTAGATAAAAAGGCAATACCAGAACCAATAAGGGTATCAATAATTCTTTCTACCGCCAAGCTTTCGTTAATAGTGGAGCTGATAAAGCTAAATAAGATGAGAATAAAAGGTGTCATGAACAACACACTGATGAAATAGTTTACCCTTTGTAAGCTATAGGTAATCAGCATGAATACAACCATTAAAACAAACCTAGCAGTTTCATCTTTGATAAAATAAATAATTAAGGCTCCTGTAACACCTCCTATAATGGTTCCAATTACCCTTTCAAAATTTCTTTGCTTGGTAGTGCTAAAGCCAGGTTTTAAAATCACCAGTATGGTTAAAATAATCCAATAACTATGATGTCCAACTGGCAATAAGAAACCTACTAAATAACCTGTAAAAACAACCAAAGAAACCCTAAGAGCATACCTGAAATTGCCAGATTTTAAGTTGAGGTTATTTCTAAGAAGCTTAAAATCAAAACTTTGGTGACTAACAAATTTATCATGATCTGTTGAGCCAGATTTAGCTTGCTTAATAAAGTTATCCTTATCAAAATAACCAAAAATGGTATTGGTTTTAGAAAAAATATGTCTAAGATTTACCAGTATTTTCTTTAAAACCAAAACAGATATACCTGCTTTTTCTAATTCATCTAGCTGCTTCTTAAGCTTATCTAAATCTTCAATTTTTACAGCATGTTTTCTTGGTTTTACCTGATGAATCAAACAAAAACCAATATACTCTATTTCTGATGCTAGTTTATGAATCAATAAAGCGTAAGCAGGTAATATATCATGATTTTTATAACGTTTCCTGATGATTTTATAGTCATGATGGGTAGCCATGGTTTGTTCAAATAAATCAACTATATCAACAAAAATCATGATAAGCAGTCTTCCATCACTTGTTGATTCATTAACGAGTTTTCTAGTTTTAAACAGTATCTCTCTTACATTATCTTGTATTTCATGTACAAGAACTTGTTTGTCAACTAAAGCTTTGAAAATGTCTTCTACAGGTATTTTGTCATTATAAAAATCGGCTCTTAACCTCAAATAGCCTGCAACTTCTTGTACACATTCACCTAAGGTTTGTCTTGCATACCTAAATGGTCTTACAAATGAAAATAAGGCACTTAATAAAAAATACCATATTCCACCTGTTAAAACCAAACCTGCATGTTCATAAGAGTTTAGGGTAGTTTCGTGGTTGGCAACGTTTAAAACCATAATTAATAGGGCTGCAGTACCTACAGATGATGCTCTTGCTCCATAAACATAAAACATAGAAAAAATGAAGCAGAAAATAAGTATTTCTATGCCAACTAAAACCGGGTTTTGATTAATGATAGAGGTTACAAGAGCAACCAAAAACACCAAAAAATTTGTTATCAGCATGGCGTTTCTTCTATGCAGCCAAGGCCCTGGTGTGTCTGCAATACTACAACAAACAGCACCTAATGAAAGATTTATCCCTATCTCTAAGAGGTTAAACTGAGCAAAAATTAAAGAGGGGAGAAGCACCCCAATTGTTATCTTGATACCATCAGAAAAATACTGAGTATATAAGAAATTTCTAAAATCATCTAAAGGCTTCTGAAGTAGCATATATGCAATTTATAAATTGTTTAATGATTTATATTTATTAAATACAATTAAATTAAAGAAGTTTTTATTCCTTTGTGGTCATAAACCAATAACCCTTATTCATGAAAAATTTATTTATTAGCCTAACCATTGCCGCGATTTTATTATCGTTAAGCAGTTTTATGATAAAAAAAAGAGAAATTAAAATTTTAGTATTTTCATGTACTAAAGGATTTAGGCATAAGAGTATTGAACCTGGGTTAGAAGCTATCAAAAAAATTGGAAAAGAAAAAGGCTACACCATTATACATTCAGAAAATCCAGAAGATTTTACAGATAAAAACTTAAAGCAATTTAAAGCATTGTTATTTTTAAACCCAACAGGAAAATCATTATTTAACGATGCTCAGAAAGCCGCTTTCAAAAAATATATCAATAGAGGAGGAGGCTTTGTCGGTGTACACGCAGCTACAGACTGTAATTATGATTGGCCTTGGTACGGTAAGCTAGTAGGAGGCTTTTTTGCAGGTCATCCAAAAGTACAAGAAGCAAAACTTGATATTTTAGATGCGAATCATCCGGCAACAAAGGGTTTACCAAACCCTTGGATGCATACAGACGAATGGTATAATTTTAAAGACTTTAATAAAGATGTTAAAGTGATTATGAGTGTTGATGAAAAGAGCTATACAGGAGGTAAAATGCCTGATTTTCATCCGATGGCTTGGTATCATGAATTTGATGGTGGAAAGGTTTTTTATACCGGTTTAGGGCATACTATTGAAGATTTTCAAGACGAATTATTTTTAAAACACCTTGCCGGAGGTATAGAATATGTCTTAAAATAGCATATCCCTATAAATAAGCTTAACTTTGTCAGCTTAATTATCCATATTTTGAACAATTTTAAAGATTTAGGAATTCATCAAGAGCTTATCAAGGCTCTTGATGAATTAAATATAAATACCCCAACGGTTATCCAAACCCAAGCTATTCCGGTTTTATTAAAAGGTAAAACAGATTTTATAGGCCAGGCACAAACCGGAACAGGTAAAACAGCGGCCTTTGGTTTGCCATTATTAGAATTGGTAAATCCAGAACAAAAAAGCATTCAAGCCGTAATCATTTGTCCAACCAGAGAATTAGGACAACAAATAGCTAAACAGCTTTTTAAATTCACCAAATACCTAAGTAAAAAGATCTTTGTTGAAGCCGTTTATGGTGGCGAAAAAATTGATATTCAAATAGGTAGATTAAAACGCCCAACACAAATTTTGGTAGCTACACCAGGTCGCTTAATAGATTTATTAGAGCGTAAAGCGGTTGATTTAATGGAAGTTAAAACTATTGTTTTAGACGAGGCTGATGAAATGTTAAGCATGGGTTTTAAGCAAGATATTGATAAAATCTTAAGTCATACTGCACAAATAGATAGAAATATTTGGCTTTTTTCTGCAACCATACCATTAGCTATTAAGCAAATTATAAATGATTATATGGCTGATGATGCTTATAAAATTGAAGTAGACCATAAAGATGTGATGAATACAGCCATCGAACATCAATATGTGATTTGCGATATCAAAGACAAGCCTAATCTTTTACAGAGTTTCATTAAAAATAATGACGGTAAACGTGGTATTGTATTTTGTAAAACAAAGGCTGGTGCGCAAACACTTGCCAAGCAATTATTAGCCAAAAATTTAAAGGTTGAGGCCATACACGGAGATTTAGGTCAAAGAGATCGTGAAAAAGTAATGAGAGCTTTTAAAAGCGAAAGATTACAGGTTTTAATAGCAACAGATATTTCTGCCAGAGGAATCGACGTAAGTAATTTATCCTATGTTATTCATTATCAATTACCAGAGCAATTAGAATATTTTACACACAGAAGCGGGAGAACTGCTAGAGCTGGAAACAAAGGACTTTCTTTAGCATTTGTAGCGCCATCAGAATTAGAAAAAATTACAGCTTTAGAAAAAGAGCTAAATATTTATTTCGAAAAGATTAGCATTTAAAGAAATGGAGAAGCAACCAAACAATCCATTACATGGCAGAACCTTAGAAGCTATTCTAAATGATTTGGTTGAATTTTATGGATGGCCAGCACTTGGATTAAAAATTAAGATTAAATGTTTTAATGAGCATCCAAGTGTAAATTCTAGTTTGAAATTCCTAAGAAAAACAGATTGGGCTCGTATAAAAGTTGAAGAGCTTTGGATAAGAACTTTTAGAAGATAATTATTCTAAGTACTTGTTTTTATCATGTTTATATCTTATTTTTATTATAAAATGCGGTAATAATTATCAAATATGATAGCTGAAATTGTAAGATATAAAACTATTCTAAATACTTTAGGTGAGTTAGTTCAAAAATCTCCATTCAAAATAGATTACATTATTAGAGAAACTGGAATAAAGCCCGCAACATTTTATAGAAAAATGAAAGGTGGAACATTTACACCAGACGAAGCTTTAAAAATTGCTATTATACTTAACCCTGAAGAAGCTTATATACATGAACTTAAAGAGAGTATTAAAAAAGCTAAAGATGATATACAAGCAGGTATGACTTTCAAACATCAAGATGTTATTGAAGAAATAAAAAGAGAATTACTTTAGATTAGAGAAGTTTTTTTAAAGGTTTTATTCTTGTTGAAATATATTAAAATTTAGCAGTTTTATGCTTTATAATCTTTTATAAAAAAATGACTTATAATTAACATTATGTTAAGTAATAAAATAACCTCCCTTTAAGGGAAGTATTTATATCTATAAAGTTGATTGTATTTTAGAACTATCTCCCACAATCCAAACCATATCATTTTCTTGGAAAACCCAGTTAGATTCTGGATTAACAATACGTTCTGCGTTTCTTTCTATACCTACAACAATTCCGTCTGTTAAATCTTTAATTTTTGATTCTTTTAAAGATTTACCTTCTAAGAATGAATTCTTCCTAACCAATAACTTATGTAATTTAGGCTGATAATGGTCTTGTTGCTCTAGCATTTTTTTGTCTGGCCTGATGATAGAGTTCAACTTTCTAATTTGTGCATCTGTACCTATAATGTTTAAAATATCGCCCGGATAAATAATGGTATTACTCTCTGGAGAATGAATAGTTAAACTTCCTCTGTTAATCATTGCTACATTTATACCGGCTCTTTCTCTCCACTTTAACTCCATCAAAGTTTTTCCAACAGCTGGAGATTCTGGCTTAACCTCTATTTCTGTAAAGTGAGCATCCCATGGAGCTAAAATTTCTTGCTCTTTTTTTGGATGAAGTTCTTCATCGTTATAATTTTTTAAGAAAAGCATTTCTAATTTTAGATATACTTTCTGAACCTGCTTCCAGAAAATTAGTAATACTACGATAATGATTAAGGCTGCATATAGCGCTACTTCTACAGAAAGCAAATTATTTAATAAGGTAATGATTAAAGCAGCAGACAATAAAAGTCTAAATAAACGCATTACTACCACCAAATTACGATACAAACGTTCGTTTTTTAACTCTACTACTACCCCACTATATAAATTTCTAAAGGTTAAAGCATATAAAAAGGGTGATAAAATAAGCATGGTTATCACTAAAGATATAATATTGCCCCAAACTGCATTTTCTGTTTTACCTTGAATAAACGGACTTAAATAATTAGACGATATTAAGATGATTGCTAAACTTATACTAAAGTGTATTAAGGTATTAGCTGTATATGATTTAACAAATAATTGCCAATTAGAAACGGTTGTAACACTTTGTGTAGCAGAGCTATATCTGTTTAAATTTTCTATCCATTTTGACGGTAAAACCTTATTAAGCCAATTATAAAATGGGAAAGATAATTTTATAAGATATGGTGTTGTGAAAGTACTTATTGCTGATACTGCTACCGCAATTGGATATAAAAAAGAACTAGTTACATTTAAAGTAACCCCTAGTGTGGCAATAATAAATGAAAACTCTCCTATTTGTGCTAAGCTGAAGCCGGTTTGTACAGATGTTTTTAAAGGTTGCCCAGATACTAAAGCGCCTATTGATGAACTAAATATTTTCCCTACGATAGTTACTAAAACAATTATTACAACAGGTAAAGCATGTTCAACCAACATGGCTGGGTCTATCAACATCCCAACAGAAACAAAAAATACTGCCCCAAAAAGGTCTTTAATAGGCATTACTAAATGTTCTATTTTTTTTCCCTGACTGGTTTCTGCCAATATAGACCCCATGATAAAGGCTCCTAATGCCGGAGAAAAACCAACTTTTGTTGCTGCAATCACCATTAAAAAACATAAAGCCAAAGAAATAATAAGTAACATTTCTTCGCTTATCAAAGGTTTAATTTTCTTTAAAAAACTTGGTAAAAAGAATATGCCCAACACAAACCAAATCACTAAAAAGAAAATTAGTTTTAAGATAGAAAACAACATTTCTGAGCCCGCAAATTGTTGACTAACAGCTAATGTAGAAAGCAAAACTAAGAGTACCACAGCTACTAAATCTTCTACCACAAGTACTCCAAATACTAAGCCTGCAAACTTTTGTCCCTTTACTCCTAGTTCTTCAAATGCTCTAATAATAATGGTTGTAGATGATATAGAAAGTATACCGCCTAGAAAAATACTATCCATGGTAGACCAACCGAAAGCTTTGCCTGTAAAATAACCCAACAAAAGCATCACCACTACTTCTGTTACAGCAGTTATAGAGGCCGAGCCTCCTACTTTTATCAATTTTTTAAAGCTAAATTCTAATCCTAAACTAAATAGGAGAATAATTACCCCTATTTCTGCCCATACGGTTACGTTTTCGGTTTCTACAATGGTTGGAAATAAGGTAAAATGCGGACCTACTAAAAAGCCTGCAATGAGGTATCCTAAAACTAAAGGTTGTTTTAGGTATTTAAATATGAGCGTAATAATGGCTGCTGCGCCGAGTATAAGTCCTAAATCGGTAATGAGATTTGGTAAGTGTATCATAAATTATATATCGTATTATTTTGATTTAATAGAGTTCATTAGCTTTAAGAAAGCTTTTCCAGAAAACTATGAAATGGAAATAATAGCTGGGATATATAATAATGTTTTGATATTGAGGTTATTAAACTTTTATGAAGGATATAATTATCATTATTTTCAAAGTTTAAGTTAAAACCAGACCTGTTAAAATTGGCTGTTAGCCTGGCGTTTTTTCTTAAAATAAATTGGTTTTCCTGATTAATGTCTGATGTGAGTAATTTATTAGCTTTTACATACTTCTTAAAATAACTTTTTACTGAAAAGCAATCGTTTTTAAGCAATAAAGATTGCTTTTGCTTATCTATTGCTAAGCTATGGCAGTTAAAGGATATTAAAATTATAGTAATTAAAGTAAATAAAAACCTCATATCGCAAAATATAATAAAAAAACAACTATTTAAGGGTTTTGAGTGTCTTTAAAATGTCTATTTTTTGATTTTTCATATCCTTCCAAGGGTCTTCTCTGTCTTTTAAAAGTGCTAAAACGTTTTTAAAATGGAAATCCTTCATATCTAAGTTTTCATCTACTTCATCCCAACTTAATGGAAAAGAAACCGTTGCATTAGGTTTAGGTCTTACAGAATATGGTGCTGCAATGGTTTGTCCTCTTCTGTTTTGCAAGTAATCTATATAAATTAAATTTTTTCTTTTAGAGGGGCTTCTTTCTAGACTGGTAATTTCTGATGTTTTTTCATGCGCTTTTTGTGCTATAAATTCGGCAAAATTTCTAACAATTTTAAAATCATATTTGGCAGCCAAATAAATAAAAATATGTAAGCCACTGGAGCCAGATGTTTTGATATAACTGTTAACTTTTAAGCTGTCTAACATCTCTTTAACCGCTAAAGCTACTTGTACAACCTCTTTAAATTCATTTTTATCAGGATCAAGATCTATAACTAAATACTCTGGATTTTCTGGTTTCTTGTAAGTGCTTAACCATGGATTTATCTCTATACAACCTAAATTAACCATGTATAATAAAGATGCCTTATCATTACAAATAAGATAATCTATCTCTTTATTATTACTTTCTGAGTGTATTTGGGCCGTTTTGGCCCATTTAGGAATTTGCTTTAAATCTACATCCTTTTGATAAAAACCAGGTTTAGTTATCCCATTTGGATGCCTGTTTAAAGAAAGTGGTTTATCTTTCAGATAAGGTAGAATATAGTCGGCAATATGCTCATAATAATTTAACAATTCTCCTTTAGTAATTTTTTCCTTTGGCCAATAATATTTATCTAAATTGGTCAATTTTACCTTTTTAGTTCCAAAAGTTTTAGTTTCCTCAGTTCTAGAAATCTTTTCTTCTTTTACCTCTTCCATATTTTTATCTGGTCTTAAGCCTTTAAAAACCGGATGTCTTAGATGATGATCCATTGTCCATTCCGTATAAGTTACTTCACAAATCATTTGAGGTTTAACCCAAGTTACCTTACTTTCCATATTTACTGGATCTGCAAAAGGCTTTTCTGAAGTAATAATATCTTCCATTTGTTGATGAAGACTTTTCAATGTTTTATCATTAAAACCTGTTCCGCAATTACCTATATAACTGAGCTTCTGGTTATCACCATACATTCCTAAAACTAAAGCTCCAAAATACTTTCTACTTCCAGCAGGTTGTGTAAAGCCACAAATAATAGCTTCTTGGCTATTACTCAATTTAATTTTCAGCCAAGAGTCTGTTCTTTTACCAGGATAATATTCATCATCAACTCTTTTGGCAATAACTCCCTCCCATTTTTGCTTTTTGGCTTCTTCAAAAAGCTTTTCGCCATCAGCTAAAATATAATCGTTAAATACAATATTTTCAGCTTTATACTTCTCTAGCAATACTTTTAAAAGCTTTTTTCTTTTTAAAAGAGGCATATCTAAAAGTTCATTTCCGTTGAGTTTTAAAATATCAAACACATAAAATTTAAGCGTAAGTCCTTTATCATTTGTATCAAAATGTTGTAACCATTGAAACTGATGAACATCATCTTTATTCTCTGCAACAATTTCACCATCTAAAATCGCATCAACCTTAATTTCTTTCAGATGATTACTGATTTGTTGATATTTTGATGTATAATCAATACCATTTCTTGAGGTTAATGTAATCTTTTCTCCTGTGCTAGCAATAATTCTGTAACCATCAATTTTTCTTTCGAAAAGCCAATTTTTATCATTAAAAATATGATTTGACAATTTGGTTAACATGGGCGAATAGCCATGCTCTTGAACTTTTTTTTGTTTTTCTTTTGGCTGATGTTTCTTTTCTGGCTTCTGTTTTTTAAAATCCTTTCCTGCTTTTATAACCTCTTTAAGGATAAGATTTTCGATATTAAAACTCTTGTTTACAGAAAATTCATCTTGATGTTTAATCAGAAGCCAAGCATCTTGTTCTGAGTTTTTAAGCTTAACCAAAGCAAATTCTCCTTTAAGAATTTTACCATTCAGTTTAAATTTTAAGCTACCTGTAGCTAAGCCTTTTTTTAACTCTTTTTCATCGTCTTTTCTTGTTTTTGATAAAGATTGATAATTGCCTTCATCAAAAATATAAACGGTACCAGCACCATAATTTCCTTTCGGAATTTCACCTTCAAAGTTTTTATAATCGTAAGGATGGTCTTCAACCATCATGGCTAAACGTTTATCTTTGGGGTTTAACGACGGACCTTTAGGAACGGCCCAACTTTTTAAAACACCATCTATCTCTAATCTAAAATCATAATGTAAGTGCGATGCATGATGCCTTTGTACCACAAAACTTAATGTTTTTCTAGTCGTTTTTTTTTGTGATTTTGGTTCTGTAGTTTGCTCAAAATTTCTTTTTTGCTGATACTTTGTTAAAGACATTTTATGCTCCTTTCTTATTCAAACTTTCTAATAATTGCTCGTACAAATCATCACTTTTGGCTTTTGTAGGTTTTAATTTTTTGATAGTTGGTCGTTTTCCTTTAGCTTTTGCTTTTATAATTTTTAAAAGTTCTGCGGTATAAGTGTCTTTATATTTATCGATATTAAAATCGGCAGTATATTGTTTAATTAAAGCTAAAGCTACATCTAGTTCTTTTTTAGGGATTTTTAAATCATCAGGAGTGTTAATTTCTGATGTGTCTTTTATTTCTTGAGCAAAGCGTATTCTGGAAATTACAATAACATTATCTTGCGGATGTATGATGCATAAATTCTCCTTTTGTCTTAATACAAACTGCCCCACCCCTGCCATCTTAGTCTTCTTTAAGGCATTGAGAAGTAAAGCGTAAGCTTTTTGTCCTTGTTTAGTGGCCTCGGCATAATACGAAGTTTCAAACAGCATTGGGTTAATTTCTGATGCTCTTACAAAAGTTTGTATATCAATAGTTTTGGTCTTTTCAGGACTTGCATCTTCAAAATCCTGATCTTCTAAAATGACATAATCATCTTTCAAGAAAAAACCTTTAACAATTTTTTCATACGGAACTTCTTTCTTTGTCTTTTCATTAACCCGTAAAAACCGGATGCGAGCGTGGTCTCGACTATCCAACATATCTAAATCTAAAGTGCTATTATCTATAGCCGAGTAGAGCTTGATAGGAATATTTACTAAACCAAAGGCAATGGTGCCATTCCAGATAGATCTCATAGTATTTGTTTTGATTTTAAAAACAATTACTATTCCAAAGAAGAAATCATAAAAAAAGCCCTCTGCTTGTGCAGAAGGCTTTGATTATCCTAATTTTATATTATGCAGAGTTTCTAGCTGCGTTTACTATACCATAAAGGGTTCTCAAAATAAGCTTATTATAAATTTGCTTTCTTTCATCAGATACATCATCAGATAAGGATTTGATAATAGCATATCTTTGGATGATAACTAAAGGCAACACAATTTTTTCTCTAAGAGAGATAGAGCGCTTATCTGTCGGATAATTTTCCATCAAAGTTTCTGTATTAGATAGTTCTAATAGTAAATTTTGGGTAAGGTCAAACTCCGCCTTCATACCTTTCCAGAACTCGCCAAATGTAGCATCTTCAGATAAATACTCGGTTAATCTAAAATCAGCTTTACTCATAGACATCATACAATTATCTACAACCGTTTTAAAGAAACCAGCATTTTTATACAAGCTTTTTACTTGTTCCCATTGTCCAGATTCTTTCAAAGCTTTTAAAGCTGTACCAACACCATAGAAACCTGGGATGTTTAATTTAGCTTGACTCCATGAGGTAACAAAGCTAATAGCTCTTAAATCTTCTAATTTCAATTCTGCATCAGAGTTTCTTTTTACTGGTCTACTACTGATATTGATTTGAGATAGCATTTTTAATGGAGTTTGTACCTCCATAAATTTCAAGAATAAAGGATGTTTTCTCAAATCCATAAACGCATGATAACTTATATCTGCCATTTGAGAGAAAAGTAATTTCTCATCATCATTCATGGTATTGCTGCTTTGTTTTTCTAGTGCAGAGTTAATACCAGCATGAATCAACTGCTCCATGTTATTGGTAGAGCTCTCATAAGTTCCATAATGCGAACTTATGGTTTGCCCTTGCACTGTCATTTGGATTTGCTTATTCGCAATATCTTTACCAAAAGAAGCATAGAATTTATGTGTTTTACCTCCACCTCTTGCCGGAGGTCCTCCTCTACCATCAAAAAAGGCTAAATCAATATCATACTTTCTAGAAACAGCCGTTAAGCTAGATTTTGCATAGAAAATAGAATAGTTTGCCATTAAATAGCCCCCATCCTTGGTACTATCAGAAAAACCAAGCATAATAACCTGACGTTTTTTTCTGATTTCTAGATGTTTACTATAAATAGGATGGGTATATAAACTTTCCATCACATGGTTAGCAAATTTTAAATCATCTATAGTTTCAAAAAGTGGAACAAAGTCTACATCCAATTCTTCCGCTTTCCAACCACTCCATAAAAATAGTTGTTTAAGTTGTAGAATATCAGATGCTTTTTGGCAATTACTAATGATAAACCTATGGCAAGCTCTCTTTCCGTTATCTGCTTGCATTTGTTTAATTAAACGGATAACGTCTAAAGCATCTTTACTTAATTCGGCAAAAGAAGCATAATTGGTAAAGTCTGCTTCGTTTAAAGGTATAGCAGCTATTTTTTCTTCTTCGCTTAAATCAAAATAATTTTCTGGCAAAAGCCCCTTCAACTCTTCTGATTCGATACATTCTTTAAATAAAGTTCTTAAAATGCGGCTATCTTGTCTAATATCTAGAGAGGCAAAATGACAACCAAAAAGCTTTACTTTCCAAATCATATCATCTACAAGCTCAATAAATAAACTATCGTGATGATTGATTAAAACCTCTTTTACCTTTCTTAAATTACTTAAAAGAGTTTCTTTAATATTTGAGCAAAACGTATTTTGTTGATAAGCGTTATTGTAAATAAGTTCTTCTAACTCTAGCAAATATTGCTCGGTACCGTTAAAAGTTATTCTGCGTTTAAGTTTTTTAAAATCCCTATAATAACATCTAAAAAGTGCTTGTCTTAAGAAAACAGAAACCTGCTTAGTTGTTTCGGCGGTAACAAAAGGATTACCATCTCTATCGCCTCCAGGCCAAAAACCTAATTCTATTAAACTATGGTTTCCTAAATTAAGTTTAAAAACTTCCTCTAGGTTATTATGTACATCTGATGCTGTTTGGTAAAGTATATTCTCTAGATACCAATTTAAACTAATAGCTTCATCAACCGGAGTTGGCTTTTTCTTTTTAAAGAAAGGCGTTTTACCCAGTTGTTGTAAAAGAAGGTTGATAGCATTTACATCATTATTTTTGATAGCCTCGGTTAAATCTGTCATGATACTTAATACCGGACCTGGATAAAACTGAGTTGGATGCGCTGTTAAAACTAATCTTAATTTAAACTCTCTTAAACAATCCTGAATACGTTTATACAATTCTTCATCTTCTAAAGCACTACTCATTAAGCTGCTTAAAGAGCTTAAATCTTCATTAGACCTTGTTTTTACAAATGCTGCATCTTCTACAGCATCAAAAAGTACAACTTGCCTTTCTATGTATTGTATAAACCTAAAAAGTAAGTCTGTAATCTCATGCTGGTCTGTTATCCCTTTTTGCTTGGCGAAGAAAGATTCAATAATATCATCTGGTCTTTGCTTTTCTTCTACCCCATTCTCGCAATGGGCAAAGAAATAAGGAAGTGCTAAACCCGTATTTTTTACACGATAAAATGGTAAAGTAAGAAAAAGACTATTGTACAGTTCGAATTTTGTGGTGATTTCGTTTTTAAATACTGTCTCTTTTGAATTTAGTTGAGGTCTTTGTGTAAACATAATTGGGCGAAAATTACGTTAATCTCAAAATCAATCCAAATTAAATTGTAATTAAAAGCCAAATTGATGATATTTTTCTAGAAAATAACCCTATAAAAACAAATAGCTTGCAAATTGCAAGCTATTGTTATAATTTTTGAAAGAAACGATGTTGATTACATCTGGTCTAATTGCTTTTTCAACTCAGCAGCTTTGTCTAACTTATTCAATTTAACATAAACTTCTCTTAAAGCTTTAGCTACGTTTCTGTCCTTAGGGTTTAACTCTCTGGCTTTCTCTAATAAAGGCAATGCTTTAGTTAATTGAGCATTAAACTGTCCTTTTAACGCATTATATTTTGCCTCATTGCTTTTGGTATTAGGTAAGGCATTAGCTTGGTTAATAAAAGCATTCCCTTTATCAATATAAATAACGGCAAGGTTATATACTGCATCAGCATAAGAAGGGTCTATTTCTAAAGCTTTGTTGTAAGCTTCCTCTGCTTTATCAAATTGTTTATTAGAGGAATAAGCTACACCCGCAACAAAATGTAAGGTTTTATTTTTAGGCTCTTGAGCAATAGCACTCTCAATTTTTGAAATTTGTTTACTTGCTTGACCTCTTGCTAAATACACATTTAACTCATCATAAATTAAGTTTAAATTGTTTGGATGAAGTGCTCTACCAGCTTCTATAACCTTTAAAGCATTAGCAGTATCGGCTTTACCCATATACAACCTACCTAATTCTTGATATAAAGCAGGATTCTTTGTATTTAGCTCCAAAGTTTTGTTGTAATACTTGATAGCTTCATCTGTCATTTGTGCGCTATTAGCCGCAATAGCTGTATACATGCTATATAACGAATCCTTTGGCATTACATCTGATATATACTTAAATGAAGTATAAGCTGTTTTATAATCCTTTTTATTAAATGCAGAAACGCCTCTGTTTTGCATCACAATAGAAAGATTTCTTTCAGAATTATCAATATTGTTTTTCTCTTTTCCTTCTTTATCTAATTCTTTAGCTTTTGCGATAGCTTCCTGTGCTGTTTTAAATGCTGCATCAGCATTACTCATATTGACAGTGTCAGTTACTGCTATGGCAGAATAAATTAAAGCTTTGTATGACCAAGCTTCTGGAGAATTTAAAGTTTTTTCGTGTACTGTAGCCTTATCAATAGATGCTTTGGCAGTATTTAAGGTTTCTAATTGCTTTTTTACAGAAGCTTTTGTTTGCATACCTACTTCAAAAATGGCATAAGTATTTTTGGCGGCACTAATTTCAGCTTTTTGAGCCATAGCAACTGTACAAAAACTTAATGCTATAAGGCTCGATAATAGTTTTTTCATTTTACGATTAATTGTATGTGTTAAACGATTAATTATTTTATTTATTCTGTTGTTTCTTCTCCTTCGTCTTCAATTGCATCGTCATCATCCTCGTCTATATCCTCATCAGAAAGGTCAGCTTCAATAACCTCAATATCGGTTACAATTGCATCAGTATTCTCTTCTGCTGTTTCATCATGTTCAACTTTAGCAACAGACGCAATTTCATCATTAGCTTTCAGATTGATCAGTCTTACCCCTTGTGTAGCTCTTCCCATAACTCTTAAATGACTCATCGCAATTCTAATAACGATACCCGATTTATTGATAATCATTAAATCATCTTTATCGGTAACATCTTTTATTGCTACAAGTTCACCAGTTTTATCGGTTACTTTAATGGTTTTAACTCCTTTACCACCACGGTTGGTTACTCTGTAATCTTCTAAATCTGTTCGTTTACCGTATCCTTTTTCAGAAACTACTAAAATGGTTGCTTCTGGCGAATCAATACTAATCATACCTACTACCTCATCTTTATCATGAGCTAGTCTTAAACCTCTTACACCAGTAGCAGTTCTGCCCATTGGTCTTACCGTAGATTCATTAAATCTGATTGCTCTACCAGAACGTAAAGCCATGATGATTTCTGAATTACCAGTAGTTAAGTTTGCTTCTAGTAGTTCATCACCATCATTGATATTAATAGCATTTATACCATTAGTTCTTGGGCGACTGTAAGCTTGAAGCGTAGTTTTCTTAATGGTACCCTTCTTGGTACACATAATAATGAAATTGTTTTCCAGATAATCTTGATCTTTAAGGTTAACAACCTTAATATAAGCTCTTATCTTTTCTTCTTTTTCAATATTAATGATGTTTTGAAGCGCTCTTCCTTTGCTTATTCTTGTTCCCTCCGGAATTTCAAATACTCTTAACCAGTAACATTTACCTTTATCTGTAAAGAATAATAAATAATTATGGTTAGATGCGATGAAAATATGCTCAATAAAATCTTCATCTCTTGAAGTAGAACCTATAGAACCTTTACCGCCTCTACCCTGTGTTCTGTATTCGGTTAAAGGAGTTCTTTTAATGTAACCTTCTCTTGAGATGGTAATTACAACATCCTCATCCTCAATGAAATCTTCTGTTAAAAGTTCGGCTGCAGAGTGTACAACTTCTGTTCTTCTTTCGTCGCCGTATTTTTCTTTTAGCTCGGTTAATTCATCCTTAATAATTTGCATTCTTAAGCCTTCATCAGCTAAAATAGCTTGTAAACGCTCAATTAATTTCATCAGCTCAGCATACTCCTCTTTAATCTTATCTCTTTCAAGACCTGTTAAACGGCGCAGCGTCATGTCTAAGATAGCTCTTGCCTGAATGTCTGTTAAACCAAACTGACTGATTAAACCTTCACGGGCATCATCAGGTGTTTGAGAGCTTCTGATTAATTTAATAACCTCGTCTAAATGATCTAAAGCAATTAATAAACCTTCTAAGATATGGGCTCTTTTTTGTGCCTCATTAAGCTCAAACTTGGTTCTTCTAATAACTACTTCATGCCTGTGGTCAACAAAATGTCTTATTAAATCTTTAAGATTTAAAAGCATTGGTCGGCCATTAACTAAAGCAATATTGTTAACGCTAAATGAGGTTTGTAAAGCGGTATATTTATAAAGATTATTAAGTACGATAGCGGCATTTGAATCGCGTTTAATTTCGTAAACGATACGCATACCATCTCTGTCAGACTCATCTCTAATTTCAGAAATACCTTCTATTTTTTTCTCGTTAACAAGATCGGCAGTACGCTCAATCATCATTGCCTTATTAACTTGATAAGGAATTTCTGTAACAATGATACGCTCTCTTTCGTTACCAAAAGTTTCAATTTCTGCTCTACCACGCATCATCACCCTACCTCTACCAGTTTCAAAAGCTTCTCTTACGCCTTCATAACCATAAATAAATCCTCCGGTAGGAAAATCTGGAGCTTTAACATGCTTCATCAACTCACTTATCTCGATATCTTTATTATCAATCAAAGCGGCTGTTGCATCAACAATTTCACTTAAATTATGTGGAGGCATATTTGTTGCCATACCAACAGCAATACCCGATGATCCGTTAACCAAAAGGTTAGGGAATTTTGAAGGTAAAACCGTTGGTTCTTCTAAAGAGTCGTCAAAGTTTAAGCGAAAATCAATGGTATCTTTATTGATATCTGCCAATAACTCCTCAGCCATTTTTTTGAAACGAGCCTCGGTATAACGCATCGCTGCTGGCGAGTCGCCATCTACCGAACCAAAGTTACCCTGTCCATCTACCAAAGGGTAGCGCAAAGACCAAGGCTGTGCCATACGCACCATGGTATCATAAACAGATGCATCACCATGTGGGTGATACTTACCTAATACCTCACCCACAATACGGGCAGATTTTTTGTAAGGTTTGTTACTTGCCAAACCTAAGTCTAACATACCAAATAATACCCTTCTATGAACCGGTTTTAAGCCGTCTCTTACGTCAGGTAAAGCTCTGGAAACGATAACAGACATTGAATAATCAATGTATGCGGACTTCATTTCCTCCTCTATATTAATAGGTATAATTTTGTCGTGTTGGTTTTCGTTTTGATTATCAGTTTCTTCGGCCATATTTAAAATATTCTATAAAAGAAAATGCTTATGTAAAAGCATAACTGCGAAGTTAATAAATTAGATGTAATTGCTTCTTCCTGTGGAAAAATTCTTGAAGATTAATCACCATATCATCCACCAAGGTTTTTTTATCTGTATAAAAACGCCATGAGCTTCGATTTTTAAGGGATAAGTTCTGAGATAATCACCTTGTCCTGCTTTTCCTTTTCCTGTTTTTAAGCAATACCCATAACGATGTACTGGACAAATGATATAACCTTCTTTGCACCAACCTCTGCTTAAATCAGCACCAGCATGCGGGCATGTTGATGCAAAAGCATAATATGTATTTTGATTATATGCAATACTAATTTTCTTACCATAAAGCTTAATCTGTATCATACCATCATTTTCCGGAAGGTTATCCAAAACTTTAATCCACTGCATCATTAGTTTCTGCGCTATAAAAACAGGATTTTTAAGCAAAATAGCATTATCTTTGCAAAATTAAAAAGATTAGCTTGAAGAATTTTATCCCAGAAGACGGCACTTTACTTCCTTTAATGGAAGAGTTTTACACCATACAAGGCGAAGGATTTAATACCGGTAAGGCGGCCTACTTTATTAGATTAGGTGGCTGCGATGTGGGTTGCCATTGGTGTGATGTAAAAGAAAGCTGGGATGCTGATTTACATCCACTTACACCTAGTGATGAGATTGTTAAAAATGCTACTCAATATCCGGGTAAAGCTGTTGTAATTACTGGTGGAGAGCCCTTGTTGTATAATCTTGATTATTTGACAAACAAGTTAAAAGAAAATAACATTTTAACTTTTATTGAAACTTCTGGTGCCTACCCATTATCTGGCAGTTGGGATTGGATTTGCTTATCTCCAAAAAAATTTAAAGCCCCTAACCCATCTATAGCTCAATTTGCTAATGAACTTAAGATTATTGTTTTTAACAAAAGTGATTTTGCCTGGGCTGAGGAACATGCTTTGTTGGTTGGCCCCAATTGTAAACTGTATTTACAACCAGAATGGTCTAAGGCTAATGAAATGCTTCCTCTGATTATAGATTATGTTAAGAATAACCCTAAATGGGAAATATCTTTACAAACGCATAAATATTTGAATATCCCCTAATAATACATAATTTAGTTAACTGAACTTAAATTATACTGATGAGATTTTTATCCTGTTTATTATTATTAAGCATAAGTATATTATGCTTCGGACAGGATAAGTATTCATCCAAAGACAAAACTGCTATCAGAAGTTATGAGAAAGCCAGTTACTTCTTAGATTTAAATCGCTTTTCAGAAGCAAAAGTTGAGTTAAACTATGCTGTTAAACAGGATGATGAATTTATTGAAGCTTATTTGCTATTAGCTGATGTTTACAGAGTAACTTTTGATTTAGTAAATGCCAAACTTACTTACAGAAAGGCATTTGCTATAAATCCAGATTTTGCCCCAGAAAGATATTTCTACTTGGCCGAGTGTGAAATCAAAACCGGAGATTACCAGGAAGCGATAAGCCATCTCAATAGTTATCTTTCCAAAGCTAAACCTCAGGAAAAAAGACTTTATCTAACAAATAAATATCTCAAAGATTGTGATTTTGCTTTGCTAGCCCTTAAAAATCCGGTTTCTTTTAAACCAGAAAACTTAGGTCCAAATATCAATACCGCCGATCAAGAGTATTTAGCTGCCTTAACAACTGATGAAAATACCTTGATTTTTACCCGGCAGATCAATAATAACGAGGACTTTTACATCTCGAAAAAGAAAAACTCAAAATGGGAAAAGGCTACTTATTTAAGTACCAATATCAATACGCCTAATTATAACGAGGGTGCTCAATGTATCTCGCCAGATGGGCAATTTCTTTTTTTTACTGGTTGTAATAGGCCAGATGGCTTAGGTAGATGCGATATTTATGTCTCACAAAGAGAGGGCGACGGCTGGAGTAAGCCTATCAATTTAGGAAATCCTATCAATACAAAAGGCTGGGAATCTCAACCCTCTATTTCTGCAGATGGTAGAACCTTATATTTTGTAAGCGACCGTGATGATGGTTTTGGAAGTTATGATATCTGGAAAAGTGAACTTACCGACGAAGGAAAATGGGGTAACCCTATCAATTTAGGGCCTAAAATAAACACGCCTTTTGATGAGCAATCGCCCTTTATTCATCCAGATAATGAAACTTTATATTTTTCATCTAACGGTTGGATAGGTTTAGGTAATAAAGATATTTTTATCTCTCGTTTAGATAAAGATGGAAATTGGTCTGATGCACAAAATTTAGGTTATCCCATTAATACTTACGGAGAGGAAAGTGGCTTAACTATTAATGCTTCTGGAACAAAAGCATTTTTCTCTTCTAATAATTTTAATGGTTTTGGTGGCTTTGATATATATTCTTTTGATTTGCCTAATGCCTTAAAGCCTAAAACAGTTAATTATGTAAAGGGTAAAGTTTATGATGCAGAAAGCAAGCAACCTTTAGATGCTGTGGTTGATATTATTGATTTAAAAACAGAAAATTCTCTTTACGCTTCTTATGCCAATAAAGTAGATGGAACGTTTATGGCTACCCTACCCAATGATAAACTTTATAGTTTAAACGTATCTAAAAAAGGCTATTTATTTTATTCTGAAAGCTTTTCTGTAGAGCATCATAAACCAGGAGAACCTGTCGTTTTAGATGTTCCTCTTCATAAAATTGCTATAGGTAATAAAGTTATTTTAAGAAACATCTTCTTTGACTCTAATAAGTTTAACATCAAAACAGAGTCTAAAGTAGAACTTGAAAAACTAATAGAGTTTTTAACAGAAAACCCTAAAGTGGTGATAGAAATTAGAGGTTTTACAGATGATATTGGAGATAATCAGTCTAATTTATTATTGTCTCAGAACAGGTCCAAATCTGTTTATAGCTATCTTTTAGAAGCTGGAATTAATGAAAATAGGATTAAATATAAGGGTTATGGAGAATCAAACCCGATAGCTGATAACCTAACACCAGAAGGAAGAGCCAGCAATAGAAGAACCGAGTTTGTGATTACAGAAATCAGAGAAACTATTAAATAATAGCTTCTCTAATTCTGATTAATTTCTTTAGTAAATCTTCTAACAAGTCTAATTGTAACATATTTGCACCATCAGATTTTGCATTTTTAGGATCAGGATGCGTTTCTATAAAAAGTCCATCAGCACCCACAGCAATAGCAGCTTTAGCAATGGTTTCTATTAAAGCTGGCTTACCACCTGTAACACCTGATGTTTGATTAGGCTGTTGCAAAGAATGTGTACAATCCATCACCACAGGAACATCAAAGCTTCTCATTTCTGGTATGCCTCTAAAATCTACTATTAAGTCTTGGTAGCCAAAGGTATTGCCTCTATCTGTTAAGATAACATTGTTATTTCCGGCATCTTTAATTTTATCTACCGCAAACTTCATGGATCCAGCAGATAAAAACTGCCCTTTCTTAACATTTACATACTTACCAGTTTGTGCAGCAGCTATCAATAAATCTGTTTGTCGGCATAAAAAAGCAGGAATTTGCAAAACATCTACATAAGCTGCAGCCATAGCAGCATCTTTACTTTCGTGAATATCAGTAACGGTTGGTACATCAAAAGTTTGAGAAACTTTTTCTAGTATTTTCAATGCTTTTTCATCACCAATACCTGTAAAAGAATCAACCCTAGAGCGGTTTGCTTTTTTAAAAGAGCCTTTAAAAATATAAGGTATTTGTAACTTATCGGTAATCTCAACAATTCTTTCAGCTATTCTTAATGCTATGTCTTCGCCTTCTATAGCGCAAGGGCCAGCCATTAAGAAGAAATTGTTGCTGTTAGTGTGTTTTAATTTATCTAGATTCATCATGTTTGTATAAGTTTATGCTTTAGTTTCCTAACTCAGACATAAACTTGATTCTCATTAATTGTATTTCTTCGCGGTTATAATCATCAGAACCTAATTCTTCCAAAGCTTTATCAATAGAATCTACTTCGGCAGTTTTAAAGTAATCAAATACCTCATCTTGCCTGTCTTCATCAATAACCTCATCAATAAAGTAATTCAAATTAAGTTTGGTGCCAGAGCTTACGATAGATTCTACCTCTTTCAGTATTTCTTCGTAAGTAATACCTTTAGAAGCTGCTATATCCTCTAAAGAAATTTGTCTATCAATATTTTGGATAATAGAAACCTTTAAAGCAGATTTATTAGCTGTTGTTTTCACAACAAAATCTATTGGGCGGTCTATATCGTTATCTTCAACATATTTCTTGATAAGCTCTATAAATGGAGTTCCAAATTTAAGCGCCTTCCCATTACCAACACCAGAAATATGTTTCAACTCATCCATATTGATTGGATAATGTGTACACATTTCTTCTAAAGATGGGTCTTGGAAGATCACAAAAGGAGGAAGATTTTTTTGCTTAGCAATTTTCTTCCTTAAATCTTTTAGCATCTGCAAAAGCTGCGTATCTAAAGCGCTACTACCATGCTGTACAGATGAATCATCATCCTTATCAGGGATATCCATTGGTCTATTCATTACAAACCTTAAAGCATAAGGATTGGTAAGATAAGATTGACCATTTTTGGTTAACCTCAATAAACCAAAGTTGTCTACATCTTTAGCTAAGAAATTATTTAAAACAGCTTGTCTTAAAACAGATTTCCATAGAAACAAGCCCTCTGCTTTTCCTGAGCCAAAATGTGGGGATTGATGATGCTTATAAGACTGAATTTGTGCAGTTTCTTGTCCCATTAACACATTGATGATATAATGGTCGTCAAACTTTTCGCCAAATTCCTGTATCATATTTAAAACCTTACCGAGGTGCTCTTCTGCATTAAAAAACTGCTTTTGAGCCCGGCAGTTATCGCACATGTTATTACAACCTGCCTCGTTAAAGTTTTCTCCAAAATAATGTAGAATTTGTTTTCTTCTACAAACGGCAGATTCAGAATAATCTATAACTTCTTTTAGTATTTGCGTACCTATTTCTCTTTCAGAAACAGGCTTATCTTTCATAAACTTTGCTAACTTCTCTACATCTTTATCAGAATAGAAAGCTATACAATGTCCTTCGCCACCATCTCTACCTGCCCTACCCGTTTCCTGGTAGTAGCCCTCCATACTTTTAGGAATATCATGATGAATAACATACCTCACATCTGGTTTGTCTATCCCCATCCCAAATGCAATGGTAGCCACAATTACATCAACATCTTCCATCAAGAATTTATCTTGTGTATCGGCTCTTACTTTAGGGTCTAAACCAGCATGGTATGGCAGAGATTTAACACCGTTAATTTCTAAGGCATTAGCAACTTCCTCAACCTTTTTACGACTTAAACAATAAACAATACCAGATTTCCCTAAATTACTTTTTACATACCTGATGATTTCCTTTAAAACATCAGATTTAGGTTTTACTTCATAGTATAAGTTGGGGCGGTTAAAAGACGATTTGAAGATATTTGCCTTAGTCATCTGCAAATTCTTCTGAATATCATGCTGTACTTTTGGCGTTGCTGTTGCAGTTAACGCAATAACAGGTATATTTTCTCTGATATTATTAATGACCTGGCGGATTTTTCTGTACTCAGGTCTAAAATCATGTCCCCATTCTGATATACAATGGGCTTCATCTACAGCTACAAAAGAAACCGTTATAGACTTTAAAAAATCTATATTTTCTTGTTTTGTTAAAGATTCTGGTGCAACATATAGCAGTTTGGTTTGCCCAGCAGTTACATCTTCTTTAACTTTTGTGATTTCTGTTTTGGTTAATGATGAATTTAAAAAGTGGGCAATACTATCATAACCTCCAAAAGCCCTTAATTGGTCTACCTGATTTTTCATCAAGGCAATCAATGGAGAGATTACAATTGCTGTACCTTCGCTCATGAGCGCTGGTAATTGGTAACAGATAGATTTACCGCCTCCAGTAGGCATAATAACAAAGGTATCCTTCTTTTCTAAGATACTGGTTATGATAGCTTCCTGGTCTCCTTTGAAATTATCAAAGCCAAAAAACGTTTGTAAATTATCAATTAATGATTTTTTAATCTGCATTTTTTAAGGAAAAATTAACCTATGCTAATTTTAAACATCAAAATAACATATTTTTGTGATTATATAGTATTAAAATTTAAACTTTTTTCATTTTGAAATCACCTCAAGAAATTCTTGATATAGCTAAAAGAACCTTAGTAACTGAATCACAGGCAATTCTAAACCTATCATCTAAATTAAATCATGATTTTTATCATCTTGTTGAGGAGATATTAAACCTTAAAGGCCGAGTTATTATTACTGGAGTAGGAAAAAGTGCTATCATTGCCCAAAAGATAGTAGCCACCTTTAATTCTACCGGAACCCCAGCGATATTTATGCATGCAGCAGATGCTATCCATGGTGATTTAGGCATTATACAAAAGGATGATTTGGTTATTTGCTTATCAAAAAGTGGTCATACAGCAGAAATAAAAGTTTTAATTCCGCTATTGAAGCAAGCTGACACCAAATTGGCCTGCATTGTAGGCGATATCAACTCTTATTTAGCACAACAATCTGATTATATCTTAGATGTTACGATAGAAACAGAGGCTTGTCCGCATAATTTAGCCCCTACTACAAGTACTACTGCTCAATTAGCCATGGGCGATGCTTTGGCTGTAGCCTTATTAGAGTGCAGAGCTTTTACCAGTGCAGATTTTGCAAAATACCATCCTGGAGGGTCTTTAGGAAAACGATTATACCTTAAAGTACAAGATTTATCCAGTTTAAATGAAAAACCAGAAGTTCACCCTGACGCTAGTATTAGAGATGTTATTTTAGAAATCACGAAAAAAAGACTAGGCGTAGTAGCTGTAACATTAGAAAATGACTTAAAAGGTGTAATTACTGATGGAGATTTGCGAAGAATGATGGAAAAATTCACTTACTTTGAAGAGTTATCTGCCAAAGACATCATGAATGCTCAACCCAAAACAATAGCAAATGATGAATTAGCAGTAAACGCATTAAAATTAATGAAGCAGTATAATATTACCCAACTTATAGTAACCCAAAACGGCAATTATAACGGAGTAATACATTTGCATGACTTACTTAAAGAAGGAATAATATAAAATGAGCAAGAATTTTGCACTGATAATGGCTGGCGGTATCGGAAGTCGCTTTTGGCCAGTAAGCAGAACTACTTTTCCTAAGCAGTTTTTAGATATTTTGGGAACTGGTAAAAGCCTGATTCAAAACACCTACGATAGATTTTTAAAGATATTACCAAAAGAAAATATTTTTATTTTAACCAATGAGAGTTATTTTGATTTGGTTAAGGAACACCTTCCTGAATTAGAAGATCATCAAATTATTTGCGAGCCTATTATGCGTAATACTGCACCTTGTATTGCTTATGGTACCGCAAAAATTAAATTGATTGATGCTGATGCCAATATTGTTGTTGCGCCATCAGATCATTTAATTTTGGATACAGAAAATTTTGTTGAGATTATTAATAAAGCGCTAGATATTGCTAGCAAACACGACTGTCTAATTACCCTAGGTATTAAACCATCTAGACCTGATACGGGCTATGGCTATATCCAATATGCAGATCAAACTTTAGAAGAAAACTTACACAAGGTTAAAACCTTTACAGAAAAACCTAGTCTTGAAATTGCTGAAACTTTCTTAGCTAGTGGCGATTTCCTTTGGAATGCCGGCATATTCGTATGGTCTGCAAAAGCTATTTCTAAATCTTTTGACCAGTTTTTACCAGATATTGCTGAAATCTTTAATGAAGGCAAAAATCATTACAATACCCCTAGAGAAAAGGAATATATACAAGCTGGTTTCCAAAGATGTGTGAATATTTCTATTGATTACGGTGTGATGGAAAAAGCAGAGAATGTATATGTGATGCCAGCAGATTTTGGCTGGTCTGATTTAGGTACATGGGCTTCTGTTTACGACCTTTCAGAAAAAGATTATGTAGGTAATGCTGTCATCAATGCAGAAAAAGTAATGATGTACGATTCTTCTAACTGCATGGTGAATGTACCCTCTGATAAACTGGTTATTTTAGAAGGTTTACATGATTATATCGTGGTAGAATCTAATAACACCTTATTAATTTGCCCAAGAAGTAATGAGCAGCATGTGAAGCAGGTAGTTGCAGATGTTAAGCAGAAGTTTGGGAATAAGTTTATATAGATGGCTTTAATCACACTCAAAGAATTTGATAACCCTATTGATGCTCATTTATTAAAATCCAGATTAATTAATGAAGATATAGATTGCTATATTTTTGATGAAAACATCGTTGCTCTAAATCCACTATATAATACAGCTATAGGTGGTATAAAATTAAGGATAGACGAAAGAGATTTAGATAAAGCCTTAATAATTCTTAAGGAGATTGATGACACTCCAAACACGAATGAAGACAATGAAGTTGTTATTTGCCCGAATTGTGGTTCGTCTGATTTAATTTCTGGTTATAAATCTATGAAAGATACAAAAGGTATTATAGCAGCTTTCGTATCTTTTATATTTATGGTATTACCTATCTATTATAAAACTGTTTACAAGTGTAAGGATTGTGATACTGAGTTTAAAGGTTAAGTCCTCATTTAACAACAACTATTACTTTATTGTTTAAGTGCGGTTGATATTATTTTTGATTTTGCCAATCAAAATCTGAAAATGCTTTCCAAGCTCTAAATAAAAATCCATATGTTTTAATTTACATAGATGCATCAATTTCACCGAAGATGTTTTCTGCAATCTCTTTATTTAAATAACTTTTTGATTCATTTCCATTAACCCATGCTTGAGATATAATCACCCCACATCTTTTATTATCAATTAAACTTTCCTTAAAAAAAGTTTTTGGATTAAATATTCCTAATTTCTTATCTCTTACTTTTGCCTCTCCAGGATATAATAAATAACACCTTACTGCATCAAAATAATAATGGTATGCAAACATTTGTCTTAAATCATCCATAGATATGTTCTTTACATCATCATAAAGATTTTTCCATTTGGTGTCTATAACAATGTATTCGTATTCAGGTTTATCGTACTTGTCTCTACCTATCTCTTTTTGCAAAACAATATCAGGTTTTAAGCTTTTATTGGTATTTCCATGATTCCAAAAAATGGTAGAACGCTGATTATGAATAATAAACCTCCCTTTATTCTCCCTTTGCAAAATTCTATAGATATATTCTTCCCAAAGCTTATTCATATCAAATAAAATAGCAATCGAATGGCTAGCTCCTGAACTTACATCTGGACGATAATTCAATAACAATAGTTTAGCAATTTGTATAGCAGACTTGTAAGGTTCAGATTTTCTGTCGTAAACTAAATTATCAAACAAAGAAGCATCAACTTTAATATCTCTTACTTCTGGAAAATTTAATTGCAATTGATAGCAAAGCGAAACCAAATATTGGTTATTGCAGATTAGAGGCAATATTTTAATGGCTTTAAATAGTATTTGATGCCATTTATGGTCTTTATCATATGTTGTGCGAGAAACATAAAAACGTTCTTTATGCACAACGTTCTTTATAATGTGTTTTTGGATAAGTAATTTTCCTTTTAATGCTGTTATGTTAGCTTCTTCTTTCCTATACTTTTTAATTAAGCCAGCATTAATCAAATAATTTACCTCTTTAATAAAACGCTCTATATATAAGTCTAAAATTGAATTACTTTTTAGCTTTAATGCTGCATCAGAGATAGTTGGTGTATCTAAAGAATGGCAAACCCTAAGCATACCTATTAATATGCTTTGCCATTTATTTTTTTCTTCCTCGTCGTCCCAATTCTGATTATTATCTGCTTTAGGTAGTATTTCAATTGTTAAATCTAATACTTTAATTACCCCTACATATTCGCAGAATTTTATTCCGCCTCTGCTAGGAGTAAAAAAAAGTCTTTTGTTTTCATCATACATTTTCCATAAAGCATTAATGTATTTTTCATCTAAAGGCTTTAGTTCTTTAACTTTACCTATATAAAACCATAAATTTTGATTTTTTATTATGGTTTGATGTTCAAAGACTTTTAATATAGGCATATTAAATATTTTTTACCGCATTCAGGAAATTAGAATAATCTATATCATTTTCAAATTTTTCAATCTTATATACTTTCTTTTCAAAAAGCATCTCTTTATCTTCATATTCAAAAGAAGCGAAGAAATTTTCATAAGAATCTTTTTTAGAAATTCCTTTAACAAATGCACTACCTAAAACCAATCCTATTTTACCATAATCGCCAAAAAAATATTCTTGTAAAAGAGGGATAATCTTGTCATAAAATACGTGATAAAGCTTCTCTTCATCATTAACATTAATAAAAAAGGAATGACCAATAGTGTGGTCTCTACTTAACAACTTTTCTAAACGCTTATTAATTTTCTTTAAAACATCACCTAAATGTATACCATCAACTATTCCAATAAGGTTATGTTCATGATTGGGCAACATTTCTTCAAAACAAAAACGACGTCTTAAAGCAGTATCTAAAGCCTCTACACTTCTATCAGCCGTATTCATGGTACCTATAATATAGACGTTATTGGGTACAGAAAACTTTTCATGAGAATATGGCAAAATAATTTCTAAAGCTTCCTCCTCCTCTGCTCTTTTATCATTTTCGATTAAAGTGATTAATTCGCCAAATATTTGTGAGACATTACCTCTATTAATTTCATCAATAATTAAAACATGAGGCTTGGCTTTTTCTATTGGTTCTTTTAATATTCTATTACCATTTGCCTTTTCTAACCAATTGTTTATGAAATTTAAAGTAGCCCAATAAGCGGTTGAATTCATTCCGCCTATGATGGCTCTAAATTCTTTATCAATATTTTTAATTTTGGTTAAATCTGGTATCGCATTTTGTAAGATTTTTAAGCGTTTAAAAGAAACCGTATATTCTTTACCAGTGCTCCCCTTAGGGGTTAAACGCAAATTACCACTATTGGTTATATCTGTTATTTTGAGACCTTTATTAGGAGTTAAAACATTCAATACGTAATCTACTTCCATCTCTTGGTAGTTTTGCACTTGTGCAATTAATTCATTCCAAGCATCCTCAAAATAATATTTCTTACCATCCGTGTATTCTATTGGTAATATTCTGGCTTTATTACATAATTTTTTAAAAATGCCATCCTTTTTTTCGTAAACTACCGAACGAACCCCATCTTTATCTTCCTCAATATCTGGTTTTATTCCTTCAACAAAATCTTCATACCCCATACTTTGATGAAATGTTATAAAAACAATTTGTCCAGAATTTACATAAATATCAAAACGACTTTTTATTTCAGAACGCTCCTCTTTTGCTAAATCCCTTTCCTCTTTCCCCTCTATGATGGATAATGCTTTATTTATAGTATGATAAGTTTTTCCCGTACCTGGAGGGCCGTATAAAATTTGATTTAAGGGTTGACTTTTAAAATTGGATTTACCATTTTTTTCCATGTTTAGCCTCATTACAATTTCTCTAATTTTATTTCCTATACTTCCATCCATATAATTTAGCCCATCAATAATTTTTGAAACTGTAGACTGACTAAAAAAATCAATTACCACTCCATATTTAATACTTTTACTTTTAAAAAACCATTTGAACCACTTTAACTCACTTGGTAGAGTTTCACCTATTTCATTATAAAATATTTCACAATTTGACTCATCTTCAAAATGTAGGAATAATTCTAAGGTGCCTTCATTTAAATTATAAACTAATTCATAATGGGCTATTGTATCTGTTATTAAATTCTCTTTATCAGAAATCCAAATCCAAGCTCTCTTCCTATCTTTTCCTTGTGTGCTCATTAATAGCTGAAAAGTAGAGCCCTCATTTTCCACTTTTAATTCGTCGTTAAGCTCTTCTAATAAACTGCTAAAAGTTCTAGTGTATTTATCAAGCATCCTATATAGTATATCTTGTACTAGAATAAGATGATTTGGATCTTCGTAGGAATTTTTAGTTAATCCCAGTTTTACTAAGTTTAAAAGTTCTGTATCAGGTTTAATATAACCATTTACAAAATCATCAATTATAGAAAGATAATGTATATACTTCTCCCCTTTATTAGCCGGTTTTATTTTGAGCCTTTTACAAAGTTCTTGATAAAAAGAGTCCTTAAAAAAAGCATATTTTTCTGGCTTATGTAGCGTTAATAGAGTAGCTATGGTTCTTTCATCATGGTGCGATGAAAGTTTAGGATCCGGTACAATACTCCTATATAAAGTTAAAACTTCACTAGAAAATCTTGCCATTCTATCTGCTAAATCAATTTTTTCATCAAAAAGTATTTTAAAACACTCGCGATACTCTTCTGTTTTAGCTATTGCCAAATGTCTAATACAACCTATTCCAACACCATATACTAAATTGGAAAAATCTATTCCTCTAATTTCTTCATTAAAGTCGGGAACGTTAAGGTTTGGTCTACCTTTAAATTTTTGCACCAACTCCCATTTGTATACCTCTTCTTTTAATCCAGTTTTGTTTAAAAGTTCTTTATATTGTTTTATAAGACCAGCAAATACATCATGATTTTTTTTATTTATTGTAAATCCAATTTCTATTAAAGGTAAATTGGTGTTATCGCCACCATTTAAAGTCATAGTTTCCCATTTTGGTATTTGGAATAATTTAGCAGCCACTCTTATAACTTCTTTTGGAGGAAACTCTTTTCCCTTATAAACCAAATTATATTGCGTTGAAGGACTTAGAATAGGCTTATTCTCTATTATATATTCTAAAGCAGCTTCAATCTGTTCTTTTGTAAATTGCTTTGCTAAATCAGGCATAGATTTTCTTAAAGTATTATGTGGTTTTTTAATGATATTTAAATGCTCTTAACCTTTACGCTTAAGAATGAAGGCAATTCTTTGATAGCTCATAAATCTGTTTTAATTCTGTTAAGAGAGATGTTTTCATGTTTTATATTATTGATATTAAAGACTAGATATTTTACTTTAATTAAGAACATATATTTCCGTCTGAAGTTCGAGCCCAGATGAGTGCATACCAATATTAATTAGAAGATTTGCTAATGCCTACCCATGATATTCTACCCTTATTTATTTTATTAACAATTCCATCTATAAGTTGCTCCATTCGGTTTATCGTATTGCATTATGAATAAATTTCATGTTCATTAACAGTTAATGAACATACATTTATAATTTCTTATTCCGATTCTACCTCATATCTCCTTCAATCCTAACTCCCTCAAAAAACTATTATGCTTATCCCGAGCTTCTTTTATAGATTTTTCAATTTCCACCAACTTAACATTTACTTCGTCTAAATCAATTACCTCTTCATCTACAGAAGTGCTTACATACCTAGATATATTAAGGTTATAAGCATTCTGCTCTATTTCTTCCATAGAAACTCTTCTAGAATAGCGCTCTTGCTCTGTTCTAAATTGGTAAGTAGAAACTATCTTCTCTATGTCATTGGGTTCATCTCCCTCGCCATCCCGTAATCTATTCTGACGTTTTCCTTTTTCGTAATGCTCTGCCGCATTAATAAATAGTACATCATCAAACTTCTTACATTTTTTAAGTACGATGATACACACAGGTATACCTGTAGAAAAGAATAAGTTAGATGGTAAACCTATCACCGTATCAATACGGTTATCTTTTAGAAGCTTTGTTCTGATACGTTCTTCTGCGCCTCCTCTAAATAATACCCCATGTGGCAATATAATTGCCATGGTGCCGCTATCGCTTAAAAAGTGGAAACCATGTAATAAAAAAGCAAAATCTGCTGCCGACTTCGGCGCTAGCCCAAAGCTCTTAAAACGGAAATCTTCTCCCATAACTTCATTGGGCTCCCAACGGTAGCTAAAAGGTGGATTAGCTACAATAGCATCAAATTCTATTTTCTTTGCTGGATTCATCTCATTCAATAAATCCCAGTCATTCGCTAAAGAATCACCGTGATGAATAGCAAACTCGGTATCTTTTACACCATGTAAAAGCATATTCATCCTAGCTAAGTTGTAAGTGGTAATATTATATTCCTGACCGTATATCTTTCCTATTTTGCCGCCTGTCTTACGCAATTGCTCACGAACATTTAACAATAGAGAACCCGAACCACAGGCAAAGTCTATAACCCTATCTATTTTAGGTTTTGCCCCTAATGATGGGTCTTGACTATCTAAAACCACAATTTTTGATAAAATGGTTGATAATTGTTGTGGCGTATAAAACTCACCTGCTTTTTTACCTGAGCCTGCTGCAAATTGCCCAATCAAATACTCATAAGCATCGCCTAAAGTGTCTGCATCTGAGGAGAATTTGCCTATACCTTCTGCTATCTTTTGAATGATGGTACAAAGTCTTTTATTACGCTCTGTATAGTTTTTACCTAACTTCTCAGAATCTAAATTAATTTCAGAGAATAAGCCCTGAAACGTACTTTCAAAAGATTCGTTCTCAATGTATTTGAAACCTTGTTGTAAAGTAGTTAACAATTCGCCGTCTTGCTTACGGGCCATTTCTGCTATGCTTGCCCAAAGGTGTTGCGGCTCTATAACATAATGTATTTTACGACGCAATAACTGCTCAAATGCGGGTACATCTGCTTGGTTAGCTTCATACCATACAGCTAAAGGAGAGCGTTTATCGGTAACTTCTAAAATGGGATAATCACTTCCTAATTCTTTTTTGGCTGCTTGCTCGTAATTTTCTGACAAGTAGCGTAAAAACAGAAACGAAAGCATATAATCACGAAAATCATCTGCATTCATGGCACCACGCAAATCATCTGCAATTGCCCAAAGTGTTTTACCTAATTGTTGTTGTTCTAATGCAGTCATTTTTAATGATGTATGTTAAACCTATAAGGTTTCGAAAACCTTATAGGTTTCTTTTCTATCTATTTCAAACCTTATAGGTTTTGTTTTACAAGTCTATTATATTTTTAGGAAAGATTTTTTGTTCATGAAACTGAATAAAAAATTCGGTTCCTCCAAACCAATCCATTATTTCTTTTCTTAATAAAGAAGTAGGTTTATCACTCAACAAAGAATGGTAGCTGTCATGTTTCCATTCGCCAATATGATGAGTAATAGAATGATGAACAGCATTTTTGTGAATATACCAAAGATAACTACTAAAGTCTGCATCAGTATTTACGATACTACGTTTTAGGTAATCCGTAAATAAAGCCCCTTTTCTTTGATTTATTTTATTGAATGCTTTGGTATAGCCGTTTAAAAAGTTACTAAAGCGTTCCATAATAAAATCTGATAGATCAGTATCAGATGTATGTTTTATTTTTTTAACCTGCTCATAATGTGGAATAATCTCTTCCTCTGCTTTTATTTTCATCAATAAATGAAAATGATTTGGCAATAATGAATAGGCATACATATTAGCAACGGGTTGAGTGTGTTGCTTTAGTTTTTGTAAAAAATAGGTGTAATTATCATCCTTTAAAAACAACTTTTCCTTACCTACGGCTCTTGAAAACAAGTGGTAGGTTTGATGAGGTTGTAAAGCCTGATGGTAATTGTTTTTCATTGTTTGTTATGATTTTATCTTTAAGAACTTTTTAAGATTCTTCTTTGTACAAAAAACCTATAAGGTTTCCAAAACTTTATACTTTAAGATTCTTCGTACAAAAAACCTGTAAGGTTTTGGAAACCTTATAGGTTTAATTCCTGGCACCACGCAAATCATTTGCAAAAGCCCAAAGTGTTTTATTTATTTGTTGTTTTGATGCTGTCATTAATTGTTGGTAGTATTTGTTTGAGGAAATAAACCTTGCATTAACCCTTTTTTATGCAATTTCAAATCTTCTATTTTTTGAGTTTGTATGGATATTTGCTCATCTAAAGAAGAAAGACAATTAGCTATTTTTTGTTGTTCTAATTTCTTTGGATATAAGGCTTTAATTCTAGCAATTTCACTTTTACCAATTTCTAAGAAAGTTGAACCACTAGCTCTTCTAATTAGCTCATATCTGTGTTTTGATAACCAATAATACCAAAATAAATTAATCTGATCTTGGTTGACAAAAAGTGACTGAAAACCCTGATTGGTTGTACATTCTCTATCTGCAATAGCTATATCACCAACGGTTGCTCTAGTTGTAATTAATATTGTTCCTATTGGTAATATTTTGGCTGATGAATTTACAAGCCCTTTATTAGTAATTGCTCTCGAACTTCTAGTCAGCCGACCCGATTTTATTTCTGTAGGTGTAAACCATTGTATATGTCCATTCCAATATTCAGGATTTAATGTATCAGGAGTCCCACCACCTATAAATTTTCCAATTTCACCAAGAGTTCTCTCCTCCCAATCCCCGCTATCCTTAAACTCTGGAAAACGAAGCTTAGGAACTTTCTCCCTCTCAGCAGGGAACAATTGCTGCATCAAACCTTTTTTATGATCTTTTAATGTGTCTAACTTTTCAGTTTCTAAACGGATCAAATCATCTAAAGAAGAAAGACAATCGGCTATTTTTTGTTGTTCTAATTTTTGTTTGGGAGTAGGAAAAATGATACTGAAAAAATCAATATTACTGATATTTAATAAACCATCCATTCTTGCTCCACTAGTAATAAATCGTTTAAGTTGTAAACCATGAAAATTATTATCAAAGTAGCCATTAAAAAATTCTCCTATGACATTTGGTATGAATTTAAAACTGATAAAAGCATTAGGTACTGCTACTTCCTCAAATTCTGTTAACTTATAAATGCATCCTTGGGGAAATTTCTTTGAAGCACCCTTATTATATGAGTAATCTCCCTTTTGTAGCAAAATATAATTTTTGTATTGATGACCAGAAATGTCTCTACTAAATTTTTCCTTTTGTGTTACAAAACCTTTACCAGCAGTTATACTAACAGTTTCTAACTTTTTTTTGCCAACTTTTTCAGTTATTTGTACAGTAATTTCTTTTAATGATATGAAATTCCAGTCATCATTAAATTCAGGAAACCTCAATCTAGGCACCAATTTATTCTCTATCTCTTTATTCATAAGCTGATAATCCTGCTATTTCTCCACCTTGTGCCAGTTTTTTCAATTGTGGTATTAAATCTTCCATCAGGGCAGTTTCTTTTTTGGCTCTGTCTTTCCAACCCAATTCAAGAGGTGCTAATAAATCGCTCAAGGCATCGCCGTCAAATATCATACGTTCTACCACACCATCTACCATTGTTTTTAAAGGCTTTACGGCTATACCATGTTTATTGGCTATTACGGCTAATTCTTTGGCAGCCTTTTCTTCCCTAAAGTTTTCAAAACCTTCCCGTATTTCTTTCTCAGATAAGGGTTTGCCTACTGTTAAAGATTTAATGTATTCGGCAATATCTTCTTTGTCATCCATTAAATTGGCGCTAGCGCTTAAGAGATTAATCAATTGCTCTTGCGTCATCTTCTGCTTAGAAGGTTTCGTATCGGTATACTTGGCAATTAAGCCCATAATATAGTCGTAATCTACCACGGCAGAGGCAAACAGCACAAATTCAAAATCTAATTGCTGTAAGTCCTCGGGTAAATTATCCCCATCTTTATCCTGCTGCTCTTTTAAACGTTTAGCAGTCTCTAAATAAGCAATTTTAAAAGGTCGTAATTCTTCTTCTGGCATTACGGCTTCTATTTTAGCTTTATCCGCTTCGTCTAAATCTGTGTATTGCTCTAATTGGGTTTTGTAACGTTGTACTTCCTTAAAGTAATTGATAAATTCTGCTCTGGCTAAATCACCTTTTAAATTAGCAACGTCTTCTGCTCGGTTTTCTAAACCACAGGAAGCCATAAATTGCTCTAATTCTTTAACCGCTGTTTCAAACTTTTCAATAACTACCGGAGCAGCATCTACCAACCAAATTTCTTTGGCTTTGCTGGTATCTTCGCCACAAAACAAGGCAATGGCTTCATCTACATTGTTTTGCTGATTACGGAAATCTAGAATATGGCCTGCTGGCTTGCTTCCGTTCAAAATCCTGTTGGTTCTGGAAAAAGCTTGTATTAAACCGTGGTATTTCAGGTTTTTATCTACGTATAAAGTATTTAAGTACTTAGAATCAAAACCGGTTAGCAACATATCCACTACAATTACAATATCTATTTTATTGGCATGTGGATAATCTGCATTGCTATATTTTTGATCTTTAATGCGTTGTTGCACATCTTGATAATACAAATCAAATTCTGCTAAAGTATGGTTGGTTTTGTACTGTTGGTTATAATCGTTTAAGATATTTTTAAGCGCCAGTTTCTTTTCTTCTGGTGCAACTTCGTTATCTGCTTTCTCTTGAGGTAAATCTTCCTGTATTTGTTTTACATCCTGGTTACCCTCTGCCGGAGGAGAGAACACACAGGCAATATTTAATGGTCTGTAATCTTCATCTATTGCCGCCTTATTAGCTTGCAAATCTTTAAAAAGATTATAATAAGCAATGGCATCGTTAATAGAGGCCGTTGCCAAAACCGCATTAAATTTACGGTAATGTGTGGCTGCATCATGCTTATTAAAAATAGCTTCTACCACAGCTTGCTTGGCAATACTTTCGTTTGCTTTAGGCTGATGATCACCTTCACCTTTATAATAATCTATATGAAAACGTAATACGTTATTATCATCTATAGCATTGGTAATGGTATAGGCATGTAAACGCTGCTGAAAAACTTCTTCTGTAGTTAAGTAAGATGCTTGTTGTCCGTCTATTCTTTTATAGGTGGCATTGTCCTCAAAAATGGGTGTTCCCGTAAAGCCAAATAGCTGTGCTTTCGGGAAAAACTCTTTAATGGCTTTATGATTCTCGCCAAACTGAGAACGGTGGCATTCATCAAAAATAAAAACCAAGCGTTTGTTAGATAAGGCTTTTAATTGTTCTTTATAGTTTTTACGATGGTTGGGGTCTAAAGCCAAGCCCAATTTTTGTATGGTGGTTACAATTACTTTATCGGCATAACTTTCGGATAACATCCTACGTACCAGCGTATCGGTATTGGTGTTTTCTTCTACGCTACCTTCTTGGAATTTGTTAAACTCTTCACGGGTTTGCCTATCTAAGTCTTTTCTATCAACCACAAACAAACATTTCTCTACGTCCTCATTATCTTTTAACAGCGTAGATGCTTTAAACGAAGTAAGCGTTTTACCGCTACCCGTAGTATGCCAGATATAACCATTCCCCCTATTTTGTTCAATAGCTTTAACAATGGCTTTAACCGCATAAATCTGATATGGGCGCATCACCATCAACTTTTGCTCACTCTCTACCAACACCATATACCTGCTTATCATTTCGCCTAGTGTGCACTTGGCTAAAAACTTTTCTGCAAAGTCATAAAGGTTGTTTACCTTGGTATTATCATCATTTGCCCATTGATAAACAGGCAAAAATTGTTCATCAGCATTAAAAGTAAAATGCTGATTTTTATTATTAGAAAAATAATAGGTTTCTGCTCTATTGCTTACTACAAACAGCTGCATAAAGCAGAGTAAGGAGTTACTATAGCCATTACCTGTATCATTTTTATAATCAACAATTTGTTGCATAGCCCTTCGCGGACTAATGTTTAAAGTTTTTAATTCAATTTGTACAACCGGAACACCATTTATAAGCAATATAACATCATAACGATGATTACTATCAGTTGTATTTATCCTAAGCTGATTAATTACTTCATATTCATTTTTACACCAGTCTTTAATATCTACCAAAGTATATTGTAGTGGTGTACCATCTTCACGGGTAAAAGTATTCTTTTATCGCAGAATTTTTGAGGCCTGAAATACATCTGATGTGATAATTTCATCACGCAAACGAGCAAATTCGGCATTACTGAGTTTAACCCGATTTAAGGTTTCAAATTTGAGCCTAAAGTTTTGCTCTAGCGATTGACGGTCACGAATATCAGGACGATAATTATATTTAAGATCTTGCAGTTTTCCTACAAAACCGTATTCTATTTGAGATTCGTTAACAATTGAAGTCATCTATATAGTAATGTCTTATAATAAATTACTCAAACCCGAAATCAGCTTTCAAAGTCCGATATAAATTATACTTGAGTGCCTGAAATTAACCTAATAATATTAATTTGGCAAAAATATATCTTCTATTTTCTTTAATTGCTTAATTATAAATATAGTATCTAAGAAGTTGAAATTTATAAGTCAATACAATAATACATAACTTCTTTACCATTTTACCCACTTCCTTTTTTAAAATCATTCCATTCCCCCATCACCCAAAATTCAACTCCGTCTGATAAAACACCTTGCCTATGGGTACTTCTGGTACTGTTTCTTTCTTATCGGGAGTTTTTTCTATTAAGGTTTTAGGTTTTAAGGCTTGGGAGCTACTATTTTTGCTTTTCCTTTTAGAAATTTCACTTAGAATTTCCTGTCCTCGGTAATTATCTAAAGGATAGCGCTTAACTTCCTCTTTTGCAGCTTCTACTGGCTGGGCCGACTCTTCTTTAGGTATATGAAAAGCGCCAATAATCTCGGCAGGACTAATTGCCCTAAACGGAATGCCCGACAAATACAAATAGTGATTGGTACTAATTGGGATAATCTTCTCTAAGTGTTCTGCCTTATCTTCTTCGGCAATCCCTTCTTTTTCAATCTTTTTATATTCTTCAATTTCTTTTTTGGCTTCTAAATCTTTACCGAATAAGTCTTTGGCATTTTCTCGCTAAGCTCCAAAATGGTATTCGTCAAAAATGATACAATCCCAAAAAGTAGCGTGTACCCATTCATTTTTAGATTTGATTCCACCTGTATTTTTATTTATAGTTTTTTCGCCTGTTTTGATTTGATGAATAGCTCTACGCAAATCGCTTAAGGTGCATTTAAACCATTCTCCGTTTTCGTTTAGTACTTTCCATTCTCTCAACAAACGGTGTACTTCGTGGTCGGTAAAAGAACTGCCATCACGCTTCATTGCCGATTCTTCAAATACAATTTTGTATGGAATAGTTGCTGTGCCTAACTGATCTTTGATTCGTGTTTGCGCATCACGGTCGGTAAAGCCAATTTTGAGTAAACCTTTGTGCGTAGACACAACCACCAACTCATAAGCATAAATGGTTGGATTAGTAGACGGGCGGGATGGAAAGAATGCTTTTTTTACTCATCCTTCTTCTTTTTGGATTTATCAATTCCTAACACAGCTTTAGCATTAAGTGGGCTCACCACTTTTTTACCCGTTTTCGATTCCAATTCTTTTAGTGCTACTTTGGCTACATTGCCGCCTTGTTTAGCTACTTTTTTACTTTCTTCAAAATCTTTTGGGTTGGTTGCCTGTGAAATATCTTTGGTTGAAGCTTCGGCAAGCATGTTTAAAATGAGTTCCGTATTGGTCATATTGTCTCGCAGGTTTTCCTTTTTTAAGCCTTTAAATACTTTGTATTCTTTGGTGCTTTTACCTGCCCAAGCCTTTGTGATAATATCAGTAAGTGTTGCAAATTGTTGCCCTTCTTTCAGTCCACGATTTTTCCATTCATCCGTGAGTTCTTTGCGAATTTCAATACTCTTAAGCCTTTGGTTTATCCAACTTTCAGAATAGCCCAATGTTAGGTACTGTTCCAAAGCTCGGTCTATACTCAATTCAGGGTCTTGCATTTCATCAAGCCGTTCACTTGCCACTTGTGCCAACCATAGTTTAAATGGCTCTGCTTTTGGGGAAGGTATAGATTGTATCAATCGGAAAAGCTGCTCAGTATCCGCTACATCAGTCATTCTCATTTTTCCATCAGCCGCTTGCATTTTCAACCCGTGACAATTCGTCACGGTTTCATTTCCTTCGGCTTTCAGCCGCTGTTTTAGTTTCCGCCAATAAGCACTTGGGTCAATACTTTCCGTAAGCACTGCAACCACATCAATAATGGAAATATACCACTTCTCCTGCCTGCCATCCCACACAGTGCGTACTTGTTTTTCTTCAAAGATTTGTATGGCTTCTCTTTTACTCATTTTTGATTAATTTGAATTGTAGTTTTGAGCAGAGCCTAAATACTAAGTAAACGGTCTCGGCATTCTTGGGCGTTGCCTTCTAAAATATCAACCCCATATATGCTAGAAACTGCCATTATAGAATAGCGTTCCCATTCTACTTGATTTTTACTATATCTACCGTTCACAACTGCTAATTTACGTCTTAAAACTTCTGCTAAAAAGTTGCCATTACCGCAAGCAGGTTCTAAGAAACGGGATTCAATTCTTTCTGTTTCGTGTTTCACAAAATTGAGCATAGCATTAACTTCACGTTGGTTAGTAAATACTTACCCGTGGTCAGTAACTCGCTTTTTGGATTTTACTTGTATAGTCAATTTATAAGATTATGTTTTTCTAATTAAGACATCCTAAATATAAGAAACAGTTATTAAAATGATAATATTTAAATTAATTTATGCTTATAAACAAACACTTATTATAACTATTAGAAATAACTAGATTGTTAAACATTTAAATTTAAAGCTTATACAATAATACATAACTTTTAATCTTTAAGTACTATCTTCTTTGATGAAAATATCTCCTCATCACCCAAAATTCAACCCTGTTAGTTCAACCTCACCCCTTTTCATAAAATAAAATCCCAACCCTATCTATATGCTGGCGGAGTTCTGAATTTTCTATTTTGGATAACAGACTAACATCAAAATGATAAGGTAAATATAAATCATCCAAAGCCCATTCTATTTGATGCTGAGTTTTTAAATCTAAAGATTGGCCATCCAAAACTAAATCAATATCTGAATATACTTGATGATTTCCTTTTGCTCTAGAACCATAAAGCCATACTTTTTCTACAGCTGGAAATGCAGAAAATACTTGGTAGATTTTAGCTAAATCTTTTTCTAATAAACCAATTTGATTTTTATAGTAAGTTTCCTTGTTGTCCACTTCTAATTTCTTCTATTTTTTCTTTAAAGCTTAGTAACAATGGATGATATTTTGTGATAATAGTTATAAATATCTCATTGGCAATAGCTTCATTGTAAGTATGTGAAGATTCATTTCTGCTTAATATCATGTCCATCCAAGTATGACCATCGGTGATAAGATTTACCTGGGCAGCATAACGTGTAGCATCTTTACTACCTCTTATTTCTGTCTGACCTTGATCTTTCGCAAAATCTTGCATCACTTTCCATGCTAATTCATGCGTAAACTTGAAACTCTGAATTAAACCTTGCTTAAAAATATCTTCTATACTTAAAACAATATCTTTATAAACTTCATCATTTTCAAAATTCAATTGATCGAATTGATTTTTAATGTAATGGATATTGTTACTAAGCTTTGCTAAAGCTCTGTTATAATTGTTGAAACGTTGTTGCCATCTTATGTCTTCCATAAACTTAACGTAAACTTATATTATTTGTAAGCCAATACAATAATACGTAACTTATTTACGATTTTATCCCACTTTCCTTTTTTAAATCATTCCATTCCCCCCTCACCCAAAATTCAACTCCGATTGGTAAAACACCTTACCTATGGGTACTTCTGGTACTGTTTCTTTTTTATCCGTAGCTTTTACGGCTACAGCCTTAGGTTTTAAGGCTGGCGAACTGCTATTTTTACCACGCTTTTTATTTATTTCTTTTAAAATTTCTTCTCACAACAAACCAAGACTGAAGGGAAAGGTTTCATCATGCTCACCAACAAGTCATGCTGACGATAGGAAGCAACCCAAAAGCAAGGTGAGCCACATGAAAGCTGTAAACTTTTATTGTGAGATGTTTTATTTTGTTACCATTGACGCTATTTATAAATGTTTAAAAATTAAGCATTCACCCACTGGCTTTCCGGCCTCTTGACCGGCCATGTCAAGGTACTTTTTTCCGCAAAAAGTACCCAAAAACTCTCCGCTGCGCCGCTTGCTTCTAAAGGTTCTACTAAGGCTAATCCTGTAGAAGCCGCAACCGCCAAGGCGGAATTGGGCGTAAACGGCCGTTAATGCTTGGGCAGGACTATCGAAATACTTAAACACGTCATTTCATATTGATTTATATGAAATGTATTAGACCTCAACAAGACTGAAGGAAAAGGTTTCATCACGCTCAACAACAAGTCATGCTGACGATAGGAAGCAACCCAAAAGAAAGGTGAGCCACATGAAGGCTGTAAACTTTTATTGAGAGATGTTTCACTTTGTTGAACAAGACTGAAGGGAAAGGCTCCCTTACTCTCACCAACAAGTCATGCTGACGATAGGAAGCAACCCAAAAGCAAGGTGAGCCACATGAAAGCTGTAAACTTTTATAGTGAGATTTTTCACTTTGTTCAATAAGACCTGAAAGGAAAGGTTTCATCATGCTCAACAACCAGTAATGCTGCATACAGGTAACACTGTATGAAGAGATAGCTTCACTGCATTCGTTATAAAAATAATAGTGGTAACTATTAAACTTCGTTCAGTTAAAATTTATAAAGAAGAAACCCCTATTCTCTGCCTTACCACTTCATACAAAATAATTCCAGCAGATACAGAAACGTTTAAACTTTCTATCTCCCCCATCATCGGGATTTTGGTTAGGTAATCAGAATTTCTGATTAAATCGAAAGAGATACCTTCATCTTCTGCTCCCATAATCACAGCTGTGGGTGCGGTATAATCGGGTTTATAAATGAAATCATCTGTTTTTTCGGTACAAGAGACTACTTGTAAGCCAGAATCTTTTAAAAACCTGGCAATGCTAAGCAAATTATCATGTCGGCAAATAGGTACTTTATACAAAGCTCCGGCTGATGTTTTAACCGCATCTGGATTAATTTGGGCCGAACCTTTTTTAGGAACCACTATGGCATGCACACCAGAACATTCTGCGGTGCGCACTATAGCACCAAAATTCCTGACATCAGTGATACCATCTAAAATAAGAATCAAAGGAACTTCACCATTTTCAAAAATAGTGGGGATAATGTCTTCAATTTTTTGATAAGTAATAGGCGAAATAAAAGCGATAGCGCCTTGATGGTTTTTTGCTGTAATTCGGTTTAATTTTTCTACAGGTACTTGTTGCGAAGGAATATCATATTCTCTTAAAATGGTCTTCAATTCAGACATCAAGCCGCCAGCTATACCTCTTTGCAAAAATAAAGACTCAATGTCTTTACCAGATTTTATAGCTTCAATAACTGCTCTAATACCAAAAATCATCTGATTAGATTCTTTTGGCTGTCTTTGAAAATTTCTATCCATAATTGTGGTAAAGATAGCGTTTTTTTACAGGCTCAAAGCGCTTCTATGAAGAAGTTGTTTTTAAGAACTAACAGTGTTACTTTTTATCAACAAGCCCATGTTGATATCTCAAAGGCGCTTTATTTTGTTTATCAACAGCTTATGAACATGTAGCTGTGGAATACTCATGGTAAATCTCTTACAATTTTGATGTTTTTAAATTTCTTATGCTAGCATAGTTAAGAACTCTTACTTATCATGCAGGAATTTTGTATATTTTTGTAGTTATGAGTTTAGAAGCCGAATCCAATAAATCTTCCCTATCGAAAGATAAAAGAAACAGGTTAAGTTCTATGGTTTCTGGTTTAGGTAAATTACCACCACAAGCTTTAGACCTTGAGGAAGCTGTTTTAGGAGCTTTAATGTTAGAGAAAGATGCGCTTTCTGCTGTTATCGATATTTTAAAACCTAATGTTTTTTATAAAGATGCGCATCAGAAAATATTTGAAGCCATACAAACTTTATTTACACAATCCTCACCTGTTGATATTTTAACTGTTACTGCTCAGCTTAGAAAACAAGGTGATATTGAAATGGTTGGTGGCGCCTATTATATTACAGAACTTACTAACCGCGTTGCATCCGCAGCTAATATCGAATATCACGCTCGTATCATCTCCCAGAAATTTATTCAAAGAGAGTTGATTAGAATTTCTACAGACATTATTAACCAGTCTTATGAAGATACCAGCGATGTTTTTGAACTTTTAGATTATGCCGAGAAAAACCTATTTGATATTGCTCAAAACAACCTGAGAAGAGATTCTCGTAAAATGGATGATATTGTTAAAGAATCTCTGAAAATTCTGGAATCTTTAAAAGATAAAGATGATTCTTTAACCGGTGTTCCTTCTGGTTTTACGGCTTTAGATAGAATGACTAACGGTTGGCAAAAATCTGATTTGGTGATTATAGCTGCTCGTCCGGCTATGGGTAAAACAGCTTTCGTTTTAAGTTGCGCCAGAAATGCTGCTGTACAATTTAATAAACCAGTTGTAGTTTTCTCTTTAGAGATGTCTTCTGTACAGTTAACCAATCGTTTAATTGCTGGTGAAGCAGAAATAGAGCAAGAAAAAATCAGAAAGGGAAATTTGTTAGATTGGGAATGGCATCAGCTAACTTCTAAAATTGGTAATTTGAGCGAGGCTCCTTTAATTATTGATGATACCCCAGCACTTAACGTTTTTGAGTTTAGAGCTAAATGTAGACGATTAAAATCTCAATACGATATCCAGATGATTATCATCGATTACTTGCAATTGATGCAGGGTAAAGCCGATGGTAAAGGTGGTGGTAACCGTGAGCAAGAGATTTCAAGTATTTCCAGGGCTTTAAAACAAGTAGCTAAAGAACTCAATGTTCCGGTAATTGCACTTTCGCAGTTAAGTAGAGCTGTAGAAAATCGTCCGGGAGGTTCTAAAAGACCTATGCTATCAGATTTACGTGAATCTGGTGCTATTGAGCAAGATGCGGATATGGTGTTATTCTTATACCGACCTGAATATTACGGTTTAGAACAAGATGAAAATGGTAACTCTACTGCTGGTGTTGGTGAGGTTATCATTGCTAAACATAGAAATGGCGAAACCGGAACCGTTCAACTTAGATTTATTGGTAAATATGTGAAATTTGCTGATTTAGATGATGGATTTGGAACGATGGGAAATAAAGATAGCAGTAATATAGATCCCTTCTCAGGAATTAGTCCTTCAACACAGTTTGAAAGCATCACCCTAAAACCTAAAAACTGGGATAATGATGAAGATCCTCCGTTTTAACTTAATAATAAAGGAATACAACCTAAAAGAACCCCAGCTAATATCAAGTATGGGGTTTTTATTTTAGTAAATTGTAACAATAAAAAGGTTGACAAAACAATCATTAAAGAGGTATAGCTTGTACCAATAGGAATAATTAAAAGGATAAAGGCAGCAACCATAAAACCTACGCCAACGGCGTTTATGCCTGATAAGGATTTTTTAATTCGGGTAATTTTTTTCAAATCATCCCAAAAGGGAACTATAAATAAAATCAGGATGATTCCTGGTAAATTGATGCCTAAAACAGCTATAAAAGCCCCCATCATTTGCCCTGTTATACCGTAACCATTGTTAGCTAATGTCATGGCCCCAAGAAAAGAAGTGAAAGAAAAAGTGGGTCCGGGTAAACCCTGCTGAATAGCAAAACCACTTAGAAATTCATTACTGGTTAAATAATGTTTCATCTCCACAAACTCGGTATACATTAAAGGAACAAGAACATTTCCACCTCCAAAAATTAGTATGCCGTTTCTGTAAAAGTTCTCAAATAACCTTACAGGTAAGCTAAAAGGCGATGTTCTGTTGATAGTAGCTCCTAATAAACCAAAGAAAAGTAATACCCCAATAAAGTAGATTACTTTTTTAATATTGATATTAGAAAAGAGCCTTACCCTCAATTCATTCTCTTCCTTTTTTGTTTCTGTGGCTGATGTAATGATCCCTCCTATCAAAATCATGATAGGAAAAGCGTAGGCATTTTTTAGGATAAGCGAACAAATAACAGCACCTATGGTTAAAGCGGCTGTAACTTTAGATTTGATGATTTTTTTACCAAAAGAATAAGCTGCAAAGGCAACTATCCCTAAAGCTATAGGTTGTATATATTGATTGATATTAACAAATGCTTGGCTTAAAGATAAATTCTTGTAGCTGATAGCCAGAAAACACATGATTCCGGCAGAAGGTAATGCCCAAATAAAAAATGTAAGAATAGCTAGATAGTATCCCCCTACTTTATAAGCTATCCCAATAAGGGTTTGGGTTGAGGCAGGCCCAGGTAAAATCTGAGAAAGAGAATACAGCTCTAACAATTCCTCTTCTGTGAGGTAAGCTCTTTTAAGTACAAATTCTTTTAAAAGGATAGCTATATGCGCTTGCGGGCCACCAAAAGAGGTGAGCATAAAACCTATTACATCTCTTAAAAAAATAATGTGTCTTTTTCTCAAAATATCAATCAAACAATTCGTCTTGTAAATTATTATACACGCCTAAAAGTTCGTTTAAAGCGTGTTGGTCTTTAATTTTTCTAGCTACCTGTATACCTTTCTCATAAGTTTTAAGCGCTTCTTCTTTTTGATTTAGACTTTCATAAAGCTTACCTAAATGATAGTAAGTTCCTACATAATCTTCGTGGTTGTTCACCAAATCAAGGTAAAACTTTAAAGCTAAATCTTCGTTATTTAGCCTAACATATTCTGTTGCCAATGCGTATTTTAGAAAGGGATCATTGGGCTCATTGTTAAAGAATTCTAATAATCGTTCTAATCTGTTTATTGGCATGATAGAATTTGGCTTAATTCATTAAATTTGTTTTAAGAGGTGATAAAACTACATATAGTTTTGAAATCATCATACGCTAAAAATATAAAATCAATTATCTACACCAAAATAAATAAGAAAGATGAAAATACTAGTTTGTATAAGTCATGTACCCGATACCACTACAAAAGTAACTTTTAGTGATAACGATACACAGTTTAACCAGAACGGGGTTCAATTTATTTTAAATCCTTATGATGAAATTGCTTTAGCCAGAGCTATAGAATTAACAGATAACGGTGCAGGAACCGTTACCGTTATACACGTTGGTGATGCTTCTACCGAACCCACCATCAGAAAAGCTTTAGCTATTGGTGCCCATGATGCAGTAAGGGTAAATGCCACGCCAAGCGATGCTTTTTTTGTAGCCACACAAATTGCTGCTTACGCTAAAGATCAAAATTTTGATTTAATCTTGGCAGGAAGAGAATCTATAGATTATAATGGTGCAAAAGTTCCAGCGATGCTAGCAGAGATACTAGATATTCCATCAGTATCTATCATTAAAAAATTAAGTGTTGAGGGCAATCAAGGTATTGTAGAGAGAGAAATTGAAGGCGGTAAAGAAGTATTAGCTATCCCCTTCCCTTTTGTAGCCGGTACAGCCGAAGGTGTTGCAGAATGGAAAATCCCTAACATGAGAGGTATCATGTCTGCCAGAACAAAACCTTTACAAGTTTTAGAGCCTGTTGAGGTACAAACTTCTTCTAAAATTGTAAAATTTGAGACACCAGCGCCTCGCGGACAAGTTACCTTGATTGATGCCTCAGAGCCGCAGAAATTGGTAGACTTACTACACGCAGAAGCTAAAGTTATTTAATCTATCCACTAAAAAAAATTAAGAAAAGATGTCAGTTCTAGTATATGTAGAAAATGCAGAAGGCAAATTCAAAAAATCAATTTTTGAAGCCGTATCTTATGCAAAAGCAATTGCAGACCAATTAAATACCAGCTTAACAGCTGTTTCTATAGGTAATGTTGCCCAAGATGAGTTACAAAAATTGGGTAATTATGGTGCTGCAAAAATTTTAAATGTAAATCAGGATGCTTTAAAAAGCTTTATCAACCAAGCTTATGCCTCGGTTATTGCTGAGGCAGCAGAAAAAACTGCTGCTTCTGTGGTGGTTTTATCTAATTCTTTCTCCGGAAAAGGCTTAGCCCCTCGTATAGCTGTAAAATTAAATGCGGGTTTGGTAGATGGTGCTATTTCTTTGCCAGAGCTAAACGATGGTAAGTTTATCGTTAAAAAAACAGCTTTCTCCAATAAAGCTTTCGCTTATGTAGAGCTTCATGCCGATAAAAAAGTTATTTCGCTAACTCCAAACTCCTATAAAATTGTAGAAACAGGAAGTCAGGCTGTTATAGAAGACTTTGCGGCTACAGTTAAACCAACAGACTTAACTGCTTTAATTAAGGATATTGTGAGAGCAACAGATAAAGTTTCTTTACCTGATGCCGAGTTGGTAGTTTCTGCCGGTAGAGGATTAAAAGGACCTGAAAATTGGGGTATGGTTGAAGAATTGGCTAATCTTTTAGGTGCTGCTACAGCTTGTTCTAAACCTGTTTCTGATGCGGATTGGAGACCACATTCTGAACACGTTGGACAAACTGGAATAGCTATTAGTCCTAATTTATATATAGCTATTGGTATTTCTGGAGCTATACAACACCTAGCCGGAGTATCATCATCAAAAGTTATTGTGGTGATTAACAAAGACCCAGAAGCACCATTTTTCAAAGTTGCAGATTATGGCATAGTTGGTGATGCTTTTGAAATTGTACCAAAATTGATTGAAGAGCTTAAATCTTTCAAAGCAAATAACTAGGTTTGTCTAATTAAATGAAAAAATTAAAATTAGATATCATAGGATTATCCTATAGTCAAACTCAATCCGGGGCTTATGCCCTGGTATTGGGCGAGGTTAATGGAAGAAGAAGACTACCCATCATTATAGGTGGATTTGAAGCTCAGGCTATTGCTATAGAAATTGAAAAAATGACCCCTAGTCGTCCGTTAACGCATGATTTATTCAAATCTTTTGCGGATGCTTATCATATCAATATTCAAGAAGTTATTATTTATAACCTGGTTGAAGGTATTTTTTACGCTAAACTTATCTGTAATGATGGTAAAAAAACTTTAGAAATTGATGCTAGAACGTCAGATGCAATCGCCCTAGCGGTAAGGTTTGAATGCCCCATTTATACTTATGAATTTATATTAGCATCGGCAGGAATTGTTATTGAAGGTAACGACTTTTTGTTTTTAGACAATATAGAACCCGTTGCAGAAGACGGTCCTTTAACCACTGTCACTAGCAGTTCTTCTAGTTCTGGCGATAAATTTTCTGGTTTTTCTAATGAAGAATTGCAAACTAAACTTCAGGAAGCTTTGGCCGAAGAAGCTTATGAAAAAGCAGCTAAAATTAGAGATGAATTAAATAAAAGAAAATCATCATAATTTTTTTATCTTCATTGCCACACTAATTAACTTTTATGAGTCCGATTCTGGAAAATGTTTTAAGGGGTTTGCTAGGCGTAGTGATTATCCTCTTCATTGCTATCGCATTTAGCAGCTCAAGAAAATCTATCAGCTGGAAAATTGTTTCTGCTGGCCTGCTCATCCAAATTATTTTTGCATTAGGGGTTTTAAAGGTTCCTTTTATAAGATCTTTTTTTGACTCTGTTGCCAGTGTTTTTGTGGTTATACTAGACTTCACAAAAGAAGGATCGCTTTTTTTATTCGGAGATTTAATAGGTAACACTAAAAGTTTTGGATACATCTTTGCTTTTCAGGTCTTACCAACAGTTATTTTTTTCTCTGCCTTAACTTCTCTACTTTATTATTTGGGCATTTTACAAAAAATAGTTTACGTTTTTGCTTGGGTGGTATCCAGATTTATGAAGCTCTCGGGAGCTGAAAGTTTAGCTTCTGCTGGTAATATTTTTCTGGGGCAAACAGAAGCTCCTTTATTGGTTAAGCCATATATAGAAAAAATGACAAAATCCGAATTGTTATGTCTGATGATTGGAGGCATGGCAACTATTGCAGGTGGGGTTTTGGCTGCTTATGTAGGCTTTTTAGGAGGAGAATCTAAAGAAGCGCAGCAAGAATTTGCAACACATTTATTATGCGCATCTGTTATGTCTTCTCCAGCTGCCATTCTAATTTCTAAAATATTATTACCTGAAAAAGAAGAGGTAAATAAAGATTTAAAAATATCGGATGAAAAGAACGGTTCTAATGTGTTAGAAGCTATAGCTATTGGTACCACAGATGGTTTAAAGCTTGCTGTAAATGTTGGCGCTATGTTATTGGTTTTTACTGCACTGATGGCCTTGCTTAACTATATTTGTTTTCATTTTATTGGTAGTTTTTTTAATATCAATGATATGATTAAAGCTAGCAGTGGTGGAAAATATGATGGTTTAAGTTTGCAATATATGCTAGGTTATATTTTCGCACCTTTAGCTTGGGTAATTGGTGTTGATAGCCAGAACATGACAAATGTTGGGCAGCTTTTAGGAGAAAAAACCATTTTAAATGAATTTTATGCTTACGCTTCTTTAGCTAAGTTAAAGGCTTCTGGTATCATGACAGATCCTAGATCTATCATCATTACTACTTATGCTTTATGTGGCTTTGCTAATTTCGCATCTATTGGTATTCAAATAGGTGGTATTGGTTCTTTAGCTCCCGGACAAAGAAGTAATTTGTCTAAACTAGGATTAAAAGCATTACTAGGTGGTACTTTAGCCTGTTTACTTACAGCAGCTATAGTAAGTATGATTATATAAAGAAACTTTAAAAGATATATCATCAATAGAGGTTGCCTTACAAACGATTTTGTAAAGTAGCCTCTTTTTTTATTCTGGAATGGAAATGACTATAGGCTTAAAACCTGTGTATTCTACATAAGAATCAAGACCACTTACTCCTACAATCTTATCTAAATTAAAAATTAGGGTTTTATTTTTCTCATCAATAAGCAATACATTAAAGTTATGAGCACCAGCTTTAACATCATCATGAGCATTACTTTTAAGTGCTAATGTTGATAATGGATTAAAACTGTTTCCAGTATTTTCATGATTATATAAAAACTGCTTGATGTGTAATGTAAAATCTTGAGGTCTTAACTGGTAAATATCAACATCTGGCGACGAACTGGCTATACTAGGGCTAATGTTAAACTCTATATAATGTCCTAATGCTCCCTCTCCTACCTCCTTGATTTTGATGATGATGTTTGTGCCATTGTTGTGTGCTTTTTCAACAGACAATATCTTAAAGCATTTTTTAACTGATGGAAAATTATTTGCGTATAAGGTTTGTGTGTTTCGCACCACTCTTTTTTCCAAGAAAAAATCTCCGTTACATACAAATTCTGGATCTTCTTCTTTACAGGATGATAAAAATATACTTAAAGCTGATATAAATATAAACTTAAATGTTTTTTTAAGATTAATATTTATCAATTGTTCCTTCATAGTTAAAGCAAAATTAATTAATTTTTTTAACTATCTAATTTTGACTCGGAACATTTTAATTACGGGTAAAGATGCTTTAATAAAAACGAGACTATACCCAATCCATCAATTGATGCTTTGGGTGAATGGAGTCGAAACTTTATTCCTATTAGATTACATTTCGACTCCTTGCCAACCGAACAGTTAGGTGTTCAATTTGACAAATAAGCTCTTTGACAATATCAATAAGTTATTTGCTTAAATCTGCAAAATGCTTAAAGAATAAAGGTATGGTTTCTATGCCTTTATAATAGTTATAAATATCATACTTCTCATTAGGAGAATGTAGGTTATCGCTATCTAAGCCAAATCCCATCAAAACGGTTTTAATATTTAATTCTTGCTCAAACAAAGCTACAATTGGGATACTACCTCCGCCCCTTGTTGGCACAGGTGCCTTACCAAAAGATTCTTCTATAGCTTTGAAAGCTGCTTTAAAGGCTACAGAATCAACCGGTGTAACGTAAGGCATACCACCATGGTGAGCCGTTACTTTTACCTTAACAGATTTTGGAGCAATACTTTCGAAATGATTTTTGAATAAATCTGATATTCTTTGCCAATCTTGACCAGGAACAAGTCGCATAGATATTTTAGCTTCAGCTTTAGAAGGTAAAACTGTTTTAGCACCTGGCCCTGTGTAACCACCCCAAATACCATTTACTTCTAGCGTTGGTCTGGTGCCTGTACGCTCTAAAGTGCTGTAACCTTTTTCTCCCCAAACATCATCAACAGCTAAATCTTTTTTGTATTCTTCTAAATCAAAAGGAGCTGCATTTAAAGCTTTCTTTTCATCATCAGATAATTCTATAACACCATCATAAAAACCGGGTATGGTAACATGATTGTTTTCATCGTGTAAAGAAGCAATCATTTGGCAAAGGATTGTTGCGGGGTTCGCAACAGCACCTCCATAAACACCAGAGTGTAAATCTCGGTTAGGTCCAACAACCTCAACCTCCATGTAGGCTAAACCTCTTAACCCTGTTTCCAGAGATGGGTTTTCCATGCTAATCATAGAAGTATCAGAAATAAGCACTACGTCGGCTTGTAATCTGGCTTTATTATCTTTTACAAATTGTCCTAAATTATCAGAACCTACTTCTTCCTCCCCTTCAATCATAAATTTGATATTGCAAGGAAGTTGTTGGGTGTTCATCATCGTTTCAAATGCTTTGATGTGCATATAAAACTGACCTTTATCATCGCAAGCGCCACGGGCATATATTTTACCGTCACGTACCGTTGGTTCAAAAGGAGGTGTTTCCCAAAGCTCTAAAGGGTCTGGAGGCTGAACATCATAATGCCCGTAAACTAGAACTGTAGGCAAACTGCTATCAATAAGCTTTTCGCCATAAACAATAGGATAACCTGTCGTAGGACAAACTTCTACCAAATCAGCACCAGCTTCAGCTAGTTTAGAAGCTACAAATTCAGCCGTTTTTAATACATCACCTTTGTATTTAGGGTCTGCACTTACTGATGGAAATCTTAATAATGCAAATAACTCCTCCAAAAAACGAGGTTTATGTTGCTCTATATATTCTTTTATCTCTTGCATAAAATTGCTTTTATGCAAATATAAGATTATCTGAATATGATGATTTGGAGATGTAAATTATAAAGGGAATTGTTACAAGATTTTGGCAATTCCCTTTATGGTATGGGGTATTATTCTCCGTAAGTAGTTGTAAGTTTTGTTGCTCCATGCATTATCATAGGCTTTTCTGCTTTGCTTTCTATCTTGATGTCATCTTTTTTGCATGAAGTTGCGAAAATCGTTAAAGACGCAACAAAAAGTAAGAATAATTTCTTCATAATTTCTATATTTAAATGTTAATAATATTTAAATATATATACTTGTGTTTAATACAAGAAATAAAATTTAACTTTTATAATATTTTATTATTTAATTAATTAATTGTTTTTATTTAAAAACAAATTATGTTTTTTTTTACTGTTGTAAAAAAAATTTAATTTTTATAGATACATTTACTTTTCAACTAATTGTACTTAATGAAATTTTATCAATTACTTCTTATACTGTTTTTCTTAAACTTTTGTTCTTTATTAAAAGTTAATGGAGCAAATATTAAAGATTCAGTAAAAGTCATTAAGTTTAATCAAGAAGCTTCATCACTAAAATTTACAAATCCTTTAGAAGGGATAAAAATTGCAAATAAAGCTTTTGAATTAGCAACCTTAATTAACTACAAAAAAGGAATAGCAGAATCTTATAGAATCAAAGGTTTAAATTATAGCTATTTATCAAATACAATTGATAGCACTAGCTTCTATTACTATAAAGCACTTGAAATATTTAAAAAAAATAATTTTAAAGAAGGTCACGCAAGATGCCTAAACAACTTAGGTAGTATGTTTTTAAATACTGACTATAAGAAATCTTTATTTTATTTTAAAAAATCATTGGAAATCGCTACCAAAATAGAATTAAAAGATTTAATAGCAGGGTGTAATTTGAATATTGGAACTCTTTATATTACAAAAAAGCAGTATAAAGATGCGGAACAATATTTAGTTAAAGGTATGATTTATTTTAAAAATCTTAATAATAAAATTGGCTTATCTTCTGCTTATCAAAATTTAGGCACAGTATCTTATTATTTGAATGATTATGATAAAACGATTGATTATGCAAAAGCAAGTTTAGCTATCTCAGAAAAGGAAAATTTAAAAAACATCTCATTAACATCTTACGAACTACTCGGGCATGCTTTTTTAAAATTAAATAAATTTTTAGAATGTGAACAAGTAGCTAAATATGGCTTAAGTGTATCAGAAAATCTCAATAATCAAAAAGCAAATTATGATTTCAAAATGTTATTATATGAATTAGAATCAACAAAACAAAACCATAAGCAAGCTTTAAAATACTTAAAAGAAGTTCACTCATTAGATAGCATAGAATATCAAAAAAATTTAGCGAATATTGTAAAGCTCAACGAGGAACAAATCAAAAATGCAGAAATTCAAAAACAATACGAGGTTGGCTTAGAACGCCAAAAAAACAACAGAATACTCTTTATGGCTGCTATCATCGTTTCTATTCTTTCTGCTATCATCATATTTATCCTCATTAGAAGTAAAAGAAAAACTGAAAAAAGTAATCAAGAACTTATAGCCTTAAATAAAGAAGTTATTCGACAGAAAGAAGATTTAGATAGGGTTAATCTTAAATTAGAAGAAATCATTGCCGAGCGTACCAAAGATCTACTCAGCAAAAATCAAAAACTTTCCGAATATTCTTACCACCTCTCCCATCAAGTACGTGGACCTGTTGCTACTTTAAAAGGTTTAATTATGCTTTCGCAGGATAATTTAATTGAGGAAAAGGAATGTATCGTACAAATGAAAAAATGCGTGGATGATATTGATGAACAAATTATGGATATCAATATTGCTTTGCATGACCCATCCAGACATGGTTTAAAAAATCCAAATCAAGATAGTGGAAATCTTTAGGCTATAACATGAAGATTATTTCCTAAGCATTCTTTAATTTAGCGTCTTGTTAAAAGGAGACGATTTGGATTATTTAAAAGGATTAAACACTTCACAAAGACAAGCTGTAGAACAAACACAAGGCCCAGTAATGATTGTTGCTGGTGCTGGTTCTGGTAAAACAAGGGTTATTACTTATCGTGTTGCACATTTAATATCAAAAGGTGTAGATCCGTTTCAGATATTGGTTCTTACTTTTACCAACAAAGCGGCAAAAGAGATGCGTGAGCGTATCATGAAAGTAGTGGGTGCCGAAGCTAAAAACATCTGGATGGGTACCTTCCACTCAGTATTTGCCAAAATACTTAGGGTTGAAGCGCATAAAATAGGCTATCCTAATAACTTTACCATTTATGATACCGATGATAGCAAAAGCTTAATCAAAGCTATCTTAAAAGAAATGAATCTTGATGATAAGCTTTACAACCCAAATTTTGTGTATGGAAGAATTTCTATGTGCAAAAACAATTTAATATCTGCCGCAGAATATAATCAGAACGAGCAAATACAAGCCGAAGATTTTTCTACTGGCAGAGGCATGTTGGGTAAAGTTTATGAAACCTATGCTGCCCGTTGCTTTAAAGCCGGAGCTATGGATTTTGACGACCTACTCTTTAAAACCAATGTATTGTTAAAAGAACATCCGGACGTTTTGCATAAATATCAACATAAGTTTAAATACTTAATGGTAGATGAGTATCAGGATACCAATTTTTCACAATACCTGATTGTAAAAAAACTAGCGGCTGTTAATTATAATTTATGTGTAGTTGGTGATGATGCCCAAAGCATTTATGGTTTTAGAGGTGCTAACATCCAAAATATTCTAAATTTCCAAAAAGATTATCCAGATGTTAAAATTTATAAGCTAGAGCAAAACTACCGCTCAACGCAAAATATTGTCAATGTTGCCAATAGCATCATTGCAAATAATAAAAATCAGTTAGATAAGAATGTTTTCTCTGAGAACGATATCGGTGATAAAATAAAAATAACCCGCTCTTTTTCTGATAATGAGGAAGGTAAAAGTGTTGCCGAATCTATTCTACAAGAAAGAAGCAATAACGCTTTAAACTGGAGCGATTTTGCCATTTTATACAGAACAAACGCTCAGTCTCGTTCTATGGAAGAGGCTTTAAGGAAGCTCAGCATTCCTTATAAAATTTATGGTGGTTTATCTTTCTATCAAAGAAAAGAGATTAAAGATTTGATAGCTTATTTCCGCTTAACTTTTAATCCAAGTGATGAAGAGGCATTTAAAAGAGTTATCAATTATCCGGCAAGGGGAATTGGAAAAACTACGATAGATAAAATTATTGTAGCTGCAGATCAGCAAAACCAAACCATGTTTGAAATTATTAGCGATGCTGCTCAACACCTTGATAATAGAGCAGCATTATCTGTGAGTAATTTTGCCACTACTATTAAAAGTTTTGCTGCAGTTGCAAAAAATAGTAGTGCCTATGATGCTGCTTTACATATCGCCCAGCATTCTGGTTTATTAAAAGATTTATATGATGATAAATCTGTAGAAGGCTTAAGCCGATATGAAAATATCCAGGAATTGTTGAATGGTATTAAAGAGTTTTCTGAGCGTGAGGATATTGAAGATAAAGGTCTGGATGTTTTTATGCAAGATATAGCATTACTTACCAATGATGATAACGATAAAGGAGACAATAAGGATACCGTTTCTTTAATGACCATCCACTCTTCTAAAGGCTTAGAGTTTCCTCAGGTTTATATCGTAGGCTTAGAAGAAAATCTTTTCCCTTCTCAAATGGCATTAAACTCTAGGGCAGATTTAGAAGAAGAGCGTCGCTTATTTTATGTTGCCATTACCCGGGCCGAAAAGAAATTGCATATCAGCTATGCAACTTCCAGATTTAAATTTGGTAGCTTAATTAATTGCGAGCCGTCTAGGTTTCTAGATGAGATAGATCCTAAATATCTGGAGTTAGATTTTGTTAAAAAAGCCCCAACAGGGAATCCGTTTTTTGAGAATGAACGGTCGCAATGGCAAAGTAAAACTACTTCTAGCAATAATAGTGGCGACCATTTTTCTAAGCCTAAACCGCCAGTAACAGGTAAAGTAAAAACCACTTCTTTATTAGCAAAAGCACATGTACCAACAGTAGGTTTTACACCAGATGATACTTCTAACCTACAGGTTGGAGAAGAAGTAGAACACGAGCGTTTTGGTTTTGGAAAAGTAATCCAAATAGAAGGTACCAAACCAGATATTAAAGCAACCATTTTCTTTAAGGAGATTGGGCAAAAACAACTGCTCTTAAAATTTGCGAAATTAAGAATTGTTAAAAATTAGTACAAAAGAGGAAAATAAAAAAACATTGCAATTTTATTTATTTTCTTAAATTGCGGCTTTTAGCTACATAATTAAAATTACTTACTGTTTTTTAACCTGCCTTATTAAATTATTTTGATTTTTACAATCTCATAATCAGACGGATAGGTTAATCATTACATTAAAAAACATTATCAGTATAGAAAGAAAGCTTACACCATTTAGCTTTAATAATTCAAAAATGAATAACACTGTTGAAAATAAATTTGATTACAATACTTCAAGAGATAAATTAATCTTGGCAGAGTATGGTAGAAATGTGCAGAATATGGTTGAATATATCTGCGAGTTACCAACCAAAGAAGAAAGAAATAAATACGCCCAAGTGGTGATAGATATGATGGGCTTTTTAAACCCACATTTAAGAGATGTTCCAGACTTTAAACACAAACTTTGGGATCACTTACATATCATTTCAGGTTTTAGGATAGATGTAGATTCGCCTTATCCTACTCCAACTAAAGAGGGTATCAATTTCAGACCAGAAGTTTTAAGCTATCCGCAAAACCGTATTAAGTTTAAGCATTACGGAAAAACCATTGAGCTTATGATCAAAAGAGCAAAGGAAATTACCGAGCCTGAGAAAAAACAGCACATGGTAAATTCTATCGCTAATTTTATGAAAATGGCTTATGTACTTTGGAATAAAGACCATGTTGCTGATGAACAAATCATTTCTGATTTAAATGATTTATCTGGTGGAGAGTTAGACTTAAGTCAGGTTGTTTTAAACCGCGTTGATGTTAAACAAAACACCCCATCAAGCAGTAACAATAATGGACGCTCTCAGAAAAACAACAACCAAAATAACAGAGGTGGTGGTGGCCAAAGACATAATAACAACCAAAATAACAACAACAAAAACCGCCCTAGAAATTTCCAAAACAATGGTGGCGGTAAAAGATCAAACTAATCAAAATCAAAAAACCAATTCTATATGATGAATGCATTTGAGATTCGTGGTGGTAAACCTTTAAAAGGCGAAATCATACCCCAGGGAGCAAAAAATGAAGCATTGCAAATTCTTTCTGCTGTTTTATTAACACCAGAAAAAGTTACCATAAGCAACATACCCGATATTAAAGATGTAAATAAGCTTATTGAGCTTTTGGGTGACCTAGGTGTTGAAGTTAACAGACTATCCAAAGATACCTACGAGTTTACAGCAGCCAATATCAACCTAGAGTTTTTTCAATCTCAAACTTTTAAAGCAAAAGGTGGCAGCTTAAGAGGTTCTATTATGATTGTAGGTCCGCTTTTAGCCCGTTTTGGTAAAGCCGCGATTCCTAAACCAGGTGGAGACAAAATTGGCAGACGACGTTTGGATACGCACTTTTTAGGTTTCGAAAAATTAGGTGCTAAATTTATTTATAATGCAGAAACCAATTTCTTTAATGTTGATGCAACAGAATTAAAAGGAACTTTCATTTTATTGGATGAAGCATCTGTAACCGGAACAGCCAATATTGTGATGGCGGCAGTTTTAGCAAAAGGAACTACTACCATTTATAATGCAGCTTGCGAGCCTTATTTACAACAACTTTGTAAAATGCTTAATCGCATGGGTGCGAAAATTACGGGTATTGGCTCTAATTTATTAACCATAGAAGGTGTAGAAGCTTTAGGCGGTACAGAACACCGTTTATTGCCAGATATGATAGAAATTGGCTCTTTTATTGGTCTAGCTGCCATGACAGCGTCTGAAATTACTATCAAAAATGTTTGCTACCAAGAGTTAGGTATCATTCCTGATGTTTTCAAAAGGTTAGGTATCAAAATGGAACTACGTGGTGATGATATTTTTATACCGGCTCAAGAAAGTTACGAAATAGATACATTTATTGATGGTTCTATTTTAACCGTTGCTGATGCCCCTTGGCCAGGCTTTACACCAGATTTACTTTCTATCGTTTTGGTAGTGGCTACACAAGCCAAAGGCTCGGTATTGATTCACCAGAAAATGTTCGAGAGTCGTTTATTCTTTGTAGATAAATTGATAGACATGGGTGCACAAATTATTTTATGCGACCCACACCGAGCGACTGTTATTGGTTTAGATAAGAAATATCAGTTAAAAGGTATAGAAATGACTTCACCTGATATTAGAGCTGGTGTTTCTTTATTAATTGCAGCACTTTCTGCATCAGGAAGATCTACCATTTATAATATTGAACAAATAGAAAGAGGTTATCAAGATATTGATACCCGATTAAGAGCACTCGGTGCTGATATCAGAAGAATTTAAATTTGAAACTCTCCTTTTTAGGAGAGTTTTTTGTTTATAAGTCTTGAAAGTAGATAGTACAGAGTAGAAAGTAGAAAGACTATCTTGCGCTCGTTTGCAACCTACCGTGTACCCATAAAAGTATAAAGTACGGAGTATAAAGTATAAAGAGCCTAAAGAGCAGATATTTAGGAACTTCCAATAATATTAAACCAAACTTTCCGAAGAACGAAAGACGGCCTATGAAGATTTGGCAGGAAAGACCCATAAATCTTTTGCATAAACTTTCATTATGCACTGGCGAGAAACAATCCGACGGGTGTTGTAGTAGCTTTCAATATACAAAAACCTTCACACCACTCAGGATTGTGGATAAAGATTTATTTAGACGAAACAACAAATCTTCATCAGCCTTGAATTTTGGGGCACTTTTTTTTTCAAGAAAAAAGTGCCTAGGGTTGGCCGCCCATGAGGCCGGAAAGCCTTGTGCTCCGAGCCCATTAATTCAAATATCTTTAATGAGAATAATTATCCGCCTCTATCGCCGGCGGGGCTCGTTCCTTTTGCGGGACCAAAAGGAACCAAAAGTCCTGATCAATCCCACAGGAGCCTTTGTCGCACATCCCTTACCCACACTCAAAAACAGGGAGCGCTTATTTTTGCTCGTTTATGCTTATTGAAAGTTAGTAAAAACTCGAACACAAAACCGCATGCGCTATAGGCTTTATTTAAGTAAAAAGTCAAAAGTATAAAGTAAAAAGACCTAAATGCTGGCTATTTAAAACATTTTAAAAGTATAAAGTACGGAGTATAAAGTATAAAGACCCTAAAGAGCAGATATTTAGGAGCTGCCTTTAATATAAAACTCATTTTCCCGAAGAACGAAAGACGGCCTATGAAGATTTGGAAGTGTAGGCAAATAAATCTTTTGCAAAAACTTTCATTATGCACTGGCGGGAAACAATCCGACGGGTGTTGTAGAAACCTTCATCAAGTAAAACCATTCACACCACTCAGGATTGTAGTTAAAGATTTATTTAGACGAAACAACAAATATTCATCAGCCTTGATTTTTTGTTTACTTTTTTATCAAGAAAAAAGTAAATAGGGTTGGACGCCCATGAGGCCGGAAAGCCTTGTGCGAAAATGCCATTACAAGAAAGGAAAGAAGCTGCAACCCGACTAGAGCAAAACACTTAATTTTAAACCCTAATAAATACTTCAATGGTAGATTTTTTGAAATATCACACACTTAATGATGTTGATTAATGAAATTTTCATGAAAATCTAAAAATTCTTTAAAACTTAATCCTCATTTTAAGCTTTTAAGACTATATTTAAAACAAACACATCACATTATGTCTAATCATAAAGAAAATAACATCAAACATGTTCTTGCACAGCTTATCACTGATATTTTTGAAAAAAACGGTAATAAGCCTCTCAATTATAAACAAGTAGCGGCTAAACTAAATATCAGTGATCCAGAATCAAAAAAAACTATATACGACGTTCTTAAAGATGTTACTAAAGAAGGTTTGTTTATAGAAAAAGAGAAAGGCAAATATCAATTACATGAGATAGAAACTTTTGTAACTGGAAAAATTGATATGGCTAATGATGGCTCTGCATTTTTAATCCCTGATGATACCTTTGAAAATGATATTTATATAGCTCCACGTAAGTTAAGAACTGCTTTACATGGCGATATTGTAAAACTATATGTTTACGCCAGCAAAAAAGGCAAGCGTAAAGAAGGTGAAGTGGTAGAAATCATCACCAGAGCCAAATTAGAATTTACAGGTTTGGTAAAAGTATCTCAGCATTTTGCGTTTTTTATTCCTGATGATAGAAAAATGCTTCATGATATTTTTATCCCTTTAGAGGATTTAAATGGCGCCAGAAACGGTGTAAAAGCTTTAGCAAGAATTGTTGATTGGCCTGATGGCGCTAAAAACCCAGTAGGCATTATCAAAAGTATTTTGGGAAAACAAGGTGAGAATGACACCGAAATGAACGCCATTCTAGCAGAATATGGCTTCCCATTGGCTTTTCCTGAAGTGGTAGAAAAAGAAGCTAATGCTATATCAGACCAGATTTCTAAAGAAGAGATAGCTAAAAGAAGAGATTTTAGAAAAATCACCACCTTTACCATAGACCCTTTTGATGCGAAAGATTTTGATGATGCTATCTCTTTCCGACAATTAGAAAATGGAAACTATGAGGTAGGTGTTCATATTGCCGATGTTTCTCATTATGTCATACCAGAAACAGAATTAGATAAAGAAGCTTTTGATAGAGGAACTTCTGTTTATTTGGTAGACAGGGTGATACCAATGTTGCCAGAGCGTTTATCAAATGGTTTATGTTCTTTACGACCAAAAGAAGAAAAGCTATGTTTTTCTGCTGTTTTCGAATTAGATACTGAAGCAAATATCCAGAACGAATGGTTTGGCAGAACAGTCATTTACTCAGACAGACGTTTTGCTTATGAAGAAGTACAAGAAATTATCGAGCAAAAAACAGGTGATTTTGTTGATGAGATATTAATTTTAAATGATTTAGCTTACAAACTTAGAGACCGTAAGTTTAAACATGGTGCTATCAGTTTTGAATCTACCGAAGTTAAATTTAAACTTGATGATAAAGGCAAGCCTACTGGTGTTTATATCAAAGAACGTAAAGATGCGCATAAACTTATCGAAGATTTTATGTTGCTAGCCAACAGAAGAGTTGCCGAGTTTATCGCTAAAAAAGGAAAAGGAAAAAACAAATTAACCTTTGTTTACCGGGCACATGATTCGCCAAAACCAGAAAGCTTAGCCAATTTCTCTCAGTTTGCTTTAAAATTTGGGCATAAAATCTCTACCAAATCAGACCGAGATACAGCCAGGTCCTTAAACAAATTAATGGCAGATATTGAAGGTAAAAAAGAACAAAACGTATTAACTCAATTAGCCATACGTTCTATGGCGAAAGCTATTTACACCACCAAAAGTAGCAGTCATTATGGTTTAGCTTTTGATTTTTATACGCACTTCACCTCTCCTATTCGTCGTTACCCCGACGTAATGTCGCACCGTTTACTACAACATTATTTAGACGGTGGTGCCAATGCCAGTGCAGAACATTACGAAAAACTTTGTCAGCATGCTTCCCAAATGGAGAAAAAAGCTGCCGATGCAGAAAGAGCTTCTATCAAATATAAACAAGCAGAATTTTTGCAAGATAACATCGGGCAAACCTATTTGGGGATAGTTTCTGGTGTAACTGAGTGGGGAATGTATGTGGAAATTGAAGAGAATAAATGCGAGGGAATGATTAGACTGAGAGATATTTCTGATGATTTCTATACCTTAGACGAGAAAAATTATTGTATTATTGGGCAAAGAAAAAAGAAAATCTATCAGTTGGGTGATGAAGTGAGTATCAGAGTGAAAAGAGTAGATTTAAGCAAGAGACAAATAGACTTTACGTTAATTTCCTAATCCATTATCTTTTACAGTTAAATGTACAGCATTTCTAATCTTCAACAATTAATCACCAGAGCTATAGCTCAACAAAAATATCCTGTAAACCCATCAGAACTGTATGAGCCTATCAGCTATCTCATGAATTTAGGTGGTAAAAGGTTAAGACCTGCTTTGTTGTTAATGGCTACAGACTTATTCAAAGGCGATGTTGAAAAGGCCATTAAACCAGCTTTAGCGATTGAGGTTTTCCATAATTTCACCTTAATGCATGATGATATCATGGATAAAGCACCTTTGAGAAGAGGAAATCCTACGGTACATGCTAAGTGGAATGAGGCTGTGGCTATTCTTTCTGGAGATGTGATGCTGGTAGAAGCTTATAAACTCATCATGCAGGTTAAACCGGCTATCCTACCAGATATTTTAAAGATATTTAATGATACTGCCGTTGGTGTTTGTGAAGGTCAGCAAATTGATATGAACTTTGAAAACTATCAGGAAGTAAAAGTTGATGAATACATCAATATGATAAGACTTAAGACAGCTGTTTTATTGGGTGGAGCATTAAAAATTGGGGCTTTAATTGGCGAAGCCACAGAAAATGATGCTGAGTTACTGTATGATTTTGGCGAAAAACTAGGAATTGCTTTTCAGCTTCAAGATGATATTTTAGATGTTTATGGCGACCCAGAGAAATTTGGAAAACAAGTAGGCGGAGATATCATTTCTAATAAAAAAACCTTTTTACTGATAAGAGCTTTAGAGCTTGCGCAAGGAGCACAAAAAGAAGAGCTTCAAAACTGGTTAAATAAAACAAACTTTAATACTCAAGAGAAAGTAGCGGCTGTTACCGCTATTTATAACAGCTTAAACATTCAAGAAATTGCTAAAAAAGAAATGGAGAGCTATGCCGCGAAAGGTTTAGCATCTTTAAATAAAATAGCTGTTGATGAAGAAAGGAAATCTGTTTTAAGAGAGTTTGCAGATATGCTGATGTTGAGAGATAATTAAAGTTCGATGATGTTAGCACTTAAAAAGATACATCATATTGCCATTATTTGTAGTGATTATGCTGTCTCAAAGCATTTTTACACTCAAACATTAGGACTTCAAATTATAAGAGAAGTATACCGCGAGGCTAGAGATTCTTATAAATTAGACCTAGCCTTAGGCGATGATTATTGTATAGAACTATTTTCTTTTCCAAAGCCTCTTACTCGGCCATCATTCCCAGAAGCTTGTGGACTAAGATATTTGGCTTTCGCTGTTGATAATTTAGATAGCGTTAAGATAACTTTAGAACATCAAAACATTAAGGTAGAGGATATTAGGACAGATGAGTTTACAGGTAAAAGATTCACATTTATTGCTGATCCTGATGGATTGCCTATAGAATTTTACGAGTGTTAGTGTAACAGAAATCTGAAATAAAAGCTATCTAAAAATGCGTACCTTTGCGCCCAAATGATTGCGATAAATAATTTAACTTTCCGTATAGGTTCAAGAGCTTTATATGAAGAAGCTAACTGGCATATCAAACCAGGAGAAAAAATAGGTTTAATTGGTGCTAATGGAACCGGAAAATCTACACTTTTAAAGATTATCGTTGGCGAGTACTCTCCTTCGGAAGGTACCGTTTCTATGTCAAAAGACATTAAAATAGGTTACCTTAATCAAGATTTACTTTCTTACGATTCTCATCATACCATTTTACATGTGGCTATGGAAGCTTTTGAGCGCCAAAACCAGCTGCATGATGAAATAGAAGTGTTACTTAAAAAAATTGAGACTGATTATTCTGATGAACTCATCAATAAATTAAGTGATAAACAACAAGAGTTTGAAGCTTTAGACGGTTATAATATCGAGTATAGAGCCAATGAGATTTTAGCTGGTTTAGGTTTCAGCACAGAAGATCAGCATAGGCCGCTTAATACCTTTTCTGGAGGTTGGCGTATGCGTGTCATGCTGGCAAAAATACTGCTACAAAATCCTGATATTTTGCTATTAGATGAGCCTACCAACCACATGGATTTACCTTCTATAAAATGGTTAGAGACTTATTTAAATGGTTTTGAAGGGGCTATTGTGATTGTATCTCACGATAGGTATTTCTTAGATAGAATTGTAAATCGTATTGTAGAATCCCGTAAAGGAAAATTAACTATTTATTCTGGTAATTATTCGTTTTATTTAGAAGAAAAAGCGCTTAGAGCAGAAATTCAGAAAGGCGAATTTAAAAACCAACAAGCCAAAATTAAGCAAGAAGAGCGTTTGATAGAGCGTTTTAAGGCTAAAGCATCTAAAGCAAAAATGGCGCAATCCAGAATGAAAGCTTTAGATAAAATGGAGCGTGTTGAAGATGTTGATGATGATAATCCAACGGTAAATTTCAGGTTTAAATTCTCTAAACCTTCTGGCAGACATGTCATCAAAATAGAAAATGCTACTAAAAGTTATCCAACGATAGATATTTTAGACAATGCCGAAGCACTTATAGAAAAAGGTGATAAAATAGCTTTGATTGGAGCTAATGGTAAAGGTAAGTCTACCCTATTAAGGATGATTGCAGGTACAGAAGCTTTTAGCGGGAAATGTGAAACTGGGCATAATGTAACTACAACTTTCTTTGCACAGCACCAATTAGAATCTTTACATTTAGATAATGCTATTTTAGAAGAGCTACAGGCTTTTGCTCCTAAACATTCTGATACCGAGTTACGCTCTATTTTAGGATGTTTTTTGTTTACAGGTGATGATGTATTTAAGAAAATTAGGGTATTATCTGGAGGCGAAAAATCCAGGGTTGCCTTGGCTAAATCCTTAACTACGGACTCCAATTTCTTGATTCTGGATGAGCCTACCAACCACCTAGATATACAATCGGTAAACATCTTAATACAAGCCTTACAGCAATATGAAGGTACTTTTATAGCCGTTTCTCACGATAGGTATTTCTTAGACAATGTGGCTAATAAAATTTGGTTTATTGAGGATAAACAAATTAAAGAATATCCGGGTACTTATGCCGAGTATGAAGAATGGCAAGCCAGAAGAGCAAAAGAGATTGTTCCGGGTGGAGGCATCAAACATGCTAAAGTAGAAAAGGCCAAGAAAGAAGAAGCTAAGCCACAAGTTTCTGATGATAAAGCTAAACAACTGAAAAAGCTAAATCAGCAATTGCAAAAGCTTGAAGATGATGTAGCAGCACAAGATAAATTGGTAAAAGAAGCTGAAGCTGAAATTGCCAAAGAAGAAGTTTATAGTAATCCTCAAAAATTAAAAGAGGTTAACGAGCGTTATCATCAATTAAAAGAACAGTTAGGTGCTTTACAATTACATTGGGAGCAACTGGCTGATGAGATTTTAATTTTAGAAGGCTAAATATTAAATAAACTTAATGGTATGAGAAAGAGTTTGATATATCTGTTTTTAACGCTATTAAGTTTATCTTCTTTTGCGCAAAAGAAACCTAAAAAAGTTAGGGCTTTTGTTGCTCCTACGCCAGAATCTGCCACGGTTTATGATAATAAAAATTATATCCCTGAGATTAAAAGTGTAGAGTTTTTTAATGCCGAGAAAGACCAAAGCTTTCCGGTATTAAATTTAGGTAGCAGTCAGCAAATTATTTTAAAGTTTGATGATTTACGTGGTGGAAGTAGAAATTTGTTTTACACCTTAGAACATTGCGATGCTGATTGGAAACCTTCGTCCTTATCTCCTATTGAGTACTTACAAAGCTTTACCGAAGAGCGTATTAATAACTTTAGATATTCCTTTGGTACTTTTATTAGCTATACGCATTACGAGTTAAGCTTGCCCAATAGCAGTATCATCCCTAAAATATCTGGTAATTACTTACTTAAAGTTTATGAAGATGGCGACCAGCGTAAAATACTCATCAGCAGAAGGTTATATATTATACAAGCAAAGGTTAATGTACAAGCAGAAATTACACAATCTGCAATTGTAGCTAAAAGAGATGAGCGTCAGAAAATTAATATCAATGTTGCGCATCCGGGTTTGGCTATTCAAAATCCTTATCAGGAAATAAGAATCGTTACCTTAAAAAATAACCGAACAGATTTAATCAAAACCATCAATAAACCTCTTTTTGTAAGAAACAACTTATTGGTTTATGCAGATAATTTAACCAATGATTTTGATGGCGCTAATGAATTTAGAAGGTTTGATACCAGAAGTTTAAGGTTTAAATCAGAACGAGTGGGGCAAATCGTATTGGATAGTTTATACAGAATTTTATTATTTCCTGATGCTGTTTTAAATACGCCAAACTATTCCTATCAGTTTGATGAAAATGGCAAGTTTTATATTATCAATCAGGATGGTAATAGTGATGACTATGCTGGTGATTATGCAGCCATAACTTTTACCTTAAACGCCGAAGAGCCAGATGCAAACGGGCATGCTTACATCATTGGGCAGTTTAATGCTTACCAAAAAAATGCAGATAGCAGATTGATTTATAATCCTGAAAGCAAACAATTTTCAAAAACGATGCTTTTAAAACAAGGTGTTTATGATTATAAATACACTTGGGCTACAGAAGACGTTAAAATTATCAATGATAACGCTTTTGATGGTTCTTTTTTTGAAACCGAGAATGATTACCAAATATTGGTTTATTATAGAGCCCCAGCTTCCAGATTTGAAGAATTAATAGCCTTTAGAGAATTAAACAGCAGACAATTACCCAGAACAAACTAAAATATATGAGCGGCAAGAAAGCAAAAGATTCATTAATTACCATGAACGAGTTGGTATTACCCAATGACACCAATACCCTAAACAATTTAATGGGTGGTCGTTTATTACATTGGATGGATATAGCGGCTGCAATTTCTGCACAAAGACATAGCAACCACATTGTGGTAACCGCATCTGTAGATAATGTTTCTTTTAAGCAGCCTATAAAATTGGGCGATGTGGTAACGATAAATGCCAAAGTTACAAGGGCTTTCCATACTTCTGTTGAAGTTAGGTTAGATGTTTGGGCAGAAAACATTCCGTCAGGAACACGTATCAAATCTAATGAAGCGTATTATACTTTCGTAGCTTTAAATGATGAAGGTAAAACAGTTCCTGTTCCAGAGTTAATTCCAGAATCTGATGAAGAAAAAGCACTTTATGATGGCGCTTTAAGACGCAGACAGTTACGACTTATCTTATCAGGAAAAATGAATCCTGATGATGCTACAGAACTAAAAGCTTTGTTTAATGCAGCGAAGCAGTGAGGAGAGTGAGAAGTTGAAAGTTTTAAGTGAAAAGTTAAAACAATTCATCATTCAAAAATCAACTAGTTAATAAGTCCTCCCCCAGCTTTGTGTTCTTTGCAAGCTTAGTAGGTATTAAACAAACAATATAATCGTTGCACTAATATTAAATAAGTGTAAGCTAGATTATATAAATAACACTAATTACAAGATTTATATTCATCTAATACTTTTTTAACACACCTACAATCATATAAATCGTATATATCTCCTCCTTTCATTTTTGCAAGCTTACTAACTTTTGGCCATACTCTTTTACAAAAGAATACGCTGTTTTTGCATATAATGGAATTAAGATCATGATAATAATATCCATCACCTTCTCTCTCCTCATTTTGCACTAATCCTCGGTATATTACAGCATACATATTGGTATATTTTACACAAAAATCAAGCTTATAAACAAAATTATCCTCACTATCATAACAAGATAAAATAACTAGTCTTTCAAAATTATTGATTTTATTTACAAGTTCTGATTTGTAAAAGCAAGAATCATAAATTGCAAATTCTGCCGGCGATTCAGGTATTGCATTTAAAATAAGCTTATAATCGATTTTCGAATTTACAATCTGTTGATTAACAATTTCAAATTTATAAGAATCCAAACTTGATTTTAATCCTTTTGCTGTATCCAAAATTTCCAATATCGAATATAAATTTTTCTTATAACCCTCTCTTATATGATAGAAGGAATCTTTTCCTATAATTTTAATCACATAAGCACTATCATAGACAAATTCTTCATCTGCTACTAAAGTGCTTATAGTATCTTTTACCTCAACTTTATCTATATTCTTTCTGTTAGGATTTCCACAAGAAATAAATAAAATGAATAATAAGGTTTTTAAAAGAAAATTCTTCATTTTTTATTCTATTATATTAGATAAAACCTTAAAATAAACCATTAAATTAGATAGATGTAATCCTTCAATCAATTAAAAAACAACTTACTTCTTCGTTCTTCATCGAAATAACGACCCTAACAAACTAACTAACTAACACCTAACAAACTAACCAACCATCTAACCACCTAATACGGTCTTTTCAATATCGCTTCGTTAATAACGGCTTGTCTTAAATCAAAGTCGTAGCTTTCTTGTTCTTCTTGTTTAGGCAGGCTGATACCATGCTTGTGTTTTTCGTGTATAGCTCTGCCTTTCATAACTTCTGCACTAGGAATTTCTGGATTATAATAGTCTTTAGGTTTCTGATTTGGAGTTTTTAATCGCTCATAAACCATACGTTCATACTGTTCTTTTTCGTATTTTTCTGGCTTAGAAAGTTTATAATCAGGTTTAAGCTCGGTAGCCTCAGTACGCTCTTCTATCATAGGTTGGGTTTGTACCTCATCTTTAACCGTAATTTCTGGCTGTTCTGGGATGCTTAAATTACGTTTTCTAGCCTTCTCTTGCTCTTTTTGGAAGTTTTGGTAAGCTTTAAAGAGAAAAAGTGCGATAGGTGCTAAAATGTATATGAGGTTTTCCATACTGCAAATTAAGAAATTAATTAGTTTTGAGGAATTAAAAGATACACTGTTTTTATTAATGCATGCAGTTAAACAAATTAGAAATTAAGGGTTTCAAGAGTTTTGGAGATAAGATTACCATCAACTTTAATGAAGGCGTAACCGCTATTGTAGGGCCAAATGGTTGTGGTAAATCTAACGTGGTAGATGCTATCAGATGGGTTTTGGGCGAGCAAAGTACCAGAATGCTGCGATCAGAGAAAATGGAAAACATCATCTTCAACGGCACAAAATCCAGAAAACCAGCCAACCTAGCTGAAGTATCTTTAACTTTTGACAATACCAAAAACATCCTGCCGACAGACTTTTCGCAGGTAACCATAACCCGTAAACTTTATCGTACGGGCGAATCAGAATATCGTTTAAACGATGTACAATGTAGGCTAAAAGATATTACCGATTTATTTTTAGATACTGGTATCGGGCCAGACTCCTACTCTATCATCGAGTTAAAAATGATAGATGAAATCATTACCAACAAAGAAAACTCAAGAAGAGCTTTATTTGAAGAAGCATCAGGAATATCCAAATATAAACTCCGCAAAAAGCAAACTTTTAATAAGTTAAAAGATACTGAAGCAGATTTAAGTCGGGTTGAAGATTTACTTTTCGAGATTGAAAGAAACCTTAAAACCTTAGAAAATCAGGCTAAAAAAGCAGAACGTTATTATCGTTTAAAAGAACAATATCATGCTTTAAGCATTGTATTGGCATCTTTCAGGATTATTGGTTTTAGAGATTCGTTAGCACAATTAGATGAACGTGAAAAAGAGCAATTAGAAGTTAAACAAGGTATCAATACTTTAGCTGATCAGTTGGATGCAGACATCCAAAAACATAAATTTAACAACCTTACAAAAGAGAAAAACTTATCTGTTCAGCAAAAAGCTACTAACGAGTTTGTAAGTAAAATTAGAGCATACGAAAGCGAGAAAAAGATTAAAAACGAACAGCTTAAGTTTTTACAAGACAAAGAGAGTAAACTTAATGATGATTTAGAGAAAGATAAAACACAACTGAATCACATTTTTTATAATATCAAACGCTTAAACGAGGAAAGATTACAGGAAGAGCAAAATCTGCAAAGCATCAGCACAAAATTAGAGGCTTTAAAAGCCGAGGTAGAGGAATTACGTATACAGCAGCAATCATCTAAACAAGGGCTAGACCAAATGCAAAACCAATCTAATGCTTTGCAAAATCAGGTTTACCAGGTAGAGAAAGATATTGAGATTTTAAACATCCAAAAGGAAGCTTTAGACCAAGAAACACGTAGAAATATAGCCGATACCGACTCTAGAAAAATTGAATTATCTAATTTTAATAAGGCTATAGCCGATATTTCTGAAAGTTTAGAGAGTAAGAAACATCAGCTAGAACATTTACAAGAGCTAGAAGAAGAATTAAAGGAAAATTTAGCTTCTACAGAGGCTATTTTAGCCGATAATAAAGAACAATTTAACAGCATCAGCAGAAAGCTGGATGCCAAACAAAATGAATATAACCTTACCAAAAGTATGGTTGACAATTTGGAAGGCTTTCCAGAATCTATTCGCTTTTTAAGAAAGAATACCCAATGGACAAAAAAGGCTCCGCTACTTTCTGATATTCTTTTTTGTAATGAGGAGTATCGTGTAGCCATAGAAAATTTTCTAGAGCCTTTGATGAACCATTATGTAGTAGAGCAATATAGCGATGCAATTGAGGCTATACAGCTTTTAAGTAATTCTTCAAGAGGAAAAGCTAACTTCTTTATATTAAATAATTTAGAAGATAAAGAAGTGCAAGAATTAGTAGCTCCAGAAGGTGGTATACCCGTATTATCTGTTACAGAAACAGATAAGAAATACAAAAAGCTATTCAACCATTTGCTAAGTCATGTCTTTTTAGTTGATGATAGCCGAGAGCAAGATTTAAACGCTGAACTTTTAAATTCTCCTATGGTATTGATAGGAAAATCAGGAAAGTTTAATAAGAGTAAATACACCCTTTCAGGTGGTTCTGTTGGTTTATTTGAAGGTAAAAGAATTGGTAGGGCTAAAAATCTTGAAAACCTCAATAAAGAAATTAAAGAGGCAGAAGTACAGCTTAAAAAACTTAAAGACCATATAGAAGAAGGCGCTTTAAAAGTACAAACACTTAAAGCTGCTACTAAAATACAGGAGATTAATACCTTATCAGCTCAGATTAATCTTCTACAAAACGAGTTGATATCGGTGCAAACCAAACAAGAACAATATCAATCCTTTATAGAAAACAGTCAGAACAGAAAACAAGATATAGAGCAAAAACTGCAATATATTGCCTCAGAATTATTAGAAAAACAGCCTTTAATTGCCGAGTTGATAGCTCAAAAGCAAATCATAAACGAGCAATTGATAGCACAACAATTGGCTTTTAACGAGCTTAGCGAGGTTTTAACCATGCGTTCTTCTGCTTTCAATGCTGAAAACATCAAATTTCACCAGCAGCAAAATAAAGTTAGCAGTTTAGATAAAGATTTAGAGTATAGAGAATCGCAACAAGAAAATCTGGAAAACAGAATCAATAAACACAGTGCCGAGCTAGAAGAAACCAAGCTTACCATTAAAGATACTTTGCAGTTTGTAGACCATGATGATGAAGACCTTATTGCCATGTACAACCAAAAAGAAGAAATGGAAAAAGCGCTTCAAGAAGCAGAAAAAGACTATTATGCGGTACGTGGTTTGGTTAACGATTTAGAAAATCAGCTATCAGAAATTAGAAGAAAAAAAGAAAATATAGATGTTTTACTAACGGAGATTAAAGACCAGAAAAACAACCTCAAACTAGAATTAAATGCTTTAAAAGAGCGTTTATCGGTAGAGTTTAATATAGAAATTGAAGATTTATTAGATACCGAAATCCCTGAAGGAGCCGAAGAACAAGATACCAAAGAAAAGGTAGATAAAATCAAAAAACAATTGGATGAATTTGGCGCTATCAACCCCATGGCTATGGAAGCCTATAAAGAAATGGAAGAGCGTTATACTTTTATTCAGGCTCAGAAAAAAGACTTATCTGAAGCAAAAGCTTCTCTTTTACAAACTATAAAAGAGATTGACGATACAGCGAAAGAGAAATTCATGGTAGCTTTTACTCATGTAAGAGAAAACTTTATGCGTGTTTTCCGCTCTTTATTTAATGAAGAAGACAACTGCGATTTAATTCTTACCAACCCGGATATGCCTTTAGATTCTGATATTGATATTATTGCTAGGCCAAAAGGTAAAAGACCATTGTCTATCAATCAATTATCAGGAGGTGAGAAAACCTTAACCGCTACGGCTTTATTGTTTTCGCTTTACTTATTAAAACCTGCACCATTCTGTATTTTTGACGAGGTTGATGCCCCGCTAGATGATACTAATATTGATAAATTCAATAATATCATACGTAAGTTTTCTAACGAATCTCAGTTTATTGTAGTTTCTCATAACAAGCGTACCATTGCCAGTACAGATATTATTTATGGCGTTACCATGGTAGAACAAGGCGTTTCTAGAGTTGTAGCAGTTGATTTAAGAGAAGTAGCCTAATTTATGCCACCAGCAAGAAAAACAACAAGCCGTACAACTACTAAAAAGCCAGTTACCAGAAAGAAAAGAAGCACCAAAAAGACTTTTGCTCAAAAGCATAAACTTAAGTTTATCATTACTTTGGTTGTTCTTTTATTGTTTTCCCCTTTATATTATGGCAAACTTTTTAGAACAGCTGTTTCTACAGGTAGATGGGTTAAAGACTTATTTATTTTTGATGAATATCCTCATCATGATGAGTTTGGTATCCGTATTCCGCGTAAGTACCATGTTCATGGTATAGATGTTTCTTCCTATCAGGGTAAGATTAATTGGGAAAAAGTGGTGGCAATGGAATCATACAGCGTAAAGCTATCCTTTGCGTTTATCAAAGCTACAGAGGGTGTTACCTTGGTAGATAGTTATTTCCAAAGAAATTGGCGAGAAAGTAAAGAAGCAGGTATCATTAGAGGAGCTTATCATTATTTTAAACCTAAAAAATCTGGTAAGTGGCAAGCCAAATTCTTTTTGCAAACTGTTAATTTAGAAGCCGGCGACCTCCCCCCTGTTATTGATATTGAAGAAACCGGAGGATTAAGCAAACTAGAACTTCAACTAAATTTACAAGAGTTTCTTAATGAAATTGAAGCCAAAAGCAAAACTAAACCTATCATTTATACGGGTTATAAATTCTTTGAAGACAATTTAAAAGATAAGTTTAGCGATTATACCATTTGGATAGCTCATTACTATCAGCCTAAGCTAAAATTACCAGAAACAGCTTGGCATTTTTGGCAACATGCCGATAATGCCCATATAGATGGTATTAAAGGTAAAGTTGATATGAATGTTTTTAATGGCGATGAGGTAGATTTAAGTGCTTTATTGATTCAGAAAAGCTATTAAAATATAGATGTTGGGGATATTCATCTTGCGCTCGTTTGCAACGAGTGCTTAATTGGTTTTTCGATTATATCGATGACCTATGAGGGCAGAGAGACTTGCGGGCAACAGCTAATTAGTTCACAATCTCTAAAAACACTAAACATCCGTCTCTATCGCCGGCTAGGCTCGTTCCTTTTGCGGGACCAAAAGGAACCAAAAGTCCTGATCAATCCCACAGGAGCCTTTGTCGCACTAGGCTTTCCCACAATTCAAAAACAGGGAGCGCTTATTTTTGCTCGGTTGTGGTTTTTGATAGCTTCTGCAAACTCTGACTCAAAACCGCATTCGCTATAGGCTTGGTTGTGCTAACTTTTTGTTTCTGCTTCTGTTTTTGAATTTTTTCCGGCTCTGGAGGATTGCTCATGTGCTTCGGTAAGGTCTGTTTTTTTATGAATGTTTGTCCCTTTCTGGAAGTAGAAAGTATAAACACCCTAAAGAGCAGATATTTAGGAACTTCCAATAATATTAAACAAACCTTTCCGAAGAACGAAAGACGGCCTATGAAGATTTGGAAGTGGAGGCAAATAAATCTTTTGTATAAACTTTCATAACATAACTATCGGAAAACAATCCGACGGGTGTTTTAGAAGCTTTCAATATGCAAACCCCTTCACACCACTCAGGATTGTGGATAAAGATTTATTTAGACGAAACGACAAATATTCATCAGCCTTGAATTTTTGGCAACTTTTTTTTCAAGAAAAAAGTGGCTAGGGTTGGCCACCTATGAGGCCGGAAAGACTTGTGCGGATGCCATTACAGCAAAGGAAAAGCTACTATCCAGCTAGGGTAAGAAAGCCTTGAGCGCATTAGCTAATTAGTTGTAAATACTTTCAACAAAGCACAAACTTTACCACGACTCCCGTTTGCGGATAAAAGATTTATGGAGGATTTACAACAAATATTCATCAGCCTTGATTTATTCATTTTTTGTTTATGGTTTTCTAAGGCATTCATGAACTCGTTCCTCGTTTTTTGTTCACTTTTTTATCAAGAAAAAAGTGAATAGGGTTGGCCGCCTATGAGGCCGGAAAGACTTGTGCGGATTCCATTACAGGAAAGGAAAAAGCTACTATCCAGCTAGGCTTAGGAAGCCTTGAGCGCAATAGCCAATTAGTTCACAATCTCTAAAAAATAATCATCATCCATGTATTGTAATTTTTAAAATATTTCTCCTCTTATTATTCGTTTAAATATTATTTTACAAAGTATTAAAACATGGTTTCATTTTTGATTCGATTTCAATAAAACAGTACGATGCCAAACAGACTTATACATTCCTCATCACCTTATTTATTACAACACGCCAATAACCCTGTAGACTGGTATCCTTGGGGAGAAGAAGCTTTAACAAAAGCCAAAGTAGAAAACAAGCTACTTTTGGTAAGTATTGGCTACTCTGCTTGCCATTGGTGCCATGTTATGGAGCATGAAAGCTTTGAAGATGAAGAAGTCGCAAAGCTGATGAACCGTTTTTTTGTGTGTATTAAGATAGACCGAGAAGAAAGGCCAGATATAGACCAAATTTACATGAATGCCGTACAATTGATGACTGGCAGAGGCGGTTGGCCATTAAATTGTTTTTGCTTGCCAGACCAACGTCCTATCTATGGCGGCACATATTTCCCTAAAAAAGATTGGAAAAATTTATTAACCAATTTAGCCCATTTCTGGGATACTAAACCAGATGAAGCCATTGAATATGCGGTAAGGTTAACAGAAGGCATCCAACAAGCAGACAAATTGGCTATTGTTAAAGAACATCAACCCTATAGCTTAAAAAATATAGAAGATGCTTTAACACCTTGGAAAAAACTTTTTGATTTCTCTGAAGGCGGACACAACAGAGCACCAAAATTCCCAATGCCTAATAACTGGGCCTTCTTGATGAAAGTTGCCCATTTACTTAAAGACGAAGCTGCTCATGTTATTGTGAGGTTAACATTAGATAAAATGGCAGCAGGTGGTATTTATGATCATCTGGGCGGTGGTTTTGCTCGCTACTCGGTAGATGGAAAATGGCATATCCCCCATTTTGAAAAAATGCTTTATGATAACGGACAGTTGTTAAGTTTATATGCCGATGCTTATAAATGGTGTAAAGAAGAACGCTATAAAGAAGTAGTTTATGAAACCGTAGCATGGTTAAAAAGAGAGATGACATCGCCAGAAGGAGGCTTTTACTCGGCCTTAGATGCCGATAGTGAAGGTGTTGAAGGTAAATTTTACACTTGGCATAAAACAGAAATTGATGAGCTTTTAGGTGCCGATGCCGAATTATTTAACGCCTACTTTGAAATTACGGAAGAAGGAAACTGGGAAGAAGAAGAAATCAATAACCCTTGGATAAGGAAAGAAAAAGAAGATGTAGCCAAGCATTTTGGTTTAGCCATAGATGATTTTAATAGCAAGATAAAACAGGCAAAAGCTATTTTGTTTCAGCAACGTTCTACCAGAGTAAGACCTGGTTTAGATGATAAGATTTTAACCTCATGGAATGCCTTAACCATTAAAGGCTTATGTGATGCTTACAAAGCTTTCGCTGATGAAGAATTTAAAAGTTTAGCTTTAAATAATGCTCAGTTCATCATCAAAAACTTATATAAAGAAAACGGAGGCTTATATAGGACTTATAAAGATGGTAAAGCCAGTATCAATGCTTTTTTAGATGATTATGCACTATTAGCCGAAGCCTTCATAAGCGTGTACGAAATTACCTTTGATGAAAACTGGTTACTAGAGTCCAAGAAACTTTGTGATTTTGTAACCGCCCATTTCCATGATGAAGAATCAGGATTATTCTTTTATACTTCTGATGAGGATGAAGCTTTAATAGCAAGAAAGTATGAAGTGATGGATAATGTAATACCGGCTTCAAACTCGGTTTTAGCCTGGAATTTTAAGAAACTTGCTATTTTTTACGATTGCCAAAATTACCAGCATATCTATCAGCACATGCTAAAAACAGTAGAGCCTCACATAAAATCTTATGCTTCTGCTTATTCTAATTGGGCATCTTTATTGTTAAACGAGATTCAAGGAAGCTTCGAAATAGCAATTACTGGTTCAGATTTCGAAGAAAAAAGAAAAGAATTAGAAAAATATTACATTCCTAATAAGATTATTTTAGGAGGCGAAAAAGGAAACTTACCTTTGCTACAAGACAAGTTTATTGGTGACACCAGAATTTTTGTTTGTGAAAACAAAACCTGCCAATTACCCCTAAGCGAGGTTGAAGAAGCAATTAAACAAATATATAAATAGAAATGCTTTGATCATTTCAAAAACACAACAGCATGAAAATTGAAAACAATCACGTAGTATCATTAACCTATGATTTATACGTAACAGAAGAAGGCGAAAAAAAACACGTAGAAAGCGCAACTACAGAAAGACCATTGGTTTTTTTATATGGCGCTGGTATGATGCTTCCAAAATTTGAAGAACACTTAAGTGGCTTAGCCATTGGCGATAATTATGCATTTTCTTTAGATGCTGTTGATGCTTACGGAGAATATGACGAAGCAGCAGTTGCTAATTTACCTAAAGATATGTTTACACAAGCTGGTTTGCCAGAAGTAGGTACAGTTTTACCTTTACAGGATAATAATGGCAACCAATTTCAAGGCAGAGTAGTATCTGTAGTTGAGGATGCTGTATTGGTTGATTTAAACCACCCTATGGCTGGTCACGAGTTACATTTTAACGGAACTATCCAAGATGTAAGACCTGCAACACAAGAAGAAATAGACCATGGTCATGTACATGGCGAGGGTGGTCATCACCACTAACAAAATATCATCTTATTGTCTGCCGTATGGGTAGAGAATAAGATGATTATCATTCTTTAAAAGTATCAATGATAATTTTTGAGGAGTAAATTATCCTTATGATGGAGAAATTGACTGTCATCCAAGAGCAGAGCCAGAGCCCAAGTACACGTTTCTACTCCTTCTATTTAAATTTATTTAATAAAGGGTAAACTAAACCAAAATTCAGAGCCTCGACCAACATCGCTATCAACACCTATTTTACCTCCATGTTTTAAAACTATTTCTGCTGCAATATATAAGCCTAAACCTAAGCCCATAAAAGTATTTTTAGGTAAAGTATCTACACGGTAAAAGCGGTCGAAAATTGCTTGTTGCTTATCTTTAGCTATACCAATACCAAAATCCCGAACACAAACTTTCACTTCATCTAGTTGCTTTAACATCCGGATATGAACTTCGTATTTACCAGGCGAGTATTTAATGGCATTGGTTAAAAAGTTAATGATAACCTGTGCTATACGGTCTTTATCTCCTTCTATTAAAATAGTCTCATTAGCAAGATTATAAACAAATTGATATTGTGGGTTTGCTGCTTTTATACCTTCTATGCAATCTTTCACACAAGCTGTTAAATTAAATAAGGAAAAGTGGTAGTTTAATTCTCCAGCTTTAATATGAGTAGATTCTAGCATATCAGTAATTAAACCCAAAAGTCTGTTTAGCTGACTATCCATTTTAGCTAGCATTTGTAGAAAATCAATATATGTACTTTTATCTATACTCATTTTCTGTGTTAGTAACTGTAAGTAACCTTTCAATACTGTAACAGGAGATTTTAACTCATGTGTAGCCATGTGTATAAAATCTTCTTGCTGTTTTTCTTTTTCTAACCTATCTGTAACATTACTAAAATGTAGAACCAATGCTTTTATGTTAGCCTCTTGTAAAAGGTTAGAAATACTTAATTCGGCCCAAACTTGCGTATTATCAATAGTGACAAACCTAAACTGTTTCTTTTTGAAATTACCTTTGTGTGCTATAAGTTTCATCAGAAATAAGGTAAAGTCATTAACCTCTTGTTGGTGAAGTAGTGTAGCTAAAGATTTACCTTTAAGCTCTTGCTCTTGATAACCTAGAAATGTAGTTACAGACGGGCTGCTGTAAAGAATGATGCCATCTCTATCTAACATCAAGAAACCTTCTTCTATCTGTTCTACCATACTCCTATATTTTTCTTTACTTAACAACAATTTGCTGTAAATCATTTGAATATACCTTACTAGAGCACTGATGAGCAGACCATTTAGTAAAAAGATAACAGCTTGAAAAGCAATAATTTCAAAATGGTCTTTTAGTAAATACGAGTTAGAAAACAATAAATAAACAACTATACTAAAAGTAATGAGGGTCGCAAAAAAAGCAGATTTACAACCTCCATAAGATGCGCTAATTAAAATAACTGAGATAAACATTAAATATGGAACTGCAAAAAAATAATGGTTAAAAAAGCTGATCTTAAACCACATAGCTAGTATTGATAAAAGTAAAGGAACCAAAAGCATTTTGAAATTACTCTTATTCGTCATTCTTTCTGTATTCCAAATATGGCTATACCATATTTTATGCAAATTAAACTTGGTCATAGCTAGTAAGATTTTTCACATGTTTAAATAGAGTAACCAGATCGAAAGGTTTAGACAGGAATATATCATATCCATAATTACCTAAAGAATAAATTAATCTATCAAAAGCAGATATAAGTATTACCGGTATAAAAGCTGATGTTGGATTTTTCTTAATAACCGAGCAAATTTCACCGCCGTTAAGTCCATTGATAAGAAAATCAAGAATGATGAGCTGAGGTTGATGTTCTTTAATAAGAGTGAAGATGTCATCTGTGAAAGGAGTAGCTATAACTTCAAAACCTTGGTCTTGAAGATAAGATTTTAAAATATCAAGAAAATCTTGATCATCATCTAAGATTAATACTTTAGGCATAAATTTCAAAATAGGTAGCCTGCAACGTAATCAAACCTTTATACTTGCAGGAAAATACTAAAGTACACAGGTTAATTAACTATTTAGCAAGGGTTAATACCTATTAGGCACCGTAAAAATACGTTTAAATTTAGTCTATTATACCATTTAAAACCGCATATTTGATAAGTGCTGCCGTATTTTTAACCTTAGTCCTATCAAGAAGATTTTGTCTATAACCTTCTATAGTTCTTTTGCTAATGAAAAGCTTATCAGACATTTCATTGTTGGTATAACCTTCAGACATCAGGTGTAAAATTTCTATCTCTCGGGCAGAAAAACTATACTTTAAAGTCTGGTTTTTATCTTGAGATGGTAACTTCATTAATTTCGCTAAAAGACTCAAAGAAAGCTCATTACAAATATACTTGTTACCATTACAAACATACTTTAAAGCGAAAATCAATTCATCAGCATTAATATTTTTAAATAAGTAGCCTGATGCTCCTTCTTTAAAAGCTTCAATAATATATTGCTCATTATCTAACATAGAAAGAATGATGATTGGAATATGAGGATACTTTTGTTTCATTATTTTCACCAGAGTTATACCATCCATTTCCGGCATATTGATATCGGCTACAACAATATTTACTATCAAATCGGTTTGTAGGAGTTTCAATACTTCTTTACCGTTTACTGTTTCTGCCACAACTCTTAAATCTGCATCTCTTTCTAATAGTATCTTTATACCATTTCTAACAATGTTATGATCTTCAGCAAGTATAATGTTTATCATAATGGATATTTTATTAAATAATTGATAATGCAGCTACTGCATCTTCTATCATAAATTTAATAGCAATATGTGTACCTTTTCCTTTTCTTGATTGGATATTGAGTTCTCCGTTCAACAAAAAAACTTTACTTTTAATATCTTTTATTCCAGATCCTTTAAGTGTTTCAGGGTGTTTAGTATCAAATCCTTTCCCATTGTCATGAACGATTAAATCAATTTTTTCTTTGTCAGTAAATACAATAATCTCGGCAGACGTGGCTTTAGCATGTTTAATACAATTATTGATTAATTCTTGTATGATTCTAAATAACGATAATTGAATTTCAGGATGAAGCTGGTCTGATAGCGTATTAATGTAAGCCTTAATACTAAAATTTGTGGTACTTAGACGCTCTGCCAGCTCCTTAATCCCAATACTAAACCCAAAATCAATTAAAATAGAAGGTTTCAACTCATAAGCTATCGCTCGGGTTTCTTTTACAGCTTGGTCTATCAACTGGTTAATATTTTTAAACTCTTCATTTTTATGACCAGAAAGTTGTAGACTTTGTATATTAAGTCTAATACCATACAGTAATTGACTTACACTATCATGTAAAACCTCACTTATTTTTTTTCGTTCTTTCTCCTGAGCCCTATAAATCGCATCTAAAACCACACGTTGCTGATTTAAACGTAAGTTTTCTGCTTGCTTTTGTAAGCTTTTCTTTTCAGTAATATCTATTAAAAAACCTGCTAAATAATACTGTTGATTCTCCTTTTTTATTAAATGCCCTCGCATTGATAGGTAGACCGGATAATTTTGCTGATTTATGATTCTAAATTCTATATCTAGATCTTTTCTATTTTTTACTGCTTCTACTATTGCAATTTGCACAGTATCTCTGTCGTCTTGATAAATATACCTAGTAAAATCCTCTATTAGATAAAAAAATGCAGTTTCAATACTTTTAAAGAGGTTTTTGCTAAAATTGTGGATTTTGAAACTAAAATCATCCAAATTAATGATCCATGTTGCAGTTAAAGAAGATTTTAGAATACAGTTTAATTCTTGGTCTTTTACTAAATTTGTATCAGCCTTTTGTTCATATATATTAACAAAATAAATTAAGTCGTCGCCTATCTTACCTTTTTTTAAAAGTACTTTAAACTTTTTTTCTGTTTCATTAAATTGGAAATAAAAGATAGATACTTCATCCAATATCAAATTTTTAAGTTCATTTTTAATTTGCTCGTTTTCTGTTTCTTTTAAATGGAGTATATGTAAAAAATCTACATACTTTAAATGAATATCTTCTTTAACTAACAATTTAGGTACTTCTTTATTATACTTTAAAATCTTAAAATCCTTATTTAAGATAAGACATGGAAGAGGTACCAGTTCTAAAACCTCATCATGTAAAATACAATTATTAAAATTAGTATAATTATCTGTCTCTTGCTGATTAATACTAAGTTGATGGAGTAACTTTTTCAAAAGTATAAGTAATTAGAATCATACAAAGCAAAATTGAGTCCATTAAGTCCACTTATACCTTTCTCCTCCGTGATCTTGATTTTCTAAAACGATACTTATCTAAAACTAAAGTTTCCTGAGCTTTTTCTTCCTGAGATTTTTTTTCTGTAAAGAGTCCAAATAAAATCCCTAAGCCTCCAATAAATAATGGTGGAACCAATACTTCTCTATAAAAATTAAATAACCAAGGCGATGCGGCTAAAAACACCCCTATAATTACATCAATAAACAAATGTGTTTTCATACTGATGATTTTTTGAAAGCCGCCTTCATACCTGGTTAATAAAGACATCATCACAATCATTAATCCAACTGTGATGACGATCAATCTGGCGGATACCACATGTTCAAATTGAAACAACCATGGTGCTAACAATAGAAAAATACCTGATAAATAATCAATAATAGCATGTAATATCCTACTTATATTCATGATACTTAACGTGTGGTGGTGTTGGTGTCAGAATCATCATTCAGCATCGTATCAGCATTATGGTCTAAGCTATCCTGATAGCTATTACCGCCAGAAGGTGCTGTGCCCATACCATCTTCTTGGTCATACTGGTCTGAGTTTGCTGGTGATTTATCTCTGTTATTACCACCGCAGGCGGTTAATAAGCTGCCTCCAATTAACATTGATGCAGCTAAAGTTAAAAATGACTTTTTCATAGTGTTTTTATTTTATTGATAAATATTTGATATAGAGCTTAATTATAAATGCTCATTGGGTTTAATTTTTTGTTCTGTTTGAGCGTATGCTTCATCAATAGGTGGTGCTAATATAGGCTCGTTTCCTTCTGGAAAACCATTAATAAATTCGAAACTACCTTTACCGTCTGGAGACTGCCCCATTGTCCAGCGTTCTCCCGGGTCTTCCGGATTGTTGATATTTGTAGAAACAAAGGCGTAGTTAAAAGCTAGATTTTCTTTATCCTGTGGGAAGCTATTTGGAATAGGATGAACACCTTTTAAGCCTCCTAAATCTTCTAAAACGGCTAGCCATTGGTTCTGGTGCATCGTATCCCTTGCAATTAAAAACGATAACATGTCTTTCATACCAGAATCTTCAGTAGACTGCCATAAACGTGTAGCCAATAATCTTCCGGTTGATTCTGCCATTACATTAGCATACATATCCGCTGCTAAATTGCCACTAGCAACCACCCAAGAACCATTAAATGGGACTCCGTTACTATCTGCTGCCATAGCCGCCAAACCTGCTGATAGGTAATGACGAGGATCCATCCCTCCCATTATTTGTTTAACAACAGGGTTGCTTGATACTACCTCATCAATAATATTACCTTTTGCACCCTCAAGGTTTAAGGCTACTGCTGTACAAAGCATTTCTATATGTGAAATCTCTTCTGTACCAGTCTCCAATAACATATCTCGGTATTTTTGCGGGCCACGGTTGCCCCATGCCTGGAAAAGATACTGTAAGCAAACCCTAATTTCGCCTTCTATACCGCCTATAGCTTGTTGTAGCAAACGGGCAAATTGAGGGTCAGGCTTATCAACCTTTACAGTATACTGTAATTTTTTGTCGTGAAAAAACATAATTCTGATTTTTAATGGTAAATGATTATTGACTATATAGTACCAAGTAAGTGCCACAAAAACCGCTATTTATACGGTATTTAATGTGATAAATACTTAATATTATGTAGCCTTTCCTTTATGCTCCCAGTGGTCTTTAATGATATTTCCTGATGCGTCTTCTTTTAGCCGACGAGCAAATCTTTCCCCTTTAACGTTCTCTTTATCCTCCATCTTACCTAAAAACAGTAGGATCGGCCTACCCTTTTTATCGGTTTTAAAAACCAAATCATACTGTTGGTAACGGATATGTATTTTAGAAGATGCTTCGTAATTTTTATTTAATATCTTCTGTATTTGTTCTCCAATTTTCATAAGATGGATTTTTAATTTTATAGATAAGAAAGCATCCTAATACGATGATGAGGATAGAAAAAGCAAGGAAAGATAAATTCCAAATTTGAGGATTTACATCAAAATCTTTTACTGAGTGGAATTTAAAAATATGATGATTTAATATCCCTTCAATAAGGTTAAAGAATCCCCATCCTAAGAGCAAACCTCCTATAAATAAATTCTGATGTTTAAATAATGTATTATGTTGTAACAGCCTATGTAAAAGAATGATACCAAAAAATGTAATAAAGAAAGTAAATGCATTGAATATGCCGTCCCAAAACATATTCACACTTTTAGATGTAAAGTCTAGTGGGACAATTTTTGCAGAAACCATTTCATGCCATTGTAATATTTGATGAAATACAATGCCATCTATAAAACCTCCTAATCCAATACCTAAAACACAGGCTGTTGCTACCAATGGAGTTATACTTAAAACTTTTTTAGGATTATTCTCAAAAGCTAAAGCTTTGTATCCCAAGAAAGCAGTTAATAGTCCTAATAGTATAAAAGGAATAAATAGTTGCACCAGTTCTATCCCTGTTAGGCTAGCTGTTATAGCTGTTTGCAAAGGCCTATTGCAAGTAACGCAAAACACAATTAAATCATCCATAGGTAGTTGGGCTAAATGTTAATTAAAAGGTTTAAAAACCGCTCGCATACATTTATTGGTTTTATCGTTAAACATTTCATAAGCTTTTTGGCCAGCCTCTAGAGAAACAGGATGCGTTAATAAAAACTCTGGATTGATGATTTCTCTTCTTATTAAATCAAATAACATAGGCACATATTTTTGTCCATGCATTTGCCCTCCTCTTATGGTTAAACCTTTATTCATGAAAAGCCCCATAGGAATTTTATCTACCAAACCAGCATAAACCCCAACTATAGAAACTGTCCCGCCTTTACGGCAAGCAGCAATAGCTTGTCTTAAAACAGCAGCCCTATCAGATTCTAATCGTAAAAACTGTTTAGTTTTATCGTAAACATGCTCTATACCAGTGGTATGTGCCTCCATACCTACAGCATCAATACAACAATCAGGTCCTCTGCCTCCTGTAGCTTCTTTTAGTTCCTCTAATACATCGGTATCTTCATAATTAATAATATCTGCACCACTATATCTTGCAGCATTGGCTAAACGATAATCTAACCTATCTATAGCAATTACCCTTTCTGCGCCCATCGCATAAGCGCATTGCATAGCCATTTGTCCAACACCACCTGCGCCCCAAACAGCTACAATATCACCGGGTTTAACAGCTGCCATCTCAGCGGCCATGTATCCGGTAGGCACTCCATCAGAAACAAAGACAGCTTTTTCATCAGAAATATCTTCGGGGATTTTAAAAGCTCCATGATCTGCAAAAGGGACACGAATATACTCGGCGTGGCTACCTGCATAACCACCAAAAAGATGCGAATAACCAAATATACCCGCTGTTGGATATTGATAAATTTTTTCCTGTAATAAACCGTTGGGGTTAGAGTTATCGCACAAAGACCATGTTTCTTCTTTACAATATTGGCACTCGCCACAACCAATAACAGAAATAACCACCACACGGTCGCCTTTCTTTAAGTTTTTTACCCCTGCTCCTGTTTCTACTACTTCGCCAATAAACTCATGACCAATAATATCACCAGCCTTCATAGAGGGTACAAAACCGTTAATCAGGTGTAAATCAGAACCACAAACAGAGCTCATGGTAACTTTTACAATAGCATCTTTAGGATTTAAAATTTCAGGATCTGGTACGCGTTCAACCCTTAAATCGCGTACGCCATTCCAACATAAAGCTTTCATAAATTATTGTTTTTACGTATGATATTATTTTCTTCCTGATGGTTGCCCCTTGATGGTTGCTACTTCTCCAGCCTCTATTACTTGTTTAAAAGCTCTGATGTCTTCTTTTAAAATTGTTTTAAAAAGCGGGTTAAAAAGCTTAGCTACTCCCTCGCCCAAAGCACCTGCTGGCGGATGGTAACTAAAAATAACTTTAAGAACAGTGCCTTGCCCCCTAGGAGCATCATAAAACTCTACCTTTCCAGCATTATTAATGGTAGAGTTTTCTATAGATTGCCAGCCAATGAGCTCATTAGGTATTTCTTTAACAATCTCTGCATTCCATTTAATAATGCCTACACCACCAGGTATTCTAGCTATCCATTCAGATTCTACATCGTTTTTTTGTTCAACACGTTGTAAATGGCTCATAAAAAAAGGCAAGTTTTCTAGCTGACGCCAATACCTATAAACTTCTTCTCGTGGTTTATTTACCGTAAAAATAACCCTTGTATTAATGGCATTTGTTTCATTACTATTTTTATCTAAGCCTGTATACAGCGGGCAGTTACCACTTAAACCCCTGTAAACTAGAAAAGCCCCAGTTAGTACTTTGATAGGGTTTGCTAAGGGATGTTTATAATGTTTAGCCAACAGCATACCTCCCGCAGCAAGAGAAATTAGACGTTCTGCATTGTTCACATTAATAAATTCCTTTTTGTGCTTACGCTGATGTTTACCTGAATGGATAGCATGTTCTGTTTTCATAATAGTATTTTTTTAGATATGATAAAAAGCCCAAAGTTTGTGCCGTAGAAATGATTTATAAATGAAAACAGTATTAATACTGTTAAAAGATTTTTAGTTAAATCAGCCTTGGTATCGTTAAAAAGATTTTTTTTAACATCCGCTTACCTTTTATAGAAGTATAAAATAATATCCTAAATAAAATTCAGGTATTTACACCCTAAAGAAACCGTATTTACCGGTTCTACTTCTGCATCATATTTGTTTTTACCTGTACGGATTTAGCCAAACTATAAAAAGAAATTTTATAAATTTTAAAAACCCTACATCTACCTATTTCGAAAGCTTGTATGGTAAAAGCCATACAAGCTATAATGTTGTAGACTATCTACAATATTTAAAAATCCAAAAGATATAAAGAGATTAGCATGTTCCTTTACTAAACCAACAAACTATTAACAAACAAAGTATTTCTAACTAAAAATATATCACTATGAAAAACAAAGCTAAAGACCAACAAAAAACAGAGATTAAAGTAAGAGAAACAGACATCATAAAAGGCGCTAAAAAGGAAGACCAATTAGAAAAACTAGCACCTAAAAATGATGAAGAACGCAACCAAAAAGAAAAGCAAACGGGTGCAACACCAGCTAAACGTGTGGATGATGGCACTTAAAGGCCTAGTTTAAAGTATTAAATTTAAATCTTACTCTTAAATTTCTTAAGAAGAATTGCTTACGCTTATTATGATGAGTTGATAATCATGATTGGGAGGAATTGACTGTTATACAAGATAAAAGTCTAAGACAATCATCTCTCCCCCCTTTTCGCTTTCACCTCAATTTACATATACCCCTACTCTGCTACATCTAACAAAAGCATCATTTTATTAAATGCTGTCTTTGCCAACTTTGGTAATTTACTTACACGTTCGCTTAATATTTTTAAATCATCCCTAGAAACAACAAAATCTTCTTGATATCTGGATTGACAATAAGTAAGATTAAGAAGTTCTAACAAACGCTGTCCTTCTATATCCTCTACAGGAAATACCATACACATTTCGGGTGCTATCTGTTTCAGTTCTTTATTTAAGGCAAACAAATCATGCGTTTTTTTCTCTTTACCTCTAAAAGCAGTAATTAGTGCTCGGCAGCTATGCTCGGCACATTGGTGTAGTAAAAAGGCTGCTAAACGAGGGCTATCTTCTAAGCAATCCTGAGATTGAACATAAAAAGAGTCCGCTAATTGAATAGTCCAACGAAATACATTTTCACTTTTTGCTTTCCGCTCTAATAAATCTATACTAGAAACCTTGGGCATAGGTTTACCAGATAAATCATAAATCAAATTCTCAGGGCGACAATGACTCAGATAAAGCAAATCACAAGTTTTAAAAGCTTCTACCAAAGCTCCGTTTACACATAAGCTACAATGTAAATGGCTTTGTGCAGCATGTATAAAATCTAGTTGGGGTTGTAAATCGGCAAACTTTTGTTGTAAACGGTCTTGTAAAACAAAGAGGACTTCTATTTCTTCATTCAAACTCGAATTACTATGTTGTTTTTTCCAAAGAAATGCTTTTTCTGGTTGTATGACCCTAATCAATAGTTCTATTGCAGGTGCCAGTTCTGTGCTTACTGCTGGATGACATTTTTTTAAACCAATAACATCATCTAAAACAACTTTGGTAGTTTCTTTACCTTCTTTCATGGTAACATAAGCTGCAACCAGCAGGCAGTTTAAGCGGTAATAGTAAAAATACATATCCTCTAAGTGGTCACAATCTGTATCTGCACCGAGTATAGCCCGGTATTTAAGCCAGCCCTGATACATTTTATCTAACATCTCCTGTGCTTGCGGCACCGGGTGGTCTAAATAAAAGCAATCTAGTTCTAGCTTTACCAGTTTTGGGTTTTCTGCATCTATGATACAAGCTTTTTGCGTTAGCTCGGGATATTTTAATATTTTTTCATCATTCATAAGATAGGGATTTTATTTAAGCCAAATCTTTCTATCTTACTTGATGTACCCAACCATAAGAAATTGTATTTTACAATCATCTGCTTGTTTCGTACATTTACTTAAAAAGCATAAATTTATAACATGACAGACACTTTACACATCGGCCAAAAAATTTCTCGCATCCGCGAATTAAGAGGCATGAAACAAGAAGCCTTAGCTCAGGAATTAGGCATCAGCCAACAAGCCATTTCTAAACTAGAGCAAAGTGAGAAAATTGAAGAAGAAGTGCTGGATAAGATTGCAAAGGCTTTAGGGGTGACTGCCGAAGGGTTAAAAAAATTCAATGAAGAAACAATTCTAAATATCATTTCTAACACTTTTACAAGTAATGATACCTCAACAATAAATGCTATAAATATTCAGCCTACCTTTAATCCTATTGATAAATTAATTGAGGTTTATGAAGAAAATAAGAAGCTTTATGAAAAATTACTAGCCAGTGAGCGTGAGAAAATAGAAATCTTAAAAAACAAATAACACATTATCATCTACCATGAAAACAAACCTTTACCTTTCAACAATTTTGTTAGGTCTAACACTTACTGTATTTACAGGATGTAAAAAGGACTTAAAAACTGCTACTTTAAATATTAAAGTACTAGACCCTAATAATAGATCAGCTGGAAATATAAAGTTTGATATTTTACAGCATCAAGGTGAATTCTTTCAAACCCTAAGTACAATAGTAAGCTCTTCTAACGGAGAAACACTTATCAATCTAAGAAAGGATAAAATCTATTATATTTACTTAGTGCCCCAAGAAAGATATACGGATTGGTATATGGGTAACTCAGCTGCTCAACTTTTTAATGTCGGACTTTTTCAGTCTTTAGATGAAATTAATAACCTTCCAATACACAAACCAACACCCAAGATAGGTGACGTCAAATATGCAGATATCAATGGTGATGCAATTATCAGTGTAGAAGATTTGGTTTTAAAAGTAGATTTGGAAGAAGATATTTTAATGACAGTTAATCTGGTAGCTGGGAAGATGAGGTTGCATAGGTGAGTTAGTTATAAGAAGAAAAATATTCCAATTTTATTTACTTAATCAACTCTTACTAAATATATTAAATCATTATCTGGTTTATTATATATAACTAACTCTTTAGTATCAACCTTAATAATTTCCAAATCCCCCAAATCTTCTTTAGTTTTTAAATCTCTGAGCTTAATAATTCTTTTAGCTGGTATATAAGTCCAACTTTGTTCTTCCACTTGGCCACCACCAATAAAAGTTAAAATACCCGATTTAGCAAATATCATATAAGCTTTAATACTATTATGCATAACCACAGTCTTTCCATTGTGCACTGCCTTTTTAATTAACCATTTATGAGTTAATAAATCTTTGGTATACTTTTCCTTTTGAAGAGTCTTTTGCTGTGCAAAAACAAAGTTTGAAATAACACAAAGAAAATTTGTCTGAATCATGATTTACTCGATTTTAGGATGAGCAGGATTCAGGTTGTACTTAGAATTAAACACTTTTTTAAATTGCAAACTCGTACTTCCAAAGTTTATTAAAAGTCCTATTGGCTTATTATAAGCTATTAAATAATTTTTGGCTTGTGCTAAGTGTACATCCTCCAAATTGATGAGTGCTTTAAGTTCAACGATAATGTCATTTTCAACAATAAAATCTGCTCTTCTTGTACCTACGTGAATACCATCGTAAAAAATATCCTGCTCTAATTCACGAGCAAAACCTAAGCCAGCCCTTTCAAGTTCGATTGCCAAGCATCGCTGGTAAATGACCTCCTGAAAGCCATTGCCAAGTAGGTTGTGAACCTTCATAGCACAACCATTAATTTTATATGTAATGCTATCGTAATTATTCATCCTGAGCATCTTTTAATCCTGAAAATTCTGATTCAGATAATTTTAAGAAATGAATAAGCGGAAAATCCTTAACAGGTTCGTCAATGGCTGCTGCGTTGCCTTCGTCATTAAACATAAAAAACTGGTGCGTTTTCTCCACTAAAAATTTAAACATATAATCTCTGCGTTTTAACATAGAGCCGCCCCCCTCACCCAAAATTCAACTCCGTTTGGTAAAACACCTTACCTATAGGTACTTCCGGAACTGTTTCTTTCTTATCCGTAGCTTTTACAACTACAGTCTTAGGTTTTAAGGCTGGCGAACTGCTATTTTTACCACGCTTTTTATTTATTTCTTTTAAAATTTCTTCTCCGCGGTAATTATCTAAAGGATAGCGCATACGCTCCTCTTCTGCTGTTTCTACTAGCTGGGTAGATTCTTCTTCGGAAATATGGAAAGCGCCAATAAGCTCGGCAGGACTAAAATCTTTACTGTTGATGCTTTGCGCCTGGCCACTTACATCTGTTAAACCACTATAATGTAAAGATGCACTAACCAATAGGATACTTCCAGGAGGTAGTACCACATCAGGATTCCATTCTTGTTCTGGAATAACAGCACCTTTAGCAATGTCAATATCCTGATAGCTTAAGTATTCATAATAGTTTTCTCTAAAATTAACAGCTACCAACATCAAGCGTAACACCGCATGTCTACCATATTTCAACTGCTGTAATTGGGTATTTTCTTTAATTTCTGGGAGCTTTACTTTAAGCCTACCTGCTTCCATAAAACAAAGCGGACGCACAGCTAAAGCCATATTCATAGGAGAATGCGCATTAAACTGAAAACCCAGCAAATGTTCTAAATTTCCATCGTGTAAATCGCGGTTACCACGTTCTTTAGTTAGATTATCTTTAATACATTTCAGCAAAGTAACGTTCAGTCGGTTAATCATTTTACCATCGCTATTGCAGCAAAATGTAGAAAACACCGATCTTAAAATACGTCCACAGTTACTGGCAAGACCAAATTCCATAGCACTCTCTTTGGTAGAAAGTGTTTGTTTTACTTTGGCTGCTTTGGTTTGTACAATTTCAGTATCACCAACGGTGCGGTAAACGAGGTTTCCTATTTTACCGTGTATACGTCCTTTTTTATCAATAATTGCCATATCGTAGATTTTAAGGTTAAATATAAGAATTGTTTGTTTTAGATTCTTATCATTAATAGATAAATTAATAATTATTAAAAGTATAAGTCCACAAAAAATAATAAAAACGTGGATTTACTATGGAATTATTATGGAAATAGTATTGATTTAATATGACTATAAATAGATGAATTTAAGGTATTAAATGGTTATTTAAGACTATTATTACTTTGTTGAATTATAGCTGGGTGGTCACATGAAAGCTGTAAACTTTTATTGTAAGATGTTTTACTTTGTTACCATTGACGTTTTTAATAACATATTAATTTTCAATCAATTGCAAATTTAGCTCATTTGCTTTTTTAATCATAAAGGCAGGTATTCATAATAGTTTTCTCTAAAATTAACAGCTACCAACATCAAGCGTAACACCGCATGTCTACCATATTTCAACTGCTGTAATTGGGTATTTTCTTTAATTTCTGGGAGCTTTACTTTAAGCCTACCTGCTTCCATAAAACAAAGCGGACGCACAGCTAAAGCCATATTCATAGGAGAATGCGCATTAAACTGAAAACCCAGCAAATGTTCTAAATTTCCATCATGTAAATCGCGGTTACCACGTTCTTTAGTTAAATTATCTTTAATACATTTCAGCAAAGTAACATTCAGTCGGTTAATCATTTTACCATCGCTATTGCAGCAAAATGTAGAAAACACCGATCTTAAAATACGTCCACAGTTACTGGCAAGACCAAATTCCATAGCACTCTCTTTGGTAGAAAGTGTTTGCTTTACTTTGGCTGCTTTGGTTTGTACAATTTCAGTATCACCAACGGTGCGGTAAACCAGATTTCCTATTTTACCGTGTATACGTCCTTTTTTATCAATAATGGCCATATCGTAGATTTTAAGACTAAATATAAGAATTGTTTGTTTTAAATTCTTATTATTAATAGATAAATTAATAATTATTAAAAGTATAAGTCCACAAAAAATAATAAAAACGTGGACTTACTATGGAAAGATATTTGAAATAATATGGATTTAGTAAGAGTATTATATAAAGATTTTAATACTAGATATAAACAAACTCTAATATTAGGCTGTACATGCTTAATTAGTTCCTCATTGTCATATTTGATTGTTTTTTGATCATATCTGCTATGTAGTCAGCGGTAAATTTGTTGTTGAAATAAATATCACCAAGCATGTATACAGAGCAAAACATGTGTTACATATTTTCTAATCCATTCTTATCAAAAAATGATGTTTAAAAAAATTACACTTTTATTTAGTTTAAGCATTTGGACAATCATCCTCAATGCCCAAACTTGGCAGCCATTAGGACCAGATGATTTTAATCAAGCTAGTTTTGGAGGTGTCACGTTCCCCTATCTTGTCTTTAATGGATCTACACCTTACATAGCTTATCAAGATGCCGATAATAACAGTAGACTAACGGTTAAGAGATTTAATGGTACATCCTGGGAGTTTGTAGGCGCACCAGGCTTCTCAGCAGGTACACTCGTTTATACTAGTTTAGCTTTTGCGGGTACTACTCCTTACATAGCTTATCAAGATGCTGCAAACTCCAACAAAGCAACTGTTCAAAAATTTAATGGTACTTCTTGGGAAATAGTGGGTACCGCTGGCTTCTCCTCATCAACAGCCAATTATATTTCATTAGCTATCCATAACAATACACCTTATGTAGCCTATAGAGATGGAGGTAATAGTAATAAAGCCACTGTAAGAAAGTTTAATGGCACAGCATGGGAAGTTGTTGGTACTGCAGGTGTATCCACCGGTGTGGCTCTTTATACTACCATTATATTTAATAATGCTATCCCTTATTTGTTATATACTGATGGTGGAAATTCTTTTAAAGCAACATTGAAAAGATTTAATGGAACAGACTGGGAACTTGTTGGCGTAAACGGTTTTACAGCCGGACAGGCCTCTTATGCAAATATCGCATTTGATGGGACTACTCCTTATGTAGCTTATACAGATGCTGCAAACTCAAACAAAGCTACAGTACAAAGATTTAATGGAACCACTTGGGAACTGGTTGGTAACGTAGGTTTTTCTACCAATACTGCTTTTCATATAAATTTAGCTATGAGCGGTAGTACACCTTACATTATTTACAGTGATGGCGCAAATTCTAGTAAGATAACCGTACAGAAATTTAATGGTAATACTTGGGAATTGGTAGGTAATGCTGGTTTTTCAGCTGGTAACTCAACTAGGACTCATATAGCTTTTAATGGAAATACCCCTTATATTATCTATCAAGATGGGGGGTTATCAAACAAAGCTATTGTACAAAAATATGAGGGTAATACATGGGAATTTGTAGGGCTTATCAATGGGTTTACTACAGGTCAAACCCTGTATTTGAGCTTGGGACATGATGGTACCACACCGTTTGTGTTTTATCGTGATGAAGAGAATCAATATAAAGCAACTGTAAAAAAATATAATGGTACTTCTTGGGAAATTGTAGGTAATGCGGGTTTTTCTGCTGGTCAGGTAGCTTATAATCAGATTACATTTGATGGAAGTACACCTTATGTAGTGTATCAAGATGCTGCAAACTCAAATAAAGCTACCGTACAAAGATTTAATGGTACAACTTGGGAAGTTGTTGGAAATGCGGGTTTTTCTGCCGGAGGAGTTTTATATACAACTATTAGTTTCAATAATCATATTCCTTATGTAGCTTACCGAGATGTGGCAAATTCCAATAAAATTACTGTACAAAGGTTTAATGGTACCAGTTGGGAACAAGTAGGTACTGCTGGCTTCTCTGCTGGTGTAGCATTTTATGTTAATTTGGCGTTTTCTGATGATAAGCCTTATGTTGTATATGGTGACGGTGCAAATTCAAGCAAGGCTACTGTACAAAGATTTAATGGAACCACTTGGGAGCTTGTAGGTACAGCTGGTTTTTCTGCCGGGGAAGCTATATATACCAGTATAGCTTTTGATGGCTTAACACCTTATGTAGCTTATCAAGATGCTGCTAACTCTTTTAGAGCTACCGTTCAAAAGTTTAATGGTACTTCTTGGGAACTTGTTGGTACTGCAGGATTTTCACCTGGTTCAGCATCCTACACCAATATCATGTTTTATGGGAATACACCTTATTTGGTTTATGGCGATAACGCAAATGGTGGTAGAGCTACTGTTCAGAAGTTTAACGGAACAATTTGGGAAAATGTAGGTAGTGCTGGCTTCTCTCTAAAACAAGCTAATTACACCAATATAATTTCTACAGGTAGCGAGCTTGTGGTAGCTTACGCTTCTTTTAATGGCGCATTTGCCAAGAGCTTCCCTTTAGGTACTTTACCTGTAAAACTTAAGGATTATAAGGCAAGTGTTAAATTTGATAAACAGGTTAATTTAACGTGGGAAACGGCAACAGAGCATCATAATAGCCACTTTACAGTTTCAAAAAGTAGAGATGGCAAAATATTTGAAACTTTAAGTGTCGTACAATCTAAAGGTAATGGTGCTATTTACGAAACCATAGACTTTAATCCATCTAATGGCTTAAGCTATTATCAACTAAACCAAACGGATGTAAATGGTAAAACAGAAGTATTGGGTATAAGACCCATAACTTTTGCAAGTTTATCACAAAAAGAACTTTTGGTTTACCCAAATCCGATTACTGATGATACCATAAATATTAATTATGCCGGTTTAGAGGGTAATCAAGTATTGATGCTGTATGATCTTTTAGGAAGGGAAGTTTTTAAAGGATATATCCCATTTTCAAACGGAAATGCAACTTTTAAGCTAAGCAAGAAGTTAAATCCTGGTGCTTATTTTTTAATACTTCAAGAAAATGGTGCTAAAATTAAAGTATTGGTTAAATAAGGTTTAGATAAGTTTTTTTTTCTGTTATCTAAACTCCATAATTCTATCAAATGAAGCGTTTTTAACCTCTAATTGTTATATTATGTACCTGTGAAAAAGAAGTCGGAGCATCATCTGATATATTCTGAAAAAGTTCCGACTTTTCTTTTTTAGTTTAGAATTAGTTGATGATTTTAGAAACTCTTCAACTGGCTAACATGTATTTTTCAATACACACACCTACATCCTACTCATCAATTAATTTCACTATAGCTGCTGGGGGCAAACGATACACTTCTTTAAATGTTCTGCTAAAATTAGAAGCATTACTAAAACTAAGTAAATATGCTACCTGTTTAACCCTGTGGCCTTGTTGTAGTAGTTCAAAAGCATATCGCATTTGTACTTCTCTAAAATAATCAAAAGCGGTTTTACCAGTTTGCCTTTTAAACTGCCTGCGCATGGTAGGTACTGTCATTTTGCCTAATTCTGCCAAATAATCTAAACCTGGGAAGCCCTTTCTGAAATGGTTATGGATATAGTCTTTGATATTTTCAATACCATCAAATTCTTCTGGCTGTGCAGGTACATTTAAAACGGATAAAGGATCAGTTACGATACTAAAGAAATCGGCTATCAGTGCCATGGATAATTTTTTTACTACCAAGCTATAAACTGGTGATCTTTTATGACTGGATAAAACATGGTTCAGCTCGTCATAGGTGTCTTTATAAAAGCTATCGTTAAAATAAGCTATGCCATCCATTTCTTTTGCCAATACTTTCATAAAACCAGCTTGCTTATCAACACTACTCAAATCTATATGTTGCATTAACCATTCTTTCTTAAAGCAAAATATAAAGGCTCTAATACCTGCTTTCTCCTCAAAATTAGTCTCGTAATCAAACGCATTGTTATAAAAACTACATATTCTGGGTAAGGATAGGGCTTTAGATTGTTGATAATTATCTTTATGAGGTGTTTTGTTTACCCCACCCCTAATCAGTTGATAAGAAAGGCAAAAGTATTCTACTTCACGATCACCTAAAATAGCAATTTTTGTTGCTTCTAAAGCTTCCATATCTACCACAAATAAATAGCACCCTTCTTCTATTTTCTCATATTGAAAAGTGGTACGTAAATCTTGTGTATGCGCTTGTATTTGCTGATTTTGATGATTATGTTGTACAGAAGGATAATGTTCTATTTCTGCAATAAATTTTTCGGGATAAGAGATTTTCCAAGTTGTAGTATCCATCAAAACAAATATAATGAAAAACGATGATGAGAAAGTTTAATATGACATATCACTTTCCGAAACAAAAGGCACTACCAACAAATCTTTCTTCTTTGTCTGCTGGTTTAAATGCTCCAATACCAATAATTATTTCATCTTCATTATTGGCTTGTAAACGCCAGGGAATGCCTCTCACTATACAGCAACAATCAAAATTAAAGAATAAGGGTAATTATTTATAACTTGAAACAAATAATTGCGATGAAAAAATCAAAATTAAAAAAACTGGTTCCTGACCTTAGCTTGGACAAGCAAATGTTGCAGGATGTGATTTCGAAGCCCGTATTCCGTAAACAGGCAGCGGTATGGTTACCGGATCAATACTATAGAAAGTATTGGGATTAGCTTTTTCTATTTCTCGCATGGCACTTTGTATAGCCCTACCTACGTTGGTATTAGTTTTCCTTACGATATTCCAATGTGCTTCTTGGAGGTTACTAAGAAATGGTGATGTTCTACAAAAACTGAGTATTCTCCTTGGCTCTTTTTTAAAGCTTTTTCAAATTCTTCATCATATACATCGCATATTCTTTTAAATAATAAAAGCGGAAAAATGTATTATTTATAATCTCCGGTATCTATGGTACCATGCAATACTTTTGCAGCACCCTAAAGGTATTTTTCTAGTTCTTGTTGGGTCATACAGCAGTGTTAAAATATTTTATACGTTGGCTAATAATGGCTTTATATTGTTTTTTATTTTCATCGTTTAAAAAAGAATCATCAATCAGTTGGATGGCTTTTGGAAGCCAGCTACCAAGCTTTTTATAAACAGCATGAATTTGTTTGTTATTTAATTGCAAAACATGGCCAAACCTATCAAAATAGCCCTTATCAAAATTTTTCTTTTTACCTCCTAACAATAGGGCTGTTTCATCAGTATCTTTTGGTAAAATAAGTTTTACGTTTAACAAATCATAAGCTGGCGCTAGCACCCAACCCATGTCTGAAAGCCACATAGAGAAGTTTTTTAAGTGCATATCGTTATTAGCAATGATAAAGTTAAAAAGCGTTAGCTCAAAAAAGCGCAACTTATCCATCAGGGTATTTACAGATAATTCTCCGATGGTTTTACCTAAATTTTCCATAGAACCTAAATACTTATCTTCTAGTTCTAAAATTTGCAGAAAGTCTATCATGTGTATTTTTGCATGGTCTTTCTTACGGTCTATACGTTTGGTTAGGTAACACAATTGGCCAGAGGCTAAACGAATGAGGGTAGATGGCACTACTTCTATTTTAAATAATGCAGCCAATTTCATGGATAAATGTTCGTTTTCTGGCATTTGCGAATACTGCGAATTTTGTGGTTTTAAAATATACAGTCCCTCTAAAGCATCCATAATGGTTAAACGGCCTTTATGCCCATTTTCTAAGGTATCTTTTATCCAAGCTAATGATAGTTTTGGCTGTACCCCAGGTACGGTAATAGATAATTCTACCGCTTGTTTAGCCAGCATTTCCATATCCTGTAATTGATATGGTAAACTTGGTGCCCCACTTGTTCCATAAAAAGCTTTGATACATTTAGGATGATAGTCTGCTGTGTGGCTAGTATCTAATGGCTGGTAACAATATAAACACTTAAGCATTTTGGTTTTCAGTTACAGGATGAACACTTACTGCACCAATAGTATTTTGGCAACACGCTAACAGCAGGCCCATCCTATCGTTTCTATTGATTTTCCAACTTTCGGCCGCTATTGCTAATAACCAACCTTCTGGAATTAAGCCATCAAAAAAAGGAAAAAGCCTTTTACTTTTGTATGGACTTGTTCTTACAGGCATTTGAAAAGTGATAAACAAATCAGCATGATTTTGAATATATTTTTCATCATAAACAAATTCATACTCGCCAGAGTCTAGCTCTGTTAAAATGCCTGCATTGCTATTGTTATATTTTACAAGAGCTTGTCTCATGCTTGTTTCTGATTTACAGGAGCTAAAACTTGCCCAAACATTCTTAATACTTGATTAACTTTAGACAAACTAAGGTTTTCTTTACCTTGTTCAATTTTTCTTATTACGGTAAGAGCTACGCCTGCCTTTGCGGCAAACTCCTCCTGTGTGCATTTTAATTGCTTACGTCTGTTTTTAACAAAGTCTGCTAAAGGATTCATTTTTATATGCTTTTACATACAATAATAACAAAAATAAGTTATTTATATGCAATTAAATATAAAATATTGATTAAACAGTAATTTATATGTTATCAGATATAATTTTTAAGTTTTTCTTTAAACTTTTGTTCTGTCTGCAAGCTTTCTTCCCGAGCTTTTTTTAAATCTGCCAAAGCCACTTCTACCTTAAGTAAATTATCTTCAATAATTTTTTATACATATGAGGAGCTAATTGGTGGCGTACGATGTTTTCTATAGGCTGTAGATTAATAGACGCTTATTGTCATATAAACATTGTTGCTTAACAGCATTATAGCAACAAATTTACTAAATAAACAGTAAACAAGCAACAAGTAAAAATAAACAAACAATTGAAAAACAAGCAGTTAACAAACGAGAATAGGTGAATTACTTCCCTATACAAAACTTACTAAATATATTCTCCAACAAATCATCCGTAGTAACAGTGCCTGTTATCTCACCCAAATAGTATAAAGCCTGTTTAATATCCATAGCTAAAAAGTCAGAAGTTACAGGGTTATCTATACCATTTAAAACTCGGCTTAAGGATGCTTCTGTTTTTTGTAAAGCCTCTAAATGACGGATGTTGCTTACAATCACTTCATCTTTATTGATTTGACTAAGGTTTGCTGCTTTTAAAAGCTCATCTTCTAATAATTGAATATTGTGTTTTTCCTTTGCTGAGATATATAAAATCTCGCCTAAAGATTCAAAGCCACTTAAGGCATCGTTAACCTGTGTTTCATCGATTTTATTGGCTACCAAAAGTAACTTGCTATTATTTTCTTGGATAACTTGTTGTAAATCATCAATAATAGCTTTTAATTCTGTTAAGGATGTCTCTCTTGGGTCGAACAGATAAAGCACAATGGCTGATGATTTTATCTTCTCAAAAGTGCGCTCTACTCCTTTTGCTTCAATAATGTCTGCTGTTTCTCTTATCCCTGCGGTATCAATAAATCTAAAACGCACACCTTGCAAAGTAATTTCGTCTTCTACGGTATCTCTGGTAGTACCAGCAATATCAGAAACGATGGCTCTTTCTTCATTTAATAAAACATTTAACAAGGTAGATTTTCCAACGTTGGGCTTTCCTGCAATTACAACGGGTACACCGTTTTTAATCACGTTACCCATCTCAAATGATTGTATCAACCTTGAAACAACTTTATTAATAGCCAAAATAAGTTGTTTAAGCTGGTCGCGGTTTGCAAATTCTACATCTTCTTCGCTAAAATCTAATTCCAGCTCTATCATAGATGCAAAATGAATGAGTTGCTCTCTTAAATTCTTCAACTCGTTAGAAAAACCACCACGCATCTGCTGTAAAGCCAGCTGGTGTGCTGATTTTGAACTTGAAGCAATTAAATCTGCAACAGCTTCTGCCTGAGACAAATCTAAGCCACCATTTAAAAAAGCCCTTAAAGTAAATTCGCCCGCTTTTGCTGCTCTCGCACCATTTTTTATCATCAATTTAATGATGCTGGCAATGATATAATCTGAGCCATGGCAGCTAATCTCCACCACATTCTCTTTGGTATATGATTTTGGAGCTACAAAGAGCGAAACTAAAACTTCATCAATAATAAAACCCTCATCTCTTATGGTTCCAAAATGTATGGTATGCGAGTCTTGGGTTTCTAAATTTTTACCATAAAAAACTTTATTGGTAATGCTAATAGCTTCTGGTCCTGATAACCTGATAACGCCTATAGCCCCTATTCCTGCTGGTGTTGCTAGTGCAACAATGGTTTCTTCTTGATGTAAAGACATATACCTGCAAAGATATTGTTTTATGTTAGATGATGTTGAACCCTATTATTGTAAATTTTATGTAGGCTTAACACATAATTTGAGGTAAATCTGTTAAATTGGGTATATAGATGAAAATTATGCTATTCAACTCAGATTTTAGATTACAGGTAAGCTCAGAAATTGGAACTTTAGAAAGATTACTCATCCATAGTCCTGATAGTGGATTGGGGCGTGTAGTACCCTCTAAAGCGCAAGATTGGTTGTTTGAAGATATTGTTCATTTAGATACCATCAGAAAAGACGAGTACGATTATTACGTAAAGCTACTTTTGTATTTCTTAGATCCATCAAAAATAAAAGGTAAGCTTAAAGATATTGATGGCGATAAAAGCAGAGCCTTTTATAAACCGGGTCATGCTAACTTTTATAAATCAGACAAAGTTATAGAAATACAGGTCCTACTTCAAGACATTTTGGGGGATGAAAATATCAAAAAGAAACTTGTAGCTGCCGTTTGCGCTATAGAAGACTGTAATTACCTTTTGCAGCAGGAGTTATTAGAGACATCGCCAGAGGATTTGGCTAAAGTGATGATTTCTGGTTCTTTAAACGATGATACCATGATTTTTGCGCCTATCCCAAATCTTATTTTTACTAGGGATATTGGTATCACCATCAATAATTTTGTTTTGCTTAATAAACCTGCTAAAAAAGCTCGTTCTAGAGAAGCTCTTTTAGCAAAATATATTTTCTTTAATCATCCTTTATTTAAAGCTTATAAAGCCAACATTATTGAAATACCTGATTCTTTGCAGTATTTCTTGAGGCCTGGTGAAGAGCAAATAGAAAAAAACACCCTAGAAGGTGGTGATGTTATGGTGGTAAGCAAAAACCATGTAATTATTGGGCATAGCGAAAGAACATCCGCTCGTGGTATTAATGAAGCTATAAAGATACTATTTGAGAAGAACGTGGTAGATAAAGTTTCGGTAGTTAAAATTCCGCATAAGCGAGATTTTATGCATATAGACACTGTGTTTACTCAGGTTAAGCGCAATGTTTGGGTGATTTTACACGCTATTGGAAAAGCAGATTTTAGTGGCGATGGCTCTGAACCTATAGATCATTTATTAAAAGAACAAGTATCAGAAAAAGCTGAAATTACGCAATTTGTGAAAGGTAAAATTCAGTACCCTAAAAAATTTGCTTGTATTGAAGATTTACTACAAGACATCAGTGTAAACGATTTAAAATCAACAGAAAAAGTAGAATTTATTTATTCTGGTAATGAGAAATTCCCTTATGATTCTCGTGAACAATGGACAGATTCTTGTAACCTGCTTGCCATTAAAGAAGGTGTTGTTTTGGGTTATGATAGAAACGACCATACCCTAGAGGCTTTTAAGCAAAAAGGATTTAAAGTTATCCCTGTAAAGAAACTGCTGCAAAAGCTAGAAAACAACGAGTTACAGGTAGAAGATTTAACAGATACTTTCATCACCATGCCATCAGCAGAGTTATCAAGAGCTCGTGGTGGTTTCCATTGTATGAGTATGCCTTTACTAAGAGCAGATATTTAATTATTGATCAATAAGAAACATCATGCAAACCACTTCTCAAATTTTAATGATTAGACCTGTAGCCTTTGCCCTTAACCAGCAAACGGTAGCTAGTAATGCTTTCCAGCGTGTACAAACTGAACAAGAAAATGTACAAGAAAAGGCTTTACAAGAATTTGATGCTTTTGTTGAAGTACTAAAAGCTAATCAAATCAATATCAATATCATACAAGATACTTTAGAACCTCATACACCAGATGCTATCTTTCCCAACAACTGGATTTCTTTTCATGAAAACGGTCAGGTTTTTCTTTACCCCATGTTGGCAGAAAACCGTAGACAAGAGAGAAGATTAGATATAATTGAAAGTTTAAGAGAACATTACCAAGTTAGTGAAATAAAAGATTTAAGCTTTTACGAGAAAGAGCATAAATTTTTAGAAGGTACGGGTAGCATGGTGCTAGACCGTGAAAATAAAATAGCTTATGCTTGCTTATCAGCCAGAACGCATCAAGAAGTTTTACATGAATTTTGTAAACAGATTGGTTTTGAAGCTCTTATGTTTCATGCAGAAGACAGCCAAGGTTTAGCTATTTATCATACCAATGTGATGATGTGCGTAGCTACAAAATTTGCTATTGTTTGTATGGATGCTGTTAAAGATTTAAAAGAGCAACAACTTATTAAAGATAGTTTAAGTAAAACTGGGAAATTATTGATTGACATTTCTTTAGCACAAATGAACCAATTTGCAGGTAATATGCTAGAGCTAGAAAACATGAAGGGAGAACATTTTTTGGTAATGTCTAGAAGTGCCTATAAAAGTTTAAATAACAATCAGAAACAGCAAATAGAACAGTTTGTTAAGATTTTGGAAGCACCTTTAGAAACCATTGAAAAAAATGGCGGAGGAAGTGCCCGCTGTATGATAGCTGAAGTTCATTTACCGCTTATATAAGCACTCAAAAGGCACAACAAATTAAAATTACAATAAGACTAACATTTTTTCGATTTTTAATTACATTTTTGCGAAAATTTTATTCTAAAGAATGCAGAGTTACGAAGAATTCTTAGACCTCAGTGTTGGTTTTCCACAAGAAGGTTTTGACATTATTGATGATGAATTATATTTTCATGATCTAAACTTAATGGAGATGATTGAAACGTACGGTACTCCCCTGCGTTTCACCTATTTACCTATCATCAGTAAAAAAATTCAGCAGGCCAAGATTCTATTTCAAACTGCTATTCTTAAAAACAATTATCGTGGTAGCTATAAATATTGCTATTGCACTAAAAGTTCGCATTTTAAACATATTGTAGAGGAAGCTTTAAAGAATGATATTCACTTAGAAACATCATCGGCTTTTGATATGCCTATGATTGATGCTTTGGAGAAAAAAGGTGCTGTAAAAAAGGATATTACGGTTATTTGCAACGGTTTTAAAACTTTCCAATACAAGCAATATATCATTGATATGCTGCATGATGGTTTTACAAATATCATCCCCGTACTGGATAATAAGGAAGAGTTTAATTTATATGATGATGAGGTTGAATTAGATATCCCTTGTAATTTGGGTATCAGAATTGCAGCAGAAGAGCAACCAGATTCTCAGTTTTATACTTCACGTTTAGGAGTAAGACAAGAAGATGTTATAGATTTTTATAACTCAAAAATCAGTAAAAACCCTAATTTCAGAGTTAAATTACTGCATTTCTTTATTAACTCTGGTATTTCTGATACACCTTATTATTGGAACGAGTTAGAAAAATACGTTACCTTATATTGTAAGTTTAAGAAAATCAATCCAGAATTAGATACTTTAGATATTGGTGGTGGTATGCCATTTAAAGATTCTTTAGTTTTTGATTTCGATTATGAATACATGATTAACGAGATTGTAAAACGTATTAAAGAAATTTGTGCCGAGCATGAAGTAATGGAACCAGATATTATTACCGAATTTGGTAAATATACTTGTGCCGAGGCTTCGGGTATTTTATACAAAGTACTAGGTAGAAAACAGCAAAACGACCGTGAAAAGTGGTTAATGCTTGATGGTTCTTTCATTACCAATCTTCCTGATGTTTGGGCTTTAAATCAGCGTTATATTTTATTACCTATTAATAATTGGGATGCTGAATATGAACGTGTTAACTTGGGTGGTATTACTTGCGACGGACAAGATTATTACAACCAAGAAGCACACATGAACAGCGTTTTCATGCCTAAAACACGTAAAGTACAGTATTTAGGTTTCTTCCATACGGGGGCTTATCAAGAAGTATTAAGTGGCTATGGAGGTATACACCATTGCTTATTACCTTCTCCTAAGCATGTTATCATCAGAAGAAATAGAGACGAAACTTTTAACTACGAGGTTTTTGGCGAAGAGCAAAACAGTAAACAAGTTTTGAAGATTCTAGGGTATATTTAATTGAAAATTCAAAATTCAAAAGTGAAAATTCAAAAGTGCTTAATAAAGTAAAAATTCAAAAATAAAAATTCAAATTGCTTAAATTCTGTAGAGTTTAAGCAATTTTTGTTTTTAAGACTAATTATACAATTTTATAGGTCCTAATCAACTAGTGAACCAATGATTATACAATTTTATAGGTCCTAATAACCTAGTGAACCAATGATTATACAATTTTATAGGCCCTAATAATCCAGTGAACCAATGAACTAAACCCTCTAACTAACCTACTAATAAACTAACCAACTACCCCCCTAACAAACTAGTACATCTACCCCACCAAATCAACATACCAGAAGCCTAGGTTTTTGGGTTTGTCGTCTTTAGTGAAGCATACATCGTCTTCGTTTTTGGGTGTTGGATAGCTTTTAAAAACTTTCTCGCCTAAAGTATAAGTAATAGCGTTTTTAAATATCGGGCCTTCAAACACAAAAGTATGGAATTCTCCGTTTTCTCCGCATGGGTCTATATTTTCTGGCAAACTGTTTATGAAAGCTATATCAATAACTTTCCCTGCATAAGCTCCTAAATTTTCTTGGGTACAAGCTATTACAGTTTTAAAACCTAAATTCAAGAAGTCTTGAATTAACGTTTTAGTATCTTTCTTCCACAGTGGAAATACGGCCTCCATCCCTACTTCTTGTAATTTCGATTCGCGGTAAGCTTTTAAATCCTCTAAAAAAATATCTCCAAAAACAGCATGTGTAATTCCTTCTTCTTTCAGGATGGTTAAATTTTGATGCATGATTTCATCATATTCTTTCATACCGGGCATTTCTGGTAATCTAATTTGATATAATGGAATACCTAAACTTTCTGCTTGTTTTAGTAAAAGCGATTCTCGCACTCCATGCATAGAAATACGATTCAGACTATCATTTACAGTAGTTACCAAGTATTTAACCTCATAATCTGGGTTTTGCAAAAGATAATATAAAGCTAAAGCCGAGTCTTTACCGCCGCTCCAATTGAAAATACAAGGTTTCCTATTCATGTTTCAGCAGTTTTTCAACTAAAAGAGGAACAGCAAGACTAGCTTTCTCTTCTATTTTAATCAATGGATTAGAGATTCTAACTTCTGGTATTTTAGGATCTACCACATAAACAGGCACCTCCTTACGAGCAAGCTCTAATAAACCAGCAGCTGGATACACCGCTAATGAGCTGCCAATTAGGATAACCATATCTGCCAAAGGCATTTCATGCATAGCCTTGGTAATCATAGGTACAGCCTCGCCAAACCACACTACATGCGGACGTAACTGACTGCCTAACTTGCACAACTCTCCCATTTCTATATCTGGCTTGTCTAGTTTATAAAGCAAGGCCGGGTTTTGTGAAGAACGGGCATAAACAATTTCTCCATGTAAATGCATCATATTTGAAGAACCTGCTCGCTCATGTAAATCATCAATATTTTGGGTAATGATTAAAACATTAAACTTTTCTTCTAATTTTTTCAAAGCGAGATGAGCCGCATTAGGCTGAGCAGCTAAAACACTCCTCCTCCTTTCATTATAAAACTGCTGTACTAAAGCAGGGTTTCTTTGCCAAGCTTCTGGCGTAGCAACATCTTCTATAGCATAACCTTCCCATAAGCCATCAGCATCTCTAAAGGTTTTTAAACCACTTTCTGCACTGATACCGGCACCTGTTAAAACAATGATTTTCTTTTTCATAAGGCAATTTACTTTAGCATAAGTGGTAAACCTGACACCATAAAGATAGCTTTATCCGCTTTTCTAGCAATGTATTGATTACACCAACCTTGTAAATCGGTAAACTTCCTTCCGGATTCTGTATCGGCATGTAAGCCCATTCCTAATTCATTAGAGATGACGATAAAAGTAGCCTCTTGTTGTGTTAAATCATCAAAAGCTTGTTTTATTTGTTCTAAAGATGCTTCTACATCGTATTTAGTATCAACAAAAAAATTGGTAAGCCATAAGGTTACACAATCTATAACTACTACTTTGCCTGTAAAATCAATTTTAGCGGGATATTTCTCTTCTTCTATATTCTCCCAGCGCTCATCTCGATCTTGTTGATGCCTGATGATACGTTTTTCAAAATCTTTATCCCAATTACGGGCTGTAGCCAAATAAACAGGCCTATTGGTTAAAGATAAAGCAAGATTTTGTGCATAACTACTTTTCCCAGAACGGGCACCCCCAGATATATAGTAAATCATGATAGTTCTTGAATTTTAAACATAAAAAAAGAGGTTGTCTTACAACATCATTTTTTGTCAGGCTGAGCGGAGTCGAAGCCTTTTTTGAGTAATTCAGAGTACATTTCGACTCCGCTCAATGTGACAAATACGATTATTTAGACAACCTCTTTAAGGTATACCATTTGGCATTAGTATGCCAATTCTTTTTGACTTTTTAAAATCGTGAATTTAGATTTTGCTAATTCAAAACCACCATATAAAACTGCACCAAACACTAAGTTTCCTAACAATAGGTTTTTCTCAAAAGGAATTGCTGCAATTAAAGATTGGTAATAACCTGTAATGTCTTTATTGTATAAAGTACCACCTAACCAAGGTTCAATATCAGTAACTAACCAATGAATTAAAACACCAGCTAATGAACCTAATAAAACAGTATTTACATTAACTGTTTTAATTAAGCTACCAATAAATACCATCGCTACAAAGCAGATATAAACCCAAACAAAGCCATCATAAAACAAAGTAAATTCGCCTGTATAAGAATAAGTCACAAACAAATCACTGATGAACAAAGTAATTAGAGGAACTAAATAAGCTTTGTATTTATTGGTGAAATAAGTACCACCAAACATGGCAATTGCACCTACGGGTGTAAAATTAGACCAAGCAGTTTGTTCGCCTAAACTTAAAAATCTTGTAGCAGCTGCGGCAAGAATCATCATTACCAATACCCAGTTTCTTACGTTTATTTTATTTAAAGACATACATTATAATTTATGATGGTAAATTTATTAAATCTTATTGAAAAAGAAAGCTTATACCTGCATTAAAGTTTGTACCCATGGTATTATAGCCTGCAAAATCATTATATCTGGCATCAAAGAGATTTTTTACATCTGCAAAAAGCGTAATATTTTTCTTTGCTTTATACTGTACATAGGCATCAAACTTATGATACGATGTTAAAACTACATTTTGTTCGTTAAAATTGGTATCGTAATAAATATCTCTTCTACTATCTGTCCATTTGTACAATAGGCTAAAGCTTAGGTTTTTGTTCAAGTTATAGCTCACATTAGCGCCTGATGAATTTACTGGTCTTCTAGAAAGATTAAAAGCCCCCGGCGTACCCGGAGATTTAACTACCCTACCATATACATAAGCATAAAATGCGCTAATACTTAAATTATTATGGGGTTTAAAACCAATTTCGGTTTCTATACCTTCATCATTTTGCTGGTTCTGATTTAAATAACCAAAGCTACCATCTGCTCTAGAACCAAAATCAATCACATCATCAATCTCTCTGAAAAAGACGCTGGTATTGATGTTTAATTTATTCTGGAATAAATCTGTACTAAAGCCAGCCTCATAGTTAAAAGATGTTTCTGGTGCTAATCCCGCTGGGTTTGAATATTCTGGTGAGGTTAACTGATATAAACTTGGTACTCTAAAAGCAGAAGAAATATTACCATAAACCTTAACACTATTGAATAGTAATACAGAAGGATTAAAAGTATAAGTAAAATTATCTCCAAAAGCGCTATGGTTATTGTACCTACCGCCTAGCTCCATCCTAAAAACATCTTTTACGTTAAAGAATAGAGAGGTAAAAAGACTAGCGATATTGTTATTAGCATTTCCGGCAGTAAGTGGTGCACCAAAACCACTAAATTGGTCGGTAGCACTGTATTTATAATTAGCCCCTGATGTTAAATCTAAAAAGTTATTCACTTTGTATGAGAATATACTTTCTATATTGGTAATACTACCTTTATAATAACTATTAGCGCCATTATTATCAAACTTATTAGATACATTATTTTGGCTAGCTATTAAGCTTAAATTACCTTTTCTTAAAGCTACATTAACACCAATATTTCCTAATAAAGCTACTTTATTGTAGTTATAGTTGGTATTGTCTTGAAAAGCTCCACCATCTAAACCAGATTTATTATTATTAAGTTGTAAACCACCTAATATTTTTACTGTGCTATTGAGATATTGTGATAAATTAAGACTTAAACCTTGCTGACTAAATTTGTCTTTCTCGAATGGAGAAGGTGTGTTTAAAGGCTGGGCCGATGAAAATCCTTTACTATCTAAATTAGAAAAATTAAATGCTACTGCTGTTTTATTGATATTACCATTAAGACCAACAGCTTGTTTATAAGTATTGTAAGTACCACCACTTAACAAGGCATTTGTTTTAAGCTTACCCTCTCCTTTTTTAGTGATGACATTGATCACACCAGCAACTGCATCTGAGCCATATAAGGTAGAGCTTGCACCTTTTAATACTTCTATTCTTTCGATTTGGTCTATGGCAATTGCGGCTAAGTTGTACTCACCAGAAATTCCAGAAGCATCATTCACTGGAATACCGTCTATTAAAATAAGCGTATTGGCAGAAGAAGCTCCTCTTAAATAAACTGATTTTACTTCTCCTAAAGCACTACCGCTACCTGTAACGTTTAAACCGGGTACAGTGTTTAGCAATTCTGGTAATGTTCTGCCTTGTGAGCGTTCTATTTCTTCTCTAGAGATTACCCTAACCATTTTACCAATATCACTGATTTTTTTTGGAGAACGAGAAGCCGTAACAACTACCTCGTTTAAAGAACTGGGCTTTTGCGATTGCGCATAAAGCCGGGCATCTGCTAATGCCAGTTGAACAAGCCCTAGGCTTGCTGCAACGTAAATGTTTTTTCTTTTCATTTTGTTGTGAGTTTTAGCCCACAGCAAACAGAAAATTGGTTTTGAAATGGAAATACCTTGTGGTAGTACTCGCATTCAAACGCTTCAATCCCCGAAAGCTATGAATTTTTAATCGTTAGGCAGGTCTTCTGACTTACTCTCTGCTTCCAGCCTTCCCAGTTTTAAGTATCAAACCAGTGGCAAAATTTAGAAGCAGTCTTAAAGAGCTTACAGCTGCGGGACAGTTGAAGAATTACACTTCATTCCCTTTTAATCTCGTTCTAAAACGAGAACCATAACGCCACGAAGATAATAGGAAATTAATTACTGTACTATTTTTTTTTAAAACAATTCATCATTGAGGATGAAAATTTATAAAAACCGTATACTAAACGTGTTTTAAATCATCATTTTAATATATTTTCTTAAAAACCTAAAAAACAGATTTTTTGGTACAGTTATCGATTATCATAAATAGTCTACTAAAATTTTAGCATCATGAAAATCAATATCATCGGTAATGTAAAAGTCCTAAAAAGTAAAAACGCACTGCAAACAAACTTTGCTAAGCATCAGCATAGTTTAAGTGAAGAAATGAGTAAAGACAAACATCATGTTTTGTACACCAGTTTGCTGTATGTTTTATCTATTTTAAGTATTGCTAGCTGGATAATTTCTTTGAAAATATTACCTTTTGGTGATGTCTTTCAGTTTTTATTAGGTACAGCAGTATTAACCGTTAACTTACTCATTTTTAAACATACTAAAATTTAAGCTATGACTTTTGATGAACCACAAGCTAACAGGAAAGATTGGAAAAAGCAGAAAGCTAAGAGAGATTTACTAGTGAAAAGAAATACTGAAAAGGCTAATAAACCTGTTTCTGTTTTTGAAACAACTAATGAAAGCTCGACCAAAAAGAGTTTAAAAAAGTAGAGTTTCTATGCGATGGGCTTGTACGCATTTCATCGTTATAGACCAAGATAATACCGTAAAATGGCCATCTTGTGATGCAACCAAAGCAATGCAATCATGATTATCATAAACAAATTGAGCGGAAGAAAGATGTCTGGTTCCACCTAGTTGGGCAATATCTATTAGAGAGGCCTCTCCCCCGATTACAGGTTCAATAAAAGCTACTTTTTTTACACTACTGTTTCCTTCGCGTTTACCAATTTTAACACCAAAAGCTAATAATTCATACTTATCATTCATGATGGTTGCGCCATCAATAGCTGTAAAACCAGCAATATGGTCAACCTCTTTTTTTAACTTACTTATCCATAAGCTTTCGCTGATGTTACTGCCATCCTTTAAAATTAAATTAGCTAAACCTTCAAATGGTGGATTTAATTGATAGCGAAAAGGTGATATTAATGATTGTTTCCACTGTTCATCATCAGAAGGTGTTAATAGCAAAGTACCTCCTCTACCATGAGAACGCATAAAAACTGCTAATTGGATAAGAATATTGGTAGTATCATTTCTTAAATAAGGTGCAGTAAAACCTAAAAGTGATTTTAAAATCTGCGGACTATCTGGTAATATTCCACTTTCTTCATTTACGATTTTAATTTCATCGCCCTTGAGGATAACTACGTTAGTGAATTTTCCATAGCCATTAATCCTCTTATGCTTAATAACCAGCAAACCGGGTTCAGAAACATCTAATACGAAACAATAATCGGGTATATAAGTAGTAGAGCCCCAAACAAAAAGTTCGCCATCTTGAAACCAAACACCTAAATGTATACCCGCACCTTCTATACCCGGAGCTAGTTTAGAAAGCACATAAGCGTTTAAAGTTAATTTTTCTTGAAATACAACTGGGTGCAAGGCTTGCTCTGGCGATAGAAAAGCTAAAGAAATACGAGGGTATTTGCCTTCCTCGCTTCTGAAACTTGCCCAAAAGCATACATCAATAATAGCTTCTATAATATTTACCTTGGGTATGGTAGCTATATCTTGCGGCTCTTGATCATGAGCTAAAGCAATATGATGCAGAAAGTGCTCTGATATTTTAGGAGCAACAATTTTTGCCGATTGATACGTGGGTGAATATTTTATAGAAGCCATTAAACATGTTCTTTATTTTTTACTTTCCTCTAATGCAAAAGCAGGATCGCTTTGAATTTTTAAACGTGTTTCTTTTGCCCAATTTACCAATGCTAACCTTTGTGTTTCATTCAATTTAGCATCTTGATGTATCCAAGTATAAGAATCTAAAGGCATCCAGTGGTCTTCCTGAGACTCTATTAATTCTTCTAGTTTATGATCTTGCTTTTTAAGCTTATAAGTTAAAAACTCATCAAAGTTTAAATGTCTTTTTCCATCATCTACATGGCTATCTAACCACCAGGCAACAGGCTGTATATTAGCATACCAAGGATAAACGGTATTATTGGTATGGCAATCATTACAAGCAGTTTTTAAAATCTGCATGGTTTCCTCATTAGCTGGAAACTTATTATGTATACTGTTAACAGATGGTGTAGTACTTATATTTTTTTCTGGTTTGATAAATTGTATGATGACCAAAACAGCCAGTAAGCCTAATAAAATTTTCTTCTTCATGATTTAAAATACTTGTTTATAGTGGTTAATAATTCTTGTGATATGTGTCCGTTTGTGGAGACAATATCGCAATTTTTTAAAGCATTTTTTCCACCTTCAAAATCAAAATTTTCTCCACCTGCTTGTTGTACAATAAACATCCCTGCAGCAATATCCCAAGGTTTTAAATTATATTCAAAATAAGCATCAAAACGACCACAAGCTGTATAAACCAAATCTACAGAAGCAGCTCCTATTCTTCTTAAACCGTGGCAGCTTTGTATTAAATCGCCAAATAAAGCCATATAAGCATCTTTGCGGGTAAAATCATAATAAGGAAAACCTGTTGCCAGTAAGCTATCGGCAACTTTAGTATTTGTAGATACTTTTATTTCTTTGCCATTTAAGAAAGCAGCGCTTCCCTTCCAAGCGTAAAAGCATTCGTCCTTACCAATTTCATAAACTACACCTAAAACCAGTTCGTCTCCTTCTTGCAGAGCTATGCTTACCGCAAAGGCCGGAATACCGTGGATGAAATTGGTTGTACCATCTAAAGGGTCTATAATCCAATTAAAAGTTTCGGCTTCATGATGTTCTCCTTCCTCGGCAATAAAACCAGAACCAGGTAAAACTTTAGCTAAAGCTGATACAATCATTTCTTCAGAGGTTTTATCCACATAAGAAACCATATCATTAGTGCCTTTATATTCTATTTTTGATGATTGAAATAGATCTGATTCTTTTCTAATAAAAGCTCCGGCTTCTTTAGCAATACGGATAACTTCAACACACAATTCCTGATAGTTAAGCATGGGTACGAACTTTAAAAGTAAATAATTTATGGATGTAATAACTGGCAAAACCTAAACTTAAAGCAGAACTGATACGCCCAGCCGTAGGCCAGAAACCACATAGCTCTACAAAAAATCTTAATAAAGCATAATTGGCAAAAAATCCAATAAAAGCGATAGTGGCAAAGCGTATAAATTGTTTTCGGGCTTTTAAGCTAGATTCATTAAATACGGTATATTTAGTAATTAAGAAATTAACAATAATACCAACCGAATAAGAAATGGTTAAAGTAAACTCGTGTGCACTTGCTCTAAACTGGTTAAATTGTATGCTTTGATGCTTTAATATGTAGTTGATGATGGTATAATAAACCAAAACATCGGTAACAGTGGCTATCCCTGCTGAAAGGAAAAAACGCACCATTTTATGTTGATAGAAAGCATTTAAAGTTTCTGATTTTGATAAAACAGGCATTAGGCTACCGCCCTTCCCGATTTATAGTTCTTAAAAGACCAAATGATGCCTCCTATACCTGCTAATATCATGATAGAGGAAATTAATTCGGCTTGTGTAAAGGAAAGTCCGGCAACTTCATATTTAGAGTTTACACGTATACTTTCTATTAAAAAACGCTCTATACCATTTAAAATAAGGTAAATAGAGAATAACAAACCCGGAGCTTTAATTCTATCTTTTATAGCCCAAAGAAAGGCAAAAAGTAGGATGCAGATAAAAGCTTCATACAATGGTGTAGGATAAACTGGATTAGCCAACTCGAAACAAAACTTACCTTCGCAACCGGCAATTGGTACACCTTCGTTAATCACATTATGTGGATATTTGGAAGCCCAAGCCCAGTCTGGCAACCAAGTTAACCAGTTAGGTTTAGCACTCAAATTTTCTATACCCCAGTCTCCATCACCAGATAACTGACAGCCTAAACGCCCAACGCCGTAAGCTAACATCATACCCGGCCCGCCAATATCCAGCATGTGAACTGGTTTAATACCATTTTTATTAGCGATGTACAACACTGCTGCACCACCACAAATTAAACCACCGTAAAAAGTTAAACCACTAAATGATAATAGGTTTTGAATAGGATCTTGCATAAAGCGATCCCAATATTCTAGATTATCGAAAATTTTAGCTCCAAGAATTCCTGCAATAGCTGCCCAAGCAATTAAAGTTCCCATTAATTCATGAGGATGAACCGTTTGAACTACTGTTTTAGGTTGAGCAAGTTTTTGTTTCTTATTCTCGGTATAAGCCCAATAAATAAATAAAATGGCAATCAATAACCCAGCAGCAAAATTCCCTTTAGTAGATAATAAAACGTCTTGCGGACTGTTTACAAACTCAGCATAATTAAAAATACCATATACCAGTTTAAAGCCTATTAAAAAGCCAAATATCCCGTTCATGATAATTTCATTGGTGCTAAGCCCTTTTCCTATAACTACCGTTTTTTGAAAAGGATGTACCTCGCCTAATTTCTCTCTTCTTTTAAACTCTTCTGAGAAAGCCCAATACCCTGCCATAAAAGCTAAGGCAACAAAAAAACCAAAAGTTTGTATTGGCAAAGGAATATTTACACCTGTTAAATACTCGATAAGATAAGATAGCGTAGGAAACATAAATAATTTTGGTTTTTAGTGGGTAAGAATTTCTTGAACTTCAGCAACTTCCATATCCCCATCGGCACTGATTTGTTCTAACTTAACAGTTTTAATTTCATTTACCAGAATAGGATCATACTTGGCTTTTACCTTTACATAATTTCTGGTAAAACCATGCATAAAACCTTCTTTAATATCTCCTTCAAAAAGAACTTCAGCTATGTTGCCCACTTCGGTTTCGTAAAAAGCCCTTCTTTTTTTATCTGATAAGATGTGGAGCATTTTACTACGTTCTGCCCTTTCATGCATAGGCACAGCACCTTCCATAGTTGCGGCAGGCGTATTTTCTCTTTCAGAATAGGTAAAAACGTGTAAATATGATATGTTTAATTGATTTAAAAACTCATAGGTATCTAAAAAATCCTGACGAGTTTCTCCGGGAAAACCAACAATAACATCAACACCAATACAGCAATTAGGCATGATACTTTTTATGGTAGCTACCCTATCCGCATACAGCTCTCGGCGGTAACGCCTTTTCATCAAAGCTAATATTTTATTGGTGCCTGATTGTAATGGGATATGGAAATGAGGTACAAATTTGCTAGACTGTGCTACAAACTCAATAATCTCAGTACTTAATAAATTAGGTTCTATAGATGATATACGAATACGGTTGATACCTTCCACTTCATCTAAAGCTTTAACCAAATCAAAGAATTTGTCTTCTCTTTTGCCGTCACGAATACCAAAATCTCCCAAGTTTACACCTGTAAGTACAATTTCTTTAATACCAGAAGCAGCAATTTCTTCTGCTTGTTTCACAACATTGGCAATGGTATCGCTTCTACTTTCACCACGGGCTAAGGGAATAGTACAAAAAGTACAAGAATAATCGCAGCCATCTTGTACTTTTAAGAAAGTACGGGTACGGTCGCCAATAGAAAAAGCCGATACAAAGCTTGTGGCTTCATGTATAGGTTTATTATAAATTTCTGCTTTGGGCTTCTTGGTTAAATCGGTAATATGCTCTATCAGCTGAAATTTCTCGGCAGCACCTAAAACCACATCTACACCTTCTATATTGGCAATTTCCTGAGGTTTTAGTTGTGCATAACAGCCAACAATAGCAATATAGGCAGATGGCGAGTGCTTTAAAGCTTCCTTAACTACTTTCTTACACTTTTTATCGGCATTTTCTGTTACAGAACAGGTATTGATAATATATATATCAGCTTGATCGGTAAAATCTACCGTATCAAAACCAGCCGCACTAAACTGCCTGCCAATGGTTGAAGTTTCAGAATAGTTTAACTTACAACCTAAAGTGTAAAAAGCAACTTTTTTATTCATCTCTATTAATGGCGGCAAAGATACTAATTTTGGTTGAAAGGTATTTTAAATCAGCTCAGCATTAAGCTTGATTTTCTCCCCAGCGGTAAGTATCATCATCTAAACCTGCTAAATCAATAATTCTGTTAACCACGGTTAAAGCTACTTCTTCAATAGTTTGGGGTCTGCTATAAAAAGATGGTATAGCCGGACAGATGATACCTCCTGCTTCTGTTACTGTTTTCATATTGGTAATATGGATAAGATTCAAAGGTGTATCACGAGCAACTAAGATTAATTTTCTTCTTTCTTTAAGGATAACATCAGCAGCTCTGGTAGTTAAATCGTTAGAAATTCCCGTTGCAATGCGCCCCATCGTACCCATAGAGCAAGGCACAATAATCATGGTGTCGTATTTGGCAGAGCCAGATGCGAAGGGAGCCATGAAATCTGATTTAGAATAAAACGTAAAAGGATAGTTTTGGTAATCTTGATGACCCAACTCGTATTGCCAAACGTCTTTTGCATTATCAGACATCACAACACCTGCAGCTGCTATTTGATCTTGCAGTTTCACTAATTTATCTAACAAAATTTTTGCATAAATAGCTCCACTAGCCCCGGTAATGGCTACAACAATCTTTCTTTTTCTCATGATGATATAAACGACTAAGCTAAGATTTAGTTTGAAATAAAAAAGGGCCGAATAACAAGTATTCGACCCTACATCTACCTATGAAAAACATGCCCTTTGGGAGGGCATTACAAATGTAGGAACATTTTTATTATTACCAAAATATTTATAAAATTTTAACAGATTTTTTTTGTTTTTTTTTTTAATTGATTATTCGAGTTAACAAATAAAATAATTAAAGAAATTATTTTTCATTTAATGGCTTAATTTCTATATTCCCTTGACTACCTTCACTGGCATCATAAACTTTTCCTTGAGGCAAACCCATGGGCGAGCGTCCCATACCCGAGCCTAATGCTACCCGGTACCACAAATTTTGAACATCAACATAAGGGTTTGTACTGGTAGAAGCACCTTTAGCCAAAGTTTCGATGTAATTTTTTTCTTTATTATTATCTGATTGAGGTATTAACCCATCCTGATTGTATTGGATAAGTAAATTACCTCCATTTCCATTGGCTTCGGTTTTATTTCCTACTTCATAAGTTCTGCCAGATACATCTATAACCGTTTTACCAATTTTAATAAACTTGCCTGATAGCTTTAGATTTGTACCATTGTTTTTTCCATCATGTGCGGTAATAAAAGTTTTATCGGCCAAGATGATATGATTGGCATAAATGGTAAAATCTTTTTTACCCTGTATTTCTAAGGATGACTTTTTATTGAGCACCAAAGAGTCTAACCTTAATTCATTAATAGCTTTATCTTTTATGATGTGTTTTCCTTTTGCAGGAATGATTAAACTTTGGGCATTCACGCTATTCAGCAAAAGGATACAAAAACCCAGCGTTATTAAATAATTTGCTTTCATGATATGGAGGATATGCTTTCCTTTATTATTGATGATGTAAACTTATAACATCTTAAAAACGATAAGGTTTGATAAATGTTTCATTATCAAGTTATTTATAGGTCATGTTTGGGGTTTTAAAAGCCTAGGGTTTCAACCATGGGCTAAGATGGTTTTTTTTATTTTTAGGGTAACTCTTTTTGAGACTCCAAAGTCGATGAAACCACTTTTATCTGCAAAATCTATTGGCTGAACATTTAAGTAGAAATTGTTTATATCATAAAATATATAAATATTAAAACTACTCCAAAAACGTCCTACATATTTAAAATGTTGATATTGTTCTTTTTTTTCAACTTCCTTCAGTTTAAATCATGGATTAGTTGATTGATTATTTCAGCTTTCTTATCAATTGGAGAATCTGATTTTATATAAGTTATTCCATAATTTTTCGGAATTATCCAAAACCCATAAAGTCCTAAGAATATGAAAAGTCCGCAAAAGGCATATATAGCCCAAAGAGGCGTAATATTTTTTGTTGTCACTTTCTTAAGCTGATACCATTCGGTAAAATTGAGTAGATACAGAAAATATAGCCCAATTCCGAGTGCTCCAATTGAGATGAAATAACTCCAATACTTGTCTAAAAAATTTGTCCTATTAAATTTCTTGATAAAATCTTCGTATGTCATATTCTCTTATATTAATTTTCCCTATAGCACCGAAATGACGTAAAGTATGCAGTCTATGCCTATGTGTGAAATTATTAAAATTCTACATCTGGGAATTTTCTACAAAACACACATAAATTTACATTATATTACATAGGTATTTTTCATAAAATAGCATTTAAACCCAAAATATTTAAATAAAAAATCATCATAAATAGATTGCTTCTTCGTTCCTCATCGCGATGAGAGAAGGGGACTAACATTGCGAAGTGTCTTTGATGACTAATGACAAACTAAAGTCTTATTCCTTCTCTCTGCTGGATCTTTTTAAACTGAACAAAATTATATTCTGTTTTCGCTTATCCAAACATTTCTCTACAAACTTACGATGACAAAAAAATCTCTTAATCAATCATTCAATCCATCAAAAATCAACCAAAAAAAGCAGAAGGCTAAAAGCTTAAAGCGGAAAGCTTCAATCATCATAAGAATACTGACTATTTCCCTTATTCAATCTATCCTTTCTTATAAAAACTTAGAATTGTTTTAACCACGGAGAACACAAAGTTCGCAGAGGGCTTTTATAAATCTACAACCAGCTTTGTGTGCTCTGTGAACTCCGTGGTTAAGAAAAAGAAAAAATCAATCCTCTGAGTGGAAAGCCAAGACGGAAAGCTTCAATCACTCATTCTAAAATCAATCCTTCAATAAATAAAAATCTCCACCCATAACTGACCATAAACTCGTTAGAAATATAAAAACATCTTATTTTTGCGTTTCCAAAAATTTATATGACATCAAAAATTAAAGCGCTCTCCTATTTACTTATCGTTTTTTGTGTATGGCTAACGGCTTGCTCTTCATCTGATAAAAATACGGTTAATAACTCTGAACTTACTTTTGAAGACTTAAAAGGGATAGTTTTCCATGAAGTGAGAAGGGAATTTAAAAACGGATTATCTTTTAATGAAATAGGTTTTCAGCAAGAACCCGAGTGGACTTTAGCTTTCCAAGCTCAAGATTCTGTTGATGTTTTTAGTCCTACCATGAATAAAATGGTTGGTTTTTACCTTCACCACGATCATAAAAGCTATTATAATTTCGCTAAAGAATGGTTTAGTGTAATTTCTTTAGCAAAAGATAGTATTGTTTTACAGCGTTTAGAAGTACAAAGTTTACGTGTTAAAAACGATGTACGCTCTAATGTTTACATGACTTTTTATGCAGATAATTACATCAAAAACAAGCTTAAAACTACTATTGCAGAACTAAGAAAACCAAGTAAACAAGATACTTTATTTGTTACCGAAAGAGCTAAACAAGCAAATTTACATCCGCTAGATTCTAATTATTTATTTGCAGCCCGTAACCCTGTAAAGTTTACAGCCATCAGTAAAAATATTAGCGTAGAGAAAACCAGTACGTTTGATAAAGCTTTATCGCAAAGTAAATCTTATGCTTATTTATATCCAGAATACGAGGTAAACATCAGCAAAGCTTATAAAGAATTTAATTTTGCTTTTAGGGTTATTGTAGAAACATCGGGTAAATTAACGGTGTATGATTTCCCTACTTTTGATGAGGATACCGAAAAAGCTCAAAGAAAAGTTTTCCAAGGTATTTTGGATGTTTATTTAGCCAATATGCTAAAGATTGAGCCGGGAAATACTTTAGGCATTAAGCATGCTTCTTTGGTAACGTTGTATGTAAAAGGAAAAATGAATTAGTTATTTCACAAACTGCTCTAGTAATTGGCTTAAAGTTTCCTCAGGGTTTTGGGTTAAACCCGGATGTACTTTAGAACATTGTAAAATAGTGCTTCTGGTGGCCGTTAACCATCTAAAACGAGATGGTAAATCCAACTGGGCAATGGGCGAATTGCAATTTTCTCCTTTACAAATACAATCAAAAATATGAAGGTGTTGCTTTAAATCATTTACTTCTAGTGCTGATGCAAAGGCTTTTAATCGGTTCTCATCAACATAAAAAGCTGCTTTTAAGAACTTGCTTTTAGCGCAATACAATACCACCCCAATATTTAGAAATTCTTCTCTTTCTACTTTAGGGACAAGGCGAATAATCGCATATTCATATAAATTACGCTCTTGCATTTTTGGCGGCTTCTAAAAAGTGATCAGCATGATTTAAGCGACTGGTTAAAAATGCTACATAAGCATCTCTATAAGCTTCCGGACTATCAAAATAAGTTCCTTTTAACCAATCATCAGGAATAAGCTGTACAATTTCTTCTAAAATATTGGGTGTAATTTGTGTTTTAAAAATGGCATGTACTTCATCAAGCTTGGTTGCTTGCTTTAATAAAACATGGTCTTTAATTAGCGTAAAGGGCTTTTTTGCTTGCTCTTGCCAATTATCCCAAGAATGATGAAAATATAAAGAAGCACCATGGTCTATTAACCAAAGCTCTTTGTGCCACCATAGCATATTGGTATTTCTGGCGGTACGGTCCATATTCATTAAGAAAGCATCTAACCAAACAATTTTTGAGGCCAAAAGAGGGTCTACCTGATACACACCAGGGTCGTAGGTGATAGAACCAGACAGGTAATGTAAAGCTAGGTTTAACCCGGTACTAAATTTTAGTAAATCCTGAATTTCTTCATCGGGCTCGGTACGACCAAAAGCTTCATCTAAATCTGCAAAAACAAGCTCTGGTATTTTAAAACCCAATTTTCGGGCTAATTCCCCTCCTATTACTTCGGCAATTAAAGCATTGGTACCTTGGCCAGCACCTCTAAATTTTAAAACGTAGAGAAAACCATCATCCGCTTCGGCAATAGCAGGCATAGAACCTCCTTCTCTTAAAGGGGTTACATATCTGGTGACCGTTACTTTCCTTAATTCCATCATCAAGCTAAATATCAGCTATTTTTCTTCTTTATAATAAATTTTATAATAATTCATGTCTTTGCTATCATCAAAGCCATTTTCTATCAATTGTCTATCGCCATGGATATAAACATGGAAGTTTTTATCCAACTTTAAAACGGTTTTATAGGCGCTACTTTGCTTTTTTACGGCTTGTGTAGAAATATCAAAGCGCTCTCCTATGGGGGTATCAAACTCTTGCTCAAAATTCTGAACCATTGCTTTAAATGATGTTGCAGCGGTTTCGTTTCCAATAACTTCTTCAGAAAACTCGTTAAAATCAAACTGTTCTTTTTCTTTAAAGTATTTGATGGATTTGTTTAATAAATCAATCTTATCTGGTTTTGATACTTCAAATTGCTCGTCTATTTTCTCGTTAACAAAGTTCTTGTATAAACTTAGGTAATTATTGGTTTGGTTAAAGTTGTCGTTTCTGATTTTTAATTTCAGGAAATCATCTTTCCAATACACTGCGGCTTCTTGTGTTTTGTTGGTTTGGTCTATCACCACCACTTTATAGCCTTCTTCTTTATCGGTATTTAAAATTAAACAGCCTTTATCTAATTTTTGGATGTTGATAGCCTCTTGTTCGTAGGTTAAAGCAAAGCCGCCAGCATCAGGGTAAACCTTCATGTAAGTTTCTTTGGTTTCTGATTTAAAGATACCTAAAGCTTGATGAAGCTCTCCTTCTATTTGTACATCGTGAAACAAAGCAATGTAAACCTCGCCAGATTTTATTTTTGGATGGTTTGAAATATCGTATAAATGACGGGTAATTTGCTGACTAACTTCGTGAAACTTGGTGGTATCTTTAAAAATCTGACTTGCAAAGTGATAGATTTCATTTAAAGCTAAATCACTAGAATGCATAAAACGATATACTTCATTTACCTTTTCAAAAGGTTTTAAGAAATACTGCATCAATAAATTAAGCAGAAACTCGTCTTGTATGTGTAAGGTGCTATCAGAAAGGGTAAAATATTCGTCTTGCACTTTATTTCCTACTTTATGAACAGAGATATGTTCTAAATCGGATTCAAAAAATGTAATCATGCCCTAAAAATATAAATCATTTGCCACTTTAAAGGTATTACAGTGGGCATCAACAATATCTTTTATATTAGGCGAGTAGCCTCCACCCATACTTACCTGAACAGGAAGCTGTTGAGCTAAGCATTTTTTAAATACCATTTCATCTCTTTTTTGGCAGGCTGCGGGACTTAAAGCCAGTTTACCCAATTTATCGGTAGCTAAAACATCAACTCCGGAAAGGTAAAAAACAAAATCGGGCTTAGCCTTATCAAATACTTCATTTAATTTTTGAGCTAGCATAGCTAAATATTCATCGTCTTCTACCCCATCTGACAAGGGAACATCCACATCAGACTGTTCTTTTCTGAAAGGGAAATTTTTATCGCCATGAACAGAAAAAGTAAAAACCTGAGGATTATTTTGAAATATTTGAGCGGTACCATTGCCTTGATGAACATCTAAATCAACAATTAAAATAGATTTGGATATTTGCTTATGTATAAGATAATTAGCTGCTATAGCTTGGTCGTTTAACAAACAAAAACCTTCTCCCCAATTGCTGCCCGCATGGTGTGTACCACCAGCAACATTAAAAGCCACGCCATTTTCAATAGCATAAAAACAGCCATCAATAGTACCTTGGGCAATACGCAATTCTCTTTCTACCAATTGTGCTGATAGCGGAAAACCTGTTCTTTTCTCTTCCTGATAGGTTAATGATAAATTTTTAAGCTTTTCCCAGTATTGTTTTTCGTGGGTTAAGAGTACAATTTCTTCATCTAAAATATCGGGAGCGTATAAATTCTCTTGCGTGATGATACCTTCATGCTCAAGTTGTAGCGGAATAAGCTCGTATTTCAGCATCGGGAAACGATGTCCTTCTGGCAAAGGATGGGCATAAATAGAGTCGTAAGCTATTTTAAGCATTAAAAGTTTAGAAATTTATCAACGAAAATAAGCTTATCATCTGTGTTAAGAAACCAATTCGGCAGGTTTTTCTCTCTTGGATATATAATAGTTACTGATGAATTGAATGATAACAGCAATTGTTACGAAACCTAAGCCAAACCAAGCAGCCTGAATAACATTTTCATACAAACTTGGGTTTACCTGCGTTCTTTTTAATTGTATGCCATAAAAAGCCCAAATCACTACCAAACCAAAATAAGGGTTACGCTTAAAGCGGATGATATAAAAAGCTAATAATGAAGCTACAGCTATCAGGATAATAGTCCATAAGGAGCCAGAAACACCTCCATCCCAATTGATGCTATATAAAAAAACAGATGTATTGGCGATGGTTGCTATACAAATCCAAGCGAAATAAATACTTAAAGGGATTTGGGTAAACAACCTAGAAGATAAGCTTTTAGCAGGGTTAAATGTATTGATACGGATATTGATTTTTATTAATGAAATCAACTGTATAATCATCATCACTAAAGCAAGACCAATATATTCGTTTAACCAAACAAAAACCCAAATAAAAGTTGCAGCATTATTAATGATAAACCAATAACCTATTTTTTGTATTACTTGATTGGGCTCTGCATGGATATCTTTTTGGTAGGCTTGTCTAAGATGATAAATCGTGAAGGCGAATAAACCTAGATAAATAATTCCCCAAATGGCAAAAGTTAAGCCCGCTGGGGTGAAAACAGTGTCGTATTTTTTAGAAATATCGCCCATATTACCATTTCCAATAAGGTTAAGTTGCGATAACTGAGAAACGGTAAAGGCCAAAACGTAAACTATAAAGTTTAGCCAAGCTAATGTTCTTACTTTTTTCATGATACAGATTTAACAATATTCAAATAAATATGTTTAATATGACAGTTTTAATGCCAAAATATGATGTATTAAAGTCTTTGTGTTTCTATAATTGATAACTTTGTGACTTATGGAGCTATTTCAAGTGCCGGGTATTTTCAATAATGATATTTGCCGAGCTAAGGAAGAAAAAAATGGTATATACACCATTACGTTAAATGCTGTTAAAATTGGGACTATTGTTAAAGAAAATGGGGGTTGGCGTTTGTTAGAGCAGTATAAAGAAGTTTTAAGCGCAGAAAATGTGCAACTGATTGGGCAGAGTATTGATGCAAGAAACCATTAGTCAACCCCCAGAACATCTCCGGGGATTAACAATGGCTTTCCAAACTAAACAACCTGATCTTTATTAATTAAAGTTTCGTGATATTTGATTAACCCATCAATTGGGTTTCTAATGATATTTCCTACTGGCATATTAAACTCGGTAGCCACCTCTCTTAAAAAAGGTAAATAATTGTGTGCTACAGACCCTACGCAATTAAAACTATATTGCTGATAATCTGGGTAATGACAAATGATATTGGTAAATAAAGCTCTAAAAGCATTTTTTACTAAATCTATAATATAAGGATGTGTAATATGCTCGCCAACAAACCTACTAAAACTTGCACTAAACCTGTTGGGTAAAGGTTTGGTATAAATTTGATTGATTACTTCATCGGCAGTAATTTTAAAAGTATCCCAAAAAAGTTCTTGCAAATCTTTTGGTAATAAAGCTCTGCAATAAGCTATAAGCAGTTGTTTACCCAAGTATGCCCCACTACCTTCATCACCTAAAATAAAACCTAGAGAATCTACCTGATAAATCATGTCTTCACCATCAAATAAACAGCTATTAGTTCCTGTACCCAAAATAGCTACAAAACCAGGCTTATTACCAAGAACAGAACGGGCTGCGGCTAATAAATCAGACTGTACACTTATATTTTCGGCATGTTTAAAGACAGCTTTTAAGGCTTGTTCTACAACAGGGATTTTATCTGCGCTACAACCTGCCCCGTAGAAATAGATGGCAGAAACCTGTTCTATTCTTACATCAGCTGGTAAATGGGTAGAAATAGCATCTGCAATGTATTTACTATCAACATAATATGGATTAAATCCTTCTGTATTGAAATAAATAGGATTTTTATCTTTTTGTAAATAACACCAACTGGTTTTTGTAGAACCACTATCTGCAATTAAAATCATGCTTGTTTTTTAAATAGTTTATGATATAAAATTTCATGAGCTTATTGAAACTTTATAATACCAAAAATAAAAAAAGAAATGAAAACTTAAAAAAAATATTAAAAAGATTTAAGATTATTATTAAATATTTTTAAAGTTAGGTCTTTTAATAAAAATTTATCGTTAAATTTTTATATTGCCCAGATAAGTTTAGAAAGCTAAATTTGCAGCAATGTTTAATACCAATAAGAAAAATGCTAAGCTCTATTTCGACATTATACAACAATTGTATTATGGTGGGATATTATCTTGTGCAGACCTCAGCGCTTTAATTGATAAGAGTATACCCTTAGTTACCAAGTCGTTAAACCATCTTATAGAAACTGGCTTTGTGGTAGAAAAGGGTTATGCAGCATCTAGCGGTGGCCGCAGACCATTAATGTATGCGGTTAAGCATGATAGGCTATTTATTGTTACAGTTGCGATGGATCAGCTTTTAACCAGAATTGGTATTATAGATTTAGCCAATCATTACGTATCTCCGGTTGAGTTTGTAAGCCTTAAACTAAAAGATAACCCAAACGCTTTAGAAAAGCTTACCGAAATTATAGATACGCACATCAAAAAATCGGGTATTGATAGAGAAAAAATTATTGGTGTAGGTATTGGAATGCCTGGTTTTGTAAATACACATGAAGGTATCAACTACACCTACTTAACTCACAAAGAAAAAAGCATTACCAAACCAATTAGTAAAGCTATTGGCTTACCGGTATTTATAGATAACGACTCGAGTTTAATTGCACTTTCTGAGTTAAAATTTGGATTGGCAAAAGCTATCAAAAACGTGATGGTTGTAAATTTAAGCTGGGGAATTGGCTTAGGGATGATTATCAACGGACAACTTTTTAGGGGTGAAAACGGGTTTGCCGGAGAGTTTAGTCATATCCCCATCTCAGAAAATGGAGTTTTATGCTCTTGCGGTAAACAGGGCTGTTTAGAGGTGGAAGCCTCTTTATTGGCTGTTACAGAAAAAGCAATACAAGGTTTAAAAGACGGTAGAAAATCTAATTTCAAATATCAGGAAGAAGAGTCTAAACTAGCTTCTGCTGATGCTTTAATGGAAGTTGCCAACCAAGGTGACCAATACGCTATAGAACTTATTTCTGAGGCTGCTTATAAAATTGGTAAAGGTTTATCCATCCTGATACATATTACCAATCCTAAAGCTATTGTGATTAGTGGTCGTGGTGTTAAAGCCGGAAATTTACTCTTACCTCCTATTCAGCAAGCTTTAAACCAGCATTGTATACCGCGTTTATCTAGAGATACTGATATTTACATTTCTGATATTGGTTTTGATGCAGAATTAATAGGCTCGGCTATTTTAGTGATGGAACAGTATGTACCGAAGGGGTTGAAAAGCTCTTAAGGCTTAAGGCGAAAAGCTGAAGGCTTCAATCGCTCATTCAAAAATCAATCCTTCAATCAATAAAAAAAGATTGCTTCTTCGTTTTTCATCGCAATAACGGGAAAATCAATCAATAGGAAAATTCAAAAGGAAAAATTAAAAAATCAATCCTTCAATCAATCAAAAATCAATCCCTATAAAATAAAGCTGTGCCCCCGAAGGGATTCGAACCCCTACCAATGGTACCGGAAACCATCATTCTATCCATTAAACTACGGAGGCAATAGCTGCAAATATAGAAATACATTTCAATTATTTTTAGGCTAAAACCTTAGCTTGTCAAGCTTCATTGTCCCTATCATCTAACAACAGCTAAAACCTCATCTCCAATTTAACAGTATAAATATGACGATAATCATATTTTGTTAACCAATTAAATCATTTCCCTGCCCACCCCAAATTAGCAGTTTTGTTTTATGGCTATACTAACCGGAACTACATGCTACCATTGTGGTAATGATTGTTATACAGAAGAACATCAAAAAGATGAGAAATCTTTTTGTTGCACAGGTTGCTTAAGTGTTTACACCATCCTATCTAAAAGTAAACTAGGTAATTATTATCAGTTAAACCAACATCCTGGTGAAACTCAAGCATCAGGAAATAAACAATTTGCTTATCTGGATGAACCAGAAATTATCCAACAGCTTATTGATTATACCGATGAACAAAAAACCATCATCTCTCTTTACGTTCCTGCTATACATTGCAGTTCTTGTATTTGGTTATTAGAGCATTTGTATACCTTGCATCCCGGTATTTTAGAAAACCGTGTTGATTTTCTTAAAAAACAAGTTTATATCCAATTTAATCCTCAACAAATTAGCCTAAGAGCTTTGGTTGAGCTGATGAGCAGCATAGGCTACGAGCCTTTAATTAGCTTACAAGATGTAGTTAAAAAAAATAGCAGACAAACAGATAACCTCTCTAAAAAAATTGCTGTTGCTGGGTTTTGTTTTGGTAATGTGATGTTACTAAGCTTTCCGGCATATTTTGGTTTATCAGAAACGGAGGCTAAGTTTGGCGAGTTCTTTAGCTTACTGAATATCTTATTCTGTATTCCGGCTTTCTTTTACTCAGGTAAAGATTATTTTGTTAATGCCTGGCAAAACCTAAAAGTTGGTGTTTTAAATATTGATTTCCCCCTAGCACTAGGCATTCTTGTACTCTTTGTTAGAACCATTGTAGAATATGTTTTCAATACCGGTCATGGCTTTGCTGATACCCTAACAGGTTTAGTGTTTTTCTTATTGATAGGTAGGTTTATGCAGCAAAAAACCTATTATCATTTATCTTTTGAAAGAGATTACCGTTCTTTTTTCCCTGTTGCGGTACAAGTTTTAAATGAGGATGGAAGTGAAAAATCTGTAGCTCTTGAAAAATTAGTTCAAGGAGATAGAATCCTCATCAAAAACCAAGAAATAATACCTGCTGACGCTATTTTGTTAAAAGGCGATGCCTTAATTGATTTTAGTTTTGTTACCGGAGAATCTTTACCTGTAAGCAAAACTTTGGGCGAGATTATTTATGCTGGTGGCAGACAAACAGGTAGTGCTTTAGAATTAGAAGTGATTAAACCGGTTTCGCAGAGTTATTTAACCAAATTGTGGAATAACGAGGTTTTCCAAAAGCAAGAATCCACTAAAATTAAAACCTTCTCTACTAAAGTGAGCCATTACTTCAGTATTGTATTGCTGGCTTTGGCTTTTGGCACTTTATTATTTTGGCTACCACAAGACTGGCGTACAGGATTATCTGCCTTTACCGCGATATTGATTATTGCATGCCCATGTGCATTGGCGTTAAGCACACCTTTTACCATGTCGGCCGCCTTAAGCATCTTAGATAAAAACAAATTCTACCTTAAAAATACCGATGTGGTTGAGCAATTAGCCGCCATAGATACCATCGTGTTTGATAAAACAGGTACGGTAAGTATAGCAGAAAATCAAGGTGTTATCTTTAAAGGGCAGTTAAATCATATAACAAAAGATATTATTTATGCTGCCTGTAAAAACTCTTCTCACCCACATAGCAGAAGAATTTGCTCTTTTTTAGGGCACAGAAATGCGGTGGCTATCTCCCATTATCAAGAACTCACTGGAAAAGGAATTTCTGCTATATATGATGGTAAAGAAGTTTTAATAGGTAGCAGACAACTGGTTACAGGCCAAAAAGATGCTAAACAAGAATTTCCTGAGGTACATATTAAAATTGGCGAGCAGTATATAGGCTTTTTCGAACTTAAACAAAGGTTCAGGAAAGATTTAAATCAGCTGTTAAGCAACATCAATAAAAATTATCATACTTATTTATTATCTGGTGATTCTAACCAGGATGCCGAGGTATTACAATCTTATTTTAAGAGTCCGTTTCATTTGCAGTTTAAGCAATCTCCGCAAGACAAACTCAATTTCATTAAAGAAAAACAAGAACAAAAAGCCAAAGTGATGATGATTGGTGATGGCCTAAACGATTCTGGAGCATTGAAACAAAGTGATGCTGGTATTGCCGTAACAGATCATATCAATAATTTCACCCCTGGTAGCGATGCAATTTTAGATGGTTCGGTTTTACACCTACTGCCACAATTCTTGAAATTTTCAAAATCGGCAGTAAAAGTTATTCATATTTCTTTTGGGATATCTCTTACTTATAACATTATAGGGTTAAGCGTAGCTGTTACTGGGCAATTATCGCCACTTTTTGCAGCTATTTTAATGCCTTTAAGTACAGTCACCATTATATCATTCACCAGCCTGGCAACACATTACATGGCTAAAAAACACCAATTATCATGAGTACCATTTTCTTTTTAATAGGCTGCAGCGTTTTGGTAGCTATTGTTTTTTTACTTGCCTTTTTATGGGCACAAAATAACGGACAGCATACAGATTTATATACGCCATCTATAAGAATTTTAATGGATGACGCTGACGATAAGCCTCACCCTCAATCCCTCTCCGAAAGAGAGGGAAACGCAGGAGATACTTGTATTTCTGATAAGATTTTAAATTCCAAATAGCACTTACCTAAAAATGTGATATGGCTCACTTTTATGAATAAGCAAAGTCATTCTATTGTCATTAGAGCCAAAGTAATTTTACACCATCAAAAAAGCTAATCTTTAATTATGCAGCCAGATAAATTTTATTACGACAACAAAATTGTAAGAGACTTTACCATTGCCACCATTGTTTGGGGTATTATTGGTATGTTGGTTGGTTTATTGGTAGCCGTACAATTGTATGCACCGGCAGCCAACCTAGACTCGCAGTACACCACTTTTGGGCGTGTACGTCCTTTACACACCAATGCGGTAATTTTCGCCTTTGTTGGCAATGCCATTTTCATGGGCGTTTATTACTCTTTACAAAGGTTATTAAAAGCCAGAATGTTTAGTGATGTCTTAAGCCGTATCCATTTTTGGGGATGGCAATTAATCATCGTCTCGGCTGTTATAACTTTACCTTTAGGACTTACCAGTTCTCATGAATATGCAGAACTAGAATGGCCTATTGATATTGCTATTACTTTAATTTGGGTGGTTTTTGGTATTAATATGTTTGGTACCATCATCAAAAGAAGAGAAAGACACCTATACGTAGCTATCTGGTTTTACATAGCCACTTTTGTAACAGTTGCTGTTTTACACATTGTAAACTCTTTCCAACTACCTATTTCTGCCTTTAAAAGCTATTACTTATTTGCTGGTGTACAAGATGCTTTGGTACAATGGTGGTATGGGCACAATGCCGTTGCATTTTTCTTAACCACACCTTATTTAGGGATGATGTATTACTTCTTACCTAAAATGGCTAACAGACCGGTATACTCTTACCGTTTAAGTATTTTACACTTTTGGGCTTTAATATTTATTTACATCTGGGCAGGTCCACACCACTTATTATATACTTCTTTACCAGGATGGGCGCAATCTTTAGGCGTAGTTTTCTCTATCATGCTTATTGCACCAAGCTGGGGCGGTATGATAAACGGTTTACTAACCCTACGTGGCGCTTGGGATAAAGTTAGAGATGATGTTACCCTAAAATTTATGGTGGTTGCACTTACCGCTTATGGTATGGCAACATTTGAAGGCCCTATGCTTTCTTTAAAAGAAGTAAATGCGGTAGCACACTTTACAGACTGGATAGTGGCACACGTTCACGTGGGTGCTTTAGGCTGGAACGGATTTTTAACATTTGGTGTAATCTATTGGATGATTCCTAGAATGTATAAAAACGGTTTATACTCGCAAAAATTAGCTTCTTTCCACTTCTGGATTGGCACTTTAGGTATCTTATTTTATGCTATACCGATGTATTGGGCCGGTTTCACCCAAGGTTTAATGTGGAAAGAGTTTACGCCGGAAGGTTTATTAAAATATCCAAATTTCTTAGAAACTACTTTAAGAATAATCCCAATGCACATTATGCGCTCTATTGGTGGTACCATGTACCTTGCCGGAGTTATTGTAATGGCATATAACATCTACAAAACCATGACTTTAGGTAAATTGGTAGAAAACGAAGCTGCTGAGGCTTTACCATTACCTAAAATGGATGAAACTGAAGCTAAAAAAGAATTCTGGCACCGCAAATTAGAGCGTAAGCCAATGGCTTTATTGGTATTCAGCTTAATTGTGATATTGATTGGTGGTGTTGTAGAGATGATTCCTACTTTCTTTATCTCTTCTAACGTACCAACTATCAGTTCTGTAAAACCATATACAGCTTTAGAAGTACAAGGTAGAGATTTATACATCAGAGAGGGTTGCGTAAACTGCCACTCGCAAACCATTAGACCATTTAGATCTGAAACAGAACGTTATGGCGAGTACAGCAAAGCTGGTGAGTTTGTTTATGATCATCCATTCTTGTGGGGTTCTAAACGTACCGGGCCAGATTTACACAGACAAGGTGGTAAATACAGCAATGCTTGGCACTACAACCACATGCTAGACCCTAGAACCATGTCGCCAGGTAGTATTATGCCAGCTTATGATTGGTTAATCAGCCAAGAGCTAGATACTACTACAACGGCATCTAAAATTAAAGCACTGCGTTCTCTAGGTGTTCCTTATCCTGATGGCTATGAGCTTATCGCTAACCAAGATTTAGATAAACAAGCTAAAGGTATAAGCGAGAACTTGGCTAAAGACAAAATTAAGGTAGGTAGCAATAAAGAAATCGTAGCCATTATTGCCTATTTACAGAGATTAGGAACAGATATTAAAGCTAAAAATTAAAAAATACGGCCATGTTTAAACAATTGAATGATCTAAACGGAAACGAGATATACATGCTATTATCGCTGTTCATCTTTTTCACCTTCTTTGTTGGGGCTACTATAGCGCTCATCAAAATGAAAAAGAGCCATGTAAACTATATGGAAAACATTCCATTAGAATCTGATAACGATTAATACTCAAGAACATGAAATTTATAAAACCCATATTTGTTCTCATGATGTTGCTGTTAATAGCACAATCAACCTTTGCCACTACTGGCGAGTTGATGAATAATATAGCGTTGGTTGCCATTTTAGCTATGCTAGTTTTAATTGGTATCGTTTGTTTGGTACTACTTAAAACTTTTAGAGTAATGGCTGCTTTACTATTAAAACCAGAAGAAGCAAAAGCAGCGGCTGCCCAAAATAACCCCGATTATGAGTTTGTTCTTCAAGCAGAAAAACCTGCTAAACCAACTTTCTGGCAAAAAGTACTGTCTTTAAAACCTCTATCGGAGGAAAAAGACATGATGATAGACCATGATTATGATGGTATACAAGAGTTAGATAACCCTACACCAGGATGGTTTATGTACCTTTTTTATGCAACTATTGCTTTTGCTTTTGTGTACATCTTAAACTTCCATGTGTTTAATTTAGGGAAGTTACAAGATGAAGAATACGCTATTGAGGTTAAAGAAGCAGAAACTGCAAAAGCAGCTTTCTTAGCACAATCTGCCAATAATGTTGATGAAAATACTGTGGCATTAAGTACAGATGCTGGTGTTATTGCAGAAGGGAAAGCTATTTACACTAAAAACTGTGTAGCATGCCATGGTGCAAATGGCGAAGGTACTGTTGGACCAAACCTTACTGATGAGTATTGGATACATGGCGGCAAAATCAATAACGTATTTAAAACCATTAAATATGGTGTACCAGAAAAAGGTATGGTTTCTTGGGAGAAACAGCTTACACCAAAACAAATTTCTGATGTTGCTAATTACATCAAATCTTTAGGGGGTACCAATCCGCCTAACGGGAAAGAACCGCAAGGAGATAAAGAATCCTAAGGATTTTTAGCATTTAGATTTACGATTTTAGGATGATTCTAAAATCGTAAATCTTACATCATCTACCTAAAAACAAGGCTTCAAAATATTAAATGAATATGGAAGAAATAACTTATCATAGCACTGTAGAAGCAACCGGAAAAAGAAGATGGCTTTATCCATTAGTGAGGAAAGATAAATGGTATAAATACAGAAGCTATCTAAGCTATTTCCTTCTTTTATTTTTATTTGCTGCGCCACATATCAAAATACAAGGGCATCAACTTCTGCTTTTCAACATCATCGATAGAAAATTTATTCTATTCTCTCATGTTTTTTGGCCGCAAGACTTTTTCATTTTTGTATTAGCCACACTCCTATTTTTGGTGTGTATTGTGCTTTTTACCATTGCTTTTGGCAGGGTGTTTTGTGGCTGGGTTTGTCCTCAAACCATTTTTATGGAAATGGTTTTCAGAAAAATTGAAATTTGGATAGAAGGAGAACCTGCTGCAAGAAAAAAGCTAGATGAAGGGCCATGGACTAGCGATAAAATCATCAAGAAAACAATTAAGCACAGCTTATTTCTATTAATATCCTTCCTCATAGCTAATACTTTTTTAGCTTATATTATTGGTAGCGATGAGTTGATTCAAATCATGATTGAGCCTCCTGCCCAACACCTGGTAGGTTTTATTGGTATTTGGATATTTACTTTGGTGTTTTACCTGGTATTTACCAAAGTAAGAGAATTGGTTTGTATTGTGGCTTGTCCTTATGGTCGTTTACAAGGTGTGATGCTAGATAAAAACTCTTTGGTAGTTGCTTATAATTATTTAAGAGGCGAACCAAGGGGAAGAATTAGAAAAGCAGAGAAACAAGAAAATCTTGGTGACTGTGTGGATTGTAACTTATGCGTAGCTGTGTGTCCTACCGGGATAGATATTAGAAAAGGAACACAATTAGAATGCGTAAACTGTACCGCTTGTATTGATGCCTGCGACCAAGTGATGGATAAAATACACAAGCCTAGAAACTTAATAGGTTTTTATTCTGAAGAGATGATTAAAAACCAAACTAGCCCTAGGTTTACTTCAAGAATGAAAGCTTATTCTGTGATTATTTTATTATTAGCTTCTGTACTTACCTATTTCATCATGAGCAGAAAAGATATTGATATTACCGTTTTAAGAGCCGCAGGTATGCTTTATCAAGAGCAACCTGGAGGCTATGTAAGTAACCTGTATCATGCCGAAATCATCAATAAAACAACAGAAAAACTTCATATTTCTATTAAACCGCTTGATGACCGAATCAAAATAAAATGGATACAAGCCGTAAATGATGTAGAAAAAGAAAGCGTTAGTAAGACAACATTCTTTTTATTAGTACCTTCAAACATGATAAAGGAAAGTAAAACCAATATCAGTTTGGATGTGTATCGTGGTGACGAGAAACAATACACCATTAAAACAAATTTTTTAGGACCGGTAAATTAATTTCAGAATATGAATTGGGGAAAAGGATTAGTTATTGGATTGGGGCTTTTTATGAGCTTTGTGATATTTCTTGTAGTGATGATGTTTAAAGCACCAGACGATAGCTACGATAAAGACTATTATGAAAAAGGCTTGGCTTATGATAAAGAATTTGATCAGAAAAAGCAGGTTGTAACAGACCAAGCCACACCAAAAGTACAGGTGAATGATGATTTTGTTTACATCAGCTTTAAAGGTTTAAGCACAGGTACTGTAGAATTTAAAAGACCTTCTGACAAAGCTCTAGACAAAACCTTTGATTTAAAAGATAAGCAAGTACAAATACCAAGAGCAAGTTTAACTAAAGGCGAATGGAAACTTATCATCAGATGGCAAAAACAAGATAAAAGCTACTGGCATGAAGAAAACTTATTCTTACCATGAACCACTTACAACTAGCCTTTATTATAGGTTTATTAGGTAGTTGGCATTGTGTAGGGATGTGTGGGCCTTTGGCTTTTGCCATACCCGGTAACACCAATAAAACTACTTTAGTACTAGAAAAACTTAGCTATAATTTAGGCAGATCTATTTCTTATGCTTTCTTAGGTTTATTAATAGGCTTATTAGGTAAACAATTGTGGATTGCCGGTTTCCAACAAAGTTTAAGTATCATAAGCGGTGCTTTAATCATGATGGCAGCTATGATACAACTTATCCCTAGGTTAAACAGTAAAATTGGCTTCGGTAAATTCTCTAGTTTTAACCCTGTCCAGTCACTCATTATAAAAGCTATAAAATTTAGAAGCGGACATTTTATAATTGGGATGCTAAACGGCTTTTTGCCTTGCGGATTTGTTTACTTAGCTCTAGCTACCGCCTTAAACACCAGTAGCGCTACACAATCTGCTTTATTTATGTTTTTCTTTGGTTTAGGCACCCTCCCATTAATGCTTATTGCCACTTTAGGTTTTAATTTCGCAAAACCTAGTTTAAGAAAAGCCATTAACAATACCCTTCCTTGGTTTATGCTTTTGATGGGATTATGGCTTGTTTTAAGAGGTGCTAATTTAAATATTCCGTTTTTAAGTCCGGTTTTAAGCGAAGGTGCTATCTGTCACTAAGTTTAAATTTCGATTTTTAGACTTTATCTGTAAGATTATCAATACATTAAAAAATAGTTAAAATTAAATTTGTGTAAAGCCATAGCTTTTGTACTTTTGCGGCGGAGAGTTGGCAGAGTGGTCGATTGCGGCAGTCTTGAAAACTGTTGACTGTAACAGGTCCGGGGGTTCGAATCCCTCACTCTCCGCCCAGTATAAAAAGCCTTAAAATCGTATGATTTTAAGGCTTTTTGTTTTATTTTCTAAAAATAGAAACCTCTTTTCTAATCCTATTCTAACTCTAAAATTATTGCCAATTTAACTTAATACATTGCTAGTAGTGTTACAATACAAAATCCGCCATTCATCTTATATTTCCAATCATAACCAATGGCAAATCAATAACCATGAAAAAACTAGCTTTACAACTTATTTTTTTAAGCTTTGTAGTACATGTACAAGCTCAACAACCATTATCTACGCTTCAGGAATGGCCTAAAGGCTATCACCCAAAAGAAGTAGGCTTAAAAATAGTTAGTAATTTCCTACCACGACCAAATATGCTAACACCACAAGATACTACCATACATTATGCACAAGTATGTATTTGGTATGGCAGTTTAACTTTTGCTCATATCACTAAAAATAAATCCCTACAAAAACAACTGATTGATAAGTATGATACACTCATGCTAAATCAAGATATTATCCCTAGCAAAGAACATGTAGACTATAACGTGTTTGGTATTATTCCTTTAGAAATAGCTATTCAAACTAAAAACAAAGAAAAACTTGCCTTTGGTAAAGAAAAGGCAGATATACAATGGAGAAATCCGCTACCCAACGGCATGAGTAAGTAAACCAGGTATTGGATAGATGATATGTATATGATATCTGTTTTACAAGCTCAAGCTTACCGAGCTACAAAAAACCCTGTTTATTTAGAAAGAGCGGCACTTCAAATGATAGCTTATTTAGATTCTTTGCAGCAAGATAATGGCTTGTTTTTTCATGGTGCTAAAGGCCGATTTTTCTGGGGAAGGGGAAATGGATGGATGGCCGCTGGAATAACAGAACTACTTACAGATTTACCCAAAAACAACTTACATTATGCTAAAATAATGGATGGTTACCAGAAAATGATGACTGCTCTATTATCTCATCAGGATGAAAAAGGTTTATGGCATCAATTGGTAGATTATCCTGAAGCTTGGGAAGAAACATCATCATCAGGTATGTTTACATTCGCCTTCATCACAGGCGTAAAAAATGGCTGGTTAAACCCTTCAAAATACATTCCGGCAACACAAAAAGCTTGGAAAGCTTTGGTGGATAAAATTGATAATCAAGGCAATATACAGGATGTTTGTGCTGGCATGGGTCAAAGAGTAGATGCCGCTGGTTATTTAAACGCCAGAAAAGTAAATGGAGATTATCATGGTCAAGCACCCTTATTATGGTGTGCTTCTGCCCTACTTAAATAAGCAGAAATGAAAACGCTTATCATTTAAAACTATTTTTACCTGTTTTAAATATTTAGGCAAGCAAAATAATTATGTATGAAGATTATGGGACAACAATAACGGATGAAATACTTTGCTGACCATCGTAATCAACCTGAACCAGTCTGACAAACACATTTTTTTTAGCTATTTCATCCTCATCATTACACGCTGCCAAAAGAAAAATACCGAGTATAATTAACGAAAACTTCAAGTTTTTCCGAAAACTTAATCCTAAAAAAAATAATAAAGCTATGCTTTCTTTAAAAATATCGTTTATAGGTATACTAAAACTATAATTTATAAGCTCATTAGAATTAGCATTAATAGCGCTACTAGCTACTTGGCCTAGATCATGCCAAATTACACCGTCTTCTGAAGCCTGTACAATAAAATGGCTATTATTTGCCTCACTTATAGTTGACCATTTTATGGTAACAGTTTCTAAATTACGTTCTGATGTAAAACTTAATAAACTAACAGGCAAAACCTCTATAGGTGATGCTGCTTGTGAAATTTTAGTTGCTAATTTTTCACTTTTAATGGCTTGTTCTGCTTTAACATTGTTAAAACAAAACCATAATGTTATAAATGTTAGAAATTTCATAGTCATGTAATGTTATCCTAAAATAGCAGTTTAGGCTGTAGTTGAATTATACAAGAATACCTACTATGGCGCAAAGTATGTAACCTTAGCCGTTTGCAACAGTGTACTTGTGCATTGTATAAAGAACTTTTCATCATCAATTTATTTTTTAATATTAATGTTTTCTAATTTTTCAGAAAATTAAATTATCCTTTTTTTTCTGCCAATTTTTCAATAGTTTTGATTAACCTAAAGTAAACAAAATCAGCAAAATCTAAAATTTTATTAATATAAGTCCACATATAGCCCACCTATACCCCACCTTTTATCCGTATTTTATCCACGTCTCCTTCGGTGCTTCTCCCAGATTTCTTCGTAACACCTTCGGCAAAATGGGGCTATTTCCCGAACAAGTCTCGAACATGGTACGGAGGAAGGCTGAAGGCTTAAAGCGGAAAGCAAAAGGCGAAAAGCTTAATTAGATTAAAAATTCAAAAGGAAAAATTCAAAATTAAAAAACAGGAAAGCCATCATCCAGAACTGGAAACTGATTAAAAATTCAAAAGGAAAAATTCAAAATTCAAAAACAGAAAAGTCATCATTAAGAACTGGAAACTGATTCAAAATTCAAAAGGAAAAATTCAAAATTCAAAAACAGAAAAGTTATCACCCACAACTGGAAACTGGTAACCGATAACTGATTCAAATCACTCATTCTCTCATTCAAAAATCAATCAATAATACAGTCTAACAAACTAACCAACTACAAACTAACCAACTAAACTCCACTTCTCAACTCTAACACTGCCGTATTTAGCTTTCTTCTGATTTCTTTTTCTTTGGCTCTGTCGTGGTAATTGAGCAATACTTGCACTTTAAATTTGGTATAATCTTTCCTGATTTCGAGGGTTTTTACAGAAAAACCATCTTTCATGGTATAATCTTCATATGGTTTGATGACACTTTCTAGATATGCTTCTAAACTTGCTGGGGTTTGGTTTAAGTGAACATCCAATTCAAACTCTACTGTAAGTTTTTTAATATTTTGTTTCGACTGGTTAACAATTAAAGAAGTAAAAATAACCGAGTTAGGTATCAGCACCATATCGTTATCTTCATTCTGGATGATGATATTGATTAAGGTAATATCTAAAATCTTCCCTTCTTGATCTAATACTTTGATATGATCTCCTAAAGACAAACGGTCTGAAAACATGATGATTAGGCCGTTAATCATGTTGGTTACATACTCCTTAAATATCAAAGCAATAGCTGCCGCAACAATGGTAATGCTGGTTAGAAACTTGATAGGGTCTATCCCCATAAAAACCATAATGGCTATGATGAGGAAAACTGTATTTAAAACCGAAACAATGCGGTTAATACCTAAAATAAAATTGTCTTTGATATTAGCCTTGAGGTTATTTTTACGTACATACCAATAAATGATGATTAAACGTACTACCGAAATAGAGAAACTTGCCCCCGTAACAATCAGTAAAGAGTAAGCTACTTTACCAATAATGGGCACTTTAGCATAAATTTCTGGCTGGTTGATATTAAAATATACCAAAGTAGCATAAACAACAAGCTTAATAAAAATCACAAGGAGCTCTGTAGTGGTACTTCTTTCTTTAGCTGTGATATCTTTAATATTCATATAGGCTTTAATCTACATCAAATTTAAAGAAAAAGACAATTAAATTTAATCAGGGCTGCTAACTGCGATGAAATATTTTAGTCAGCACAGCCAATTTAGCAGCTATTTGAGGCTTTAATTCATCGCCCACGAGCTTAAAAGACCAATTTTGTTCTGTAGTACCGGGCAGGTTCATCCTACTTTGTTCATCTAAATTTAAAACATCCTGTAAAGGGATGATGGCCGTTTTACAAACCGAAGCATAGGCCATGCGGATGATTTCTTCAGCCACATTATGCTGGCTTATTTTCTTGTTGCAATACAAATTCAGGTTAGCTTTGATGTTATTTCCGGCTTCTTTATACCATCCCAGCAAGGTATTATTATCATGTGTACCTGTATAAACAAAGAAATTTTCTTGATGATGATGCGGTATATGCAAAGATTGCGGCATATCATCCCCAAAAGAAAACTGTAAAACTTTCATTCCAGCTAGTTCAAATTGGTCTCTTAGTTGAAAAACACCTTGATTAACATCGCCCAAATCCTCGGCTATAAAAGGTTTTTCTGGAAAGTGTTTTAAAATAAAATCAAAAAAATCAGCTCCCGGTCCCTCCTTCCAAGTGCCATCTTTAGCTGTTTGCGCACCTGCTGGCACTTCCCAATAATCATAAAAAGCCCTAAAATGGTCTAGTCTCAAAACATCAAACCATTGGATATTCTTTTGCAAGCGTTTTAACCACCAATCGTAATTTTGCTTTTTTAAAACATCCCACCTAAAAACGGGCATGCCCCAAAGCTGACCATCTTCATTAAAATAATCGGGCGGTACACCTGCAATACCTTTGATTTTCCCCTCTTCATCCAAAGCAAAAATATCTTGCTGCGCCCATACATCTGCCGATTGATGGTTGACATAAAAAGGTAAATCGCCAATAATTTCCACATCATTTTGCTTGGCATAGGCTTTTAACTGTCGCCATTGCAAATCAAACAGATATTGATGCCATTTAATTTCTGTTATGGCTTCTTGGTGTTTTTCAGTTTCTACAGTTAAAGCCTTCAATTCTCGCTTTTTTATAGCGCTAGGCCATTGGTACCAAGGCTTTTTATATTGCTGATGTAAAGCCATAAAAAGTGCATAATCATTTAACCAATAGCTTTCTTGATGGCAAAATTGCTGAAAAGCAGGTCGTAATTGCTGTTTAGCTTGCTGCCAAGCTTTTTTCAACAGTAACTTTTTATGCTTTTCTACTTGCAAATAATCTACCCGGTTTCCCGGATGTATAGCAGCCTTATCTAAATCCTTTTGTTGCAGATAGCCCTCTTCTACTAGCGGTTCTAAGGCTATAAACAAATTATTACCGGCCATACTGCTCCAACTGCTATAAGGCGAAAAAGACTCTGAAGCTGCCAAAGGTGTTAGCGGTAATATTTGCCAATAGCGCTGTTGGGCCTGTTTTAAAAAATCTATAAACTGGTAGGCTTGCTCGCCTAAATTGCCCATACCATAGGCAGAAGGCAAAGAACTGATATGTAAAAGCACCCCAGCAGAACGCTGATTTTGCTTTTTACTTTCTAAAATGGCAAAAGGTAAATAGCTTAAAACATCTTTAACATAAACAGCTTCAGTGGGTTCTTCTGTTATTAAATTTCTCCAGGGCTTGTTTTGGGTGTCAAGCAATTGTGTATCGCCCCAATCTATATCTTCTAGTTTACACTGATGTTTTTCGCACAACAATGCCGGATGCAATACCGCAACAACCAAAACTTCCTGCTCATTAAACACCCTTTTAAATGCAATTAAATGCTCTTTAAACTTTCCTGCTATACTTACAGCTTGGTAGTTAGCATGGGCATAAAATTCTTTTTTTCGCTTACGCTGATGAATCAAAAATTGTGTTAGCCATAATTTGATTTTAGCATCATTGGGATGATTTAATAAATCTTTGATTTGATGAGGTTTAAGCTCTTGTATCTCATCCAGATATTGATTTCTAAGCTTAAAATCTATCTGTTGTCTGTTATCTGGGTCTACAAAAGTAAAGTCCCAAAGCTCTGTGCCTTGGTAAACATCTGGCACACCGGGGCAAGTAAATTTTAATAACAATTGCACCAAAGCATTATAAACCCCATAAGGGGCTATTTTCTGATGAAATTCTTGAAAACTTGCCATAAACAGATGCTCTGGATTTAATAGCGCAGCCACAAATTGCTTCACACTGTTTTCATAGCTTTCGTTGGGTTTATTCCAGTCTGATTGTATTTTGCCTTCCCTTAAAGCTTTAATCAAATAGGCCTCAAAGCGTGGCAAGAAATCGTCTGAAATATTACTAGAAATAGGGAAATTACCCACTAAATTTTGATAAATGAAATACTCATCATTTGGCTCAATTTTAAACTTCTGTACCAAATTGCGATTCATTTTACGCCATTGCCTAATTTTTTCTATCCATAAATTGGGTAAATGGGTTAAAACGTTTAGCCTTGCCCGGGCATCTTCGCCCCTTTTGGTATCATGGGTAGAAGTGGTATTTAAAGTTAAAGGCATCAGCGCTTGTCGCTTTTGCATCCATTCATGAAAATAAGCGGTAGAAATGCCAAAACATTCGGGATGGTCGCCCACTTCATTATGCCCAATAAACCTAAAATTGGTATACATCAAGGTATCTTCTACACCTTTGGCCATTAAGGGGCCGCTAAACTGCATTAAACGCTTATAAAACAAACTTGCTGTGCTTCTTATTTGCTTGTCTTCCTGCTCTTGCGACCTATTTAAAATAACATCCTCTAAAGTATTAAACCCTAAAAGGTGTTTAGGTTTATCGGCTTTAAGCCTGATGAAAATGCTTTTTAAACGCTTAAACTCTTCTTCTGCTAATGGAAAACTATCCCCATAAAACCTATACACAGGCATATAAACCAAAAACCAAGCAATGGCTTGTTTGATATCTTCGGCACTAGCATCTGTTTCTAATTTTAAAGTATGGAAGTATTTGCAAAGGTTATACAATTCGCCCTGCATATTTTGGAATAAGAAATTAGCTTTCTTCTCCAGTACTTGTTCTTCAAAACTTTTTACTTGAGGGATGATTTCTTGATATAAAGCATTAAATGTTTCCTCTGCGGGACTGTAAGTCAATAAGTTATTCACCAAACCTAAAAAATCATACCCGCTAGTTCCTGCTATTTCCCATTCTGTCGGTAATTCTTCACCTTTTTCAAGGATTTTCTCTGCGACAATATATTTATCACCAACAAGCTTTTTAAGCTGTTGCAGGTATTTTGTAGGGTTATATAAACCATCAATATGGTCTAAACGTAAAGCTTGAATTAGATCTTGATCTAAAAGATTATTGATAAACTGGTGATAATATTTAAAAACTACCTCATCCTGAATGTTTAAACAAAGCAAGCCATTGACGGTAAAAAAACGCCTGTAATTGATACGCTGACTGGTATCTTGCCAATAACAAAACTCGTAATATTGCTTATTGATGATGGCTTTTAATAAGGTTTGCGATTGATTAATATCTTGAAGTGTTTGATTTAGTAAAACCTGTATCTTCTTATCTTTTAGTTTTTTATGACTTTCCTGAATAAAATTTTCCCAAGCTTTAGCAAAGGCTTCTTTATTTTTAATGTCCTCTAAACCTTCTAGCTGTTGTAGCAGTTTATCTAGCTTTACATATTTGATTAAACTTTTATAAGAGGCTAAATTAAGTGGGTAACAGGCATCAAAATATTGAAAATAAAACCTACCCATTTTATAAATTAACTGCAGCTCTTGTTTCTTGATAACTTCTTGCAATGGTCTGCCTAAAAAAGGCACCATCAGTTTTCCGTTGAAGAAATTAGAGCTAAATGGATTATCAAAAAAACTTCTAAACCTAGATTTGCTTCCTTTCTCTAAAACGTCCATCAGCCACTCGTTATCCGGATGAAAAGCCATGTGATTAGGTACAATATCTTGCAACCACATCATCTGGTTCTTTTTCAAGAAGTTTTGGATAGTCTTTAATTCTGATAAAGAGCCTATTTCTGGATTTATCTGATGTGGATTTACCACATCATAACCATGTACGCTTTCTTTTACAGCTTTAAAAATAGGCGAAGCATACAACGTATCAACCCCCATCCTTTTAAAATAGCTTAACACTTCTTTAAGCTGTTGGAAGGTAAATTGATGGTTGAACTGTAGACGATAAGTTTGAGCAGGATATTTCATAGGTAGCGTTGCGTTTTTTATGACTTGGATTGATAGATTTTAACAGCTGTAGGGCTAATTTCATCCTTCTCAACAGGATGACCAGCCCATTTTTCATCGGCAGAATCAAAAATCAATTCATAAGCTTGAATTTTTGAATTCTGAATGCTTTGTTGCCTAGCTGAAAAATTGAGGACGCATAACACCTTTACATCTTCACTACTTCTGCTGATGTAAAGCATTTGCTGCGTTTCATCAGCGTAAGCTTTTAAACCTGTTCTTTGGGTATTTTTAAATACTGGGTGCGTTTTACGAAGCTGTATGAGGGCTTTATAGTAGGCCAACATGGTTTTATGCTGCGGTAAGTTTAGCTCGTCCCAGCGGAGTTTAGAAGCTTCAAAAGTAGAGATAGCTTGCGGGTCTGGTACTTCTTGTTCGCTTACAAATGCTGCAAATTCTTTCTTTCTACCTTCCTGTACGGCCTTTATCAACTCTTCATTCGTATGGCTGATAAAGTATTGAAACGGAGAACTTGCCGACCATTCCTCGCCCATAAACAGCATGGGGATATATGGCGAAATAAAAACTGCGGCAGCCATGAGTTTTTGCATCTCGAAACTAAAAAGCTGGCTACTACGCTCTCCTAACATACGGTTACCCACTTGATCGTGGTTTTGAGAGAAAACCACAAAGCGCTCTCCTGCCAATCCAACTGTACTACTACCAAATTTCTTTTTGCGGTGTGGCGAGTATAAGCCATCAAAAACAAAAGCATCTTGATAGGCTTTAGCTAAAGAAGAAATCCCATCAAAATCTTCATAATAACCTTTTTTCTCTCCTCCGGCACTTACCCGTAAAGCATGATGAAACTCATCTATCCATTGAGCATCCATCGCAAAACCATTTTGGCTCAAAGGTTCTAAATATCTTTTATCGTTTAAATCGCACTCGGCAATTAAGAAATGTGTTTTTTGATGTTCCTGATTAAAGGCATCTACATGCTCCTTAATTTCTGCCAAAATATGCCTAGCACTAAAATCTTTAATGGCATGTACAGCATCTAAACGTAAGCCATCTATATGAAAATCTCTTAGCCATAGCAATACATTTTCGATATAAAAAGTACGTACAGCATCGCAATGGGCATCATCAAAATTGATGGCTTTACCCCAAGGGGTTTGATATTTATCGGTAAAAAACGGTCCAAAATCGTTTAAATAATTCCCCTCCGGACCTAAATGGTTGTATACTACATCTAAAATAACGGCCACACCTTTTTCGTGACAGGCGTTTACCAGCTCTTGCAAACCTGTATAAGCACCATAACTATCTTGAACGGCAAAAGGAAAAACACCATCATAACCCCAATTTCTATTTCCGGGGAATTGGGCAACAGGCATCAATTCTATGGCATTGACACCTAAATCAAGCAAATAATCTAGCTTTTGGATGATAGCTTCAAAAGTTCCTTCTGGTGTGAAAGTTCCAACATGCAACTCATAAATTATTAAATCTTGCATGGCTGGAATTTGCCAATGCTCATCTGTCCATTCAAAAGCATGTAAATTTGCTACTTTTGAGGCTTGATGAACATCAGGCTGCTGCAAAGCTGTAGGGTCTGGCAAAGTTTTATCATCAAGCAGTATAAAATATTCGTCTTCTGGCTGTAGTAAATCTGTAGTTTTTTGCCAATAACCAAAATCGGCCTTTTCTAAATGGATAATGGTTTCATCCTTAGGTTTTAGAACCGATACTTTGTTTGCATTGGGGCACCATAAATTAATCTTTGTAGTACCGTAGCAATAATTTACGCCTATTTTTCTGCAAGCTTTCGTCATACTTATACGGCTTTAAGTAAAACTACCGACCTGCCCTTTACCGGAATTTCATCTTCTGATTGAAGTACTGTTTCTTCATCAAACTTAGCTTCAGAAGTATCCAAAACCTTTAACCATTTTTTGCTATACTTATCGGGCGGTAAATGGTAAATAATGGTATCATGATGGGCATTAAACATCACATAAAAATCATCATCTATAATTTTTTCGCCTTGCTGATTTAAAGATCTGATGCCTTTTCCGTTTAAATAAACAGCCAAAGAACGGGCAAAATCATGTTGCCAATGCTCATCATCCATTTCTATACCTTCTGGCAAAAACCAAGCAATATCTTCTAAACCTACGCCTTTTACGGGCATCCCTTGAAACCATTTACGTCTGCAAAAAGTAGGATGTTCTTTTCTTAACCTGATAAGTGATGCGGTAAACTGCTGTAGCTCATGATCCATTTTTTCCCAATTGAGCCAAGAAATCTCATTATCTTGGCAGTAGGCATTGTTATTTCCTTGTTGGGTTCTGCCAAACTCGTCTCCGGCAACTATCATGGGTACGCCTTGCGAAAGAAATAGCGTGGTTAAGAAATTTCTTTTTTGCTGATTTCTTAGGGCGATGATAGCTTCATCATCTGTATCGCCTTCTGCGCCACAATTCCAAGATCGGTTATGGCTTTCACCATCCTGATTGTTTTCTCCGTTGGCTTCGTTATGCTTCTCGTTATAAGAAACCAAATCATTTAAAGTAAAACCATCATGAGCGGTTATGAAATTAATACTGGCTGTAGGCTTACGGTAATCGTCCTGATAAAGGTCTGAGCTTCCGGTAAATCTATCTGCAAACTCTCCCAACATACTATCAGCACCTATCCAGTAATCTCTGATACAATCGCGATACTTGCCATTCCACTCGGCCCAACCCGGTGGAAATTTTCCCACCTGATAACCACCTTCGCCAACATCCCAAGGCTCTGCTATCAATTTAGCTTGCGAAATAATTGGATCTTGGTGGATGATATCAAAAAAGGAACTTAATTTCTGTACCTCGTGAAGTTCTCTGGCAAGCGTAGAAGCTAAATCAAACCTAAAGCCATCTACATGCATTTCGGTAATCCAATAGCGCAAACTATCCATAATGAGCCTTAAAACATTAGGTAAACGGGCATTTAAGGTATTACCAGTTCCGGTATAATCCATGTAAAACCTCGGATTTTCTGTTAACCTATAATAGCTACAATTATCAATACCTTTAAAAGATAAGGTAGGCCCTAAATGGTTTCCTTCTGCTGTATGGTTATAAACCACATCTAAAATTACTTCTATACCGGCCTTATGTAAGGCCTTAACCATTTCTTTAAACTCGCGTACCTGCTGGCCCAATACTCCTGATGATGAATACCTTACATCTGGCGCAAAAAAGCCTATGGTACTGTAACCCCAATAATTATTTAAACCTTGGTCTTGCAAATTCATATCGCTCACGAAATGGTGAACCGGCATTAATTCTACAGCGGTAATACCCAAATCTTTTAAATAAGCTATTGTTGCTGGGTGTGCTAAAGCCTTGTAAGTACCCTTTATTTCTTCCGGTATATCCGGATGTTGCATAGTAAAACCTTTTACATGGGTTTCGTAAATGATAGATTTATGCATAGGGGTATTTGGCGATGTATCATCTTCCCAATCAAAATGAGAATCAATAACCACAGCTTTAGGAATATAAGGCGCACTATCTTCCTCGCTAAAAGAGAAATCTTCGTCCTCATGCCCTACCTGATAGGCAAATAAAGCATTATGCCATTGTAAAGTGCCTGCAATAGCTTTGGCATAAGGGTCTATCAATAATTTATGTGGATTAAACCGATGTCCATTTGCTGGTTCATAAGGTCCATAAACTCTAAAGCCATAAAGTTGCCCTGGTTTTAAATCGGGTACATAACAATGCCAAATCTGATGTGTTCTTTCTTTTATCCTGATTTTTACCGATTCTGTCTCGTCTTTTGTAGTGTTAAACAGACATAGGTCTACACCAGTAGCATGGTCAGCATATAAGGTAAAATTAACGCCTTTTCCATCCCAGGTTGCTCCTAATGGGTATGGCTTGCCTGGATATACTTTTATATTCATAGATGTTTTTTTTGTGAATGATAGCTAAATATTAAATCAGCATCAATAACACTAAAAATTGTACCTATTTTTTTATATCTCTTAATTATTTAAAACATGAGTAATAAAGTTATATTTTCGGGATAGTGAAAGATTTTTTTCTAGTTATAGATACAGAAACATCTGGTTTACCTAAAAAATGGGATAAACCCTATCAGGAGACTGATAATTGGCCTACTTGTATCCAATTGGCATGGATTATTTATCGTAAAAACGGCGAAGAGGTGAAAAGAGAAAACTTCTATATCAAATCTCAAGACCTCAAAATAGATGAATCAGCATTTAAAATACACGGTATAAAACCAAGTTTTTTAGAAGAAAATGGCGTTAAGCGTAAGCAAGTGCTACAAAAATTTACTTATGATATTAAAAAGTACAATCCTTTATTAATAGCACATTTTATCGAGCTTGATTTTCATATCATTGGTGTTGATGCTTACCGGGCAAAACTTAAAAACCCTATAGAAAATAGTCCTTTGTTTTGTACCATGTTAGCCAGCGCAAAATATGTTCATAATCCATCGGTTAATTTTTTAAGGCTTGCCGAATTGTATGATTTTTTGTTTGATCAAAAGATGCAACAACAGCACCATGCTTTAGTAGATGCAGAAGCTACCGCAGCCTGCTTTTTTGAAATGCTTAAACGTGGTGATATTACAGCAGCGCAAATAGAAACACAACAGTTTAATTTTAAAACAAAACCACCTAAACCTAAAACCAAGTCTATTTGGCCATTTAGGATGTTTTAATGCTTAATCATAAAAACGATGATTGAAAAAAGATTAACCATTTTAAAAAACACTACTCCTTTTATTCTGTTGCCTGATGATGTTTTGCTGAGCATAGCAGATAGCTTACAGGAGATAAGGTATAATAAAGAGACTTTAGCTTACAGGCAAGAGATTACCAAAATGAAAGGTGTTGATATTATTGCTGAGGGCGAATATGAAACCTTTTTTTATGATGGGCAAAACAATAAACGTTCGGTAGAGATACACCATACGGGCTATTGCTTTGGTGGTATATCGGTACTATTAAACAGAAAAAAGGCATTAAAATCCGTTATCGTTAAGAAAGGCACCTTGGTTTATTTTTTACCGAGGAAAGATTTTAGAGCTTTATGTAGTGCTTATGAAGACTTTTTTCAATACTTCACTACCGATTTTGGCAACCGGATGCAGGATGAAGAATTTGCACATTTCTTTAAAAAACCACCTTCATTTGAGGAAAGTTATATCGCATCAGAACAGTTATATTCCAGAAAAATTGAAGCTGTTGCCTACCGAGATTTAATCTGCTATAATTCAGATTTTCCTATTTGCGATGCGGCTAAACTTATGGCAGACAAAAAAGTAAGCTGCTTATTTATAAAAGATGATGCACAAAAAATTATAGGTTTTGTTACTGATATTACTTTAAGAGACCGTGTTATAGCCCAATGTATAGATGCTAAACAGGCTATCCAAACCATTATGGATAACCCCATTGTAACCATTTCTACCAATGCTTATGTGTATGAGGCTATTTTATTGATGTTTAGAACCAAAGCCCGATACTTGGTAGTTGAAAAAAATGGTGAGTATCTAGGCTTTTTAAGCAGAAACCGCTTATTGAGCGAGCAGGCGCAATCTCCTTTAGTATTTATCCAATCGGTTAAGCTGGCTTTAAATGCTAAAGAATTAAAGCAAAAATGGGAGAAAGTTCCACTTATTATTACCCAATTATTGGGCAGAGGTGTACAAGCAGAAATTGTAAACCAAGTTATTACCACCATTGCCGATACCATTGCCCAAAAAGTTATAGAAGAAGTGATTGGAGAACTAGGTAAGCCACCTGCAAAATTTGTTTTCATGGTTTTAGGTAGCGAAGGAAGAAAAGAGCAAACCCTTAAAACCGACCAAGATAATGCTATTATTTATGAAGATAAGGCCAATGAGCAGCGTGAATTGGTACGCTCCTACTTCTTAGAATTTGCCAAACGTGTTTCTGATAAATTAAATGATATTGGCTTTGTGTATTGCGAGGGCGGTTATATGGCTAGCAACCCTAAATGGACACATTCTTTATCGCATTGGAAGCGCAATTATAAGAGTTGGATGGAAGAATCTTTACCAGAAAGCGCCATTAAATTCTCTACTTTTTTTGATTGCAGATACCTTTATGGCGATGAGCAAATTATGAACGAGTTGCAAGACTTTTTAGATGAAGAACTAAAAAACCCGATGGAAAGATTCTTTGTTTTTATAGCAAAAAATGCACTTCAGTACAATCCTCCTTTAACTTTCTTTAACAATATCAGAACACAAACTTTAGGAAAATCAGAAGTTTTTGATATAAAAAATGCCATGACACCTGTAGTAGATTTGGTACGTGTTTATGCCTTACAAAACAGAATTTTCAAACTTAATACCGGCGAAAGATTAAAAGCCTTACAAGAAAAAGGTGTTTTTTCTGAAACTCAGTTTCATGAGTTGATGCAGTCTTATTATTATTTAATGAGTTTAAGGCTAAAAAATCAGGCTTCACAGGTGATTCATGAAAAGATAAAACCTAATAATTATATAGAGCTTAAAAACCTCACCCGTATAGAACAGGTAACTCTAAAAGAAATTTTCAAGACGATAGAAAACTTTCAAGCAGGTATAAAAATGAGGTTTACGAATAATCTTTTAGGTTAAGAGGTTTTTGATTTTTTGAAAAGTGCTGTAGTGAGTTTTAAATTAATAGTATTAGGTTAAATCTAGATGATAAAGGCAATTTTGCTCAAGGCTTTCCGGCCTCATAGGCGGCCAGCCCTAGGCACTTTTTTCTTGATAAAAAAGTGAAGAAAAAACGAGGAACGAGTTCATGAATGCCTAAGAAAAACCTTAAACAAAAAATGAATAAATCAAGGCTGATGAATATTTATCGTTTCGTCTAAATAAATCTTTATCCACAATCCTGAGTGGTGTGTAAGTTTATGCTTAGTGAAGGCTTGTACAACACCCGTCGGATTGTTTCCTGATACTGCTTAATGAAAGTTTTTGCAAAAGATTTATTTGCCTGCACTTCCAAATCTTCATAGGCCATCATTCGTTCTTCGGAAAAGCTTGATTTAATATTATTGGAAGTCCCTAAATATCGATTTTTAGGTTCTTTGTACCATGTACTTTCTACTCTATACTTTGTGCTTTCTACTTCTAGAAAAGAGCAACCATTCATAAAAAACTGAATCTACCGAAGTGCATGAGCAACAATTAGTTTATTCGTTAATAGTTGATTAGGTTGTTAGGCCAAAATATCCAATATTTAAGCATCTTTTTACTTTCTACTTTTTACTTTATACTTAAATAAAGCCTATAGCGCATGCGGTTTTGTGTTCGAGTTTTTACTAACTTTCAATAAGCATAAACGAGCAAAAATAAGCGCTCCCTGTTTTTGAATTGCGGGAAAGCCTTGTGCGGCAAAGGCTCCTGTGGGATTGATCAAGGGTTTTGATTACTTTTACCCTCACAAAAGTAATGGGCCTCGCCGGCTCATGAGGCGGATAATTGTTATCATTAAAGATGTTATGAGCTAATAGGCTAATGCACTCAAGGTTTCCTAAGCCTAGCTGAATAGTAG
>NZ_KE384311.1:292541-362008 GCF_000425145.1 Pedobacter glucosidilyticus DSM 23534
ATTCACTTTTTTCTTGATAAAAAAGTAAACAAAAAATCAAGGCTTATGAATATTTGTCGTTTCGTCTAAATAAATCCTTATCCACAATCCTGAGTAGTGTGAATGGTTTTACTTGATGAAGGTTTCTACAACACCCGTCGGATTGTTTCCCGATAGTTCTCTATGAAAGTTTTTGCAAAAAATTTATTTGACTTCAATCCAAATCTTCATAGGCCGTCTCTCGTTCTTTGGAAAGGAAAATTTAATTTTCAAAGGAACTTCCTGAATATCCACTTTTTAGATATCTTTTTACTTTATACTCTTTACTTTATACTTTTTACTCATTACTTTAAACCTCATACAGCCTTCCTCGGTCTTCAGACTCCACTTACTACTTCCCCAACGCCTCCTCTATCAATAAAGAATAAAAATCTTGCATGCTTTGGCCTGTAGCTCTCACCTGCTGCGGAATGATGCTATTAGCAGATTGCCCCGGAATGGTATTAATCTCGATAAAATAAAAATCTTGTTGTTTAGATTCTAATATAAAATCTATCCTCACCATACCTTTGCAGTTCAGTTTTTGGTATGCTTTAGAAACTATTCTGCTTACCCTATCCTTTACGCTAACATCAATTTCTGCAGGAGTAATTTCTTCAGTAATACCATCAGTGTATTTTGCTTCAAAATCAAAAAACTCTTTCTGAGTCTTAATCTCAGTAATAGGTAAAACCTTAATCTCACCCTTTTCTTTATAAATACCAACGGTAAATTCTCTTCCTGATACAAATTCTTCTATTAAAACCTCAGACCCCTCAGCAAAGGCTTTTTTAACAGCTTCATCTAAATCTGCCCAATCATTCACTTTAGACATACCAATACTACTACCGCCATTATTAGGTTTTATAAATAAAGGTATTTTTAGTTTCGCTTTAATTTTATCTTGATTGTATTCATCCATTCCAAATAATTGAATAGACTGAGCTGTAAATAATTCATCTACATCCCTAACAATAGCTTTAGAATAAGCCTTGTTCATGGTAATAGCAGAAGTGGTAGTATCGCAACTGGTATAAGGTAAACCTATTAAATCAAAATAACCTTGTAGTTTACCGTCTTCACCAGGCTCACCATGTATAATAATAAAAGCACAATCAAATGTTATTTTCTCGCCATTTACATGTATGCTGAAATCATTTTTATCAACAAAAGTTACAGTACCATCTGCTGCTTGGTAGTACCATTTATCTTTTTCTAATATAATTTTATAAACCTGATAAGGTGCTTTAGATAAACTTTCTTCTACCTGCGCTGCACTTTTTAAAGATACTACAGCTTCGCCAGTAAAACCTCCGGCAACTAGGGCAACATTCTTTTTCATCATGCGCCAAATATAATTTTAAATGATAACATTATAACGCCAAGAGAACTAAAAAAAATTGATTCTATTTCCTGAATTTTGGCTAAGTTTGAGGTATTATTTTTGATTCAATTTTACTAAATGAATAAATTTTTCAAGTACCTGGCAACTCCCGAGTTTCGTAAACAGTTAATCATAGCTTTTGCTGCCATTGTAATTTTATTATTTAGTGTATTCTTAAGTTTAAGATATTATACCCGACACGGCGAAGGTTTACCAGTTCCAAACCTTAAAGGTTTAGATGTAGAGAGCGCTATTAAATTACTTGAAGCTGATGGATTTAGGTATCAAATAGATTCTGTTTTTGTGATGGATAAAAAGCCTGGATTAGTTTTAGAGCAAGACCCAGACCCTGAAACCAATGTTAAAACCAATCGTATCATTTATTTAACCATAGTAAGCTCACAAACACCCGATGTAAGTTTCCCTGATATAGACCATAAAACTTTGGTAGAAGTGATTTCTATACTATCCAATTACGGTTTAAAACTTGGCGATACTACCTATAAAGCAGATATAGCCCGAGATGCTGTTCTAGCTTATTCTTATGCAGGACAACCTTTACGTGTTGACCAAAAAATACCAAAAGGTTCTAAAATTGATTTGGTTTTAGGAGATGGTATGGGCGCCAGCGAAATTGAAGTGCCAGATTTACGCGGACTTACCTTAAGCGAAGCCAGATTCTCTTTAAAAGGCTCATCCTTAACTTTAGGAGATATTTTATATGAGGGCAATGTTAGTGATACGGCTAATGCTATTGTGATATCACAAACACCATCTGTACAAGATTCTGTTATAAAAGTTAGTATCGGTACACGTATCAATTTGGTCTTATCTAACCAATAGTTTTATTTATGGATGATATTCTAGCTGAAGAATTTCTTGTACTACAACAATCAGGAGCTTTGGAAAGCTATTTACTTTTAGATGTAAGAGAACCTTTAGAATTTCATACCCATAATGTAGGAGGCATCAATATCCCGCTAGGGAAATTACAAAACCTTATTAATGAAGAGGAGATTGACTTTGATACAGAACAAGCCATCATTGTGATTTGTCAAAGAGGATTAAGAAGTAAAACAGCTAAAAGCATCTTAAACCAAAACGGTTTTAAAAACGTTAGAAATCTTACCGGTGGATTATTAAAATTAAGACAGATATAAATTACTCTTTTACCCAATATGGCTCAAGAAAAAACATTCAATTTAAGAAAAATTGCCATTGCATTATTCATCATTGTATTTGCTGCTAGTGCTTTTATTTTACCTAAAATTTACTTCAAGTTCATCGCAGACAATGTAAACATTAGCGAAAAAACTTATTTATACATTCCTTCTGATGCAGATTTCAAGCAGGTTAAAGATTCCTTAGATGCTAAAGCACAATTTAAGCGTCCAGAGTATTTTTACGATTTAGCAAAAGAACGAGAATTAGAAAAGAAATTTAAACCTGGTAAATATGCCTTAAAACCCGGTATGAATAACAGAGCAATTATTAACATGCTAATTTCAGGTAACCAAGAACCGGTTCAAGTATCTTTTAGGAATTTAAGACTTAAAGAAAATTTAGCTGCTGCCATTTCAAAAAAACTAGAGTTTGATTCCACACAATTTATGCAATTGCTAGATTCTACAGCTTTTATAGAGCAATATGGCTTTAATAAAGATAATGTGTACACACTTTTCATACCCAATTCTTATGAAATGTACTGGAATGTTTCTGCCGAAGATTTCTTTATCAGGATGCATAAAGAATACAGCAGCTTTTGGAATGCAGAGCGTAAACAAAAAGCAGAAGCTTTAAATTTAAGTCAGCAAGAAGTATCTATTTTAGCCTCTATTGTTGATGCCGAAGCTTTAATGGATAAAGAAATGCCTACCATTGCAGGTTTATATTTAAACAGACTAAAAAGAGGTATTAAATTAGAAGCAGATCCTACCGTGATTTTCGCTAATCAAGACTTCACGATTAGAAGAGTATTAAATAAACATTTAACCAAAGCATCTCCATACAATACTTATCGTGTAACTGGTTTGCCTCCGGGGCCCATCATGATGCCTTCTATCAATGCTATTGATGCTGTTTTAAATTACGAAAAGCACAATTACATCTATATGTGTGCTAAAGAAGATTTTTCTGGCTACCATAATTTTGCTGATAATTTAGCAGACCATTTAGCAAATGCTCGTAAATTTCAACAAGCATTAAATCAAAGAAATATCAAAAAATAAGGCATGTTTAGCTACGAAACCAATATCAGAGTAAGATATGCCGAAACAGACCAAATGGGTTATGTTTATTACGGTAATTATGCAGCTTTTTATGAGGTTGCTCGTACAGAAATGCTGAGAAGTTTAGGCATGACATACAAGTCTATGGAACAAGATGGTGTGATGATGCCCGTATTAGAAATGCGAACTAAATATTTTAAACCAGCCAAATACGATGAAAACATCACTGTTAAAGTAACCATCAAAGAAAAACCAGGAGTAAGAATTGTTTTTTATTACGACATGTTTAATGAAAAACAAGAACACTTGAATACTGGCGAAACAACTTTAGTGTTTGTAGATATGGAGAAAAACAGGCCATGCCTACCGCCAAGCAACTTCATGAAAAAAATTAGCGTATTTTTTGATTAACTTCGTTAAATGCAGTGGCTACATAACTTTTTATATAGGTTTAGATTTTATCAGCATATTATAGAATGGACAAAGGTTTTGATTTTACCGGGCTTTAGTCCGCTACCTTTTTATACCGTAGCTGTTTTTTTCTTTCAGGAAATCAAGAAAGACTCTTTAGTAAATAAAGCATCTTCACTTGCTTACAATTTTATGATGGCTATCTTCCCATCCATCATTTTTCTTTTTACGCTTATCCCTTATATCCCTATAGATAATTTCCAAGACCAATTAATGACAGTTATAGCCTTGGTATTGCCAGAGAATGCTTATTTAGCTTTAGAATCAACCATTGAAGATATTGTTAAAAATCAAAATGGTAAATTATTATCCTTGGGTTTTATATTAGCCTTATTTTTTGCTACCAATGGTATCCATACCTTAATGCAGGCTTTTAATAAATCATCCTTAATTATAGAAACCAGAGGATGGCTAAAGCAAAGAATAGTTGCTTTTAACCTTACTGTTTTAATTGCCTTTTCTATAATCATAGGTATAACTGTTCTTATTGTTGGCGAGTTTGTTATTACTACATTTAGAACGGGCTTAAACTTAGACAGTAATGGCTTTTGGATCTTCCTCATCACCATTACCCGCTGGATGATCATCATAGCTGTATATTTTATCACCACTTCTTTACTTTATAGATACGGCCCTGCTAACTCTAAAAAATGGAAGTTATTTAGTGCTGGTTCTTGGCTAGCTACCTTGCTTGCCATTATTAGTACCATAGGTTTTTCGTACTACATCAATAATTTTGGGGCTTACAACAAATTATATGGCTCCATTGGTACTTTACTAGTGGTGATGATTTGGCTTTATATCAACTCGCTTATTCTCTTAATTGGCTTCGAGCTAAATGCCAGTTTAGATTTATCAAAAAGAAGTATCAAAATTGTAAAGCCAAGATTCAACTCTTTCAAATCAGAACCTCAAAATAAAATCAAAACACCTTAATATGACCACAAAACAAGCTCCTTACCAAGTTTCTAGTTTAATTGCCGAAGAACAAATTAAAGAAGGATTAAGTAGACAAATTTTTGGTTATGATGACAAAGTGATGATGGTTAAAGTATTTTTCAAGAAAGATGTTATTGGCGATTTACACGCCCACCCTCACGTACAAGTGAGCTATGTGGCAGAAGGAAGCTTTGAAGTTTATATTGGTGATGAAACCCAAATACTAAGAAAAGGTGATGGATTTTATATAAAACCTGATACTATACACGGCGTAAAATGCTTAGAGGATGGCATTTTAGTGGATGTATTTAACCCTTTAAGAGAAGATTTCATCTCTTAAACCTACCATATACACCACTCAGATAATTTTAATGTATTGATAAATAAAAAGTTAAGCCAAAAAAGAGAAAAATAACATTTTCTACTTTGGAGATTTGCTTTGAGTTTGTACTTTTGCGGCGGAGAGTTGGCAGAGTGGTCGATTGCGGCAGTCTTGAAAACTGTTGACTGTAACAGGTCCGGGGGTTCGAATCCCTCACTCTCCGCCCAGTATAAAAAGCCTTAAAATCTAATGATTTTAAGGCTTTTTTGTTTAATTAAAACTATCAAAAATTACACTTTTTTAGCTAAAAAAATGGTTGTAAAGCGGTAATCATACAAGCGCACAATAACCATAAGCAATAAATAGGTTCTCTAGACAATTGAGAGCCTATTTTTTTTGAATTTTAGTTAACTCATTATTAATCAATTATTAAAATAAGAATAAGGTTTGATAAAAAGAAAATAAGTTTCTAAATTCGAAGCTTATTTACAAACTAAAAATCTATCTACTAATAAATTCATCAAAGCATGCAACATCTTTACCCTCTTCAAAATTTACTTATTGTTAATTTAAAGCGTGTAAAACATTTAACTTGTGTATTCTTTTTTATTTCATTGACATTCCAATCAACAAGAGCATTAGCACAAGCCCCAACCATTACGAATTTTACACCAACCACAGGCTCAGTAGGAACATTGGTAAGAATAACAGGCACCAATTTAAGTAACCCAACAGCTATCACCATTGGCGGGGTAGCGGCGATCCCCATTAGTAATGATGGAACCACTTTAGTAACCATGGTAATGCCTGGTGCAACAACAGGAGCATTGAGTATAGCCACATCAGCCGGTACAGGAAATGGAACAGGGAATTTTACAGTAACGCCCACACAAGCACCCAATACCCAGCAAGGCAATAAACTAGTAGGCACAGGGACAATTGGTAGTGCTGAACAAGGATTTTCAGTAAGTATCAGCGCAGACGGTAATACCGCTATCGTTGGAGGATTTAGAGATAACAGTAATGTAGGTGCAGCATGGGTATATACACGAAGTGGAAGCACTTGGTCCCAACAAGGCAATAAATTAGTAGGTACTGGGGCAGTAGGTGCTGCTCAACAAGGATTTTCAGTAAGCATCAGTGCAGATGGTAATACCGCCATAGTTGGGGGACGTAACGATAACAGTAATGTAGGTGCTGCATGGATATATACACGAAGTGGAAGCACTTGGTCCCAACAAGGTAGTAAATTGGTAGGTACTGGGGCAGTAGGTGCTGCTCAACAAGGATTTTCAGTAAGCATCAGTGCAGACGGTAATACCGCCATAGTTGGGGGAAGAAATGATAACAGTAGTGTAGGCGCAGCATGGATATACACCCGAAGTGGAGGGATATGGACTCAACAAGGCAATAAACTAGTAGGCACAGGTGCAAATGGACTTGCGCAACAAGGATCTTCAGTAAGCATAAGCGCAGATGGAAATACAGCTATAGTTGGAGGTCCTGCTGATGATTTTTTTATTATAGGTGCAGCATGGGTTTATACCCGTAATGGAAGCACTTGGACACAACAAGGCAATAAATTAGTAGGTACAGGTGTTTCTGGATCATCGGCTTCACAAGGATCTTCAGTAAGCATCAGTGCGGATGGTAATACTGCTATAGTTGGTGGTGATCTAGATGATGAAGGTGTTGGTGCAGCTTGGATATACACTCGTAGTGGAAATTTATGGACCCAGCAAGGCAATAAATTGGTAGGCACAGGTGCAACTGGAGCTGCTTCACAAGGATCTTCAGTAAGCATCAGTGCTGACGGTAATACTGCCATAGTTGGTGGTCTAGGTGATGGTAGTGGTGGTGCAGCATGGGTGTATACACGCAGTGGAGGCGTATGGACACAAAAAGGAAATAAGTTGGTAGGTACTGGGGCAGTATTTGGTGCTCAACAAGGAAATTCAGTAAGCATTAGTGCAGATGGTAATAATGCCATAGTTGGTGGAAATGTTGATAATATTTTTACCGGCGCAGCGTGGATTTATAATTATGTTCCACAACCTCCTATTATCACCAATTTCACACCAACAATGGGCTCAGTAGGTACTTTGGTAAGCATAAATGGTACTGATTTAAATAACACAACCGCTGTGACTATTGGAGGAGCGTCAGCAATACCCATTAGTAATAATGGAACCACCTTAGTGGCTTTGGTAATGCCCGGCGCTACAACTGGAGGAATCAGCATAACAACCGATGGCGGAACAGCTAATGGAATAAGCAATTTTACAATTACTCCTACGCAAGCGCCCAATACCCAACAAGGTAATAAACTGGTAGGCACAGGTGCAGTCGGATCGGCTGTACAAGGAAATTCAGTAAGCGTTAGCGCAGATGGCAATACTGCCATAGTCGGTGGTTACAATGATAATGGGGCTTTAGGTGCTGCTTGGATATATACCCGTAACGGGAACATCTGGACACAACAAGGGGGTAAACTAGTTGGTACCGGTGCAACTGGAGTTGCTAGACAAGGGTGGTCAGTTAGCATCAGTGCAGATGGTAATACTGCTATAGTAGGAGGTTATACAGATAACAGCAGTATAGGTGCTGCTTGGGTATATACCCGTACTGGGAGTACTTGGACTCAGCAAGGCAATAAATTAGTAAGTTCAGATGCGATTGGAGCTTCGCAACAAGGATATTCTGTTAGCATAAGTGCGGACGGCAACACCGCAATAGTCGGGGGTATTGGTGATAACAGTAATGCAGGCGCAGCTTGGATATATACACGTAACGGGGGTATCTGGACTCAACAAGGCAATAAACTAGTGGGCACAGGTGCAACGGGAGCTGCCCAGCAAGGATTTTCTGTCAGCATCAGTTCAGATGGCAATAATGCTATTGTTGGAGGTGTTGCTGATAACAGTAATGCAGGTGCAGTATGGATATATACCCGCAATGGAACTACATGGACTCAGCAAGGTAATAAATTAGTGGGTACGGGTTCAATTGGTGCTGCTAGACAAGGAAGATCAGTAAGCATCAGTGCAGATGGCAGTACGGCCATAGTTGGTGGCAATGAAGATAATAATTTTACAGGTGCAGCATGGGTATATACCCGAAGTGGAGGAACATGGACACAACAAGGCAATAAATTGGTAGGTTCAGGATCAACTGGAGCTGCCCGACAAGGAAGATCAGTTAGCATTAGTGGAGATGGCAATACAGCAATTGTTGGAGGAGATACAGATGAAAGTAATGCGGGTGCAGCATGGTTGTTTACTCGTAACGGAAGTACTTGGACTCAACTAGGAAATAAACTTTTAGGCACAGGCGCAACAGGAGCAGCAAGACAAGGATGGTCAGTTAGCATTAGTGCGGACGGTAATACCACCCTAGTAAGCGGTAATAGTGATAATGTAAATAGAGGTGCAGTATGGGTTTATAATTATGTTGCACCACCACCAACCATAACAAGCTTTACCCCATTGAGCGCCAAACCTGGCGATATTGTAACTATAACAGGTACAGGTTTTAACACTAACACCGCAAGTAATATAGTGTTTTTTGGTGCAACAAAAGCCACTGTAACAGCAGCAACAGCAACCAGTATAACAGTAACTGTCCCAACAGGAGCTACTTTTGCACCTATTACTGTTCTAAATACAACATCTCAATTAGTTGCTTATAGTATGCAATCCTTTAACCCAATTTATTCCCCAGTAAAAACCGCAATAACGGCTAATGATTTCATACCTAAAGTAGATCTTGAAACAGGTGTTTCTCCATTATCAGTAGCTATAGGGGATTTAGATGGCGATGGTAAAGCTGATTTGGTGGTGGCTAACGAAAACTCAAGTACAATTTCCATATTCAGAAATACTAGTACTAATGGAAGTCTAACTCTAGGTTCATTTAGTGGAAAAGTTGATATTGCTACAGGTTCTAGTCCATATTTTGTAGCAATAGGAGATTTAGATGGTGATGGTAAACCCGATTTAGCTGTGGCTAATCGGTCATCAACTACTGTCTCAATCTTTCGAAATACGAGTACAATTGGAAGTATAACGGCTGGTTCTTTTGCTGCAAAGGTAGATTTTACAACAGGATCTACCCCAACTTCATTAGCACTTGGAGATTTGGATGGTGATGGTAGAACAGATATTGGGGTTGCTAATTATTCTTCGAATAGTGTTTCAATATTGCGCAATATTGGTAACTCTGGAAGTATAACAGAAAGTTCATTTGCTGCAAAAGTAGATTTTACAACATCCGGTTTTCCAAATTCAATAGCTATAGGAGATTTAGATGGCGATGGTAAATCAGACTTAGCTGTTACAAATGAATCACCAAGTTCAGTTTCCATATTTCGTAATACTAGTGTTATTGGAAGTATAGACATAGGATCATTTGCAAATGCTTTTGATATTTCGTATGGTGCTGTTCCAACTTTATTAGCTATTGGTGATTTAGATAGGGATGGTAAATCTGATTTGTTGGTAGCTAATGGTACATCTAGCGTTTCAGTATTCCGTAATACAAGTAGTAATGGTATAATAGATGCAAATTCATTTGCTGCTAATGTAGATTTTACAACCACAGGTACAGCTACTTCAGTTGCAATAGGGGACTTAGATGGCGATAATAAACCTGATTTTGCTGTTGCTAACGCTAATGCTGGCTCAACTAGCGTTTCAGTATTTCGTAATACTAGCACTAGCGGTAGTATAACTTCAGGCTCATTTGCACCTAAAATAGATTTCACAACAGCATTTAGTCCCCGTTCTGTAGCAATAGGGGATTTAGACGGTGATAGTAAACCCGATTTAGTAACTGCTAATATTGGATTAAGTAATATTTCCATAATCCGTAATGCGTCAAACACCCCTGATTTATCAGCTTTAACCCTAAGCTCAGGTACATTATCTCCAGCTTTTGTAGCTAGTACGACAGCTTATACAGCAAGCGTAAGTAATTTAATAACAAGTATTACAGTCACCCCAACAGTAGCAGATGCTAATGCAACAGTTACTGTAAATGGAATATCAGTAACCAGCGGAAACGCATCAGGAGCGATAACTTTAAATGTAGGTAGCAATACTATAACGACGTTAGTAACAGCGCAAAACGGAACTACAAAAATCTATACAGTAATTATTACTAGGGCAGTTAACAATGCTCCAACAGACATAGCTTTAACTCCAACAAGCATTAATGAAAATGTGCCTGCAAACTCTATAGTAGGTTCTTTGACAAGTACCGACCCGGACGTGGGTAACACTTTTACTTATACTTTAGTAGCAGGAACTGGAGGTGACAACAATGCAAGTTTCAGTGTCAGTGGAGACGAATTAAGAATTAATAACAGTCCAAACTTTGAAACTACGCCAAGTTTTTCGGTTAGGATAAGAACTACAGACCAAGGAGGTTTAACCAGAGAACAAGCATTTACCATTACGGTGAATAATGTGAATGAATCTCCAACGATAGCAAATGCCATCCCGAATCAAAACGCAACGGAAGACCAGTTATTCAACTTCACATTTGCAGCAAATACTTTTGCAGATGTAGATGCAGGAACAACTTTAACTTATACTTCACAGTTAAATGGAGGAGGAGCATTACCAACGTGGTTGAGTTTTGATGGGGCAACAAGAACATTCTCTGGCACACCATTAAATACGAATATTGGTACAATTATTATAGATGTAATTGCAAACGATGGAAGTGGAGGAACAATTACTGCTATTTTTAATATTGTAGTTGGAGCAACATTACCAGTAACTTTAAACCAATACTCAGCTAAATTACAAACAAACGGAACAGTATTGTTAACGTGGGATACCTTTGCAGAACAAAGCAATGATTATTTCGAAATATCAAAATCAACAGACGGAGAAAACTTTGTATTGTTAAGTACAATAAAAGGAAATGAAACAACCACTCGACGCAGCTTATATAACTATACAGACAGAACACCAAAAAGTGGAGATAATTATTACAAATTGGTACAGGTAGATTTAGATGGAGCTAGAGAAGAGTTAGGGATAAGAAGTGCGAAAGTAGCATTAGCAAATGATTCAAAAGTAACAATCTATCCAAATCCAAGTACAGATTTAGTGAATATAGTATTTGAGGCAGGAAAGTTTATCAGCATAGAACTAATAGACTTAAACGGTAGATTAATACAGAAAAAGGAAGTATTATCAAAAGCCTTGGAGACCACATTAGAAGTAAAAGATTTACCATCATCAAGCTATTTAATCAAATTAGTAGGCAATCAAGAAACAATAACCAGAATATTGATTGTGAAAAAGTAAAATTAATATAGAATTTAAAAATAGGTAAGTCCTCGAGAATGAGTTAAGCAACATATTAGGTAAACGTTCAAGAAAGTCTGAAATTTTATCGGGGAAAAGAAAGTTAAGCTTGTCGATGATTCGTAAACTAACTAAAATATTAAATAGACAGTATCCCATAAAGTGTGTATTCATTACCTCTTTGTATTATTGTCTAAGATTTTTTTGATAAAAGCTAATATACCCTCTAAATATTCTATTAGATTCCCTCCTTCCCTGCCCAAGCATAAAAGAGCCTTAAAATCCTGTGATTTTAAGGCTCTTTTTATTTTATTATTAAAAATTAAAGTCTCTTTTCCAATTAAGGTTTACAATACTTCCAGATATTTAATTTCAGCTACAAGTCTGTCTGTTAACCATTCATATATCATAGAGTTTAATTTACATAATTTTATAGTGTCTATTCCTTTTCTATGTTTACCAAGGCAACTAATTTAGATGGTGCAACCTGACAGTAAGCTATACCAAGTATATCTTTTAAAACTTCTTCTTGTAGTTGACTGCTTTGCACAAGTGTCCATCCATGGGTACCAAATTTATTAGGAACAGGATAAATAACATGAGGAAATAATTTACTAAAAACATCTTGATCAATTAAATTAAATTTTAAGCAACAACGGTTAACCTGATGATTAAAAGTGGCAAATATCTTTCCCTTAACCTTGAAAGCTGTTTTATCATGATGTGGGGCTTCTTTTACCTCGGGTAGTGCAAGAGCTAGATTCTTAAAAACTTCAAAATTCACCATTTACTTACATTTCTAGAATAATATTATAATTTTTTTGGCACATCAATACCTCACCAAATTAAAAAATAATAGCTCTAAAATTTCAAACTGCGATGATAAAAATAGTATTCAATTTAGAGAGAAGACCTCTGTTCATTTAAAATTCCGTTTAAAAAGGCGTATTTAACAAGGGCTGCTGTATTTTTTACTTTGATTTTTTGAATAAGGTTTTGCCTATAACCCTCTATTGTTCTTTTGCTGATGAAAAGCTTATTAGAAATTTCTTGATTGGTAAAACCATCTGCAATAAGATGTAAGATTTCGATTTCTCTGGAAGAAAAATTATGTTTTAAGTTTTTGTCTTTCTCTTGCTTAGATAAACGTGTGAGCTTATCTAATAAACTTAATGAAAACTCTGAGCAGATGTACCTTTGACCGCTATGAACATGTTTTATAGCAAATTTTAATTCTAATGGCTCTATATTTTTGAATAAATAGGCTGATATACCTTCTTTAAAAAATGCTATTATAAATTCTTCATTATCTATAACAGAAAGCATAATGATAGAAAGATGAGGATATTGTTGCTTAATTAATTTTATTAAACTCAACCCTTCAATATCAAGTTTATTGATGTTTACTAATAATATATCAGCTATACACCCGGTTTTAAGCAGGTTAAGCAATTCATTTCCACATGCTGTATCTGCTACAATTTTTAAATCAGCATCTTTTTCCAATAAATTTTTTAAAGTATTCCTAACAGTATGGTGATTTTCTGCAAGTATAATATTTATCATAGTTGGGATGAGTTCAAATCTGAAACAAGCTTTATTCAGCTTTTTTTATAACTCATCTACAGCAATATGTATACCTATTAATTTTAAAACAGATATTTAAGCCATCATCATCTACATAAATACATATACAATTTTTAGGTTACTGGTTATGTGTAGCTTTATATAGGGTCTATTTGCTATTCAAAAATCAGCTCGCCAAAATAGGCCGGTAAATGAAAATTAGGTTCATGATTTTCTACTTTATTCCAACAAAGAAAATGAGGATGCTTTAAATCATCTCCACATTTATAGAAATTTGCTTTGCAGCATTTCCCTTTTAAAGTTTTTAATTGATGATGAGTAAAAACGGTTAGCGGTAACATTATGGTAAGCTCCCAACTGTACGGAAGTTCGCTATTTTGATTTTGCCTAAAGCTTTTCTGAATTTTTATTTTACGAAGATCAGCAGCTAGTATAAATCTTCTATCATGTTTATTTGTACCAAACTGGGCTAAACAAGCTCTGTTACTGTTAAATTCGAAATTATAATAACCACTATCGTCAAAAGCTAAAAAAAACTCCACACAACTATCTTCATAAACAGGCTCGTTTGGATTTATATAACGAGCTAAAAAGTCATTCTCTTGTACTTCAAATCTTAGTGCAAGCATATCGGCAGTATACAAAACAGAAACATCACATGTGCCTTTATATGCTACGTTTGGCCAAAAAGTCTCATTTATTTTGTGCTTTTTTTGTTGATTTAAAACTGATGAAACCAAGCTTATATCGCTTAAAAAATTGATATGCTGAACTTCTGAAATGTTAATCTTTTTAGACATTATAAGCCTTTTTCTTGTTTGGTTAAATCATCAGTACTGGCACTTTGCTTTTTACGTTGTACTGGCCCTTGAAATTCTTGAAATTTCTCTGGTAAGAATGGATAAAAATAGTACAAGCTATCTTCTGCAAAGTATTTTAAGTGAAGGTTTAAACGCTGTTTAAATAGCGTGAAATCTTTAGCATCAGGCTTAACCCATGCAGATTCTGCCAAAGCAGTAATTCTTGGGAAAAGCATATAATCTAAGTGATTTTCTGTAGAGATAGACTCTGTCCAGATATTAGCTTGTATACCTTGCACCAATTTTGCAGCACCATCTAAACCTAAAATATCTTGACTAGGGAACTGATAAACCTGCTCTATAGTTACAAATTTACCATCCCATTTACGCCCTATCTGGTGTTTTTCATCCTGTACAAAATCAAAATATAAAGGTAAACGCGGACATAAAACTGTCTTAAATCCTTTAGATAAGGCTTGTTTCAGGATTTCTGGCTTATCATGTCGCCACCAAAAAATTGTTGTTTGCGCTGTAGGCAATTTAGAATCTACCACCTCATCCCAAGCTAAAATCTCATTATCCATTTTTAAGATGCTATCTCCCATCCTATATAAAAAATGATGTTCTACTTCTTTTAATGAGGTAAAATTCTTTGCCTTCATTAATTTTTGAACATCAGCATCCACATTCCAATGTTGATTTCCAAAATGCACTTCATCTGCACCGATATGTAATTTTTGCGATGGAAACAACACATTTACTTCTTTTAAAATATCTGTAAGATATTGGTAAGTGCCTTCTTTAGCAGGATTAAAAGTAAACTCTGGATATTTTGGCGAACCACCACCACTAAACTGCGGATAAGCTAAATTAGCCGCTGTAGCATGGCCCGGCATATCTATTTCTGGAATAACCTCTATAAACCTATTGGCTGCATAAGCTATAATTTCTTTAATATCTTCTTGACTATAATATTGAGCTTTAGCATTGGGGTTGCTATAATTACCTACGCCACCAACGGTTGTTAAACGTGGATATTTCTTAATCTCTATACGCCAGCCTGGTTGGTCTGTTAAATGCCAGTGAAACTTATTGAGCTTGTAAAAAGCCATCCAATCTAAAATTTGTTTCACCTTTTCTTTACCGAAAAAATGCCTTGATTCATCTAGCATCAAACCTCTCCACTCGAAAAAAGCTTTATCCGTTATATTCCAACAAGAAAGTGCGTAATTGCCCTTAGCGTTTTTAGATTGCTTTAATACTTGTAATAAGCTAGAGGCTCCTCTAAATAATCCTTCTTCTGTTGCCGCAATAACTTCTACCTTTTGGGCGGCCATTCTTATTTGATAGAGATGGCTTTCTTTACTTTTTAGTGGAACTAGCTTAAAGCTGATGACATTGCTAAGTGCAGATTTCTTTGTTCCTAAACTTAATCCTGTAGCTTTTAAAACCTCATTTTGAAAGTAATAAGCTGCTTGTGCATTACTTTTCTCATCAGTTTGTATGGCTGTGGCCTGATGAACTAAAAAAGAAGAAGCTACCTTTTCATAAGAAAAAGGTTTTGGAATGATAGCCAAATCATGATTCTGAGCTTGACTGGCTAAGCTAAAACTGAAGAATAAAATGAAGATAAACTGTTTAACAAGTTGATGCATGACGTCTAGATTTTATTTAACCGTAAAAACTGCACTTTGTCTAATATCTTCTGATGAAGACCCCAACATGACTTTAAAATCTCCGGGTTCTACAACACGTTTCATATCTCTATTCCAAAGCATTAAATCATCAGAAACGAGTTTAAAAACGAGTTTTTTAGTCTCACCGGGATTAAGAGTTACACGTTGAAAGCCTCTTAGGTTTTTCTCGTATGTAGTAACTGTACTTAATAAATCTCGGGTGTATAATTGTACAACCTCGTCTCCAGCTAATGTGCCTGTATTGGTTATATCAACACTTACCATAACTTCATCTTTAGTAGCTAATTGGTTATCAATTTTAATGTTGCTATATTTAAAAGTAGTGTAACTTAAACCATAGCCAAAAGGATACAACAAACCTTTAACTCTGGCAGACTCGCCTTCATCTGTTTGTGCATTTGGTTTGGTTGGGAAATTAAGTGGCAACTGCCCTACCGATTTTGGAAAAGTTAAAGTTAATTTCCCTCCAGGATTATAATCTCCAAATAAAACATCGGCAACAGCCAAACCACCTTTTACACCTGGATAACCTGCATACACAATAGCTGGCGCATAGCGGTCTAACCAATTGATAGTCATGGGTTGCGAACCTGTTAAAACCACCACATAAGGTTTACCAGTAGCATGAATAGCTTTGGCTAAAGCCATTTGATGGCCAGGCAAATCTAAAGAAGTACGACTTTTATTTTCGCCAGCAGTTTTGGTATTTCCGCCTAATACTAAAATGGTTAACTCTGCTTTTTGAGCTTGTTTAACGGCAAAATCTATAGCCGCTTGCTCTTCGGCATTTGGTGCTTCTGGGAAAATTTCGCTCTCTGGCCAGTTTTGATCAATTAAAGCACTACCCTCGGCATATAAAACTTTGGCTTTGCCGATTTTATTTTGGATACCTTCTAAAATGGTAACACTAGCCGATTTTAGCGGCCCGTAATGGGTATGTGCATAATCATTATCTTTTGCGTTTGGACCAATAACTGCTACCGAACTTAATTTCTTTGAAATTGGTAAAGCATTATTGCTATTTTTTAAAAGCACTAAACTTTCTTTGGATGCTTGTAAAGCTACATTTTGGTGGTTTAGGTTGTTTACCAATTTTGCACTTTCTTCGGCATTTTTAACGTAAGGCTCATCAAACAAACCTAATTTAAATTTTACTCTTAAAACATCTTTTACACGGCTGTTAATGGTATCCATCGGAATCCTGCCCTCTTGCACCAATTCTCTTAAAGCATAAATAATACTATCCGGAGCTCTAAAAGTTGTTCTTACATTCATACCAGCCATAAAAGCCTGGTAAACAGCTTCTTTTAAATTAGCTGCAACATGGTGTTTGTTATAAAGATATTCTAAAGCATCGCTATCACTCACTACATAACCGGTAAAACCCATATCGGTTCTTAACCTATCTATTAACCAATATTTGCTACCAGAAACTGGGATGCCATTATAATCATTATAAGAACTCATAACCCCCATAATATTGGCTTCTTTAATTACCTTTCTGAAAGGATAAAGCAAAATATCTTCTACTTCGCGAGGAGAAACCTGTGGGTCTGTACGGGCTAAACCCTCCCTAGCCCCCTTGTTAGCGCTATAAACAGCAAAATGTTTTGGGGTTGATGCTGCACCGGCAGATTGTATACCATTTGCCATCTCTACACCTAAGCGAGCGGTTAAATATGGGTCCTCGCCATAAACTTCTTCTAAACGACCCCAGCGTTGATCGCGGGCAACATCTAAAATTGGTGCATAAACATTGGTATAACCTAAAGCTCTGGCTTCTTTACCTGTAATAACCCCCATTTGGTGTACCAAAGATGGATTCCAAGTCATGCCCATATTTAATTGCGTAGGAAAACCTGTAGCTTCATAAGCCTCTATACCACGGATGCCTTCATTAGTAAAATCTACCGGGATACCTAAACGAGTTTGCTCTATAAAAAAGCGCTGTGTCTCATTCATAGCCCATACATGGCGTTTAATATCGGTAACTAAATCAAGTTTGGTTTCTACACTATTCCAGTTTAAAAAGCCGTTTAAATGCTCATCAATATTGGCAATACCATCTTTCCAAATCTCGTTTTTCCAATTAGCGGTAGGTAAAGAGTCTTTTAGTATTCTTTTCCAGCCGTATAAAGTAGCCATCTGATTGGTTTTCTCGTTCAGGTTCATCTGCGAAAGCAAATTATCTACACGTTCATCAATAGAGCGTGTTTTATCTTCGTAGATGTCTTTTTTACCGTTTTTATTAAGGTCTATCCAATCTTTTTTATAAATTTTAATAGGATTGGTAAAGGATACTAAAATGGTTGTTACGGCAAATAATGCTAAAAAAGGCTTTCTATTCATCATTGAAAAGTGTATGGATATTTCCCCAAACTTATTAAATATTTTAAAAAGAATAATTTTATTGTTCTTTTAATTTTTGATAGCGTAAAAGTGCTTCTAAGAAATAGTAATCAGCATAAATAAGTGGTACATCAATTTCTGATTTATGAGGGATACTACCTACAGAGTGTTTAAGAATAAAACCTAAGTTTGTACCTTCTTCTGCCAAATAAGGTTTGTTAGATAAAGATTGTAGCATTTCTTCGGCTACTTTAAAATAAGTTTCTCCTTTTGATTTACTAAAAGTACTTAACTCAAGCAAAGCAGAGGTTACCAAAGCACCTGCAGAAGCGTCTCTTGGAATATAGTCTAGCTTTTTGTACTCTGGATATATCCATTCTGGTGTGTAGCCTTCTTGGTTAGCGTTAAAATCCCAATACGGAATTTTATCTTTTGGTAAGTTTGGATGATTTATAAAGAAATCAGCAGCTTTTTCTGCAGCAGCTAAAAATTCTGGGTTTTGTGTTTCACGATACATTAATGTAAAGCCGTAAATTGCCCATCCCTGTCCTCTAGACCATGTAGAATTATCGGCATAACCTTGGTTGGTTTGTTGATGTAAAACTTTACCAGTTTTCTCATCATAATCTACCACGTGGTAAGTACTATAATCAGCTCTAAAATGATTTTGCATGGTTTTGGTTGCATGACTGATAGCTGCATTTTTATATTTTGGATTACCTGTTAATTTGGAAACATAGAATAACAATTCTAAATTCATCATATTATCGATAATCACAGGGTACTGCCATAAAGTTTTCTTATCCCAAGACATCTTTGGATTCCACGATTTGATAAGCCCTACTTTCTCATCGTAACGGGTTAAGGCTGATTCTGCTGATTGTATTAATATATCCTGATATTCTTTAATTTTTTGGGGATCTTTTTCAAAACGTATAGCATTGCCGTAAGAACAATACATCACAAAGCCTACATCATGATGTTGCGTTAAAAATTTACCTGCCTCTAATGCTTCTGTCCACTGTTTTGCTGCCGCTTTCCATTCTGGCTTTTGGGTATACTCGTAGATATACCATAAACCTCCTGGGAAAAAGCCGCCTGTCCAATCCCAAACATCAGTTGTTTTCATAGTGCCATCAGGATAGATAGACCGTGGAAAAGCAGTTAAATCCTTAGAATTGTTTAACAAAACAGTGTATTGCTTTTGAGCTACCTCAAAGTCTTTTTCGATAACTTTTTGAGTGCTGCAAGATGCCATTGTAAATGTTAAACTTGCTAATAAAAAAATGCGCTTTGCGCCAGAGGCTGATATCTTTATCATGATTATATATTGATGTTATTTTTTGCGTGTTGTATAGCAGGGCTAGCCATTTTTACATGGCTAACCTATGCTCATTATCAAACCAAACTAATCTTTAATTTTTTGTGCTTATGATTGTTTTTTAAGGGTTGATGGTAAGTTCTAGCTCTTTAACAGTCTTAGTTTCTCCGTAAATATTAACGTTAGAACCTACAAATGTAACGGTGTAGGTACCTGCTCGGTTGTAAATAAATGTATATTCATCTAAACGGGTACTCATATTTTTAAGTGCTACGCCGCTATCAGGCTTAACTTTAGTAAGATTTAAAGCGTTAGACACCGCCCATACTTGATTGCTTAAAACATTAGCTGCCCCACCTGCAAATTTTAAAATTCTATCGGTGCCAAATAGCCACGATACAGGAGAAGTTCCAAATCTAACTGATGTCCAACCTGCAGTTCCAATATCTGCAACTGTTAATAATTGTCCGTCTGTGGTAGTCATTTTTATATCAAACTTATTTACCCACCAACGTGGCTGGGTAGAGCCAGTAACACCATTATATTTAAATGCGAAGTAAACAGGCTTACTTTTATCTAATGTTAAACCCAAACTACTAAGACTTAATAAATTAACCACACCAGAGGATACATAAGTATTATCGTTTGATTGCAATCCGGATAAGGTAAATGCTGTTGTGATATCTGTCCAATCTGCAGATTCATTGATATTAGCTTCTGTATATTGTCCATTAAATTTTTGCGAAGCAAAAACCCTGAAAGATCGAGGTTGCTGAACATCAGAACCGTATCTTCTATTGGTGGCAAATTCTACTGTAATATTATCGCTTTCTGCTACTGTTCTGTCTTTATAAATGTATCTGCTGCCTTCTAATCCAGAATAAAATATAAGTTGTTCTGGATTTCCAGAGATTAAAAATTTAACGGTATCTCCTACTTTGTAGCTATTTTTTTCTGTTTTAACAGAGAAACTAAGCTCGGTAACTTCTTTTTTGTTACATGCTGAGAACAACATGATTAAAAGAGGTATGATATATATTTTTCTTATCATGACGTTTTAAATTTAAATTTTACCATCCTGTATTTTGTGTCATTCCACCGTTTAGAGAGAGTTCTAAGATTGGAATAGGCAATAAGTTATGTCTAGGCGTAACATTACTACCAGCTAGTGCAGCAAACCTAAAATTAGTAGGTGCTGTACTTTGTATATCACTGGCAAGTTGGTTCATTTCTGATGTAAAAATATCCCATCTTATCAAATCAAACTTCCTTAAACCTTCAAAGGCTAATTCAAGAAAACGTTCTTCTCTAATTAATCTACGTAACTCTTCTTTACTGGTAGCTAAGGCAGTAACATCTGTAGCACCGGCTCTATCTCTTACTTCTTTAAGTGCTGTGGTTGCAATACTTGTTGGACCATTAACCTCATTTTCTGCTTCTGCTAACATCAACAATACATCGGCATAGCGTAATAAAGGATAATTCATAGGGGTATAGTTTTTATTCTTTGGTTTTACAACCTCATAAACCCTTCTGTATTTACCGCAGTTTCTATTATAAAGTTGTGCGCTTGTCCAAAAGGTAGAATCTCTAACCACCTGAAGGTTATTTACGTTATTATAAACGTATTGATACGGAGCAATTGTCCAGTCTCTTCTGCTATCTGTAGCACCATAGCGGTTATATAATTTTGGAGTAGCATTTATAAAACCATAGCCATAACCAAATACTTCATCATTACATTGTAAGCCTAAAGTATTGCCTACACGACCAGATTCAAAATCGCCACCTCTGTTTCCAAAGAATTCTACCTCCCAAATAGACTCGCCAATATCATATCTATCAGCAGCGTAATTGATAAATATTTGTTTAAAATCTGGATTTAAACGGTGTTCTTTAGGACCATTATCTGGATAAACAATTTTTCTGGCCCATTTTAAAGCTTCTGCATACTTACTAACATCATTTAAAGGTGCACCTGCCATTTTCAAGTAAACCCTAGCTAAAATGCCTCTAACGGCAGATTTTGAAATTCTACCACCGGCACCTACTTGTGTTGCTGTTCTTACTAAGCCTTCGGCTTCTTCCATTTCGCTTACAATAAAGTTGTAAACTTCTCTTTGTGGCGTTCTTTTAATATTTACATCATTTACTGAGGCAGTAGGTTGTATTTTTAAAGGAACATCACCCCAATTACTTACCAATAAAAAGTGGTAATATGCTCTTAGAAACTTAGCTTCACCTTTGGCTACTGCTTTATTCTCCTCAGACATTTGTACTTGGTCTATCCTACTTAAAAAAACATTGGCTCTTTCTATGCCTTCGTATAAATACCTCCATAAGTTGGTTACTGTATTGGTTGATGCGTCGAAATTGTAAACGGCAGTACCTATAGTAAAAGCACTTCTAGAGTAAAAACCGTCATCGGCAACATTTAAATCTAATAGTAAAGCACCACCATAAACCTCTTCTTTACCTAATATTTCGTAAACACCAGCAAGACCTATATTAACGTCGGTTTCATTGTTATAATAGTTCTCTTTAACAATAAATTTGGGTTCTTTATCTAAGAATTTTTCGCAGCCACTTTGGGTTAACAATAAAATGGCACTAAAGCTTATTAAGGCTGTTTTCTTAAATGCAGCTACCGGATGATGTAGACTGAAAAAAGACTTAGTTTTTATTTTAAAATTTTTATGTTGAGTTTTCATATCAATCAGTTTATAAAGAAACATTAAATCCAAACACAATTGTTTTAGGGCGAGGATATGCAGAATAATCAAACCCTGGTGTTAAGGCCGAGTAGTAAACGGCAACTTCAGGATCAAAACCAGTGTAGTTGGTAAAGGTTAATAAATTTTGTGCCGAGGCATAAACTTTTACCGATTTAACTTTTAAGCGTTTTAATACGGCTGGAGGAATGTTATAACCTAAAGCAACGGTTTTTAATCTTAAATAAGAACCATCTTCTACAATACGACTTGAGTAAGCGTTTGGACCTTGCCCGTTTACTCTAAACATAGTGGTATTGGTGTTTTCTGGAGTCCATCTGTTTGAAAAAGTTGCATATTGGTTTAAGCCTGGTCTGTTACCTGCTTCAAACAAAAGTCTGTTTGCATTTAAAATATCATTACCATAAGACCATTGGAAAAACAGGTTTAAATCAAAATTTTTATATCTGAAATTATTGCTAAAACCTCCTTGATGTATCGGGTAACCTCTTCCTATTACCGTTCTATCTAAATCGTTTACAACACCATCGGCATTTAAATCTCTGTATTTGATATCACCGGGTTTTATTAATGCTCTTGTATTACCATTGGTAGCAACGTTATCTTTTAACTGATAAGCTCCACTTGGTAATAAATCAAAATCATCATAATTGTATACGCCTTCCCAGATGTAACCATACATTTGACCTAAAGGCTGACCCAGTTTGGTAATATATGCTGGTATTTCTCTGAAATTTTGATCCCAAGGCACTGTACGTATTAAGCTTTCTTGATTTTGGCTAAGCTCTAGTACTTTATTTTTATTAAAAGCGATATTGATAGAAGTACTCCATGAGAAGTTTTTAGTATCAATATTCTGACTGATAACACTTAATTCTAAACCTTCGTTTGATGTTTTACCTATATTCTTAAATGCAGAACTGTATCCAGTTGAGTAAGGAAGTAAAGCGTTAAGTAATAAATCTGATGTTACTTTTTTGTAATAATCAGCAGTAAAAGTAATACGTTGTTTTAAAAAGCCTAAATCAAATCCAATATTGGTTTGGGCTGTAGATTCCCACTTCAAATCTGGATTTGCAATAGAACTTAAATACATACCTTGTACTAAGTTATTATTGAAAGAATAGAAACCATTGCTTGTTGGGCCAGTGTTATCAAAATTTATTTCGGCAAAAGTGGGATAATCATTTACACGGTTATTACCTGTAACACCATATCCTAACCTAAATTTAGCATCAGAAAATATGTTTTGGTTTTTCATAAAATCTTCATTAATCACTCGCCATGCAAATGCTGCAGAAGGGAAATAACTCCATTGGTTATTTTGTCTAAATTTTGAAGAACCATCAGCCCTAAATGATGCTGTTATTAAATATTTGCTTTTGTAATTATAGTTAATTCTTGAAAGGTAAGACATCAAAGACCAATCTGTATTTAAAGAGGTTACTGGTTGTTGTATACCTTGGCTTAAGCCTGCTAAACCCAATATTTCATTAGGCAATTGTGTTGCTCTTAAACCATATCTTTTAAAAGTATTTTCCTGAAATGTAACACCACCCACTAGGTTAATAGTATGGTCTTTATTTATTTTTTTATTGTAAGTAATGATGTTTTCGTTTAACCATGTATTGTTATCAGTATAGGTAACAGCACCATTTACTTTATCAGTACTACCAAAGTAGCCATATCTGGTTTGTGAGTTATTGAAAACATCTTGTCTGGTAGAAGTATTATTAACCCCTCCGGATATTTTAATTTTTAAATCTTTTGCAAGCGCATATTCTAAAAACCCGTTAGCTACTAAACGGTTGGTAAATGTTTCTCTAAGCTCATTTCTTGCAGATAAAATAGGATTTATACGATAATCGTTTAACGGGTTATCAATTTCAGGATCTAACAATAAATCGTCTAGCTCTACCCCTGTGGCCGTAACCGGACGATATCCCCAAACGCTATACATTAGATAATTCATAGCCGAGAAATTTTGGTCTGGTGTGGCTGGATTAGATCCGAATGTTTTGGTACCAGAGTACAATACATTGGTACCTACTTTAAGTTTATCATTAAAAGTCTGGTCTAAAGTAAACCTACCCTGTTTACGGTTAAAACCAGAGTTTATGATGATTCCTTTTTGATCGAATATATTTCCAGATAATGAATATTTGGTGTTTTTTGTACCTCCTCTTATAGATAGAGAATGGTCTTGCATAGGCGAGCTTTGGAATAATCTATCTTGCCAATCTGTACCTTCTGCATTTCTGTAATCTTCTAATGTTTTACCATCTCTAAAATAATTAAGCTGTATGCCAACCGGATCACGCTCTGCTTGTAGTTTTACAAACTCATAGGGTCCCATAACATCGATAGTATTGATGATTTGTTGAACACCTACGTAACCTTGGTAATTGATTACCGGCGGACCTTCTTTACCTTTTTTTGTGGTAATTAGGATTACACCATTTGCTCCTCTTGCGCCATAAATAGCTGTTGCAGAAGCATCTTTTAATACTTCTATAGACTCTATTTCTGCCGGATTTAATACTCCAGCATTTGCATCCTCAGTAGGAAAACCATCAATAACATATAATGGTGAGTTATCTTGTGTTAAAGAGTTTGCCCCTCTAACCACAATGTTAACACCAGAACCTGGTTTACCACTTTCTGAGCTTACTTGTACACCGGCTATTCTACCTGCCAATGCTTCTATAGCAGAACCAACTGGGGCTTTTTGTAACTCTTCCATGTTTACAGAGCCTACAGAACCTGTTAAATCTCTACGTTGCACTTCACCGTAACCAATAACAACGACTTCACTTAAAGCCTTATTATCAGATCTTAGTGCTACATCTATGGTGGTTTTATTACCAATTACAACCTCTTGTGTGGTAAAACCTAGATAACGAAACTGTAAAATAGTGGTGGCGGCTGTAGGCACTTTGATGGTATACTTACCATTGATATCTGTAACAGCGCCTAGTGTACTTCCTTTAACAGCTACACTTACACCAATTAAGGGGTCTCCTAGAGCAGCATCGGTAACCTTACCCGTTATTTGCCTTGTTTGCTGTGCTTGTAAACTTACTAGCGGAAGCATGAATAAGATTAATATTGAAATCTTCCTAATCATATATTTTTAGTTTATAGTGGTTTTAATTTTTTACACCATGTATATGGTTGATGTAAAAGCTTATCCAAATTTGGGTATTGATTACATTAAAAAAGGGGTAAAATTTAGTGTGAATAGGGGTGCAAATTCTTTAAATATTAGAAATAGCTTATGATTAAAGCTATTTCTAATATAAAAATTTTCATCAATTGGTTCATCATGATGAATGATGATTATCATTTTATTTTTTTACAAATTTTGTTTGTGCGTTTAAGCCATTAGCTGTTATTCTGGCAACGTAAACACCTGCTTGAATGGTAGGGATTGCTATCTTAATTGCATTATCACCTGCTTGTAGGTTTTGGCTACTTTCAAAAACTTTTTTACCACTAATATCATAAACGGTAATTTTAGCTACTGTAGAAGAAGAAGCATTAATGTAGGCATTTAAAAGACCTTCTTCATTAACATATACTTTAAAGTTTTGGTTGCTTAAAGATGATTTAACCGCCACCAATTGGTTATAAATAGTTTCGGTACCATCAAAATCAACTTGCTTCAATTGGTAATAGTTATTGCCATTTAAAGGATTATTATCCGTATAGCTATAATTTTGTATAGCGTCTGAGTTGCCTTTACCATTTATGCGTGAAACAAATTTAAAGTCTTTGTCCTCTCCTGCTCTAAAAATTTCGAAATGAGAATTACTTTTTTCTGAAGCTGTTTTCCAGTTTAAAAGAATACCGCTAGCTGTATTTTCTCCTGTAAAAGAGGTAAATGATACTGGTACTGTACTTGCTGGATAGGTTACAGAAATATTAGAAATTTTAACAGTTTCTTGGGTAGCATTTGAAGAAAGAGTAAATGAAATTGCATTTATATTTGTTTGTGTATAGGCTGATGAAGCTTTAGGAAAATCCTCGGCATATTTTACACCATCAACATAAACATGATAAGTATTAGCTGGAATATTTACAGAAGGATTTGTACCATAGCTATAAGTTGAAGATGTAGAATTGCTATTCGCAAAAATTTCAACAACTTGAGATAAACTGGCTTTGATTAAGTAGGGAGTTGCTGTATTAACTTGATTAGCAGGAGAACCATCAAGCGGTCTATATTGTGTTATAAAGCTTCCGCTTCTAATAACTCTAAAAGTACCAAAAATATCCCCTGCACTACTGAAAGGACTACTGGAGCTAATTAAAGCTGAGCCGCCAACTGTATTACCAAATGCAATAACTAAGGCACTATTTGCAGTTGCAAAAGCAGGCATATCTAATGTAAACTTAAATTTAACTAAAGGGTTAGCATTAGCAATATTAAAAACAGCAGCTTTAGCTATGCTCGTAGTAGAGTTTTTAATAGATAAAACATCTCCTTCTAATTTAAACTCTCCGTTTGTTCCATAGCATAGTGCTCTTAATCTGTAAGCACCATCTGTAATATTTGGAAAAAATCTTCCTTGAATACTTGTTAAAGAACTTGGCAGAGGAGATTCAAAATATTTATTATTTACACCCGCTGCAGTTGTGTCATTAGCTGGCGAGGCCCCTCTGTTTAAATTAACATTTATAATTTTGTTAAAAGGTAAAAATTGTGCTTTTGCTATACCAGAACTTAACAGTAAGCCTAAGCCAAGAAGTAGTTTTCTTTTCATAATTTTAATTATTTGGTTTTATTTTTTAATGATTTTTTTTGTAATAAGGGTTTGATTTTCTGATGCACTTATCATATACATACCCGCACTAAGAGTAGAAATATCTAGTTGTATAAGTTTTTGTTCCTGTACGCTGTAAGTTTTATCAAATACTTCTCTGCCAAGCGTATCATGGATACGTACTCGTATTTGTTTCCTAAATTCATCAGGATACTGTAAGAAAATTTCTTTGTCGCTAGGGTTAGGATACAGGATCAATTCTGATCCTGCTGTTAATAATTTTACACTAATAGTTGACTCATAACTAATAGTACCATCTTGATCTGTTAAAAGGAGTTTATAATACAACTGAGGATAATAGCTAGGGTAATTTTTATCAGTAAAAGTATAATCAGTTACAGCATTGGTGTTTTTTGCTGCATCAATAGTGTAGATAGGTTCAAAATCAATACCGTTTACACTTCTGAACAAGGTGTAAAAATTGGTATTACGCTCTGTAATACTTTGCCATTTTAAAGCTATACCTTCTGGTTTAACAGTCCCTTCAAAACTATTCATCTCAACGGGCAAGGTTGTATCCTTAACCAGTACTAAACTTGCAGAAAAACCATCCTTTAAAGTGAAACTTGCATTTAAACCATTGGTGATTTGCGCTAAAGCTGCATTATTAGTATTATTTACCACTCGCCACTTACCTGTTAAGTTTACAGTGATTAAGCTAGCAGATGAAACCCAACCACTAGTTGCGTTGGTTACGGCATTTAAATCAGGATTAGCAATTTTAACAATTAAAGTATCTCCGGCCTCTCTCAAGGTTAACAAAGCTCGTCCAGATATTCCTTTAAGGTAACCTACATTGATATTGGGTTGTGGTAAAAAGCAAGTGTAGGATATGATATTTGCCGGAATATAGCGTACAGCATGTACAGAATCTGTTTGTTTTAATACTTGATAAATTTCTCCGTTTGTTATACGCTGCGCTAATGCATTCATATTTTGTGGAGAAATATTTGGTACCACCGTATAATGGTATTTTGCCGAAGTTGGTCTGGTACCGTGTAATAACCAAGCTTTACTTGCATTTGCTGTTGATGTAGTGCTGGTATTATTAGTAGTATGTTGTGGGGTAGACTGCTGCCCTCTAAATACTTGTATGTTTCCATTTCCTACCGGGATATAATAACCAGTAGTTTGTGCGTTTACCAACCATACCGGATTAGTTGTTGTAGAAATCTCGCCGCTATATGTAGTACTTGTTGGTGTTGAAGAGTTTAAATAAATAGCCGGATTAGAACTGGCATTAACACCCTGAAAAAGAGTTGTGATAACTTGATTTGAGTTATTGGTAGCACTAATATTACTACCTAAGCAAACCAATAAAGAATCAAAAGTAAATACAGATTTTTTAAATTTTAAGTTATTAGCGGTGTATTTAGAGCCTGCGTCTTCTATAAAATTCATCCCAAATACGCCATAATTACCATCTGCTAAGGCTCCAACAAAATTATCTGCCTGATATTCTGATGCAGTACCCGCAATTAAAGGTTTTAAATTATCATACGCTAAACGTAAACTGGTTGTGCCTGGCATCATATTCCAATCCCAGCCGGCACCATTTGCTATATAACCAGATGATGCTAAACTACCGTCGTACAATATTTCTAAAGAACCATAGCTTTGGTAACGTCCGTATCTATTTGCTTCGCTATAAATTTCGGCTCCAAACATATAATCAGTAAAACCTCGCATAGCTGCCATCCATCTGCCTTTCCGCATGATACCAGTTTGCCCGTAATTAAACTGATGGAAACCATCTAGATTGATATTGGCAACGTTATACCTATTGGTTTGAAAAATGTAATTATAAAACTTTGCCATTTCTGGCTCAAAACTGCTTCCAAGCAAATCTCCGCCAACGGTAATTAATCTTTCAAAAGCAGTTACATTAACCGGAACGCCAGATGGGAAAGGGCCTCTACCTGATGCTGCATGTGGATAAATTGCTCCTTTAGAGGTTTCTAAGAAAAGACTTTTCATAAAGAAACACATCTTTTCATAGGCTGTTTGGGTAATTCTAAAAGGTGTTCCTCTGAGTTCGAAAGCTCTGGTTATCCAAGTAGCGTAGGCATAAGCATAACTAATATGTTGCGAGTTATGATGAAAAAAAGTACCATCTGGTTTTATACCATCCAGTGCACCTTGACTTATCTCTACCGCATATTCTAAAAAAGCAGAAAATTCTCTTAAATCTCGAGCTATTTCATCATGATTAGCTCCTAGTAAAGCTAATTCTATCAAAAAATTAGACTTTACGTGTATGAAGTCTGTATTTTGTCCTGGCGTTGGATTTATTGCATAAATTTTATTAAACTCATGAGACCATTTCAACATTTTTAACACTTCTGCTTGAAGTGCCGCATCTTGTATATAAGGGTATGCTTCTAAGAAACCTATTGGAAAATTACGCGATGCAGTGTAATCATTATAAGGCATTACATTTCTGGCTCCTTCTGCCAAACCCTGCTCTAAAACAAGATAAGCTAATAATTTTTGTAGCAGATTATAGGCTGTAGCATCATTATTTACAGCATGCGCTCTGGCTAAAGCACCACAATGGATAGAAATAGTTAGTAGCGTAGCTTCATCAAATACGTTTACACCTACACCTTTTAAAGAACCATCAGGATTAGTGGTAATGTCTAAACTATTTACATAATCTTTAGCCGCTTGTAATACTGTTGTATTGGGTGTAGTAAGTGTTCTGTTATAAGTATTTCTGATGGTTTGAATGGCAGAAATTTCTGCTTGTGTAGCACTAGGTATATTTTGCTGCGGTTGGTTTAACCAATTTACTAAACCCGAAGTATATGGCGAAGTAACAACAAAATGTTGCACATCTAATCTTAAATGTGGCCCCGGAATACGTTGTTCTGTATTTCCTACAAAAAGCATTTCATCTAGGTAAAGTGTATTTAGACTAGTAGAAGACGGACGATACACCACTTCCATCCTGTTTAAGGTAAAAGAAAAAGACTCGTTACCATTGTTATAATCATACCTATAACTTCTATGATACTCTCTCCAACCGGTATAATTTAGTAACATACGGCCTTGTCTTCTTAAAACACCACCAGTATCATAAAATCTAAATAATAAAGTATCTGTACTATTTCTAGAGCTGTAAACCAAAAACTGTGCACAGCTTGATGAAAAATTCCCTATTTCAGAGGAAGGAATATTAAGGTTATTTGCAGTTAAAACTGAACCACTTTGAGGTAACCACTTTAAAGATTTAGCCCCTCCTTTTACATGCTCATCACTCAATATAATTTGCCCACTGTTGGTAGACCAATTATTAGGTATACTAGAATTGAAATCAACAAAGCGTTGTTGCGCCCATGAAACTGTTTGTATACCCGTAAGAATAATCAGTAAAAGTATCCTCATAAAAAATTCATTTATTGGTTTTAATATGCTTGGTTAGCATTAACCGAATTTGGAGAACTTTTACTTCTTAAAAGGGATATTAATTAGTTTGTTAAGGGGTAAATATTAGTTTAAAACGTGTTTGAAGCGTATTTTTATTTATCTGATGTTTTTTACGAGAAAGGTAATATTTATAAAAGAGACACTGCCAGTTTAAAAATTAAACATAACATTGACTAATTTTCAAATACAAGAATAAAAAAGCTGATAAAATTATCAGACCTTAATGTCCATTAAATACGGTGTATAGAATAATCATTACAGCTATGAGTAAAGCCCATAGTAACCAAACCGTTTGAGAGGGTTTAGCTAAATTACGGCTATCTAAAGTATTGTTGCTATGGGTTATACCTTTTTTATCTGCCAAAGTAATGATAAAAGCTAATGCCGATAGCAATATAAAAATATAAAAAGAGAGTAAGAGAAAATGTGGCCAAAAATCAAATTTTGCTACCGGATAAATCCATAAGTATAAAACACCTATACCTAAACTGATAATTGTACCTCCTATTAAAGTAAAATTTGCTGCTTTTGTAGTGGTCTTTTTCCATAATACACCAAATAGAAACACTACTGACATTGGTGGAGCTATAAAACCTAAAATAGACTGAAATACATCAAACAAGTTTAAGCCTTTAATACTATCTATAGCTAAAGTTAAAAAGATAGCTATGATAGCGCCTATTACATTTACCAACCTGCCCGTTTTAACAATTTGCTTTTGTGTAGCGTTTGGATAATATTTCTTGACATAGATATCCATCGTGTAAACGGTACTTAAAGAATTTAGTGCCGATCCAATAGTACTCACCAATGCAGCTATCAATACAACAATGATTAACCCGGTTAAACCTGGAGGAAATAAACGTGTTACCATAGTCATGTATGCTTCATCTGGATTGTTCAAATCTGGATATAATACATAACATAATATACCTGGAATGATGAATAGCGGCACATCTAAAATTTTTAACCAACCGATGAGATTTACTCCTCTTTGCCCCTCTTCCAAGTTTTTTGCTCCTAAAACAGACTGTACCATAGATTGATCTGTACACCAAAACCATACTCCCATAATGGGATAACCTAAAACGATAGCCAACCAAGGATAATTTTTATCATCAGCTGGTAATAATAAGTTCCAGTATGAGGCAGGTGTTTGCTCATAAACAGCCATCATACCTCCAGCTTTATTAAAACCTATGATCACCAATAATAAAGAAACAGCTATCAGTAACAACATTTGGAAAACATTGGTATAGGCAATGGCTTTTAAGCCCCCGGCAATGGAGAAAAATGCAGCTAATATCACCATAGTAATAACGGACGCCCACATAGGAAAACCTAGCAGTTGTCTAATAAGTATACCACCTGCAAATAGTGTTAATGCCAACCATGAAATAAGAATTGTGATGAGTGTATACCAAGCTAGGATATTTCTAGTTGAGTTTCCAAAACGTTTTCCCATATATTCTGGTAGAGTTAAAACTTGCGCTTTCAGATAACGTGGTGCAAATACAACTGCTAATAAAAATATGAATACAAAAGCATACCATGCAAAATTACCTGCTACCAAACCGGTGGTATAACCTATACTAGCCGATGCAATAAGCATAGAAGGACCCACGTTTGTTCCCCACATGTTCAAACCTATACTGTACCATTTTAAAGAGTTTCCAGCAAGAAATAAGTTCTCCCCTTCTGGCTTTTTTTTGACAAAACTTACCCAATAGCCTAAAGCCAATAAACTAAGTAGATAAACAATGATAACAGTGTAATCCAGAAAATTAAGGTATTGATGGATATCTTTCATAACTTTTATGGGCTTCATCCCGAAATCCCTCTTGATGAGAGAGTTGGTTGATTATTTTATTTTATAATTTGGTTTCTATTGTTTAATTACAATCCGTAATTGTTAAGAATATTTTTAATTTTTACCGGCATACCTGTTTTTAAAGATTTATCCATGGCTTGTAATAAAGCTACGGTTCCTATCCCCTCTTGCATATCGGGGTAAGCGGTAAAATTCTGTTCAATGCTATCGGCAAAGTATTCTAAATAGTTTTGATACTCGCCCGCATGGTGACTTTGCCCTTCAAAACGGAAATAATATTTTAAGGTGCTATCGCCCCAAATGATGATTTTTTCTTCTCCTGTTTTATCGGTTACGGCATAACGCAATTCGTGGTAATCTGCTTGGCTGGCACCTTCTGTCCCTCTTAAAATGGTACTCATACCGCTATCTCTTTGTGCAGGTTGCGTGGGGCCGGTATAAGCACCACTTACTCTGGCAATTCTGCCATCGCTAGCCTTAAAGATGAAGTGCATGGTGTCTTCATTTTTTAAGCCACCTTTTTTACCGTTTTCGCTTAACATGCCATAACCCATCACTTCTTCTATGTTGGGTAAATACCAACGTATAAAATCTACCGGGTGACTTAAACCTCCGTACAACCATTTAAAAGATGATTCTAAAGCCCAAGGCTTTTCTAAAAACCACCTATGGTCTGCATGGTATTGCGCTTCTATGGTAATTAAATCTCCAATTAAACCTGCTTCAAAATCTTTTCTTTGTCTTTTAGCAGGCTCGAAAAAACGAGAACTTTGTCCAACAAATACTTTCTTGCCGCTTTGCTTACTTAATTCTAAAAGCTCTTTAGCATCAGCCAAATCGTCAATAAATGGTTTGGTACAGATGACATGCTTACCATGCTTAAGTGCCATTTTCACATGTTCTGCATGTAATTTATCAGGCGTATAAATAGCAATAGCATCTATCTCCGCATCATTTAACATTTCCTGATAACTGGTAGTGTAATGATGAAAATCAAACTCTTTAGCTCTTTGCTTGCAAGCCTCTTCGCTTAAATCGCACATCATCTTTAACTCAATTTTTGAGCTATTTAAGGCAGCCGCAATGGTACTTCTACCTTCTCCTAAACCTAATATTCCTAATTTTAACATGGTGTAGTTGGTTGGTTGGTTAGTTTGTTAGTCCCGATAGCTATCGGGAGTTAGGTGGTTAATTTATTGATTGGATTTTAGGGTCTTTTTACTTTATACTTTCTACTTTATACTATTAAAAAACACCCATGTTTCTCCTTTGGTGGTTCCGGCTATTCCTTCTTGATATTTACTCATAATTTTATTCCACTCGTTTACCCTAGGGTTATTTTCTGTTGTTTTTGGGTTTAACTCGTCTAAAGTTTTTCCTTTCGGGATGCTGATAACCAACATCAATTGTCTGCCGTTTTTAAACAAAAGCAATTGTTGGAAACTGGCATTACAAAAGCCTTTTGAAACCTCTGGCCACTCTTTAAACTGTGTGGCATGATATTTTAAATATTCGTTTTGCAAATTAGTATCGGCTACTAAATTGGCTGTTAACAGAATGTGTTCCCAATCCTTAGCTGTAGTCGTATCGGTACAATAAGAACGGTTAAACTCATAAAACAAATCATCATGTTGTTTAAGTTCTGCTTCGGGAAATCTCATTTTTAAGCTATCGCCTAAAGCGGAATTAAGGCCTTTTCCATAAACTACAAAATGCGTTTTCCATCTAAAAAGCTGCTCATCTTCTTTCAATAAAGCTTTTAGCTGATTGATGGTCGCCTCGCTAGTATCCTGATAAAGCATTTCTATGATAGCTGGCTTTTGCATATCAGGCTTTTGCTTTGGAAATTGGCAAGCGTAAACCTGTACCATCATCCAAAAGGAAAAAACAAGGCTTATGTACTTTAAAAAACTACTTTTTAGCATCATTATAAAAATTAATTTCCCAACGTTTATCTGCTGCAACTTGCTCTTTTAAAAGGTGTTGATATGATTTTTGTAAGCCAGCCGCCTGCTTAATTTCTGTTTTAACCATAGGGCCATTATTTATCCATATGTTATTAGGACCGTTGGCGTTTTGCAGGAATTTCTCTGCCGGACACCAATTGTCTTTTACGGTAAAATAACTCGTTCCTTCATCGGTATAGAAATAAAACCAATGCTCTGGTAAATGGGCATAAGGTGCTTTGTAAATACTATCAACCACATTTTCTGTGATGCTAGAACCTGGCTGGGCCGATAAAGTATAAAACCCAGCAACATCATACAAATGTTTAGCATAATGATGTATTTTATTAGCATGTATGCGATTATTGCTCATGGTGTTGATGGTTTTTGTCCAACCCCAACCTACGGAGATTCCAGTATAAGAAACCTCATTAATTTCATTGTAAGCGATGTTAATTCCTTTCACAAAACCAGCTCCAATACCTACACAACCCCAATCCTCGTGAGTTACATTGGTAATGAGGTTATTGGTAATTTGTAAATTTTGGGTTAGCTCTCTTTCATCTTTAGGCTGATAAGGCAAATGGGCTTCCATAGCTTCATCAGAAAAAACACCGGCTAAAATGGCCGAGCCACCAATATCTTTAAATAAATTGCCATTGATAGTATCTTGCAAATTGCCTCTTTGGTAGTCTAAACCGATAGAAGAAAGGTATTGAAAACGGCAATTTTGAAAGCTGGTAGCTGTTGTATAAGCTGCTTCTACAGCCGCTTTTGGTCGGCCTACCCAAGCTTGGTTTTCTAGACCTGCTTTATCTGGCGTTCCAGGGATTTTTAATTTATAGGCATCCAAAAGAAACAAGCCAGCTTGCAAAGGCACATGCCCTTGCTGCGACGGACGTAACCAATTGCTGTATTGGAAAGCAATATTATCAAACTTTACATGACTTACAGGCTGCTCAGCTGTACCTTTTATTTGCACTAAATTTTCTAGAACAGGTGCTATAACTTCGGTTTTATTAAGCTGCTGATTTGCTTTTGGCCAGTAATAAATTTTTCTGTTGGCTTTATCTAAAAACCATTCGCCGGGTTCATCTAAAAACGCTAAAGCATTACTGAGGTAATAAGCCGAGTTTCCGGTTTCTTTAGAAATCCAAGGGGCTGGCCAAGGGTGTTCTGATTGTATTTTACTTTCTGGTTGGTAAAAAAACAACTCGGCTTGATTGCCTTTTGTTTGTATACTTTTAATTCTAAGAACAGCTATTGCCCACCATTGGTGGATAAACATTTCCATGCCAGGAGCATATTTTAAACCCGATTTTGGAATTTCTATGGTACAGCTTTCTGTGGCTTTATTCCAAGCTAAAATTCTATCCATTTTAACATCTGGGGTACTTTTTGCCCTGGTAGCTTTCTCGCCCCCTACCCATAACTGCCTAAAATCTATCGCATTATCAGCGATGACAGGCACATCAGCCACATAAACATTTCCTTGCGCTATTGCTGGCAAGCCTGCTATTTTACTTGTTACTTTTTTCCAGTTTTGGATGTTGATACCGCCACTTAAAATAGCTTGTTGTTTACCTAAAGATTTGATAATGGTTGGCGATTGTGCCGTTCCAGAATCTTCTGGTCTGATAAAAACAGGCTGCTCTAACTGGTAAACTCCACCTTCTAGGTAAATGGTAATACCATCTTTTATAGCCGGATTTTTTAATCGTCTTAATTCTCTTGCTTGTCTTAAAGCAGCATCTAAACTAGCTAAAGGCTGCTCTTTTGTTCCTTTATTTTGGTTATTCCCTTTCGGGGATACAAAAATTTCTGTAGCAGCAATAAAATGATGATGAAGGATGAATACCGCAAAAGCTGCTATAAATTTCGTTTTGATCATCTTATTTAGTTTTGATGTTTATACTTACCGGTTTAAAGCCATCCGCCTCAGCGGTTAAAACTATTTTACCGGCATGCTGACTAGCTTTTACAACGGCTAAAGCTTTACCTTTCCAAAGTTTACGATTAGGTTTACTTAGTGAGCTTAAATCGGCCTGATAACCGTTATCTGTTCCTGCAATTTGCCCTGCTCCACTAAGGGTAAATTTGATAAGATTATCTGCATATGGGATGATTGTACCTGCCTCGTCTACCAATGTTGCGGTAACAAAAGCCAAGTCGTTTCCATCAGCGTTAAGCTTATTTCTATCTACATTTAAAACAATATGGTGTGGAGCGCCAGCAGTACGAATCTCTTTCTCTAAAACAACTTTACCATTTAGATAAGAAATGGCTTTTAATGTACCTGCCTCAAAAGGAACTTTCCACGAAACATGCAATTCATCAGTAGTTTTAGCTTTTTTACCTAAAGATTTACCATTCAAAAATAGTTCAACTTCATCAGCCTGGTTATAATAAGCCCAAACATCTACCACTTTTCCAGCTTGCCAATTCCAATGCGGTAAAAGATGTAAAACAGGCTGGTTTGTCCACTCGCTTTGGTACATGTAATATACATCTTTAGGAAAACCTGCTAGATCTATAATGCCATAATAAGAGCTTCTGGCGGGGAAATCATAAGGAACGGGTTCGCCCAAATAATCAAAACCTGTCCACACAAAAATGCCCGACATGAAATTTCTGTCTTTTACCGCTTTCCAAGCTTTTTCATGACTGGTACCCCAATAAGCGGCAACATTATCATAAGCGGTTACGGTATAATCTGGGTTGCCATTTACCACAAATTTATCTTTAGAGCTTGCTGGCCATAAACGTAAGGTATCGGCTAAATCATAAACCCCACGGGTTTGTAATGCCGATGTTGTTTCTGCAGCAATTAAAGGAATATCGCCAAAACGTTTTGGTAAGCTATCATAATCAAAATATTTATAGTTGAAGCCTAAAACATCTAAAGCATTGCTTTTCCAGATGAAGTTTTTTGCAGGCTCTGTCTCTGTTAAAGCGGTGGTAACTGGCCGGGTATTGTCATGCAGTTTTACAATTTTGCTCAAGTTGGCTGCTATTTTAGTTCCGGTACTATCAAATTGTTCTCTAATCTCGTTACCAATGCTCCACATAAAAACCGATGGATGGTTGCGGTCTCTTTTTACTAAATCGGCTAAATCACGTTCATGCCACTCTTCAAAATCTCGGTGATAATCAAACTTATTTTTGCGTTTCTTCCACATATCAAAAGCTTCATCCATTACCAAGAAGCCCATTTTATCGCATAAATCTAAAAACTCTGGTGCTGGTGGGTTGTGCGCTGTTCTTATAGCATTTGTCCCCATGGCTTTCAGTATTTCTAATTGCCTTTCCATAGCTCTAACATTTACAGTAGCGCCTATAGCACCTAAATCATGATGCAGACAAACTCCTAGAATTTTTGTAGGCATATCATTTAAGTAAAAACCGTTCTTAACATCAAACCTAAAACTTCTAATTCCGGTGGTCGTCTTTAGCTCGTCTACCAATACTTTGTTTTGATATACTTTGGTGATGACCTGATACAAATTAGGCTCTTGTGGCGACCATAAAGCAGGATTTTTAACATTTAGATTTTGTGTGATGATTCCGCTTAATTGATTAACCGGTACCGTTTGAATGTTACGAGCAACCAGTTTGCCTTTTGCATTTAAAACTTTTACTTCTACTTCTAGCGGTGATTTTAAAGTACTGATATTTTCTAGCTGTAGCTGATGTTTTAGCGTAGCTTCATTGGCAGAAACTTGTGGTGTGGTTACAAAAACACCATGTTGCGCAATAGCTATTGGGTTAGTAATCAGCAATTTTACATTTCTGTAAATGCCCGAGCCACTGTACCATCTAGAGTTTGGCTGCTGGCTATTGTTTACCCTTACGGCGATGATATTTTCTTGATTTGCTGGTTTTAAATGCGGCGTAATATCATATTGAAAAGAGATATAGCCGTTTGGTCTTTTTCCTAAAAACACGCCATTTATCCAAACTTCGCTATGCTGATAAACACCATCAAATTGTATAGAAACTGTTTTATTCTGGGTATTAGCTGGTGTTTTAAACGTTTTACGATACCAAGCAATACCGCCCGGTAAAGCACCGCCTTGATTGGTTGCGGGGTGCTCTTCAGCAAAATCAGCCTCGATGCTCCAATCATGAGGCAAATTTAATTTACGCCAAGCATCATCATTAAAAGCTATATTTTTTGCTTCTGGCTCATCGTCTAGCTTAAACTTCCAATCGTAATTGAAATTTATTTGTGTACGAGGCTGTGCAAAAACCTGAGTGTATAAACTAAGAATAAAAATAAGGCTCCAGAGTTTCTTCATGATGATGGATTAATCGGCTTTAAAATTGATATTACTTTTCCCTAAATCTTTGGATGTGGCCACAGCTATACCCCTATCACCAGCTTTATTAACAGCACAATAGAAATGATAAACAATGCCTTTATACTTTAAAACCCAAGATTTATGAGCATATAATTCGTCGTAAGGTTCTGATGATTGTATGAGATTTTCGCCTTCCCAATCTGTCCAGTTCACTAAATCTTTAGAGGCTGCAAAACGGTTAAAAGCACCGTTTCTATCTTGCCAAAATGCCCCGAAATAGAACATCACGTAAGTATCTCCCATTTTTTGAATAACACCATCTCCGGTAATTCCTACCGGATGATGAACAACTGGATTTTTCTGAAAACGCTTCCAACTTACCATATCGTCAGAAACAGCCATCCCAATACGCTCATACCAACGGGTTTTCTTGTTATTTACTAAAGAATCTCCAACTGCGTTGTAATACATCACAAAACGATGTCCGGTTAAACGCTTTTTATCTTCTATAACAGAGCTTTTAAATAACTTATTACGGTTTTCCCACCAGCGTACATCGGCATCAGATGAGCTTAAAACTGGCTTTGCTAATCTTTCCCATTCATGTGCTTTGCTTGGGTTTTTAGAAGTATAAGCCATCCCGATAGACAAAGGCTCAGGCTCGTAGCCTTTGCTGTTTCCTCCGAAATAAGACATCCAATATTTACCCTTGAAACGGTGTAGTTTATAATTACCACCCCATTTGGTATCAACTAAAGCATTATAACCCGCTTTCTGGTGTGCATCCCAACGGTTATCATCACTAAAAGAAAGCTGCTTACCCAAAGTTTCCCACTGCAAAAGATTGGTGCTGCTAGCCAACCAAGTTTCGTAACCTATACCATCAAAAACCAAATAAGTTATGTACCACTTACCTGCTTTACGGTAAATGGTTGGGCAATCTATTTTTTTCTCTTTAGACGCCGTAGTAAGCACCAAACCATATTTGTATGGGGTTTTTACTGCTTCATAAATGGCTTGCATTTCTGCCTTTGAAACACTTTTATCTTGTGCTTTAAGCGCATTGATAGCAAAAATTATGGTGGTGATAAACAGACTTATTCTTCTCATTCGATAGTAAATTGATAGCTTCCTGAACCTACTTTTAAAACCACACGATCACCCTCAACACCTTGATTAATAATATTTATATCGGTTGAAATATCCTTTCTAGCTTCAAAAATTTTATTTGTTTTGCCTTTCGGCAGATAAATGAGGGCTGTTGTATTTACAGGAATTTCTATATGCAATTGGAAATTTTGAGAATTCTTTTTCCACGATGATTTGATTAAACCATAAGAAGACTCATACACAGCTTCCGCTGATGTGACATCGCCAACTACAACGGGATAAATCTTTATCTTATTAAAAGCAACAGATTCTTCTTCTTGCCTTATGCCTGCCAAACCACTATAAAACCATTCCATTAAATGGCCAAGCATAAAATGATTGTTAGAAACATCTGGCAAAGCTTGCCAGCTTTCTGTTAAAGCTGTAGCTCCCTTTGCTATCTGGTAACCATAACCCGGCACATCAGAACGGCTGTTCATATCAAAAATAACATCAGAACGGCCAGCTTCTTCAAGCACTCTTAAGACATAGCGGTAGCCAATATCTCCGGCTGTTAAAGCATTATGCCTTTTACGGATATCCTGAATTAAATTTTCTAAAACTGCTGCTCGGTTGGACTCATCTACCAAATTCATGTATAAAGCCATAGCATTTGCTGCCTGACTACCTGTAGCATACTGCTTATTTTCTGGATTAAAGAAGGTTTTGTTAAATGCTGTTTTTACTTCTTTAGCTAGCTCTTGATATTGCTTTGCATCATCGGGTTTACCCAATAAAAGGGCTATTTGTTGTAAGATATTTAAATCGTAATAGTAAATAGCTGTACCAGTTAGGCCTTTTGGGGTTTGCTGCGATACGCCTGGTCGCTCTGGACCTATATCATACCAATCTCCTAAACCTTGCTTTAAAATATGACCATCTGCTTTACTTTTTAGGTAAGTAATGTAACGTTGCATGCTTGGATAAGCCTTTTCTAAAACTTGTTTATTGCCGTACCATTTATATAAATACCACGGTAAAATAATGCCTGTACTACCCCACTCTGGCGAGTCTCTAAACATATCGCCACCCCAAGTAAATTTCACATATTCTGGAGCTATTTCTGGGATTAAACCATCATCTAATTGTGATGAAATGATATCATCAACCACTTTTGAGGCTAAAGTAGCAACATCAAAATTGTACATAACAGAAGAAATCATGAGGTGAGATTGCTCTAACCAGCCTAATTTTTCGCGGTGTGGGCAATCAGTAAAAACGCTCATCATATTGCTCTTTATAGCCCAATCTATTAATGTATTAGTTTGATTAAACAAAGTATTTGATGATGTAAAATTTCCGACCCTAGCTGCCGAATTTCTAATATGTAGACCTTTTAATGCTAATAATTGAGGTAAAGCTGTGTAAGTACCTTTGGGTGCAGCACCTTTAACTTGTAAATATCTAAAACCGTAATAGGTAAAACGAGGTTGCCATTCTTCCACACCATCACCTTTTAAGACATACTCGAAATAAAAAGGACTGCCAGTTGGTTTTTGATTAGCTTTTAAATCTTTTAATAATTCTGAAGCGTAAATTCTAACCGTATCACCTCTCTTACCTTGAACTTTTATATTGATGATACCTGAGGCATTCTGACCTAAATCATACACCCATTCTTTATTGTTTAATTGATGAAGGAGTTTGGCATCAAAATTCTCAAAAACACGTAAAGGTTCTGCCAACTGAGGTTTTACTTGCGGAGGGCCATCTACAATTAAAACATTTTTCCACTTTTTATCAGTTTTAAACTGCGGACTGTCCCAGCCTTTTTGTTCTAAACGGGCATCATAATCTTCGCCACCATAAATACTTGAAAAAGTGATTGGACCTAGGCTGGTTTGCCATTTTTCATCGCTAATAATATTTTCTTCTGTACCATCTTGATATTTTAGTACCAAACGACACATCATTTTAGGGTATCCGAAGGCTGTTTTAAGCTTTCTAAATCGGCCTTTAACTGGTGGTACATAGTAAAAACCATTACCCAACATCACACCAAGGGTATTTTTACCAGTTTTTAGGGCTTTGCTAACATCAAAAGTAACGTATAGTGCTTCCTCATTGTATTTTACCCAACCAGCATCTAAAAAATGATTGCCTTGTTTGTTACCATTAATACTTGCTTCAAAATGCCCTAAACCGCTGATATAAAGCATCGCCGACGCTAGTTGCTTTTTAACCTTAAAATCTTTCCTCAGTAAAGGCAAAACATTACTTCCAAAATGCTTATCCTTTTTATTATCTAAGGGTAAAACATCTACTAAAGAATCAGTTAAACGTTCGTAAGCAATCCATTTGGCACCCTTCCAATCTTCTATATTGGATAATCCGGTATGAAAACTTGCGGTTTTGCTTGTTGCAATATTCCCATGATTATCTTTTACTAAAACTTTCCAGTAATAAGTTGTTGCCGCTTGTAAAGCTTTGCCTTTATATTTTATTTGGATAGATGTTGAACTTAACTGCTCGCCAGAATCCCAAACATTAGCTTTATTTTCATTTATAAGAGCCAAATCATCGGCAATTAAAATATGATAGGATGTTTGAATGGTATTTCTTTGTTGAGCTAATAATTTCCAGCTAAAAAATAGATATTTAGGATTTATACCTGCTGGCTGTTTAGCATCATTAACATTGAGTCCATAAATTTGTAATAAAGGTTGTGCACCTATCTCTAAACTTATGAATACGAAGATAAGGCTTAGTAATTTACCCATACTACAGAACTTGGTTTATATCTTAAATGCCTAGAAAAACAAGCTTCAGGTTTGTACAAAAATAAAATCGAAAAGACACACTTATTTGTATCAAGTTCTCCAGCTTTTGTAGGATATTAGCCTGTATAATTGTTTATATGAAAAACTACATAGCCTTTAATTGATTTCTTTTGTAACGTTTCAGGATGTTACTTCGTCTTAACAGGAATCAATAATTATACAATGAAAAAAACTTTACTAGTTGCACTGGTATTTACCGGAATGCTAACATCTAAACTTTCTGCACAGGAAGTAAACAACACTGTTAAAATTAATCCTTTAAGTGCTCTTTTCAGGATTGGATCTGTATTTTATGAGCGCAAAATGAGTGATAATTTATCGCTTCAATTGGGTGTTGCTTATACAGGCTTAAAGTTAGATGAAACCAAATTTTCCGGTTTTTCTACTACGCCCGAACTTAGGTATTATCCTAAAGCAAATGCTTTAAATGGTCTGTATTTTGGTCCTTTTTTACGTTATCAAAACTATACAGTTAAAGATGATATAAACGAAGGTTCTTACACTTCGTTTGGCGGAGGAGCAGTTTTGGGTCGCCAGTGGGTTTACAAAAGTGGTTTTACTTTAGATTTATTCTTTGGCCCCAGTTACAATGCTGGTAAAATTAAGGCAGATGACGGTAGCGGAGAACCAGAAGTTAATGGTGCAATAGATGGTTTTGGTTTAAGAGCTGGTATTGCTATAGGATTTGGTTTTTAAGTACCCTAAGCATAAGAAATGGATATTTAAGCTGACCTTGATCAGACTTATCTATCCATTTTCTTTTTTTACAAGAATTTCTACTTAATTTGATGATTAACAAAAATCATCATGAAAATTGAAAATAAGCTATTTGGGTTTTTAGGAGTTATCTTTTTTACATCATCTGTATTTGCTCAAGAATCACAAATAAAAATTGATGCTGGTTCGTACCCAAGAAAACAAAGCATTATTACCTTAGAATTACCTAAATCTTACAATCAAAAACTTTATCATTTAGAAAATATAAAAACAGGTAAAAAAGCTATTTTACAGCAAAAAGAAAATCATACTTATACTTTTATCTTACCTGATGAATTGCAATCGCAAACTAGTGCGACGTATAAAATAAGTGTAATAAAAAATCAGCTTAAGGCTAAAAATACTGTTACTATTTTAAAAGACACCAAAAAAGTACAAGTTAAGATAGCTAATAAAACACTTTTTGATTATCATATACAAACGGTTTATCCGCCTAAAGGCTTTCCTGATTATTATGCTAGAAGCGGTTTTATTCACCCGCTTTACAGCCCTAATGGAAGTGTTTTAACTGATGATTTTCCTAAAGGACATATGCACCAACATGGTATTATGATGGCTTTAACCAATACCACTTTTAAAGGTGAAAAACATGATTTTTGGAATCAACACAGCAAATTGGCTAATGTAAAACATACGGAAGTTTTGGCTATTGAAGAAGGCCCGGTTTTTAGCAGTTTTAAAGTAAAACATCAACATTATAGCTTAAAATATGGAGCTGTTTTAGATGAAATTTGGACCGTTAGAATATATTCTTTTCAAAATAAGTTCTTATTTGATATCGTATCTGAATTAGAAAACATAACTAAAGACACGCTATTTGTTAATAAATATCATTACGGCGGAATGGCTTACAGGGCGTCTAAACACTGGAATATAGATGATAGTCTGCATTACCAAAACAAGTGGCAAATTAAAACCAATAACGGCGATGATGTTGCTACAGCTAATGCTAAAGCGGCTAAATATGTATCGGCGTTTGGATTATTGAATGGAAAAACTGCTGGTTTAACGGTGTTTGGCTTTCCACAGAATTTAGCTTACCCGCAACCTATTAGATTACACCCTACCATGCCTTATTTTAGCTTCTCGCCCATGGTAAATGCTGCCTTTACTATAAAACCTAAAGAAGTTTTTATTTCACAATACAGGTATTTAAGTTATGATGATTTGCCTCAGGAAAAACATATTGAAAGCTTAAATATAGATATTGAGTTACCCGTGGTTGTAAAGTTTACAGCTCAAGAATAGTTAATTGATTATTAAACATAATTGTATAATTTATTTGAAGCTAAAAATCTATCTTTGCTCTCCAATATGAAGCATATACGTAATTTTTGCATTATTGCACATATAGATCATGGCAAGAGTACTCTGGCCGATAGACTATTAGAATATACTAAAACCATTACACAGCGTGAAGCGCAAGCCCAATTGCTAGATGATATGGATTTAGAAAGAGAACGTGGGATAACCATTAAAAGTCATGCTATACAAATGAATTATTTGTATGGTGGTCAAGAATACATCTTAAACCTGATTGATACACCAGGTCACGTAGATTTTTCTTACGAGGTTTCCCGTTCTATTGCTGCTTGTGAAGGCGCTTTATTAATTGTTGATGCCTCACAAGGTATTCAAGCACAAACCATTTCTAACCTTTATTTAGCTTTAGAGCAAGACTTACATATCATCCCTATCTTAAACAAGATGGATTTGCCTGGTGCTATGCCAGAAGAAGTAAAAGATCAGATTGTTGATTTAATAGGTTGTGATAGAGATGAGATTATTCCTGCATCTGGTAAAACCGGATTAGGTATCGAAGCTATTTTAGAAGCAGTTATTAATCGTGTTCCTGCTCCTGTAGGCGATCCTCAAGCACCACTTCAAGCGCTTATTTTCGATTCTGTTTTTAATTCATTCCGTGGTATTATAGCTTATTTTAAAGTTGTAAACGGCGAAATTAAGAAAAACGATAAAGTAAAGTTTGTGGCTACTGGCAAAGAATATATTGCTGATGAAGTTGGTATTTTAAAACTAACCCCGCAAGCTAAAGATGTTGTCAAAACTGGTGATGTAGGTTACATCATTTCTGGAATTAAAGAAGCAAGAGAAGTTAAAGTTGGTGATACCATTGTTTTAAAAGATAAACCTGTTGAAGGTATACAAGGTTTTGAGGAAGTAAAACCCATGGTTTTTGCTGGTATTTACCCTGTTGATACGGATGAGTTTGAAGAGCTTAGAGAGGCAATGCACAAGTTGCAATTGAATGATGCCTCTTTGGTTTTCGAGCCAGAATCTTCTGCGGCTTTAGGATTCGGTTTCCGTTGCGGATTTTTAGGAATGCTACACATGGAAATTATCCAAGAGCGTTTAGAGCGAGAATTTGATATGACGGTTATTACAACTGTACCTAACGTTTCTTACATAGCACACTCGACCAAAGGAGATCCTATCGTAGTAAATAACCCTTCAGAATTACCGGACCCTTCAAAACTTGATTTTGTTGAAGAACCTTACATTAAAGCCAATATCATAACAAAAGCAGAATTTGTTGGCCCGGTTATGTCTCTTTGTATCCAAAAAAGAGGTGTTATTGTTAACCAGCACTATTTAACTTCCGACCGTGTTGAGTTAGTTTTTGAAATGCCAATGGGTGAAATTGTATTTGATTTTTATGATAGATTAAAAACAATTTCTAAAGGTTACGCTTCTTTTGATTATCACCAGATTGGCTACAAACAATCTGATTTAGTAAAGCTAGATATTATGCTTAACGGAGAGCATGTTGATGCTTTATCTTCATTAATTCATAGAAGTAATTCTTATGATTTTGGTAAAAAAATATGCGAAAAATTAAGAGAACTTATCCCAAGACAACAGTTTGAAATTGCTATACAAGCATCTATAGGTGCTAAAATTATAGCTCGTGAGAACGTTAGAGCGTTAAGAAAAGATGTTACCGCAAAATGTTATGGTGGTGATATTTCTCGTAAACGTAAATTATTAGAAAAGCAGAAGAAAGGTAAAAAACGTATGCGCCAGGTTGGAAACGTAGAAATCCCACAATCGGCGTTTATGGCGGTTTTAAAACTAGATTAGTACATAGATTTGCGTATTGAGTATTGCGATGAACTCAATACTCAATACTCAATACCCAATACTAAAATGATATTATTAGACGGAAAATTAGTTTCTGAAGAACTTAAAAAACAAATAGCTGTAGAAGCAGCAGAACTTTTAGAAAAAACTGGTCGTAAACCGCATTTAGTAGCTGTTTTAGTTGGTAATGATGGAGGAAGTGAAACTTATGTAGCCAGCAAAATGCGTAACTGCGAAAAAGTTGGGTTTAAATCATCTTTAATCCGATACGATAATACAGTAACAGAAGCCGAGTTACTCAATAAAATACAGGAATTAAATCAAGACAAAGAAGTAGACGGTTTTATCGTTCAACTTCCTTTGCCAAAACACATTAACCCAGATGTGATTACAGAAGCTATTGATTACCGTAAAGATGTGGATGGCTTTCATCCGATTAACCTAGGCAGAATGCAGCGTAATTTACCTTGCTTTTTACCTGCAACACCATACGGTATTATGCTGATGTTGGAATATTACGGTATAGAAACCGCTGGAAAACATTGTGTTGTTGTTGGCAGAAGTAATATCGTAGGCAGCCCCATGAGTATCTTGATGGCTAGAAACGCTAAACCTGGAAATTGTACGGTTACCTTAACTCATAGCAGAACACAAAATCTTAAAGATTTTACTTTAAAAGCTGATATTCTGATTGCTGCAATAGGTAAGAAGAATTTTATTACTGCCGATATGGTTAAAGAAGGTGCTGTAATTATTGATGTAGGCATGAACAGAGAAAGCTCTGAAACCACTAAATCGGGATATAAATTATTTGGCGATGTTGATTTTGATGGAGTTGCGCCAAAGAGCTCTTATATTACACCTGTACCTGGTGGTGTAGGCTTAATGACAATCGTAAGCTTACTAAAAAATACTTTAGCGGCAGCTAAAAGAGAGATTTATTAAATTTTACGTATAGGATATTTTTATTTCACGTATAAAGTATTACTTTTGTGGGAGTTTATCATTCTACTAAGTTATGGATACAAAAATAACACTCTCTTTTGATGAAGAAATCATCAAAAAAGCTAAAGCTTATGCTGCTGAAAACAACATCAGTTTATCAAGACTAATAGAGTTTTTACTTACCAAAATTACCACTAAAGAATACAAATCATTAGAGGATTATCCCATTGCAGATTGGGTTTCTGCCGTTGCAGAAGGTGAGGCTATCTATCAAACAAAAAAAGCTTCCACAAAAAAACTTAAAGATGATTTTTTTGCATCAAGAAAATGAATATATTTCTTGATGCTAATATTCTAGTTTCTGTATTGAATAAAGAATATCCTTTATTTACCTATTCTTCTCGGATTCTAAGTTTGGCTAATCTGCCTAGATACAAACTTTACACATCTCCAGTTTGCTTAGCAATAGCATTTTACTTTGCTGAAAAAAAATCTAAATCTGCTTTAGCCAAACAAAAGATAGCTACTTTATGCGAGTATATTTTAATTGCAGATAATACTTCAGAAGCAGTACAGAAAGCACTTATCAACAAAGCATCACATGATTTTGAAGACGGCTTAGAATATTATGCAGCTTTAGAAAAAAAATGCTCATGCATCATTACAGAAAATAAAGAAGATTTCTATTTTTCTGAGATAGAAGTTTTATCTTCTAAAGAGTTTTTTGATCAATATATGCTCAAAAATTAATCATGTAAAGCGCTTACCCCACCAGAAACTATAAATTTCATTGCTTGTGAAGACGATATAGGTAATGGCTTAACTTTTTCTGCTTTTACAATAACCAATTCGCCGGCAAAAGAATAAGACCACGGAAAATAAACAGCTACTTCATCGGTTAAACCTAAAACCTTTAAATCCTTTTGTGTTAAAAAGCCAATTCTTTTTGTCCCGTCTGCAACTTCTACCAAAACAGGTTCATTTAATTTTTTTTCATCACCAACTATTGCTTCTGTAATATCTTTTACAGATGAGTATAAGAATTTAAAAACAGGTATTTTGTTAAGCCATTTCCCAAACCAATTATAAATAGGCTCTGTAATGAGATAAGTAGCTATAATTCCAAAAAATAGAATAATGATGATGACAGATAGTATACCCAGACCTGGTATGTAAAGTGGCTTACCTGTATTAGGGTGGGTTATAAAGCTATCACTAAAATTTAAAATAGAATCTAAAGAGGTAAAAGCCCAGAATAAGATTAAAATTGCAGCCCCCATAGGTAAAATCAGCAATAAACCTTTAATAAAATATCTCAGTAAAGCATTAATTAATCTTTTCATAACTTATTCGTAATAATAAACACGTTTAACCCTTTGTGATATATTGGTAAGCACTTCATAAGGAATGGTATGTAACTGTTCTGCCATTTTGTAGAGCTGTGGCTGCGAATCAAAAATAATAACCTCATCTCCTTCTTTTACATCTTTATCTGTAATATCGAGCATACACATATCCATACAAATATTTCCTATGGTAAATACTTCTTGGTTATTGATAAACATACTACCAAAACCTTTACCCAAAGCTCTCTGGTAACCATCGGCATAACCAATTTTAACAGTAGCTATTTTACCGTCTTGCTGCATCACACCTACTCTGCCGTAACCAATAGTATCGCCTTTTTTTAATTCCTTTATTTGTGATACGGTAGTTTTTAAGGTTGCTACCTGATGTAAACTTGCATCGTCTTTAGATAAATTATCAATTCCATATAAACCAATTCCCAAACGTACCATATCAAATTGTGCTTTCGGCCATCTTCTTATGGCTGATGTGTTGCAAATATGTTTGATAAAGGTATAACCAATTTCTGCTTCCAGGTTTTTACAAAAACTATCAAATTTATGAATTTGAGACTTTGTATAATCATCATGCTGTGGTGCTTCGCTAGCTGCTAAATGAGAAAAAACAGTTTTAATTTTTACAGTATCGTTGTCTAATAAAAATGATTTAATAGCAGATAAATCTTTCTCCTCAAAACCTAAACGATGCATACCTGTGTCTAGCTTCAGATGGATTGGGTATTGTATTTTATTAAGCGTTTTAAGATATTGATGTAAGGATGATAAAGCCGTAAAACTAAAAATCTCTGGTTCCAGATTATATTTCACTATGGCTTCAAAAGAAGAAACTTCTGGGCTCATCACCATAATTGGTAACGTTATTCCGGCTTGTCTAAGCGCTATACCCTCATCAGCGTAAGCAACCGCTAAATAATCTACTTTATTATATTGAAGTAAATTGGCTATTTCATAACTCCCGCTACCATAAGCAAAAGCTTTAACCATAGCCATTAGTTTTACACCTTGCTGCAGTTTAGATTTATAGTAATTTAAGTTCTGCTCCAGAGCGTTGAGGTTTATTTCTAAAATAGTTTCATGAACCTTTTGGGTTAAAATCTTAGAAATCTTCTCAAACTCAAACTGCCTTGCTCCCTTTAATAAAATGGTTTCATTGTTAAAACTATCCAGATTATAATGTTCAATAAAGGTATCGGTATCTAAAAAAAATTGGCTACTTGTATTAAAAAGTGTTTTAAAACTTGTTAATTGAGGGCCAATAGCAATCAATTTATCTATATGTTTAGCTTTTAAAAGCTTAGCAACTTTACTGTAAAGCACCTCACTCTTTAAACCCGATTGTTGAATATCAGATAAAATAAGCGTTTTTACAGGATGCTGATTTTGCTGGTTAAGAAAATCTAAAGCTATCTCTAAAGAAGAAACATCAGAGTTGTAACTGTCATCAATAATAGAAGTTTGGTTAATACCGCTTTTAAGCTCTAGCCTCATCTTAACTTGATGCAGCCTCGCTAATCTTGTAGAAATAACAGGTATTGATACTTTTAAAGCCAATAAAGTTGCCAAACAAGTAATAGCGTTCTCTATAGATGCTTTGTCTGTAAATGGAATTTGAATGTCAAAATCTTCTTGCTGATAAGTACAATTTAAGCATGTATGTTGATCAATGATAGTTTGATGTTTGATCCTTAAATCAGCATGTTCACTAAAACTCCATGTAAAGACATTTACCTGAGAAGCTTTAAAAGAAACATATTGTTGATTACAAATAAGCAATTTTACTTCTTTAAAAAGCTCAAATTTTTCTTTTATTTTTTCGGTCCTGTTTTTAAAGCCTTCATCATGCGGACTTCCAATATTGGTTAGTATACCAATATCAGGCTTGATGATGTTTTGAAGTTTAGCCATTTCATGAGGTAATGATAAGCCTGCTTCAAAAACAGCAAAATCATACTGTTTATCCATTTGCCAAACAGCCAATGGAACACCTATTTGCGAGTTATAACTTTTAGGACTTCTAACCACATGATAATCTGGGGCTAATAGCTGAAAAAGCCACTCCTTAACAATGGTTTTTCCGTTACTCCCGGTAATACCTATTACAGGGTAATTAAATTTGCTTCTATGATGAGCTGCTAATTGTTGTAACGCATGTAAGGTATCGTTTACATAAATAAAATTTGCTTCAGGAAAATCGTTAATATTAAAATCTTTCTGATAATAAATAAAGGCTTTTACACCAGCTTGATATAAAGTTGGGATGAATTGATGAGCATCTTTACTTCCTTTTAAAACAAAAAAAACAGAAGAAGAGGCATCTGTTACCTTTCTGCTATCTGTTAAAATATGATGAATAATTTGATGAGGTTGAGCTAAATGGTTATCACCTTCTCCTATCAAACTAGCTATTTCCTGAATTGAATATATTTCTGAATTCATTTGCAGCAAATTTGGCGATTATATGTGAATAACACTAATTTTATGCTTCATCATGGAAAAAGAAAAACCATCCAAATTCATTGATAAAAAAACAGCTTTACAAAAGGCAGAAGCATATTGCGCTTATCAGGAAAGAAGTCAATACGAAGTGAGAACAAAACTTTTAAATCTGGGCTTAAAGTTTCAAGAACTAGAAGAAGTAATTACGGCTTTGATAGAAAATAATTTTTTGAATGAAGCTCGTTTTGCTCAAGCTTATTCACAAGGAAAGCTAAGAATGAAAGGCTGGGGAAGAAATAAAATTAAACAGGGCTTGGTAGCTAAAGGTGTTTCTGTGCCGATTATCAAATCTGCCTTACAAAAAATAAATAAAGAAGAGTATGTAGCTAAACTTGAGGATGTTCTTGTGAAAAAACATAAAGAATATCAATTTAAAGATGATTATAACACCAAAAATAAGCTGATAAAATATGCTTTAAGCAGAGGCTTCGAGTATGATTTAATTTTTTTTGTACTGAATAAGAATGGCTTAAAGCAATAATTGAAAATTTTTGCAAAGAGGACTTGCAAACTCTTTTTTTCTGCCTATATTTGCACTCCGTTCAAACGGAAAACGTTCTTTAATAAATAAATAAATTATGCGAAAGTAGCTCAGTTGGTAGAGCACAACCTTGCCAAGGTTGGGGTCGCGAGTTCGAATCTCGTCTTTCGCTCTAAGGGATAAAAATCCTGATTTGTGGAAACACAAGCTGAAGTGGTGGAACTGGTAGACACGCAGGACTTAAAATCCTGTTCGCCCTAAAGCGAGTGCGGGTTCGATTCCCGCCTTCAGTACAAAAAATCAATCAAAAGGCTTTGATTGTTGTTCTTTAGCAAGTAAAGAATATAAATTATGCGAAAGTAGCTCAGTTGGTAGAGCACAACCTTGCCAAGGTTGGGGTCGCGAGTTCGAATCTCGTCTTTCGCTCCATAAAACCTTCCCTATCAGGAAGGTTTTTATTTTACAGCTTCTAAAGCTGCTGAAGTGGTGGAACTGGTAGACACGCAGGACTTAAAATCCTGTTCGCCCTAAAGCGAGTGCGGGTTCGATTCCCGCCTTCAGTACGAAAGCCTGATATGAAAATATCGGGCTTTTTTGTTTTTATAATCATATCAAGCAATCAGAACTTAAAGAAATCAAGAATCTTTGAGGCATGAACAGTTTATAAAGACCTTACAACTATTCTAAAGGCTTAAATCTAAAGAACTATTAAATGAATCCTAAGCAATTGTAATACAATCTTTAAACATTTTATATTTAATGGTAAACAAAAAAAGCAGCCTTTATAGCTGCTTTTATCACTTTTTTGCGGAGAGAGCGGGATTCGAACCCGCGGTACCGTTTCCAGTACGACAGTTTAGCAAACTGTTCCTTTCGGCCTCTCAGGCACCTCTCCTTCCCTATTGGGTGTGCAAATATAACAATACGAATATATCTACAAAAAGAAATTTTAATTCTATTGTCGGTAATCTATCCTTACATGGTAGATACCCATCAGCATCGTTTTGAAAATCAGCTTGATAGTCTCAATTTCTTTCAATGTAATATTACTATCATTTAATTGATTTTGCTCTAGTTTATAATCAATAATACGCTCAACCAGGTTATTGATGCTCTCTGCATCGGGTTCTTTTAAGCTTCTAGAGGCTGCTTCGACAGAATCTGCCAGCATTAATACCGCAGTTTCTTTGCTAAAAGGAATTGGTCCAGGATAACGGAATGTATTTTCATCAACAATCTTTTCTGGGAAATTCTTTAAAAACGACTGGTAAAAATAATCTACTCTGGTATTCCCATGATGCGTTCTGATGAAATCTATAATCACTTCTGGCAGGTTATGCCTACGAGCAAGTTCAACACCATTTACCACATGCCTGATAATGATTTGAGCACTTTCTTCATAAGGTAATTTATCATGCGGATTTAAACCTTTATTCTGGTTCTCGATAAAAAATTGTGGATTTTCCATCTTTCCAATATCATGATAAAGTGCTCCGGCTCTCACTAGCAACGCATTCCCTCCTATTTTAAAAATGGCCGATTCTGCTAAATTAGCCACCTGTAAAGAGTGCTGAAAGGTGCCTGGTACTTTATAAGCCAACTCTCTTAATAAAGTAGAATTGGTATTGGTTAACTCCATTAAAGTAATATCTGAGGTGATGCCAAACATCTTCTCGAACAAATAAATTAAAGGATAAGCCAATAAGGAAAGTAATACACTAAAAATAAATGGCAGAAACTTTAACCATTCTACAGATGCCAAAGCTCCTTCTCTGATTAAGGAGATTCCTAAATAAGAAATAAAATAGGTAAGTAATATCAATAAAGCACTAATTAGAAACTGCTCTCTACGTACCAGATTTTTAATACTATAAATAGAAACCATACCTGCCGAAATTTGCAAGAAGGCAAACTCGAAACTATTTGGCACAAAAAAGCTTGCTATCAATACCACTAATAAATGGATATTCATAGCTAAACGGGTATCAAATAATATCCTGATGATGATAGGAACTATACAATAGGGTATGTAATACAAACTTGGCAATTTCATTCTGATAGACCAGGATAAGAATAACAACATCCCAGTTACAACCAATAAGATTAAAGAGATTTGTCTGTTATCCTGAAAAATATCTTTTCTAAACAGGTAAAGAAAAACCATCAGTAAAGACACTATGAGTGCAACTAGTAAAAACTGACCTAAAAGAACTAAATTTCTATCACCTGTTACTCTTGCATTTTCCTCATAAGCTAAACGTAAAGATTCTAGTTTCTGGTAAGCCTCATCATTAATGGTAGAACCATTTTCAATAATTACCTCACCTTTTTGCACCATTCCTCTTGTGGAGGATACATTTTCTATAGCTTGCTTTTGTAAGCTCTCTGTAAAGCGCTCATCTAATAAAATATTTGGCGTAATCCTATCTTTCAGAATATTTACTAGAATATCAGTTCTTACTTTTTTATTCTCAACCACACGCTCGCTAGCCAAAGAAAAGGCAGAAGTTGTAGTTAATAAAGTTGCTGTACTTACTTCTGTTTTCACATTGTTTTTCAACAACATGATTAAGTAGTTAGCATTATCTTTTTCTTTCTGATAGCTCTTATTTAAGCCTATAATACCTTTTTGGTAAATATTTTTAAGCAACTCAAAACCAAACTCAAAAGTTCTTTCTTTGTAATCATCATCGGGTAATCCTGCCGAACGCCATTTAGCTTCAAAATCTGCCTGATACTCATTCAACTGTACTTCCAAAACTTTATCATCCAAACGGTAAACAGGCAAAATAGACTTTAAGATATTATCCTTATCAGATTTTATCTCTTGTGTAGTTTTTCTGATAGCAAAATTATAGGGAGATATTAAGTCGTCATGCATCCAAACCACACCTTTTTCAAATTCATATTTGAATCTAGCTTGTTTAGGTAAAATTGCAGTAATAAACAGGATGCTAAGCACCATTAAAACATATTTAAGGGCATAGGCATATTTCCTGTAAATAATCTTGTGCGAATCTCTGTTGATAGTAGCCACTTGTATAATTTGTTCAAAAATAGGATATTAATTATAAAATACCGATTTACATGCCAGAAGAATATCTGCATTTTTAATGTATAAATGCTAACAAAGGCCAAGCCTGTTTTTCTTGAGCATAAAAAAACCCGCATTTGCGGGCTTCTGGTTATATTTTTTCTCCTTTTGCTAATTTCTCTTTCCTGTGGTCTTGCCATAGGTAATGCATCAAAGTGTTTAAAACTACAGCATTCCAATCATGGTGTAGGCTTAATTTTACTTTTTTTCGCTTATCGCTGATGCTATCCACATGCAAAATACCTTTATCCAGATAATATTTAATATCGTTCCAATGAACAAGCTCTGTTTTAATTTTACCCCAAAACCACGTTTTATAAGTCATCATAAAACCTTGATTACTTACGGTTGTAGTCCCGATATCAAAAGTTTCTCCGGCGTTTAAAACCTCAATAAAATGGCTTACCAAATACTTTTTAACATACTGCCACAAGCCAGACATGATATAATAATAAGTATGATCTTCTTCTAAAAGTTCCTCAACCTTACTACTACTAAACTTTATACTAATGTTTTTTCCATCCTTAGCCTGCACATCAATGGTGTATTCTTTCCTTTCGGGCTTCTTTGCCGAGCCAATTAAAGAAACGCCGTAACGTATTGCCGAAACATCAGCACAAGCTATAGTGCTTTGGTTAACCTCAATAAATTCTTTATTGATTTTTACTTTCTGTTTCGATGAAGGGATGACGATATCAACGTCAAAATTATGTTGCTGCATGCCTCGAATATAATAATTATGAATTAAAAAAGTGTCCCGGTGCTGCCGGATTTTAATTTACCTAAATGATGATAAGCAGCTTCTGTAGCTTCTCTTCCTCTTGCAGTACGCATTAAATAGCCCTCTTGTATTAAAAAAGGCTCGTAAACCTCTTCTATCGTACCTTCATCTTCGCCTACCGCAGTTGCTATTGTTTTTAAACCTACCGGCCCACCCTTAAACTTATCTATAATGGTTGATAAGATTTTATTATCCATCTCATCTAAACCATGTTCATCCACGTTAAGTGCGTTTAACGCATAACGAGCTATTTCGGTTTCAATTTCTCCATTTCCTTTTATCTGGGCAAAATCTCGAGTACGTCTTAACAAAGCATTGGCTATACGTGGCGTACCTCTACTCCTTCTCGCAATTTCATAAGCACCTTCTTCTGTAATAGGTGTTTTTAAAATATCTGCAGAGCGCATTACGATAGAAGTTAATAATTTAGCATCGTAATATTGCAGTCTCGAGTTTATACCAAATCTTGCCCTTAAAGGCGATGTTAACAAGCCAGACCTAGTGGTGGCGCCAACCAAGGTAAAAGGATTTAAAGATATTTGTACCGACCGAGCATTGGGCCCAGTTTCTAGCATAATATCTATCTTAAAATCCTCCATGGCCGAGTATAAATACTCTTCTACTAGTGGACTTAAACGATGTATCTCATCAATAAACAAAATATCACCTGTATCTAAATTGGTCAGCAAACCAGCTAAATCGCCAGGTTTATCTAATACGGGCCCACTGGTAATTTTAATGCCCACACCCATTTCATTAGCGATGATATGAGAAAGTGTAGTTTTACCCAATCCTGGAGGACCATGTAATAAAACATGATCTAAAGCTTCGCCTCTTAAGCGAGCAGCCTTCACGAAGATTTTAAGGTTTTCTAGAATTTTATCTTGTCCGGCAAAATCTTCAAACTCCTGCGGACGTAACACTTTCTCAACCTCTTTATCTGTAGGATTTAATCGATCTTTATTGGGATCAAGATTTTCATTCATGGGGATGAAGTTAATAAAAACACTTCTGGTTTAGAATAAGTGCAGAAGATTTTTTAGAAAGCAAATGAAATGCAGTTATTTACCGCTAGTCCTGCTAAACGCTCATACGCCTACAAGGCATTAAGCTCGAGGCCGGTATCCGCTTATATCAGGTTTAGGGTGGCAAAGCCTGTAGAAATATCAAAGTTTTATTTTCAATAATTCTTCATAAATATTTACCAGTTCATCTTTTCCGCTAAAAATTCAATCAAGCTGTTTGCTAAATCTTGCTGCTCTTTGATACTAGGATGTCCTCCCGAATTCTTGTAAGGAATAAAATGTGTATAAATCTTTTCGTCTTTTAAACCGGCTACCGCTTTTTTAACATAAGCAGGCCAAGGCGAGCCTTCTCTGGTGATATCCATATTACCCAAAATACAAACTATCTTAGCTTTAGGATATTTACTTCTGATAGACTGCACAAAATTCTGATAAGATTTAATGATAAAATCTTCTGTTGGTGCTTGGCTACCAAAAGCAGCTTTAAAGCCCTCTGTATTGGTTCTCTTTACCAACCAAGAATCATTCTGGAATAAATTAACAACTACTACATCTGGTGTATACTGCTTAAAATCCCATTTACTTGAGGCATCGTTAGGATCTAAACGATCATACATCTGTGGCATAATCAAAGGGAACCAGCTAATCATGATACCTATGCCACTTCTACAAATGCTATGATATTGCGCATTAAAATGCTTTGCCGTTAAATGAGCATAACTCAAATAAGCATTGGTAAAAGTACTATCAGGAGAATCTTTACCAGAAAAATCTTCAACCGCATAACCTGCTGTAATAGAATTTCCATAAAACTCTATTTTTCTTGCTTTAGGTTTATCAACAGGTAAAACTTTAGCATTCTTCGGTAAATCAAACCCGTAAAACAAGGTTTTACCTCTTGTCCATTCTGTTCTTTTAAAAACTTCTATTTGATGTTTACCAGGCTTTAAGTTTTGGGCAAGTATATAAGTTTTCTTTACTTTTTCTGGTCTAAAAATATAGCTACTATCACCATCTATAATGATGTTATAATAATTTTTCCCAGTTTCGTCTTGAAAGGTTGCAGAAATAGCGCTTCCTTGGAAATTAAGCTTCACACTTGTGGCCGACCAATACAACTCTGCCATAGCTTTATCTTTTTTAATTCTCCCTTGATATGCAATAGCTTTATGCTGTGGATTTATTTTTTGTTGCGCAAAAGAGGTATAGCTAACCAGCCAAAAGATGATGAATAGAAAATGTTTCTTCATGCTGATTTTTGCTTATACGTTCTAAACCAGCTTCTTATTTTCATTTCGATAACTCCTAAAAAAGCTTCTCTGAATATTTTAGTCGACATTTTAGAGGTTCCTTCTGTTCTGTCTGTAAAAATAATAGGAATTTCCACTACGTTAAAGCCATGTTTAATAGCCGTAAATTTCATTTCTATTTGGAAGGCATAACCTACGAACTTTATTTTATGAAATTCTATCGTTTCTAAAACCTGTTTACGGTAACATTTAAAACCAGCCGTAGCATCTTGTATATCAATACCTGTAATTAAACGAACATATACCGAAGCAAAATAAGACATCAATACCCTGCCCATAGGCCAATTTACTACATTTACACCTTTGATATATCTTGAACCTATAGCAACATCAGCCCCATCTACACAAGCTTCTCTTAACCGAACTAAATCATCAGGGTTATGAGAGAAATCGGCATCCATCTCAAAAATAAATTCATAATGATGGTTTAAAGCCCACTTAAAACCATGTATATAAGCAGTGCCTAAACCTTGTTTACCACTACGTTCTTCTATAAAAAGCCTTTCGGGATAAATGCTTTGCAAATGTTTTACGATAGATGCTGTACCATCTGGCGAGCCATCATCAATAATTAAAACATGAAAAGGTTGAGCTAATGAAAAAACCTTGTGAATAATTTTTTCAATATTCTCTTTTTCATTATAGGTAGGGATTATAACTAAGCTATCAGACAATTTGTAAATTTTTAGCTTCCAAAAATACATTTTTGGAAGCTTATACATATATCAATTCTTATTCTCTTTTTTTCACATTAATGTGCTGTTGGTGCAACACCTTCCTCTGCTCCGTGTGTAAGTCTTTTTAAAGGTTTGATGATTAAGAAAACCAACAGTCCAAATAATATACAAAATATGGCAATACCAGTAAAAATAGTAAGCTCGCCAGCCTCGGCAGATGCTTCTGATAAAATACCCGCAACTTTACTTCCTAAACCTGTAGCGGCAAAGTAAGCGCCCATCATAAAAGCTACATACCTTTCTGGAGATAACTTTGTTATAAAAGAAAGTGCAACAGGCGATGCACAAAGCTCGCCAATGGTATGAAACAAATAAGCTAGAATTAGCCAGTGCATAGCAGATTTACCAACTTCTTGATATTCTAAAGCGGCAGCTGTCATGAAAAAAAAGCCAGAACCCATAATAATTACACCCACTGCCATTTTAAAAATGGAAGAGGCTTCTTTACCTGCTTTAGCCCATTTTGTCCAGAAAGCACCCACTATAGTGGCAAAAATTAAAATAAAAATTGCGTTTACGCTTTGGAACCAAGATGCCGGAACTTCAGGTAAGAAACTTAAACCTATCATACGGTTGGTTTTTTGGTCGGCATAAACATTCATCAAACCACCGGCTTGTTCAAAAGCTCCCCAAAAGACAATAATGATTAAGAAAGATAGAAAAACAACTTTCATCCTATCTTTTTCTATAGCATTACACTCGTTATACATCACCATAGCAACCCCTACGGCAAAGCTTAAGCCCATAATTAACAAGCCATATTGCCAGCTAGATGTTGTAAAAACAACTAATCCTAAAGCTAAAACTGCTAGGGTTGAGAACAGAGAGTTTTTCTTTTTAAAGATGTCTAAAAACAAATTTTGTTGAGGCTCGCCAGAAGTTTTCTCTACCACAGCCAAATCTCCAACATGGGTTAAATATTTTTGTCCGTACAGGTACACCATTTGGCCTAAAGCCATACCCACACCTGCCATCCCGAAACCATAATGCCAGCCATAAGTTTCGCCAACATAACCAACGGCCAAAGCAGAAATAGCAGCACCAAGATTTATCCCCATATAAAAAATATAGAAACCCATATCTTTTCTCCTATCGCCATTGGCATATAAACCGCCTACCATAGTAGAAATATTAGGTTTTAAGCATCCTACACCGGCTACAATTAAAATTAAACCTGTATAAAAAGCCCACATCTGCTCTATAGCTAAAATACCATGCCCCGCAACCAATAACCAACCACCTAGCATTACCGATTTCTTTTGACCTAAATATTTATCAGCAATAATACCACCGGGAATAGAGGCTACATAAACAAACATGGTATACCAACCGTAAAGTGCATAAGCCTCGCCTTCTGTCCATCCTAAACCTGCATTTAAATCGCTTGTTTTAGCTACTAAGTAAAGTACCAAAATGGCTCTCATACCATAATAACTGAAGCGTTCCCACATTTCTGTAAGAAACAAGATATATAGCCCTATGGGATGGCCAAATAATTCTTTTTGCTTTTCCATTCAATCGTTGTTAGTGTGTTTTTGAAAGATATTGAATTTAGCTGGATTTTATAAATATTAAAAGCCGATTATTTTACCCCATGCATTAATTTTTTCAATAATGGTGTTAGTAAAATGATAAATACCCCTAAAGCAACTGGAATAATAGTAAAGATTAAAAAGAAGGCCGACATAGAGTAGTTAGCCGTAATCTGGTCTATCATCCCTCCCATGGTACCTGCTATTTTATTACCTATAGCAATAGCTAAATACCAAATACCAAACATAATGGCTATCATCCTACCCGGTACTAGTTTACTTACGTAAGATAAACCTACTGGAGATATACAAAGCTCGCCCATGGTGTGGAAAAAGTATGCTAACACTAACCAAATCATACTAACCGCTGCTGTTTGTGCCCCTTGCGGAATATCACTAGCACCATAAGCTAAAACTGCAAAACCGGTCCCTAATAACATCATTCCAACACCGTTTTTAACTGTTGCAGGCGGGTTATACTTACTTTCCCAAACCTTAGAAACCAAAGGTGCACAACTGATGATGAATAAAGAGTTTAAAACACCAAACCACGTTGCCGGAACTTCTGATTTTACATCGCTATACTGCTGATCGAGCATGTAGATAACAATTACCCAAATGATGATGAAACCAATAGCCAAAATGATGTTTCCTAAAGCAAATCTTTTAAAAGTATTAGCGAAAAGCTTGAATAAAACATAAGAAATAATCACCAAAGGCACTACCGTAATCAAGGTATTGGCAATATTGAAAATCAACTTATAATCGCCTGTTAAAACTCTAGCGGTATAATCACTAGCGAAAATAGTCATAGAACCACCAGCTTGTTCAAAAGAAGCCCAAAAGAAAATGGTAATGAAAGCCAAAATGATAACGGCTATCATTTTATCTCTTAAAACAGGTGTGTACTGAGAAATCCTTTTGATGAGGATGAATAAAAATAACACCAAGGCTGTTATAATCATAAAATTACTACCACTTAAGCCAGCAAGCTCAAAATTAAAGGCATTTACACTGGTAATTTTTGATACCGGGTCATTAATTACCCAAGTTAAACCTATTACTGATATTAAGCCTATCAATACTAAATCAAACTTAGAGAAAGGGTTTAATTTTTCATCCTCTTTAACTGCTGTACCAGAAGCATTTGAGGCTTCTTCTTTTATCGGCTTTAAGCCAATATCACCAAAAATATTCTGGGTGAAATAGAATTGAAGCATCCCTACCAGCATGAAAATTCCGGCTAAGCCAAAACCATAGCTCCATCCCCAATCCGGACTTTCGCCAATATAACCGCATAAAAGCATTCCTAAAAAGGCTCCAGAATTTACACCCATATAGAAAATGGTATAAGCACCATCTTTCTTTTCAGGATGATTTTTATACATCTGTGCTACGATAGAAGTCATGTTAGGCTTAAAAAAACCATTACCAAATACCAATAAAGCTAAACCCAGATACATGAAAATTGGGTCTACCTCTATTGCCATGGATAAATGGCCCAAAGTCATCAATAAAGCGCCTAAAACTACGGCCCAGCGGTAACCAATAATTCTATCAGCAATGTACCCCCCTAAAATGGGTGTGAGGTAAGCAAAAGAAGTATAAGAACCATAAATCGCCAAAGCATGTTCACGTGGCCAGCCCCAACCTGGGTTGTCACCCATGATAGAAGAGGTTAGAAACAACACCAATAAGGCTCGCATTCCGTAATAAGAAAAGCGCTCCCACATTTCGGTAAAAAAGAGTACAAAAAGCCCTGCCGGATGCCCTAAAACTTTAGATTTAAAAAAATCTTCTGCTGAAGATTGAAGATGCGTACTAGCCATAAATATCTAAGGATAATTTGAAAATTATTATCTCAATTTTTTTGTCACATTGAGCGGAGTCGAAATGTTTACTGACTTACCCAAAAAAGGCTTCGACTCCGCTCAGCCTGACAATATAGTTGCTTTGAGACAACCTCTACTATTTCAATATTAATTAATTGCTATGTAATTGTATAACTTGTATTCTTGAGAAACGAAAATATTACAAATTTGACTTACTTCTGCTGATTAACATTAACAGGTAGAGCCAATTTTGTTGGGTCTATAAACAGTTCATCACTAATATCTGGCTTGTTTTGCAGTTTCACATTTTCTTGCAATTGCCATTTACCATTTTTAAAACGATAGGTATCATAACTTAAATCGGGCCCATACATAGAAGGTATGCCTGCCATTTCTTCATTTGGTACAGCTAAATGATCTAATACAATCAATTTATCATCCTTATCATAACGTAAAAGCATAGAAACGCTACTGCTATAATCAAATATTTTACGGTTTAAGAAAAGTTTACTTTTCGCATCATCCTGTAATACGGGTTTACCAAAAACTGCATCTTTTCCGCTAAAAGATAGTATCTCTATTACTTTAGATGAAGTGGTTAAAGATTTCCCCTTCCATCCTAACAAAATATAATAAGGGTCTTTGATGCCCAAAACCGGTATAATTTGATAATAAACCGCTCCGTACCACTGCTTGTTAGCTAAAATCAAATTGTTATCAAGGATTTCTGAAGTTTTATCTGTTAGCGGAATAAGTTCTAACTGTTGAGGATTATTCAATTGTATAGCGCCATAATACCTAAAAGAGCCATCCTCTAACATCAAAAACCAAGTAAAGAGCTTAAACTTTTTATCATCAGCAGTTTTTACTGTGATGTATCTCGATAAGCTATCAAAAGGATAAGTGAAAGAGTTTTTCTCTTTTAAAGCACTGATTAAAGTTCTTACAAATTGGTAATTCGCTTTGATGCGATTTTGCTCTAGCGAATCGTTAGTCATCACTTCCCCTAACTTTTGAAGGCTAAGCTCGTAACTCTGCATCGTTTCTGGCTTAAGCTGAGCAAAAAGGCTATGAAACCCTAAAAATAAGACAGTTAAAATACTGTAAAACTTCATTTATGTATGATTTTGAATAACTATAGCACTAGCACCACCACCGCCGTTGCAAATACCAGCAACACCATAACGAGCATTATTTTGTTTTAATATATGGATAAGCGTTACCAAGATACGAGCACCAGACGCCCCCAATGGATGCCCCAAAGATACTGCCCCACCTTTAATATTTACTTTATTTTCTGCTAAGCTTAAAGCCTGATTATTTGCTAAAGCTACTACAGAAAAAGCTTCGTTAATTTCAAAAAAATCAATATCTGATATTTTTAAGCTTGCCTTTTGCAATGCCAAAGGAATTGCTTTAGCAGGAGCTGTGGTAAACCATTCTGGACTTTGTTGCGCATCTGCAAAAGAAACAATCTGGGCTAAAGGCGTTAAACCTAATGCTAATGCCTTTTCTTTGCTCATTAAAACAAGTGCTGCTGCACCATCATTTAAGGTAGAGGCATTGGCAGCTGTAACAGTACCGTCTTTTTTAAATACTGGTTTTAGGTTAGGGATTTTGTCAAAAAATACTTGAGAAATTTCTTCATCTGTAGCTATAGCTATTTCATTTCCTTTTTTATCTGTTAGCCTTATCGGGATGATTTCATCAGTAAATAAACCATCAGCAGTGGCTTGTTGAGACCTTTTATAAGATTGTATGGCATAAGCATCCTGCTCTTCCCTACTGATGTTACATTCGCTAGCGCAAAGTTCTGCAGCGCTACCCATGTGGTAATTGTTATAAACATCCCACAAACCATCTTTTACCAAACCATCTGTCAACTGGCCATGCCCTAGTCGATAACCATTTCTTGCTTTATCTAAGTAATAAGGCACATTACTCATGCTTTCCATTCCGCCTGCCACAACAATATCTTTATCTCCCGAGGCTATGGCTTGTGCAGCCAACATCACCGCTTTCATACCCGATGCACATACTTTATTGATGGTAGTTGCCGGAATATCTGGCAAGCCTGCAAATTTTGCCGCTTGTGTAGCCGGTGCTTGCCCAATATTGGCAGAAAGCACATTGCCCATGTAAATTTCTTCTACCTTATTGGCCTCTAAATCAATCTGGTCTAAAGCGCCTTTAATGGCAAAACCACCTAACTGGGTAGCGGTAAAGCTTGCTAAACTCCCTCCGAAACTTCCTATTGGTGTTCTTACTGCCGAAACGATGACTACTTCTCTCATGCTTAAAAATTGGTTGAAGCAATTTAGTGATATTATTGTTGATTTTTAGGGTGGTGTGGAGAATTTGGGGACATCTACCAGCAACAAAGTTTGTTAACTGTAAAAACATTTTGTTCGCAATATCCACTCGGTAATGCAAAACTCATATAAGAGTACTCTTTGACGATATGATTATGGAATCCAACTATAAAATGTTTCTCCTTTTGTTGTAGTAAGTCTTATATTTAATAAGTTTGAGTAATTAATCCCAAACCGTTTAACTAAATCTTTAATTTGCCTTGAATCATTAGCATAGTTAAAAATATAGTATTGTGTGAAATAATAACCTAGATCTTGAACCTGTTTAATTTGTCCGTTTGATTCTATTCTAAAACTCCCGTAATCACCTTGGGAATACAAAACTGGTTTTGCTCCATAAAACTGTAATGAATCAATAAACTTTTGTACTGTAGTAGCTGTAGAAGCTGCATGGTAATGCACTATTCCATAGATAGTATTATTTGGAACTCTACCAAGATTAGGGTTTACAAATTCTACTTTAGCCTGTGTTGGAAGTATCATTTTATAACTATTTTCAGAAACATTTAGCTGTCCTAAAATTTTAGTTACCCCAAAGTTTAATTCAATTTCATAAATTTTATTTGCAAGTCCTTCAAGTTTAATTACTGTTGATGCCGGACCTAATGAAGTTAAGCAAACGCTTGGAATAACTACTCGAATAAAGTTGATAGTTATTTTGTCATTTGTCTGTATAAAAGTTGATTGAATACTATGGTTTAAGCATCCATATATTTTTTCTGTAAAACAGTCTAGAAATAAAGTCCTACTTGTACTATCTACAGTTTCTGACATTTTTATTTTTAAGTTTTCATTAAAATCTGATATCAAAGCCGTATCCGACTTTTTACAAGAGCTTAGTCCTGATAAAACTAATGTTATAAATATTAAATATTGTTTCATTATTATGTTTGAATATATCAATTAACATTGCCACTAAACATTACAATATCGGCAATAAAATAGCAAATATTACTTTATGCGCAACCCACCATAATTAAACCTTGATTTCTAAATCGGCACAAAAAGGTAGATTGTATTAACCTAAAGATATGGAAATTTATTGAAAGCAGTAATCAGTAGAATTGAAATTTGCCTTTTTAAAAGTATTTTAATAACAAGAGTATACAAAGTTCAAAGAGAGCTTTTACAAGTCTCCTCATCATACTGATTTTTCTTTACAGTAGCTCTTACTTTTCCATTTTTTATGGAGTTTTTAAGTGGGACGATGCGCCTGATTGCTGATGCTCATATAAGACCTCAAGCAGTTATACGCATTGTCTTGTCCTGAAAAAACTTTACAATTATTTGGTAAAGGCGGAAAGCTTAAATCATCAACCAAGAAAATTAAAAAGGAGAAATTAAAAGTTCAATAAATAAATAAAAATAGATTGCTCCTTCGTCCCTCATCACCTCATATAGTGCAATGTAGTTTAAAACCTGTAAAAAGCTTTTGTACTTACAGCAAATCATTTTCATCGGCTATACTATGCCTCATCATCAAAATCTTGTTTATTTCTTAACTTAAGTTCATCAATATCATCAAAACTTAAATTAACTTGCTCATTAAAAGCAAATACAAAAAGATTAGTTAAGCATCCTTATATAGCTTAATCTATTTAGGTAAAAACAAATCGATACACAAAAATAACATGCTACTAAACAAAGAGTTAGTACTTCAATTAGAATACAAATTGATAGAAGCCATTAAAACAAGTGATATTGCCTTCTTAAAAAATCATTTACACGATGAGCTTTTTTTTGTAGCACCAGATGGCAGTATCATCACCAAAGCAATGGATATTATGGCTCATCAATCTAGACAGATGCAAGTGGAGTATATAGAACCATTTTTTGAAGATGTAAAAATTATGCAAGATACTGCTGTTGTGCTTGTTGATTATGAAACCAAAGGAACAATGCTAGGAAATCCTATCGAAGGTAGATTTAGGTATATAAGATTTTGGAAACAATTCCATCAAGACTTGAAAATTATTGGAGGCAGCTGCCACCAGTTAAAGCTATTAGAAAACAAATATCAATAATCATCATTAAGACTCATGAAAGCAGCTATTCATCAAAAATACGGATCGCCTGAAGTTGTATTTTTAGCAGAGGTTGAGCAACCTGTACCTAAAGATGATGAACTCCTGATAAAAATTTATGCTTCTACCGTAAACCGTACGGATGCCGGTTTTAGAAGTGCCGAATATGTTATTTCAAGATTTTGGAGCGGCCTATTTAAACCAAAATACCCGATTTTAGGTTGCGAATTTGCAGGTGTGGTAGAGCGTTGTGGACATCAGGTTGTTGGATTTAAAACTGGCGATAAAGTTTTTGCATACAATGATAAAACCTTTGGCGGCCATGCAGCCTATACAACTATTGCTTATACCGATGCTGTTGCCTTAATACCTAAAAACATTGATACATATGAAGCTGCCGCAATTACAGAAGGCTCACATTATGCTCTAAACATCATTAGAGCTGCCAATGTTAAAAAAGGACAAAAAGTTTTGGTATATGGCGCTACCGGAGCTATAGGCTCTGCGGCGGTACAACTTTTGACCTATTTTGGTGCCGATGTAACCGCAGTAAGTAATACTAAAAATTTATCGCTTGTTAAAAACCTAGGGGCTAATGAAGTTATTGATTATGAAAAAGAAGATTTTTTAGCTTATACGCATCAGTTTGATTTTATTTTTGATGCCGTTGGTAAGCTTTCTTTTCATATCTGCAAACCAATCCTTAGCAAGAATGGAATTTATATTTCTACAGAACTTGGCAGCTACGCTCAAAATGTTTTTTTAGCTATGATAACGCCACTGCTAAAAGGTAAAAAAGTTTTATTTCCGATACCTCCGGCTTTATCTAAAGAGGATATAAACTTTTTAGCTACACTTACAGAGGATGGTTATTTTAAACCTGTTATAGACAGGCATTATACGTTAGACCAAATAAAAGAGGCTTACTATTATGTTGCTACTGGGCAAAAAACAGGTAATGTTATCTTAAAAGTTATTGATTAATTATATTTGTGATGATAAAGCTTAAATTATTTATAACAAGGCCTTTAACAAATCACTAATCATAATTTAATGAATTTGAAAGACATTGAAATACTAAAAGATCAATATCTAAAGGAAATGATGAGAATCATGAATTTTTCTGAAGATGAATTTAATGCAATTAAGGCTACAACTATTTTAAAAGCTTATAAAAAAGGTACTGTCTTATTAAAAGAAGGGCAATTTTCACAAAATACATATTACATCATTAAAGGTTGTTTAATAAGCTATCATATTATTGATGGTGAAGAAAAAGTAACTTCATTTTATACAGAAAAAGAAACCTTCTCTCCTTCTTGTATCGTAACAAAAAAGCCTATTGAGCATTATGTGGAATGTATAGAAGATTGTTTAGTAAGTATAGGAACTCCAGAATCAGAAAAATTGATGTTAGAAAAATTCCCTAGATTTGAGAAACTATGCCGAATTTATTCTGAAGAACTTTTGGTTAAACAAAAAACAGCATTTGACCATTTTAAAATTGCCTCGCCAGAACAACGATACTTGGATTTTGTTAATAAAAGACCAGATTTATTACAGCGGGTACCACAATATCATATTGCCAGTTATTTGGGTTTAACGCCACAATCTTTAAGCAGAATTAGAAAAAGATTATTAAAAAGCGAAGTTAACCATCATAAAATAGCTATCTAAAATTTATTTAGCTCTTAGCCAATAAAGTAGTTAAACTTATCATTAATAGAAGTTATTTAGTCGAGCCTTAAAAAGCATATAAAATTATGATTATCAATACTTTGTGTATAGTTTTAATGTTAAATAATTGCAAGATTTGTTATATTTATATCGTAAACCTTGCAAATATTTAAGATGCTTCCCAATAAAAAACCAGAGAATCAAACCAGCCTATTTTTCACTTTTGAGCACACCCTAAACCGCCACCATCCCTTATTTTTACTTGCCAACAAGATAGATTGGAGTGTTTTTGAAAAGGCCTTTGCCCCACTTTATTGTAAGGATAACGGCCGTCCGGCCAAGCCCATACGTTTAATGGTGGGTTTACTGATGTTGAAACATATCCGTAACGTATCAGATGAAAGCGTTGTAGAGCAATGGAGCGAGAACAATTATTACCAATACTTTTGTGGAGAATTTACTTTTGTATGTGGGGCCCCCTGTGAGGCCTCAGAGCTGGTTCATTTTAGACATCGTATTGGGGAAAAAGGAGTTGAACTGATTTTGCAGGAAAGCATCAGGGTTAACGGCAAAGACGGTCATGATGATACCGTGAGTATTGACACCACGGTACAGGAAAAGAACATCACCTATCCCACAGATGCAAAACTGCACAAGAAGATCATCACCAAATGTCAGCAGATTGCATCAGAGCATCAGCTTCCTGTTCGCCAAAGTTATACCCGTACTTTGAAAAAATTAAGCAGAGAGCAAAGGTTCAGAAACCATCCCAGAAACAAAGCAAAAGCAAGAAAGGCAGATAAAAAGATAAGAACCATTGCAGGCAGGTTGGTAAGGGAACTGCAAAGGAATTTACTGCCTGGCTCCAAACATCTTGCAAGTCTGGAATTGTACAAAAAGGTGCTGGCTCAAAAAAGAGCAGATAAGGACAAGATTTACTCGTTGCATGAACCAGAAACCTGTTGTATCTCCAAAGGGAAGGAACACAAGAAGTATGAATTTGGCAATAAAGCTTCATTTGTAAAAACCAGTAGTGGAGTAATCGTTGGTGCGTTAGGTTTCAGGAACGAATATGACGGACACACTTTGGAAGCGACACTCAAACAGGTTAACGAACTGGTGGGTAAATTGCCTAGGTTTGCTACAGTTGATAGAGGATACAGAGGTAAAAGCCAAATAGGAGAAACACAAATACTCTTACCCAAAGCACCTAAAAAGAACATCAGCAGGTATCAGGCTAATAAACTTAGAAAGTTACATCGCAAAAGGGCATCCATAGAACCCATTATCGGACACATCAAACAAGATCACAGATTAAACCGCAACTTTTATAAAGGAATAGTGGGCGATAATATCAATATTATGCTTGCTGCTGCTGCTTTTAACTTCAAAAGGATGATGAATAAATGGAAATCATCTTTTGCCAGCTTCTTTTTACAATGGCAGCTCCTTCTAATGTGGGTATTTGATAAACTGACCAAAAAAAATCTG
>NZ_AULF01000003.1 GCF_000425145.1 Pedobacter glucosidilyticus DSM 23534
CCAAAAGGAACCAAAAGTCCTGAACAATCCCGCAGGAGCCTTTGCCGCACAAGGCTTACCCACAATTCCAAAACAATGAGCGCTTATTTTTGCTAGGAAGTGGTTTTCGATAACTTCTGCAAACTCGGACGCAAAACCGCATGCGCTATAGGCTTGGTGGTACTGGCTTTTTTGTTTCTGCTGCTGTTTTTGAATTTTTTCCGGCTCTCGGGGATTGCTCATGTGCTTCGGGATAGTCTGTTTTTTATGAATGGTTGTTCCTTTCTAGGAGTAGAAAGTACAGAGTAGAAAGTAGAGAGTATTGAGTAGAAAGTAGACAGATGCAAAAATACTGAATATTTAAGTCTAACACTAATGAACTGACTGTTGCCTATGAGCTTCGGTTTTGGCTGTAGAGGGTTGAATGGGTGTTGCTTTTTAGAAGTAGAAAGTACAGAGTATAAAGTATGCCTAAATGTTGGCTATTTAAGAACTTGCAAAAGTAGAAAGAACATCAAAAGCTTAGTTAACAAGTAAAAGCCACTTGGGTAAATTATTGATTTAGGTGAAGTTAGTTATTGATTTGGGTGAAGTTGTTTTGATTTTAGGGTGTTTAACTTAGTTCTGTTGTCTATCAAACAAAGAACTAAGCTTATGAAATATCTTTTTCCAAATCTGAAAAATGCTACACAGGATAGTTTATTTACAAAGGGGAAACATTTCTTAATAGGTGTCATTTGCCTGCTTTTATTGGCTTTATGGGTGGTTGTTGTGATTAACCGCTATAGCGATTTTGATATTTTTAATGCCAACATGCAAGCTTTACCATTTGCAGGCTGGTTAAATGATATGATTGCCTTATTGGTTTCGGGCTTAGAGCCTGTTGCGGCTCTTTTACTGATTTGGGGGCAGAGTAGGGTTTTTGGCTTATGGCTGTCATGCTTTCTTTTAGTTTCTTACACCTGTTATATAGGTATGGTATTGCTTGGCTTTTTTGGAAGTATACCTTGTACCTGCGCCTCTCCTATTTCTGGTTTAAGCTGGACACAACATTTTTTCTTTAACCTAAGTGCTAGTGGTATAGCTGGATTGGGTGTTTATCTGGAACCTACATCAAAGCAGTAGACCGGTGGTTTACTGTAGCGGGCGGGCCGGCCAAAAGGCGTGATAAATATTATTTTTTTATTCATTTAAATTTTATTCTTATGAAAAAATTTCGTTTCAATTTCTTTGCTGTGGCTGCAGTTGCTATAGCATTGGGTACTATGTCTTTTAAAGCGGCTACTAAAACTGCTGTGATTACTCAATGGCACTTAATTTCTGCCAATGGTGCTAACCAACAACTGGATGTAGTAGGGGCTGCAATTTCTGACCCTACTGTTGGTGGGCAATGTGAAAGTGAACCAGAACAAATCAGATGCGCAGTAGAAATTTCTTATGATGAAAGCTACAATCCTGTAGGAAATAGCGTTCAACAAGTAGAGAATGATACCAATCTGGCTGCAAGTGATAGAACATTTAGACCAGAGTAAGTATTTGTAAAGCCATATTTCAGATGGTTTTGCAAGGTATCCATTCCTTTAGCAGCGTTTCTCTTTGAGGGCGCTGCTTTTTTTTGCGTTTGTATGCATTAAGGCGAAGAATGGAGCTTCGCTTTTTTAACCTGTGTAGAGAGATAGCTTTACTGCGTTCGCTATGTTTTAACCGCTGAGGGCGCAGAGGACACCGAGCTGGGTGGTTACCTGAAAATTTCAGACCTTTTTTTAGTGTTTAACTGCTCTGGTTGGTCAAGCGAAGAATGAAGCTTTTCTTTTTTAACCTGTATGATGAGATTGCTTCATTACGTTCTCGATGACAAAGACAAAAGCCGAAGGTTTTAAGCTTCGGCTTTTTGTGAGGAGCGTTGGTGTTTGTGTAGCTTGTTTTTTTTGTACTCTTGAACTTATCTTGGATTTTGTGCTATGCCACTAGCTGTAATCACTTCATCTGGTATGGGCCATACATATCTTGGCGATTCTGGTGCTAGTTGATAGGCTTGTCCATTGATGTTTCTTTCTAGTATGGTGCTAAATTGAGTTTCTTTATTATATCTTCTTAAATCTTCCCAGCGTATGCCTCTACACAGCAGTTGTTTTCTGCGTTCTTCTTGAATCTTTATTAACAGTTGTAACTGGCTTGTTGTATTGTAATTACTGTAATTAAGTGTTCTATAACGCTTTTTGCGCAACTCATTTAGATCGGTTAGTGCAGCTTGTAGTTCATTTAATCTTGCATTACATTCTGCCCTAATCAGCATGATTTCATCTAAAGCTAGTCCGCAGAAGAATGCATAGGCACCAGAATAAGAACCTTTAAAACTGTAGGCACCAGCAGATAGAAAGAAAAAAGCTGCCTTCCTAATATCTGCATCATCATATAGCTGATACAGTTGTGGGTTAAGTATAAATCGGGTAGCATTTACAATGGTTCTACCGGGTATGGTTTGGTAATATAATACCTCTGGGTTTCCTTCGCCAAATCTGAGATTTGAAAATACATAACGTAGTGAGGTGTTGAGTGTGTTGTAATCTAACAGACCGGCTCCTGATTGTATGCAGGAATCTGCATAGGTCTTGGCTGGAAGATACTCTTGCTGCGAAAGATAAATCTTTGCTAATAAAGCATGTGCCGCAGACTTTGAAGGGCGCAATTTATTGGCTGCTTGTTGTGGTAGTAAGGATGCTGCCTGCTGTAAATCACCGATCACTTGCTGATAACAGGCTTCTATGGAAGCTCTTCTTACTGGTATGGTGATATCTGCTTCCAGACGCAGGGGGATACCAAGATCTGTTGATGCTGTTTGTTTGTTATAAGCCTTAGCATAGGTTTGCAATAGCTGATAAAAAGCAAATGACCTTATAAACAATGCGCTGCCTTTTACATTGTTCCATGCTTGCTGCTCATTGGCCGCAGGACTTATTTTTTCAATTCCATCTAAAGCTGTATTGGCATACAGCACTTTTCTGTAAGCATTGTTCCAATCTTCTCCTTCACTTCCTTCATAAACATCTGCTGCCCAAATGTAGGCATTACGTTCTACTGCTGCCGGCAATAAGTTCCAGACACTGGAAGTAACTGTATACTCCTCCCCGCCCACAACATTTAGCACAGCAGAGCCTGTCAAGTTCATCTCATTGCTATTATCTAAAAGTGCCTGTAATTGGGTGATGGTTTGGGGTATCACCTGTCTTTTATCTCTTTTGATATCCAGAAATTCTTGGCCGCAACTGCTTAATAGCAGAGCTAAGAGTATTGTTAAATAGGTATTGAAGCGTCTCATATCTTTTGTACTTTAATCTTGTTTTTAAATCCGTGTTTTTAAAAGTTGGCATTTAAGCCTATAGCCAAACTACGGGCTGCCGGATAGGCCGCATTGGCATAATCAGGATCGAGCCCTACTTCATTGGCTCTCCATAAGATCCCTAGGTTTGCAGCATAGAGCGAAAGCCTTAGGCTGTTAAATGGTAGCTTCCGCATATTGCTTTGTTTGAGGGTATAGCTTAACTGTAGGTCTTGTAAACGTATATGCGCTCCGTCTTCTACCAGTTGACTGGAATAAGTATATACCACATCCCTATTGTTGTTTACATCATTGGGACGGGCTGGTACCTGTGTCCTAGCCTCATCGCCAGGGTTTTGCCAGCGGTTCAGGTAGTCTATGTGGCCTAGGCCCTGATTATAAAGCTGGTTATAGTTGATAGAGCTTCTTCTGAATACATAGCCTGCCTTCCAGCTGATGTTGGCACTTAGTGAGAGGTTTTTGTAAGTAAAAGTATTTCTGTAGGCTCCATACCAGGTGGGTACTGTTACTCCTGCCAAAACCAAATCTGCTCTGCTTAAGCTGTTGAGGTAGGCGGTATAGTCTTGACTTATGGCACCGTTGAGCAATACCTGTTGCTGCCCGTTGATAGAAGATAGCCCCTGCCAAGGTAAGGCATAGATGGCATCTAATGAGGTGCCCACCTCTGGTAGCGGTACAGGAGAAAGGTAGGCTGCATTTACTTGCTGATTGTTATCTACCGCATAGTTGCTTACCCGGTTACGTACATGGCTAATGAGGTAATGGCTTTGCCAGTTGAAAGTACCGATGAGGTTTTTACTACTTACATCTATGTCTAGTCCTCGGGTTTTCATCCCTGCATAGTTAACCCGGTTACGGATATTGCTTAAGCCTGTGGTTGGGTCTGCAAATATCTCGCCTATCAAATCACTAGCATTTTTGTAAAAGTACTCCACGCTTCCTGCTATCCGGTTATTCTTGGTTGCTATATCTGCCCCTAGGTTGATGATTTGTACCCGCTCCCATCTTAAGCTGGGATTACCGGGATTGGTAATGATTCCTGTTGCTAGTCCTGTAATGTTACTGCTGGCTGATTGGAAAGTAGGAAAAACACTTACTTGCCTGTTGACATTGCCGTTATAGCCATAGGTCGCTCTTAAGCGTAGCTCGGGGAATAGCGTACTTTGCCACCAGTTTTCTTTGCTTAGCTGCCATGCTCCACCTACAGACCATAGGGGTACACCTTTCTGATTGGTTTTTACACCAAATAGGTTGGAGGCATCCCACCTGCTGCTGGCAGAAAGCACATAACGTTGTTTATAGGTGTAAGCTGCATTGGCAAAATAAGAGAGGTTGCGTTCTGTTATCTGGCCAAAGCTAAAGGGGTTTGCTGGTATCCGGGCACTTCCCTGTGGGCGTGTAGGGTAAAAGCGGGTATAATCAAATAATATGTTGCTGGTTAATACTTCCCCATTATAATCATAGACCTGATAGCCCGGACCATTGCTGTAGCGCTCTTGTCTTATCTCTGCTCCTGCAAGTGCTGCCAGTTGGTGGTTGGTGGTTGGGCTATTCTGGTAATTGAGCTGGAAGCGCCCGTAATGGGTTTCTTCTTTTGCATCGCCCTCTTGTAAGATGTCTCCATAAGGGATAACCCTGCTGTTATTGCTTTGGGTAAAGCGGTTTACTAGGTTGCGGGTAAAGTAGCTGTCTTTATCATAACGCTGGCTCCGTTGTTGGTTTTGTTGCTGGTATTGGTATTTGGCATCGGCACTTAGGTTTTTAACTATTTTATAGCGTAAGCCGGCATCTACACGTAACCTAGCGGCTTTGGTGTTTCTATCTGCCAAACGTTGCTCATCCAAAGGACGATAGTCCCAATTGAGCAGCCCATTTGCTGGGGCTTGAGCGGTATAAGTAAGTCGATAATCTCTGAGTACAGCGAGCGGATTCCCGGCATCATCTGCCAGTTGGGTATAAGGAATCAGGCCTAAAGTGGGTGGCTTAATGGCTTCCAGTGTGAGGCCGTTTTCTTGGTTGTTGTTTTGGGTATAGTAAATGCCGCTACTGAAATCCAGTTTGGAGGATAGTTTGATCTGGTTATTGGCCGTTAGGCTGATTCTACTTTGGGCATCACCTATACTGTTTCCCCGGTTTTGGTCGTATCCGGCAGAAAGGTAGTAATGGTGTGCGGCACTACCCCCACTCATGTTGAGGGCATATTGCTGGTTGATGGCTTCTTGATAAAGTAAGCGGGAGGCTTCTCTGCGGATATCCTGTTGTTGTAAACTGGCTTGCTGACTATTGAAATCTGAAGCACTGATGGTATTGTCTCGCTGGCGAATCAATAGTTCTACATAGGGTGGTAAAGGGCTGATCGCTTCCTCGTCATAATAGCCTTGCTGGAAGAGATAGTTTTCTACTTCCATCCATGCGGTGGCAGGGATAAAGTTGGGGTTATAGGACAGGTTGGGGCGTTGGATGATGTTGACATTGCTGTTGAAGTTTAGTTTGGCTTGCTGGTTATATTTGCCACTTTTGGTGGTGATGACGATAACGCCATTGCCCGCTCTGGCTCCCCAGATAGATGCGGCGGCAGCATCTTTTAAGATGGTGATATTTTCTACATCATTGGGGTTGATATCGTTGATGTCGCCCTCAAAAGGGAAGTTATTGAGGACAATGAGCGGGCTGTTATCTGATAAGATAGTGCTGAGCCCTCTAACCCTGAGGCTGGCAGGCTGGTTACCCTCGCCAAGGGTACCCCTGCGCTCGAACTGTAAACCACTGGTAACCCCTTCCAGACGGCTGATGATATCTGTACTAACGCTTCTGTTTAGTAAAGCCTGGTCTATTTGGGTAAAAGAGCCTGTAACACGCTCTTTGGGAATCTGCTCGTAACCTGTACTTATTACAACTTCCTTTAGACTTGCTGTTTGACTATCTAGCTTGATGTTGAGTGCTGTTTGTAGGGGTAATTGTAGCGGTATTTGTTTGGGACTATAGCCCAGCATATTGATGAGCAGGGTGTCTGTTTGGCGGTTGATGATGATGTTAAACTGTCCGTTGCCATCGCTAAAGCCTCTGGTTTGGCTTTGTTTGGTTGTTAGTGTTGCCCCTGCAATGGCTAGTCCGTCATCTGCGCTGTAGAGGCTGCCTTTAATGACGTACTGGCCAAATGCTGTTTGTAAGAGGCTGATAAAAAGAGAGAGCATTAAGTATTTCTTCATTGTTGTATGTGGTTTAGGGTTTTAGGGTTGTTTAACAGAAGCTATCACCAGCATATCCAGCAGTTTTTCTTCTTCCTGCAATTGTAGGCCATAAGGTGCCAAGGCTTCATTTGCTTTGCTAAGGTTACCATCTATGCTTTTGGGTAACTCTAGGTCTATACGGTGTTGAAAGCCTGTTTCATCTAGCAGTAGTTTGGCTGGGTTTACTTTTAGTAGCATGCTGCTGAGTACACTGGCGGCTGGTGCATTGATGGCCAGGTAGCGCTGGGGATCATCAAGGCGGATTTGCTGCGGCTGCTTACTGGTGTTGAGTTTATGGTTAGGGCCTATGCTTTTGAGTACCAAGCAAGCTACCGACCGGGGCATTACCTGTGCGGTGATACCATAACGAGCTTTAGCAAAGCGGTTGAGATCTTCCTGCATGATGCTGAGGGCTGCTGCTCTGCTGATGGGAAACGTGGCATACAGGTTATAGCAATAAACATGGCTATCTAGCCAGTGGTAGAAAGCCTTATCCAGCTCATAGTCTCCAACTGGCTTGGGGATACCTTTACCTGTAAGTAGGGTTCTAAGGCTATCTGCTGTTTCCCAAAGGATGCGTCTGTAATCTCCTTGTAACTGCATGGCAAAGGCTGAGGTATAGAGCCCCTCCACATTCATATTTACAAAAAGTAATTGATTACCACTACCTCTGGCTCCACTTCCTGCACTACTGGTATTGACTTTAATGCTGTTAGAGAGTACGCTATAGAAATGAATATCTCTTGCCTGACCACCATTACCGTTTAGAAAAAGTGCTTGGGCTTTATCTAGAGTATTGTTTTTTTTCATGACCATTTGGAGGCTCTGCTTCTCTAGTACTTTGCTGATGTTTTCTGCATTGGTATATGCTGTGGCCGGTATAGCCAGCACTTTGCCATCTTTTATCCATACTTGGTGTGGTAGGCTCCGATAAGGGAACCAGCTTTTCAATCTGCTTTCGCCCACCACAGAAAGTAGCCGATTGCCCTTGCTTTTTAAAAAATCTTCTGCTGTTTTAGCATCCTGATAGGTAATGGGTATTACTGCAAGGTCTACTGGAAATTCCTCCTGTAAAGCATTCAGTTTGGCCAGAGAACTTACGCAAGGCCCACACCAAGTGGCCCAAAAATCTAAGATGATGAGTTTGCCTTTATGCTCATTTAAAGTGATGCTATTTTTACCTTCTGGATGGTTTACTGTTTGCAGCTTTAAATCCCATAAGGCTTGGGGAATGCTGTCTCCAATTTCTAAAGCCTGCTGGGCTTTGGCTTTTTTGCTGGATACTACCACAACTAGCAGTAATACAAGTAGTTTGATGGTCTTGCCTCTCCTAAAAAAAGGCATTAGGTATCCTATACGATGTTTATCGTTCATTTTTTTTGTGTTTGGGTTTAAGAATTTGTCACATTGAGCGGAGTCGAAATGTTATCATTTAGCACTCTTCTCAGATAGAAAAAACCGGCCGGGCTATTAACAGCTTTTTAACTTATTTCTTGGGATGCAATGGGCCAGACCGGTTGGTGTCTTAAACACTATTCCGGTGCGCAAATGATGAGGGCGTAAATTTGTTTTTGGTGCTCCATGGTAAATATATTGAGGAGCCTTTTGATAAGTTAGGAAACACTAAAGGCGTGGAACTCAACTTACTGTTCTGGAGGTTCTGCTATACCTTTGGAAACGAATAAGTGAGCCCACGCCTTTAGCATGAGCATTTTCACTTATCGTCTCGTTTCCCTAGAATTTTAGCAGATTTTCCAGAACAAGACTCTAAGTGCGAATGCTTTTAATATTTTAAGTATTCGCTAAATTAACAAACTTATTAATCTTGTAGATTATTTTTTTGATGTTTTCATCAATAATAATCCTTGTTTATATAAATTAATATACAATAATATATAAATTTATATATATAAACAATTTTTATTTTACATATACTAGATTTTTTTTATACATTATATTGTATTATTTTATATTATAATATTGGGTAAGAAGAAATTTCATATATCTAGAGAAGTACTTCATAAAGTAGCTAAAACTAGCAGTCTATCTATTAAAGAAATTGCTGAAAAAGCAGGTTATAAGTACCCGACTTTTTACTTACACATTAAAAAAGTTGATTTACCCTACGATAAATTAGCGAGATATGGTCAAGTTTTAGGTCATGATTTTTCTGATGAATTTCCAGATATGATGGATTATATTTTTAAGGATAGACATGTTGCCTACGGGGTTAAAAAGTTGATTTATGAAGAGTTGGAGACTGAAAAAGAACGGTGGTTGAATAAATACCATCAGTTGAATGAGAAGTACCAATTGCTTTCTTAAAAATATCACGAACTACTGGAGGAGAAATTGGGATTGAAAGGTAAATAGCGTCTATGATAATTGTGTTGTCGGTGATAATGGGGGTAATTTAAAATTCTATTATAAACTTTGATAGAAATAAAAAGCTTAATTAAACTGGGGCTATTACTTTGCAGACCAATAAATATTCTCCGATTATTTTGGTTCCTATATTATTTACACCAATTAAAAACTTCTTGATAGTGTATTAATTATACTATAAAATATTTTATATTTACTACATTTTTAAATTAGATAATATTAATTGATTAAACTTTCTCATCCAGATTATTTTCTCCCAGTAGTACATGCTTTAGAGCCCGGTAAAATATTTGATACTGGAACTACTGCACCGCAGTTAGTTAGAGGAGTATGTGAACAGACAGGAACCAAGTCTGACTATGTTGTTAAATATATCAAGGGGCAAAGAATGTCTGCAGAAGCAAGTTGCAGGGAATTGCTTGCAGCATATATTGCAGCAGAGTTAGAATTTAATGTTCCAGAGCCTGCGCTAATAAATATTTCATCAGATTTCACGGAACTGTTACGTGGAAGTGACAATTACCAGACAGCAGTAAATAGTATTGGCTTTAATTTTGGTAATAAATATGAAGAAGGTTACCAGCAAATAATGGTAGGTCAGCATATTGACGATAAACTTAATGCTAAATTAGTAGAACTTTTAGCTTTTGATATATTCATTGGCAATGCAGACAGGAGGTTGGATAAACCAAACTTTATGAGTAATGGAGACGATATACTTATATTTGATCATGAATTGGCATTTGGATTTACTTTGGAGCTTCCGTTTTTGAGAAATCCTAAACCTTGGATAATCAGAGATAGTGACATGGAATGGATTAAAAACAATTTTTGTTTTGTCAGATTAAAAGGCAGAGATTTAAAAATGGATAATTTCATAAATAAGTTATCTGCTATTAATGACGACTTCTGGGTAAAGTACCAAAATATTGCACCAGCTGAATGGTTAACAGACCAGGTGAAAGATATAAAAGAATATTTGCAAAAGTTAATTGACAAATCTGATATTTTTGAAAGTGAAATAAAACGTATCCTATTATGATTAAATATAATTATCAAATATTGAGATATATTCATGATCAGGTGACAGGTGAATTTGTGAATGTTGGGATTGTGCTTTTTGAAGCAGAAAGCAAATTCCTTAAGAGCAAAGTATTATCAAAATTTAGTCGTATATCTAATTTCTTTGGGGAAATTAATGGTTATTTTTTGCTGTCAGCCTTGAAACATTTTCAAACAGAAATAACGGCATATACCACTAAAAACGACATTTCCTCAGATTCTTCTTTAAATACAATTACTGGTAACATTCTTCTTAAAGATGACAGCGCATTGATCTTGTCAGATGTAAAATCAGGCCTAGATATAAACGCAGAAGCCGCGTTGGAGGACTTATATAAACGTCTGGTAGAAAAATACATAGTAGAACCCGGAGGAGAGAAACGTTCGGATGCTTATGCTTGGAGAAAAGTATATAAAGAATATTTCGATAAATATGGTATTACATCGAAACTTAAGGATCACACCGTTAATACTAATAATGATACTATTAAATTTGACAAATCATGGAAAAATGGTGTTTGGAATTGTTATCAAACGCTATCATTTGATTTGCAAAAAGAAGACTCTATAAAAGGTAAAGTTTATAAATGGTCTGGCATTATTCGGGAATTAGAAACAGCAGATGAAAAAATGAATCTATATTTTCTGACTACTTCTCCTAAATCTGACAAAAAGAAATTATGTTCCTTTATTAAAGAAACATTGTCTTTAGATAGCAAGTTTCTTTCTGTTAAAATCATCTCTGAAAATGAGGCCGAAGAATTTGCGGGAGATGTCAGAAAGGCAATGGAGAAATCTGACGTTTTATAAAATCATTAACTAGAGAGTTCTGATCCAATCAGAACTCTAGTTCTTGTAGTAGATAATTCTCAATTGTTTCCAGTGCAGTATGTACGTTCCATTCGTACTAACCGAACGAAGGACGGCCTATGAAGATTTGGAAGTGGAGTAAAAAACGATGCCTTTTTAAGCCCTCTCTTTTGATTCAGCAAAATATACAATCCTATAATTAGCTTGGCTTATATCTGTTTTAAATAACTCAAATTTGTTAAATAAAATCCTTACTTAAGAGCTATTTGGAGAGTTGTGCAACAGTTACGGCTATTAGCTGCTGTTGCTAATAAAGTTTTTTATCAATACTGGTTTTTATACCGTAGTAATCCATTTCAAAACAAGCTCTTCCTAGAATAATAGCTGGATGAATTCTATATTTTTTCGCAAAATCGCATATCGCTGTATCGCTTAATGGTAAATAATTTTCAAGCAGATCATTCCAATAGTTAGATGGGATTAAGCTTTCCTGGGCATATAAATTAGCTTCATTTTCAATCTCATTTTCTTCTATTTTACTTAAGTCTATAAATCTTATATCTTTATTTACTTTAAGATGCAAAGCTATATGACCTAATTCGTGTAAAATAGTAAATGCTAAATTATCAATTCTATTATGTCTCAACGTTAACGCAATTACTGGATTATTTTTAGACCAAAAAGAATATCCATCGATTGGAGTTTTCTCTAGTTTATCAACTAATAGAAATTTAATACCGTATTGAGATAACTTTTTATCAACTAAGTCTAAAACATTGTTGTTGTTGAAAAATATCTCTTGTAATTCCCTATTTAATTGAGGCAAATTTTCAAAATGAAAAGTATTTGTTTCTTTTTTATCTGCTTCAAATTCGACAAGTGATGTCCAAGCAATCATATTCTTTTCATTAATTTGAAGCTTTTCACTTTTTTTAAAAAAAGCGAATTTCTTTTCTGAAAATTTATCTACAAGACCGTCAATTGATTGCACAGAATATATTTGTTGTATTATAGTTATGTTTGATGCAATGTCTTCAGTTAAATAACCTTTTTTATTAAAATACTTTACAGGAATATATTGTGTAATGATATTCCATATTTCAATTAACTTAATTTTTTTTATGTTCTTCTCTTTTATTTTAGCTAAATCAATTTCATATTGGGATTGAAATTTCATCCAATAATCTGCTGAGATATTTAGTGCTTTTTCAAGTAAAATTGCTATGTCTGCTGTAATTGGCCTTTTTCCTTTAATTATTTCATTGAGAAACGAGGGTTTAACACCCAATAAAATAGCTAAATCTTTTTGGGTAATATCATCTCTAACCTCTAATTCATCTTTAATTAGTGTTCCTGGATGTGTTGCTTCAAATGGTATGATTGTGTTTGTTGCCATAATGTTTGATGTTTTTAAGAATAATGATTACTTAATTCTACGATTTCACAAATTGTAATAGTATTAGGTTCTTCTCCTTCTATAGATGAAATAAATTCTATTCTATATTTATCATTAACACGAACGGATTCCAAACCTTTTTTATCTCCACTTAATTTTTCATAATTCAAACTTTTTAATGGATACAAATCTTCTATTTTATTTGCAACTCTTAGCTTATCAATTGTCGCTTTATATCTTTTAATAATATCTTTTTGAAACCTATGCTTTTTACTTGAGGATTTTCCATCTTCATATAATTGTTTTAAATACTCTTGTGTAAAGATTATTTTCATAGGCTATCAATCTGATTTCATATTGCAAAGGTATAAACAAATAGATAAAATTCACTAAAAAAGTGAATTATTTTAGTTTGTTTTTTTTAAGAAAGTAATTGCAGGTAATTAATAAATATCATCTATCCTGTAGCGTATATCTGCTCTATAAATTCATGATATGCGCTATCCTTAACCTGCACTAACTTATATTGAGGATAAATTGCTAAACTATTTATAGTTTTTGAATTGGTCATAAAAGAAATCTTGTTAAGGTATGATACAGCTCCAGTTATGTGAGTAACCATTAGCTTTTCTTGTGCTTGTAGCTTTAAAAAACCACTGCTTAAAGCAAAGAAGGCTATCATAAAGAATATCATAGGCTGATTTAATTTATTGTAATTAGAAGGATATTTTTAATGGAAATGAAAGGGTTTATGAGTGTTCTGTACCTATATACCCAAGCTGATGAACTCATTAATAATTTTTTAAAGGTATTTTTTCATTTACTCTTCTATCTGCCATAAATAAAATTCTATCTGCTTCATTAAAATCAATATTTAGCATTAAACAAGCACTTTTTAAATCATTTTGGTAGGTTATAATTTATTGTGATATAATATCAGTTTTTCCCCTCTGCCATTTTTGCAAACAACTCTAACTTCCTATTTTGTAATTCCATTTGATGTTTGATGGTTCTTTCATAATCATTTTCTTTTTCATTTGACTTACTAATAAGCACAAGCATTTCTAAACCTAGTAAAAAGAAAAACCAAATAAGCCACACTACTAATGCAACACCCGAATTACTAATTAAGCTATGCATTACTTTTAGTTCATCTAAAAAGCCTACTTTAGAACTTATTTCCTTTTCTAACCGAGGTCTTATATTTAGTAAAGTAGTCTCTTTAATGGATTTTTGACTTCTCAAATCTTTGATAGTTTGGTCTAGTGGTGCTATCTGTGAAATTTTTGGGTTTGCAACATTTTGACTAGTTGTTACCGTTACAGGCACTGACCTTTCTGTTGTAACTGGACTATTAGTTGTTGCATCTGTAGTTGTATTTCTCTCAGTCCTGATACTAGATTGTGTAGAATAAACTTTGGTTGTAGGATTTTTAGCAACATCACTAATTAAGATTGCTTTTTCATTCTCCTTTTTAATTATTAAAGCATCTAAATCGTTGATCTGTTTATTTAATTCCCTTGTTTTAGGACCTAGAGCTTTTTCTACTCGAGCCTCAATAAATGTTATTTTCTCTAAATCTATGTCTTCTTTAAAAATTATTTGATCGATGATGATAGCTCCTATGGTAGCCATCATCAAAGCAATTATCCCACGAAAAAAATAGAGTGCTTTAGTTGGATTTATAGATAAAATAATTTGTCTTTCTATTTGAACAATAATGGTAACGAAAACAATTGCCCCAAATAAAGAACCTAAAATCTCACCATGTAAGTACCTGTTGGTAAAAGTATAACCTATAAAAGACCATAGCATACAAATAATGACAATAGCAGATGTATACCTTTTTACAGCTTTTGCAGAGACCTCGCTAGAGTTTCTAACAATAGCATAGTTGTAGCCTGTCATGAAACAACCGAATTTTAACCACCAATCTTTCATATCTTATGTTTAAAAGTTTCTTTTCATAATGGAATGGTGCGATATTGCTGCTAAACCATTTCTAAAACCTCTGGTATAGCTAATAATGACACCTTGCCCTAAACCTTTATCATTTTTGGCATCTTCTTCTATTTCTAGAATTTGTTGTATATGGCTTAATGCTGTATCTTTTTTTACTGTGAGTTCTTCTACAGTATCTACCATCCCACTTCTACTTCTACTCTCTATATGAAAGTTGATTTCCCTAATAAAATCCTCATAGAAAGTTTTTATTTTCTTGATGGTTCTTTCAAGATCATTTTTTAACGCTTCTATATTTTGCTGTAAATGCATAGTATCAGGATTTATCAACGCATCATCATAACCTTTAGATTCATGATTTCTTTCTAAAAACTGAAATAATAAAGTAATACCGTTTTCCACTGAACTTGCTGTTACCGTTTGTTCTGAATAATTAGCTTGAGGTTTTTCTGTTTCAACAAAGATATTTTCTGGTATCTCAGGTAAAGGTGGCGTTTCAGGTATTAATGCCTTACTTCCTGCTGCTCCTTCTTTTCTATTAAAAAAACTAAATAGGCCCATTTTTTAAATTATTAAATATTGATTGTAGGTACTTTAAATTTGTTATGCCCTCTCCTATGACAGCTTTCGCATAAGGTAATTAGAAGATATTTAGGGTATTCCCAAGGGAGCTTAAACTTATTTTCTCTTACTATGAAATGATATTGTCTATGATGTACTTGTAAATCGCTTTTATTATAACAAATGACACAGGTTTTATCTCTAGCTAATATCTCTTCCCTTATAGCTTTCCATTCTGGTCTAAACAATAAAGCTCCGTAAGTTCCATGAGCAGGTATGTTCTCCTGATACGGCTCAAAATGATTTGATTTTAATTCGTCTTCAGCTTTTATAAAACGTCTGTAGGCAGTTTCACCTTTAAAGCTTATATGCCTGTATTTGCTTTGGGTTGGATCGTTCATGATAAAAGATTAAAATGCCCTAATGGCAAAATCTATGATTTAATAATTAGAAACAGCCATTTCTAACTCTTTAGCGTAATTATAAATGTCATCTAGGCTCTCTAAATCATATTTCGTTTCTATTCTACCTTCTCCAAATATTCCAATAGTTTTTTTGCTTAAGCTATTGAAATATAATCTACAGATAGGTTTTCTGTTATTGTCATCCAATAGAATCCCGAAATAAGATTGTACATCACGGGCAACAATACGTTTAGCATCTACCTTTTGGCGTAGTATAGCCCTTACGATATGATAACCTTCCAATTCTTCTTCTGTAGTTACTACTGTTGGGTCATTAGCTGCCATTACAGGCTCGTTTGTTACCTGCGTTTCTATTTGGTTGCTATTGGCTTCTTCTTTTCCTAAGGCTGTTTTAAGTCGGTTAGTAATAGCATCATTAAGTACTTGATGCGATGAGCGTTTTACCAATTCTGTAAATTGAGCAAGTATTTTTTCTGTAAGCTTTCCTTGATAAACCTGGCTGGCAAAATGTTTTACAAAAACAGGGCTTGGCTCTTTAAGTTCAGAAGTAATTAATGCTTTTAATTCATTTGTGAATTTCAAATCAGAAGCAGTATTGGATATATTTTCTACATCAAAATATGATTTATGGAATTTCTTTAATTCTTCTATTTGAGCATCTTTAATATCTGCTATATTAAATTCAAAAAATGGTTTATCATCCATTTTATTAGCATCTACTAAATCAGTATAAAAGCGATAGTGTAGCCCATTGGTTAACAAGCTAAATTTAGCTTTACAAACATGGAAATACCTAAATAACTGAGAGTTATGTGGGTCTAATTTTTCTAAATGATGCTTACATTCTATGATGATAATAGGTTCACCATCTTTCATGATAGCATAATCTACCTTTTCACCTTTTTTTATGCCTATGTCTGCAATAAATTCTGGATTAACTTCAAAAGGGTCGAAAACATCGTAGCCTAATAGTTTTATAAAAGGCATGATGAGTGCGTTTTTGGTTGCTTCCTCGGTTTGAATTTGGGGTATCATTTTTTCGGTACGTAGCCCAAATTGTTTTACTTCATCTTTAAAGTCCATGTTATTTCTTTTACTATTTCTAAATTGATATTGAATTTCTGATAGATAGGCAGAAAATTGAGGATAGTAACATTGCGAAAACGGTTATTAGGCTTGGAGTAATGATAATGTACAAATATTTCATAGTATAAAATGTATGGTAATAATAAAAATTATTTTCTTAAAAAGGAAATTACATTATTTTTAACTTAGTATGATTTACCTATTTTATCATAAAAGCTAATCTTTTAAACAAAATTAAGGAGTTTAAAGAATGATTTTTTACGGGAAACCGTAAACTGACTTCAAAAAAACTATGATTAGATTAAATGGTAGGTGTAATTAAGATTAACTTATTGCTTATTATTCTTTCTCCATTTATAGAGTAAAAAAAGAATCGCTAAAGAAGCTACACCATACCATAGGTAAGTTGAATGCCGATTGAAAAAGAGTATTTTTCAGTAGTATTTAAATTCTTACTTATAGAGGGATTACAAACACCACAAGAGCCACCAGATACCTTACAATGTTTACAGTAATTGCAAGAAGTACAGGCACTACAATGTGCTGAGCCTGTACATTTGCCTGATAATGCTTCATCTGGAACTATGATACATAGAAGAATTAAGAGAATAGCAAAGTATCTTTTGAGAACTAGAAGTATTGAATTATGATATAACATAGGAAGATTTATTTCATCATATACATAAATGATTTTCTAGTTAATATTTATAATGATGCTTTTGCAACCTACTCTAATTTAATAAGTTCTATCTGATATTCAAGAAATGCTAAATTAAATTCTTCAGTATGTTCATAATTACTAAACAAATAACGTTCATTGAGCCCTGTTTCTGTACGTAACTCTATATCGCCATAACGTACAATAGGTATTTGGTAATTAGCTTTAAATCTTTTATCCGGAGTACCATTTTTATTTACTTTAAACCAAGTTTGGTCTATAATTCTTGTATCAGAAGGCACTTTTTCTGTTTCAATAAATCTGGTAGCTATAAAATTTATTTGTAGCTCATTATAAGAAACAATGGCAAAATGTTCACGATTATTCCATACTATCATAAAATTAGGATAAAAATATAAATCAGCACCATTAGCATTATCCCAAATCATTGCAGGTGTTTGAGATTTAATTTCTGGAAGATGTCCCGTTTTAAAAGACACTGATTTTCTCATCACGCTAGCTGAAGCAGCTGAACGTGTAGCAAACTGGTCATTAGCATATTCAGAAGTGATATCCCAAATATTTTTACAGTTAGATAATTTATTAAACGAATCGTATAGTCTAGAATATTGAATCTGCATCTCCTCGTCAAATTCAAAATCTAGCTGAACTGCTGTACTTTCTGCTTGTTGTTTAATTTGTTCTATAGCCTGTTTTTGTGAGATAATATCTTGTTTCAAGGTCTTTGTTTTCTCTCTTAACAAGAAACCGTAAAGCAAACAGTAACTCCAGAAAAGTTTAGATTCGTTTTTTTGAAGTTCTAACTGGACTGTCTTTAAATCATTCCATAATTCTTGACGTTGGGTATGAGCAGATAATATTGTATCCTTAATACCTTGCATATCTTGTGAGGTAATTTCCTCTGCATCCAGACTGAAAATATTATCGTTCTGATCTCTAAACTTTATCTTAGATTCCTTAGATTCAACAACATGAGATGAAGGTAATTTCTCTTCTAATTCCTCAGGTTGTTTGGAATTTTCTAATGACAGCTTTTGTCTATTGTACAAACCAGTCCCAGGAATACCAGTATTGAGGTAAGTTCCTTGTTTTCCAATATTAATACTTGCGCCTTTTACACCAATAGTAGTACTTATACCATTCTTACCAATGTTAAGGTATATACCAGGTATTACTTTTATTCTTTTTCTAAAACTCCATGCCATAAATTACTTATTATAGGTAACACTTATTTCTTAATTCGGAATTCTAATGCACTGTATCCGTTTAAAATCCCTCTTTATATGCTATAGTTTGATGTTTATATATAAATAATTTTATTAAATATATTTAAGTGAAGTGTAATAGCAAGTTATCATTTAGGTTGTATGACAAGCTTTAGAACATATACGGCAGCCATTAGATTGTGTATAAGTCTTTTTTGCTTCTTTTACAGCATCGGCACAGTTACTAAATGATCCTAAAAATTTCTTAACATAAGGCAAGTATATACAATCTTCTTTGTGTACTTCATGATCTCCGTTGGGTTGGGCTTGGTGGTTAACGTAATAAAGACTCATCTTATAAAACTTAATGGATTTAATGATTTGATTTTTTTTATAATCATATCAAAAGTAGTATTGCTAGTCCTGCTGTTTTTACGGGAAACCGTAAAGAAGAAATTATTTTTAGGAGAAGTAGAAAGGAAAAGTAATCACAATAATCTTTCTTGTCACACTGAAAATAGTGGAAATATCATCTGATATATGATGCAGAAAAGACTTCGACTCCGCTCAGTCTGACACGAAATGATTGGAGATAAAATTTTATCAAAAAACGGAGTTATATGATCCCTAAATCTTTACAAAAGGCAATCAATTGTTCATTTTTAGAACAGCCAAGAGCTTCTCTCATAAGATTTAAACGTTTTTCTACACTGCTTAAGCCTGATGGTTTATATCCGTTTTTTTCAAGGTAATAAGGAATATCTTTTTGGAGCATGCCTTGAGATAGCTGGGTGAGTAGGATGATATCGTACTCGCTAAATTCGTAGGTGTTTTGAGTTTTAACTGCTTGCTTTAAGGCAAAAGGCATATACTTATTTCCTTTGCTTAGGGCTTCTAGTGCTTTTTTCAGCTCTTCTACATCTCGGCGGGCTTTACGTACATAGGCATCAATAGCTAAATCACGAAAAAGCTGATCGATGATAGAAACCTTACTTTCTGCAGAAAACACCAGAACTTTGATATGAGGTTGAATTTTACGGATTTCAGTAATTAAATCGGCCCCATTCTTAAGCTTTTGCTCTCGATAATCTTCTTCGAACGATAAATCGGTAATTAATAATTCGTAAGGTTCATTTGCTAATAAGGCTTTCCGAGCTCTTTGAAATGCATCATCACAATAATAGGTATAGTCGCATATACCCACCCCTGCATCTTCAAGGGTTTTCCTTACAGAAACATTGGAACTTTCGTGGTCTTCGGCTATGAGTACTTTATGAAACATATTTTTCTTTTAAGTAGCAGGGAAAAGGATAAGAATTTTTAAGCCTCCTTCTACACCTGTTGCAAAAGTAATATTACCACCTATTTGGTGTATACGGTTTCCCGTATTGTGTAGCCCATTTCCAAAAATTTTTCCTTCGGTTATACCAATACCATTATCTGTATAATGAATTTTCAATATATTTTCTTCAGTTTGCTCGAACCTTAATGCTACTTGATTGGCATGGCTATGCTTTTTCATATTGACCATCAACTCTTGAAGTATCTGTTTCAGCTCGTATTTATCTGAAGCTTTAACCCTATTCCAGAATTCTGGTGTATTTCCTATGATAATTACTTTGGTTTGAGTAGAGGCAAAAGAATTAAGAAGTGTAGCAATAGCGATTTCAAAGCTTTGGGTGCTATCAGCAGAATCATCATAAGAAATATCTCTAGACTGCTCATAAAGTATTTCCATTTGATCTAGAATTTTATCTTGTTCTGTTTGTACACCATTTTCTATCTCAGACATTAAGCGGTACAAACCATTAGCTACCACGTCATGCACCTTTTTAGATGTTTTGAATTGGTTTTCACGTATCGCATTTTTTGCTTCCAGTTCTAAACGTTCTTTCCTCTTTTTCTGCCAGATGAGGGTAATGGCGCTTCCAGTAATCATCAAGAAAATTAAAAGCGCAATCCAGCTATTACGTTTTGTTTTTTCTTTTTGCAGGATAAGATTGTCTGCCTTATGTTTCTCCGTTTCGTAACGGATAAGTGCAAACTGATTTTTTGCTGCGCTTCTGGCTGTTTGTAAACTATCATTTAAGTTTTGGTAGAGATTGAAATAAGTTTTGGCTTCTTGTGGAGGGCTTAACTTGATTAAATTCTGAATGGCAAGCAAACGGTCATCCGCACTATTTATCTCATGGGCTGTTTGATAACTTAACTTGGCATAGTATAGTGCCGAATCAACTTGTTTCTGTATATGATATTGCGTAAGTTGTATATAGCTAGCGTTTTGCCCACTGATATTTTTTTCCTTCTTTCTTATACTTAAAGCTTGATGAAGTTCTGGCAAAGCAAAATAAGTAGGATTTTGTTCCCATTTGGTGAATGCGGAATTTGAAATAACCCTTGCTAAGTTTAAAGGTCTGGTTTCTTTCTTTAAAATCTCTTGATAAAGCACTAAAGCTTCTGCATATTTCTTTTGCTTTCTATATACATTGGCGATGTTGTTTTTCACCACTCTTACAGCATCGCTATCGGCTGTAAAGCTTAAAGTTTCCTGATAAAATGCTATGGCCTTATCATACTCTTTGAGGTTAAAGGAAGTGATACCTAGATTATTAAAGTTAGATCTGATGTAAGGATGATGTTCTTCATTTTTAAAATCAAGGTAAGGAATAGCATTTAAGGCTAGTTCTCTGGCTCCAAAGTTATCTCCTTGCTCGGTAGCAATCATCCCCATATTGATGAAGCAAGAGCCAACTTCTAAACTATCTTTGGTTTGTAAGAATTGCTCTTTGGCTTTGTTAAAATAAGAGAAAGCGAGGTTAGATTGATTTGCATCTAAAAAGTTGAAGGCGGTATCTAAAAGCTGAAATCCGGCTGAATCTTTCTTATTTTTTTGCTCAGGAGTATGGCATCCTTCAAAAACAAAGAAAGCAATAAGTAATAAGTAGAAAATTTTCAAGTCTAATTTTTATTCTAATTTAGAAATAAAAGAAATAATTTCTATCTGCGATGATTAGTAAATTAGATTTAGAGAAATAATATATAAATAAGGAGGCCTAAGTTTAGCTTAAACCTCCTTATACTTATTTAACCTTTTGGTCTTGGCGTTGGTAATTGTCCATTCTCACCGCCTGAAGTATTTGTTGTTGTGATGATAACTTCGTTGTCTGAAGTATTGTTTGCTGTGTTATCAGCAGGAGCTACCAGTCCTAATAGGATAGCAATTAAAAATTGAATCATTTTCTTAAAAATTTAATGTGAATACCTGTGCTAAGCCACCAAACCGTATTGGTGGATTACAGCATTTTTTAAGAGGCGCCTCTTAAATTTTTGGGAAGTTTTGAGATTCAATAGCGGGAGCATGTGCTTGCTTCCCAAGTCAATAACTTACTACCGCTATTTCCTCTCTTTGAAAGGTGGCTTTTCTAATAAAAGAAATAACCATTGCTTTCGAAACAAAGATGCGGCAGCCTAAACAGCTTGTTATCAAATGATTCCGGTAATTCCAGTTGTTACGTAGCAATTCCGGAAAACCGTAAAAGATTCCGTAAATTCCACCGTAATTTTATCCAAGATTCTTATTAAAATGTTTTCAGAATACAAGAAGCAGGTTATTAAACTTTATGAAGAAAAGCGTGATGCTATGGCATTGCCGCTGAATTTGCAAAATCCTACTCCGGCTAGATTAAAAGATGAATGTCTTGCTGTTATTGCGAAAAGATTTAAAAAAGGTGATGAAAAGGTTTTAAGAGATTTCTTTGGGGATTGTGTAGATGTAGAAGGTTATATAAGATATATCCGTAGCATGGATGTAGATAGGTTTAGACCCCTGATTAACCATTTAAATAAAAAAACTGAAAATACAGATGAGAAAAACATCGAACTATTGGCATGGTTGATAGATTTTTCTCCGCGTCCTTATATTTTTAAGTTAGATACTTTAAAAAAAGAAGAAGATTTTGTAGGTCATAAAGAAGTTGAGAAACCGGTAGCGGCTGGCATTTCATCCGAATTAGAAAAGGAATCCTCAAAAGAGGTTGATAAGAAATTAAATCGTATAACAGTTACTAAAAAACCTATGTATGCCCTATTTTGGCATAAATCATGGAAAAAACTAGCTATTTCTGCCATATCCATATTCATCCTATTGTTCTCATTTAAAAGCTTAGATTTTTTTAAAGAGAAGGATTGTATGTATTGGGATGGCGTAAATTACAAGTCTATTTCTTGCGACCAGAAACTACCTAATATTCAAGTTATAGCTTTAGATACCTTTAAGTTGAAGCATTTCAAAAAAATAACCAAACCGGATACCCTTACTGAAAACTGTATCCGTAAGATGTGGTATTCTAAAATAGATAAGGAAGTAGAATTTTTCACTACCGGAGGGATGCATCCAGAGTATCCAGAAAAGGCATTAAAACCTATTAGTGAATATATTTTTAGTAAATATATTAAAGTAAAAGCTCCCTCTACTCCTTCTAAATGATAAAAATATCTTATCAATTATTTTAGATTAATAAGTTTTGGGTTTAGGGTAACCAGCCCCACCCCAGCTAAACCGGGGCGGCAGCGATACCCCACAGGACATTTGGAGCTTATTACAAATTGTGATAATTATTGATGATATAGCAATTAGCCATTGTATCTTGCTACAACATGAAAATTAAGCGATTTCTTCTATGACCATTTCGAGGATATCCTCAAAATGTTAAACAGTTACCTATAAATAGGAAATTCTTTCTAGCACTTTTCATCTGAACTCAAAAGAGCCTTTAAAGACTCTTTTTTTTGACAAGCAGAATAACAGTTGAAAATTAGTATCGCTTATATTGGCTTTAAATAACTTTATTTAATGAAATACTTTTTAAGAGTATTTGGGTGCGATAGTTACTATTGTTATGTGATGTATTTCTATTCAATTATGAATTTCACATTTACTTGAGATTGAAACTTAATTTTTTGAAATTCTACTAAAATAGGCTCGGATGCTTTTGATCCATAAAGACTTGAAGCCCCTCTAATTTGTATTCCACTAACCTTTCCTTGAAGAGTATTTGAAATTGAATTATTGTCTGTTATAAAAATAGCTTTACCCAATTTCTGATTTAAAGGCTCCAACATTTTCAAGGCATTAATCTTGGCTTTTTTAATTGTTAAATATTTCAGTTCAAGTAATAAACTTTCTGATTTAGAATATTCTGTTTTTTCAATGTTTACATTTGAAATTCCTACATCTTCTAAGGATTTGAAAACTTTGCCAGCTGTCACGGCATCGCGGACAAGCAAAGAGTAATTTTTAACTTTTAGAATATCTTGTGATTTAAGGAAATAATTTTTAAAATCACTGTTATAATCAAGTAATGATAAATCCTTTTCAGTGTTAATATTTAATTCTTTTAAAGTCCTCTCTAGAATTTTTTCAAGCTCTTCAGTTGATTTTTTATTCTTGTTATCTGCCTCGTTCAATACTATGGTTATATAAATCCGATCAGGAATTATTAGAGTGTCGACTTGTCCCTTTAACTTCATTTATAGTTTCCTGAGCAACTTGTTTAAAATTATTAAGTTTTTTAAATTCGTTTGAATCACAATTTAAACATTGCTGTGTTAAAGAGTCTAACCAATCTTTACCATAATCTTCTGAAAAACCTAGCTCATAGCCTGCAAAATGAGCAAATTTATTAAAATATCTTTTATCAATTTTATCTGTTCTTGTAAGAAATTCTTTTGGATACCTTTTAATATACTGTAATACATAACTTCCTACGGCTTCAGATAAAGACCCATCAGCTTTGTCTAGAATTTTAATAAATACTTTAAAGAAAAAATTTCTGGTTTTTTCATTTTCAGAACTTAGACTATCCATTGAATCGAATGTGATTTTATTGTCTGAAGGATAAATACTGTCAGTTAGAATTAGCTTAGCACTATATTCTATAGGCTGATTTGATAAATAATAATAACTATAAGGATTTGTCAGGGAATCAAGTATTTCATCCTTAGCCATTATTGAATCTTGAGATTTAACAATCAAATTATTTTTAGTATGTTTCTTCTCATGTCTACAGCCAATAATTAATGTCATTATTAATAATAAAGTACCTATTTTCATAGTCGTTTTTTTGGTAACGTTACAGCTAACTAGTAAATGTCCGCTATCCTATAACGCATAACCACCCTATAAATTCATTTATTACTTAATTAACCTGCCCCACCCCATTAATAACCAATTGCAATTTCCCTTTATACTCCGTAAGTTTCCCAGTTACACACATACGTTTATGGTTGTATAAGGTGGCTGGTACTTTAGGGAATTTATTTAAACTCATAGGCTTTTAAATTATGCTATTGTATCTCTTTTTTAGGCTTATCTCTTTCTTCAAAGTTTTCTAATTCTTTATTAAGTTCTGCCATTAACTGCTGTTCACTCGGCAGGTATAACTCATACTGGCTGGCAATAATTTGCTTCTGATTTTCTGGGAGTGTAAATTTTACTACTGCATCATTTTTATCAGCACAGAGTAAAATGCCAATGGTTGAGTTTTCATGTGGTAACTTTTCTGTTCTGTCGTAATAATTGACATACATCTGTAGTTGTCCAATATCTTGATGGGTAAGCTTATGCGTTTTTATTTCAATAATAACAAAGCACTGCAAAATGCGATTATAAAATACTAGGTCTACAAAAAACTCATCACCTTCTATATGTATTCTTTTTTGCCTTGCAACAAATGAAAAACCATTCCCTAGCTCTAATAGAAATTCTTGGAGATGTGTGATGATTGCTGATTCTAAATCACGCTCGTAATAAGCTGATTCTTTTTTAAGTCCAAGAAATTCTAGAAACATGGGATCTTTGATGATTTCTTTAGCATCGGAAGGTAATTTTTCTTTTTTGGCTACTGCGAGTACACTTTCTTTATCATTACTCATCAAAAGGCGTTCGTATAAGCTGGTGTGAATTTGCCTTTCTAATTGTCTTACAGTCCAATTGTTCTTTATGGTTTCGGCGATATAGAATTCTCTTTGGTCATTTGCATTTAAACGAATCAACAATTTATATTGGCTCCAACTCAATTGCGAATACAGTGTATTCGCAATTGGAAAAGTACGATAAAACTGCCTAATTAATTCGATTTGTCTTTTTGAAAATCCACTACCAAATTCTGGTTCTAACTCTTTGGCGATATATGCTGTAAGATATCTCCCATAATCTGCCCGGTCTTTTCCTTTTTGTTCTTCTTCAAATATACGTTCCCCTATATGCCAATACATTAAAGTTCTTTGGTAATCAACAGCTTTTATAGCCTTGTCTTTTGACTGGGCTATAATGATTTTAATGTCTGTAATGATGGTTTCGTTAATCAGCATTTGTAACAGGATTATGCGATTAAGTATTGTAGAATTCTTCTATTAATGTTTGCTTTCATAAAAAAAGCAGCGCATAATGTTATGAGCAGGAGGTGGTAGATGTGTTCCATACAGTTTAAAATGTATGGTAATTATAGAAATAATTTTCTTAAAAAGGAAATGTTATGATTGTGAAGTAGAAAGTTGTTCGTAAAATTGGTATTTATTTTAGATATTCCGACGAAAGTATGCCAGTCATACCGGCGCATATCCCCACTAAGCAGAGTGATATTTTTCAAACTTAATGATTTTTTTTCTTTCTCAAAGATTTGTCCGTAAGGGCTATTCTGTGTGCAGAAGCTGCAAGTCTGTCCATAATGGCATCAGCGAGCGTCAGAGCGGGCAAAGGCTTCTTATGCTAGATAGCGGATAAGTTGGGATGATGAGAACTAGACAAGCTAGGCACAAGTATCCTATACACAAGGTTTAGGGCCGTAAAATTTTACCAATTTAAACCCGCCTTTTTTAGTGATTTACTCTACGCTTATTTATGTATTTTTATCATCATAAGTATCTGTTTTTAAGATTAAGAAAATTTTCATTAAATTATTTGATGTATGAAATTAAAAACATGGAGATTCTTTAAAAAAACGGACGAGAGTAAAATTAAATAGGAAAAATTAATTTTTAATTGAAAGTATCATGTCAAATATCAATCTGATTATAGAAGAAAGAGCGGCTAATATTGGTAAGTTTATGGTTGGGCGTTTGTTACCATTTAGACAAAAACGGATGGTAGGTCCGTTTATTTATATTGACCACATGGGCCCTGTAAAGTTAAGCGAACGAGACAATTTTGATGTATTGCCGCATCCTCATATTGGGCTTTCTACTCTTACTTTTTTGTTTGAGGGCAGCATAATGCATCGGGATACATTAGGCAACGAAGTAGAAATAAAACCTGGTGCCGTAAATTGGATGACGGCTGGAAAAGGAATTGTACATTCTGAACGTACACCTGATTATCTGAGGCATTCTGACAAAATGATGCATGGCTTACAAATTTGGGTGGCATTACCCAAAGCGCTAGAGCAAATGGAACCAGAGTTTTTTCACATCAATCAAGAGCAAATTCCAACATGGGAAGAAGGTGATCTTCAATTTAAACTTATTGCAGGCGAAGCTTTTGGAAGGAAATCATCTGTACCAGTATATAGTAAGCTCTTTATGCTTGAAATAAAAAGTAGCACCAAACAAGTGGTAAATATTGGGCAACATTTATATGGCGAATCCGGTTTATATATTCTTGAGGGTAGCATAGTGCATGATGAAAATGTGTTTGAATCAAAACAAATGCTGGTTGCCAAAGACAGCACTTTATGCGCCTTTACCATGATGCCTAATAGTACGATATACATTTTTGGTGGTGAGGCTTTTCCGGAAGAGCGTTTTATTGATTGGAATTTTGTATCGACAAGTAAAGAACTTATTGAGGAAGCCAAGCATAAATGGAAAACACAAACATTTCCTAAAATAAAAGGAGATGAAGCAGCATTTATTCCTTACCCATCTTTACATAAAAAATAATCAGATGACTCAAATAATATCCAGCATCAAAACCGAAAATTATAGGGTGGAAATTCAATCACCATCAGGGCATATAGTTATTGCAAACGAGCCGATAGAAATGGGTGGAAAGAATCTAGGCTTTTCGCCAAAAGAACTTTTGGCCTCTGCTTTAGCGGCTTGTACCAGTGCTACTGTGAAAATGTATGCAGACCGTAAAGGTTGGGATTTGGAGGAAGCAAAAGTTAGTATAACTTTAACCTTTGTTCCATCAGAAAATAAAACATTGATAAATAGAGATTTAACGTTTATTGGGAAGCTTGATGAAACGCAAAAAAGTAGGTTACTTGCTGTTGCTAATGCCTGCCCTATCCATAAAATGATGAGTAATCCTATTGAAATTAATTCGCAATTAGTATGACAAACACTTATAAAATACCAAAGCAAACACGTATTGGGCATGTGCACCTTAAGGTAGCAGACTTAGATCGATCGCTCGAGTTTTATCGAGATTTACTAGGCTTTGAAGTTACGATGATGTATGGCAACCAGGCTGCATTTATTTCGGCAGGTGGTTATCATCATCATATTGGTTTAAATACCTGGCAAAGTAAAGGTTTTCCGCCTGCGGCTAAAGAAGGAGTAGGCTTATACCATACGGCTATTTTGTATCCTACCAGAAAAGATCTTGCAATCATTTACGACAGGTTGCGTAAAGCTTATTATCCTTTAACTGGTGCCAGCGACCATGGTGTATCTGAAGCTATTTATCTTGACGACCCAGATGGAAATGGTGTTGAATTGTATTGGGATAAACCTGAGGAAATGTGGCCAAAGAAAAATGATGGTTCTTTAGATATGTTTACCAAATTTCTTGATTTACAAGATTTATTGAAAGCAATGGATTAAAATAAATGAAAGAGCAACAAAAAAACAATCAGCAAGAACCCCTACGCTTTCTTGTTTTTTCGGCATCACTAAGAGCTGATTCATTGAATACGCAATTGATTAAATTAGCTGCAGAGGTCATCACAAAAAATGGTGGGATAGTTGACTATGCCAACATGAGTGAGTTTGATTGCCCATCTTTTAATCAAGATTTAGAAGTGAATGATTTCCATCCTGCTGGAGCACAAGCATTTAGAAAACGTATTTTAGCAAATGATGCTTTTATCATTTCTTCGCCAGAATATAATGGTTCTATACCAGGCTTACTAAAAAATTCTATAGATTGGGTTTCACGGTTTAGACCCCAACCCTTTCAGCAACAGCATGGTTTGCTGATGTCTGCTTCGCCCGGTATGGCAGGAGGAAATCATGGACTTTGGTCGTTAAGAATTCCTTTAGAAAAACTGGGGGTACATATTTTTCCAGCTATGTTTTCATTATCAAAAGCACACGAAGCATTTTCACCAGAAGGAAAAATTACTGATGAAAATTTAACAAAAAAGCTTGAAGATCATCTGATTAACTTTATGAATACTGTAGAAGCTTCAAAAAATTATCCCGCTATGAAGCTTAAGTTTTTAGGAGAATAGCTGGATGAAACCTGAGAAAGTGTTAAATAATGGCAATAAAGCAGAAACAATAATACCGGTAGTGGCTTTTTAGATGATTTCATCACTAACCATATTAACCAGCCGATTTGAAATTTTCTACACCATTTAATATTTTAATAGCTAACCACAGCCATAATACGCCGGCACAAAAACCGGCAATTACATCGCTGGTATAATGTACCCTCAGGTATATTCTGCTTAAGCCAACCATAAAGATGATGACAACCAAAAGGCTGTTGATGATGAATTTTGTTTGTTTGGTGAGGCTGCTGATGGAGATTATATAAACTATTAAACCATAAAATGTTACAGCACTTAAAGCATGTCCGCTAGGAAAACTTAAGCCTAGCTCCTGATAAAGCAAAGGCGATAGCGGTCTTGGCCTGTTGAAGAGGCTTTTTAAACTGAGTATTAAAGCCAAACTACTTAAAGATACTGCGGGTACTTTTAAAGCAAACCAGTGTCGTTTTTTTAAAAAGAGGAAATAAGAAGTTAGCAATACATTACCTGTAGTGATGACTACCGAGCTGCCCAATTGCGTAAAAAAAAGCATGATTGCTGTATTTGTGGTGTTTACGTAAGTAGATAATAGCTTAAAAATGTAGAAATCTAATTCGAGGCGCTCATCAATAAATATCATTTTAGCGGTAAATAAAAAAATGATGAGTGCCGTAAACAACAATAAAAACAGCATTGCTGTTTCTGAGAAAAGCAGCAGAAAGGATTTAAGCAACTTTTGGTAAGTATGTTTAATCATCTTAAAATATAAAGAAAGCTATTGGGCTGCTTTGGCTATCAATTGCTGCGCCAAATCTTTCCCCAAATACTTATCTATAACACTATGTAAAACATATAAGATAGGGGTTAACAAGAGGGCAACTATAAATTTGTAGGTGTAATTTACCAAACCTATTGCGGCTACCATTTGCCAGCTCCAACTGTATTGTGGGTTGAGGTAAAAGGCAATAAAAATAACCACAAAGCTATCTATCAGTTGCGAAACTAAGGTAGAACCGGTGGCTCTTAACCATAAATTACGCTCGCCAGTAAGTTTCTTTATTTTATGAAAAATGGTTACATCTGCTACCTGTCCTATTAAAAATGCAGTTATTGAGCCCACAATAATCCACATACCCTGACCAAAAATAGCAGAAAAAGCATTGTTCATGTTTAAAGCTTCGCCGTTAATATTTTGTAATAACCAGAAATCGGCCGGATTTAAAGACATAGCAAAACCTACCATTAAGAAGGCAAAGGCTATTAAAGCAGCTCCTAAATAAGATAGAAATTTAACGCCTTTAACACCATAATATTCATTAATGATATCTGTCATGATAAATACAAAAGGCCAATTGAGCACTCCGGCCGACATGTTAAAAGACAAGCCCTCTACCCCAAAAAGGTCAATATCGAACTTTTTTAAGCCTATAGATTCTTCTACAGAGAATATTTTTACACCTATAAATTCGGCCAGAATAGCATTGGCAATAAAGAAGCCTCCCAAAATGAGGAATAGTTTATTTGCCTTAGATTGGTAACTGATGGTATTGTCCATGTATTAAAAATAATTCTTCTATAACAAAAAGATTAGGTTTCTGTTAGTTTAAAAATAATATTATTTTGTGATGTTCTAATTTAAAGCTCGTGATTAATATTATTTCAAAGTTACCCAACGTTACTACAACTATTTTTTCTGTGATGAGTGCTCTGGCTAAAGAGCATCAAGCCATTAACTTATCTCAAGGTTTTCCGGATTTTGATTGTGATGAAAAGCTCAAAGAGCTGGTTTTTAAAGAAATGAAAAAAGGTAATAACCAGTATGCTCCTATGCCTGGTTTGTTAGCTTTGAGAGAAACGCTAAGTCATAAAATTGAAAATGCTCACCAATCTTACTATCATCCAGAGACAGAAATAACCATTACCGCCGGAGGCACACAAGCTATTTTCACAGCCATTACCGCTATTTTAAGGCCAAATGATGAAGTCATTATTTTTGAGCCAGCTTATGATGCTTATGCGCCTGTTGTGAGGCTATTAGGAGGTTTGGTTAAGGCTTATGAAATGGTTCCGCCCACTTATGAGATTGATTGGAGCACTGTAAAGAAGTTGGTTTCTGCCAATACAAAAATGATTATCATCAACTCGCCGCATAATCCTACAGGCAGAATACTTCAGGATAATGACATCAAAGAACTCATCAATATCACCAGAAATACAGATATTATGATTGTAAGTGATGAGGTTTATGAGCACTTAATTTATAATGGAAAAAAGCATTTAAGCTTGGCAGCTTATCCAGAACTGAAAGAAAGAACCTTTATTACAGCTAGTTTTGGAAAACTTTTTCATACCACAGGTTGGAAAATTGGCTATTGCTGCGCCCCGGAAGCCTTGATGAAAGAATTTAGAAAAGTGCATCAGTTCCAAGTATTTTCTGTAAATACACCTATGCAGCATGCTATCCATACCTATATGCAAAAACCAGACGTTTATTTAGGTTTAACCCAGTTTTACCAAGAAAAAAGAGACTATTTTAGAAAATTACTATCAGAAACAAAATTAACTTTGCTACCTTGTGAAGGTTCTTATTTCCAAATGGTTAGCTACGAGAAGATATCTTTTGACAAAGATACAGACATGGCTATGAAACTATTAAAAGAATATCAAGTAGCTACTATACCAGCTTCTCCGTTTTATTCAAAATCTACGGATTACAAAACCCTGAGGTTATGTTTTGCGAAAAAGCAAGAAACTTTAGAAAAAGCCGTTCATAACCTTATAAAAATTTAAACGATGGAACAATTAAAAGTTACGCTCTTACAAGCCTATTTATTTTGGGAAAATGCTGCAAAAAACCTCCAAAACATAAGCTTAAAGCTATCTGACATTAGAGAGCGTACGGATTTAATTGTATTACCAGAAATGTTTAATACCGGTTTTACCATGAATGCTGTTGAAAATGCAGAAAAAATGGATGGTAAAACTGTAAGCTGGATGCGAGATACGGCCAAAAAATTTAACGCCGTTATTACCGGAAGTTTAATTATAGAAGAAAATAGTAATTTTTATAATCGTATGGTTTGGATGCGCCCCGACGGCAGCTACGAAACTTATGATAAAAAGCACCTTTTTGGTTTGGCAGAGGAAGACAAAACCTATACAGCCGGCCATAAGCAGGTAGTTGTAGAACTTAAAGGTTGGAAAATAAGGTTAGCCATTTGTTACGATCTACGTTTCCCTGTATGGCTAAGAAATCATCAAGAGCAATATGATTTGCTTTTGGTAGTAGCCAACTGGCCCGAGCGAAGGGCACAACACTGGCGCATGTTAATTCCTGCCAGAGCCATAGAAAACCAGGCGTTTATCATCGCTTTAAACCGGGTTGGTTATGATGGTAAACAAATTTACTATAGCGGAGATACCACCTGTTTAAGTCCGGCTGGCGATGTTATCTACTATAAAAGAGATGAAGAAGACCTTTATACCTTTAGCATGAATAAAGCCGAAGTAGAAAGAGTGAGAGCAGAAATGCCTTTCTTAAAAGATGCCGATGATTTTAACTTGATTTAACACATAAAATGTTAGCAAACTAAAATTTTAGCCATAATTTAGCGTTTTAATCTGCTGGCTAATTATTTTTGCAGCTATTTATAAATCAAAGCATCTTTTTTTCATCTTTATATATGTTTAAAGAAATACCCAATAAGCCTCTTAGATACTTTAGTATTATTATTTATTTACTTATTATTTTTATTTGTGCAGTAGAACTTAATTTTTTATGGCTTTTTGGATACTCGCCTGCAAAAAAAGATATAAATTTCCCCTCGTTAAGCCTATCCTCAGAAGTTTATTATTCGGACGGTAAGTTAATTGGTAAATATTATAAAGAAAACCGCACACCGGTTAACTTTAATCAGATAGATAGCACCATTGTAAACGCTTTAATAGCGACAGAAGATGCCAGATTTTACAAACATTCTGGAGTTGATTTTCTTTCTATAGGCTCGGGCATCATTTCTACCGTTACCGGAGATAAACGTGGCGGAAGTACAATCACACAGCAATTGGCAAAAAACTTATATCGCACCCGTAACAATAAATCTCAAGGTTTTATCAAACATATCCCGGTAGTAAGAACCTTAGTTTCTAAATTTAAAGAATGGTTAACTGCCTATAAGTTAGAAGCCAATTATTCTAAGGAGGATATCATCACTATGTACCTTAATACCGTACCTTTTGGTAATAATTCTTATGGGATTAACACCGCAGCAAAGCATTATTTTAATAAAGCTGTTGATAAAGTTAAGCTAGAAGAATCAGCCCTGTTGGTAGGGATGCTTAAAGCAACATCAACCTATAACCCTATTAAAAACCCTGAAAAAGCTTTAGACAGAAGAAACGTGGTTTTGGCACAAATGCTTAAATACAATTTTATAAATGATGCTACTTACCAAAAGACTGTAAAAAAGCCTTTAAAACTTAATTTAGGTAAAGATACAGGTAAAAATGATGGCGACTCTTATTTGAGAACGGCTGTTGCTAAATGGTTACAAGAATGGTGTGATGAAAATGGCTATGATTTATATGAAGATGGCTTAAAAATTTATACCACTATAGATTCTAGGTTGCAAAAATATGCTGAGGAAGCTGTACAAGACCACATGAAAATTCTGCAAAGAAGGTTTAACAATGTTTGGGGAGATGAAGAACCTTGGCGAGACTCTGAAGGAAATGTTATTCCTAATTTTATAGAAAATAACCTACAAAAACTGCCTTGGTATGCAGACTTTAAAAAACGTCATAAAAATAATCGCGACTCTATAGATTACTACTTAAACAAACCTAAAAAGATGACTGTCTTTACCTGGGATGGCGATAAAGAGGTTGAGTTTTCTACCATAGACTCTTTAACCTATTACGCCAAAATGCTAAATACAGGTATGATGACTTTAGATCCATTTTCTGGCAAAATTAAAGTTTGGGTAGGTGGTGATAATTACAACTATTTTAAGTACGACCATGTAAAACAATCCAAACGTCAGGCAGGCTCTACCTTTAAACCTTTTGCCTATTTGGCAGCATTAGAAAGCGGCTTAAACCCTTGCGATAAGTTTACCGATAAACCTGTTAAAATAGAATATAAAATAGGCTCTAAAACTGAAGTTTGGGAACCTAAAAATGCTGATTATAATTTCTCTTACAGAGAAATGTCTTTAAGATGGGCTATGGGAAAATCAGTAAACTCTATCACCGCACAAATTACAGAACAAGTAGGCTGGGATAAAGTTGTAGAATTAGCACATGAATGTGGTATCGAAAGTAAACTACAATCCGTACCCTCTGTAAGCTTAGGTTCTAATGATGTTAGCGTATATGAAATGGTGAGGGCTTATGGTACTTTTTTAAATAAAGGAAAAAGGGTAGACCCTATTTTGGTTGAGAAAATCACCGATTTAGATGGTAATATTATCGAAGAATTTAAAGCCAAACACACACAAGTGTTAAGCGAAGAAATAGCTTGGTTAATGCTTTACATGTTTAGAGGCGGTATGGAAGAACCCGGAGGTACATCACAAGCCTTATGGGAATGGGATTTATGGAAGAAAAACAACCAAATAGGCGGTAAAACAGGTACATCATCAGATTATGTTGATGGATGGTATATGGGTATCACCAAAGATTTGGTAACTGGTGTTTGGGTAGGTGCTGATGATAGAAGTATACATTTTAAAGATTCGCAAACAGGCGAAGGCTCCAGAACAGCCTTACCTATTTTTGCTAAGTTTATGGAAAAAGTTTACCGTGATGCTAAGACAGGTATTACCTTAGGCCCTTTCCCTAAACCAGATGTAGAAATAACTCGTACTTATATATGTCCAAGTCCAAGAATTGTGGTAGACACCAGTAGTACAGATAGTTTAGCAGTAGATTCATTGATGTTGATGGAAATAGAAAATCCTGAGGCGCAACAAAACCAAGAACAAAATGCTGAAACGGAAATAAAAAATGAAAGTAAAAACCAGAATAAAACTCCTGATGTTAAACAAGGAGTAACTCAGAAGCAAGAGACAGAAGCTCCTTTAAGTAAAAAAGAAGAGAGAAAGCTACAGAGAGAAAAAAGAAAAGAAGAAAAAGAGTAAATCATCCATAAAAACGATTAAGATTTATAGCTCCATACCATGACAAAGAATGTAAAATTTAATAAAGCTAAAATTTACACTACCATTTATTTTAGCTTCTTATTCTTATTGTTTGCAGGAAATGCGCAAGCACAATACTTCGGGCAAAACAAAGTAAGGTATAAAAATCTTAAATTTAAGGTTTATGAAACTCCACATTTCCATCTCTATTACTATACAGAAAATGATAGCTTAATTAAAAATTTCGCTAAAGAGAGTGAAGCCTGGTATGCTTTACACCAACAAGTTTTCAGAGATACTTTTAAACGTCCTAACCCCATTATCCTTTACGGAAATTCACCAGAATTTCAACAAACAACCATCATCAACTCTGAAATTGGTGTGGGTACAGGTGGGGTAACCGAAGGTTTAAAAAACAGGGTTTTCATGCCTATTCAGGAAAGTAATTTCCAAACCAGACACGTTCTTGGGCATGAGTTGGTTCATGCTTTCCAATACCATTCTTTAATAGAAGGAGATTCTACCCAGCTAGAAAATATTGGGAATTTACCTTTATGGATGGTTGAAGGTATGGCAGAGTACCTTTCTTTAGGTAAAGTTGATGCAAACACTGCCATGTGGATGCGTGATGCTGTGTTAAATAAAGACATTCCAACATTAAGAGATTTAACAACCAACAGTAAATATTTCCCTTACCGCTATGGACAAGCCTTTTGGGCTTTTATAGGCTCTACTTACGGAGATACCATCATTATGCCTTTCTTTAAATCTACAGCAAAGTTTGGTTATGAAATGGCAATCAGAAGGACCTTTGGTTACGATGAAAAAACACTTTCCAGCTTATGGAAAAGCTCTTTAGAAAACGCTTATACCCCCTATTTAAAAGATACCACACAAAAACCCATAGGTACCAAACTGATTGATAATGAAAATGGTGGCGATATGAATTTATCGCCAGCTATCAGCCCTGATGGAAAATATGTGGTCTTCCTTTCAGAAAAAGAACTCTTTTCTATTGATTTATTTCTTGCAGATGCCAAGACAGGAAAAATCATCAGAAAGTTAACCTCTAAAATTAAAAACAGCCATATTGATGAGTTTAACTATATAGAATCCGCAGGTTCATGGTCGCCGGATAGTAAACAATTTGCCTTTAGTGCATTCTCAGAAGGCAGAAATAAACTCATCATCATTGATATTGATGATGGGAAAACAGTTCTACAAAAATCTATGGGAAAAGTAGAGCAGTTTGGTAATTTAAACTGGTCTCCAACGGGAAAAGAAATTGCCTTCTCTGGCCTTAAGGATGGGCAAAGCGACCTCTTCTCTTACAACCTAGAAACTAAAGAATTAACACAGCTCACTAATGATAAGTTTACAGATTACCAGCCCAGTTATTCCTCAGATGGTAAAAAAATTGTTTTTTCTACAGATAGGTTAAACTTAGGTAAAGACTTAAGTGCTTTCATTAGCATGAGTTTAGCTGTACTAGATGTTGCCACTAAGAAAATCACCAATATTAATGTATTTCCTAAAGCCAATAATTTAAATCCAGTGTTTGATGCTAATGATAGAAATATCTATTTTTTATCTAACAGAGATGGTTTTAGGAACCTATACCGTTACAACATTTCCAAAGAATCTGTAGAGCAATTAACAGATTATTTTACAGGAATTAGTGGGATAACAGAAAGTTCGCCTGCATTAAGTATTTCAAAAAACAACGATATTATCTATTCTTATTATCGCTCTCAGCGCTATACACTTTACAATGCAAACGTAACTGAATTTAAAGGCACATTGGTAAATAGCAATGCAGTAGATTTTACGGCAGCAACTTTACCTCCACCAAGTTCTGTTGGGGTAAATATCATCAACAAAAACTTAGATAATTTCTTAGCTTATGATGATACACCGGTAGACTCTGTCAAAGCTATTCCTTTTAAATCTCAGTTTCAACTAGATTATATCGCCAGTAATGGTGTTGGTGTGGCAACCAGCAGGTTTGGTACAGGGATGCAATCTGGTGTACAAGCCATTTTTAGCGATATTTTGAGCAGAAATCAAATTTTTGCAGCGGCTGCAGTTAACGGAGAAATTTACGATTTTGGTGCTCAGTTCGCTTACATCAACCAAGAAAGCAGATGGAATTGGGGGGCTTCGGTATCACATATCCCTTTTCAATCTGGTTTGTTTGGCATTAAATTAACTGATTTACCTGTGGATGGAGGAGGTACTACACCTGCTGTAGAACAATATATAGATATCATCAGAACATTTGAAGAATCTGTACAGGGTTTTACCTCTTATCCTTTTTCTAAAACTACCCGTTTTGAGTTTGGTGCTGGTGCTTCTTATTACTCTTACCGCGTGGATAGATACAGTACTTATTATGAACCAAATACAGGTTTCCCAATTTTTCAGGATAGAAGAAAAGTATCTAGAGAAGAATTTTTGCAAGACCAAGGGTTTAATTTACGGTCTTTTACGGTTTTCCAATTAAATACAGCTTTAGTGGGTGATAACTCTTTTTCTGGTGTAGCGGCTCCTTTAGGTGGTTACAGATACAGAATTGGTGTAGAGCAAAATTTTGGTACTTTCCAATTTACTGCTCCAATTGTTGATTTAAGAAAATATGTAAGGGCAAAACCAGTAACTTTTGCGGGCAGAATTTATGGATATGGCCGTATAGGTAATGTAAACAACCAATTATTCCCATTATTTATTGGTTTACCATTTTTGATAAGAGGTTATGAGGCCAATAGTTTTTACAATAACAGAAACTTAACTGGAGAGCAAAACGGTTTTAACATTAACCAATTGATTGGTAATAGGATGTTAATCTCTAATTTTGAAATAAGGTTACCTTTTACCGGTCCAGAAAAATTAGCTGCATTCCCTTCTAAATTTTTATTTTCTGATTTAAACTTATTTTTTGATGCTGGAGTTTCTTGGAATGAAGGGGATAGAATTGCATGGGATAGGAAAGCACCTCGTAGAATAGGTACTGATAGTGAAACTGAAGCACCTGTTTACGAACCAAATGTAAGAGTACCAGCCTTAAGTGCAGGTATATCTGCCAGGGTAAATGTATTTGGTTATTTTGTTTTGGAGCCCTACTTAGCGGTTCCGTTTAACCGAGTAGATATTAAAAAGCCTGTATTTGGTTTGGCTTTTGCGCCAGGATGGTAATTGAAAAAAACTACTATAGGCCTTATAAACGTATATGATAGTATGAAAAAGTTTATATCAACCGTTTTTAGCTTAGCAGTGTTAAGTTTAGCTGCTTGTGGTCAAAGTAATCAAACATCCTCAAAAAAGGATGATCAAAAAGCTTTAGTATTTCCAGTACAAAAAACAGAAAGCGAGTGGAAAAAAATATTATCTCCGGTAGCTTTTGAGATAATGGTGAATAAAGGAACCGAGCCTCCTTTTAAAAATGAGTTTTACAATAATCATGAAAAAGGTATTTACGTAAGTGCCGCAACAGGAGAACCACTTTTTAGCTCTGAAGACAAGTTCGACTCTGGTACCGGATGGCCAAGTTTTACCAAACCCATTAATGAGAAAGCCGTTATCTGGGTAAAAGATAATAGCCATGGTATGGTAAGAGATGAAGTGATAGAAGCTAAAACAGGTTTGCACCTAGGTCATGTTTTTGATGATGGCCCTGCTCCTACAGGTTTAAGATACTGCATCAACTCGGCAGCACTTAAATTCATCAAACAATAATTTAAGACATAAAGCTAAAAACAGGTTTCACTTGGAAGCCTGTTTTTAACATCTTCTCATAATCCAAGCCAGTAGTTAAGTCAATCCAATCCGGATTAACACTTCTTATCATTTTCTCCTTTTGCATTCGGGTAAATTGGTTAATCATTTTAAAGCGTTCTTGAGCCATAGCTTCAGAACTCAACTCCTCAAAATAAACCAAGCGAGTTAACTGTTGCCCTGCATCAAAAAATAGGTTCGGCATTTTACGGTAGAAGTTCATGGTTTTTATTAAATCAGCACTTAAACCAACATGTAAATTATTTCTATTTCTGTCTGTAACTATAAAAACGATATTCTTCATTTGAGCTGCATTTAAATTCTTTAACATTATTATTTGGCTATTAATTTTTTATTGCTAATTTTATGAGCATAAAAATACTAATTATTTTAGTATTTGCAAATATTTTTAGAAATGGGAAAAATATCTGATAATTTAAAATACCTCAGAAAGAAAAAAGGCCTTACACAACAGCAATTTGCTGATGTTATGGAAATTAAAAGATCTTTAATTGGCGCCTACGAAGAAGACCGGGCAGAACCAAAATATGATTTGCTAAAAAAATTCGCAGACTTTTTTGAGTTAAGTATTGATGATTTCATCAATGAAAAAATAAATGATAAATGGGCACCCAAACCTAAAGGAGACCCTTCTAACCTTCGTGTACTAAGTATTACGGTAGACCAAGATGATAAAGAAAACATAGAATTGGTACAGGTTAAGGCTAGTGCAGGTTACCTTAATGGTTATAGCGACCCTGAATATGTAAGCACCCTACCCCGTTTCTCTTTACCTATTTTTAAACAAGGCACTTACAGAGCTTTTGAAATTAAAGGAGACTCTATGCTACCGCTACCTTCTGGTTCTATCATTATTGCAGAATATGTAGAAAATTGGAGTAACGATATTAAAGTTGGTGAAACGGCTATTGTGATTAGCAAAAACGAAGGCGTGGTTTATAAAAGGTTAAGCAGCAAGTTCAGACCAGATAAAGGCTTAAAATTATCATCAGACAACCCTGTTTACGAACCTTATACCATAGAGGCCGAAGATATTTTAGAAATTTGGAAAGCAAAAGCATTTATTTCTACAGAATTACCACAGCCAATGCCAGAGCCTACCATGGAAACTCTAACCAGCATGATGGCCCAAATGCAGAAGTCTTTGGTAGAAATGCAAAAAAACAAACCGAACTGATAAATGAATCGCTAGCAGAATGTTTCAAAAATCATCATTACACTGAAATAATTACTTTATTAAATAAGAATTTAAAGTGAAAATGGAATTATCATTCTTGGTGGATAGTTGTAAGACATTTTAACTAGACAAACTAAAATATTAATTATGGAATACAAATACGACATTGCCCTTTCATTTGCTGGAGAAGACAGAGATTACGTAGAGAAAGTTGCCCAAATATTGAAAGAAAACGGAATTAAGGTTTTCTATGATAGATTTGAAGAAGTTGACCTTTGGGGAAAGGATTTAGGAATTCACTTCGATTATGTATATCGACGACAATCAAAATACTTTGTCCCTTTTATTTCTGAGAATTATGAAAAAAAAGTTTGGACAAACTATGAAGTAAGAACAGCAATTGCAAGAGCTATTGAAAACAAGGAAGAATATATTTTGCCCGTTAGATTTGATAAGACTGAACTTGATGGAATTCGCTCAACGCTTGGGTATCTCAACATTAGCGAGACTTCTCCCGAAGAGCTTTCAAATAAAATTTTAAAGAAGTTAGGAAGCGAAGTAAATGTTCCTATACCTGAAAAAGAAGAGCCAAAAGGCAATATTTATTTGACCTCTTATCTTAATATAAATGGTTATTCAAATAGAGAAATTATGATTGGTGTGACTGTAACAAATACAGTTAATGACTTTAGATATTTTAACTCGCCATACTTCAAAATCAGTCGACCAATTCACGGAGATGCTGACACTTTCCAATTATTAAATATTATTTCTCCAATTCAATTTCCAAAAAGAATGGAATACGGCGAACAATATCAGGTAATGTATAATCTAAAAGAAGCCTTTCTAGAAGATATGAAGAAAATGAAAGGAAAAAAAGTGACTTTAACTGCAATTGTAAATACTACAGTTGGAGAAAGGTTCTATTCAAATCCTATGGACGTTGATATGTTATTTTTCGGAAAATAAAAACGCTGTATAAAAGCAAATTTGCACAAAAATGGCTGTCGGTGGTTCACGTTAATCATCAGTTATTCATTTAATTTAGTGCGGAATGAAAATGCCTCTGTAAGCAATACCATTTCTGCACAAATTTTCAAAACGTTTAATATCACCTGCCGCAAGCAAGTATTTCATATAAATCAATATGAAATGACGAGTTTAGGTAGTTCGATAGTCAAGCCTAAGCATAAACAACCGTTTACGCCCAATTCCGCCTTGTCGGTTGCGGCATCTACAGGACTAGCCTTAGCATAACCTTTTAGAAGCAAGCGGCGCAGCGGAGAGTTTTTGGTTACTTTTTGCGGAAAAAAGTAACTTGACATGGCCGGTCAAGAGGCCGGAAAGCTGGTGCGTGAATGCCTGATTTTTAAATATAAATAAAGTCAATACGAGTTGAAAAAGGCTTCGACTCCGCTCAGTCCGACACAAAATAATCATTTCAAAATCTTTCTTTATTTTTGAATAAAAAAACTTGAATTTCATCCATCAAAAACTACAGGAAAGAATTGCCGCTAACGCTTTAAGAACCTTAAAAAGCGAGAACAATCTTATTGACTTTTCTTCTAATGATTATCTGGGTTTTGCTAAATCTTTATCTGTAAAAGAATGGGTTGATGAAATTGCCTACTCACAAAAATTAAGAAATGGTGCTGGTGGTTCTAGACTCATCACCGGAAATTCAAGTTTTACAGAAACCTTAGAAAAAGAAATCGCTCGTTTTCATCAGGCTGCATCAGGCTTAATATTTAACTCGGGTTATGATGCCAATGTAGGTTTACTTTCTAGTCTGCCCCAAAAAGGCGATACCATTATTTGTGATGAACTTATCCACGCTAGTCTTATTGATGGTGCTAGACTAAGCTATGCCCAACGCTATACCTTTAAACATCATGATTTAGCGCATCTCGAATCAAAAATTAAAAACAGCCAAGGGAATATTTTCATCGTTACAGAAAGTATTTTTTCTATGGACGGAGACCATGCCCCTTTAAAAGAAATAGCCGCACTTGCAGCACAATATGGTGCTTACCTCATCGTAGATGAAGCACATGCTACGGGTATATTTGGCAAACATGGCAAAGGTTTGGTGTGCGAGTTGGGTTTAGAAAATCAAGTATTTGCCCGCGTAGTTACCTTTGGTAAAGCTTTGGGCTGCCACGGAGCTATTGTATTAGGTAACGATGAACTTAGAAGCTACCTCATCAATTTCGCCCGTTCTTTTATTTATACCACTGCCCTACCTCCGCACAGCTTATACACCATAAAAGCAGCTTATGAGCAATTAAAAAGTAGCGATTATACACTTCTTATTCAGAAAAAAATAGCTTATTTCAAACAATTAACCAGCAAAGCGGGTATTGCATTAATGCCGAGTAATAGCGCTATCCAAGGAATAATTATCCAGGGGAATACCGCTTGCCGACAAGCAGCTGCAACTTTAAACGAAAGCGGCTTTGATATCAGACCCATTTTAAGTCCAACTGTTCCGGTAGGAAAAGAAAGGTTAAGAATTTGTTTACATACCTTTAATACAGACGAAGAAATAGAAAAATTAAGTGAAGCTTTAGCTAAAATATAATATGTTGAAACCCATTTTTATCACAGGCATAGGCACAGGCGTAGGAAAAACCGTAACATCAGCCATTGTAACAGAGCATTTAAAAGCCGATTATTGGAAACCCATACAATCAGGAGATTTAGAAAATTCTGATACCATCACCGTTAAACAACTGGTAAGTAACGATAAAACTTATTTTCATCCAGAAGTTTACAAACTTACACAGCCTCTTTCGCCGCATTTATCAGCCCGTTTAGATGGTATTGAAATAGATATCAACACTATTAAAGTACCAGAAACGCCAAACACCTTAGTTATTGAGGGCGCTGGTGGCTTAATGGTTCCGTTAAATCAGCAGTTTTTGATAGTAGATTTAATAGCTCAGCTAAAAGCAGAAGTAATTTTAGTATCTCAACATTATTTAGGCAGCATTAACCATACACTCTTAAGTTACGAATTGTTAAAAAGCAGAAACATCCCTGTAAAAGGTATTCTTTTTAATGGCCATAATCCAGATTCTGAAGCTTATATTACCCAATATACCAAGCTTAAACATTTAGGAACTATCCCGGTGCTAAACAATTTAGATAAAAACAGCGTTAAAGAAGCAGGGAAACACCTCACATTATAAACCTTTTTTGCACATGAAAAGTATTGCAGTTATTGGTTCTGGTACCATGGGAAATGGCATAGCACATAGCTTTGCACAACATCAGTTTAAAGTTGCTTTGGTAGATGTACAAGCCGATGCTTTAACAAAAGCCCTCGCTACTATAGCTAAAAATTTAGACAGGCAGATAGCTAAAAACCTCATTACAGAAGCAGATAAACAGCAAACTTTAGCAAATATTACTACCTATACCAACCTAGCCGAGGCTGTAAAAGATGTAGATTTGGTAGTAGAAGCGGCCACAGAAAATGCTGTTTTAAAAGAGAAAATATTTCAAGAGCTTGATAAATATGCCAAGCCAGAAGCCATTTTAGCCAGCAATACTTCTTCCATAGCTATCACCCAAATTGCAGCCGTTACGCAAAGGCAAGACAAAGTTATTGGTATGCATTTCATGAATCCCGTACCGGTAATGAAACTGGTAGAAGTCATTAATGGCTATGCAACCTCTGCCGATACCACTGCAAAAATTATGGCACTTGCCCAGCAGCTAGATAAAATACCTGTCGAGGTGAATGATTATCCCGGTTTTGTTGCCAACAGGATTTTAATGCCTATGATTAATGAAGCTATTTATACTTTGTATGAAGGCGTTGCAGGCGTTACAGAAATTGATACTGTTATGAAATTGGGTATGGCTCATCCTATGGGACCACTTCAACTGGCAGATTTTATTGGTTTAGATGTTTGTTTGGCCATCCTTAAAGTATTACACGAAGGCTTTGGAAATCCTAAATATGCACCATGTCCGCTTTTGGTAAACATGGTAACTTCTGGTAAAAAAGGTGTTAAATCTGGCGAAGGTTTTTATAATTACCAACATGGCACTAAAGATTTAGTAGTGGCCGAGAAGTTTAGGTAGTTCTTATAACGTTTCTTACACCAAAACAACATCAATAAATCATAAAAGCTGTTTTTTATTTAGAAAAGCAGGGCTATTGCAGCTATTAAAGGGCTAGTCCGGTGCTTTGCTTTACTCCTCGTCCATTTTCCGCAGAAGCTTCAAATGTCCTGCGGGGTACCGCCCTCGCCCCGGTTTGTGTACGTAGGTTTGGTGCTAGGGTTTAGAAAAGAGATAATATCATTTGATAGTATCATAAATATGATTTTTAGGTTAGTGGTCAAAATGAGATAATAGGTAATCTATGCAAAATATTAAAGTATCTACTATATATGGCGGCACAAAAAGCCTTTGCCCGCTTGCCTAGGTCTTCATTCTTGCGCCATTGAGGCTTGTTTAGTGTAGAAGCTGATTTCAAGTTTGTTGTCGGAACGTAGAATCTCAAAATAGTGGCTCCAACTCAATACGTTAGACAGTGTCTCACTTTTTGGAAAGTTTAAATAAAGCTTTCTCATATACAATAAGTTAGCTCTACTAAATCCCTTTCCGTAAAGTCGAGTTAAATCTTTGGAAAGTTGTTCAAATAGAAAAGTTCCATACGCTGCTTTTTCCTTACCGCCTTGCTCAAATTCAACGATGTGTTTACCGATTCTAACGTTTTTGCAAATTTGTGTTGCAAAGGCATAGAAAGCAAAAATTGGTCTGCCCGTACAAACTTAATGAATTAAGATGTAGGAAGTAAAACCACGTCACCCGCAATTTTTTAAACCCGTTGTTAGCGGCTGGTTTGCTTTCCATATTGCTTCTCCCAACTTGTTGATTTATAATTTTTTTCATTCCACAGCTTAACTAAAAAATCTTCATTATTGACTAAGAAAACTACTGTCATGACGCTGTCAAATGTAATATGTGACTGGCATCTATGTTTTACACCACTATTGTCAGCCAACTCATATGTATGTGTTATAGAATAGCTTATATCGTCTAACTTTTGCTTTGTATTAGTATTTAAAATTTCATCTAAAGTTGACCTTGGATCTCTGTCTAATTCATTCTTTAAAATGTTTAAATCGTAACTCTTATCGGCTTTATAAATTTGGTCTTTTGATAAATTCCCAAATTTAATTGAATGGTAAGAATTCGGGAAGGCAGCGTTGTTAAGGATAAATTTTCTTACTTTTTCTTCAGCTGTCCACTGTTGAGGGTGAATATTGTTTTCGTCAAAATATAAATCAGTAACATCTGATGACTTATAAGCATACAATATAAACAAACTTAGAGGCAAAGTAATTACTAAAGCACTATAAAAAGTCAATTTCCAAGAGTAGATTTTTTTCAGTAAATAAAGAGAACCACCTAGTATAAATGGAAGAATTAAGATTGTTAACGAAAATGTAGCGAACCTTAAATGTTGTATATGAGTATGAGCAATGTAATAAATAAGGAGTAAGAGAAAATTGATGCCAATTACTATTAAGGCATTTCGCTTGTTAATGTTACGGATCAAGATTTTGTTCAATGTGTTACTGTCGGTTTAAGTTATGCTTTTGCGGTACGTTAAACTTCTCGCTAACTAGTATATATATCCCATAAAGTTGCACAAATACAACATAAAGCAGTGGTATATGAGCACCTTGGTATATTATTATCTAATTCTATTAAATATAATTTGTCATCAAATCTCATGGGTATTTTTCATGAAGTAGATTTAATTCTAAGTAAGTAAATATTTATTGAAAGTCAAAATTGTAAATATAAAGCCCTAATAAAGCGGAAACTTACCAATATATAGAAGAGTATTTCACCACAAAGGGCACAGAATTCTCGGAGTTTCCTAAAAATCGTAAACCTAGCTGGATGTTTAACTCCTTAGTTAATCAATCATGAAGTTCTCCGCCCAGCTTTGTGTTCTTTGCGAACTCTGTGGTTAAATATATAATTCAAAAAGAAAAATTCAAAATTCAAAAGGGAAAATTTAAAATTTAAAATCGCTTAATCAATCATTCACTCAATCCCTCAATCAATACTCAATCATTAAAAACAGATTGCTTCTTCGTTCCTCATCGCAATGACATGACAAATCAAAACTCAATCAATCAATAAAACTCACCACCCAGAACTCGAAACTATCAACTGATAACTGATTCAAAATTCAAAAGGAAAAATTCAAAAACAGGAAACTTGTCTTCAAGCATTCACTCATTCAAAAATCAATCAATCAATCAACACACTCGCCCATAGCTAGCAACTTTAGGCTTCCTCCGTAAAATACTATATGTTTTATTTAGATCTGATAGCCTCGACAGGATCTAGTCTGGCTGCCGAAAAAGCTGGCCAAAAACCAGAAACAACACCAATAATAATAGAGATTGAAATTCCTCTGATGATATTTCCTATATTCAAAACAATCTCAAAATCAAAGCCATAGGTAGCAATTAAGGTTAATATATAAACAACAGCTAAACCCAATAAACCACCAATTAATGATAATGCAATGGCTTCAAACAAAAACTGCATTAAAATAAAATAGTTCTTAGCTCCTAAAGATTTCTGAATACCAATGATATTGGTTCGTTCTTTTACAGAAACAAACATGATGTTTGCAATGCCAAATCCACCTACTAAAATAGAGAAGCCTCCAATAATCCAACCGGCAACATTTACAATGGCAAACATTTGGTCTAGCTGACCAGACAATATGGTGGTTTTGTTTAAAGCAAAATTATCATCCTGAACAGGACTTAACCTTCTGATAGAGCGCATGATACCCTGCAACTCGCTTTCCACATCCTCAACCGCCACATTTTCTTTACCTCTAACAGCTATTTGCGGCCCGTAGTTATCTCCTTCAACATCTATAACATTTCTGGCAAAATTTAAAGGTAATAGCAATAGTTTATCGGCGGTTACCCCCAACATATCTTCTCCTTCTTTAGCGAAAACACCTATAACTTGTACGTTTCTACCTAATACCTTTATTTGTTTTCCTGTTGCGCTTTGGCTGGGGAATAAGCCTTCAGCAATATCGGCACCAATTAAGCAAACTGCATTGCCGCTGCTAGATTCTCCTTCGGTAAAATACCTGCCTTCTGATAAATCAAAACTCCATGTTTTATCATATTCATGAGAAGCAGCAGAAATTTCAACACCTTCAATACTATTACTTCTATATTTAAGTGTTCTGTTAGACAATCCTATCTGGTAGGATATGCCTTCTGCTAATGTTACTCGTTCTTTTAAAGCTTCATAGTCTCTCAAACTAGCATTTGGCCTTTGCATATATTTCCACCAAGGGTAATCACCAAAACCTCCCCAAGGCCATTTCTGTACAAATACGGTTTTGCTACCTAGCTTATCAACACTTTCTTGTAAATTACCTCTAAAAGTATCTACCGCTGCAAAAACAGTGATGATGGTAAAAATACCAATGGTAATACCCAATAAAGATAAAAAGGTACGTGTACGATTTTGTCTTAACGCATCATAAGCAAATAGAAAGCTTTCTTTAAAAAGTTTTAAAAACAACATATCGTATAAGACAGTTTAACAAGTAAAAAGTTACAGTTTTTTTAGTATTAAATTTTAAAATTAGCGGTTAAAGAGCGTATTATTTTATTGAATTTATTTTTCCTAAATTTGCGCTCCAAATATTTGTTTCGAAACATATGAAATTATCACAATTTAAATTCCATTTACCAGAATCTCTTATTGCTCATCACCCAGCAGAAACCCGTGATGAGTCTCGTTTAATGGTACTTCACAAAAAAACAGGACAAATAGAGCATAAGCTTTTTAAAGACGTATTGGGTTATTTTGAGGAAAAAGATGTGATGATTTTGAACAACACTAAAGTTTTTCCTGCCCGCTTATACGGTAACAAAGAAAAAACGGGTGCTACTATAGAAGTTTTCTTATTAAGAGAGTTAAACAAAGAACTAAGATTGTGGGATGTTTTAGTAGACCCTGCAAGAAAAATTAGGGTAGGCAATAAACTATATTTTGGCGATGATGATTTATTGGTTGCCGAGGTTGTTGATAATACCACATCAAGAGGCAGAACCATACGTTTTTTATTTGATGGAACAGATGAAGAATTTCGTCAGAATATTGAAATTTTAGGTGAAACACCTCTTCCTAAATACATCAAGCGTAAGCCTACTGCTGAAGATAAAGAGCGTTACCAAACCATTTTCGCTAAAAATGAAGGTGCTGTTGCCGCACCAACCGCAGGTTTACACTTTAGCAGAGAACTATTAAAAAGACTAGAACTTAAAGGTGTTGAATTTGCTGAAGTAACTTTACACGTTGGTTTAGGTACTTTTAGACAAGTTGAGGTTGAGGATTTAACCAAACACAAAATGGATTCTGAGCAAATTATTATTACCCAAAAGGATGCTGATATCGTAAATAGAGGTATTGCTGAGAAAAGAAAAGTTTGTGCTGTTGGTACTACAGTGATGAGATCAATAGAATCAGCAGTTTCTGCTAGTCATACTTTAAAACCTATTAACGATTGGACATCAAAATTCATTTTCCCACCTTATGATTTTAGTATCGCTAACTGCATGATTACTAATTTCCATACGCCAGAATCAACTTTATTGATGATGATTTCTGCTTTTGGTGGTTACGAAAACGTGATGAATGCTTACGAAGTTGCTGTAAAAGAAAAATATAGATTTTATAGTTACGGAGATGCTATGTTAATTATATAAAGTGCTATCATAAATAGACTTTTAAACGATGAATAATAAGCTTTTGCCACTTTATTCATCGTTTTTTATTTAAAAGCCTTCTTAAGATGAGTAAAAATCAGTTTTATGCCATTATTGTAGCTGGTGGTTCTGGTAAAAGAATGAAAAGCGATACGCCCAAGCAGTTTTTACTGTTAAAAGGTAAGCCAATTTTAATGCTGAGTATAGAAAAATTTTACCAAAGCAAATATCAACCAACAATTATCGTGGTATTAGCCGCACAGGAACTTGAAACTTGGAAGAATTTAATAAAAGAGTACCGTTTTACTATTCCACATCAGATAGTTACAGGCGGTATAGAAAGATTTCACTCAGTAAAAAATGCGCTTAGCTTGGTAACAGACGAACATGCTGTTATTGCCATACACGATGCTGTAAGACCTTTGGTAAGTCTTAAAACTATTGATAACTGCTTTGAAAAAGCATTTGCTGATGGCAATGCTATTGCGGCTATTTCTTCTAAAGATTCTATCAGGATACAAGAAGAAAATAAGAATAAGGCCATTTCCAGAAATCAAGTTTATTTGATTCAAACTCCCCAAACATTTCAATATCAACAACTTAAACTAGCTTATAAGCAAGATTTTGAACATTTTTTTACTGATGATGCTTCTGTTGTTGAGAAAGCTGGCTTTGCCATTCATTTATCTGGTGGCGATGAATATAATTTCAAAATCACTTTTCCTGAAGATATTACATTAGCAACAGCCTTACTAGACCAAGCAATTCATGAATAATTTCAGGTTTTATATCATTACGGCTATCATAGCTTTATTTATACACCATAGTTTAAGCTTTATACCCTTAGCTTTTTACAAAGTTATTCAACCTTATTTGCTAGCCTTGTTTTTTTGTGCGACTAGTTTTTATCTGTATATCAAAACCAAACATTTAGAACTCATTATGCATTTAAAAATTACTTTATCTTATATTGTTTTTTATGTTTTGAGTGCTTTTATCGAGTTAATTTTAGGCTTACCACATCCTTATCTTATCGCAGAAATTTTTATACAACTTGCTTTATGTATTACTTCTGTTTTAATTGGATTTGGACTAGCTTTCATCAAAGATAGGTTAACTAGCGTTAGATAAACCTCATCTTGTTTCATTAAAACATTACACATCACCTCCATCATGATGAAAATGATATTTCGATAGCCGCCTCCCTTACCTTATCCAAAAATTAAGGTAAATACTTTGTTAAATAAGGCTTTAGTTTAGCATCGTAACCATAAACATCATCTGCCGTAATTAATGTCCCGCTATCATTTGTCCAGGCGGTATAGTAAGCAATAAATACTTTTACAGGCTCTTTAATTTTCACCCATCTGGAAGCTATCTCCTCTCCTTTTGTTGTAGCTTGAGTTTCCTTTTCTATACGTTGAGCTTCTTTTTCATCATTTAATAAAAAAGCTGCTAATTTCATGGGCTGTTCTACACGTACGCAACCATGGCTAACCGCTCTGTTTTTCTCTTGAAACATGGCTTTTGCTGGCGTATCATGTAAATAAATAGCATAAGGATTCTGGAAAATGAATTTGATTTGCCCTAAGGAATTATCAGCACCTGGATTTTGCTTAAAAGCATAGTCAGCCACAGAAGCTGTGCTCCAATTTATTTTAGTAGCATCTACAACTTCTCCTGCTTTATCATAAGCAACCATATTATTTTCTTCCAGATAGTTTGGATTGCTCTGTAATTTCACCATAATTTCTTTACCGGCAATGCTTTTTGGGATATTCCACACTGGATTTACCTGCATTCTATCAATGCTTCCGCTCAGGATAGGTGTTTCATGGTTTTTACCATCCTTAGAAAAAGGAGCATAAGCTGTTGCGCCAACACAAACTTTCATTTCTAAATCTGTAGTATTGTTTTCTATCATCCTGAGCTTAAATTCTGGGATATTGACCAACAAATATTTTCCACTATACTCTTTCGTTGGCCACCTTAAACGTTCTAAAGAGAAATAAATCTTTTGTTTATCGCTAGCACTTAAAGCTTGTTCTGGCGTTTCATTAATTAATAGATTTTGTAATCTTTGGTAATAACCATTTTTAGGCTGAATATCTTCTAAGAAGCTGGCTAGTTGTAATTGATCTAATGTTTTATGAGAATCTATAAAATCTGGCCTTTTTACGCTTACATAATATCGCCCAAAAATATTTTTGGGATTTACAGCCCCGTATTTCAGGATATTTGAATAATTAATCAAAGCATCAGCACTTAAAATTTCCAGACTGGCTAATAATGGATAACTATCTTCAACTTTTTTAAATTTTGTGGTTTTCACCTGATGCAATAAATCATTTATTTCATCGGCATGGAAATAAGCAGGTTTTAAGCCATGAAAAATACTCAATTTTAAATATCTAGATAAAGTATCCAGCTCTCCATTAATTAAAAAATCTCCAATAAGTGTCAATCCTTTTTCTTCTTCTTCATACATTTTACTTATCCACTTAGGGTTGTGGATACGTTTCTTTTCTACAACTAATTGCGTTTTAAAAACCTGATAATAGGCCGTCGTATCAAAATCTTTATACTTTTTACTTTTGAAAGCTTTAGCTAAGTCTTTACCAAATTCTTCGTGTTTGTATTTTTTGCAAGACACAAACAGAAATAAACAGGCAACAAATAAGGTAATGGTATATTTTAATTTCATATTAACTTTTTCTTTCTGCATAGGCAATTGTTATGCCCTTCTATATTTTACTTATAAATATGCACTTAATAATTAAACAAGCGTGTCATCTGATATGCATCCTTCCATCTATCTTTTAAAAGAGTAAAATAAATACTATTTTACCTTGTAATTTAAGTCAGGCTTTATATATTTGCAGCATTCTAATATTTCTCTTCACACAGAAATTATTAAAAAGACAAAATGAAAAAGTTTTTAATCACTGTACATCATCACATTCATCACCACCTTGGTGGTGCGTTATAGTATGTTTTGTACGTCAAAACTTTTCATTTTAAATAATCAATTAGTCTTTTAATAATAAATAATCATCTTGAAAACTTTAAAAATTGCTATCCAAAAGTCGGGCAGACTTAACGAAAAATCTGTAGAATTACTAAAAAACTGCGGCTTAAGCTTCGAAAATTATAAAAGCTCTTTAATATCATCGGTTTCAAATTTCCCTTTAGAAATTTTATTCTTAAGAGACGATGATATTCCAGAATATGTGCAAGACGGCATTGCTGATATTGGTATTGTTGGCGAAAACGTTATTGCAGAAACCAAAGTAGAAGTTGCTTATTTACAGCGTTTAGGCTTTGGTAAATGTAAATTAAAACTGGCAGTTCCGGTTAATAGTACCCTAAGCAATATACAAGATTTAAACGATAAAGCTGTTGCAACTTCTTACCCAGTTATCTTAGAAAAATTCTTTAACGATAACAACATCAAGGCTGATATTAAGATGATTTCTGGTTCGGTAGAAATTGCACCAGGTTTAGGTCTTAGCGATGCTATTTTTGATATTGTTTCTACAGGCGGAACTTTAAAAAGTAATGGTTTAAAACCTTTTGCCGATGTTATGTCTTCAGAAGCCATTTTAATTGGTAGAAACGGCGAAGAAGAAAATCCGCTTATACAAGAACTTATACAAAGAATACAATCTGTTTTAAGAGCAAAAGAAACCAAATATGTGGTTTTAAATGTAGAAAAGAAAAACCTTGAAACCGTTATTTCGTTACTTCCAGGAGTAAAAAGTCCTTCTGTGGTATCTTTAGCCGAAGAAGGCTGGGTAGCCATACACACCGTTATTCCTGAGCAGGATTTTTGGGAGAAAATAAACTCTTTAAGAGCTGCTGGCGCACAAGGTATTGTGGTAATGCCTATTGAGAAGATAATACTTTAGATGTGCGATTTGAGTATTGAGTATTGAGATAACAAATACGAGATATTAGACTTAGCAGTATAAATATTTGATTAAGAAATGAAGGATACGATAATGAGGCAATACAATTTTAAAGCTTTAAGCAAAGCGGATGTAAATCAACTTATTTTACGTAATACTGATAGTGGTAATGCGATTAGAGAAAGTGTACTAAACATTATTGAAGAAGTAAAAACTCATGGCGATGATGCTTTAAAAAACTTTGCTCAAAAATTTGATCAGGTAGATTTAAAGCAACTATACATCGGTAAAGAGGCATTAAAAAAACTGGCTAATGAAATTCCGCAACAGGTTAAAGATGCTATTACTATCGCTTATCAAAATATCAAGAAATTTCACGAAAGCCAAACGTCAAGCAAACAAGTTATAGAAACTAGTGTTGGTGTAAAATGCTGGAGAGAATCTAGAGCTATAGAACGTGTGGGATTATACATACCAGGCGGTTCTGCCGTTTTACCAAGTACTTTTTTAATGTTGGGTGTTCCTGCAAAAATTGCTGGCTGTAAAGAAATTGTAGTATGCTCTCCGCCTCAAAAAAATGGTTCTGTTAATGGTTATATAGCCTTTGTAGCTCAACTACTCGGGATAGAAAAAATATATTTAGCTGGTGGCGCACAAGCTGTTGCTGCTATGGCTTATGGTACAGCAAGCATCCCTAAAGTGGATAAAATTTTTGGCCCAGGAAATCAGTTTGTAACCATGGCTAAAACCATTGTACAATCTACTACCAATACCGCTATTGATATGCCTGCCGGACCATCAGAAGTATTGGTAATTGCTGATGAAACGGCAAATCCGGTTTTTGTAGCTGCTGATTTATTAGCGCAAGCAGAACACGGACCAGATAGTCAGGCGGTTTTAGTAAGTACATCGGCTAGCTTGATTGAAAAATCTTTAGAAGAAGTTAATAAGCAATTAGCTGTTTTACCAAGAAAAGAAGTTGCTGCTAAAGCACTCACAAACTCTTATACAGTTTTGGTTGATGATTTGGAAGAGGCAATGGATTTTAGTAATGAATACGCCCCAGAACATTTGATACTAGCAACTGATAACTGGCAACTGATAACCGATAAAATCACGAATGCAGGTTCTGTTTTCTTGGGTAATCTTACTCCAGAAAGTGCAGGCGATTATGCTAGTGGTACCAACCATACTTTGCCTACAAGCGCTTATGCTCGCTCTTATTCTGGTGTTTCTTTAGATTCTTTTGTTAAGAAAATTACGTTTCAGCACATCAGCGAAAGCGGCATAAAAAACTTAGGCCCTACAGTAGAAATTTTAGCAGAAATTGAAGGCTTGCATGCGCACAAAAATGCGGTAACTGTGAGATTAGAAAATATTTAAGAATGACAATTTTAGATTTACGAATTGCTAATCTAAAATCATAAATCGTTCCTTGTAAATTAATTAAAATCATGTTTGATATCAACAATATCATCAGAACCAATATCAAAAACCTTAAACCATATTCTTCTGCAAGAGACGAGTTTAAGGGCGAGGCTTCTGTTTACTTAGATGCTAATGAGAATGCTTTTGGCTCTCCTTTAGCAACACCCTATAACCGTTATCCAGACCCTATGGCTTATGCTGTAAAAACTCGTTTAAGCGAAATAAAAGGTGTTCCTCCTAAAAATATATTTTTAGGAAATGGTAGTGATGAAGCTATTGATATCCTATTTAGAAGCTTTTGCAACCCAGGTGTAGATAATGTGATTATCGTTCCTCCTACTTATGGGATGTATGAAGTTTCTGCCAACATTAACGATGTGGAGCTTAAAAGAGTTAACCTTACGGCAGATTATCAACTTAACCTAGAGGGAATAGCAGAGGTTATTGACAAAAATACCAAACTGATTTTCGTTTGCTCGCCCAATAACCCAACAGGAAACAGCATTCACAGAGAAGATATTGAAACCTTATTAGCCAATTTCAATGGCATTGTGGTGATAGATGAAGCCTATATCAACTTCTCGCGTCAAAAATCCTTTATTCAAGAACTTACAGAATATGCTAATCTGGTAGTTTTACAAACCTTATCTAAAGCTTGGGGATTAGCTGCTTTACGTGTTGGGATGGCCTTTGCTAGCGAAGAAATTATTGAGGTATTTAATAAAGTTAAGCCTCCTTACAACATCAATGAAGCATCGCAACAATTGGCTTTAGAAGCTTTACAAAATACCAATCAGGTTAACGATTGGATAAAAGAAACGCTTAAAGAAAGAGACCAATTGGTTATCAATCTTAAAAATTTAGACTTTGTATTAGATATTTATCCGTCTGATGCGAATTTCATTTTAGTAAAAACCACTGCTGCTGATGCTATTTATAATTTTTTAGTAGAAAATGGCATCATCATCAGAAATAGAAATAAAGTTGAACTTTGCGAGGGTTGCTTAAGAATTACCATTGGTACACCACAAGAAAATCAAACATTAATAGAAACTTTAAAATCCTATAAAGGATGAAAAAAATACTTTTTTTAGACCGCGACGGAACTTTAATTCTGGAGCCAGCCGACGAACAGATAGATTCTTTTGAAAAATTAGTGTTCTATCCTGGGGCTATCACTAACCTTGCTAAAATTGTAAAAGAATTAGATTATGATTTGGTGATGGTTACTAATCAAGATGGTTTAGGCACAGCATCACACCCTGAAGAAAATTTTTGGCCGGTACACAATTTCATTATCAAAACTTTAGAAAACGAGGGTATTTCTTTTTCTGAGGTTGTGATTGATAAAACTTTTGCTAAAGACAATGCTCCTACTCGTAAACCGGGTACTGCTTTGTTGCAGCATTATTTTAATGCAGAGGAATACAACCTAAAAGAATCTTTTGTAATTGGCGATAGGTTAAACGATGTTGTTTTAGCTAAAAACTTAGGGGCTAAAGCTATTTGGTTAAATAATAATCCGGATTTAGGAGCCTCAGAAGCTCAAAATAAAATTGATAATGCTCAAGAAATTATTGCTTTAGAAACCAGCGACTGGAATAAGATTTACGAGTTCTTAAAAGTTGGCAAACGCGAAGTTTCTCATGTAAGAAAAACCAAAGAAACAGATATCCAAATTAAATTGAATTTGGATGGTAAAGGTGATACCAACATCTCAACCGGATTACATTTCTTCGACCATATGCTTGACCAAATTGGTAGACATGGTGGTTTTGATTTAACTGTGATTACTAAAGGCGATTTACATATTGACGAGCACCACACCATTGAAGATACCGGAATTGCACTAGGCGAAGCCTTTTTAGAAGCTTTGGCAGATAAAAAAGGTATTGAAAGGTATGGCTTTTGCTTACCTATGGATGATTGTTTAGCACAAGTAGCCATAGATTTTGGTGGTAGAAACTGGATTGTTTGGGATGCTGATTTTAAAAGAGAAAAAGTTGGCGATATGCCTACAGAAATGTTCTTCCACTTCTTTAAATCATTCTCTGATGCTTCAAAATCAAATTTAAATATCAAAGCCGAAGGTGATAATGAGCATCATAAAATTGAAGCTATTTTTAAAGCCTTCGCAAAAGCTATTAAAATGGCCATTAAAAGAGATGTAAATAACATGCGTTTGCCAAGTACAAAGGGCTTATTATAATTAGATTAAAGAATAAAGAGTAAAGAATAAAGAGTATAGAATTGGATTAAAGAATAAGGAGCAAAGAACAAAGAGTAAAGAATTGAATTAAAGAATAAAGAGCAAAGAACAAAGAGTAAAGAATTGAATTAAAGAATAAAGAGCAAAGAATGAGGACAGGCATTAGTCTTACTCCTTGTTCCTTAATCCTTTCTCCATGTTCCTTAGTCCTTAATCCTTTCTCCTTATTCCTTCATCCTTCAACATCAAATAATCAAACCATGATTGGAATAGTTAATTACGGTGCCGGAAACATATTTTCTCTAACCTCTGCTTTAGAAAGGTTAAACATCCAATACGGAATGATTAACCAAGAAAGTGATTTCGATTTATACGAAAAAATTATCATTCCTGGAGTTGGCCATGCCGGTGCTGCTATGCAAAAACTTACCGAATCTGGTTTGGTTCCTGCAATAAAAGCCCTAAAAAAACCAGTTTTAGGTATTTGTGTAGGGATGCAATTAATAACCTCTTATTCCGAAGAAGGAGATTCTAATTTATTAGATATAATTCCTTTAAAAACACTCAGGTTTAAGGAAGAAATATCGCACAAAGTCCCACACATGGGCTGGAACCAAATTTATCCAGAAAATGACAGTCCTATTTTCTCTAAAATTGCCCCAGGAACCTACTTTTATTTTGTTCACTCTTATTTTATAGAATTTAATCCTAAATTTACCGCTGCTACCTGCAATTACGGAATTAAATTTTCTGCGGGTATTCAAAAAGATAACTTTTATGCAGTACAGTTTCATCCAGAAAAATCTGGAGAAGCTGGCGAACAACTGCTTAAAAATTTTGCTAACTTATAATTTCAAGAGATGTATATCATTCCTGCAGTAGATGTTTTAAATCAGAAAGTAGTTAGACTTCGCGAAGGCGATTATAACCAGGTAACTCAGTATGAAGTATCCTTAGAAGAACAAATAGAAACATACCAATCTAACGGTACCGAGTTTGTTCATATCATAGATTTAAATGGTGCAAAAGGCGATTTCTCTAATCAGCAATACCTCTTTGATATCATCAAAAAAACCGATATGAAGGTACAATACGGCGGTGGTGTTAGAAGTATCGATAAGGTAAAAGAATTAATAGACTCTGGTATTCATCGTGTTATTGTAGGTACACAAGCCATTACCAACCCAACTTTTTTAGAAGAATTAAGCAAAGAAGTTTGTAATAAAACCAAATGTTCTGATCAAGTGGTGGTTGCTATAGATGTATTGGATGAAGTTATTAAATACTCTGGTTGGATGGAAAGCTCGCCTATTAAACTAATGGATTATGTGGACAGATGCTTACAACTAGGTTTCTTTAGATTTTTATGTACCGATATTAATAAAGACGGAAAACTAGGTGGCGCCGGAGTAGATTTATACAAAAAACTATTAGCCCACTCTCCCTTCATTAAATTAATTGCTTCTGGCGGTATTAGCTCTATGGCTGATATTGAAGAATTAAATGAATTTAAGATTGAGTCTTGCGTTGTAGGTAAAGCTATTTATGAAGGAAGAATTTCTATAGAAGAAATTAAAAACTGGAATTTACAAATGCTTACTTCGCTTTAAGCCTAAAATATAGTGTTAAGTAAAAGAATTATTCCTTGTTTAGACGTTAAAGACGGAAGAACAGTTAAAGGTGTAAATTTTGTTGATTTAAGAGATGCCGGAGACCCTGTAGAATTGGCTTGGCAATACTCTCAACAAGGTGCAGATGAGTTGGTTTTCTTAGATATAGCCGCTACTCACGAAAAGCGAAAAACCACTTTAGATATGGTTAAAGCGGTTGCCCGTCAGGTTAATATTCCCTTTACCATTGGCGGTGGTATTAGCGAGTTAAAAGATGCTGAAGCACTTTTAAATGCTGGTGCCGATAAAATATCTATCAATTCTGCCGCTGTAAGAAGACCAGAATTAATTAATGAATTAGCCAATGCTTTCGGTGTACAATTTGTGGTTTTAGCTGTTGATACTAAGCATTTACCTCAGGGAGATTTTGTTCATTTAAATGGAGGTAGAATTCCTACAGAAATACAAACACAACACTGGATAAAGGAAGCAGAAAGTAGAGGGGCTGGCGAAATATTATTAACATCAATGGATAAAGATGGCACAAAATCTGGCTTTGATAATATCCTCCTAAAAGAAATTAATGATATGGTTACCATACCTGTTATAGCTTCTGGTGGTGCCGGTAATGAACAAGATTTTATAGATGTTTTTCAAAAATCTGATGTTGATGCCGCTTTAGCTGCTTCTGTTTTTCATTACGGCGAGATATTAATTCCAAAATTGAAGGCTTTATTAAAACAAAATAACATAGCGGTAAGGATATAAAAACTAATTTTTAGTAATTTTAAGTTATGGAATCCATCACAATAGAAATATTAAATCCAAAAGTTAAAAAGCTATTACAAAATTTAGCAGACTTGAATTTGATTGCTATTTCTCAAAACGAAGGGGCTTCTGTAGACCATAAACAATGGGATTTGCTAACAAATGAGCAACAAGAGAGTGTTTTTAATGCTATGGAATCCGTAAAATCAGGTAAAGGGAAACCGCATGATGAGGTGATGGATAAATTAAAAAAAATCTATAAATGATTAATGAGATAGTTTGGTCTCCTGAATCTGAAAATGATTTATCCATTATCCTAGAATACCTTGTATCAAAATAGAATATTAAAGTTGCTACCCTTTTTTTAAATGAAATTGAGCATCAAATAAAACTTATAGACAATAACCCTAAATTGTATCCTATCATTTATGAAGAACAGCAATTTAGACGATGTGTTATTACAAAACATAATAGTTTGATTTACATTCATGAAAACAAACAGATTATTATCTTAAGAATTTTTGACACGAGACAAAATCTAAAAAAATTAAAATTTCAATAGTAGTGAAAATAGATTTCCAAAAAAGCGATGGCTTAGTGCCAGTAATTATTCAGGATGAGCAAACATTAGAAGTTTTAATGTTAGGCTACATGAATGAAGAAGCTTATTTAAAAACAGAGCAAGAAGGAAAAGTTACTTTCTTTTCTCGTTCAAAAAATAGGTTATGGACAAAAGGTGAAGAAAGCGGAAATTTTCTTTTTGTTAAATCTATCAGTATAGATTGTGATAAAGATACCATTTTAATAAAAGCTAACCCTGTTGGCCCAACCTGCCATACAGGTTCTAGAAGTTGTTTTTTTACTGATTATAATCAAAATTTTATCTTTAAACTAGAAGCTATCATTAAAGATAGATATGATAATCCTAGTCAAGAATCATACGTTAATAAACTACGTCAAAAAGGTTTAAATAAAATTGCTCAAAAAGTTGGTGAAGAAGGTGTAGAAACTGTTATTGCTGCTTTAGCAGAAACAGACACCGATTTTATAAATGAATCTTCTGATTTAGTTTTCCACCTTTTGGTTCTTTTAAAAGAAAAAGGCTTTACCTTAGAAGATATTGCTAAGAATCTGGAAGCTAGACATAAATAAATGTGAGACATTAAATTTGAAATACTAGATTTTAGTTTTTAATTGATGAGAGTAGATACTTTAGAAGGTCATAATAACCCAGTTTATGCCGTTATCAGTCATCCAGAACTTTCATTAGCCTATACGGCTGGTAATGATAAAGGAATTGTTGAGTGGGATTTAGTTAACCAAAAGCATCTTCGTATTTTCAATCAAGTTAAAAGCACTATTTATGCTTTAGAAATTGTTATTCCTCAGCAGCTATTAATTGCTGGTTGTAATGATGGGACACTTTTATTTTTTGACTTAACAAGCACCAAACTTTTAAAAGCAATTCCTTTAGCATCTGCTATTTTCCATATCAAATATCATCCTGTTAAAGAAGAACTCATTATTTCTACAGATAATGGCAGTATTTTTATCATCTCTCTTACAGATAAAAGCATCATTCATCAGTTTAAATCAGGAAATGAAAAAGTAAGATCTTTTGATTTTAGCGATGTTTTAAATTATCTGGTAACAGCTTCTAATGATCATATAGTAAGGGTTTATAACCTTCAGGATTATACTTTTATACATGAGTTTGAGGCGCATAGCATGGGGGTTGGCGCAGTAAAATTCTCTCCAGACCATCGCTTTTTGCTAACAGGTTCTAGAGATGCTCATTTAAGAAGCTGGTACACTCAGAATTGGGCTTGCGAACATAATTTTCCGGCTCATTTATTTGCTATATATAAAATTGCTTACCATCCTACCCTACCTTATTTTATAACTTGTAGCAGAGATAAATCCATAAAGATTTGGAGAGCCGAAGACTTAAGTTTATTTAAAAATTTAAGTATTGATAAAGGATTGCCTGGCCACCGTCTTTCTGTAAACGATATTTGCTGGTCTGCAGATGGGAAGTCTATCATTTCTGTAAGTGATGATAAACAAGTAAAAGTTTGGGATTTTACAGCTTAAATCTATCCAACCTTAGATAATTGTGTAGTGATTTTCTCGTATAAGAGGTTTTGGTCTACTGGCTTGGTCATGTAATCATTCACACCTAATTCAAACACACGTTGTTTAGTGCTCTCCATCACATCAGCAGTTAATACGATGATAGGAATATCTTTATTATGAGTACCAGCCCTACCATTTCTTATGGCCTCGGTAGCTTCATAACCATCCATTACGGGCATTTGTAAATCCATTAAAACAATATCTACTTCGTTATTTTTTAGAACTTCTAAGCTCTCTGCACCATCAGCCGCAAATAAGGCATTAGTATTAGCCCATTTCTTTAAAATCATCTTCACAACCATTTGGTTTAGCTGATTATCCTCAACCACTAAAACTGTTTTACCTAATAAATCTCGGTTATCTGTAGGGAATAAATTTACCACTTTAGCCTCTTGAGGCGCTAATTGATAACTTAACAACACTTTACAAGTTGTCCCTTCATTTAAGGTACTTTCTAAATTCACTTCACCCTCATGTAAATCAACCAAAGCTTTTACAATACATAAGCCTATACCAAAGCCGCCAAATTTTCGCTTGTTATCAATATCTACCTGAGTAAACATATCAAAAACGGTATTCATCTTCTCCTGACTTATACCTATTCCAGTATCTGTTATTGAGATTGAGAGATTCAATTTCTCATCTACAACCTCATGCTCTATAATGAACTTTATCCCTCCTTTAATGGTAAATTTTATGGCATTATTAAGAATATTATTAATAATTTGACTTAATCGAGCTTCATCTCCTATTACTTCTAAATCTGTAGCCTCAGGCTTTACAAACTCAAATCTTAAGCCTTTATCTTTTGCTTGTATAATTGCATTAAAGGTTAGTTTTTCTAAGGTTTTAATAGGTTCAAACTTTGTCTTTTGCAGTTGTAGTTCGCCTTTTTCAATTTTAGAAAAATCCAAAATATCGTTAACAGATGATATCAAACTATCAGAAACGTATTTGATAGTTTCCATCTTTTCTTTTACTTTCTCATCTTTTATTTCGGCTTCTAACGAATTTGCGATACCCAAAATAGCGTTTAAAGGTGTTCTTAACTCATGACTCATATTAGACAAAAAATAAGATTTCACCTCATTCATTTCTTGCGAACGTTGTAAAGCGATAGTTTGTAATTTCTCTCTATCTGTTTTCAATAATCTAATACGATTAGACATAGATAAAGAAAGGGCTATCACCTCTAAACCTATCCCAAGTTTGGTAACATTATCAATCCCTAGAGATAAAACTCCAAAATTTAATAAAATAGCAACTGTAAAACTCAAAAATAATATAGCTATACCTGAAGTAAAAAACACATCAATAGGCTGCTTTTTTACATTTAAGCTTATAACAGATGCTAAAATCAACAACATCCCTAGTAAGGTTAAAATATTAACTATAGGGTACGAAAACTCTAAAAATGAAGGAATTAATAAAACACCGAGTAAAACCACACCTAAGGCTATATAAATGATTTTGAAAAACTGATGTAGTAGCGGATTGTATTTCTTAATATTGAGAAACTCTTCGGTATATTTTCCAAAAAAGAATGAACCTAAAATGGCAAATATGATGACAGCATGTAGCGAGAACCAAGAGTTGGTTTTACTTAAGTATTGATGATAATAGCCGTCCAGAGAAAAATGGCAAAGTGCTACAAATATCACATATACAGAATAATATAAGAAAGATCTATCTTGAAGAGCAAAGTAAAAGAAAAGATAAAAAATGGAAACTAGTAATAATATCCCATAAAAAACACCAAATACGATTTGCTCATGATAAACCTTTTGTAGCAAACTTTCCTGACTAATCAATATCAGCGGTAGATTATTCTTCTCGCCATCATTAATAATCTCTAAATAAGCGTTTTTCTCTTCATGAGGCATTAATTCTATCTTGAATAAAGTCGCTCTATTTTTAATACTTTTCTCAGAGAAATCAATGTTATCTCCACTTTTTTGTAATGTAAATTTGTGCTTATCTGTACTTTTAAATAAGTATAAGTTTACATTGTCCGTAACAGGTTCGGCAGTTTCTAAATAATACATCAATTCATGACCTGTATTATTTTTAATCGAGAATTTAACCCAATAAGTATCTTTAGTAAAACCTAAACTAGCTTCGTTACTTTTTATAGGCTGAAATGAAAGTATATTTTCTTGCGCTCTTATCTGGCTGATGGTATAAGTGCGATTACCGACATTAAGAATATTTGCATAAGTTGTAATGTAAGCTTTTTCTGGTAGTTTACCTGGTTGTAAAACTACCTGAGCGTGAAGCATTTTAAAACTGCTTAGAAAAATAAATAGGATAATAAATCGCAAAAGGCTTATAAAACTTTAATGAGCTAATGAATTTAGGTATTTAAACCCGAAAAACCACGATTAGTTTTGATATCTTTTAATTATACGAAGCTTATGCGAATATTTTTTTAAATCTGTTGAGAATATTCCTTGATTATCTATAAAATCAATTTTTACTCTTCCGGATGCATGTATAATTTGGCTATTATTAAGCATGATACCAACATGGGTAATTCTCCCTTCTTCGTTATCAAAAAAAGCTAAATCACCAGCTTTAGCTTCGGTAAGAAAATTAACTAAAGTACCCTGTTCTGCTTGTTGAGAGGCATCTCTTTTGATTTTTTTTCCTAACATTTTAAAAACCATTTGGGTAAAGCCCGAGCAATCTATACCAAAATGCGTTCTGCCACCCCATAAATAAGGTGCATTTAAAAATCTCTTTGCTATTTCTTCTACATCGCCGGCAAAATCATCAGCATTAGGCATCATAACATTATTACTAATAATTTGATATTGCTCATCATCTAAAGTACATTTTCCCTCTTCAAAAAACGGCAGCAAACTACCAGCACATAAATAAATTGGCTCTTTTTGAGGTCCTTTTAAAGCTAAAGTATTGATGTCTAAAGTTAGAAACTGAGTATTTTGATTTAACTTCTGTATTGAAGAATCATCCAAAAACTTCACCTGCTTTTCATCAATCCAGCCCTCATAATCATCAAAATAAGTTTTTACTCTTAGCCAATGGTCTTCCTGCTCAAGCACTTGCATGGTTTCTCCAAATAAAACTTGCGAAACCATTTCTGAGGTATGTGATGCGTTTGCTCTTAATGGCACCACGGATAAAAAAGCAATTGCAAACTGTTTGTCCATAAAATTATAATGTAAAAATAATTTTATGTAAATTAACACAAATGAATGACATCATGGAAAATTTCGCCACTTTTCAAAAAATTTTAATTGCGGTTGATGATAGTAAATATTCTTATAACGCTGCAAGATATGGTTTCGCTTTAGCAAAAACACTAGGTGCTGAGGTTGGTTTAATACACGTAAATGAGTTCCCGGTAACAGCTAATATTGCTGCTGACCCTTTACTGGGCGACCCAGGCATATCTATCCCTAATATTTTAGATATTCAGAAGGAAAGTGCTACTAACTTGGTAAATAAAATTAAAGATGAATTTGCACAGGGTTTAGCTGTTAGCGAGTTTATTTTGGAAGGCAATATTACAGATGAAGTTATCAATACTGCTAAAAATTTTAATGCGAGTTTAATTGTTTTGGGTACGCATGGCCGAACAGGATTAAGCCATTTTATTGCAGGTTCTGTAGCAGAAAACATAAGTAGGCATTCTATATGTCCTGTTTTAATAGTACCAACTAAATCATAAAAAAATCCGGCATTTTTAAATGTCGGATTTTATTTTTTTAACCTTCTTGGTGTAACCAAGCCTTTTTAGCTAAAAGTTCTTCTTCAGTTTCTCTAACATCTTCATCATCCACACAGCAATCTACTGGGCAAACTGCCGCACACTGTGGCTCGTCATGAAAACCTTTACATTCTGTACATTTATCAGAAACTATATAGTAAACTTCATCAGAAATAGCACTTTGTACTTCATCTGCATCAAGTGTTTCTCCTCCGCCAAAATCAATAATACCTTTTAAACTGGTTCCTTCAGAAAATTTCCAAGGCTGTCCGGCATCGTAAATAGCATTATTCGGGCATTCAGGCTCACATGCTCCGCAATTTATACACTCATCTGTAATTTTAATAGCCATATCTTATAATATCTTCAGTCTTAAACGTAGTTTTGTGTCTTCCAAAATTAAGCTGCAAATATAACACATTTACAGTATTAGAGTTTTAAAATCTATGTCTAATTTTAATAAAGAGAAAAAAGCTGAGGCTTTGGTGACATTAGGAGCTTACATGCTTCAACCAGATGAGCAATTACAACAGCTTATTTTACAAGCCAAAAATAAAAATGGCTGGTTTACAGAGCGTGAAGTTAATAATGCTGTGAAAGCTGTAGCGAGTTCTTTAAACGCCGAAGACCTTACTTATTGGCTTAACGATTATGAATTTCGCTCAAGCGCAAAAAAAATCGGATTGGTTTTAGCGGGGAATATTCCTATGGTTGGTTTCCACGATATTATTTGCGTTTTATTGGCCGGGCATCATGCACTTATTAAATTATCTTCTCAGGATGATATGCTAATTCCTTACATCTTAAACAAATTGATAGAGATTGAACCTGAATTTAAATCCCAAATCAGCTTTGTAAATAGGTTAGAAAATTTTGATGCCGTTATTGCTACCGGAAGTAATAATAGTTCCCGGTATTTCGAATATTATTTTTCTAAAGTACCGCATATCATCAGAAAAAACAGAAATAGCATTGCTGTATTATCCGGTAAGGAATCTGAAATAGAACTTAAAGCGTTAGGGAAAGACATTTTAGATTATTACGGTTTAGGATGCCGTAACGTTTCTAAAGTTTTAGTTCCTAAAGACTACAATTTTATTCCATTTTTTGAAGCGATAGAAGAATATAACACCATTATCAATCATCATAAATATCAAAACAATTACGACTATAACAAGTCTATATATCTGGTAAATAAAGTAGAACATTTAGATAATGGATTTTTATTATTAACCAGAAACGAGCAATTAAGCTCCCCTCTATCTGTTTTATATTTTGAGGAATATGAGGATTTAAAAACCGCCGAAACTTATATTACAGAAAGAAGCGAACAAATACAGGTTGTTATAACTCATTTAAATTTAAATATTCAGAATGCTAAAGCTAGCTTTGGAGAAAGCCAGCAACCAAAGCTTTGGGATTATGCTGATGGTATTGATACCATGAAGTTTTTAGCCACTTTAAATTGATTTAAAAATAACCATCATCAGCAAACAAAAAATTTTAACTTTGAAAATATGTATGTAATCAAAGTAAAAGGAGTGGCAAAAATACCGGATTACGTACAGCTACGTGACGAGAAATTTACGCTTCTTGCATATTTTAGAATAGATAGGCCAGATAAATCTTTAGAAAAAATAGGTTTAGGCGATAAGGCAGAATATATAATGAATATGGTAAAGGATTTGCCTTTTGGGCAGATTCTTAAATTAGATATCTAACAAAATGATTGGGAATACGGTAATACAACTTAATAATATTGATATTTTTCAGCAAAAACACTTAGTGCTTTCTGGTGTGAATCTGGAAGTTAAAAGAGGTGAATTTGTTTACCTTATTGGACAAACCGGTTCTGGAAAAAGTAGCCTGCTTAAGATTATTTATGGCGATTTACACATTGCTAGCGGAGATGGGCATGCTGTAGGTTTTGAATTAAAGACTTTAAAAGAACAAGATGTACCTTTTTTAAGAAGAAAACTGGGTATTGTTTTTCAGGATTTTCAGTTATTAACAGACCGTACCATAGAAGAAAACCTCCAATTTGTACTTAAAGCTACTGGCTGGAAAGACAAAAACTTAATTGCAGAAAGAATTAAGGATGTTTTAGAAAAAGTTGGTTTACGTAGTAAAATGAAGAAAATGCCACATGAAATTTCTGGTGGCGAGCAACAAAGAGTAGTGATAGCTAGAGCCTTGTTAAACGATCCAGAATTGATTTTAGCTGATGAACCAACAGGTAACCTAGACCCAGAAACATCAGAAGAAATTATGATATTATTAAGGCAAATAAGCCAGTCTGGAACCGCCGTTTTAATGGCTACGCATGATTATCATATCATCAGAACCTTCCCTTCAAGAATTATCAAATGCGAAAGCGGTAAAGTAGTGGAAGACGCCACCGTTTAAACATTAGAAAATACCTAAAACAGTCAAAATGTAATGCTATTAAGTACTAAACTGACAGCTTGACTGTTTTTTTGCATCTGGCAAAGTTTTGGTATTCGGTAATAATATTAGAATTATAATATGTTTAAGAAAAAGAAGACTGTGGAAAATCAAGATACAAACAAAATGACAGACCATACACAAGAATCTCAGGCAGAGAAAGAAGTAAGAGAAGAAATTGAGCAAGTAAACGAGGCAAGACAAAACCAAGTTGAAGAAAATATCACAACTGATGAAATCTCTGAAGTAGATAAGTTAAAAGATGAGGTAGCTTCTTTAAATGATAAATATATTAGGCTTTATGCAGAGTTTGATAACTACAAACGCAGAACTACCAAAGAACGTATAGATTTATTACAAACTGCTGGAAGAGACGTAATTGTATCTCTATTATCTGTTCTTGATGATTTTGAAAGAGCAGCTAAAGCTATGGAAACTGCGCAAGAAATAGAACCTGTTAAAGAAGGTGTTAATTTAGTGCATCACAAACTAAAATCTTTATTGGTGCAAAAAGGCTTAAAAGAAATGGAAGCTAAAGGTCAACCCTTTGATGCAGAAATACATGAAGCTATCACCAATATCCCTGCCCCTTCTGATGATTTAAAAGGAAAAGTGATTGATGAGGTAGAAAAAGGATATTATTTAAATGACAAAGTAATACGCTTCGCTAAAGTAGTAGTTGGAGCATAAGTTAAATTTTGAAGGATTGATTTTTAAGTGAATAAACACTTTTCAATAATTTAAAATCTATCATTCAATCATTCAACAAATAAATACATGAGTAAAAGAGATTATTACGATATACTTGGTGTTTCAAAAGGCGCATCTGCTGATGAGATAAAAAAAGCTTACAGAAAGTTGGCTATCAAATATCATCCAGATAAAAACCCTGATGATAAAGCGGCTGAAGATAAATTTAAAGAAGCGGCTGAAGCTTACGAAGTATTAAGTAATCCGGAGAAACGCCAGCGTTACGACCAATTTGGGCATGCAGGTGCGCAAGGAGGATTTGGCGGAGGCTATGGCGGTGGTGGCATGAATATGGAAGACATATTTAGCCAATTTGGAGATGTATTTGGCGGTGGTAATCCTTTTGATAGTTTCTTTGGTGGCGGAGGGCAGTCTCGTGGCGGTAGAAGGGTACAACGTGGCAGTAACCTACGCATTAAAGTAAAACTCACCTTAGAAGAAATTGCTAATGGCGTAGAAAAGAAGGTTAAGGTTAATAAACAAGTTGTTTGTAATACTTGCGACGGAACTGGTGCTAAAGATAAAAGCTCTTTTAGTACTTGTAAAACTTGTGGTGGAAGTGGCGCTGTAAGAAGAGTTACTAATACTATTTTAGGGCAAATGCAAACAACCAGCACCTGCCCTACTTGTAATGGCGAGGGCTCTACCATTTCTTCTAAATGTAACACTTGCCATGGCGATGGTGTTACCAGAGGCGAAGAAACTATCAGCATCAATATACCAGCTGGTGTAAGTGAAGGTATGCAATTAAGTATGAGTGGCAAAGGTAATGCTGCCCCACGCGGCGGCGTTCCAGGAGATTTAATCATCTTAATTGAAGAAGTGCCTCACGAAACTCTAAAAAGAGAAGGTATTAATATCATTTATGATTTACATGTAAGCTTTGTTGATGCTGCTTTAGGTACAAGTGTAGATATACCTACCATAGACGGAAAAGCAAGAATTAAATTAGAACCAGGCACACAGGGTGGAAAAATTCTTCGTTTAAAAGGCAAAGGTATACCAGAAGTAAACTCTTACCACAAAGGAGACCAGTTGATACAGGTTAATATCTGGACACCAAAAACTATCAACCATGAAGAAAGAGAGCTTCTGGAAAAATTAAGAGCTTCAGAAAATTTTAGACCAAACCCTGGTAAGAATGAGAAAAGTTTCTTCGATAGGATGAAAGAATACTTTGAGTAAGATAAAAAGTAGAAAGGCGAAATGTTAAGTTTCGCCTTTTTTTATGTGTTTATTTTGATAAATTAGATTTTAGAAATCGATTTAAATTAAAAATTAAGCACTTTTTTTCACTTTTGTATCTAAAATAATAGATGATAATGGCAACAATTTTTAATCAAAATTGTAACTTCATCAAGTTAAACTTTCAAGAAACCACTCAAACATGTTTAAACCAATCATTACTGTTATAAGTGCTGTTGCTATATCTGCAGCCTTATATCAAAACCAATCGGAAACAAAACCGACTATTACTCCTGTTAAATTACAAGAAAGTAAAAACTTTGGTCAAGCTGCTGTACATTATAAAACTTATTGCGGAGGCTGCCATGGCGAGAATTTAAATACTTTTATAGACAGGAAATGGAAGTATGGAAACACCAGAGCTGATATTTTTAAAGGCATTAAAAATGGTTATCCAGATGGTGGAATGCCATCTTTTGCCGCTGCTTTTAAGGATAACGAAATCTATAATTTAGCAGATTACATTTTAGACAGACTTAAAAACGCTGATAAATATGCGGTATCGGCTAAGCCAAAATCAAATATTTTTAAAACAGAAAAACTTACCATTAGGTTAGATACAATTTATGCTGGCGGACAATCTCCATGGTCTATTGCATTTTTACCAGATGGAGACTTATTGGTTACTTACAAAGAAGCTAGCTTAAAAAGAATCTCTAAGGATAAAAAAGCTACTGAAGTTTCAGGCTTGCCAGAAATTTTATCAGAAGGACAAGGTGGTTTAATGGATATTTTGTTACATCCTGAATTTAAGAAAAACCAAACCCTTTATTTGTCTTATAATAAATTTAAAAAAGTTGATGGCAAAACAGTTTCTACAACAGCCATTATGATGGCAAAATTGAGTGGAAACCAGCTTACAGAACAAAAAGATATTTTTGTTGCAGAGCCTTACCAATCAACAAGAAGACATTACGGTGCAAAAATGATATTTGCTAATGATGGTTATCTTTATTTCTCTGTTGGAGAACGTGGCGACCATGACAGAAATCCACAAAGCTTAGATAATAATAGTTTAGGTAAAATACATCGCATTCATGCTGATGGTTCTATTCCTAAAGACAATCCATTTTTAAGCGATAAAAAGGTTGTTCCTTCTATTTATTCTTACGGACATAGAAACCCTCAAGGTTTAGCTGTAAATCCTAAAAATGGTCAGATTATTTCTCATGAGCATGGCCCACGTGGTGGTGATGAGCTAAATCTTATTTTACCTAAAAAGAATTATGGATGGCCTGTAATATCTTATGGTATCAATTACAATGGTACTATTCTTACCAACAGAACGGCAAAAGAAGGTATGGAGCAGCCTTTACATTATTGGGTACCTTCTATTGCACCAAGCGGGTTAGCATTTGCAAATGGAAATATTTATAAAGGTTGGGATAATAATGTGATGATTGGTTCTCTTAAATATTCATATCTAAATCGTTGCGAAATGGTTAATAATAAAGTAGTTAAAGAAGAATTACTTTTCCAAAACATTGGCAGGGTAAGAGACGTAAGAACAAGTCCGGATGGTTATTTATATATGACTGTTGAAAATCCGGGGATTATTTATAAACTTGTTCCTATCAACTAACATAAATACTTCATGTTAAGCATCAGAAATATTGTTAAAGAATATGCAAAGCACCGGGCCTTAGACGATGTAAGTATAGAAATTGAAAAAGGTAAAATATTTGGCTTATTGGGCCCAAATGGTGCTGGTAAAACTTCACTGATTAGAATCATTAACCAAATTACAGCGCCTGATAGCGGCGAGGTTTATTTTAATGGTGAAAAGTTAAATCCTCAACATATTAATAAAATAGGCTACTTACCAGAAGAAAGAGGCCTTTATAAAAAAATGGAAATTGGCGAACAGATGCTTTACTTAGCCCAACTTAAGGGGCTAAGTAAGGCTGATGCCATTAAAAGGATAAAATTCTGGTTCGAAAAAATGGAGATGCAAACCTGGTGGAAGAAAAAAGTTGAAGATCTTTCTAAAGGAATGCAACAAAAAGTACAGTTTGTAGCTACTGTACTCCACGACCCTGAATTAATTATTCTGGATGAACCTTTCTCGGGTTTTGACCCTGTTAATGCAGAAATTATTAAAGATGAAATCCTTGAACTGAATAAAAAAGGAACCACCATCATATTTTCTACTCATAGAATGGAGTCTGTAGAACAATTATGCCATCATATTGCACTTATCCATAAATCTCATAAAATATTAGACGGTAGTATCAAAGACATTAAAAATGTTTATCGTAATGAAACTTACAAAATAAAATATGAGGGTAGCTTAAATCTTTCTCAGTACAGTAATTTCGAGGTTATTCAAGAAGATATTTTGGATGAAACAAAAGAAATTACTATAAAATTAAACTCTGGAATTAGCACTAATGACGTATTGTTAGAACTTATACCTCAAGTTCAAATCAAGCATATCGAAGAGGTTATTCCGAGTATCAACGAAATTTTCATCCAAAAAGTTACTGCGTTAAACTAAGTCTCCATGAAAAAAGTATTTTTAATTATCGAAAGAGAATACCTCAGTAGGGTAAAAAAGAAATCATTTCTTATCCTCACTTTCCTGGTTCCTTCTTTATTTATTGCCATGTATGCGGCTGTATTTTTCATTTATAAAAATGAAGGAGAAAGCAAAAAGGAGTTTTTAGTTTTGGATGAAAGTGGGATTTTTAAAAACGAGTTTAAAAATTCTGAAACCATAACTTTTAAATATGCTGATGGAGGTTATGCGGCTAACAAAGCTAAAATCAAAAATAAAAAAGACTTATTATTACTTTATGTTCCAAAAGATTATGCCTCTTCAAATGATATAGAAATTTTATCTGCAAAAAAGCCTGGTTTCAGTTTGCTTAATGATGTTGAAAAGCAAATGGAAAACATCATCCAAAACAAAAAACTTATAGCTGCTGGTATAGATACAGCTATTCTTAAAAGTTCTAAAACCCAAATCAATATTAATGCAAAACAACTTACCGATGAAGGAGAAAAAGACGCTAACATAGGTGCAACTTATGTGGTAGGTTTTATATCATCTTTTTTGATTTATCTTTCTCTTTTCATTTACGGGGCACAAGTTATGCGAGGAGTAATTGAAGAGAAAACCAACAGGATTGTTGAAGTTATCGTTTCTTCTGTAAAACCTTTTCAGTTAATGCTAGGTAAGATATTAGGTATAGGCGCAGTTGGTTTAACGCAGTTTTTATTATGGATTATCTTATCAAGTACAATATCAGTAGCTGCTGGAAAATTTTTAGCTCCAGACCAACAAGTTATTAAAACAGAAAAAGTTGATGCTACAGTAAATACTGATACAAACCCTACTAAAGTACAAGAAAGCCCGGCTCTAAAATTCATCAATGCTGCAAGTAGTATTAATTTTCCTTATATCATAGGTTCTTTTTTGTTTTATTTTATTGGAGGATATTTAATTTATAGCGCTTTATTTGCTGCTGTAGGCTCTGCTGTAGACAATGAAACCGAAACACAGCAGTTTATGTTTCCCATAACCTTGCCTCTTATTTTTACTTTTATTGTAGGGATGAATGTGATTATCAATAACCCAGATGGGCCTTTGGCATTTTGGTTGTCTATGATACCACTAACCTCTCCTATTGCTATGATGATTAGAATTCCGTTTGGAGTGCCAACTTGGGAACTTGCTTTATCTATTGCTTTATTAATTGCAGGGTTTGTTTTTACTACTTGGATAGCATCAAGAATATACAGAGTAGGCATTTTAATGTACGGCAAAAAGGTTACTTATAAAGAGCTAGCAAAATGGTTTTTTTATAAAGAGTGATTCAGGATTGATACCCGATTTAACCTTATAAAATGCTTTCTGCTGCAATAGATATTGGAACTAACACCTTTCATCTGCTTATAGGTGAAATAGAGGCTGGTAAAATAAAAATTGTTTATACCAAAACTATTGCTGTGAAGCTAGGTGAAGGTGGTATTAATAAAAGAGAAATTATGCCTGCGGCTTACCAGCGAGGTTTAAAAGCTTTGGCCTATTTTGCAGAGGTGTTAAAAAAATATAACATTACAGCAATAAAAGCTACTGCAACTGCTGCGGTAAGAGATGCCTCTAACGGATTAAGTTTCATACAAGATGTTTATAAGCAAAGTAAAATCCATATAGAAATTATAAACGGACAGGAAGAAGCTTTATTGATTTATGAAGGTACCAAGGCAGCCGGAGCGTTAGAAAATGAAAACTGCTTAGTTATGGATATTGGCGGTGGAAGCGTAGAGTTTATACTGTGTAATGAGCAACAAGTTTTCTGGAAAAATAGTTACCGTATTGGCGCAACTAGGTTATTAGCAGATTTCTATCATCATGACCCTATACAAGAACAGGATATCCATAATATCCATAATCACTTTTTAAATACTTTAAGAGATTTAAAACAAGCTTGCCAAGCCTATCGGCCAACAAAACTTATTGGAACCGCTGGTGCATTTGACTCATATCGAGAGATATTTGTAGCTAGAGGATTTATTAAACCCATAGATGAAGTTTGGATTACCCTAGAACCCCTAGAACTAAATGATTTGATCAACGAAATTATTACTTCTAATCATCAACAAAGATCTGAGATAGAGGGGTTAATTCCTTTACGTGTGGATATGATTTTGATGGCTTCAATAATTGTTAAATATATCATTCAAGAATTACATCTAGAAAAAATTATAGCTTGCCAATATGCGCTAAAAGAAGGTTTATTAACTAGGCAAGCTCAATAACTTAAGCATAAAATCCCGGATATTTCTTAGGGTTAGAATTTTGCATCATTTGATAAATCTTATCTACAATATCATCTAAACTAGGCTTACCAAAATAATCTCCATCAGACCCATAAGAAGTACGGTGCTCTGCTGCTGATAAGGTTTGCGGCTGCATATCTAATAAATAATAGCCATTTTGTCTTTCTAAAATATCTCTTAAAATATAAGCTGTTCCACCGCCCGGTACGTCTTCATCAACTACTAATAACTTATTGGTTTTTTCTAAAGATTTAGCACAATCCATAGCTATATCAAAAGGCATAAGTGTTTGCGCATCAATCACTTCTACATCAATATCATAATCTAATAACTCTTCTGCAGCCTCCATCACCAATTTCAAGGTAGCACCATAAGAAACCACTGTTATATCTTTTCCTGCTTTTAACACCTCTATTTCTCCTAAGGCTACAGTAAAATCGCCAACATTATCTGGTAATTTCTCTTTTAAACGATAACCGTTTAAGCACTCTATCACCAAAGCAGGCTCATCACCTTTAAATAAAGTATTGTACATCCCGGCAGCTTGTGTCATATTTCTAGGAACACAAAAATGAATACCTTTTAAAGAATTCAAAATCATACCAATAGGCGAACCTGCATGCCAAATACCCTCTAAACGGTGTCCTCTAGTTCTGATAATTAAAGGAGCAATTTGGCCAGCCTTGGTTCTGTAACTAAGGCTAGCTAAGTCATCACTTAAAATATTTAGAGCAAAAATTAAATAATCTAAATACTGGATTTCTGCTATAGGTCTAAATCCTCTTAAAGCCAAACCTATACCTTGACCAATAATAGTCATTTCTCTAATACCTGTGTCTGCAATTCTTAGCTCCCCGTATTTAGCTTGTAAACCAGCAAAACCCTGATTAACATCGCCAATTCTTCCCAAATCTTCACCAAATGCAACCAATAAGGGGTTTTTATTAAAATTGTAATCAAAACAAGCGTTTAGAACGTCTTTCCCATCAACAACTTTTGTTTGTTCTGAATAAATTGGAGCGATTGATTGAACTTTTAACGGTGATAAAGGAGTTTGTGAAAATAATTTAGAGTTATATCTTTCTTGGTTATGTGCAATTTGTGATAAAAGCCATTGCATTAACTCTTCTTTCGAGGACGAATTAAAATTTCTGGTTAAACGCAGGGCTTTCTTACAAGCAGAAAGAATTTCTTTTCTTAGGGGATCGATTTCAGAACGCAATTTTTGTGCAATTTCACCAACTAGAGGCTCTTCTAAAGCTAATCTATCAATAAGTTTTAGCGCTTCATCTTTTTCTTGGTTGATATCCTTCATCACATCATCCCAAGCTTGTTTAAGCATCTTTTTTACCTCAATTTTGATAGAACTTTCAAGTTCATCAAGCTCCTCTTCTGTAGAAATAGCAGAAGAAATCATCCATTTACGCATTTGCGTTATACAATCATATTCTTTTTCCCATACCAAACGTTCTTTTGATTTATAACGCTCATGAGAACCTGATGTAGAATGCCCTAAAGGTTGCGTTAATTCTGTTACATGAATAAGAACAGGCACATGTTCTTCTCTGCAAATTTGTATAGCTTTTTCATAAGTTTCGCAAAGTGCAACATAGTCCCAGCCTTTTACTTTAAAAATTTCGAATCCAGGTTTTTCATCATCTCTTTGAAAACCTTTTAATATTTCAGAAATATCTTCTTTAGTTGTTTGATATTTTGCTGGAACAGATATACCATAAGCATCATCCCAGATAGATATAGCCATAGGAATTTGTAAAACACCAGCTGCATTGATAGCTTCAAAAAAAACACCTTCTGAAGTTGAGGCATTACCGATGGTACCAAACGCTACTTCATTACCATGAATAGAAAAATTTTCAAATTCTTGTAGCTCTGGATTTTGACGATATAACTTAGAAGCATGGGCTAAACCCACTAATCTGGCCATTTGCGCTGCGGTTGGTGATATATCCGAAGAGCTATTTTTCATGGCTGTTTGGCTCTTCCAGGTACCATCTTCATTCACAAACCTGGTAGCAAAATGAGAATTCATTTGCCTTCCAACAGAAGAAGGATCTTTTTCTACGTCTGTATGAGCATAAAGCTGAGCAAAAAGCTCTAAAATATTACTCATACCTGCGGCAAACATAAAAGTTTGGTCTCTGTAATAACCAGAACGCCAATCTCCTGGCTTAAAAGCTTTTGCCATTGCCAGTTGAGCTACCTCTTTTCCATCACCAAAAATCCCAAACTTAGCCTTTCCCGTTAACACCTCTCTACGGCCCAAAATACTAGCTTGCCTACTTTCGTATGCAATCTTATAATCATTGATTACCAATGATTTAAAATCGTCAAAACTAAGTTCAGAAGTATCAAAAGCATTAGTCATTTTATGTGGTGCCTCTCTCATATCAGCCGGTTTGTAAGATTTCAAAAATATGAAAATATCAATTGGATGACGAATTTTAAAGCTTATTTCAGTAAAATGTTTGGAACAAATTTTGAGTTTAGTACATTTGAATAAATTTTCGAAAAAATGAAAAAGATTTTAATCATTATGGCAGTACTTGTGGGCTTCATAGGTTTCACTGCTATGCAAGACAATAAAGCTGAATTTAAATTTCAAGAAGAGACACATGATTTTGGCAAAATCCCTCAAGGCAAACCAGTTTCATTTACTTTTAAATACACCAATACTGGTAATGAGCCTTTAATTATTTCTGATATTTCCTCTCCTTGCGGTTGTACCGTACCGGAAGTTTCACCTAAAGCAGGTACACCTATTAAAAAAGGAGAGTCTGGTTCTATTACCATTACTTATAATGCAGCAGCTGTTGCACCGTTTAATAAATCGGTAACCATCAGCTCTAACTCAAAAACACCTAAAAAGATGTTATATGTAAAAGGTGAAGTTATTGCCGCCAAGTAATTTTTAAACATATTAAATTCAGGAAAAGCCTTCTCTGTAATTTCAGGAAAGGCTTTTCTTTGTTAAAAAAGATTAAACCATAAACCCTAAACAAACAACCACTAATTTTGTGGATTATGCCTAAAATTTCCAATAAAGGACAACAAATGCCAGCTTCGCCTATCAGGAAGCTAACCCCTTTTGCTGAGAGAGCAAAATCTGATGGTAAAAAAGTATATCATCTCAATATTGGTCAACCCGATATTGAGACCCCAGCTGTAATGTTGGATGCGATTAAAAATATAGACTTTAAAGTTTGGGCTTATACAGCCTCTGAAGGAACTGTTTCTTACAGAGATGCTTTAACTGATTATTATAATAAGTTAGGTTATAACATTACACCCGAGGATATTTTGGTAACTACAGGAGGTTCCGAAGCTATTATTATAAGTTTAATGACTTGCCTAAACCAAGGAGAAGAAGTTATTATTCCAGAACCTTTTTATGCAAATTATAACGCTTATGCCTGCCAGAGTGACAGTGTCATAAAGCCTATTTTGTCTGTTATCGATAATAGTTTTGCTTTGCCTCCTATAGCTGAGTTTGAAAAAGCAATTACTTCTAAAACAAGGGCTATTATGATTTGTAATCCTAATAATCCTACTGGTTATTTATACTCCAAGCAAGAATTTGAAGATTTAAAGACCTTAGCTTTAAAGCATGATTTATTTATTATAGCAGACGAAGCTTATCGCGAGTTTTGTTATGATGATAAACAGTTTTTCTCTCCTATGCATTTTAAAGGAATTGAAAATAATGTCATCATTATAGATACAGTATCTAAACGTTATAGCGCTTGTGGAGCAAGATTAGGCTGTATGATTACCAAAAATAAAGAAGTAATAGCAACAGCACTTAAATTTGCGCAAGCAAGATTAAGCCCCGGTATGGTAGAACAAATTGCTGGTACCGCCGCTACTACTTTTACACCAGATAGTTATTTTACAGAGGTAAACCATGAGTATGCTGAGCGTAGAGATATTTTGGTTCAAGCTTTGAACAAAATGGATGGTGTATTTTGCCCTAACCCAGGAGGTGCTTTTTATGTAGTTGCCCGTTTTCCTATTGATAATGCTGATAAGTTTTGCCAATGGATGCTAGAGGAATTTGCTTATGAAAATCAGACCGTAATGTTAGCTCCTGCTTCAGGATTTTATGCTACACCAGGTGTGGGTGAGAATGAGCTTAGACTAGCTTATGTTTTAAATAAGCCCGACTTGATAAAGGCTATGAGATGTTTAGAAGAAGCGTTAAAAGTTTACCCTGGCAGGGTGTTTGATAAAGAAAAAGAAATTGTTTATAGTTAAGCTAGAACTATTGTTTAGTTTTGTGTTTAATTAAAAACAAATGGGGTCGACCGGAATTGACAGGATGGAAGATCAGTGTGTAAGCATGCAGCGAATTGAGAAAACATCGCTATAATCAGGATTCTCAAACTATAAAAGGCGAAAATAATTACGCTCTTGCTGCTTAATTTTAACTGAGTTAAAATTAGCCTCGTCTCGCTAAAGTAGCGGAAGCAGGATGTTTCCCGGGAGTTATGTCTGGCGACACCCGATAAGGAAGCACCGAAAAGCCGGAATAAGGATAAGTTAGTTTCGAACTTATCCCGACAACTAAAGAAACTAAGGTTAAAGCAGGCTGTTTGTGGCCAACTTTAGCTCGAAAATCAATTACAAAATAAGCATGTAGAAAGCGCAACTCATCCCATGTTTGGACGAGGGTTCGAATCCCTCCGACTCCACACTAAAGCCTATAGGATTATTTCTATAGGCTTTTTTTATATCTGTTTTACAATAAATTATTAAATGTAAATACCAAATTCGCATTCATTTATTGTAAAGTCTCTTGATGATTGATAGATAACGTAATTACTCATGATAAATAAGTTATCCAAAATTATTTACCCTGTTCTATCATTTAATGAATTAATTCCTTCGGCTTTAAGCTTGGCTAAAGCAACTTTCATGGCTTCAATTTGTTCTTTTGGATGTCTTTGCCATACTGCTACCTCTCCTACTACTCTAAAAGGGTGTTTAGAGCGATAAGACTGTGTAGGATTTCCTGGAAACTTTTTATCTGTTAAATCTGGATCATTTTCTAGTTCGCCAGTAGGCTCTACCAAATAGATTCTTTCTCTGCCTTCTCCCAAAGCCAATTCTGCACCCCAAATTGCAGCATCTAAAGTTGCGGACAAGAAAATGTATTGTGCATTCTTTTGCTGACCGTAATTAGAGTTAAAACCAATGGCTATGTGTTCGCCAAGTTGAAGATTTGCCTTGGTGCCATGAAAATATGTTTGCGCAAATGGTGTAGCTGCACCATTTAATAAAAGTTGCTGAGGTGTTTGTTGCATTTTAGGTTGATGTTTTTAATAGTCTACATGTCAAAGATATGGCTAATATCCCTAAAATTCCTGTCTTGTTTGCAGCTTATGGTAATAAACATAAGAAAGCATTAAAATACCTAAAATGATAAATGGGAAGAAGGTTTGAAAGTTGATACCATCAACAAAACCGTGGCTAATGGCCGCAAAGATAAAGTTGAAAGTAAAACCGGCATAGGCCCATTCTTTTATTCTTTTAGGGATTTGAGGGATGATAAGGATTAAAACGCCTACTATTTTAAAGACTACTAAAGCATTTCCAAAATACGCTGGATAACCTAAATGCCTGATGCCTTCTTTAGCAAGTTCTGTTTGTGAGGTAAGTGCAGGCATAACACCTTCAAATAAGGCGATGATGCTGGTGGCTACCCAGTAAATAATTTTTTCTTTTTTCATGATGTTTATAGTTGTTGGTTCTTATTAAAATTTAAAATCCAATGATGGCCATATTTATCGGTTAGTTCGCCAAATAATGCACCCCAGTGGGTTTCTTGAAGGGCTTGTTTAATGATGCCTCCTTTTGATAATTGGTAAAATGCGGTATATATAGCTTCTTCCTGATGACAATCCAGCATCAGCGAAAGCGCATTACCATTTAAAAGTCCGCTTTCTGGACTGATATCACTAGCCATGAGCGCAAAATTATCGGTAATGAGCATGGCATGTAAAATAAAATCCTTAATGTTTTGAGGTAGCTGTGCTGCCATAGGAGATTCTCCTACGGTTTGAAAGCTGAGCTTGCCCCCCAAACAATGCTGATAAAACAACATGGCCTCACGGCAATTACCTCTAAAACTTAAATAAGCAGAAATTTTAAACATGATGTTGATGAGCTTCTACATAAGCTTTTAGTAAGTTAAGCATTTCTAAAGTGCCCTCTTGGTAAGCATCAGCCACTTCTTGCTGCTCAAAAACTTGTAATTGAAGCAATTTAGTTTTATGAGCTGATAAGGTTTCTAAAATATAGCTTTCTTCTACCAGTCCTGTACTTTTATCAGGATAAGAACAGGTAAATTCTTTATTTTCTTCAAATACTTTGATGATACCATCCCAAACCATTTTTTGCCCATTCCAGACAAATACATCTCCATTTTCGTCGTAACAGGTATAGGTAATGGCAGCACCAGCTTTCCAAGCTGTTTCTACTTTAACATTTTTCATCCACTCGTCTAACGCAGTGGTATTGGTTAATGCCTGCCAAACTTGTGCTGCTGAGGCATTAATTTCTATTTCAAACTTATTGCTAACCATTTGCTGCCTGAATTAAGGTTTGTATATCGAATTTTTTCATTTGCATAAATGCGGCCACCACTCTATCTCTTTTATTAGGGTCAGACATTAATGTTCCTAATACTTGAGGTACTACCTGCCAAGAAACGCCATATTTATCTTTACACCATCCACACATACTTTCTGAGCCACCATCGGCAGTAAGCTTATCCCAGTAATGGTCTATTTCTTCTTGTGTAGCACACTCTATAACAAAAGAAACTGCCTCGCTAAACTTAAATTGCGGACCACCATTTAAGCCCATAAATCTTGTACCATTTAGCTCCCAAACCACAACTAATTCATTTTCATCTAAAATTTTAAAATTGGGGAATATAGCATTGTAAAATATTGCTGCTGCCTTGGCTTCTCCGTTAAACCATAAGCAAGGGTAAATGAGGTTATTCATATTTTTAAGGTTTAAGAAGCTTCTGTATAAGATTTAAAATTGTTTAGAATCATTTGCCAACCTATTTGCTGCATATCAATAGGGTTTTCATCTTCAGGGTCAAAAGTTACAGTTACAAGCGTTTGCTGATTTAAATTTTGAAGAGTTACGGTAGCTATTCTACCACCAAATTCGTAACTAAAACTTTTATGCTCATTTATCTCAGTGTAAACTGCTTCAAAATCAAAACCATTACTGCCATCTTTAGCTTCCATACGGGCTTTGTAGGTGCCTCCTACCTGCATATCATTCTCTGCAGCGGGGCAATGCCAGCTAGTATCGGCAAAATTCCAATTAACGATATGCTTAGGTTGGGTATAATAATCCCATACTTTTTCTAGTGGGGCGTTAACATTTGCTTGAACTGTAATTTTTGCTTTTTCCATTTTCTTAAGCTTTAATAGGTTTATATTTTGATGTTGTTACGATACAAATATGGGTACTTCCTTTAAAAAAGGAAACCTGGATAAATGTCAAATAAAGGGTTATTTACGACAAATAATTTTATCTTAGAAAAAGCATTTTATCCTCTAATATGAAACGTGTTAGCATCTTAGTACCAGAAAGTTCGGTTATGCAAGCCATTGCAGACCCTCAGTATTTATTTTCTGCAGTAAACCAGTTTATGATGGCTGCGGGCAAAAGCCCTTTATTTGAAGTTCAGCTGGTAGGTTTAAAAAAGGAAGTAAAACTTAATGATGGCTTATTTTCCGTAAATACATCAAAACTTTTAGAAGATGTGGCACAAACAGATTTGGTGGTGATACCTGCTTTATTTGGAGATATGAAAACCGCAATTGCTAAAAATGAAGAACTTTTACCTTGGATAAAACAACATTATCAAGAAGGTGCAGAAGTAGCTTCGCTATGTGTGGGGGCTTTTTTACTGGCTTCTACTGGCTTATTGGCTGGTAAAAAATGTTCTACCCATTGGGGTTTTCAAAATGAATTTAGGATGATGTTTCCTGATGTTGAAGTGGTTGATGGTAGTATCATTACCGAAGAAAATGGCATATATTCTAGCGGTGGCGCTAATTCTTATTGGAACTTACTATTACACTTGGTAGAAAAATATACGGATAGACCAACCGCTATTTTAGCTTCAAAATATTTCGCTGTTGATATTGACAGGGAAAGTCAGGCTGCTTTTGCCATGTTTCAAGGGCAAAAGAACCATCCAGATGAAGCTATTAAACAAGCACAAGATTTTATAGACCTCCATATCCAAGAAAAAATAACCATTGATGAACTTGCAGATTTGGTAAAATTAGGTAGAAGAAGTTTCGAGAGGAGGTTTAAAATGGCAACCAATAACTCGGTACTTGCCTATATCAATAGGGTAAAAATGGAGTATGCTAAACGCAGTTTTGAATCGAGCCGTAAAAATATTCATGAAGTGATGTACGATATTGGTTATACCGATACTAAAGCCTTTAGAACCATCTTCAAAAAAATAACTGGCTTAACGCCTATCGCGTATAGGAATAAGTATAATAAGATTTTTAATTGATATAAAAAAATAAGCCAGTATTATTCATAATACTGGCTTATAAAATGAAGTTTATGCTATTAAAACAATACCTTAATTGTTTTAACGTGATTACCAGAAGTCAATCTGATAAGATATAAACCTTTTAATTTTGATGAGTCGAAATTTATCTTGTGCTCACCTTTTGTTAAAGACTTAGCTACCAGACTATTTAATAACTGACCGTTGATATTATAAACTTTAACTGTAGTAAAACCATCTTGCGGAATAGAGAAAACAACCTCCTGATTCTTTAATGCAAGACTTAAGTGCTGTGCTTGACTTTCTTCTACCTGCAATAAATTTAACCTACTACTTTCTTTAGCTGCCATGATTGCAGCACCACCATTAGCAGGCTCTATCACCCATTGTTGGCGTAAATTTGTATTAGCAGTGTTGTAAGTCCAGATTTGAACATTTGAGCCGTTTACAGGTGTAACATCAGCACAATCTAGTGCGTACGCAGATGCTAATCGTAATTCTACTTTATGAGCATCACTACCTGCAATAGGAACCAATTTCCATTGCTGACGATTGTAAGAAGCGTAAGGATCTAACTCTGCATTATCACCATCATTTGCAGCACCATCTAAAGAAGAAAGAGCGAAACTACTCTCTAAACGAGGGATAATTCTTACAAAACCATTATCTGTAGGTACAATTTGGAATTGTTGTGTTTGACTACTAGAAGAATAAGTTCCAACGTTAACATTTTCACTAGTAGTGATAGTAGCATCATTACTTTGTAGAGCTAAATTAGTATTAGCTTTTAATCTGAAACGGTAATATGCTATTTGTGTTGTAGCTGTTGCGGTATTACTATAAGGCGATTTAGAATTGGCATCTATCTCAGACCTCACTCTAAACCAATATGGAGTATTCGCACTTAGACCTGTTGCGGTAAATGAAGTAGCATTAGCTGCTGGATTACCTAACCCAACCCATGTTGCGCCATTATCGCTAGAACGCTGTACATAAAACTTAGTTTCGTTAGATGAATTATCTTGCCAGCTTAAAGTTATTGAACTTGCAGAAGCTGCAGTTGCTGTTAAGTTTGAAGGCGCATTTGGTACAGCTCCAGTAGTAGTGGCTGTAGCCGTATTGCTATAAGCAGATTTCCTACTCGCATCAATTTCTGACCTTACTCTGAAAGAATAAGATGTATTAGCATTTAAGGCGGTAACTGATAAAGAAGTAGCATTAGCTGCTGGATTACCAATACCAAACCAAGTTGTACCGCCGTCATTTGATTGCTGAACATAAAACTTAGTTTCATTATTAGAGTTATCTGTCCAGCTTAAATTGATTTGACTTGAAGAAACAGCTGTTGCAGTTAAATTTGAAGGAGCTGCAGGCGGTGTAGAGCTAGCATTAGGATCAAATGTTCCCCCTTTCCAAATCCTTACATCCTCCCAAACTACAGCAGCATTTGTAATTCCATTGGTTTCAGAATCATTTTCTCTTCCATAAATACCATATTTAAAATAATTTGCCGTTGTTATTTCTTCAGAGAAAGAAAACTTTAATTCATCATCAATAAGTATATAAACTTTTCCTGGATTTGAGGAGGTTTGTTGAATATGGATCACATTCAACTTAATTTTCCTATTTACAACATTAAACTCTAAATCCCTGTTCCCCTCAACATCGAAACAATTAGGATCATAAAAAATCCTAAATTTAGAATCAGCTGCATCCATATCATAAGAGTTAGATCTAATTTGTAACATCGTAGCGTTATCTTCTCCACCAAATAATTGGAAAATAGCATTATCAAACATTTTATCTCCAACTGTAATATACCCTTCAAACTGACGCGTTCCACTTGTGTAATTTCTAGTGCTGCTATTAACATCAAATACACGTAATTCTGATCGATTACCTGGATACTTTTTAAGTGTAAACGTACTAACTCCAGTAGAAGAATTATAATTATACTTGCTTGTAACATCGCTGTTATCTGATGATTCTGGATTACCTTGAGCATCAATATAAGCACTTGTTCTTGGCCAGGTAAAGTCTGTGTTATCCCCAGAAGGATCTGAATAATTCTCTAATTGAACTTGTTGGTCTATAGATACAGCTGTTCCCCAACCAGTCCCTATTTGTGCAAAAGTTTCAAATCCTAAACATAACAAAATGCTAAAGAGAGTGAGTTTTATAAACCCATGTGAGTGTAGATTTTTTTTCATTTGACTTAAATTAGTGGTAGTTATAAATTGGTTAATTATAATTCTAAATTTTTGAGCGTCTTAGATATTATAAATACCTTATAAACAACTTCATAAGTTTATAAGGACAAGTGCAATAATATAAAATTGATAAAGATGGAAAAAGAAGATAAATTAATGAAAGTCTATTTTAAAAAAATTAATGTATTTAAAATTATAAAAATTACAAAAAATAGCTTTAAATAAATTTTAATAAGAAACTTTTTGTAATTAAAATTACAAATAACAGTTACAAAAGAAATTGTAACGTTTGCGCAAAATCTAGATAGATTTATAGTGTTAAAAGTATAAATTTGTATTAATTAAAGTAGTGGCTACCCTTTCTTGTATATGCTTTCATAAATTTTAACCCAATCCTTTACACTCATTTTTTGTACAAGCTCAGCTATTAAAGTAAAAGGAATTTCACTAATTTTCTTAAACCTGATACAACTTTTCCCCATGTCTAATTTAGCTTTACTATGTTGAGGGTAAGCTTCTTTAAACCATTGCAATAGATTTTCATCAGCATATAAACCCATGTGGTAAAGTGCTATAAAATTCTTTTGAGATGCCAAACTTATGAAAGGTAAAGGTAATTTAGGGTCGCAATGGTAGCCATTTGGATATAAAGAATGTGGTACAACAAAACCTATCATCCCATAGCTCATTTCCTCGGTATATCCTTCTGGTAAGTTACCCAGAATGGTAGTTCTTAATTTCTGCATCACCTCTTGTCTTTCTAAAGGTAATTGAGCAATGTACTCGTCTGGGTGATGTGGGCTTGTTTGGGCCATGAAACTAATTAAAATAGGTTTTAACAAAATTATATAGAATTAATTATAGCTCAAAATTGTATAAACAGCGATAAAATATAGTATTGATCATCATCAACGATGTATAAGTGTTATCCATTTCAATTGGTTAAATATTAAAATAAATTATTGCTTATATTTGTATAAATACTACCCAAATGGCTGCATTAATAATAGAAAGTAAAAACCCCGAAAATTTAAAGATATTAGCTTCTCTTGCAAAAAAATTGGGAGATAATGTAAAATCCATTTCTACAGATGATTTGGAAGATTTATTATTTGGAGAAATGATGCAAAAAGCCGAAACTGGTAAATATGTTTCAAAAGAAGTTTTGTTTAAGAAAATTTCTGAAGATTAAATGGATTTAAAAATTGATAAATCTTTTATAAAAAGTCTTGATAAGCTTAAAGTTTCAGAAATTAAACTAAAATTAGAAAAAATTCTCACTGAACTTGAAAACGCAAAATCACTTACTCAAGTTAAGCAAATAAAAAAATTACAGGGTTATAAAGACTATTATCGTATAAAATCTGGAGATTATCGCATAGGTATAAGGTTACTAGACAAAAATACTATAGTTTTAATTACCATAGCTCACAGGAAAGAAATCTATAAAGTATTTCCTTAAAAAAGTACCCAGGAGCAGATTCGAACTGCCACGCCCATAAGGCGCCACCCCCTCAAGATGGTGCGTCTACCAATTTCGCCACCTGGGTATATGCTGCAAATATAATTTTTTATTTAAAAATCAGACAAGCTTTAAATATTAATACTTAAACCATCATAAGCCAATTTGATACCTTTAGGTAATAATAAGCTTACTTCATCATGCAAGCCTAATCTATGACTGATATGCGTAAAGTAAGTTTCCTCAGCTCCAATCAACTCGGCAAAAGCAATAGCCTCATCCAAAGTAAAATGCGAGATATGTCTTTCTTTCTGCAAAGCATTTATCACCAATATTTTGCTCCCTTTTATCTTAGCTATCTCCTCTTCTGAAACTGTTTTCGCATCCGTAATGTAAGTAAAATCCTTAATTCTGAAACCTTTTACAGGGAGCTTATAATGCATTACCTCTATAGGTAAAAGTGCTATATCGCCCACCATAAAAGTCTCATCATGAATGGTGTTTAAATTTACTAACGGAACCCCAGGGTATTTAAAATCAGAGAAAACATAATAAAACTCGCGTTTAAGCGCATGCTGAACTTGTTCTGTAGCATAAACCTCCATAGCAGCTTGTTGCTTATAGTTAAAAGCTCTAATATCATCCATACCGGCAATATGGTCTTTATGCTCGTGTGTAAAAACTACCGCATCTAAGTGCTGAATTTGGTTACGCAGCATTTGGTACCTAAAATCCGGACCAGAGTCTATCACCAAAGTGGTTTCATCAGAACTTACCAAAATGCTACTACGCAAACGTTTATCATAAGCACTCGAAGAAGTACAAACTTCGCAACCGCAAGCAATTACCGGAACTCCTTGCGATGTACCTGTGCCTAAAAACGTGACTTTCAAAATTGTAGTTTGGTTTGTTTTAACGAGTAATAAAATTGTTTCTGCTTATCGCTTAAATGGCTATCCTCTAACTCTAAGCCTTTAATTAATTCTGCCAAAGCATTTATCTTACTTTCTAAATTGGAGAACTTATTTACAACCACCATTTTACTGGTTTCTATAATACAAAATCCGGTTTTAAAATTACCCTTCTCGTACCTTACTTTGTAGCCAAAATCTTTTAAAAGATTTTCTAATTTTTCTAATGTGTGCTGGGTGATGCTTAAAGACATAATTTATCTTAAATCAACTACTTCAACGCCTGGATATTTTGCTGCTTCAAATGTAAATAAGCTAGGTGATACTTTTACATTAGGTACAAAAGTTTGGATGGTATAAGCGTAAATATTACCATTTTTATCAAAAACAGAGAAAGAATATAACTGTTTGCTTTGCTTATCTATTTGTAATTTAATTTTAGAAAAAGACCTGTTGCTAAGCGGAGCCAGCTCTATATTATGCAAAATTTTAGCTCCGGCTTTTACATCACCGGTATACACATATTTAAAGCCTTTTTCGTAAATGGTAAAAATTTGTGCCGGGTTTAAAGCATCAGGACTATTATCAATCTCGCTAACCTGTACCTCTTTATCCTCTTTCAGATAGGTCCATTGTACCTTACCATCAGAAATAAGCTCTTGTGAAGGCAAAATAGCTTTAAATTTATTGGTTTTAGATTGTATGTATAAAGTTCCCTTTTGGTTATCACGGGTGTTGTTTTGCCTGTTTAGATAAGAATAAGTAAAATCTGCTTTCACCACATTATAGCTCCTAAATTTCTTACTTACGTCGGTTAAAATAGCTTTTGCTTTTGCATCTGGCTGGGCAAAAGCACCCTTAAAAACAAATAATAAAACAGCAATTAACAGGCTTATCTTCATCTTCAACATAAAATTTTATTTGTTCATATTATCCAAGAACTGTTCCAAAGCATATTCATCAGGAATTAAAACCTCTCTCGCTTTGCTTCCTTCAAAAGGCCCTACTACCCCTGCAGCTTCTAGCTGATCTATAATTCTACCGGCTCTATTATATCCTAATTTAAGCTTACGCTGGATTAAAGACGTAGAACCTTGTTGATGCATCACAATTAAACGAGCAGCATCTTCAAACATAGGGTCGCGGTCTGATGGATCAAAATCTTTCACACTACCAGGGTCGCTATCATCTCCAACATATTCAGGCAATAAATAAGCCGATGAGTATCCTCTTTGGTTACCAATAAACTCGGTTACCCTATCTACCTCTGGCGTATCAACAAAAGCACATTGTAAACGAATTAAATCGCTACCGGTAGATAATAACATATCTCCTTTCCCTATCAGTTGGTCTGCACCTCCAGAATCTAAAATGGTTCTCGAGTCTATTTTAGAGGTAACCCTAAAGGCCAACCTTGCCGGAAAATTGGCTTTAATAGTACCTGTAATGATGTTTACCGATGGCCTTTGTGTAGCTAAAACCAAGTGGATACCAATAGCTCTGGCTAATTGTGCTAATCTGGCAATTGGTGTTTCTACCTCTTTTCCTGCGGTCATCATTAAATCTGCAAACTCATCTATCACCAAAACAATAAACGGTAAAAAGCGGTGTCCATTGTTTGGGTTTAGCTTACGCTTGATAAATTTCTCGTTATACTCTTTTAAATTTCTTACCCCCGCATCTTTCAGTAAATCATATCGCTGATCCATCTCTACACACAAAGAATTTAAAGTATGGATAACTTTTTTTGTATCGGTTATGATAGAATCTTCTTCCCCAGGAAGCTTAGCCAAGAAATGTCTTTCTATCTTTCTAAACAAACTTAACTCCACCTTTTTAGGGTCTACCAATACCAGTTTTAGCTGCGATGGATGCTTCTTATAAAGTAAAGAAACCAATATGGTATTAATACCTACAGATTTACCTTGCCCAGTTGCCCCAGCTACCAACATGTGTGGCATTTTGGCTAAATCGGCAATAAAAACTTCATTAGAGATAGTTTTACCTAAGGCAATAGGTAAATCCATCGTAGTATTTTGGAATTTTTCTGTAGCGATGATAGAACGCATAGAAACCATTTCCGGGTGCTGGTTAGGAACCTCAATACCAATAGTTCCTTTTCCTGGCATTGGTGCAATAATCCTGATACCTAAAGCAGCTAAACTTAATGCAATATCATCCTCTAGGTTTTTAATTTTAGAGATACGTACCCCCGGTGCAGGGATTATTTCATATAAAGTAACCGTTGGACCAATAGTAGCCTTAATTTTTTCTATCTCGATATTATAGTTATTAAGGGTCTCAACAATTTTATTTTTGTTTGACTCTAGCTCTTCTGCGTCAACAGAAATTTTATTGCTACCGTATTGCTCTAATAAATCTAAAACTGGATTTTTATACGAAGAAAGCTCTAATGTTGGGTCAAAAGCACCAAATTGTTCTACCAATTCTTCTGCTTTAGCTTCCTCTGGTGTTTTTTCTACCATCAGTTCTACTTCTTCCTCTGGCTCTGTTACCGTTGGTATAATGGTTTCCAAATCCAGATTAGGCGTATTTCTTATCGGCTGTTCTTTTAACAACTGATTTATAGGTGTTTCGAACTCCTGAACAATATTTTCTTCTTTTGGTTCTTCTATTTCTATAGAAGCTTTTGTTGGGATGATGACTTCCTGTTGTTGCCTCTTTGTGTTTAGTGGGAACTCCACCGGCTCTGATGGATATTCTTCTTCAATTTCTGGTTTTGCAAATCTGATGTTTGCGATATCACCTTCTTCCTCCAGCTCTTCTTCTATTTCTTGTTCTTGATGAGCTTTAATTTTTTTCTCTGGTAAATTAAAATCAATATTGTAAGCAATAACCAAAGTACTTAAACCAGCAAATGCCAATAAGCCGCCCACACCCGCAGAACCTATTTGCGCAACCAATATTTGATTGAGATAAAATCCAAACTCTCCTTCTAAAAAGTGAGGATATTCTGCAATAAAATGATGAAAATAGGCAATAAACAAAGAAGTATAAACTAGCAAGAAGAAACTATAGCCAAAAACTCTTGATACAGGAAAAAGTACTACCTTAAACAGCAATCTGTAGCCTAAAACAACAAAAATGAAGATGAATAAGAAAGAAGCGATACCAAACCACTTATAGATAAATTGATGGGCCAATAACGCACCCAATTTACCAGCCCAGTTTTGTATATCAGGGTTTAAAACTCCGTTTGAAGCTAATTCTTCGGCTGTTTTAAACAAATTTGTCCAGCCGCCATTGGCATCACTTACATAACTTTGGTCTTCTTCCCAAGTAAATAAATAAGAGCTAAAAGCTACAGCAAAATATATAGCTAATAGGAGTAAAAACAAACCTACAATCTTTACAAAACGGTCATTATTAAAACTTATGGCCGGAAAATACTCTTTCTTTTCCTTTTTATAGGGCAAACCTCCCTCTGCATCGGCAGCCGGCTTTCTCTCCTCTCTAAACGTATTGGTTTTAAACTGATTTCCTCTTATGGGCATTCTTATAAGTTTTACTTCAGGAACAAATATAATTTAAAGCAAAAGCTTTTATAAAATTATCAGCTTTTTATTTAGAATTTATCATCATCTAAATTTAATTATCCAACTATTTGTTGGAAGTTAAAAAATTATGCACTAATATTATTCTTTATTAGATAGAAACATGCAGCATTACGGCTTAGAAGATTTAATAATAAAAGACAACGAAGAGGATATTAAAGCTTATTTAGCGCAAAACCCGCTTGCTTTAAAAGAAGAAACTAGTCTTGGCGTATCTCCACTTATGTTAGCCTGTTACTATAAAAAACATCGTCTTATTAAATTATTTCTTGATTTTTCTGATGATATCAGTTTTTTTGAAGCTTGCTCTGCCGATAAATTTGATACTGTAGCCCATAAAGTATTCCAAAATCCAGATATTATAAATGATTTTTCTGAGGATGGTTTTACAGCTTTAGGTTTGGCTTGTTATTTTGGTAATGAGGAAATAGCCCGCTATCTGGTTTTAAAAGGTGCAGATGTAAATTTACCTGCCAATAATACATATAAAGTTCTCCCTTTACATTCTGCTGCGGCAGGCAACTATACCAACATCTGTCGTATGTTACTAGAAAATGGTGCTGCTGTAAACGTGGTACAACAATCTGGCATCACTCCTTTACACTCTGCTGCACAAAATGGTAATATAGAACTTATTATTATGCTATTAGAAAAAGGTGCACATGTAGATGTTAGAATGGAAGGCGGCAAATTACCTGCCGACCTTGCCCGGGATAAAGGTTTCTTAGAAATAGCAGAGATACTAGGTGTTTAAATATCCCAATATTTTAGCCTTATTTTTCTTACGTAACTGCGTATATCTAAAGTAAATGCAGCTAAAAAATAAAATATAATAGGAAAACCTACAGCTAAAAAAGAACTGTAAATAAAAAACAGTCTTATTTTGGCAATGGAGATATGGAACCGCTCACCCAGATAGGTACAAACCCCAAAAGAATGCCTTTCAAAAAAAGTAATCATACGTTGAAACATGTTTTTACACTTTTAAAATTTTAATTCCAATCCCACAATTTAAGCATTTTTTTTCATCACAATAGTATTTTTTTAATTGTATAACCGCCTGTGATTCAGAAGCACTATCAATTTTAAGTCCAATATTGGTAAAATTATCGATAATAACATTTTTTTCGGCCTTAACGTTCTCTAGTAAAGTAGTTGCATAATCAACAAATTTAGGATTTGATATTTGCTTTCCGTAGTTAAACAACAAAGGTGCTATGGTATTAATTAAGATATGATTAACCGACGCGTCACCAATGTTTCTTGATGCTTTTACCGCTTCTTCATCAAAAAGATAATGATTTGCCCAATAAGGATGAACGTTTAAATCACTAAACAACACTTTTAAAGCTTTTACATCTGATGTTGCTGTTACTTTAGAAAATAAATGCTGAGATTGATTAATTAAAGCTGCAAACTGTGCCAGTCTAATGGTTGGAAAATTATCTGGTCTTGTTTTAGAAAATTTCCATACCGATGGTTCTAAAGGATTTAATTGATATTTCTGGCGAAGAAAATCAAATTCTGCTTTTAACTTTTTCGGATATTCATCCCGATAACGCTCATGCAACAAACCAGACATCCCAAAAATTAAAGCTTCTATTTGTAAACTGTTTTGTTTATGCTTGGCCAAAATTTGCTGAGGAAGATTTTTTGCCAACAACTCAAAAGGCAAACTATTTACTTTAAAACCAAAACTTCTTGCTAAGCCTATATAAAAAGTATCTTCCCAACTCCCTTTTAATTGCTTGTGCAGGGCTTCAAAATAAGCCGATTTCTCTTCCAACCTTTCTACCACCATCCTATCTAACCATTGCTTGATATAAAATTCATCAACCAATTTAAGCTGCTCAGCACAAGGAATTGACTCATTACTGCAAGCTAATCCTTCTATTTTTTGGATGGTTGCTTCTTCAACCCTATGTTTTAAAACTAAAGTTGGGATATAAGTTCCATCACTGCGTTGTATGGCTGTATCATCATCCCAAACCACATGTAAAACAACATTATCATAAGCTTTATCATGCTGGTGTTGATGTTTCAACCAGTCTGATGAAGATAAATGAATTTCTACTGTACCTGCCCAAAGCGTATTGCCTATTTTTATTTTGGCATCATAAAAATCCGGGCCAGCATCAACATTGATATTGCCTGGATGAATTATTTCTACCTGTTCTCCTTTAACAGTCCTTAAATCATGAAAATTAAACAGTCTAAACCTCCATATATAATGAAGAATTTTCTCATAGTGAAGCATAGTTAAAATTAAGATTTTTATTTTTAATTGAAATAAGTCTCTTAATTTCTAACGCTAAAAATTTTTATTGTTTAACTGATACCTATTTTTTGCAGCTCGGCAGCCATTTCTTTTTGTACCAATAAGGCTTGTGCTCTTGCTGCTTCTGCAAAATCTTCTCCGTTTGATGCATAAATAATAGCTCTGGAAGAGTTAACAATCAAACCGCAATCAGCTGTTATCCCGTATTTACAAACATCGGCTAAAGAACCTCCTTGTGCGCCAACACCTGGCACCAACAAAAAGTGATGGGGAGCATGTTTTCTGATTTCTAAAAAAGCTTCTCCCCTGGTAGCACCAACTACATACATCATATTTTCATCTGTTGCCCATTCCTGTGATTTTTTGATAACATGCTCAAAAAGCATCACATCATGATCTTTTAAGCGCTGAAAATCATGACTTCCCTCATTAGATGTTAAAGCTAGTAAGATTGTCCATTTACCTTTAAAATTAAGAAATGGACTTACAGAGTCTTTACCCATATAAGGTGCAACTGTTACCGCATCAAAACTCATTTCAGAGGCGCTTTCATCAAAAAAAGCTTTTGCATACATAGAAGATGTATTGCCTATGTCTCCTCTTTTGGCATCAGCTATAGAAAAAGTATTTTTAGGCAGGTACTGGTAAGTTTTAATCAAAGATTCCCAACCTTTTAAACCATTACACTCATAAAAAGCAGTGTTAATCTTGTAAGAGATACAAAGATCCGCTGTAGCATCAATAATTTGTTTATTAAATTCTAAAACTGGATTATCGTATCTGTGTAAATGCTTAGGAATTTTGGTGATATCTGTATCGAGGCCAATACTTAAAAAAGATTTTTTTGATTTTATTTCTCTTATAATTTCTGCTTTGTTCATGACCTCTTTTGGTTTTGGCTGCAAATTTGTTAAAAAATAGCTAAGTATTTGAAAAAATAATTGCAAAAAAATTTGAACTTAAAAAATAAATATCTACAATTGCAGAGAAATCTCAATTTATCCTTGTCTACGGATTTTTTTTAGTTTTTCTAATATCAAATCTTAGAAATCTTAACAAAAGCTTAAGGGGTAAATTCTAACAATAAAATCCTTGAACATAATTCATTTTGAATGTTTGATATAAACGAATTGAACGATAAGCTTGTTTCAGAGCTACGTGAAATCGCAAAAAGCTTTGGAGTAGATAATACCGAAGAATTGCGTAAAGCAGAATTGATTACAAAAATCAAAGAACAACACGAACTTATAAATGCTGCAAAATCGGCAGGTTTAGTGGAAGATGCAGTTGTAACAGAAGAAAAGCCTAAAAAAAGAGCTCGTACAGTTAAAGCCGCTCCGGTTGAGGTGAAATCTAAAAAAGATTTAAGTCCGGCACAAGAAGTATCTTTATTTGATCATCCAGAGCAGCCCGTTAAAGCGGAAAAAGTAGCTGTAGAAAAAGCTCCTAAAAAAGAAGTTGAAGCAGAAGTAGCTGTAGCAGAAAACACAGAAACTATTTCTCAGGAAGCTAAAGCTGATCAAAAAAATCAGAAAGATAGATTACCTAATACCAACGGAAGACAAAGAGCTCAAGAATCTGCCTTTGATTTTGATAATGTGATTACCAATGAAGGTGTACTAGAAATTATGCCTGATGGATATGGTTTTTTAAGATCTTCTGACTATAACTACCTAACCTCTCCTGATGATATTTATGTTTCTCAATCACAAATTAAACTTTTTGGTTTAAAAACTGGCGATACCGTTAGAGGCAGTATAAGACCACCTAAAGAAGGTGAAAAATATTTCCCTTTGGTAAGGGTAGAATCTATCAATGGTAGAGTACCTGCCGAAGTAAGAGACCGTGTTCCTTTTGATTATTTAACGCCACTTTTCCCTTCAGAAAGATTAAACTTATTCACTAAACCTGGAGATTACTCTACCAGAATTATGGATTTGTTTACACCAATAGGAAAAGGCCAACGTGGTTTAATTGTAGCGCAACCTAAAACAGGTAAAACAAACTTACTTAAAGAAGTTGCCAACGCTATTGCAGCTAACCATCCAGAAGTTTATTTAATTATTTTATTGATTGATGAGCGTCCGGAAGAGGTAACTGATATGGCCAGAAACGTAAGAGCTGAGGTGGTTTCATCAACTTTTGATGAACCTGCTGAAAGACATGTTAAGATTGCTAACATCGTATTAGAAAAAGCAAAAAGAATGGTAGAGTGTGGCCATGATGTAGTTATCCTATTAGACTCTATCACTCGTTTAGCAAGGGCATACAATACTGTAGCACCAGCGTCTGGTAAAATACTTTCTGGTGGTGTTGATGCTAACGCCTTACACAAACCAAAAAGATTCTTTGGGGCAGCCAGAAATATAGAAGACGGTGGTTCTTTAACTATTTTAGCTACTGCATTAACTGATACAGGTTCTAAAATGGATGAGGTTATCTTCGAAGAATTCAAAGGAACCGGTAACATGGAACTTCAATTAGATAGAAAACTTTCTAACAAACGTATCTTCCCTGCTATTGATCTTACAGCTTCAAGCACTAGAAGAGACGATTTATTGTTAGATAAAGAAACGCTACAAAGAGTTTGGATTTTAAGAAACCACTTAGCAGATATGAATTCGCAAGAAGCAATGGAATTCTTACTTACTCAAGTTAGAGGAACAAAATCTAATGAAGAGTTTTTAGTGTCTATGAATAGCTAAATAGAGAAAAAAGATTAAAGAACAAGGAATAAAGACCATAAGTCTTTTATCTTTATTCCTTACTCCTTTATCCTCTAAAAAATGATAAAAAAACACATTCCTAATATGCTAACCTGTGCTAACCTTTTCTCTGGTTGTATAGGAATTATATACGCATTTAATGGCGACCTTAAAACGGTTGCCTTTTTTGTTATACTCTCAGGAATATTTGATTTTTTTGATGGTTTTGCAGCTCGTTTACTTCATGTAAAATCAGCGATAGGAAAAGAGTTAGATTCTTTAGCTGATGTGATAAGCTTTGGTTTTTTACCAGGTGTTATCATTTATCAAATGTTGCAAGGTGTATCCATTCCCTATTTAGCTTATGCTGGTTTCTTGATTACCGTTTTCTCTGCTTTAAGATTAGCTAAGTTTAATGTAGATGAACGCCAAACAGAAGATTTCATCGGTTTAAATACACCAATGAATACTTTTTTAGTTATTTCTTTACCATATTTAGCAGATAGCTTTGCTTTTGTAAGCCAGCCTTGGTTTTTAATAAGCTTAACGCTTATTTTGTGCTGGCTTTTAGTAAGCGAGATAAGATTATTCTCTATGAAAATCAGCAACTTACGCTGGAAAGAAAATCAATATAAATTCATTTTCCTTATTATTTCTGTAGTATGCCTTGCTTTTCTTAAATTTGCCGCCATACCGCTTATTTTAGTTTGGTATATCATATTATCACAAATACATTTTAGTTATTCAAAAAATTAAATTCTTTGGTTAAGTTCGCAACTTAATCAAATATGACCCTTAAACAATAAAATGAAAAAGTTTTTAGCAGAGATTGATGTAATGCCGCTTAAAGAGATTCTTGACCCTCAAGGTAAAGCAGTAACCGGAAGCATGAAAAATTTAGGTCTTCCAGAAATTAGCAATGTAAGAATTGGCAGACATATTACATTAGAAGTAGAGGCAGAAAATAAAGAAGCTGCTTCTGAAAAAGTGGAAACAGCTTGTAAAAAACTTTTAGCTAACCTAATTATGGAAAGCTATAATTTTGAAATAAAAGAAATTTAATTGTCTTGAGCAAGAAGCTCTTGCTTCTTCTCTTCTAATTTAACAAATATAGTTTTAAAGACTTCTTGCATTTGGTTGTGCTTTAAAACTATATTTTCGAAATTCTCTTGCTTACGGGCATTCAACTCTATTTCTGCCATGGTTTCCCTTGCAGATTCTATTCCCATAAAACCTAATGTTGGTTTAATTTTATGTGCTGATTCAGCAATTTTTTGCCAGTTCTTATTTTCAATTGCCTCTTTTAAATTAACCAGATACCCTGGTGTTTGGTCGAGAAAGATATCAATCATCTCCACCATAAATTCTACATTTCCGCTAGCCACTTCTTTTAAATATGAAAGGTCAACAATTATTTCATGATTATCCATGTAATTAATTTAGTTTAAAAGCTGTTTTCTCTACCTGCAACTTATCCTCACAAGATAAATACAAATTCCTCACTGTTTGTTTTAAGCTAGGATGATAAAAATCAGGAATAAGCTCGTTCAATGGGGTTAAAACAAATTTTCTTTGGCCTATATACGGATGAGGAATAATAAGGTTGCTTGAATTTTGAATAAATTCTCCGTAAAACAATATATCTATATCAATAATACGTTCTCCCCAATGTTTAATACGCTCTCTTCCCAAGTATAATTCTATCTGCTGTGTTTTTTCTAATAAAGTTTCAGGAGTAAAATCTGTCTTTACACTTACCACCATATTTAAAAAATCTGGCTGATGGGTATTACCCCAAGCTGCTGTTTTGTAAATAGAAGAACATGCGCCGATATCCCCTACCTGTTTAGCAATTAAAGCAATAGCTTTTTCTAAGTTTTTTAACCTATCTCCTAAATTAGTACCTAAACCTAAATAAACCTGACACATAAATGTTGTAACAAATGAAAACCTTGATTGTCTAAAACTTATATTTGTATTTTACATAGTTAAAACATTAATTCTTTTTATGAAACAATTCTTCAAATTTGTTTTCGCATCTATGTTAGGTTTCTTCCTAACCTTACTCATATTTACAGTTATCCTTATCGGAGGGATTACCGCATTGGTAAGTAGTACAGAGAAAACCGCAGAAGTTAAAGAAAACAGCATTCTTTATGTAAATCTTAATTATCCTATAACAGAGCGTTCAGCAGATAACCCCTTTGAGGATGTTGACTTTGGTCCTATAAAAAGTGAAAAAGTATTAGGTTTAAATGATATCCTAAAAAGTATCAGAAACGCTAAAGAGGATGACAAAATTAAAGGTATTTATCTGGATGTTAGCTATATTTTAACAGGTATGGCAACTTTAGAAGAAATCAGGAACGAGCTGATAAACTTCAAAAAATCTGGTAAATTTATCATTGCTTATAGCGAAGTTTACAGTCAGGGTGCTTATTATTTGGCATCAGTAGCTAACAAAGTTTATTTAAACCCTCAAGGTATATTAGAACTTAAAGGTTTTAGTTCACAAATTAGCTTTTTTAAAGACGCTTTAGAAAAACTAGCTATCGAACCTCAAATTATAAAAGTAGGAACTTATAAAAGTGCCGTTGAGCCTTTTATTCTTGAAAGTATGAGTGACGCTAATAAGCAACAAATGACAGCTTTATTAGGTTCTTTATTCGAAAATTTCACTAAAGGAATTGCCGCTAGCAGAAAAATACCTCAGGATAGCGTGTATGCTATCGCTAATAAATTACAATCTCGTTCTCCTGAAGACGCTGTTAAACTTAAGCTGGTAGATGGTTTAAAATATAAAGATGAAGTTCTTGCTGAGCTAAAAAAACTCACCAAAACAGATTCAAAAGATGATTTAACTACCATTGGTTTATCAGATTATGTTTCATCTATCAAAAATACCAGTACTGCAAAAGACAGAATTGCGGTAGTTTATGCTAATGGTGATATTATGGGTGGTGAGGGTGATGAAAATACTATTGGTTCTGAAACTGTATCAAGAGCATTAAGAAAAGCCCGTGAGGATGACAAAATTAAAGCTGTTGTTTTAAGAGTAAACAGCCCTGGTGGTAGTGCTTTAGCGTCTGATGTTATTTGGAGAGAAGTGGTATTGACTAAAAAAGTTAAACCTATTATTGTTACCATGGGAGATTATGCTGCATCTGGAGGATATTATATTGCTTGTGCTGCAGATTCTATCTTCGCCGAGCCTAATACTATTACGGGCTCTATAGGTGTATTTGCCATTTTACCTAACATGAAAGGCTTCTTTAATGAGAAACTTGGGGTAACGTTTGATGGTGTTAAAACCAGCGAATATGCAGATTTAGGAAACATCTCTAGACCTTTAACCGAGGCAGAAAAAATGCTTCTACAAAAAGAAGTAAACCGTACTTATAATGATTTTACCAAGAGAGTTGCCGATGGCAGAAAAATCTCTCAGCAGTATGTAGATAGCATTGGGCAAGGTCGCGTTTGGACAGGCCAACAAGCAGTAAAATTAGGTTTAGTAGACCGTATTGGGAATATTGAAGATGCTATTAAAGCTGCTGCTAAAAAAGCTAAAATCAAAGAGTATAGAATTGTCAATTATCCTGAGAAGAAAGATGGTCTCCTAGGTTTTCTAGATAAATCTGGTGAAAACATCAAAACCTATTTTGTAAAACAAGAATTAGGCGATAGCTATATTCATTACAAAAACATCAAAGAAATTACCCAAATGAAAGGTATACAAGCAAAAATGCCTTATAATTTGGTGGTTGAGTAAATTTAATATCTTATATAAGTCCTCTTGTTAAAATTTGACAAGGGGATTTTTTATTTGAACTAAAAATTTAAAATTCTTTAGTCGGTAAAAAGCTTATCTCCACTCATCTCTTAATTTATTTTGCCACTCCATAGGATCTACATCTAACTTCACTGTTCCAGCAAATTTTTTGATGTTATTTTTTTTCTTCGCAACAACAGTATTTATCTGCTTTTTAATCTCCTCTAGAGGAGTTCCTTTGTTAATAATAGTTACCATAATCAAATATACTAATTTGGTATTTCAAAATGCAGCGCATTATTTTCTATTGTTTTGCTTCATTATCTTACCTTTGATATCTTTTTTAAAACAACATGGAAAATAAAGAGATATCTAAAACCTTAAAGCTATTAGCGCAATTGATGGAGCTTCATGAAGAAAATCCATTTAAAATAAAATCTGTTGCCAATGCTTCTTTTAAGGTTGATAAACTTCCATTCAAATTAAAAGATAAAGCCCAAGATGAGCTCGATAAAATAGATGGTATCGGAAAAAGCATCGCTACCAAAATTATAGAGATCTTTAATACTGGAGGTTTAAAGGAATTAAATGATTTGGTTACTATTACCCCTATCGGGATTTTAGATATGCTCAGCATCAAAGGTTTAGGGCCTAAAAAAATCATCATCATCTGGAAAAGTTTAGGTATTGAAAATGTTGGCGAGCTCTATTATGCTTGTAATGAAAACCGTTTAATAGAGGCAAAAGGATTTGGCTTAAAAACTCAAGAAGAAATAAAAAAAGCTATTGAGTTTAAGATGGCAAGTAATGGTCGTTTTTTATATGCCCGTTTAGAACCTATCGTTACACAATATCAAAACTTACTGATTAAACTAAGCAATGCTACTAAAATATTAGTAACCGGAGAGTTTAGAAGGAAGTGTGAGATTATTGATGAGCTCTCATTTATCATCGTTAATGCAGATTTTAAACTTTTCACTGATAAAATTCAACAAATAGAAGGTATCTCCAATCTTGAAATTACAGATAACAGCATCAGATTTAAAGACGAGAACAGCTTAAGCATAAAATGCTTTGAAGCAGATGAAACTACTTTAGCTTATCGTTTGTTTGAAACTACAGGTGTTGAGGCTCATGTAGAAAAAGTTAAAGCACTTTTACCTGATCATTCAACAGCCTATACTTCAGAAAATGTCATTTACGAAGCTGCGGGCTTAGCGTATATAGAACCAGAATTAAGAGAAGATTTTAACGAAATAGTCTTAGCTCAAAATAAACAACTACCTTCTTTAATTACTTATGCAGATTTAAAAGGCACCTTACACAACCATAGTACCTGGAGTGATGGTGTACATAGTATTGAAGAAATGGCAGTTTATTGCAGAGACACCTTAAAACTTGAGTATTTAGGCTTGTGCGACCACTCTAAAACAGCCGTTTATGCTAGCGGTTTAAGTATAGAACGTGTTCTACAGCAACATGAAGAAATAGAAAAGTTAAACCAAAAATTAGCTCCTTTTAAAATTTTCAAAGGTATAGAATCAGACATCTTATCAGACGGAAGTTTAGATTACCCTGATGAAATCCTTGCAAAATTTGATTTTGTTGTGGCTTCTGTACACTCAAACCTAAAAATGGATGAAGAAAAAGCTACTCAACGTTTAATAAAAGCTATTGAAAACCCATATACTACTATTTTGGGCCACCCAACAGGTCGCTTATTATTGAGCAGAAGCGGTTATCCTTTAGATTATAAAAAAATTATTGATGCCTGCGCTGTAAACCAGGTAGTTATAGAAATTAATGCAAATCCTCTACGCTTAGATTTAGATTGGAGATGGCATCAATACGCATTAGAAAAAGGAGTTTTATTAGCTATAAATCCAGATGCACACCGTAACGAAGGTTTTTACGACATGAACTATGGCGTATATGTAGCTAGAAAAGGTGGTTTAACTAAAGAAAAGTGCCTTAATGCTTTTGATTTAGCCAGTATCAATACTTACTTCAAGAATAAAAAACAAACGCTATAAAAACATCTTTTAGCTATATTTGAATCAAAGAGAAGAAATGCTTTCCAAGAAATTATCAGATTTAAATCAACAAAAAACACCTCATATATTGGTTATTGGCGATGTCATGTTAGATCATTACATCTTCGGAAATGCTAATCGTTTATCGCCAGAAGCGCCTGTTCCGGTAGTAAATGTTAAAAACGAGTCTAAAATTATTGGAGGTGCAGGTAATGTTGCTAACAACATTACAGCTTTAGGTGGGAAAGTTAGTTTAGCAAGTGTTGTAGGTGCTGATGATTTTGGAAAAGAAATAAAGAACATTCTACAAGATAAAAACATCCATAACGATGCTTTATTTTTTGATGATAGTAGAAGTAGCACCATTAAAACCAGAGTTTTAGCAAGCAATCATCAAATTGTTAGGATAGATAGAGAAAATCTTCATGAAATAAACAGCTTGCTAGAACAACAAATTTTTGAAGCTGTAAAACCTTTGATTTCAGATGCTGATATCATTATTCTATCTGATTATAACAAAGGATTGCTCACCTTCAACCTTTGCCAAAACATCATTAGCTACGCTAATAGTAACTATAAAAAAGTTGTAATAGACCCTAAAGGCATAGATTATAATAAGTATAAAGGAGCTTTTTTAATAAAACCCAATCGTAAAGAGTTATCAGAAACTTCAAGAATAGAGAACATTAATAATCAGGAAAAGTTAAGAGCTGCTGCTGATGTTATTTTCAAGAACACCCATACAGAGCATCTGGTGGTAACCTTATCAGAAGAAGGAATGGCTATCTTAACGCCTCAATCTTGTGAAGTATTGCCTGTGCAAGCTACAGAAGTTTATGATGTTACAGGTGCTGGGGATACCGTAATTGCAACAATGGCTTACTGTTTAGCATTAGGTTTTAACTTGCATGAGGCTTGCCAAATTGCTAATTATGCCGCTGCCATTGTAATCAAATACGTAGGTAGCGCTACCACATCTATAGAAGAAATCATTAGTGAAATAGAAGATTAACATGGTTTTAAACGAGTTAAAATTACACCAAACTACCATCAATAAAGTTATTGAACAATTAGTTCCCGATATTGAAAAAGGCTGCGAGTTAGTTAAAGAAAGCATCTTAAAGGGTCGTAAAATTTTATTGGCAGGTAATGGTGGTAGTGCCGCTGATGCCCAACATATTGCTGCAGAATTTACCGGTCGTTTTGTAAAAGAAAGAAAAGCTTTACCAGCTATAGCTTTAACTGTTGACACTTCTGCATTAACAGCTATTAGTAATGATTATGGTTTTGCAAATGTATTTAGCAGACAAATAAATGCTTATGCACAAGAAAACGACTTATTTATAGCCATTTCTACTAGTGGCAATAGCGAAAATATCATTTCTGCGATACAAGCAGCTAAAAAATTGGGCTGTAAAATTATTGGTCTTAGCGGAAGAGATGGTGGCCAAATGAATGACATTTGCGATTTAAACATCGTAGTTCCTGATGATGTTACTGCAAGAATCCAAGAAATGCACATTTTGATAGGGCATATCTTTTGTAAAGCTGTAGATGATACTTTTTAAAACAGCATGACTATAAACAACAAAATTATAAGCTTAGAAAAAGCGATTGAACTTAGCCAAAAATGGAAAGCTAACGGCGAAAAAGTAGTTTTCACCAATGGTTGTTTTGATTTGCTACACGCAGGCCATATCACTTATTTAAGTGAAGCTGCCGCTTTAGGAACCAAATTAATTATTGGTTTAAATGCCGATAAATCTGTTCAGGCTTTAAAAGGTCCATCAAGACCGATAAATGATGAGAAAACCCGCTCGCTCCTACTAGCTGCCATGCAATTTATAGATGCCGTTGTAATTTTTGAAGAACAAACTCCTCAAAATTTAATCAATCATCTCCTTCCGGATGTTTTGGTTAAAGGTGGGGATTATACTTTAGATAATATCGTAGGCGCAAAAGAAGTGCTAGAAAACGGTGGCAAAGTAAAAACTTTGAGCTTTTTACCGGGCTATTCTAGTACATCAATCATCGATAAAATTAAAAACATCTAAAGCTTTGTCAAATGGTTAAGAAAATTCTAGTGATTCGCTTTAGCTCTATGGGTGATATTATTTACACTACACCTGTTGTACGATGCCTAAAAGAGCAATTGCCAGAAGCAGAAATTCATTTTTTAACCAAACAACAATTCAAATATATCTATAACAACAATCCTTATTTGGATAAACTCCATATCTTAAAACCTAGCTTAAATGAAACTATTGCTGATATCAAAAAGGAGAAATTTGATTATATTATAGATTTACATAATAATCTAAGAACCAGCATTATCAAACTAAGAACAGGTATACCAGCATCAACTTATAAAAAAGAAAGAATTAAAAAATGGCTGGCTTTAAAGTTTAAAAGCGAGCGTTTTATTAATCCTAAGCATTTGGTAGAACGTTATCTGGAAACAGTTGCGTTTTTAGGTGTTAAAAATGATCATAAACCTATAGATTATTACATCAATGGGAGTTATGAGAAAACAGATTTATTACCTTCTTCCCATCAACAAGATTATGTAGCTTTTATAATTGGGGCAACGCATTTTACCAAAAGAATGCCGGTTGAGAAAATCATCAAAACCTGTAAAGAAATAGCAAAACCTATTGTTTTATTAGGTGGCGATGATGTAGCACAAAATGCAAAAACTATAAAGGAAGCTGTTGGAGAAAAAATATTTAATACCTGTGGTAAAATAAACCTAGATCAATCGGTTTATTTGGTTTCACAAGCACACACCGTTATTGGCTTTGATACAGGTTTAACCCATATTTCTGAAGCCTTTAACAAGCCCTTGGTTTCTATTTGGGGAGGTACAACTCCAGAGTTATTGGGTGTATCTCCTTATAAAATTAACGAATCTTTAATTGTTGATGTTGATCTATCTTGCAGACCCTGCTCTAAATTTGGCTTAGAGAAATGTCCACTTCAACATTTTAATTGTATGAACCTGATAAAAGAAGAAGAAATTATTACTTTTAGCAACAGATGAAAAGACTTTTAATTGTAAGACATGCTAAATCAGATTGGGGAGTTACAAATACAAAAGATTTTGATAGACCACTTAACAGCAGGGGCCTATCAAATGCTCCAGAAATGGGTAAAAGATTAGTTTCCAGAACATTAAATCCTCAACAATTAGTTTCTAGTCCTGCTTTAAGAGCCATCACCACCTGTAAAATCATCGCCAAAGAAATTCAATACTCGGAAACAGATATTATACAAGAGCCTAAAATTTACGAAGCTAACCATCAAACTTTACTAAATATTGTGAATCAATTTTCTGATGAACATGATTTTATAGCCCTTTTTGGTCATAATAATGGAATCACAGACCTAGCACTTTACCTCAGTAATGCTGATATTTACAATATCCCAACCTGTGGTATGGTATTACTAGAGTTTCCTTTAGATAGTTGGAAAATGGTGAGTAAAAACACAGGTAATATGGTGCTTTTTGATTATCCTAAAAACCCTTTTGAAGCGTAACTAGTGATTCATTTTATACACTTTACCGGGTAATGATATAATCACGGATTGCATCTCCAAATTTAACAACAACATAGCCAATTTACTCTGGGGCATATCTAATTTAACCTGTAAATCATCTATAGCAATAGCATTATAGTCTTTGATGATAGCTACAATCTTCTCTTCATCTTTAGTTAAATTGGGCAAAATCTGAAGTTGCTTTACTGGCTTTACCTCATCCCTATCCCAGCCCATAATGTATTCCAAATCTTCTACACGGTCTAATAAGTGAGCTCTATTGGTTTTAATTAAGAAGTTACAACCTTCAGATAGCTCATCATCTACCCGACCAGGTACTGCAAAAACATCTCGATTGTATGAATTTGCAATTTCTGCTGTGATAAGTGCACCGCCTGTTTTGGTAGCTTCTACTACCAAAGTAGCATCGGCCATACCTGCTATGATACGATTTCGCTTAGGAAAGTTTTGTTTATCTGGATTAGTTTCTGACCTAAACTCGGTTAGTAAACCACCTTGATGAATCATTTTCTCTGCAATGGAACGATGTAAAGCCGGATAAATCCTATCTAAACCATGCCCCAAAACCCCAACAGTATGAGTTTCATGCTCTAATGAAGCTTTATGTGCTGCTATATCTATCCCATAAGCTAAGCCACTCACAATCAAAAGTTGATGATGTTTTAAGCTACTAATGAGTTGCTCACAAAATTGTTTGCCATAAGTTGTAGCATTTCTGGTGCCCACAATAGCTATAACTTTTTGCTGATTAAGCTTTACATTACCTTTAAAGTACAGCATAGCCGGAGCATCATAACAACTTTTTAAGCGTTTTGGATAATCCTCATCCTGAATAAAAATAGGTTGTATTTTGTATTTTTCTATAAACTTCAGTTCTTTCTCGGCTCTATCAAATGATGAATGATGGATAATTAAATCGGCAGTTTTAGAACCTATACCTGGTATTTTCTCCAAGTGCTGCTTACTGGTTCTAAATATTTCTTCTGGGCTACCGCAATAGCTCAATAAAGTTTTAATGGTAGCATCTCCTATACCTTTTATCAAGGTTAGACCAATTTCATAGAGCATGTTTTAAATAGATTTTGGTAAATATTACTGTGCTGGCAAATAAACTACATATTTAGTTTCAAAAAATTCTTCTTTAAAATAATCTTGCAAAGGGTAAAGCTTTATTTGTTTAAGCCCAGACTCCTGAAGTTCTTGCCTTAAATCTCCACCCTTTAAATAAAGAACCCCATTTTTTAAGCCTTCAGAGTTTTGCTTTTTAAATTTACCCTTTATCCATGGATAAAAATCTTTCAACTGTGTTACAGCTCTGGAAACTATAAAATCAAACTTTTGATTAATCTGCTCGGCCCGGCTATGTATGGCTTTTAGATTTTTTAAGCCAATACCATTTGCTACTTCGTTTACTACTTTTATTTTTTTACCAATAGAATCAACCAGTAAAAACTCCGTTTCTGGAAATAAAATAGCCAAAGGTACACCCGGAAAACCTCCTCCAGTACCAACATCTAATACTTGCTGACCGGGTTTAAAAGCATAAACCTTAGCAATACCCAAAGAATGTAAGATGTGACGCTCGTATAATAAATCTATATCCTTACGACTAATGACGTTTATTTGGGCATTCCAAAAAGAATACAACTCAAACAACTGATCAAATTGTTGTTTTTGGATATCCGATAAATCCGGAAAATATTGAGAGATAATACTAGAATTCACTACCAGGGTCTTTTTTTCTTTTATTCAATATGTTTGATAGTAAGTCTCTTGCTCTAAAGAGTTGAGCTTTTACCGTACCCAAAGGTAAATCTAATTGTACAGAAATTTCTTCGTAAGAGAGCTCATCAAAATATCTTAAGATGATTAATGTTTTGTAACGTATAGGAAGTTTATCTATAATTTCCTTTAACTGCTCTGTTTGTTGCTTTTTAATGGATGATTCTTCAGGATTTAGAACATCACTCTTAATTTCTAAAACCCTTTCTTCTCCTTCTTCATGATTAAAACTATCTAAAGAAGTGGTTTGCAAACGCTTTTTTCTGATAAAATCTATACTGCTATTGGTAGCAATCCTAAACAACCAGGTACTAAAAGCAAAATCGGGCTTGTATTTTTCAATATTTTCAAATGCCTTGGCAAAGGTAGAAATCGTTAAATCCATTGCATCATCCTTATGATTAACCATTTTTAAAACCATAAAGTAGATAGAATCTTTATAACGATGCATGAGCTCAGCATAAGCCTTTTGGTTGCCTGTTTTAGCACTCAAAACCAGATGGTAATCGTTTCTGGCATTTTCCGAAAAGTTTGGATTTATTTCCATACAATTTTCTTTCTAAACAAGCCTCTTATGCTTAAAATGACAAGGTATAAGTAATAAAAAAAATCTAAAATGAATGCCCAATATATTAAATCTTTACTGTGTAACCTAAGCATAGCTTTGTAAAAGATAAAAATTTGAGCTAAAAATCTTAAAAACAGTAAGATACTAATGATAAGAACCTCTATTTGAAACACATAACAGGCTATTAAAAAAGCATAAAATGAAATGGCAGAAATAGCCTGCATGCTTAAACTTTTTTGATGCGATGCTTTATATAACTTACCCGCACCTAAATGCCTTATTTTTTGGTTCCAATAGCTTGCCCAAGTAAGCTTAGGCTCGCTAAGCATAAAAGTTTCTGGCCTTATTTCTATTGCTGTATTGGTAGCCGTAGCGTTTTGATTAACAAATAAATCATCATCACCAGAAGGTATGTGCATGTGGGCGGCAAAACCTTTCCCTTTAAAAAAGAGCGACTTTTTATAAGATAAATTCCTGCCTACACCCATGTAAGCATCTCCCGAAAGGGAAAAAGAAAAATAATTAAGTGCCGTTTGGAACGTTTCATACCTGATGAGCTTATTTAAAAACCCAGCTTTTTTTTCGTACGGAGAAAAACCTAAAACAATTTCTGTTTGTGGATGCAAATAATGCTCGCATATATTTACCAACCAATAATCAGAGGCTGGCTTACAATCTGCATCCGTAAAAACTAGTATTTCATGACTAGCAGCCTTAATACCCAAAGTAACGGCAAACTTCTTTCCTGTTTTAAATCGTGGATGTTCTTCTTTAACAACTACTTTTAAATTTGGATACTGAGCCTGAAACATCCTCAAAATCTCTTCACTTTGGTCTGATGAACAATCATTTACCACTACTACCTCATAATCAATCCCTTTCTGATTAAAGATAAAAGGCAGATTTCTTTCTAAATTATAAGCCTCGTTTCTGGCGCAGATAATTACCGAAACTTTTTGATGGCTAGCATATACCACCTGCGGTATTTTGTAGGTGATAAATCGATGTTGAACAACCCATAAATAATATAATTGTACAACGAAAGCAATTTGTAACAGTATAAGTAAAGAGTAATGTAAATAAGCTTCCAATATGTATAAATAAGTTTAGAAAGTTCTCAAATTTAGCCAAAATTCAAACTTTAGTATAATATAATCATACTTTGTTTAACAAAAACTCAACATCCAGCAAAAGATATTTTTAAGTGCTTTTAACTAACCATTGCTTATCCTTAAATGCTTTATTTTTTCTTACTTTTGCAGGTATTTTATCATCAAAAAAATTAATGAAGTTTAAACTAGCAGCGCAAGACCCTTTATCAAAAGCCAGAGCAGGAGAAATAACAACAGACCACGGAACCATTCAAACACCCATTTTTATGCCTGTTGGTACTGCCGGTACAGTAAAAGCGGTGCATCAGCGTGAGCTAAAAGATGATATTAAAGCCCAAATTATTTTAGGAAACACCTACCACCTTTATTTAAGACCAGGTTTAGATGTGATAGAAAAAGCTGGCGGCTTACATAAATTTAACGGTTGGGATTTACCTATCTTAACCGATAGCGGTGGCTACCAAGTGTATTCTTTAACAGAAGTAAGAAAGATAAGAGAAGAAGGGGTTACTTTTAAATCGCATATTGATGGCTCTAAGCATTTGTTTACACCAGAAAATGTGATGGATATCCAAAGAACCATTGGTGCAGATATTATCATGGCTTTTGATGAATGCACACCATACCCCTGTGATTATACGTATGCCAGAAAATCCGTAGATATGACGCATCGTTGGTTAAAGCGTTGCATTGATAGATTTGATAGTACAGAGCCTAAATACGGCTACTCGCAAACCTTATTCCCTATTGTACAAGGCTCTGTTTATAAGGATTTAAGAAGAAAATCCGCCGAATTTATAGCTGAACAAAACCGGGAAGGAAACGCCATTGGCGGGCTTTCTGTTGGTGAACCGGCAGAGGAAATGTACGGGATGACAGAGGTGGTATGCGAAATAATTCCTCAAGACAAACCGCGTTATCTGATGGGTGTGGGTACCCCTATCAATATATTAGAAAATATTGCTTTAGGTATTGATATGTTTGACTGCGTAATGCCTACCAGAAATGCTAGAAACGGCATGTTATTCACTAGGCATGGTATTATCAATATCAAAAATGAGAAATGGAAGGATGACTTCTCTCCTATTGACCCTGATAGCGATTTATTCTCTGACCAGTTTTATACCAAAGCTTATTTAAGGCATTTAATCCACTCTAAAGAGATATTAGGCGCACAAATTGCTACTTTGCATAACTTACATTTTTACCTTTGGTTGGTAAAAGAAGCCCGAGAAAAAATTATAGCAGGAGAATTTTACGACTGGAAAAATAAAATGGTTAAGGCGCTTGCTCAAAGATTGTAAATGAAATTTTTAGATAATTACATCAAGCTGATAGACTGGTATATCATTAAGAAATACCTGGGAACTTTTGTGTTTACATTAGGGATTTTTGTTGTGATCTCTGTTGTATTTGATATATCTGAAAAGCTTGATGATTTTTTAAAAAGCAAAGCCACCATTAGCCAAATTGTTTTTGAATATTATGGTGGATTTATCCCATTTTATCTCAACTTCTTATCGCCTTTAATCAACTTTATTTCGGTTATTTTCTTTACCGCTAAAATGGCCGACCAAACAGAAATTGTCCCTATTTTAAGTGGTGGAGCAAGTTTTAACCGCTTTTTACGCCCCTATTTTATTGCCGCAACAGTCATCTTTATCGTAAACATGATTTTTAACCTGTTCATCATTCCAGAAACTAACAGGTTGATGATAAATTTTGAAAATACTTATACTAAAATTAAAGATACATCCAGAGAGCATGTGCATCTACAATTAGATGAAAACACCTACATCTACATGGAATCCTTCGATAACCTCAACAATACAGGTTATCGTTTCTCTTTAGAAAAATTTAAAGATAAAGAGCTTAAATCCAAGCTCATGAGTGATAGAATTAGCTGGGATTCTGTTTCCAGAAAATGGAAAATTCAAAACTATAGCATCAGACATGTTGATGGTTTAAAAGAGCGGATGGAACGTGGCGTAGAAAAAGATACCACTTTAGATATGAAACCAGTAGATTTTGACATTAGAGACAATATATACTCGGCCATGAACTATTGGGAACTTAACGAGAAAATTGAAAAAGAAAAAATAAGGGGTACAGGCGTTATGGTAAACCTTGAATTAGAGAAATATAAACGCTGGACTTACCCTTTCTCTACTTATGTTTTAACCTTAATTGGTGTTGCTTTATCCTCAAGAAAGGTTAGAGGTGGCGTGGGCTTACCCCTTGGTCTGGGTATTTTATTAAGCTTTGTTTATATCCTCTTTATACAATTTGCTAATGTTTTTGCGCTTAAAGGAGGCTTACCAGCTATTATAGCAGTATTGATACCTAATGTAATTTTTGCACTTTTAGGTGTATATTTAGCTATCAAAGCGCCAAAATAATCATGAAATTTAAGCTGAGTAATGTTTTTATCTTACACTTAACCGTATTTGTGTGGGGGTTTACTGCTATTTTGGGTGCCCTTATTACCATCAATGAAACCCACTTAACATGGTATCGGGTATTGATAGCTTTTAGCTCTTTATACCTTTGGTTTAAGTATAAGAAGATAAATTTCAGTGTCAATAAAGAGCAATTTATCAAGCTTTTTTTAACTGGCGGCATTGTTGGTTTACACTGGATTTTGTTTTTTGGTGCTATTAAAGCTTCTACCGTATCCGTTGCTATGGTGTGCCTTTCATCCCTAACTTTATTTACAGCCGTTCTGGAGCCTTTATTTAGCTCCAAATCTGTTTCAAAACTCGAAATTTTAGTCGGATTTTTAATTATCGTAGGTATTTACATGATTTTTAAGTTCGAAACGGAGTATGAAACGGGTATTATAATGGGAATTTCTAGTGCATTTTGTGCCAGTATTTTTTCCATCATCAACTCTAAACAAGTAAAAAATAGAGCTGCAACAGTTATTACTTATTATGAATTGATAGGCGCTTTTTGTTGGATTTCTTTCTATTTATTACTTACAAATGGCTACACAAAAGCCATGATTTTAAACCTTTCAGACATTATTTATTTACTCATTTTAGGTATTATTTGTACCTCAGTAGCATACGTTGCAGGGGTAATGGTAATGAAAGAATTGAGTGCTTTTAGGGTAGCTTTAATCACCAATTTAGAACCTGTTTACGCCATCATTTTAGCCTTATTTATCTTCGGAAAAGACGAGCAAATGACCAACGGATTTTACGCCGGAGCAAGCATTATTTTAGCAACAATTTTCTTATATCCCATTGTAAAAACTAGACTTGAGAAAAGAAAATTAAGCAAGAATTTACACCCATAAAAAGATCATTTATCTCTTATTTTTTTCACAGTTTAACGGCTTTATTTGGGAATTATTTAGATAAGATATTTACTATTTACAAGCTTAGTTTCAGACGTCTTTTATAGCCATAATAAATCCTTATAGCAACACTCATCTTATCGCACTTGTGGCATTAATTATTAAGTTAATCTCTCCTTTTAACCTCTTCTATCCTTTAACTATAGCAAATCAATTTGGCTATTTATTGCAAATGATTCATTACTAAAAAAACAAAATAAAATACACTAAGTATACTCAATAATTATTGTAAAAATCAATAATTGTAGTTTCAAATTGAGCTTATGCTATAGCTCGAACGACAAGAAAAAAGATAAAAAAATCTAAATCTAAGGGATAGTTTTAGGATGAATGACTTTAGTATGCTGTATACAATTTCTAAAAAACAAAAATTTTTAGAGCTTCCTTACGCAACAAAAAAGAACACTAAAACTTCTTCTTAGTGTATTTTTTTAATGATTTAAAAAACCTATATTGGAATGGCGAAAAGACGCCTATTTTAAAGAAAAATGGCTGTTTAAAAACATCAATTCATATCATATTTGATTTTATATATATTAATATAAAAATTTTATAATCAGATATTTATATAAATCAAATAAATTTTAAATTCAAACAATTTAACATTTAAAAAAATACAAATACTAAATATATTAGCATAAAGATTTAATGGTACCAAAAAATCAAAATAAAATATTTATAATCAGTTTATTAAGCTTATTAATTTTAACTTTTTATTCTCATAGGGTGTTTGGGCAACTTTTCAGTAGCGAACAAAACCCACCAAGTGTAAAGTTTAACCAAATTAACACGCCTCAGTTTCAAATCATCTACCCTACCCTCTTAGAAAAAGATGCGCAGCGAATGGCCAACTTACTTGAGAAAATGATTGAAGATGTGAGCAAGTCTTTAGGTCGCAAACCGAAACCTATCTCTATCATTTTACAGAACCGAGGCGTGGTATCAAATGGCTTTGTACAAATGGCACCAAGAAGGTCGGAGTTTTACACTATCCCAGGTCAAGAATTCGACTCGCAAGATTGGCTAAATGGTTTGGCTTTACATGAACTAAGACACGTAGTGCAGTTTGATAAGTTGGTACCAGATTTAGGCGCTCCAATTTTTGAAGAGTTAAAATTGGCGCTCTTCGGTATCAATTTACCACCTTGGTTTTTTGAAGGAGATGCCGTTGTTACGGAAACAGTTTTAAGCCCCGGAGGACGAGGCAGGCAACCCTATTTTGAATTGGCTTTAAGAACCAACTTAGGCAGCAATAAACACTACTCCTATTCTAAAAATTATCTGGGTTCTTTCAAAGATATTATACCCAATTATTACACCTTAGGATACTTCCTCACCAGCAAAATGAGAAGAGATTTTGGCGAGCAAATTTTAGATAAAACTTTAAGTAGAATGGCCCGCTTTCCTATACGCCCTTATAACTTCTCATCGTCCCTAAAAAAACATGCTGGTATAGGTACTCATCAACTTTATAAAAACACCATGCAAGAGCTAGACTCGCTTTGGACAAAGCAGTCAAATACATCGGGTAAAACTTTATACCAAACAGCTTACCATGAAGAAGCCGATATACCCACTTTTTATCAACTACCTTACCTAACAGCAGAAGGTAATTTGGTATGCCTCAAAAAGTCGTATGCAGAGACACCTGCTATCACACTGATCAAAAACAAAAAAGAAAAAACACTTTTAAGAATAGGCACACAACTAGAACCCAACTTACACTACGCAGCAGATTTGGTGGTATGGGATGAATACCGTCAGGATAAAAGATATGGTAAGCAGTCTTTCAATGTTATTTGCATTTACAACCTTAAAGACAGAAGGTTTAAACAATTAACACACAAAAGCAGGTATTTCTCTCCTGCCCTATCCACAGACGGCAAAAAAATAATCGCTGTAAAAGTTAGTTACGATAATCAATTTTCTTTAGTTGAGTTAAGTGTGCAAAATGGTGAAGAGTTAAAAAGCTATCCAAACCCCCAGAACTATATTTTACAAACACCACAATATGATGATAAAGGTAAAAAAGTAGTAGTAACAGCTGTAAACCAAGATGGCAAAACCTTATTGGTTTATGATTTAGAAAATGGTGCTACAGAGAAATTATTTGCTCCGGTAAGGCAACTGATCTCTAGACCAACATTTGCCAACCAGCAAATTCTTTTTAAAGCACACTTTAATGGTACAGATAATATCTACAGTTTTGATATAGCGACAAAAGCAATAAGTAGAATCAGCAACGCTCAATTTGGGGCTTACCAACCATCTTATGACGTTAAAAGTCAAGAAATTTATTTTTGCGACTACCAACATACTGGCCACCGCATTGTATCAATCAATTTAAACACCGTTAAAACAACTTTATCAACTAAAGACGACAATTACTTTGTTGAGTATTTTAAACCGCTTATATCGCAAGAAAACACTTCTAACATTTTTCAAGACATCCCTAAAAAGGAATATCCGATTAAACCTTACAAAGAGGCGGCTCATCTTTTTAATTTCCATAGCTTAAGACCAATAAGTACAGAAAGTGAAATAGACAATCAATACGTCATTGGTTTTGATTTAGCATCAGATAATAAACTCAACACTTTTTCATCTACCTTAGGATATGCCTATAATGCTGGATTAAGAACCAGCGAATACCGGGCTGCTCTAAGCTTTAAAAAATACTATCCTATTTTTACTGCTGATTATGAAAACCGTGGCAGGCTTAGTTATGTAAGATTAGTTAGTCCTAGCGGCGAAACTATTGCACCTTTCACCTGGAGAGAACATGTGAGTAATTTTGGTATCACAATTCCTTTTGCCACCAACTGGCTCAATAAGGGCTTCTCAACAGGCTTTAACATCAGTAGTAGTTATACCAGCAGGTATAATTTAAGTTTGCAACCCAATAATTTTCCTATGCAAATAAGCTTCCCTATGAAGTACCAATTTTACATGGGTTTAGGCACTTTAAGAAGCGAGAGAGATTTAGCTACACCATGGCTGGTTAATTTCAATATCTTATATGAACATTTACCTTTCGATAATAATTTTGATGGTAGCAACCTCATTTTAAAAACTTTTGTGAATACACCCGGCTTATTTAGCAATCACAGCTTACAGCTTAACTATAACTGGCAAAGCAATAGTGGTGTTTATACTTTCAATACAGATATTGCTAGAGCAAGTGGTTTTCTTAATTTACCGGCACTAAACAAACTCCATAATTCCTTATTGCTTGATTATCGTTTCCCTATAGCTTACCCCGATTGGGAAGTAGGACCTCTAGCTTACATCAAGCGCTTTAAAGGTGGCATTTTTACAGATTTTGAAAACATAGGAAAGGGAAACGGGTTAAGGTCTTATGGTGCCGAGTTTAGAATGGATTTGAATATCCTAAGATTTTATCTGCCAAATGTAGATTTCGGAACAAAAATTATCATGCCGGCAGAAGAAAGCATAAACAAAAAACCGATATTAGAATTTGGTTTGATTTTAAATTATTGATATGAGCTTTAAAACATTAACAATTATTGTATTATCGGTACTAATTACCGTGATATTTATGCAAAACACAGATGAAGTTTTGTTTACCATCCTCTGGAAAGAAATTTACGTTTCAAAACTTCTGATGATGTTGATTGTAACCATTTTTGGTTTTATCATTGGATTAATTATAGCCAGGCCAAAAAAGAAAGCACCTTTGGCAACAGAAAACACAAAAGACATCCCTTTTGAAGTAAATAAACCTCAGGATGATTACTTAAACCATAATGACAAAAAAGGTTTAAGTGATGAAGACCGTGATTATATCAACTAAAATGAGAGAAAAAATAGCTTTCCTTGGTTTAGGAAATATGGGTATTGCCATAGCACAAAACCTCATCAACGCCGGACATGAAGTAAGTATCTATAACCGTTCTGCCATAAAAGCGCAACAACTTACAGGAAATTTTGAACTGGCAAGCAGCCCAGCAGAAGCTGTTGCGGATAAAGATTTTGTTTTTACCATGCTGGCTGATGATGATGCTTTAAACCAAGTATGCAAGGGAGATGGTGGTTTTATCCCAGCCTTAAAAAAGGGCGCTATACACCTCAGCATGAGCACCATAGCGCCAGAAACATCTGCCAGCTTAAATGAAATACACCAAAAAAATGGCTCTTTTTACTTAAGCAGCCCTGTTTTTGGCCGACCAACAGCTGCTGCAGAAGCAAAATTATTCATTTGTTTATCAGGACAAGAGCAGGCTAAAAAACTTGCTAAACCCTTATTAGAACAAGTTGGACAAGCCGTTTATGATTTTGGTGAGGATGTTAAAGCAGCCAATGTGCTTAAACTTACTGGCAATTTCATGATTATGGCTTCTATGGAAACCATGGCAGAAGCCTTTACCCTGGCAGAAAAAAATGGTTTAGACCGCAAGCAAGTAGCCGATTTCTTCGGTAATACAGTCTTTAACGCTCCTATTTATAAGAATTACGGAACTTTAATTGCCAACAACAATTATCAACCAGTAGGTTTTAAGTCTACACTGGGTTTTAAAGATGCTCGCTTAGCCTCAAAAATGGCTTTAGATGCAGAAATGCCTGCCCCCTTACTTAACTTGGTTTACAACCGCTTGCTTGGCGCTATAGCACAAGGTAAAGGAGAACAAGATTGGGCAGAAAGTATAGCCAAAGGAGTTTCTAACGATGCGGGTATTTAAAAAAATGATGATATATTTCTTCGTTATCATTGCGATAGCAGCAATGGCAACCTACTTATTTTTACAGTCGGCGGTTTTTGGTGGTTCACCAACCGAAACACAAGTCAAACAAATAGAAGCTTCTCCAAATTATAAAAACGGAAGCTTCCAAAACCTTTCGCCAACTACAGTAAGCTTACCAGAATCGTCTTTTTTTAAAGTTTTACAAGAGTTTATTTTTAACAAAGAAGAAACAGAGCCTAAGCAGCCTATAAAGGTTGTTAAAACCGATTTAAAAAACCTTAAATCTGATGAACCCTTAATCATTTGGTTTGGGCATTCGTCCTATTTGATGCTTATTGATGGAAAAACCATTCTGGTAGATCCTGTTTTTAACCGAGCTTCTCCTATCCCACTTTTCGGGAAACCATTCAAGTATAGCTATGATTACAGTGCTGCCGATTTTCCAGAGATTGATTTATTGATCCTCACACATGATCATTACGACCATTTAGATTATCCAACCATCCAAAAATTAATTCCAAAGACGAAGAACTTCATTGTTCCTTTGGGTGTTGAGGCTCATTTAATCTACTGGGGTGCAAAAACTGAAACTATCAAATCCTTAGATTGGTATGATGAAACTCAGCTTTTAGACTTTAAAATAACAGCTACCCCGGCAAGGCATTTTTCTGGCAGAAAGTTTACCAGAGGCAATACCTTGTGGAGTTCTTTTGTTTTTAAAAGTGATAAATTGAGTATTTATTTAGGTGGAGATTCTGGCTATGATACCCATTTTAAAACCATTGGCGATAAATACGGTCCTTTTGATTTAGCTATTCTGGAATGTGGACAATATGGTGTTAACTGGCCGCTCATCCACATGTTTCCAGAGCAGGTTGCCCTAGCTACCGCTGATTTAAGAGCCAAACAACTTCTACCTGTTCATTGGGCTAAATTTAGCCTAGCCTTACATGCCTGGACAGAGCCCATCAATAAGCTGAGCCATATTGCCGATACTACCCAAAACCTAAATTTACAAACACCACGTATTGGAGAGCCTTTATCCCTCATCAAAATGGATAAAACAATAAAATGGTGGCAAAATTAAATCTCGTGAAACTACCTATCATTATATTATTATTGCTTTGCAGCTTTGGCTGTTACAGCCAGAAATTAGCTATCAAAGAAATTGGTTTTAGCTTAAAACCAGAAGAAAGAGCAAAAATAGAACGCTTAGCAACCTATGAAGTCAAAATATTTAATGGTTTGTTTAAGGATGCAGAAAATGACAGTTTAACTATCAACATTAACTTATACAACAAAGGAAAAGACTTTAGAGCCCTTTTACAAGAATTTGGCTTAAAAGGCTTAACAGAATCTGGATTTTATTCGCCCATAACCAACCAATCTTATGTGCTTTACCAAAGTGTAGCAGATATAGAGATTATCTTACATGAAATGAGCCATGCTCTTTTAAGGAATAGTATCAGAAATCCTCCCAGATGGTTTAATGAAGGATTGGCAGAGTTTCTAGAATCTCTAAAAGAAGAAAATTATAAAATACAGGTAAATGCACAATTTCATTATCTGGATAAAATGAAAGTCGATAATAGAAATACTCCTACAAATATCAGTGCTTTCTTAAACAGCCATAACAGTTGGCAAGACAAAAACAGAGTCCATGATATGTATACCATCTCTTATTGTATGGTATATTACATCATCAAGCAAAACCCTTTATTAATTAGCAAAATGGCCAATATGATGAAAAAAGGAATCAATACCGAACAAATTTTCGATACCCTGTTTGGCGGCATAGATAGTTTTGAAAGAAACTTTAATTTCTATTACCGATAAATACCATTTGAGTTTTAAGTCGCATTTAAATACATTTGCTGTGTTAAACCTAAAAATATGTTAAAAGAAGAACGTCATGCCTATATCCTCAAACAAATAAACTTACATAATAAAGTTTTATCATCTGATTTGAGCGAGCAATTGGTAGTTTCTGAAGATACCATAAGAAGAGATTTAAACGAACTTGCAGAAAGTGGTAAGATTTTAAAAGTACATGGCGGTGCTTTATCAAAATCTTTTCATTACCCCTTCCAACAAGTAGACGCTTACGCTAAAGATGCTAAAAAGGAAATTTCTAGAAAAGCTTTATCGCTGATACAAAACGGCATGACCTTATTGGCCAGCGGTGGTACAACCATGATAGAACTGGTAAGGATGATTCCTGATCATTTATCTTGTACTTTTTTTACAATTAGCCCTTTAGTAGCACTAGAACTGGCAGAAAAACCAAATTTACAGGTTATTTTGTTAGGAGGCCAACTCTCTAGAAATGCTCAAATAAGCATAGGCTCTAAGGTGATTAGCGAACTTAGTGATATTAAAGTTGATTTATGCTTATTAGGTGCCAATAGCGTTTCTTTAGAAGAAGGTGTTACAGATTCTGACTGGGAAGTGGTACAAGTAAAAAAAGCCATGATTAAATCGGCACAAAAAACTGCTATTGTAAGTATTGCAGAAAAATTAAATTCTATCCAAAAGCTTAAAGTTTGCCATCTTAATAGTATTGATTACCTCATTACAGATTTAAATGCTCAGGATAGCTTATTAACAAATTACGCCAAAAGCGTACACGTTATTTAAAGCTAAAATCTCTACTTCTTAAATACATCTTTTTAAAATATTGCTATATTTGAAATCGATTTCTATATCGATAAACCAATTTTTGCACATCATATTTTAAAAACATGTTCACAAAAACAACCCTCTCGGCTCTGCTAACGCTGTGTAGTTTGTATGTTGCCGCACAAACCAAACCATGGTATACACAAGGCGATTTTTATCCATCGCAAAGAATTGCCTACACTTTGGTAAATGATTTAGATATCAGCAGAGAAAACTGTCCTATCATCATCAAAAGAGAAGATTTTCCAATTCCTGATATTCATGAAATGTGGGTAACCGTGGTAGACCCTTCTTTACCTCCAGCACCAGAACCTAGCGAACAGCAGTTAAGAAATCAAGGCGGACATGAGTTAAGGAAAGAAACTAATGGACATGCTATTTTTCATCAACTGGATGATTTAGATAAAGATGGGATTTGGGATGAATTATTCTTTATGACCGATTTAAAGCCTAGAGAAAGTAAAACCATTTACATTTACATGGGCGAAAATATTAGAGGTTGGAACAAACACTATACCCATGCAAACATAGGTAGCTATACGCGTCATATTATGCCTTTCTGGGAATCTGAACATGTTGGCTGGAAAATATGGTTTGCAAACTCGGTAGATGTTTTTGCTAAAAGAAAGCCCTTATTAATGTCGCAACGCTTATACATGGAAAATTTAGATGGTTATGGTGTAAGCAATATTTCAAAAGATTTAGGTTCTGATATACAAAGTGTTGGAGATAGTTTTGGAGGTGGCGCTATCTGCCTTTTTGAAAACCCGGCAAAGCCAGATGCTGTAACACGACCAAGATTCACCCCTGCCCAAGCCGCTATGGCACCTAAAAGTATGTGGAATGCCGGTCAGATTAGTGATACCCGTTATGCTTATGATGTTGTAGTAAATGGTCCTTTACGTTCTATCATTAAAATAAAAACCATGAACTGGGATTCTGGTAAAGGTTTTTATGAGTTAGAACAATTTTACACCGCTTATGCACATCAAAACTATAGCACTTGTCAAGTAAATTATACCAAGTTTCTTCCAAAAAATTTAGATGTTTTAATGGGATGCGGTATACGTAAAAAACCGGGTAAAGAAGATTTATATCAACAAAATGGCATCATCATATCCTCTGGACCAGAAGGTATTAAAGACCCAGAGAAGATAGATGACAGAGCAGAATACATGATGGACTTTATTGGTAAAGCTATCGTTGTAAAAGATACTTACAAACCACAATACCAATTCTCGGCAGAACGTGGCGGTAACCATACTTTTAGAATACAGGCGCCAAAAGACAATAGTTTTGAATATGCCATATTTGCCGCTTGGAAAGATGGAGCAGTTTTAAATACCGCAGCTTCTTTTCAGGATTATGTGGTAAAAACCGCAAAAGAGTTTAATAGCCCGATAAGGTTTTTAAAACCAAGTATAGAGAATAAGAAGTAATTTTTTTAAACACAGCGTTCGCAGAGATTTTTAAAACTAAAAAGAGTTTTATGTTCTTGGTGAACGCTGTTTTATTTTTTCAAACCACGGAGGAGACAGCATTCTCAGAGAGCAGAAAAAGAAAAATTAAAAAAGAAAAATTAAAAATAGAAAACTCACCACCCAGAACTGCTAACCGATAACCTACAACCAATAACTTCTGTAAAATCAATCATTCTCTCATTCAAAAATCAATCAATAAAACTCACCACCCAGCTCCGTGTCCTCTGCGAACTTTGTGGTTAATAAATTAAGCCTTAAAGATTAAAAACGATGAAATCGTAAAACCATGTTAAGCTCTCGTTGCAAACGAACGCAAGATAAATAGACTTAGCTGGGTTATTTAAGAATTTGATAAATAAATATTTTATAGACAATCTCGTGTCTAGGATATCCGCCCAGCTCCGTGTCCTCTGCGAACTTTGTGGTTAATAAATTAAGCCTTAAAGATTAAAAACGATGAAATCGTAAAACCATGTTAAGCTCTCGTTGCAAACGAGCACAAGATGAAAAATTAAAAATTAAAAAGGAAAAATTAAAAATCTCTAAAATGTCCCATATAGATACAACATGCAACTGATACAAAATCAATCATTCTCTCATTCAAAAATCAATCAATAAAACTCACCATCCAACTCCGTGACCTCTGCGAACTTTGTGGTTAAAAAATTAAGCCTTAAAGATTAAAAACGATGAAATCGTAAAACCACATTAAGCACTCGTTACAAACGAGCACAAGATAAGTCCTCATATTTTAGAACTAACAAACTAAAACCTAACAAACTAACCAACTAAAAACTAACCAACTAAAACCTAACCAACTACTCCCTCCAAACACTCATCAACCAAATATACAATAGACTCATAGTTATGCCCTACCGCTTCAGACATGGCCATTTCACAAGTTTTTCCGCTAGAATAATAACCATCAAAAGTACCACAAGCATTAACTTCTTGGGCTTCTGGCAAAGTTGCAGAAGCTGTTAATTCCGGAAAAAGAAAGCCACGATCTCCTGCCATACCGCAACAACCTGCACTAAAAGGAACAGTAACCTCATCAGCAAAAAACTGTGCTACTTTTATAAATTTTTGCTGTAAACCCATCTTCTTTAAAGAACACACTGGGTGCAGCACAATATTTTTCTTTTTTTTGATATGCTGAATCCTTGGAATGATATAATCTGCTATATAATCAATGCTATCTATGACTTTAAGCGCATCAAATTTTTGCTTATTAGCATCTGTAAGCACCCTTCTACATCCCTGTAAAGTATAAGTACAAGAGCTGATATCTAACATCACAGGCAACTTGCCACCGTCTGATGCTGCCCACAATTTTTCTATAGTTTGGTTGCTGGTATACTGATAAGCATCCTGATAACCTTTAGAAGAAAAAATTTGTCCGCAACACAAACCATCAATCTGTTTTGGAATGATAAAGCTTAAACCTGCTTTTTCTGAAATAGCAGCCATGGTAGAGATGATATTCTTTTTCCCTTTTTCTACGCTACCTCCCATTGTTCTGGAGATACAAGTAGGCGCATAAACGACACCGCTTAAAGCATCATGCTGTTTAAGAATAGCTGTTTTACCAGTAGTTTTTAATTGGTTAGACCATAAAGGGAAACTCGGGATTTGCTTTTTTACAACCTTAGTAAAACTACGCATGCTGTTTTTACCAAAAGCAGCATTTAAGCCTTCTCCTATTTTAACACCTAAACCAGCAAAAGTTTCTGCCAAAGCAAAGTTTTTCGCTACCCACAGCGCTGTGTTATTGGCAAACCTGTTATGACTTTCTCTTCTCAGGCGTTTAATTAAATCACCGGTATTAATTTCTACCGGACAAGCAGTAGCGCATAAACCATCAACAGCACAGGTATCCATACCATCGTATTGAAACTGCTGCAATAATTCTTCATGCTTTTGATATGCTCTTTTATCACGTAAGTTAACCAACTCACGCCTTACCACGATACGCTGGCGAGGTGTTAGCGTAATATTCCTACTCGGGCAAATGTATTCGCAATAGCCACACTCCATACATTTATCTACCTCTTCTTCTACAGAAGGTAAATCTTTCAAATACTGTATATGAGCTTCTTTATGAGCATTGATAATAACACCCGGATTTAATAAATTCTGAGGGTCTATCAGCTCTTTTAAAGCTTTCATCACCTGATAAATATCTTCTCCCCACTCGGTAGCCACAAAAGGAGCCATATTTCTGCCTGTTCCGTGTTCTGCTTTTAGAGTACCCTTGTATTTGTGAACAACCAAATTAACCACATCCTTTAAAAAGCTATCATAACGCTTTATTTCTTCTGGTGTATTAAAAGATTGCGTCACCACAAAATGGATATTACCATCCTTAGCATGACCAAAAATAATGGCGTTATCGTATTGATATTGCTTAAAAAGTACTTGCAAATCAGAAATGGCATCACCTAAATGTGCTACCGGCACAGCAATATCCTCTAAAATAACGGTAGAACCACTAGCTCTTACCGCACCTACTGATGGGAACATCCCCTTACGCAACTTCCATAAAAAGTCTTGCTGGTAAGGGTCGGTAGTAAACTCTGCACTGTTTAAAAGCTTTAAATCTGGTGCTAAAGCAAAAAACTGATTGATTTTTAATTGTAAATCTTCCTGCGTATTTGCCTGATATTCTATCAATAAAGCCGAAGCACTTTCTGGTAAAGATTTTAAAATATCGGGTACACCTTTAATGTGCTCTATAGAACGTAAAGAAGCCCTATCCATCAATTCCACTGCCTCTGCACCAGAAACCGTTAACGGGATGATAGCCTTACAAGCTTCATAAATATCTGGAAAATATAATAAAGCAGTAGATTTCTCTTTATAATCATCTAAAGTTTCTAAAACTGCTTCGGCTATAAAGCCTAAAGTTCCCTCGGCACCAATTAATAAATGGGCTAAAATATCTAAAGGCTCATCATAATCTATAAAGGCATTTACCGAGTAGCCAACGGTATTTTTAGTTTGATATTTAGCTCTGATAAAATCCCGTACAGATTCATCAGCAGTAATTTGAGCTTTTAAATGGATGATTTGCTGATAAATAGCCGGGCATTCTTCTTTAAATCTTTGGTAATCTTGTGGATACTCGGTTGAGAAAACGAGCCCATTTGGTAAAACGAAACGTATGTATTTAGTTGTGTGGTAAGAATTATGTTTAACACCACAACACATCCCACTAGAGTTATTAGAAAGTATCCCCCCCATCATAGCAGAATTGATGCTAGATGGATCGGGACCCATTTTTTTACCGTATCTCTTTAAGGTATGATTTACTTTAGCACCAATAACCCCAGGTTGTACCCTTACATATTTACCTTCGTTCTCTACAATAACTTTATCCCAATACTGACTTAAATCTACCAAAATACCATCTGTGATGGATTGGCCAGATAAACTGGTTCCGCCAGTTCTAAAGGTTAAAGGAATTTGATGTTTTAAGGAAAATTGAAAAAGTGCAATAACCTCATCAACAGAAACAGGTTGTACAACAGCTTTGGGTTGTAAATGGTAAAAACCTGCATCTGAAGCATAAGCTACTAAATCTATCAGTCGGGTTTTAATTCTTTCCTTTGGTAAAACTGACAGGAGTAACTCGCCTATATGTTGCATAAGAATAGCTTTAATCTAAAATTTTAATACTTTTTCTCTTTGATTACTAATGGCTAATAAGCATAAAAAGGTTATCGCAGCATTGATAATGATCAACTCGAAACCTACCGAATAATTAAACCAGCTTAAAGAATTAGCATCAATAACAAAAGACAAAATTGGCGATAAAATACAAATAATAGGAACTAAACTATCTTTTACATTTCTGTAAGTTAACATCCCAAAAGCAAATAAGCCTAACAGAGGTCCATAAGTGTACCCTGCAGCTTTAAAAATAGCATTAACAACAGAATCATCGTTGATAAGTTTAAATATCAATACCACAAGAAAAATCAATACCGAAAAAACAATATGAACATAATGCCTGATATTAACCAGTTTTGATGAATTTTGATCTTGCTTTTTATCGAAACCTAAAAAATCTACACAAAAAGAAGTGGTAAGGGCTGTTAAAGCAGAATCTGTTGTAGCAAATGTAGCGGCAGTTAAACCCAACATGAAAACAATGGCTGGCACTACTCCTAGATAATTTAAGGCTATTTCTGGAAAAAGATGGTCTGGTGTACCTAAAGCTTTTACATCAATACCTTTGGCTGCAGCGAAAGTATAAAGTAAAGCTCCCACACTTAAAAAGAAAATATTGATACAAACAAATATCCCTGTAAAGGTAAGCATGTTCTTTTGTGCCTCACCTATATTTTTACAGCTTAAGTTTTTCTGCATCAAATCTTGGTCTAAGCCTGTCATGGCAATAGTGATAAATAAACCACCTAGAAACTGTTTAATAAAATGATTTCTATTACCCACAAAATCATCCCAAAAGAAAATTTGCGAATAACTACTGGTTTTAACTGTTTCTATAGTGCTAGCAATATCAAGATTTAAACTTTTAGCGATGAAATAGATAGACAATACAACAGATGAAAGTAAGAATACTGTTTGTAAGGTATCTGTAATGATAATGGTTTTTAAACCTCCTTTAAAAGTGTAAGACCATATCAATAACAAGCAAATGATGATGGTTATCCAAAAAGGCACATTCCATGCATCGAAAATAAATTTCTGTAATACAATAGCTACCAAATACAATCTAAAAGCAGAGCCTATGGTACGAGAAACCAAAAAGATCATGGCTCCAGATTTATAGCTCCAGAAACCTAGTCTACGCTCTAAGTAAGAATAAATAGAAATGATATTTAACCTATAGTACAAAGGTAGCAATACCGTAGCTATCAAAACAAAGCCCACAGCATTTCCTAAAACAAATTGAAAATAACCAAAAGCACTTTTATCTACAGCACCAGGAACAGAGATAAATGTAACACCCGAAAGTGCAGTACCTATCATCCCGAAGGCAACAAAATACCACTTAGAGTTTCTGTTAGCAATAAAAAAACTAGCATTATCTGATGAGCCTTTAGAGGTGAAATATGATACCCCTATAAGCACCAAAAAGTAAATGATTAAAAAAGATAATAGCGTAATGGGCTCCATGTATGATTTAATTTTTAATGGCTAATAAGAACACTTTCAATAGCTTTTCTTACGCTACCATATTTTTCTAGTAATTGCGTTGCAACATCGTGGTCTTTACCTGTTTCTTGCATAATCATGTTAATACCTCTGCTAAATAACTTATGATTAGTCAATTGCATATCAACCATTTTATTGCCTTTTACACGACCCAGTTGAATCATAACACTGGTACTTAACATATTGAGAATAAGTTTTTGTGCTGTACCAGATTTCATACGGGTAGAGCCAGAAACAAACTCAGGACCAACAACTACTTCTACCGGGTATTGTGCTTCTGCAGCCACCGGACTACCCACATTACAAACTACACAACCTGTAACAATACCATGTGCATTGGCGGTATTCAATCCTCCTATCACATAAGGTGTAGTGCCTGATGCTGCAATACCTACTACCACATCGTCTTCGGTAATATCAAATTCTTGCAAGTCTTTCCAGGCTTGCTCTGTATCGTCTTCTGCAAACTCTACGGCTCTGCGTATGGCAGTATCTCCACCTGCAATAATACCAACAATCCAATCAAACGGAACACCAAAAGTAGGCGGACATTCTGATGCGTCTAAAACGCCTAACCTGCCACTAGTACCAGCACCTATATAAAATAAGCGACCACCTTTTTTCATTTTCTCGGCCGTAATGGTCGCTAATTTCTCCAGTTGAGGAATAGCTTTAGCAACAGCATCGGCAACTGTTTGGTCTTCTTTATTGATGTTATATAAAATTTCTCCAACGCTCATTTTATCTAAGTCGTGGTAGTTAGATTCTTTTTCTGTTACAATTTCCATGTTTATTTTTTTTAATTCTCTCTCTTTTATTTATTTGCAATGCCAAACCCAAAATGATAGCCCCCACCAATGCTTACTGGCAAAGTACCATTGGCTTTTATCTCACCTTTTAAAAAACTTAAAACGGCTTCATGCATCAATTTATCATCCTCATAAGCAGCTACCAGATTGTTTAAATCGGTAAAATTACTCATGGCATAAGGTGTACCAAAAGCAATGTTAATAGCTTTATTTTGTAGGTTAACCTGCTTAATAAAATTGATGGCTGTTTGACTAATACCAAAATTGTTAGCCGGGTATTTTGTGTATTGATGCACACCAATAATCATTACATCGTATTTGCTTTGTAATTGCTGCAATAAAACATTGGCTTCTTTTTCAGTCGCATCGTAAGGTAAACAATAGCTATCTGCCGTATAGGTATTTTTCAAGAGCTCAGAAAAATGATTTTCAGCTTTTAAACCCACACCTACAAATGCTATTTTTTGTTTATAGTTAAGCGGAGAAATGGTAGAATCTGTTTGTTTAAGCACTGTAATAGCTTGCTTATAGATTTCCTTTTTTAAAGGAACAACCAACTCGTTAAGCTCGTTAACTAAATTTATAGTATCAATAACAGGTACTTGATAAAGACCTAAATTGTATTTAGCAATTAAAACACGATTTACTTTAGCCTGTATATCTTCCCAGCTTAATTCTTTTTTACGGATAGCTTTTCTAATCCTTTTGATGCTCCCTTTAATATCGCCAGGCAAACATAACATATCATTACCTGCAATTAAAGACTGTGCTGCTGCCTCACCTTGCGGATAAAACTTAGCAACACCTTTCATTTCCAGCGCATCGGTAAAATTAATCCCTTTAAAACCTAAGTCGTTCCTTACCAAATCAGTTACATTTTTTTTGGATAAGGAGGAAGCTTGATTAACTGTAGCATCAATAGCTGGGATGTATAAATGCCCCATCATCATACTGCCAACACCAGCTTTAATCATTTCTTTAAAAGGATAAATCTCTAAAGAATCTAATTGTAATTTAGATTTAGGGATTACCGGCAAATCATAATGAGAATCAACACTTACATCGCCATGCCCCGGAAAATGTTTAGCGCAAGCCATCACACCTGCTTGCTGCATACCTTGCGTAAGCGCTATGCCAAACCTAGCTACTTTGTATTTGCTCTCCCCAAAAGACCTTACATTTATTACCGGATTAGCAGGATTGTTATTGATATCAACCACAGGCGCATAATTAACCTGTATACCTGCCCTTTTACATTGTATACCCATAGCATGCCCCATTTGATAAGCTAAATCTGCATTGGCTACAGCACCTAAAGTTAATTGATTGGGGAAACGTAAGATGTCATCAAAGCGCATCCCAACACCAGTTTCGCCATCTATACAAACCATTAAAGGTGTACGGGCTTGCTGTTGTAGCTGATTAACCGTTAGGGCTTGTTGGATAGCTTTCCCCTGAAAAAGGCAAATAGAACCAATGTTATATTTTTGGATATATCTTGATACTTCTTTGGTATAAAAAATAGCAGAATCACCACTTCTTTCTGATAACCTCAATACCATGAGTTGAGCAATTTTCTCTCTCCTGTTTAGCTTTTTATAAACGCTATCTGCCCATTGTTGCGAAGCCTTAGAAACTTGTAAAAATTCTTGCGCCTGCACTCCGCCTGATAATAACATCAGGGAAAATATGATGAGTTTTTTAATCATGTTGCTTATATTTTAGATAGCTTATTTTGCCATCCATTGTACTTACCATTACTGCATTATTACGGATGGGTTTAATGGTATTGATTAAACAATTTGAGGTTTTATGTTTCCAAATTACCGCTCCATCCTTTTGGTTAAGCGCCACAGCTAAACCAGAATGGGTAGATATAAAAACTTGATTTTTATAGGTTGTAATAGCTGCCGGATTAAGCTCATAAGACAATTGTAATGGAGATTCCCAGCTAACCTTAAAATTTTCTGCCGATGTAGAAACGCCTATAATTTTACCATCCATGGTTTTAGCATAAACCAATTGTTCATCAACAGATAAACCTATAGATTCTCTTACCCTGTTATTTGCTAACGTCTCCCGCCAGATAACTTTTCCACTTTCGGCATCAAAAGCGGTCATATACCTATCTGGTGCTACAATAAAAACTTTACCATTTGCAGCAACAGGCCAACATGCGGCCGGCGAATACATCCTGTTGGCAGAGCCATTGGTCCATTTCCAAGCCTCTTTACCTGTTTTGGCATCTAAAGCATAAAAATAATTTCCCCAACTACCAAAATACAGCTTGCCTTGGTACAAAAGTGGCTTGGTTACCACAAAACCCTTAACTTGCGGATAGTCCCAGATTAAATTTCCATCAGTTACAGATAAAGCTCTAAAATGCCCATCAGACGAGCCAAAATAAACCCTATTATCCATAACTAAAGGACTGCCCAAAATAGCTTTAGCTGTTTTATACTTCCACTCTAAATTTCCAGTTTTAGCATTTAAACAATACAAATACCCATCTGTAGAGCCAACTAAAACACTATTTTGATAAACATAAGGGGTACTGTATATTTTACCCTGTGTTTGAAATTTCCATTGCTGCTTTCCTTTAGTCTTGGTTAAAGCATAAACCTCACCTTTGGTATTAGCACTGATAAATAAATGCTTAAATTGAGCTATACCAACACCCAAATCACTATCATCCTGAAACTCCCACTTCACTTTTACCTGAAGATACTGCTTATTTACAGCAAAATTTGGTCGTGGATAGTTACTTGGCTGAAGATGAAAAGCATGGTCTTTAAGTGTTACACTTAACCAAGTTTCTTTTAAATCAGTTAAAGGTTTTTGAGTGGTAAATGTAGCTTCGTTATTGGCTATAGTAACAATGTTATAACCTCCAACAGTATCTTTAGCCCTTAAATTAGAACGTCCCATCACGTTTGGAATACCCTCAAATTCATATTTTTTGTTTTGATGACCATGCCCGCACAGCATCAATTGGATATTCTTTTTCTTGAGAATATCGATAGCGCTGTACCAATTGTTTAAAGAAGAATCCTGCGGATAATGATTCACATAAATAATTGGAGTTCTATCCTTAACGGTATTTAAAACAGAGTCTAGCCAAACAATATCTTCTCTAGGAATTTGACCCGGCCCCATCCTCATATACGGACCAGAACCAGTACCTACAAACCTGTATCCATTATAAGTAAAGGTAAAAGTACCCGATTTAAAAGTAGTTAAAAATGAATTTCCGCCACTCTCAGACCAATTGGTATCATGGTTACCCGGAGTTACATAATAAGGCTTGTTTAAACTATCCAAAATCTGCTTAGCCAATTTTAGCTCTTCATCAGAGCCAAATTCAGTTACATCACCTGATACGATAACAAATTTAAGTTCAGAGTTACGATTGATATCCTTAACGGTTCTACGTAAATCATCAGCACCTGTTACATTACCAATATGGGTATCTGTAACATGAGCAAATTTGAAGGGTTGAGCAAAGGAATTGAATCCTAACAACAACAAAAAAATCAAAATTGGCCTCATAAATATCATATTGTCGATATATGCGTTTATCAAACAAATTAACGCAAAATAACGCAAAAGTTAAAAGTATAAGCCGAATATATTTTTTACAATATCATTCGGCCTACAAGTTTTATCTTACTGTCAAAACTAGATTTGAACTTTTAGTTAAGGTATTTTTATTAGTAACAACCACCTGCATATTTATAGTGGTACCAACACTAACATTGGGTACCGTATAATTTAAAAGAAGAGAGTCTGTCTTAGAAACATTAGAATAAGCACTTTGATAAGGAGTGGTAGAAACTGTTTGTTGCGTACCTGTTCCTACGGTTGCTTTAAGTTCAACCTTATCAATAGGATCATCAGACCAGTATCTAAGATCAAATCTTACATTTTGTCCAGCTGTTACATTATTGTTAGCTTGTGTTGGCGTTATACTAAAGCCAGCTATTACAGGTAACTTACCTATCACGGTAACATTATCTTTAAGCCATTGGTCAGCATCTTTTTCACATGCAGTAAAGCATATAGGTAATGCTAAAAGAACCATTAAATATCTAAATTTATATAATTTCATAACTTTATCATTTATTGAAACAACCATAATTTAACACCTTGATTAGGAATTCTAGGAACATTTGGATTTCTGCCAGGTTCATTATCTGGATAATTCCCTCTTTGAATCCATTGTACAGCACCATTAGTTCTATTGGTAAAAGGCGGAGTTAAACCTCTATAAATGTTGGTATCGTAATCATATCTCCTCATATCTGTCCATGTTTCCATCTGTAAAAATAAAGCAATATATTTCTGAAGCATGATATCAGATAATGTTAAAGCATTAAAACCTTTTGAAATTAATGGGTTATTAACATATAAATCTGCATTGGCAGTACTTACACCAAATTTTTGCATACTCGCTCTAATACCACTTAAATAAGCATTATAAGCCTCTAATTTATTTACACTAAACAAGGCTTCAGCCTTAATAAATTGAGCTTCGGCATAAGTTAAAATTGGGACAGGAGAAGTAGTTTTACCATAATAAGTATTAGCGGTAATATCGGTATTAGCCAAATTTGCTCCTTGCTCATTGTCTTGTGTACCAACCGGACGACCTATATAACTTGCTGCACCTCCATTATCAACAAGTAAAGGTAATCTTGGATCAAATAATGCAGGATAAACACCTGTTAAACTTCCATTTAAAAGATCTACAAAATATTTAGAGGGTCTTGCATAACGTGACGCTGCTGCCGTTACAGACAAATTGGTAAACCAAGGATGATTCCTTTCTGTAGTATAAACAAGCTGCAAGTCAGAAGCTCCAGTAGCATCATTAATACCTCTGTCTATATCTGTTACGGCTAAAGCTGCATTGGCAGCGTTCTTTTTGGATAAATGAATATAATATCTTCCTCTTGCAGTATAGGCCGCTCTTAACCATCTATCTATATTACCTCTATAAAATAAATCTGTTGTACCTACTCTAGCACTTGCTAATGCAGGTTGTGGTTGAGATAAATCAGCAATAGCACCGTCCAACAAGCTTTTTAAATAATTGTTATATATATCTTCTTGCGAATCATATCTAGGGCTTAAAGTAACAGATGGATTAAAAGCTTCTGAATAAGGTAAATCTCCCCAAATATCTGTACTCTGCATCAAAGTTAAAGCAGTTAACAGTTTTGCGATACCAGCATAATGCGGTAAGTTATTTTGCTCTGCTCGCTCTCTTAAATCTTTCAGTGTAGGAAGAGCTCTTAAATATGCTGATTCCCAAATATTATCAAAACCATAAGGATTATAAGAATCAATATTAGCGGCTTGATTAGCATTACCTGCCAGATATTGAGGATAGAAATTACCAAATTGTCCAACATTCCAAAAAGAAGTTGCAGTATATTGTATGGCGGATGGTAATAATCCAGCTTCTGTAACTTGTCCGCCCGTTAACCTATCAGGGTCTTGGTTAATATCGAGTTGCTTTTCGCATGAACTCATGACCATTAGGCCACAAAAAGCATAAGTTAATATTTTAATTTTATTCGTTTTCATATTGTTAAAGTTAGAAGGTAACGTTTAAACCCAAATAAATATTTCTTGTAGTAGGTATACCTGTTCCTACATATCCAACTGCATTTGATGCTGCACCATAGGTACTAGACTCAGGATCAAAACCAACAAAAGGAGTTGTTACCCATAAATTATTTGCTGTAACAGATAATGATGCTGATTTAACAAAGCTACTGTTCGGCAATAAGGATTTAGGTAGGCGATATCCTAAAGAAATATTTTGCAATCTTATCCATGAACCATCCTGAAAACCATTGTTTTCTGGAGCTAACCTATATTGGAATGCGTTATTATAAAAGTTTTGATCTATCGTAACAGGAGTTTCATTAACAACATATTGAGGGGCTGTAGGAGTTCCAACATTTCTAACTCCATTAAATACAACTACAGCATTTCTCAACTCTGTTTCGGCTCCTATACCGGTAATATATCTTTGCCATTTAGATATATCATTTACAAATCCACCTTTTCTAAAGTTAAACTGAAAAGAGAAATCAAAGTTTTTATAGCTAAAAGAAGATCCCAAACCACCAATCCAATCTGGAAAAGCATTACCTATTAAATAATTTTCTGATAAGGGTTGTGGCACAATTGGAAATCCATCATTACCTATCAATAATTTGCCATTATTTACACCGGTTGGGTCATCAGTTACTCTTCTATAAGGCCAACCATACCAGTCGCCTGGTCTACCTCCTCTTTTTATAATTTGTTTATTCCATGGACTTTCTGGATTAAAAGTAATCTCATTAACCCCTTCTGGCATAGATAATACTCTACCTTTTGTTTGAGACCAATTTGCATTTAAATTCCATTTGAAATCTTTATTGCTGATGATATTTGCTGTTAATAAAAATTCTAAAGAATTATTTCTTATCTCACCTGCGTTGGTAACAAATAAATCAAATCCGGAAGCATAACTTACTGGTACGGGTACAATTTGGTCAACGCTATTGGTGATGGCGTAATTAGCATCTAAAGTTATTTTATCTTTAAAAAATCTTAATTCAGTACCAAACTCTAACCCCTTTGTTCTTTCTGGTCTTAATGTTTCTGAACCAAAAGTTATATTCCTATTGATTCCACTAACTCCGCTAAAAGCTTGTAAAGTAGAATAATAAACACCAATCTGATAAGGGTCTGCATCTTTACCTACCTCTGCATAAGACGCTCTCAATTTACCAAATGATAAAAAAGACTCTTTACTTAGGTTTAATGCATCAGTAAATATGTATGCTAAACTTGCAGATGGATAAAAGAATGAACGGTTATCTCTTGGTAAAGTTGAAGACCAATCATTTCTTGCCGTTAAATCCAAAAACAATTGATTTTTATAAGCCAATTTTAAATCTCCAAAGACACCAATAATATTTCTTTGAGGATTTGCGCTGGCAGTTGTATAAACAACATAATTATTGATACTTTCTAAACCCGGAACAACCGCTTGAGAACCATTGGTACTTAAGCTAGAGCGCTTAATTGCGGTATAAGAATGTCCCAACAAAAAAGTAGCAGAAAAATCCTCATTAATTTGCTTGGTTGCTCTAGCCAAAAAGTTTGAATTTATCTCAGAATAACCAATTCTTTGTTCAGACATGGATCCCAGTCTGGAGATTAGTAAACCAACTTCATTATAAGATTTTCTAAAATCGGTATAATGATCTACTCCCACCTTATAGTTAAAATTTAACCAGTTATTTGGAGAATAATCAACACCAGTATTACCAATTATCCTATTTACTTTATCTGTTAAGAATGAATTTTCAGAAAAATAGAAAGGGTTATCAATAGCTGCATTATATACTTTCTGAGAACCATCGGGATTAAGATAATCAGCTGGATTCACTGTATTAGTATGGCGCATCAGATAAAAAATCGCACCAGAACTGATACCTGTTCTAGGGTTTGTACCACCAGAATTAACATAATTAGCAGAAGCATCAAATTTCAGTTTATCAGACGCTCTGTAAGTACCAGCCATTTTTACTGATGTTCTTCCGTATTCAGAATTTGGAGTAACACCTGTTTGATCAAAATTTGAAAATGAAGTATAGTAATTGGCCTTATCATTACCACCACTTAAGGTTACCGAGTTTTGCAATTGATGCCCGGTTTTAAAATATAAATCATAAGGATTATAAACTGCTGTACCTGGTGCAATTGGAGGTCCCCATGTATTAACATTGCTTGCTAAAGCACCGTTGTTTCCGTTACCATATCTTGTTTGTATCGGAGGAGTATTAGCTACGTCGTCAAAGCTATAAGATGTCCTATAACTCACCTCTGTTCTGCCGCTTTTACCAGATTTTGTGGTGATAACAACAGCACCATTAGCTGCTCTTAGGCCGTAAAGAACAGATGCAGCAGGCCCTTTTAATATGGTCATGGATTCAATATCATCAGGATTGATGTCTGCAATACGATTTGGTGTTTGAAAATTATCTGCCCCAAAATTATCTGTAGCATTAGACACAGGTATACCATCTATAACAAATAATGGCTGGTTATCCGCAGACGGGCTTAAGGAATTAATACCTCTTACTTGTACCCTTGTACCAGCACCGGCAGCTCCACCAGAACCTGTTATCTGTACACCTACAACTTTACCTTTTAAAGCGTTCAAAGGATTTGCCTGATTGGTAGAAGTAATATCCTGACTTGTAATTTCTTGTACAGAGTAACCTAATGATCTCTTATTTTGCTTAACACCTAAAGCAGTTACTACAACTTCATTTAATGCCTTGTTATCTTGTTTTAAACTGACATTAATATTCGTTTGATTATTAATTGCGAGTTCTTGGCTTACATATCCTAAATAAGAGAATACAAGCACATCGTTTGCTTTAACTCTTAAAGTAAACTTTCCCTCTGCATTTGTTTGAGTCCCCTGACCCGAGCTCTTAATCTGGACGGAAACTCCTGGTAATACTAAACCATCTTCGGATGATGTAACTGTACCAGACACTACTGTCTCTTGTCCTATCGCATGAAGCGTAGCCAAAAGAAGTAAAATTAGCACTGAAAACAAGTTTTTTTTCATACAATCTTTTTTAAGTTGAACGTATTGGGTAATATTAGCACTTAGATGATTATTAAATATAAAAATAAATGCGCAAAAACGCAATTTTTTTTAAAAAAAACGCATAAAAACGCATCACTTATTTATAATATTAGACGGTTTACTTTCTCTGTTATTAAAATTTAAGGCTGTTAAGATGTATTGATGTTTCTTACGCTTATTAATGTGAAGTTCTATTTGATTAGCTGGAGCCCAAATAACTTTAATAATTTTTGCCGGATTACCCAGATCAATTTCTTCTTTCTTATCAAACTGATACAATACATATTTTCTTACTGATGATGAAACACCCATTTGATTTGCAGACTTCCAACTCAATATAATTTTACCTTTTTCCTTTTTTGCTATAAGATGCTCCGGTGCCGAAGGCGCAGTATCACTTAACCATGTCATTACTGGTGGTATAGCTTTATATTTATAAAAATTTTGCCTTAAAGAGTCTTGAAAACCTCCGAGGTTATGGGTTACAGACTTAGAACTAAAAAAAACGCTCCCTTGTATATGAGGATTATTTCTTAAATATCTGATTTGATTAGGCATTTGTTGCTTATCATTCCAACCATTTTTATCTTCTACTAAACGGTAAACCCCATGTCCTATGTAGACATGCTTACCAAAAGCATTTTTAGCCCACCAATCTACCAACTTCTCATAAGCAGCTGGTGCATAGTTAAATGGAAAATATATTTGAGGGTTGATATAATCTATCCAACCTTGTTGTAACCATTTTTTACTGTCAGCATATAGTTGGCTATAATGTTGAAAACCTGTAGTTTCTGAACCTTGGGGATCCTCTTTCATATTTCTGTATATCCCAGACGGAGAAATACCAAACTTTAGATAGGGCTGAATAGCCCTTAAACTATCAGATACTTGTTTAATCAATAGGTCAACATTATCTCGTCTCCAATCATCTATCGTCATTATCCCTCTAGGGTATGCTTTAAAAGTCAAGCTATCAGGCATGGCTTGCTTATCTGGATATGGATAGAAATAATCATCAAAATGCACCCCATCTACATCATAATTTCTTACCACATTGGTGATAATTTTAGTGATATAGTCTCTTACTTCGGGTAAACCTGGATTAAAATATTTCTTTGTACCATAGGTAAAAAACCAATCAGGCTTTTTATAAAGTAAATGATTGGAAGATACGTTAGCCGTATCTAAATCATTTGTTGCTCTGTAAGGATTAAACCATGCATGTAATTCCATACCCCTCTTATGTGCTTCTGCTATAGCAAAAGCCAATGGATCATAAAATGGCTCTGGAGCAAGCCCTTGTTTACCAGACAAAAACATGGTCCAGGGCTCGTTACTTTTAGCATAAAGCGCATCTGCTGATGGTCTTACTTGTAAAAAAATAGCATTCATGCCATTTTTTTCATGCTCATCAAATAGTTTAATTAATTCTTCCTGCTGTGAAGAAGAGTGAAGTCCTGGTTTTGAAGGCCAGTCAATATTCTTAACTGTTGCAACCCAAACAGCTCTAAACTCTGTTTTAGGTGTTTGCTGTGCAACTAATTTACCACCTAATAAAAAGAAAAGTATAGGCAATAGCAGGTTATACCTTTTGTTCATAAAAAGTTTTTTTTTAAAAGGCTGTCTCCAATCAGTACTCTTTGCATCAGGCGGAGCACCTGCTTTAGGTAAGCAGGGAGTCGAAGCCTTTTCTGAGCGAATTAGATAACATCTAAAATCTGTTCCAATCAGGACAAATACGATTTTTGGAGACAGCCTCTTTAAATAATAAAGATTTTGTTAAGGTTTAGTAAGTTCTGCCTATAGCATCATTTGCAGCTTTTAACAGAGATTTATCACCATTTATATCCTGATAAAATTCCCAAAACATAATTCCATTAGCATTATTTTTTGCCATTTGTGCTTTTTGTTTCACAGTAGGGATACCATTATAATAATAGGTTATACCATCAGAATTAGTAAAAGAATTAGCGTCAGGATCAGCACCAAGACGTATCAAATCTCTAAAGGTTAAAGCGGCATTCGCTGCATTTTTACCGTAAGCAGGTATACCTACTACAGCTTTTTCTTTAGGGATACCTTTTTGGTTTAACCAGTAATTGATAACATCCTCAGTAAGTACCAATGAAGCATGGTTAGGATTTCCCTTATAACCAGCGCCATCATAAGCCATAAGATTAATAAAATCCATAGCCTCTACAGCTCCAAGGGTAATACCATCTCTAATTCCACCAGGAAAAACACCTGCAGTAACCGCTGCACTTAAATATTTATGCCAAGCGTGTAGTTCTGTAGAAAGCTCTCTCATGAAACTTTCATAAGTAATGTGTTGCCCTTTATCTGCTGTAGGGTATTCCCAGTCGATATCTATACCATCAAGGTCATTAACAACCGCAAAATCTACGATATTCTTTATAAAGACCGACCTTAATGCAGGGTCTTTTACAATATTTTCATAAATCTGCTTTTCTGCGGCTGATACTCCAGCTATAGAAACACCAAACTTTACCCCATTTTCTTTAGCTAATTTTTTCATTTTCTCAAAATTAGCCGGACGAGCTATAGCTTTAAGTGTACCATTTGCATTTGGATAAGCAAAGGCAAAATGTAAATGGGTGATCATTTTAAACTTAGCTAATTCTATAGAATCTGGTTCTCTGCCTTCGGCATAATAAGCTACAACTTTAAAATTTCTATCTGACACATAAGGAGTTGTAGGTTTCTCTCTCACGGCTCCAGTATTATAACCGTCAGGAACTATAGCTACCTCTTTCTGACAAGCCTGAATGGTTATCAGGACTAAAAAATAGATATAAAATACTTTTTTCATCATTCTAAATTTTTAGAAGACTGCCCTTAAAAAAAGGACAGTCTTAATATTCATTTATCTTCTAACATTGTCTATAGCAATACCATAAGGTGCATAACCTCTGGTAGCTGGTATAAAGGCTGGGGCAGTACTACCATCCAAAGGATATATTTTCACACCTGAGTTTACTGCAGGATTATTTCTAATTGTAGGGGCGTTAGGATCACCTGATATATCCAAATCGCTACGGTATCCATAATATAAATACCCTCCAGTTGGTAAACTGGCATCTAAATTTAATGCTAAACCAGTTATGTAAACCCATTCATTTGCAGAACCTTCTTGTGAAAAAGCATTTGCTGCTACTTGCATACTTGGGCCATTATCAATAGCTACTACATTGTTACCATCAAGATCTGCTCTGTACAAACCATAAGCCCCAACATTAACAGCAAAATAAATCTTACCATGCACTTGGTCTACTACAAATGATCTGATGGCATAATTCATAATGTTTCCACCTAATGGTGCAATGAAGTTTCCAGCTGTACTAAATCTCCAGATTCCTTTTCCTGTTGTACCGGTTTTAGAAAGCCAAAGCTCATTATTTACAAATTTTATATCACCATCAAAATAAGTAGCAGTTGATACGCCAGCATTTGCTGCAGTTAGAGCAAATCTTGATAGTGGATACTGTGCATCCACAGCGTTAAGAGGTACTGTTCTTACCCCACCGTTTCGTTCTGTAAACCAAATATTTCCGCTATTATCAAAAGTATGCATCCATGGATCATTTCTATAATCAACAACTTGTGGTGCAGGAGGTGCTACAAAGTTGGAAGACCTGGTTAAAATTACCGGATTAGAACCATTAATATCATAAGAAGTAATATTCCCATCAGGGGCTGCATTTACACCTGAACTAAACCTTAATCCTTTACCTGTCTCTACAACATAAATTCTGTTATTAAAAACACTCATAGATAATGGGTGTAAAGTTGTAGCAATATTAGTTTGTTGAACAACTGCGTTTTGCGCAAAACTTAGTCTATAAATCCTCTGGGTAATGGCATCTGTAAAATACAAGCTTCTTGCCAGCTCACCTTTTACTTCAATAATCCTGGTTACCGTTAGTATTTCTTCACCATCATTAACAGTTAATGTTATGGTATGAAGACCCTCTCTTTCAAAAGCAACAGTTGGATTTTGTTCATTTGAAACTAAACCTGGCTCATCAAAATCCCATGAGAATGTAATATCTCTATCTGGAAATTTAAAGGCAGAAGCCTGAAATTCGTAATCATTAAACACCTCTATATTGGCTGGAGCTGTAATAACTGGGGTTCTCTTTCTTACAACAAGCTCTCTAACCAAAGAATCCACCCTACCATCTTGCCAAGCTGTTAAGGTTACTTTATAGGTGCCTGGCAGTTCGTACACTATAGTATCAGGCACAATCTTGGTACTAGAAGATATATCTTGTAGCCCTTCATTAGTTAAAATTTTACCCTGCGGAAAGTTCCATAAAAACCTTTCTGAAAACCTTGAACGGTTTGTTAAAATAAGTTTGGTTGGAGCGGTGATATTACCCTGAGGAAAATCAAAATAAACATCAAATTCTCCCGTGGGCTCAATTCTGCTGATTTCATCTTGCTTGCAAGCTCCTGCAAACAAAAAAACCGCCATTAAATACAATAAATATTTTTTCATCTTTAATATGTCTAATATTTAGCCTGAAAAACTGTTAATACTTCGTTAAAGGCTTTATTTTGTGAGGTTACCTTTACCTTCAGATTTGTAATCAGCTCTCCTTTTTTAGTTGCCGTCCTCAAAGCATTATTAATCAAAAGCTGCCTGGTTAAGTTAGCGTTTAGATTAGCTCTTCCGGCTGCTGTTAAGGAACCACCACTAATATCACTAGTAGGTGCCGTTGGAAATAAAGCTCTATAATCTAAAACATTAATATTTCTACTCAAATGATCTTTCAAAGAGGCAAATCCTTCATCAGAAAGCGCATTGATTAATTCTGCATCCTTAATATCCTGTGGTACAAACTTTTTATAAACATTTCTGATAACGTAAGCATCGCTAAGTGTTTCGTAAAATTTGTTCAGCTCATTATTCTCGTTTATAATGGTATAGTAGATATTATCTGTTTCAACAGAATCTACTACAAGATATACGGGTACATCATCCACAAAAGAATTTAAAGTAGTATTATTCAAAACAAGGTTTACTGCATACTTTTCTACTACAGTTTCAGAAAATTCTACTTTATCAATAATGTCATTAATATGCCATGTAGAGGCTGTAAGAATAATAGAGTCTCCTATTGCGGGTGTTCTGTTATTTAAAGTAACTCTTAAAGTTGCTCTGTGGGCATTATTATCAAGTGTATTACCTAAATCTGTAATCGGACTTTCTTTTTTACAGGATAGCAGTCCTAGGGCCAATCCTGCAATTAAAAATATGTTAATGCATTTCATGTCGTTAGTTTTTTAATTGTGACTGTTCTGCCCACCACACTGGATTAAATACCCAATCTCTGGCATCTGCACCAAATCTTGCAATCTCCTGTGGGTTATAAATATATTCGGTTTGTCTATCGTACGGAAGTCTTTGAATCCATCTTCCTTGCCATTCTGCAAGCGCATTTCTTGGATAATAGATTCCCGGATAAGCTGTTGTACTATATCCATACCTACGCATATCTACCCAAGTTTCTCCTTGAAGATACATGGCAACATATTTTTGCATCATGATATCACTGATTTTTAATACAGTAGGATCTGAAACTACTTTAGATGTAGTCATATATGCGGCAATATCAGCATCAGAAACCCCTAATCTTCTTAAGTTAGTTTCTATACCTAGCTCATAAGCTGCGTGTGCTGCCTCAAGATTTCCTTTATAAAACAAAGCTTCTGCTTTTATGAAATAAAGCTCTTCCTTTAGGATAAATGGCGCAGGAGAATCATTTCTTGTCCAAAAACCATTATACAAGTTCGCAAAATCTGCCATGGTAGTTCCTGTTGGTAAACCCAGCGTAGACAAACCTTCTGAAGCTCTAGCAGCTAAATACCTGTTATTGGCTCCTGGCGTTGTAAGTTTAAACAATCTAGGATCGTAAGTTAAACCGGCTTCATTTAATGTTAAATAATTCATTAAAAAATCGGTATGCATAGATTCCACCAATACATTTCTTATATCAGCGAAGTTAAATTCAGGACTTGCAACTTGTGGGCCCCATAAATTCATTTCCCATTCTCTGGTAGCACCAGCTGGATATTTGTATATCGCATCATCAAAATTTGCTAATGCATCATCTACAGTGGTAATTAAACGATCGTATCCATTATCAAAATTTGCTGTATGCAAATACATTCTAGCTTTTACTGCTTTTGCAAAAGCAGCCCATTTTCTCAAGTCGCCACTAAAAATTAAATCGGAAGTAGCATTCATAGGTCTATCAGAAGGACTCGCTTTTTCAAGATCAGCCAAACCTTCATTCAATAAGCTTTCAATACCTGCATATACTTGTTGTTGCGGATCGTAAACAGGATTGAAACTCGCACTATAAGCCTGAGAATAAGGCATATCTCCAAAAGAATCTGTTGCAGTAAGGTAAGAGTAAGCTAACATAATTTTAGCTACACCTAAATAATTAAATGAGCCCTCTCTTTGTGCAGTTTCAATTAAGCCTCTACAATTACTTCCAACATCAAAATAATGCCATCTCCATGCGCCTAAACGGGTAATGGCGTTATAATCTAATTGAGACTCGATTCTTGTATTTGATAATCTTGTAGTAAGGTAAAAAGAGTGATAACTAGCAAAACGAGCATGTGAATAATTGTGATAGGCCATATTTCCTAAAATGGCTGGTAACCTTAAATTAGATGGTGAGGTTACCGGGTTTACTGGATTTACATTAATATCGAGTTTAGAACACGATGTTAATAGAAATACCGCCAGTAATATCGAAAATGTTTTAAAAATATTTTTCATCATTCTTTGATTAAAATCCTACAGTTACTCCTAATGAAAATGTTCTTGACAAAGGAATATTTCCAAAATCAACTCCCATGGTACTTCCCCCTCCGCCTCCGGCATTAGGTCCTGCACTATTTACTTCCGGATCACCTCCGCTATAATTGGTAATTAAAATTGGATTTTGAGCTGATGCTTCAAAGCTTAATCTTCCTACTTTAAGTCTTTCTGCCATTTTTTTAGGTACACTATAACCCAAAGTAATGTATCTAACTCTGGCCCAGTTTACGGTCTCTATAAAATTAGTTCCAACAGGTGTGTATCTATTCGTGAAAAACGCAAAATCTAATGCTACTTCTCTGGTATTTTTGATAAAAGAACCATCTGCTTGCTGTACAACTCCGTTAAAAACATACATTTTATCTCTGTACACACCAATATCTTCTGCTAATCCTCTAGAAACCATCCCTAACCGTGTGGCGTTATATACATCACCCCCAAAACGGAAGTCCCATAAGAATGATAGGGTAAATGCTTTGTAATTAAATTTATTTAATAAACCTAAGTTTAATTTTGGCTCTCTGTTACCAATATATAGTTGTGAACTTTGTGAGTTAATAACCGGATAACCTGTATTATCTATAATGGTAAATCCGTCTTCATTTTTAAGATAATCGGTACCAATAATACCTAATACAGGCATATCAATCATAGACCCTGCGATAGCAGCTGTATAAGGTTGGCCAAATGTATAAGGGAATACTGTAATTTGACCTGGGAATTCTAGCATTTTAGACCTGTTTCTCCAACCATTTAAGGTAACGTCCCAATTAAAGTTCTTACCTTTTATCGGGCTACCGTTTAATGAAACTTCAACCCCTCTGTTTCTTAACCTACCTGCATTAAAAGCTTTAATAACAAAACCCGTTGTTAGTGGTACTCTGGCAGTAACAATTTGATTGCTACTTTCTTTATCATAGTATGCAACATCAATCCCTAACCTGTTCTTAAGTATTCTAAATTCAGCTCCATATTCATTCTCAATCGTAGTTTCTGGTAATAAGTCTGCATTTCCACCGGTAGGATCATTTTGATAACCTCCGCCTACACCCAAAAACTGTCTTAAATTTGTATTTGTTCTGTAAATAGGTGCATCTTTACCAACTTTTGCATAACTGGCTCTTAATTTACCATACCAAGTACCTCTGTTTTCAAACAACTCTGAAAATGTAAAACTAGCCGAATAAGAAGGTGAATAAAAAGACCTGTTTTGTTCTGGCAAAGTAGATGTCCAGTCGTTTCTACCCGTTATACCGATAGTTAACATACTTTTGTAATCCAACTTAAAATCACCATAGGTTGCATAGCGTCTTCTACGCGGAAAAGCCTCTGTAACGGTTAAGTTATTTCTGTCGATGTTGTTAACACTATAAATACCAGGTACAATAAAATTCTCGCCCGAAATGGCATTTGTTCTTGATTCAAAATACTCTGATGAACCTCCAAGAATTAAGGTCGCTCTTAAATCTTTAGTGATATTTTTATCGAAAGTACTGTTTAAGATATTGGTGATAAACTTGTAATTACCTTTATTCTCAAAAAGGCGACCTGTTAATAAACCTGGTGTACCTTCCACTGTGATATTAGAGTAGGTTTGATTGTAGAAATCCTGACCTATTCTGTAGGATAGATTTATCCAGTTATTAACTTTATAATCTAAGTTTCCGTTAACAACTATACGTTGGGTGTTTGTATTTCTTGGATTTTTCATCACATTCCACATAGGTGAAAGGATTAAGGTTTCATCTGAACCTGTGATATCCGAATACTCATAAAAAGGAGAGCCGTTAGGCTGCTCATACCTTAAAATGTCATAACGTAATGGATAATTATAAATACTATTTGCATAACCACCTGATGTGCCTCCTACTATACCTTCTTTAATGTTATTAGAAATATAATTGGCAGACCCACCTAAACTTAAGTTTTTAGCAAGCTTTGCTGTTCCTTTTAAAAGAAAAGTAATCCTTTCTGAACCTGTGTTTGGGATTATCGAAGAACCATCTCTATAATTACCACTCATGTAATAATTGTATTTTTCGGTACCTCCATTAATATTTAAATTGACATCATTTACAAAACCGGTTTCAAAAAAACGATTAATATTATCGTAAATAGGCTCATCATATCTAAACTTACGACCCCAAGATGAAGTTGATCTTTCATCAAAAACACCTCCAATACCTGTGGTAAATAACTTTTGCTGACCTGGTGTTTTTCCTACAGTTTCTACAAAGCTTTTGTATCCTCCGTTAATTTGTACAGCACCCGTTTTACCTTTTTTAGTAGTGATGATGATAGCTCCAGAAGCGGCATCTATCCCGTATAACGCTGCTGCTGCCGCTCCTTTTAATATAGAAATATCTTCTATATCCTCTGGATTGAAATCGGCCAGTCGGTTGATGGTACCATTTGTAGATGCATTACTTACCCTAATTCCATCTACAATCATTAAAGGCTGGTTGTCCCCGGTTAGGGATGAAACACCTCTTAAAATAATTTCTGATGGTAAACCAGGAGATCCTCCTGACGAGGTAATTTGCGCACCAGCTATTTGCCCTTGTAAACTGTTGATGATATTGGATTGATTAGCATCTCTTAAATCATCTCCTTTTACGGTTTGAACAGCATAGGTAAGTGTACGTTTATCTCTTTCTATACCTAAAGCTGTTACAACAACTTCACCTAAAACTTTAGTATCGGCACTTAAAGCTACGTTTATAACGTTAGAAGCGCCTACTGTTCTTTCAGTAGTTTGCATACCTACGAAAGAAAATACTAAAACTGCATTTTCCGGCACAGAAATTTTATAATTTCCATCTACATTGGTTTGTATGGCTTTTGAAGTCCCCTTTAAAGACACAGCAACACCAGGGAGCGGTTGTCCGTCTCCAGCGTCTGTTACCTTTCCACTTATCTCTTTCTGTTGCGCAAAAACTTGCAAAGAGAACAAGACTAGTCCAAAAACACTCGCGATTAGTCTTTTTTTCATAATGTTAAATTTGATTGAGTAAAGTTCACGAATTAAGAATAATTGGCTGTTAATTAATTATTTATTGATTTTTACAATTGCTTTAAGCTAATATAAGCATAAAATTTTAATTTTGCGTTTTTATGCAATTTTATTTTTCCACACTGTAAAAAACCGCAAAAACAATCAGTTGAATAAAAAAGCAGGCGAAGTCTGCCTGCTTCTTGTTTTTTTTACTGTATAGGTATTACTGTTTTACAAATTTTATGGATTGTACTTCGTTTTGTAAGCTTATAACTTTAATAAAATAGATACCTGGCATCAAAGTGGATACATCAATACTAGTAAGTTCATCGGCTTTTCCTTTAATAAAATCTTGACCTACCATATTGTAAACGGTATAACTAGCTCCTTTTAAAGAAAGCGGTGTACTTAGGGTCAAAGTATTTTGAGCAGGATTAGGATAAATTTTAACAGCTAATTCATTTAAAACATTATTTACTACTCTAATCGTTGAGTATTCAACATCGCCATTTAAGTCGATTTGTTTTAAACGATAGTAGTGGGTACCTGCTGGCACTGTTTTATCTTCATAGCTATAATTAATTAAGGATGAAGAATTACCTTGTACAGCTTTAGAAGCAACAAAACCAATTGAGGCGAATTCCACTCCGTCTGTAGATCTTTGAACATCAAACCCCCTATTATTAGACTCAGAGGCAGTTGTCCAATTTAATTTGCTAACGCCATTGGATAATCCAGCAGTAAATGAAGTTAAAGAAACTGGAAGGGTTGACGCAGTAGTATAAGCAGCCATACCATTATTACAAATTAAATTATAGAAAGTATAAGTTCCATTACCGTTCTTTTTATAAGCAACATCCGCATAAGCATTTGTATTTTGATAAAATGTTAATGGAGCTGCTGCTGTCACATCACTTAATTTGCCAGTTCCAACTTCTGTAACACCGTCTGTAGGTGGTGTCGTGAAATTTGTTATTTTATACAATTTAAAATCAAATCCTAGTCCTGTGGCAGCATTGTATGACCCTCCTATTACCGCACCTGAAACAGCTAAATACTTTTCTGAACCTTCTTGTATGTATTCTGTATTAGCGTAAATTTGATTGATTGCAGACGAAGCTACCGCACTAGTGGAAGTAATCGTTCCAGTTGAAGCTATGGAAATTCTTCTTGCTTCAACACTTGGAGCATTTATCCATATATCCGATGATGATGGAATAGCAGAAATAGAAGATCTTGCTTGACTAGCAGCTCCTAAGGTTACTGTATTATCAAGTGTAAATGTTACTCCATCTGTAGTTTTACAGATAAATAATTTCGTGTTATTAGCTCCACTTAAATATATTACAGTATTTACTCCTGTACCAGTTACAGCAAAAGAATCTCCAACACGACCGGTTATCGAAATTGCAGATGTAGTTGGTGCAGTATCTGATTCTGAAGCCCACCTATAAATGTAAATTGTTGCAGCATCTGTAACAGACGCTGGATTAGTCATATTACACGCATAAATCACACCATCATCGGTAACTCTAATCTTAGTATATTTAAAACTTTGTGTCCAAGCTGGTGCCGTATTTAACACAGTTAGAGTTGATGGGCTACTCAATGCTCCAGTAGCAGGATTCAAGATACTGATTTTATTATTACGCTCAGGCAAATAAAGTTTATCTGTTACTTTATTATAGGCAATAGTTGTCTGTAAAGATGTATTACCAATCAAAGCTCCCGTAGTTGTTGTAGCAAGAATTTCCCAATTTTTTGTTAAAGGTCCTTGACTGTAAGCATTTAAACTCCCAGCCAAAAGCAACATACAAAGTAATTTTTTTCTCATAATAATAATTTTTAAGTGATATAGTTGGATTAATTTTCTTTTAACATTTATTGAATAATTATTTTAGAACGCTCTATCAAACCTTTCCCTTGTATATATAAAATATATAAGCCTGATTGCAGATTTACATTTAGCAAGAAACTGGATTGCCTTCTCGTAGATAAAGATTCCTCAAATACTTTTCTTCCTGTTAAATCCGCAATGGATACCGCTATCTCATCTTCTTTGTAGGTATCAGGAAAAACCAAATGAACTTGATTTTGTGTAATTGGGTTAGGATAAATCTTAACGACTTGATGATTAATTTCTTGTTCGCCTGGTAAGCTGGTGGTTAGAGTTGAAACGATATTAGACCCAATACTTTCATTATGAAAACGATCTAAGGCTGTTACTTGATAATGATAATTCCCATTACCTATGGTTTTATCGGCAAATCTACCCGCACCAGCAGGTACTATAGCTAAAATATTTGCTGCATTTGTTAAATCGATGGTAGCGTTTAAAGACCTATATACCACAATTTGCTTTACCTTATCAAACTCTCCTAAACTATTCTGATTGGGTAAAGACCAATTTAACACCAAAGAATCTGCTCCAAACTTAGCCCCTTGTAGATTAGCAACCGCTTGCGGGGCTACATTATCTTTCCAAGGCATTAAAGGCAATAGTGCTTTTGTATTGTAGAAACGTAGTCTTAAAGAATCTCTAAAATTAAGCCTTGTGGTACTTAACAAGCTGTTGGTATTATAGAACACTTCGCCATAAACATTAGCAAAACTTCTGTTTAATCTAATTTGGTTCGGTATCTCTGATCGCTGTGTCCAATTTGTTCCTTGGGTAGCATCATTAACTTTATAACCAGCCATACCAATATAGATATGTCTTCCGGCAGCATTATTATTCCACCATGGTACTATACGACTATAATCTGCACCGGGCTGCCCTATATACCAATATACCTGCGGAGTTAAATAGTCAACCCATCCTTCAGCAATCCATTTTTTAGAATCAGCATATAATTGCGAATAATGTTGTAGGCCGGAAGTTGGTGTTCCAATATCTGGGTTGCTACTGTTTCTATAGATACCAGATGGCGACACCCCGAACTTAACCCAGGGCTTAGCTGCGTTAATCAATTGGTATACTCCTTGTATCAGAAGGTTCACATTATCTCTTCTCCAATCATCCCTGTTAGTAAAACCTCTAGCATGATTCTGAAAAGTAACATCATCATTAAAAGTAGCATTAGGGTAAAAATAATCATCAAAGTGTATCCCATCCACATCATATCGGTTAACAATATCCGAGATAACAGTATTGATGTAAGTTCTAACCTCAGGTAAACCAGGGTCTAGCGTTCTTAAATTACCAGCTTGTAACAGCCATTCGGGATGCCTTCTAGCCACATGGTTAGCAGCAAAACTATTGATTGTATTAACATTACTAATCGCCCGGTATGGGTTCAACCAAGCATGAAGCTCCATCCCTCTTTTCTTACACTCTTCTATAGCAAATTGTAAAGGATCCCAAAAAGGAGAAGGCGCAAGCCCTTGCGTTCCAGTCAAATCGGCAGACCAAGGTTCAATGGTACTTGCATATAAAGCGTCACACTGACTTCTTACTTGCAGGTATATCACATTTATACCCGTTGCTTGATGATGATTTAAAATATTGATTAATGCACTTTTTTGCTGAGCAACAGATTGTGTCCTAACAGGCCAATCTATATTAGAAAAGGTTGTAAGCCATGCCCCCCTAAGCCCTCTCTTTGTACTGTTTTGAGCAAAAGCAGCATTTAAATTTATAACAAAAAGGAATAGCAAAGTAAATCTTATCACCATATTTTGCGTTTTCTTACGTAATATTAAGAAAAAATAAATTTAAAAACGCAAATTATTGCAAATAAATTTATATAAAAACGCAAAAACCCGTAAAATACTTACTTTACGGGTTTTTCTAAATATATAGATAGCCAAATCCTTAAAACTTTAGATGCTTAACCGTTAATCCGTTGTTGATTAATTGTTTTAAAGAGTCTATACCTATTTTTAAATGAGATTCTACATGTTTTACTGACTTTCCGTTAAAATAATAAATCTCAAATCAGCATATCATCGAATTGAGTTAGATGGGTAAATAAATAGTTTATAACTCTGGCTTCACCTAAATTAAATGGGTCTACTGAATAATTAGGAATTTTTACTTTTAATATTTCTTCTGGGATTAGAACATGCTTTGGATATATACTTTTAAAAAGTTCAAGCACTTGATGAAATTGCTCATGTTCCCAAGGACATTTACACCAAAAAGCCCTTACTCCATGAGGAGGTTCTATAGTCATAAAAAAATAAGCTGGAAATATTGGGCTTACACATATCAATAAAATAAGCGAGGGCATCAATCTGATTTGTATATGAAAACATCCATTATATTTAGCAGGCGTAGAATAATCTGAAAAACCAATTCCCATCTTATCCAAATTTTCTTTAAATAAATTCCATTGTGACCAATCGCTGCCTGATTTTTCTAATTTTTGCATTAAGGATTTGTACTCTACGGTTTCATACATTACCTCCCAATCAAATACCTCATTCAAACCTTTAGGGTAATAATAGCTGATGCATCCCTTAATCTTTTCAAGCAATTGCTCGTTTTCTTTCTCCATAGCTAGATAATTTAAAACTATTTATTTCATTCTGTTAAAATAAGTTTAAAACATATATTTTAAAAAATCCCTTAACCTTATCAGATACAAACATATTGGTTTGTAAAATTATCTTTATCACAATTTAAATAAACATCATAAAACTACTTTAACAGACGATACCCTCGGATACTTAACAGGATTTCTAACCATTCTGATAGAAATCAATCCTTAAAACTTTAGATGCTTAACCGTTAATCCGTTGTTGATTAATTGTTTTAAAGAGTCTATACCTATTTTTAAATGAGATTCTACATGTTTTACAGCTGTTTGTGAGGCATCTGCTTCTGCGGTTTTAACACCTTCCGGAATCATGGGTTGGTCTGATACCAGTAAGATAGCTCCGGTTGGAATTTTGTTAGCAAAGCCAGTTGTAAATATGGTAGCTGTCTCCATGTCAATAGCCATAGCCCTCAAACCTTTCAAGTACTTTTTAAACTCTCTGTCATGCTCCCAAACCCTTCTGTTGGTAGTATAAACGGTTCCCGTCCAATAGTCTCTAGAGTGGTCTCTTATGGTAGTAGAAATAGCTTTCTGCAAAGCAAAAGCAGGTAATGCTGGTACTTCTGCCGGCAGATAATCGTTAGAAGTTCCTTCTCCTCTAATGGCAGCAATAGGAAGAATCAAATCCCCTATTTGATTCTTCTTTTTTAAACCACCGCATTTACCTAAAAAAACTACTGCTTTGGGTTTTATGGCAGTTAATAAATCCATCATGGTAGCCGCTAAGGCACTCCCCATCCCAAAATTGATAATGGTAATACCATCTGCAGTTACGCTTTGCATAGGTTTGTCTAAACCATATATGGGCGCTCCATCATGCCAATCAGCAAATAGCTGTACATATTTAGAAAAATTAGTCAGGATAATATAATCTCCAAATTCATCTAATGCTCTGCCTGTATAGCGTGGCAACCAGTTTTTCACGATATCATCTTTAGATTTTAGTCCAACTTTTACCGGACTATTTACTTCATGTTGTGGTACCTTAACTGTTTTCTTTTTCACGTCTTTCTCTTCGTTCATAAATTTCTTTTTTAATTATAACCATGGTTGATAACAAAAACGCCCCGTGATATTTGTCCGGGGCGCTTCAATTATGCAACTTTTAATTTTTTGAGATCTGATTTTTCAAATTTCTCCCGGGCATAATCCATGTCTATCAATAAAGTTTTCGACTTCTGCTTCTGTGATGGTATTTCAAACATCGCATCAATCATGATGGCTTCGCAAATAGATCTTAAACCACGAGCCCCCAACTTAAACTCTAAAGCTTTATCTACAATAAACTCATAAACTTCTTTGGTAAACTCTAAACTGATATCCTCATACTCAAACAGTTTTTTATACTGTTTAATCAATGAATTTTTAGGCTCTGTTAAAATGTTTAATAAAGTTTCTCTATCTAAAGGATTAAGATAAGTTAATACGGGCACCCTTCCTATCAACTCTGGTATCATCCCAAAAGATTTTAAATCTTGCGGTGTGATGTATTTATACAGATTTTCTAGATCTACCTCACTATCTTCCGTTTTAATTTTATAGCCTACAGTTTGTGTTCTTAAACGATTGGCAATTTTCTTTTCGATACCGTCAAAAGCACCTCCGCAAATAAATAGAATGTTATTGGTATTTACCGGAATCATTTTTTGGTCAGGATGCTTACGACCGCCCTGAGGAGGTACATTTACAATAGTACCTTCCAATATTTTTAACAAGGCCTGTTGCACACCTTCACCAGAAACATCTCTGGTGATGGATGGATTGTCGCTTTTACGAGCTACTTTATCAACCTCATCAATATACACAATCCCTCTTTCTGCCGCAGCTACATCATAGTCGGCAGCTTGTAGCAAGCGGGTTAAGATGCTCTCCACATCTTCACCAACATAACCAGCTTCGGTTAAAACTGTAGCATCACAAATACAAAAAGGTACATTTAAAATTTTGGCAATAGTTTTGGCTAACAATGTTTTACCTGTACCTGTCTCGCCCACCATCATGATGTTAGATTTTTCAATCTCTATCTCATCTTTACCAATCTTTTGATTTAACCTTTTGTAATGGTTATAAACCGCAACGGCCAATACTTTTTTAGCACTATCCTGCCCTATTACATATTGGTCTATATGGCTTTTTATTTCTTGTGGTTTTAATAAAGTAAGGGTGGCATGTGCATTTTTACCTTTTCTTAGGGTAAATTCTTCTGCCAGAATATCATTAGCCTGTGCCACGCATTTATCACAAATGTGCGCATCCAATCCGGCAATAAGCATTAAAGAATCCTGCTTACCAGCACCACAGAAAGAGCATTTGATATCTTTTTGATTTTTACTCATTATTGTTTATTTGAATTTACGCTTAACACTTCATCAATCATTCCAAATTCTTTGGCCTCATCTGCTTTCATCCAGTAATCACGGTCTGATGCTTTCTCTACCCACTCATAAGTTTGACCAGAATGTTTAGAAATGATGTCATAAAGTTCTTTTTTAAGCTTTAGCATTTCTCTTAAATTGATTTCCATATCTGAAGCCACACCTTGCGCCCCACCAGATGGCTGATGAATCATGATACGGGCATGAGGTAAAGCAGCTCTTTTACCTTTTGCACCAGCACACATCAATACTGCACCCATAGAAGCTGCCATACCTGTACAAATGGTTGCCACATCCGGAGATATAAATTGCATGGTATCATAAATACCTAAACCAGCATATACAGAACCTCCTGGCGAGTTGATGTATATCTGAATATCACGTTTAGCATCTGTAGATTGTAAGAACAACAACTGTGCTTGAATGATATTGGCATTTTGATCATATACGGCATCACCTAAGAAAATGATACGATCCATCATCAATCTCGAAAAAACATCCATCTGAGCAACATTTAACTGGCGCTCTTCTATGATATAAGGTGTCATGGATTTCGGCATCATGATCCCCTCTACATTATTGATGTATTTATCTACATGCATACCACCTATCCTGTGGTGCTTAACGGCATATTTACGGAACTCGTTTTTATCTATATTCATTGTATGTATTTTTAATTAAAGCTTTTTTTTACCGTGTTTTATCAAATGTAAACCACAACACAAGTTATTTAAATCTTCTAAAAGCGCAATATTATCATCATCAATTATATGTAATATTTATTTAAATCTAAAAGAATAATTTATTTAATCATGGCGCTAACAGTGACTTTATATTTAACAACTCTTTGTAAAGAAAGTTTATTGCCTTAACATGTCCTTTTTATAAATACAAAAAGCAGCTCTTTTGAAGCTGCTTCTTGCCTGAGGTAACTTAAATTAAGCTAACTCTTGAAATTTCACATAATCAATTTCTTTTTTATCTAACGTGATAACGGTTTTTAAGAAATCAAATACTTTTTGAGCTTTCACTTCATCAAAAATACGATTAGCATTTTCTTTGGTTTGTAAAAACTGTACAGCATATTGACTCAATTGCTCTTCTGTTAAAGCTTGAGGGCTATACATTCTAAACTGCGCATCTAAACGTTGTTTAGCGGCCTCTAAAACATCCTCATACTTAATTTCGATGCTATTATCTTTGATAATTTTGTTTTCTACTAAAGTCCATCTTAGGTTTTTAGCAAAATCATCATAACCTTTTTCTAATTCTTCGTCGGTTAATTCCTTGTTGGTCATTTTTAACCATCTTTTCAAGAAATCATCAGGCAATTGCATATCTGCTTTAGAAGCACCGTATTGGTACAAATCTGCTGCTAACTTACGGTCTGCATCCTGAGCCATCATAGACTCAACTTCTTCTGTAATTTTTGCTACAAATTCTGCTTCTGTAGTTACAGCACCCTCACCAAATAGTTTATCAAAAAACTCCTGATTTAAATCAGCTTCTTCTAATCTATTGATATTTTTAACGGTTAACTTAAATTTAGTTTGAGGGATGATTGGATTCTCCTCATCTAATTTTAAGATTTTAACGATTTGTGTATGGTCATTAACAGCATTTACTAAATCAAATGCTTCAACAACATCACCTTTTTTCAAACCGATTAAAGATTTTTGAATATTTTCATCACTTACAATCTCTAATCTTAATGAAGAAGTTACATTGATACCGCCTTCTAGAACCTCGTTATGTTGATCTAGCTGAACAAACTCGCCAAAAATTACATCACCTGCTTCTACAACTTCAGGATTTGTCATTTTACCATAACTTCTTCTGATGTTTTTGATACGAGCATCTAAAGTTTCTTTGTCTGCTTTTACTACGTATTGCGTTAATTTGTCTTTTGAAGTAAACTCAACATTTATTTCTGGTGCTAGACCAAGCTCGTAATTGAATACAAACTCATCGTTAAAATCCCAGTTAAATTGGCTATCATCTTCTTTTGGAAGAGGCTGCCCTAAGATTTCGATGTTATTTTGTTGTAAATAGTTATTTACAGTATCAGAAAGCAGGGTATTGATTTCATCCACTAAAATACTTTTACCATACATTTTTTTGATATGTGAAGGAGGAACCATTCCTGGACGAAATCCTGGAATTTTAGCTTTTTTAGCCTGTTCTTTAATGGCTTTATTTACTTTCTCCTGGTAATCATCAGGACTGATTTTTACGGTTACCACTGCATTAAGATCACCGGTTTTTTCCTGTGTAATGTTCATTTCTGAGTATTTTTTAAATGATACGACTATATACAAAAATCCCTCTCAATTTCTTGAAAGGGATTGGTTTGTGCGGAAGAAGGGACTCGAACCCCCACGCCGTGAAGCGCCAGATCCTAAGTCTGGTGCGGCTACCAATTACGCCACTTCCGCATTTAGGATTTTATTCTCCAAAAGGCTTTAACGTTTTGGGACTGCAAAGATATAATTTGTCTTATTTAAATCAAATGCTTTTCTTATTTTTTTTGATTTTTAAAAGAGCTGTCTTAGATTAACCAGTTAAACGTTTCTACATCAATAGGTTGCAAAACATTAAGCTTTTAAAGATTTATAATTTCCATCTTAAGCCGGTGAAAATATCTAGTCTGGTTAAGCTTTCATAATTGCCTTCTTCTAATTCAACGGTTTGGGTCATATTGCCTATTTGCATATCATATTTCCTAAGTGTGCCACCTACTAACCCAATACCTAGGCCAAAAGAAAGATTTTTGGAGAGGTAAAAATCTGCGCTAAAGTCCATATTCACACCTACAGTACCTCCTTTTATAGTTATATCAGTATTCATAAGTTTACCAATATCTCTATAATCCAGATAACCTAAACCAAAACCTGTTATTAATTCTATTTTTCTATTTTTAGAATAGTATCGACTATAAAGTATTGGACCAATAAACTGTGTAGTAATATTATCTTCTACATTTTGAAGAGATGGTCCAAAACCAGAGCCATCATCGGCAAATACTTTACCTTCATTTTTAGAATTAAAGTTAATGTATTTTAATCCTAAGCCGATCTGTTGTCTCCAAAAGTAACTCGCATCCACACTAAAATGAGCTCCAGATTTAAGACCTCTTACATAATCTTTAGATTCTGCAGGTACTTGATCGTTAATTTTAGCTAATAAAAAACTTAAACCTCCGCTTCCACCTAACCTAAATTTAGAAAAAGTTGTTGCAGCTGGTTTTGCAACACTGTCTTTCTTTAAACTATCAGTTGTTTTAGTGATAGCTGGCCTTTGAGCTAAATTAGTTGCTGTAGTTTGTGCTTTTAAATTTGTTGCAACAGCAACTACTATTGCAATAAGTAAAATTTTCTTCATAGGTATAACCGTATTTATTTTGGCTACGAAGATATTTATTTTCTTGAATGGATAAAAAATGCTTTTATGAAATTTGCTAACAAGGTGTAATCATGCTATTTCTTCATTATAGCAGCTTCTTCAAGTTCTTTTTCCGTATATATTTTTGATATGCTCATTAATGGTTGATTTGGCTTTACCAAACAAAGTAGCCATTTGATCTTGGATGAGCCAAACAGTTTCTCCTTCAAGTTGAACATCAATTTTAATGTTCCCCTCAGCATTTTTATAGTATAAGTTCGATTCCCATTGTCTGAACCACTGATTATATTGATGTTCTTGATTGAATTGATTTCTGATTGAACTTTGAATTGATAAGTCTTTTAAATTCTAAACTCTTCGCCCCAAAATTAATGAGTAAACCTACTTCTAAATGATAAGCTTCTAAATAATTGATGGCTTGAGCCAAATGGACATCTTCTGTGTGAGTTAATGCCTTTAATTCAACAGATATAACATCTTCAATCAAAAAATCTACTCTTCTTGTTCCAATTTGCTCTTCTTTATAAAAAATAGGCATTTCGTGTTCCCTTGAAAACCCAACACCTTGCAACATCATTTCTTTTGCCAATGCTCTCTGATAAATAACTTCTTGAAAACCATTCCCCAATATCTTATGCACTTCCATTGCACAGCCAATAATTTTGCCTGTTAATTCAGAATATTTATAATTTGTCTTAACCACTGATTTTTGTGATTTATCTGATTCATTTGATTTTATATTGTTAGTATTTTCAATCATAGAATTTTATTTTTTTATGTCAATCATAATATAATCATTTAATCAAAAATCATAATTCATCATATTAGTCAGATTCAATCAACGGTTCCGACTTTTCTTCTACTTCACAAAAAGTGTATGCTTCTGCAACATTTTTCATACATTTTAAACAAGTATTCCAAACGCTCGGTATCGTTTTAAAAGGTTGCTATTTCTTATCTCAGTGGAGTTCATTTACTTGTATTTGTTATTCTATTGGGATATACTTAGTGGCTTAATTTTATGAATTTTAATTATAAAATAAAATTCTTTTAAACAATATTTTAAATTCCATCTTATTAAAATCTTTATGGATATTTTGATGAATATATCATCATTTAACTGCTACTAAAATAACCAGATTTATTTCAAAAGCTCTAAATACGGCGGATATAAATGGTAGTTAGCCTAATAAAGATAAGCCGACAATCCAATTTCTTGAGGTGAACAACAATCAACATATCGTAATTTATTTACCAATTTTTCCTAGCTAACAGGGTACTAACAGGGTGCTAACAGGGTGATAACAGGGTACTCACTCGTTTTATAACCCTATAAGCTACTTATAAATACTTTGTAATTACATATTAATTAACTAGTTTTATAGAAATCAATCTACATCAAACTATGGGAAAAATAAAAGACGGCATACTAGGTGCCTTCAGCGGAAAAGTAGGAACAGTGGTAGGCGTACAAAGTAGCAGAGGCAATTATATGCGCTCATTACCAAGAAAAAGAACTGTTTTCACAGAAAAAGAATTACTTAATCAAGCTAAGTTTAAACTGATACAGGATTATCTTAAGCCTGTCCAAGAACTCTTAACAGTTGGATATAAAGGGTATTTCACCAAAACTGGCGGCTATCGGGCTGCTATCGCCTATACCAGAAAACATGCTTTAGTAGCTGATGATGCAGGCTTTTATATAGACCCAGCCTTATTTAAGATAAGCGGTGGAGACCTTGAACAGGCCTTAAACCCTAATCTTAACCATACACAGCAGGGAGTATTACAATTTTCATGGGATGCAACACAAAATATAGGATTAGCAGACCAATTACTCGCTTTGGTTTATGACCCTGTAGCTAAAGAGGGAATAAGCGTTGTATATGATGGAGCATTGCGTAAAAGCGGAAATTTTAGCTTACAGCTACCATTAGATTTTGCTAAACGGGAAGTTGATGTTTATATAGGCTTTATGGCAGCCGACCGTTCCAGACAATCTGATAGCCAATACTTAGGCAGAGTAAAGCTTATTTGACAGGTAAATTTATGGTTAGATTTTTATAAAGGTTAGAAAAATACGCTGGTGCTTTTAATAATCTGCTGCCGTACCAGCTAAACATTTCGCCATCAACCAAAGTGATAAAAGCTCTTGGAAAATATTTTTGAAGCTCTTCTATATGTTTTTGTTTAAATGGATAGGGTTCTGTAGAAAGTAAGATGACCTGAGGTTGTAATTTTTGCAAAGCTTCCAAAGTTATTTCTGGGTATCTGTTTTCTGATAGCACATTCTCAAAACCGCCATATTTTAGTATATCATCAATAAAAGTATGTTTACCAGCTAGCATATAAGGGTCCTTCCAAATGAAATAAGCTGCTTTTAATGGTTTTGATGAAGGTATTAAATTATCAAAATTAGCTTTGATAGTATCAGCAATTTGAATTGCTTTAGCTTTGGTTGCTACAAGCTCCCCTACTTGCTTTATCATCGTTAAAGCTTCTGTTAAGGTATTGATATCACTTATCCAAACTGGAAATTCTTGTGCTAAGGCTTCTATTTGATCTTGCTGATTTTCTTCCTTGTTAGCGATAATCAAATCGGGCTTTAAGGCTCTAATTTTATTGATGTTAAGGGTTTTTGTTCCTCCTATCTTAGTCTTTTTCTGGAATTGTTCTGCGGGATGAATACAAAACTTGGTAATACCAACAACTTCTTCATACAAACCCAAATCAAACAACAATTCTGTTTGCGAGGGTACTAAAGATATGATTCTTTGGGGTGGATAATTTATATTAATTGTCCTGCCTAGTTGGTCTGTAAATGATTTGTTTTGCATGAATAGCAAAATTAATAAAAAAAGAAAGTCGGGACTTTAACAGCACCGACTTTAATAACACTTTATAACTTAAACTATCTATTATTAACAGGGTTTGGCGTGGTAGAAAATTTATAGGTTTGTATATCTTCTCCACTTCCATAAGTAAATTCTAATTCTGTAGCTGTTAATTTGGTGATGTTAAATTCAAAAGTTCTAATCTCCGAAGCTAAAGTACCATTGCTAACTCCTGATACATGATTTCCTAATTTCATATTAGCTACAGCTTTACGAGGACCGGGAAAACTTATAGAAATGGTTTTTTGATCATTTATTAAAGTATAATTACCATCGCCCCAATCCCAAGTTTCTTCAAAAGTACCATTAGCTTTGAAGTCCCAATAATCATCTAAATAAAATGAGGTTGTACTAAAATCGCCACTAGCATAAGATTTATAATACCATTTTTTCACCAATAAGGTTTGGTTGTCTGGACCATCATCTTTTTTACAAGAGGTAAAAGTTACACTTGTTGCTAAGGTAACAAGTAGTAAAAATAAGAGTTGAATTTTTTTCATGACTTTTAGATTTTGATTTTGTTTATTCAAAAGTATTTAAAATCAACATCTTTAAAATTATAAGTTCATGAAACCAAGGTCTAGCTTCATGAACTGCATTTTTTATTTCACAAGATTTATATTGAAAAAATAAGAGGCAGCTTCATTTCTACTTTTGTACCTGCTGTTAAACCCTTCTCATCTTTTAAATCTGTATAGCTAAAGACCTCATCTAAGGTACGTGTTGGATTTAACAGCTGTAACCTTTGTGCAATGGCTTTAGTAGAAAATGATTCGTGTTGAACTGCCTTAATTTGAGCTGATGCTTCTCTGCCAATACCATTATCGGTTACCGTACACAAAATACAGTTTTCATCTTCCGATAAACGGAAATCAACTTCTAAAATTTTCGCTCCCGTTTTATGCATCAAACCGTGTTTAATACTATTTTCTACCAAAGGTTGTATTAACATAGGTGGTATTTTCAGATAATCGTCATCTATATGCTCCTCTACATTTAACTTATAGAGAAAGTCTTGTTGGAATCGCATATTTTCCAGTTCCAGATATTTGGTAAGTAGCTCTACTTCTGTACTTAAACTGATACTTTTTTTACCTGATACTTCCAGAATTTGCCGGGTTAGATAGGTAAAATTGCTCAATTGCTCATTTGCTTTTAATTTATCGCCATACATAAACTGCTCTTGTATGCTGTTTAAGGCATTAAAAATAAAGTGCGGATTCATCTGGCTTTTTAAAGCCTTAAGCTCACTTTCGGTAACTTTCTTTTCTGCTATCAATAACTTTTCTGCTTCTGCCAATTGTGTTTTTAGCAATTCATTCTTTTGTTTGATTTGGTATCTAGAAAAAAGGAAATATGCTATAGCGGCAATAGCCAGAAAAGCTCCAATGATACTGTAGATGTAAATATTTTTTTTGGCTGATTGTAATTGGGCTATTTTTTGCTTTTGATTGAGATTTCGAATAGTCGCTTCTTTCTTTTCTGTTTCGTATTTGGCATTTACATCTGCAATAATTTGTTGCTTTTCTTTACCATAAATACTGTCATTTACGGCCATATAAGCTAACGTTGACTGATAGGCATTTTTAAAATCGCCCTGTTTCTCATAAACTTCTAAAAGTGTTTTATTAATTTTTAACAGCGTGTTTTGATCGTTATCCTGTTTAGCTATTTGCAAAGCTTCTTTAAGATATTTAACCGCATTTTCCAGTTGATTAAGTTTAAGATAGGCCTGACCAATACTTTTATAACTATTACCTAAAAGTTTAGTAAAACCATTTTCTTTGGCTACCGCTATGGAGGAAGTGAGGTAAGTAAGGGCCTCTTGATGCTTACCCAAATAGTTGAGTTCTTCGCCAATATTACCCTTGGATAGGGCTATACCATAAGAAATCTGTAATCTTTCACAAATACTTAATACTTTCTGATGATAAATTACCGCTTGTTTATGATCTCCTAAAGAGGAGTAGGCTGCACCCATATTGGTTAAAATAGCAGCCCTATTTTGAGATAAACCTGCTCCCATTTTCATTAAAATAGCATCCGCTTCTTTAAATTCCTGAAGTGCCTTTTGTTGCTGATTAGTTCTGGTATATAGGCTGGCTAGGTTGCTTTTACCAATGATGATGTTTCTATAATTTTTCTCTTGCTCTGCTAAACGCAAAGCTTTTATATAATAAACGATGGCTTTATCGTAAATGGCCTGCTGGTAATAATAGTTACCCAAACAGTTTAATGCAGCGGTTTCGCCATTTTTAAATTTTAGCTTTTTTGCTAGCTGAAAAGCTTCCTGAGCATATTTTAAAGCTAGTGTATCTCCTGTAAAAATATTGGCTATACAATAATCAACCAATAAATTTACCCGGGTGGTATCCTGTTTCTGGTACGATGAGATTTCTTTTAATAAAGAATCTTTCAAGGTATCGGCTTTTAAGACGCTGCTGAAACTAAAAAAAAGGATAATTGAAAATATTTTTTTCATTAAGAAAGGTTATTTTGTTGCATAAATTGTTCAAATTCTTCTTTTCGCTCTCTGGATATAGGCAGCATCACTTGGTCATCATAACTCACAAATAAGCCCTCTTTTTTACTGTACTTTTTCAATAACTCTGTATTGATTAAATAAGACCTGTGGATTCTAAAAAAGCGGGCATCTGTACACAATAAATCTTCAAAATATTTTATTTTTTTTACTGCCAGGTGCTTACCTTCTTTGTGGTGTACATGGGTATAAGACCCATCGGCTTCAAAATAAAAAACATCATTCAAGTCCAGAAATATCATACCGTCACCAATGTTAACCGCCAGCTTTTTGATACGCTTTTCTGATAAATTATCCTGAAGTATTTTAAGTTGATTTTCTTTATGAAGATGATAACCTTCTAATTTATTTACTGCATCTATCAGTTTCTGTATTCCTATAGGTTTAAGAATATAATCAACTGCAGAAACTTCAAAAGCTTTAATTGCATATTCTGAATAAGCAGTACAAAATATAGTTTTAAATTTGGGCGAATTAAAATAATCAAATAAAGCAAATCCGTTTTCATTAGGCATTTCAATATCTAAAAAAACAAGGTCTATTTCGTTTTTATTGATGAGCTTTACAGCAGTTTTTACATCAGGAGCTTCATCTATAACCAAAACCTGAGGACAGTATTCCTCTAAAAAGTTCCTCAATAAAGAGCGGGCTTTAGCTTCATCATCAACAATGATGGCTTTATATGGTAACATGGTTTTTTTTGCTGAATTAAACTTTAATTATAATTTAATTTGAGATCCGTAAATTAAGTAATTTTTAAATGAATTTAAATATTAAAGGCTATCAAGCCTCAGATTTAATTAAAATTATTGTTTACTTACTGAGTATCTGCTACCTCAGTTATGGTATAGCAGACCGGGTACAAATTTTTGAGTTTTGGTTAGGAATAGCTATCGCCTTTGCCTGCTATTTTACACTTATCAATGATAGACACATTTCAAACAGGTTAATTTTTCGGACCTCTATATTCATCAGGTTTCTAATTCTTTTTAGCTTTCCTATTTTAAGTGATGATGTTTACCGCTTTATCTGGGATGGGCAATTGTTGCACCAAGGAATCAATCCTTTTGGTTATCAACCTGCTGATTTTATACAAAACCCTGCTGCCTGGGTAGATATATTCTTGTTTAATAACATGAATTCTCCTGATTATTACTCGGTTTACCCTCCTGTAAATCAGCTTGCTTTTTACTTAAGTGCTATACCGGGTAAAGGAAATCTGCTAGCATCTGTTGTTATTTTAAGGAGTTTTATCCTGTTGTTTGATGTTGGAAATATCATCCTTATTAAAAAGCTTTTAAACCATTATCAAAAAGATGAACGATTGGTTTTCTTATATGCTTTAAATCCTTTAGTCATTATTGAATTTACCGGGAACCTGCATTTTGAAGCGGTGATGATATTTTTTACTCTCCTATTTGTTTGGATGCTATTAAAAAACAGATGGATTTTAGCTGCTATCTCCTTAGCATTAGCTATTTGCAGCAAACTTTTACCTATCATTTTTATCCCCTTGTTGATCAAAAAAGTAGGTTTAAAAAAAACGATTTTCATCGGCCTGATTACAGGCTTTGTTTGTCTACTACTATTCTTGCCTTTTATACATTCAGAAAAATTATTGTTAAATTTTAAAGAGAGCTTAAATCTTTATTATGGAAAATTCGAGTTTAACGGAAGCTTTTATCAATTATTTAGAACTATAGGATGGGAAATCTACAACTATAACCCCATTGCAAAAACCAGTAAGTTACTTATTGCTCTTACTTTAGCGGGCTTTATCATCACCTATATTAAAAGCAAAAATTTGCTTGAAGGTATTTTCTGGTTAATTTTCATTTACAATATTTTTGGAGCTATTGTACACCCATGGTATATCTTATTTTTAGTTGCACTAAGCCCTTTTGTAAAATGGCGCTTTGGTATAGTTTGGAGTTTATTGATTTGCCTAAGCTATTATACTTACAGCACTCGGCCTTATCAAGAAAGTATAGTTTTAGTGATAATAGAGTATGGTTTGTTGATGGGATTTTTGATTTATGAGGTTTGGAATCCATCAAAAACGCAAAAATTAAAAACAACTCTATAAAACTAATTTAGCTGGGTCTTGGCGTGTATCCCAAAACACCAAAAGTTCTACATTATTTGCTTTAATTCTATAAAATAACTTACTTGCTTCAAAAGCACACATTTATGTATACCACCTTCTTTAGAATAAGGGAAAAGTAAAGGATTTACTGAAATGTGCTCTAATACTTCTTCTGTCCGATTAAAAAAGGCTTCAATCTCCTTTATTGTCCAATGATGTTCTAAATATTCTAGAATGTTATAATAACTACTTTTCGCAATGGGAGACCAGATGATTGGATAATATCTCATATTATCTGTTTAAAAAGCGACTCTTCATTTCCTCCATTACTTGAGGATTAGGAATACCCTCACCTTTATCATGTTCTAATTGAGATTGATGAATTGCTTTTTTTACTTCTAATGGAATATCACTCCAAAAGTCACTTTCTGATAAACCTATTAAAGATTGTATCTCATTCAATAAAGCTTCATCATTACTCGTGACAATTTTCTCTACTATCTTATATTTTAACGAAATATCCATCTTTAATAATTTATACTAAATCTAAGAAAAAAATACCTTTACGCACAAGACTTTTCGGCCTCATAGGCGGCCAACCCTAACCACTTTTTTCTTGAAAAAAAAGTGGCCAAAAATTCCTGCTTACCGGCAGGCAGGCAAGACTGATGAATATTTGTAGTTTCGTCTCTAAATAAATCTTTATCTACAATCCTGAGTGGTGTGAATGGTTTTACTCGATGAAAGTTTCTACAACACCTGTCGGATTGTTTTCCGCTAGTTCTTTATGAAAGTTGATGCAAAAGATTTATGGGGCTTTCCGGCCAAATCTTCATAGGCCGTCTTTCGTTCTTCGGAAAATTGAATTTTAATATTTTTGGAAGTTCCTAAATATCCGCATGCTAGTTCTTTTTACTTTTGACTTTCTACTTTTTACTTTCTACTTAAGAACCTAATTCTATAATTCTATCAAACTCATTTTGCTTGAGTGGCATTACAGACAATCTACCTTGTCTTACCAAAGAAATATCCTTTAAAAACGGGTCGTTTTTGATGGTTTCTAAAGTTACCGGATTTTTTAAGGTTTCTACAGGAGCTAAATCTACCACTACCCAATTGGTATCATCAGTTGTAGGGTCTTGATAAAATTCCTTTACCACTTTAGCAATACCTACCACATGTTTACCTTCATTACTATGGTAAAACATCACTAAATCGCCTTCTTTCATGGCTTTTAGATTATTTCTGGCTTGGTAATTACGCACACCATCCCAAAAAGTTCTACCATCTTTATTAAACTGCTCCCAGCTGTATTTAAATGGCTCTGATTTTACTAACCAATAATTCATTTTATATGTATATTAAAATATTATACAAACAATTTAATTCCTCCATTTCATCATCAAAGTAAAAATGATGTATGGACTGATAACATCAGGAAAAACGCTATGTTTTACCATGTGTAAAAAACCGTTGATGAAGACATCAAAGCTACTCAATCATCCATGATTAAAAGGCATCGGTAAACGTTTACAAACATATTTCGCTTTTAGAGTTTCCACTTCTTAATCATAAACTATTCTCAAAAAAGCTATTCAATAACTAACATACTTTTGAATTAACCTCTTTTAAAAATTCTTCTACCCTCAAAGGCATCCATGATTCTGCTTTAGAGATAGGAAAGGCAGAGTGACCTCCTCGCTTAGGCATTTCCAGAAATAGATGATCTGCTTGCTTAGCAATCTCCACTGGAAAACAACCATTTGTTAATAGAGGGTCGTTTTTAGCATTCACCAACAAGGTTGGAATCTTGATATTCGAAAGAGCATCCAAGCAACTACTTGCTTTATAAAAGTCATCTAAAGACTTGAAACCAAAAAAAGGTGCTGTAAAATAAACAGAAAATTCTTGTAATGAGGTTATTTTGTCTAGCTTTTCTAAATCGTAAGCACCAGGATGATTGGCTTCTAGCTTACGGATTTTATTCTTCAATTTCTTTAAAATTTTTACGGAGTAGATACGATTATATAAACCGTCAAGTTTACGTTCAGAGCTTCTTAGTTCACAAGGTACAGAAAAACCAATAACGGCTTTTAGGCTGTGAGGTGCATGGTGTCTGCCTGCAAAATTTAGTACCATATTACCCCCTAATGAAAAACCAACAAGCACCATAGAAGGATAGCTTTCTGCATACTTTAATATCACAGTTTCAATATCATTTGTAAACCCGCCGTAATAAGCCTGCGGCAAACGATTCATTTCTCGACCACAACTTCTTGCATGAATAGCTAAAATCGTCCATCCAAGTTTACTAAAGTGTATTGCCATCTGTTGTACATAATGACTTCTGGAGTTGCCCTCAACGCCATGACAAAGAATCATGAGCTTTTCTTGACTACCTTTTATCCAATCTAATTCAATAAAATCACCATCTGATGTCTCTAATTTTTCTGTGGTATAAAGCTTATGATTTATTTTAAAGCTTATCGCAGGTACAATAGTTTGTAAATGAGCGCTAAAAAGATAAAATGGAGGACGATATTTGGACTTAATGATGGGCATGAAGAATTATTGATATTAAGTAAGCGTATTATTTTATAAATCAAGTTAAATATATGTAAGTAAAAATACTTCGTTATAATTATATTAAAAATAATCAAATTAAATAGATTGTTATCCTAAAAAAATTTATTTAACATACAGAGATTACTTAATTGTAAATCAACAGACAATTTCTTTAATTATTTTAAAAAAAATATCTTTGCTCATCACATACATACCATTAAAAACTATTTATATTAAAAATGATAAAAGACTACCCTCCTAATAAAATTGTAAAATGGATTGCTGCAAATATTGTAGAAAGATGGGTTTTGCGTCATTTCTCTTCTATTAAATTTATCGGTGATTTAGATGTATCAAAAGATTGTTCATGTTTAATGTTGATGAACCATTACAGCTATAACGATGGTGCTATTTTACACCGCGTTTGCCGATCAATTTTAAAAAAGGAATTTAAAGCGATGAGTGTTGAGTCACAACTGAAAATTTTTCCACTTCTAAAGTATGTTGGCTGTTTTCCGATAGATAGGAAGTCGAGGAAAATGATTGAATCTTTAAATTATGCAGCAGGATTACTTCGAGATCCTAGCATCATGTTGGGGCTATACCCTCAGGCCGGAATGTACTCTATGCATTTGAATAAGATTCACTTTGGAAGCGGACTTAACTATATTTTTAAACGTATAAAAGAAACACCTCTTCAGGTTTTTTTTGGCGTTACCCTGCTTGATTACCTCGAAAATTTCAAACCTGTTGCCAGGGTATATTTTATGGAATACAAGGGGATAAATGAGGTAGAAGAAATGGAAAAAGCTTATAACCAATTTTATGCTGAATGTAAAAGAAAACAACAGCATTTATTTAACCCACCGGAAAGGGTGATTGATGAGGTGAAATAATTCGTATAGCCAACGACAGCAGAAAAACCATATACTAACATTAATGCTAATCAATGAGTATTGACCATATTTTTATTTTTACAGACAATAATGGACAGGATGCTGACGAATTGGTAAACTTCGGATTAACTGAAGGAAGTAACAGAGTTCACTTAGGGCAAGGGACTGCAAACCGCAAGTTTTATTTCGACAACTTTTTCTTAGAAATTTTGTGGGTGCATGATGTAAATGAGATTACTAGCGACAAGACTAAATCTATGGGGCTTTGGCAAAGAGCAGCATATAAAACTAACTATTTTTCGCCTTTTGGACTATGTATAGTAAACACTGATAACAGTGAAACAATTTTTAAAAATGCCTTTAAATATCAACCTGATTATTTTCCACAAGGAATGGAAATTGACATTATAAAAAATGAAGACCAATCTGATTTACCATGGACTTTTAGATTGCCATTCAAAGGAGAAAATAAACATGAAAACGAACCTAAAACACATAAAAATGATATTTCTGTTTTAACAAATGCAATTTTTGAGTATAAATCAGTTTCTGATAAAACATTTTTAGAAAATTTTAAGCATCAAAACCAAACTCAATTTATAGAGTCTTCAAGACATTGGCTGAATTTGATTTTCGACAACGGAAAACAAGGAAAAAAACAAGAGTTCGAGAAACTAAAATTAACAATTGAATACTAATCATAAAATTGTGCATCATCAGTTTATTGACTAGAATACTGTGAAACAATTATTTTTCATATTTACATCAACGATTTTAATCAACTTAAACTCTTTTGGACAAAAATGGACTCCTGAAATAATCTGTTCAACAGATACATTAGTTATAGAGCCTTATATTTCAATGAAGTATAGTCCTAAAAAAAAGGATACAGTTAACATTGAACCTTATAAAGTTGTGCAATGCCATACACGTTCCAGAATTGGATTTCGTATGGATATTGCCGTTTCTAATTATTATTATAGAAATAAAACAACAAGCTGGATTGGGCAACACGGAGGACCGAATTTCAACTTCTTTCTTACAGTTGATAAACTTAATTTCGGTTTTAGATTTAAACCTTGGTCTATTAACCCTAAAAAGGAGTTGAATTTTAATGGACAAACGCTTCTAACAACTGCTACACTCAATAACATAAAACTTGATTATTATGTAGGATATTCGTTTGATTTTGAAAAACTAATTTCTATTGAGCCCTATTTAGGATACAATAGAACATCTTTTTTTGTGATTAATGAGGATGAATTGAATCAAGCATTTACTTTCAATAAAACTGGGGGGCTTATTTTTGGTACAACTTTAAACAAGTATTTTAAATTAAAAAATTACAGCTATTTATCTGTTTTTGGAACCCTTGGATATAGCTTTACAGATTATAAAAAAGTTCATCCTGATTTAGATAATGGATACTTTGAATGGAATCTTGGAATTGCTGTAAAATCATTTGGAATAAAACGATTTAATAAGAGGATAGAATAAGTATAATGCTTAATTGTGAATAATATTTTTTAAAGACGCCTACTAAAACTTTATCTAACACCTTAATGTGTATCTAACATTTTAAGCACTATTAAGCTTAATTACATATCTTTGAATATGACATTTGAAACACTTAATAGTGAACTGTTAGACGATTATACAAGAGCCATTAATGTATTACCACTTGATAAGTTATCTAAGATTAAGAAGAATGAGATTCCTGTAGATTACTTTCAGTTTTATAAATCTGTTTCATCTGTTTATTCCTCCAAGATAGAGGGAGAAGATATTGATTTTGACAGCTATTTTAAGCATAAATTTCTAAAAGTAGAATTCAAGCCAGATTATACCAGAAGGGCTGATGATTTGTACGCTGCATACGACTTTATTGATACTCATAGTTTGAATCTTGAGAATCTAAAGCAAGCTCATGCACTTATTACCACAAATATTTTACCCGTTTCTTATCAAGGAGTTACTAGGCAAAATCCAATGTATGTTTTAAACAGCAATGATCAGATTGAGTATGTTGCAGCCGAACCTAGATTGGTTAATGATGAATTAGAAAAACTTTTTAGAGACATAGAAAAACTCTTAAAGTTAGGACTTAATCAATATGAGATATTTTACTATGCATCGCTTATCCATTTAGTATTCGTTAAAATTCACCCATTCCAAGACGGTAACGGGAGAACCGCAAGGCTGTTAGAGAAATGGTTTTTACTTGAAAAAATTGGACTAGAAGCAACAACAATTCAATTGGAGAAAAACTACTATATTAAATTGAACAACTATTATAGTAATATTAAAGCGCTAGGACTAGAATATGGCGAGTTGGATTATAAAAAGAGTTTAGACTTTTTACTAATGACCGTTAAATGGATTGAAGAACAAGAATAAGTATAACTCATATTTTGTGATTTTAGATTTTAAATCATCATCTCAATAGTTAAATACTCTTTTTGATTTTTTTAAAACAGCGTTTTTAAATTAGATTAACAACTTAAACTAAAAATAATAAATAGCAATTTTAGTTCAGATTAAGTATTAAGATTCTAAAAAAGCTCAATTAATGCAATATCTTCCACACCAATTCACGCATCAAATCGCCGTGTTCTGTATTGCCAGTAGACTCTACCCCTTTAGATTTCAAATCGTATTCTCGCAATAAAGAAATCACCTGAAATGTTTTACCTAAGTTGTAGTTACGAGCAGCTAAATCATAATCTTTTACAAAGTAAGGGTTTACACCTAGTTCTTTGACCAATTGCGATTTATCTTGAACATAATGATACTTCAAAATCTTGGTAAACCATGTATTTAAATTACCCATCACCAATACAATAGGGTTCGATTTTGGATTAGCCTCAAAATAATTGATAATCTGATTGGCTTTTAAAGCATCTTTTCTGGCTAAAGCATTTTGCAGCTCAAAAACATTATACTCTTTACTGATACCAATATTATCCTGAACTTCTTTGGTTGTAATTTCTTGTCCTTGCGGCACATTCAGCATTAATTTTTCTAGCTCGTTGGCAATTTTGCTTAAATCGTTACCCAAATATTCTGCTAAAAGTGCTGATGCTTTAGGATTGATATGATGCTTTTTGCTTTTGATAAAATCTTCTATCCAAGCTGGAACTTTGTTATCGTAAATGGTATTAGATTCGAAAACTAAGCCCGTTTTCTCTAAAACTTTATAAACTTTCTTACGCTTATCAAACTTTCCATACTTGTAACAAAGCACTAAAATAGTGCTAGGCAAGGGCTTTTCGCAATAAGCTTGAAACTGATCAGCAGCTTTATCTAGTTTCAATTCCTGCGCTTCTTTTACCAAAACCAATTGATAATCACTCATCATAGGGTAACGCTTAGCGGCATTGATCACCTGTATAGCTTCTGTATCTTTACCATATAAAATGGTTTGGTTAAAGCCCTTTTCGGCATCAGACAAGACATATTGTTCTAGCGCATCAGCAATTAAATCTATATAATAACTTTCCTCGCCATGCAAAAGGTAAATAGGTTTTAGCTTTCTAGTCTTAATATCTTTGATGATTTCTTCTGCCGTCATGATGAACGAAATTAGCTATAATCATCAAAATAATTCAGCATATTTAAAATTCGTTCTAATTTAGCAGCATGTTTAAACCTATACCTTTAAACCTTCCGCCCTACCCTTTTAAGCTTACGCAAAAAGAAGAGCAGCTTTTTATTTATGATGAGCTAAGGAAAAAGCAATTGGTTTTAACACCAGAAGAGTGGGTTAGGCAGCATTTTGTGCAATATCTCATCATCCAAAAAAAATATCCAAAAGGCTTAATCAAATTAGAGGGAGGTTTAAACCTAAATCAATTAAAAAAACGTACTGATATTGTTGTTTTTGATAAAGATGGTAAAGCCGATGTTTTGGTAGAATGTAAGGCTACTCATGTAAAAATAAATCAGGATGTTTTTGACCAAGCTGCTAGATATAACATGATTCATCAGGTAAATTATTTGGTGGTTACCAATGGTATTACACATGCTTATTGCAGGATGGATTACGTGAACCAGACTTATCAATTCTTAGAAGAACTGCCTTTTTATAGGAATAAATAATGATTTATCCCGTTTGATTTTTTATTTGAGAGGATAACCTTTATGGAATCACTCCGTATAAACGTGTAATTAAACAATAAATCATGAGTGATAAAATTTACATCAAATGCAAGGAAACTAAGCTTTCTAAGCATCAAATTTTAATCTATCTCACGACTCTCAACATTGGTATTATTACCAGCTTATTATTTTTTAATCAGGTGCTCATTAAGGATTTATTTTCTTATTTGGTTTACACCATTAGCCCAATTGTGACTTTATTGGTATTTCACCTCTATTACATCTTCAAGATTGAGGAGAACCAATTTATCTTAATCACAAATGAATTTCTACTGATAAAAGATAACTCGGGTATCGAGCAACAAGATTTAAAGTTGTCTTTTACTTCTTTAAGAGGTTTTGAAACTCGGTTTAACGCTATTATTTTTCACCATCAAAACGGAGAAACTTATCGCGTGGGTTTAGACAATGTAAGGTGCGATACGAAGCGTTGGGAAATCAAAGAATTTTTAAGAAATCATATAGAAGAATTAAAACCTGTTAACCATATAGATGGGTTGTTGGTTGGTTAGTTTGTTAGGTGGTTAGTTTGTTAGGTGGTTAGGGAGTAGTTCATTAGGCATTAGTTTGTTAGGTGGTTAGGTCGTTAGGTGGTTAGGGAGTAGTTCATTAGGCATTGGTTGGTTAGGTGGTTAGGTCGTTGCGATGAGGAATGAAGAAGCAATGTCATTTGTATTTATTGAAGGATTGATTTTTGAATGAGAGATTGACATTTATATTGATTGAAGGATTGATTTTTGAATGAGAGATTGATAGATTTTGATCTTTTCCTTTTGAATTTCCCTATTGATTGATTTAAATTCAGTTGCCAGTTTTTGGTTTCCTGTTACCAGTTGAATATCATTTTAGGCATTCTTAAAGGTTTTTGAATTTTTCCTTTTGAATTTTTAACTTTTAACTTTTAATTCCAAAAAAAGAAGCAATCTTATTTTAATGGATTGCTTCTTTCTACTTTATACTTTCTACGCTGTACTTTCTACTATAAAAAAGCCGCTAAGCTTTCTTTTAATATTTTGATTTTTGCTTCGGCATCGGCTTTTTTGTTTTGCTCGTTAGCTACTACTTCAGGTTTTGCATTTTGCACAAAACGCTCGTTACTCAATTTAGCATCAACAGCTTTTAAAAAGCCTTCTAAATAAACAATTTCTTTATTGATTTTTTCTTTTTCTGCTTCGGCATCTATATTTCCCGCTAAAGGAACAAAGAATTCGTCTCTACCAGCTAAGAAAGAAGCAGCACCACTTAATTTATCTGGCGTATAAGATATTTCGCTGATGTTTGCCAGCTTAGCAATAATAGCTTTATAAGATTCGAAATTGATATCAGAACTTACTTTTATAGCCAAGTTTAAAGCTTCTTTAGGCGAAATTTGTTTGGTATTTCTGATATTTCTAATCTCTGATACCACTTGTTTTACCACCTCTATTTCTTTCAATAACTGCGCATTTACAGCCTTACTTTCTGGCATTTGAGCAATGATACAACAATCTGTTGCTGCTCTTGCTCCAAAAACCTCATCATGCCATAATTCTTCTGTTAAGAAAGGCATAAACGGATGTAATAGCTTTAGAATGTTTTCAAAATAAGCAACAGTAGCTTTATAAGTTGCAACATCAATAGGTTGTTGATAAGCTGGTTTTACCATTTCTAAGTACCAAGCACAGAAATCATCCCAAACTAATTTATAAGAAGCCATTAATGCTTCTGATAAGCGGTACTGGTTAAAATTGCTTTCTATTTCTGCTAAAGCTTCATTAAAACGACTGTCAAACCAAGCTATGGTAGTTTCATTTACATTGGGTAAAGTTTCATCAACTTCCCAACCTTTAACCAATCTAAAGGCGTTCCATACTTTATTAGCAAAGTTTCTTCCTTGTTCGCAAGATGATTCATCAAACATGATATCATTACCTGCTGGCGAGCATAAAAGCATTCCTACACGTACACCATCGGCACCGTATTGCGCTATTAAATCTAATGGATCTGGCGAGTTGCCTAAAGATTTAGACATTTTTCTGCCTATTTTATCTCTAACAATACCTGTTAAGTATACGTTTTTGAAAGGTACTTCGCCTCTAAACTCGTGGCCGGCCATAATCATACGAGCTACCCAGAAAAACAAAATCTCAGGTGCTGTAACTAAATCATTGGTGGGATAATAATAATTTACATCGGCATTTCCTTTAGCTTCTGGATGACCACAAACCGTTGGATCGAAAACCGATATTGGCCACAACCAAGAAGAAAACCAGGTATCTACCACGTCTTCATCTTGCCTTAAATCGTTTAATGTTAGATTTACAAATTCAGATTTTAGATTTTTAAACTGATTTAGAGCCTCTTCGGCTGTTTTAGCAACCACAACTTCTCCATTAGGCGCATACCAAGCCGGTATTTGCTGGCCCCACCACAACTGACGAGAAATACACCAATCCTTCACATGCTCCATCCAATGGCGGTAGGTATTGATAAATTTGTCTGGTATCAGCTTAATATCACCGTTGTTTACATAATCTAAAGCCGGGCCAGCCATTTCTGCCATTTTACAGAACCACTGCATAGAAAGTTTAGGTTCTATGGCTGCATCGGTACGTTCAGAAAAACCTATTTGAGATTTATAATCCTCAACTTTTTCTAAATGCCCTGCTTCTTCTAGTAATTTAGCTATTTTCTTACGAGCGATAAACCTATCCTCGCCTACTAAAATTTGTGCTTTTTCGTTTAAAGTACCATCATCATTTAAAATATCAATAACCTCTAAATGGTGTTTAATACCTAATTCATAATCGTTTAAATCATGTGCTGGCGTTACTTTTAAACATCCGGTACCAAACTCCATATCCACATATTCATCGGCTATAACCGTAATCTCTTTATTAATTAGTGGGATAAAGACTTTTTTACCTTTTAAATGACTGTAACGTTCATCATTTGGATTGATACAAATGGCGGCATCAGCCATGATGGTTTCTGGACGCGTAGTTGCAATAATCAAGTATTGTAAGTCAGTAGTCTGCTGACCGCCGTCCGCTGACTGTGGACTTAAAGCATACTTAATATAGTACAACTTCTGATTTACCTCTTTACGGATAACTTCCTCATCAGAAACGGCTGTTAAACCTTTCGGGTCCCAGTTTACCATTCTAACACCACGGTAAATAAGTCCTTGTTTATGTAGATGGATAAAAGTATCTATCACGGCTTCAGACAAAGCAGGATCCATGGTAAAGGCTGTTCTATCCCAATCGCAAGAAGCACCTAGCTTTTTTAATTGCTCTAAGATGATGCCTCCGTATTTATCTTTCCACTCGTAAGCGTATTTCAGAAATTCTTCTCTAGAAATATCTTTTTTGTTGATGCCTTTCTCTTTAAGCATGGCAACAACCTTAGCTTCGGTAGCAATAGAGGCATGGTCTGTACCTGGTACCCAACAAGCATTCTTACCTTTCATTCTGGCTCTGCGTATCAATACATCCTGGATGGTATTGTTAAGCATGTGCCCCATGTGTAAAACCCCAGTAACATTTGGCGGAGGAATGACTATAGTGTAAGGTTCTCTCTCATCCGGAACGGATTTAAAGAATTTATGATCTAGCCAATACTGGTACCACTTTGCTTCTGCCTCTTTTGGGTTATAGGTTTTAGAAATGCTCATATTATGTTTACGGAAATCTTAATAAAGCGCAAAAATACGGTTTCTTATGAGATTTATATCATCAGCAAATGCTATTCATCAATTCTTAACGCCTATTCATCCTTGTAACAATATTTTTATGTATCATGAGTTAATAGTTGTATAATCTTGTATCACCATGAAAATAAGAATGAATACACACATTCTTGATGCCTTTTTATCTAAAACAGGTTTAAGATTTATTTATAACTGGTTTAATCGTTAGTAACAAAATTATTGATGTTTAAACATTTTGTTGGTGTAAAAGGTAAATTTAGTCAGCTAATTAACTAACAGAATTATGAAATTCAGCATTGCCCTATCAGCCATAGGATTAAGTATGGCTGCCTTAACATTATTTGCTACAGAGCCCAAAAGCTCTGATGACAAGAGCAAAAAAGAAGTAAAAAAATTTATTGACCCTGCCAATATGGATTTTAGTGTGAAGCCAGGCGATGATTTTGCACAATATGCCAATGGTATTTGGGTTAAAAATAATCCTATTCCAGCTAAAGAAACCAGATGGGGTAGTTTTTACGAATTGAGAGATTTCAACATCAATGCCGTAAAAACCATATTAAATAATGCTGCGGCCAAAACTAACGCTCCTGCTGGCTCGCCAGAAAGAAGAGTTGGAGATTTCTACAAAGCCGCTATGGATAGTATAACCATAGAAAAGCTGGGCTACAATCCAATAAAGGCAGATTTAGCTAAAATAGACGCCTTAAAAAGCACCAATGATATCATTCATGCTATTGCTACTTTACGTACACAAGGTATAGCTTCGCCAGTTTTTGGCTTTTATATTGGTCAAGATAGGAAGAACCCACAATTAATGGTAGCTCAATTAAGCCAAGGTGGCACTACCCTACCTGATAGAGATTATTACCTTAAAGATGATGCTCGAAGTGTAAAAATAAGAGACGCTTATAACCAATACGTACAAAAGCTATTTACACTTACAGGTTCATCGGCAGAAGAAGCCAAAAAACATGCTGCTACTATTTTTAATTTAGAAAAATCATTCGCTGCGGCACAAATGAGCCGTTTAGAAATGAGAGACCCTTATAAAACTTACAATAAGTTTGCTGTTGCAGATTTTTCTAAAACCACACCCAACCTAAATTGGAAGGATTTATTAGCAAAAATGAAAGTTCAGGGAGAGGACACCATTTTAGTAAGCAATCCTAAATTTTTCAAATCTGCTGATAGCTTATTAACCCAAACTGCTGTTGCTGATTTAAAAACTTATCTAAAGTGGAATATCATTAAAAATGCTGCTTCACACCTCAGTTCAGACTTTGTAAAGGCAAATTTTGAATATTCAAGAGTTTTAAGCGGCCAAAAAGTACAAACGCCACGCTGGCAAAGAATGTCTTCTTTAACTGATGGTACCATTGGTGATTTGCTAGGACAATTATATGTACAGCAACACTTTAAGCCAGAGGCTAAAGCAAGAATGAAAGAACTAGTAAACAACCTTTCTATTGCATTTGAAAAAAGAATTAAAGCTTTAGATTGGATGAGCGAAGAAACCAAAGTGAAAGCATTAGATAAATTACATGCTTTTACACCTAAAATTGGTTATACCGATAAGTGGGAAACTTATGATGGCTTAGTAATTAAACCAAATACGCACTTCCAAAATGTTAGAAACTCTGGCGAGTGGGCTTATAACAAAATGATAAGCAGATTAGGAAAACCAGTAGATAAAACACAATGGGGAATGACACCACCAACGGTAAATGCCTATTACAGTCCAGTGATGAATGAAATTGTATTTCCAGCGGGTATTTTACAATTCCCATTCTTTGACCCTAATGCAGATGATGCGATCAATTACGGAGGTATTGGTGCTGTTATTGGGCATGAAATGTCTCATGGTTTTGATGATTCTGGCAGCCAGTATGATAAAGATGGAGCTTTACGGAATTGGTGGACAGCAGATGATTTAGCAAGATTTAAAGCAAAATCTGCTGATTTGGTAGAACAATTTAATCAATACAGGGTGTTAGATACCATCCCAGTAAACGGTAAATTAACTTTGGGAGAAAATATTGGCGACCTTGGTGGTTTAAATATTGCTTATGAAGCGTTTAAAATGACCGAGCAAGGAAAATCAAATACTAAAATAGATGGTTTTACGCCAGATCAAAGATTTTTCTTAGCATGGGCACAAGTGTGGAGAGGTAGTTCTTTACCAGAAACAGCAGCTCAGCTAATTATTGTAGATACACATTCGCCAAACGAATACAGAACTATTGGACCTTTGGTAAATATGGATGCATGGTATACTGCTTTTGATGTGAAACCAGGAGACAAACTTTATAAAGCGCCAGAAAATAGAATAAAAATCTGGTAATCAAAGTGTTTGCTATTTAAGCCGTTTATGATATAGTTTAGCTATTTCATAAACGGCTTTTTATTTGGAGTTAAAATTAAAATCCTGTGCCATCAGGCAAACAAAAATGTATTTGCTTCCGTATATTTATACGCAAATATGAGTCGTAGCGTTAATTTATGATGTTTAAAAAAATTTATTATTTACTTCTGTTGGCTTTACCACAGTCTATATCAGCACAAATAAAAAACCCTGAATTTAAAGAAATGCTGGATAGTATTTACAGTCATCATGTACCTCTCATTACTGTTGATTCTTTAAAACAGCTAAAGAATGTGTATTTATTAGATACCAGAGAAAAAGAAGAATTTGAAGTTAGTCATTTAAAACACGCTCGAAATGTAGGTTATATCTGGTTTGATATGCGAGATATTTACGATATTCCAAAAGATGCTACAATAGTTGTATATTGCTCTGTAGGTTATAGAAGCGAGAAAATAGGAGAAAAACTTATTAAAAACGGGTATAAAAATGTTTTTAATTTGTATGGAAGTATATTTGAATGGGTCAATCAGGGATATCCTGTATATAAATCAGACGGTGTACAAACTTCTGAGGTACATACCTACAATAAGAAATGGTCTAAATGGGTATCAAGAGGCACAAAAGTTTTTTAATTTAAATATCATTGTTATATGCTAGAGCCTGATAGGCTAACAGTTGTTACTACAGCAGATGGTTCTAAAACCATCTATCATCCTATTATCAAAGAAAATTACCATAGCCGAAACGGTGCTTTACAAGAAAGTAACCATGTATTTTTAAATTCTGGTTTACGTTATTATCTGGCTGATAAACAACATACAGAAGTTTCTGTATTAGAAATTGGTTTTGGTACAGGCTTAAACTTCTTACTAACTGCTGATTTTTGTAAAGGCAAAGAAATAAAGCTCCAATATGTAGGTATCGAAGCTTATCCACTTAATTTAAGTTTGATTGAAGAAACAGCTTACCAAGAAATTGTATCTGCTAATACCTGGGGGATGTTTACCAAATTATATGATGAAGCTTTACAAAAGCCTGTTGCTTTAAATGAATTTTGTGAGCTTCATATTGCACCTATTCCACTAGAAAACTTCTCTAGCACACAACTTTTTGATGTGATTTATTTTGATGCTTTTGCATCTTCTAACCAACCAGAAATGTGGACCAAAGAAGCCATCACTAAAACCATTTCTTTTTTAAAACCAGGTGGTGTGTTTGTTACTTATGCCATCACTGGCGATTTAAAACGCATCATGAAATCACTTAACATGAAAATAGAAAAAGCCCCTGGAGCGGCTGGAAAGCGTGAGATGTTAAGAGCTGTGAAAAGCTGAAGAGGCGGAAGGCTAAAGGCAGAAGGCTAAAGGCAGAAGGCTAAAGGCGGAAGGCTAAAGGCGGAAGGCTAAAGGCGGAAGGCTAAAGGCGGAAGGCAGAAGGCTAATGAAATCGAAAAAGAACTTAGAACTGGTGACTGATACAAAATCAATCAATAGAAAAAAATGCCAATCTACCATATCTTATTGCTCATCAAGTATAACGGTTTGATATAGAATTGCTATAAATTGCCTATTGATTTGTTATTGCTCACACAAGCAAATCAATTATTTTATGAACCAATTTGATGACTAACATGAAAGAAGAAAAAGAAAATCATATACAACGCAGAGCTTTTATTCAGAAAAGTGCATTGTTTGCTGCTTCTGCCTTAATGCTTCCTTTTTTAAGTGATGATACATACGGTTTTGTAAACCCTCCTCAAAAAAATAAGTTGGTGCCAAATGTAAAGCTTAATAACGGCGTTCTCATGCCAGTACTTGGTTTTGGCACTTTTCAATTAAGAGAATCTGTATGTCAGCAAAGCGTAGAGGAGGCACTTGCTGTAGGTTATAGACTAATTGATACTGCTACTTTATATAGAAATGAAGAATACGTAGGTGCAGCTATTAAAGAAAGCGGAATTAAAAGAGAAGAACTTTTCATCACTTCAAAAGTATGGGTAACCGATTCTGGCTATGAAAAATCTAAAATTGCTTTTGAGACTTCATTAAAGAAACTAGGTACTGATTATCTGGATTTATACCTCATCCACCGCCCAAGAGGAGATTTTAAAGGCTCATGGAAGATGATGGAAGAACTTTATAAAGAAGGTAGAATAAGAGCTATTGGCCTCAGTAATTTTACACCTGCTCAATATGCTGATTTTATGAAAGAAGCTAAAATAGTCCCTACGGTAAACCAAGTAGAATCTCATGCTTTTTTCCATCAGGTAGATACTTATAAAGATTCAAAACAAAATAAGGTACAAATGGAAGCTTATACACCTTTTGCACAAGGTAGAAACGGACTATTTACCAACCCTGTTTTAGCTGAAATTGGCAAAAAATATAATAAAACCAACGCACAAGTAAGTTTAAGATGGCATTACCAAAGAGGTGTTGTTGCTATCCCTAGAAGTTCTAAAAAAGAACATATCATTGAAAACTTCAACATCTTTGATTTTAAACTGAGCAAAGCTGATATGGCCACTATTACCGCTTTAGATTTAAATAAAACACAGTTTCCTACTTGGGGTTGATTTTTTCAACAGATAAAATTTAAAAGAAGCTGTCCTAAAAATCACATTTGTCACATTGAGCGGAGTCGAAATGTTCTTTTATATACTCAAAAAAGGCTTCAACTCCGCTCAGCCTGACATAAAGTGGTGATTTGAGACATTCTATTTTAGGTTTCTATATTCTTTATAAACTAATCTTCCTCCCTATCCAATGCTGTACCTATTTCATCAATGTGTTGTTGATTTAAATCGCCCCAAAGCTGTTCCCACTCGTTATCTATTTTTCTTATTTGCGTAATGAGTTTACCTTGCTGTTCTATTTTAAAAAAACTAATTCCATCAGTAGTTTCCTCTTTTTTAGCATTCAGCTGAGTTTCTTCACCATCTAATCTTATTTTTAGATGAATGGGTTCTTGGTTCATGTTTTTCATAAATTGTGGATATAGTTTATAGCTATCAAAGGTTATACCGTAATATTTCATTTTTCTTGTTAAAATTTTATATTTACAAAAAAATCTATAGTTGAAACATCTACTTTTTTTGCTACTTTTTAGTAGCTCCTTCTTATTTGCTCAGGATACTTCTAGGCTAGATGTCGGGCGATTAACTCTAAATCAGGATTTAATTATCTCCAAAACTATCGAAAGTAAAGATTTTAGAAATTTACCTATTGATAATATTGATGATATCATTAAAACATTTTTCTTAGGCAATATAACTACACAACCCTACTTTAAACCATTATATCTTGTAGAAGGTTCTATCATGAATAATATATCGGTTTATAGTTTGTTTGATATAGAAAGCATTAGCTTAATTGAAAATCTAGGTGCTAGAGTTCTTTTTGGGAATACACAAAGTAGGCCAATCTTTCTCATTAAAATTAAAAAGGAAAAAAGACAAGGGTGGTCAGGTAACTTTTCTACTCAACTATCTTTTAAAGATTATGAAAACAGAAAACCGCAGAGTTTATTTGCTTTTAATAATCCTTTTACTTCAACTCAATCTTTGTATTCTAATTTTTCTAAAGATAGTACTCGTTTAGAATTTAACCAGCAGTACTATTCTTCTTTAAATTATTCGTCAGATAAAATTACATTCAAAATATCTGGTGCTTTTAGTAAACAAAAGAACCCAGAATTTACTAGTTTATCTAATAGTAACCTTGTTAACAACAGAAGACGCTTTACTTCTAGTTTGCCTTCGATAAGCTCACCCCTGGCAAATGTTTTATTTTCATATTCATTAAATAAGAATTTTGATATTAGCCTCAATAGCGCTTATTTTCAACAAGAACAAGATACCCAAGGTAATCTTTCCAACTTTGATTACTCTCAAACCAGTATATCAAAAAACACAGGTAAACAATATTTATTTCAAAATGGTGTTGATATCAGGTACAAAAGCAAAATAGGTTTCCAAAACTTACTTTCTTTAGGTTATAATAAATCAGCATTTGATATAAACATTGAGCGATTTTCTCAAATGACAAACTATAATTCAAATAATTTATATTTAGAAGATGCCAAACTTGAATCATTAAGATTAAGAAATCATTTATCATACACTAAAAAAACGAATTTATTTAGCATTTTAACAGCTATAGATTTAGAGCTTGCAAAAAACTCTTATGATCAAAACACGAGCACTACTAATTATTTCAATAATAATTTATCATCTAGAGGTTCAGATTCAGCCACAGCAAATTTCAAATCATCCTACTTAACACCATATCTTGAAATTAACTATAAAAACCTTTTAGCTTTTAGAAATGCATGGCTGTTTGATTTTAACAAAAATAATCCATCCTATAAAAAAAATTCACCTACACCATTTATTGGTCTAGACTTTTATCCTATCAAACAGAAAGATTTGCAAATCTTATTAAACTCATCTTATTTCAGAAATATTACTTTAAACAATAATCCTCAGTTGACAGGAGTATCTAGAGGTTTAATTACAAGCCCTATAAATTTGAATTATAACTTTTTAGTTCCATTCGAAAAAAGTGAAAGTAATTTAGATTATTACCAAGCAGCAGCAAAAATTAGTTACAAAAAAAACTCTTTAACCTATAATTGGTCGAAATTTGAATATCCTACTATAGATAATATTTTATTACCAGGATTTTCTGAAATCGTCTATATTCCAAATGTTTTAATCAACTCTAGTGTATTGCAATCCATTAACCTAGAGTCTGTAATTTTTGAAAATTCTAATTTTAAATGGAATACTACTTTAAATTTTAATTGGTATAATAGTAAGAGTGACGCAGATTATATCCCTCAACCTAATATGGTTGATGATTATAAAACTGGAAGCTTCAACAATCGTTTAAACTATAAAAATTTCAATTTGGGAATTAATATGCTCTACGGTTTTGATTTTAATTATAAAACAGTTTCTCTATCAAGCCCAACAAGACAAATTGATGTTGAGGAAAAAATCATAAGGTTAGAAAATCTTTATTTAGCTTACAACTTTAAAAAAGGCAGTCATCAATTAGACACCTATTTATTTTCTAGAAATCCTTTTGCGCTTCACCCTACCCATCAAACTATTATTAAACAGTATGGAGTGGGTTTAACTTACAAGTATTAAACCATGAACGTATTTGATACCCAGCACAGTCCTGCAACTTCTTTTGAAAGGTTATTAGCTATCATGGATGATTTAAGATCTCAATGCCCTTGGGATAAAAAGCAAACCATGGAGACCTTAAGGCATTTAACCATTGAAGAAACCTACGAACTTTCTGACGCTATTTTAGAAGGAGACATGCAAGAAATTAGAAAGGAACTGGGCGATTTGATGTTGCATTTGGTTTTCTATGCCAAGATAGGCTCAGAAACTAATGATTTTAATATCGTTGATGTGTTAAATGGTATTTGTGAAAAATTAATTAACAGACATCCGCATATTTACAGCGATACCAAAGCAGAAACAGAAGAAGAAGTAAAGCAAAACTGGGAGAAAATTAAACTAAAAGAAGGAAATAAATCTGTTCTAGGTGGTGTTCCTGCATCTTTACCTGCTTTAATAAAAGCGTCTAGAATTCAAGAAAAAGCCCGCGGAGTAGGTTTTGACTGGGATGATAAAACCCAAGTTTGGGAAAAAGTTGAAGAAGAACTTCAGGAATTTAAAAACGAATTTAATATTGCAGATAAACATGCAATAGATAAAGAAAAAGCAGAAAATGAGTTTGGTGATTTGATGTTTTCACTCATCAATTATGCCCGCTTTTTAGACATTAACCCGGAAGACGCCTTAGAGAAAACAAATAAAAAATTTATTAAAAGATTCCAATATTTAGAAAGTAAAGCTTTAGAAACGGGCAAATCTTTAAAAGATATGTCGTTAGCAGAAATGGATGTATTTTGGAATGAAGCAAAAAAACTTTGATAACGGTGTATCAGTAAGAAGAAAGCATACGTAAGTAGTGGTATAAAACCGCTTTTATGTATTTGAATAATCTGCAATCAACTGTTTTCAGTCTTATTCTTGTTTTATTTATAGGATTTGCTGCCTGTGAAAAAACCAGCCGGGTAGAGCTCCTCGAAAAAGATTATAAAGGTGTTTTTTACATTCAAAATAGCTCTTATCGTTATGAGCCTAGTCCTTTTGTACTTCAACTGAAAAACGGTAAATATAGTTTTATACCTGGTTTAAACTCGCCCATGAGAGGCGGTAGCGGCTCTTTTAGTGTAGAAGGTAATGAAGCTATTTTTAGAGATGAAAACTTTTGGACGGCAGATTTTGATTGGAGTTTCATTTTCAATGGTACATTTGAAATCACCAATCAAGATAAATATTTAATACTCACTAGATTAAACGGAAATTCCAGCTACATTTATAAACTGGAAAAATAAAAATGAAGCATCCTTATAGCAGTTTAAGCGACCAAGAGCTTATCATAAAATGTAGAAAAGACGATGTAAAAGCACAAGAAATGCTTTATAAGCGCTTTTATGCCTATGCTATGGGGATTTCTTTGCGTTACTGTATTAACCGTGATGATGCCTTAGAAACTGTTAATGATGCTTTTATTAAATTGTTTAAAACCATTAAAACTTTTGAAAATGAAAGATTGATAAAACCTTGGTTTAGACAAATTGTGGTAAACTCGGCCATAGATAGCAGAAGAAAAAATCTTAAACATTCTACGGTTTTAGATATAGAATATGCCGAAGAGAAACCAGCCAATAACCAAATTATTTCTAAAATAAATGCACAGGATATTTTAAAATTATTGGATGAATTACCAGAAATACACAGGTTAATTTTTAACCTTTATGAGATTGATGGCTATTCGCATGAAGAGATTTCAGACATTTTAGACATCCCTTCCAGTAGCTCAAGGGTGTATTTATCTAGAGCGAAAGATAAATTAAGAAAACTAGTAAATAACCACTTTTATCTGAATTATGAACGAGCAATTTGATAAGGAGCTGAGAGATCATATAAAAGATACATTTGATGTTTACCATGATCAAATGGCTGATGACGGCTGGAAAAAATATCAACAAAAAGTAAAGCGTAAAAAATTAAGAGCCTTTTTATTATGGAGTGTACCTAGCGGTATGGCTGCTGCACTGGCGATACTATGGTTGTTGAATATCACGGTTCAAATAGAAAACCAAGAAACGTTAAAACCTCTTCAAATAGGTAAAAATATCATACAAAAACCCTCTAAAACTATTCATCTTAAAGATAAAGCAGTTTCAAAAGAAATTGAAATAGCGATGGATAACCAAATTGAAGTATCAGAAAATGAAATAAAGAAAAGAGAAACTTTTGTTAAAACTCCGAAAGCTCATGCAGAAGCCTCTATGGCTTTGGCAAGCAATTTTGTGGTAGATGACTATTTTTTCTTAAACGATACATCAGCTTCTCCGGTAGAAATTAGTGCTAAAAATATCAGTCTCATGACACAGCTTACACAGCATAGCATTACTCCGGTAGATTTTGCTCCATCAACAAGCGAAGTTATTACGGCTGATAGAAAGCATCGCACATCTAATGGCCAAACATCTTCTATACTGGCTTTAGCTGCTACACCACAAAATGCTTATACAGGAGATGTGAAAAATGCTATTGCTAAACCATTTAAAACCTTAAAAAAAATGAGACTAGGTTTAGATGCTTCTACCTTTATGAATTTTACACAAGAGGGTGTTAACGAAGATTTAAACTTGGCTGTAGGAATTATTTCTGAGTACAGGTTATCTAATAAGTTTAGCATAAGCTCTGGTTTTAACCTTAACAAACAAACAGCAGCTTTTATCAGTAATAATCCTCAGCAAAATAATACGGCTACAGAAAAAGCTTTTACCAACGCTGTGGCTGCAGTAGTTACACAAAATTTTTCTAATGCCAGGTTGGTGGGTATAGATATTCCTTTACAGGTTAAATACACTTCTAGCTCGAAAAAAATAAACTGGTTTATCAGTAGCGGTTTTAGCTCTTATACCTTGTTAAACGAGCGTTATTTAAATAATATTTCGGTTGTAAATTATAGTTTTACAGGCGTAGAAACCAATAACATTGTTTTAGAAGAAGAAAACAATAACAACTTATTTTCAAACTTACAGCTTGCCCGTACTTTAAATTTCTCTGTAGGCATTAATATTCCGGTAAAAAATGTTACTTCTTTAGCGATAGAACCTTTTATCAAATATCCTTTAAGAACAGTAGGTAATGAAAGGTTAGAAATTGGCTCGAGTGGTGTGAGTTTCAGATTAAACTTAAACAAATCATTATTTAAATGATAAAGCTTTAACCGGAGAGATTTTACTAACCAACATAGATGGAATAATTAAAACGGCTAAGCAAATTACCAATGTTCCTATATTGATGAGTACAATATCTAACCATTCAAATTGGATAGGAATAAAGCTCATGTAATAAGAAGCTTCGTCAAGCTTAAAAAAGTGGGTTTGTTGTTGTATATAGCCTAAACCTAGTCCAAAAATATTCCCCATTAGCATACCAAAACCAACCAGGTAAAACGCATTATAAAGAAAAATCTTTCTGATACCCCAATTAGATTCGCCCAAAGCTTTCAATAAGCCAATCATGTGTGTACGTTCTAGGATAATGATGAGTAAAGCAGAAATCATATTGATGATAGCCACCATCAACATCAAAACTAAAACCACTTGTGCATTAATATCCAATAAAGAAAGCCACTCAAAAATACTGGGAAAATTGGTGGTTACAGAAACTGCTTTAAGCTGGGTAGGCAATTCATCTCCAACATCATAACTGCTTGCATCAAGCTGATTAAAATCTTTAATTCTTAGCTCATACCCTCCAACTTGGTTATCATCCCACTTATTTAACCTTCTTACCAAATCCATATCTCCAATAACAAAAATCTTATCTACTTCTTCTACTCCTGTACGGTAAATACCAACAATTTCAAACTTACGTTTACGTAAAGATTCCTGAATAAAGTACATCAAAAAGTTATCGCCAACCTTTAAATTTAATTTCTTAGCAACCAATTCAGAAATTAAAATCTGTTGTTGATGGTTGGGTTTTGTAAAATCCAGAACTTTCCCTTGTATCAAAACTTTTTGAAAATTACCCCAATGGTAAGTGCTATCAACCCCCTTAAAAACAACACCTTCTACCTCGTCATGGGTTTTTATAATACCAGGCTTTGTTGCAAAAGCATCTACCACAGCTAGCTGCGGAAGCTGTTTGATTTGGTTTAATTGCTGTTGCTCCAGAATAAAAGGAGAGTTCTCATAAGAAGAATTTAAATCGTATTTAAGTATTTGAATATCGCCATTAAAACCTCTTATTTTTTCTCTTATTTCGGTTTTAAAACCTTTCATAATCGCAATAGCCAATAACATTACGCACAAACCAAGCGTTATGCCTAGGATGGCAATACGTACAATCAATTTAGAAAATGTACGCTCTGCTTTAAAGGAAAGCCTTTTGGCTATAAAAAATGCAAGATTCAAAAATTCTTTTTGTTTATTTGTAAGCCACAAATATGCGACCATTTACGCAAAAAAACACGTTTAATTAATATTCTATGTATAAAATCAGCCTTATTGTAACCTTCATATTGTCCTCTTACGGTTGTATGGCAGGTAATCATCAAACCTCTAATACTCATCAAGATGTACAAACAGAGAAAACTATACTTACAGGAGCACAACAAACAGAGGCTTATTTACCCTATTTAAAAGGTAAAAAAGTAGGTTTAGTAATCAATCAAACTGCAGAAATTAATAAAGTATCATTAGTAGATACTTTAAAAAGTTTAGGTGTTGATATTAAAGCTATTTTTGGTCCCGAACACGGTTTTAGAGGCGATGCTGATGCTGGCGAGAAAGTTGGAAACTACACGGATAAAAAAACCGGTTTGCCAGTAATCTCTTTGTATGGTAAGAAACACGCTCCATCAAAAGAAGATTTAGCCAATATAGATGTTTTAGTTTATGATATACAGGATGTTGGCGTAAGGTTTTATACTTATACCATAACTTTAGCTTATGTGATGCAGGCTTGCGCCGATAATAAAATACCTCTACTAATATTAGATAGGCCTAACCCTAATGGGCAGTTGATAGATGGACCTATTTTAGAGCCAGAATTTAAATCTGGTGTGGGTATGCATAAAATCCCTATTGGCCATGGTTTAACACCAGCAGAATTTGCACAAATGGTAAACGGAGAAAAATGGCTTAGCAATGGGGCAAAGTGCGACTTAAAAATTATTAAAGTTAAAAATTACAGCCATGATATGGTTTATACCTTACCTGTAAAACCTTCTCCTAACCTACCTAATGCTTTATCTATTTACCTATACCCAAGTTTATGTATGTTTGAAGGTACAGCTATAAGCCAAGGTAGAGGAACGCTTTATCCTTTCCAAGTTTTAGGGCATCCGGCATTGAAAGGAAAGTATGAATTTAATTTTACTCCAGTAAGTATTGTTGGGATGAGTAAAAACCCTCCTCTAGAAAATCAGGTTTGCTATGGTATTGATTTTAGAAATACAGCTTTAAAGGATATTCAAAATCAAACCCAACTTAATTTGGGTATCTTATTGCAACTTTACCAAGATTTTCCTGACAAAGAAAAATTCTTTACCCCATTTTTTAACAAACTGGCAGGTAATGCTCAATTGATGCAGCAAATTAAAGACGGCAAAACAGAAGCAGAAATAAGAGCTAGCTGGGCAAACGGATTGGAATCATACAAAGCAACAAGAAAAAAATATTTATTATACAACTAAAACATAATTGAAAATATAAGTATGAGAATCGTATTTATGGGTACACCAGATTTTGCAGTAGCATCTTTAGATGCCTTGGTAAAAGCTGGTTTTGATATTGTTGGCGTTATTACAGCACCTGATAAGCCAGCAGGGAGAGGGCAAAAAATACAAGAATCTGCTGTAAAAAGATATGCTAAAGAGCATCATTTATATATTTTACAACCCGAGAAATTAAAGGCTCCAGAATTTTTAAAAGAGCTAAAAGCACTAGCTGCTGATTTACAGGTTGTAGTAGCTTTTAGAATGTTGCCAGAAGCCGTTTGGAATATGCCTAAATTAGGAACTATAAACCTTCATGCATCCTTACTACCGCAATACCGTGGGGCTGCACCTATTAATTGGGCTATTTTAAACGGAGAAAAAGAATCTGGTGTAACTACTTTTTTTTTAAAACACGAAATAGATACTGGCGATATTTTATTCTCTGAGAAAGTTGCTATTACCAATGATATGACTGCTGGACAGTTACACGATGAATTGATGATGGTGGGTGCTAAATTGCTTACAGAAACTGTTACAGCTATTAAAGAAGGTAATTATCAGGAAAAACCACAAGATGATTTTGATATTGCTGTGCTTAAACATGCCCCCAAAATTTTTAAAGAGGATTGTAAAATTATCTGGAACCAACCAGTACAAAAGGTTTATAACCATATTAGAGGATTAAGCCCATACCCTGCTGCTTTTACTTATTTACAAGATAAAACTTTCAAAATTTTCTCTGCCCAGATAGAAAATGCTGTAGTTAATATAAAGCCAGGCGCATACTTAACAGATGGTAAAACATATCTGAAATTTGCTGCCTTAGATGGCTTTATAATTGTAAAGGAAATTCAACTAGAAGGCAAAAAAAGAATGCAGATAGAGGAGTTTTTGAGAGGGGTTAAGGTTTAGGTGGGTGGTTAGTTGGTTAGGTGGTTAGTTGGTTGGATTGTTAGGTTGTTGGATTGTTAGGTGGTTAGGTGGTTAGTTGGTTAGGTGGTTAGTTGGTTAGGTTGTTAGTTGGTTAGGTTGTTAGTTGGTTAGGATTTAAACTTCTTGATTAAGTTTTTCTACTAAAAACCTTGATACTTCATTAAAGTACCTTTTCCTGTTAAAGCCCATTACCCATTGTATGCCTTTGGTAGCGTTGGTTAAAAAAACTTCTTCTGCCATATTTAATATCTCGGGGTTTATTTGTGCTTCTACAACTCGTAAATTGTTTTTTTGTGCTAGTTTCATAACCACTTGGCGCATAACACCACCTACACAGCCTTCACTTAAAGCTGGTGTATATATATTACCTTCGTAAACAATAAATACATTTGCACTGATAGCTTCGCATAAAAAACCATGTTGGTTTAAAATAAAAGCTTCATCTAATTTGTGATGCTTTTTATATAAACCTGCCATCACATAAGTTAAGGCATTACAGGTTTTAAGATTCGCTAATTTGTTAACTGCTTTTGGAATATCCTCATAAACATCTAAAATTAAACCCTTCGTATTCATATCATAATAAGGAGAATCTAAAGGGCTAATCTCCAAGCTGTAAGCACTTTTATTTTGATCTGGAGTATACAGTCCACCAGCATTTCTATAAATGGTTAACCTAAATCTAGCATTTTGCGCAATCTTATTCCGCTTACAAAGCTCTTCAGTTTTATCTTTTAAAAAGTAGGCATCTAATTGAGAATATCCCTCAATTTTCAAAGTCTTCATCCCGCTTTGCAACCTATCGGCATGCAAATCAGCAAAGTTTAGCTTTCCTTTTGACATACGCATGGTTTCAAAAATACCATCACCATACCTGTAGCCTCTATTTGCAATAGTCAGTAGCTTCTCTTCTTCCTGATAAATCTCCCCGTTAAAATTGATAAAGCGTTTAGCCATGCTGCAAATTTAGAAATTGAACGTTTCTTTTATGATAAGATTTTAGTGATGCTGGATATAATTCGTCCATTTTTCTATAACCTGCTTAAAATCATCAGGTAATTCTGTTTCAAAATGAATATATTTTTTACTTACCGGATGTATGAAGCCTAATGATTGCGCATGTAAAGCCTGACGAGGGATAATCTGAAAACAATTTTCTACAAAAGTTTTATACTTTGCCACCAAGGTCCCTTTTCTAATTTTGTCTCCTCCATAAGGGCTATCATTAAATAAAGGATGTCCTATATGTTTCATGTGCGCTCTTATTTGATGGGTTCTGCCTGTTTCTAACTCGCAAGCTATTAAAGTAACATAGTTAAAACGTTGCAAAACTTTATAGTGCGTAACAGACCATTTTCCTTTTTCAGGATCTTCATAAACATCCATCACTTTACGGTCTTTAGCACTTCTGCCAATATAACCGCTTATGGTACCATCGGTTTCCAAATCGCCCCAAACCAAAGCAATATACTTTCTGCTAATGCTATGGTCAAAAAACTGTTTAGCTAAGAAAGTCATAGCTCTTTCGTTTTTACTGATGATGAGTAAACCAGAAGTATCTTTATCTATACGATGCACCAACCCTGGCCTGCCATCATTTCCGGGTAATTGTGGCAGTTGTGTAAAATGAAAAACTAAGGCATTTACCAAAGTACCGTTCCAATTACCAAAACCAGGGTGAACTACCATTCCGGCTTTTTTATTTACCAACAGCACATCATCATCTTCGTAAACAATCTCTAAAGGGATATCTTCCGGATAAACAGTTGTATCTCTTGGTGGATGAGGTAAAACAATAGAAATATCATCATCTGGTTTTACTTTATAGCTGGCTTTCACTGGTTTATCATTTACCAGTACATTTGCCATTTCTATAGCATTTTGAATACGATTTCTTGAAGCATTTTCCACACGATGCATCAAGAACTTATCAATTCTTAGTAAAGATTGCCCCTTGTCAACCTTGATTCTAAGATGCTCATACAAGTCGCTCTCCTCTAATTCTGATGCTTCTTCATTAAAATCCATAAACAAAATTAAACCTTTTAAATAATTTTCAATCAATTACAAAAAAATGGTATCACATTTGACTAAAGGTTCGTACTATCAGAAAAACTAAGAAAAACCATGATGAAAGACTTTACTAAAAAATTTGTATTTGTACTTAATTTTTTTCCATTTCTTATTAAAAAGATATACTTTAGGAACTGAATTAAATCACTCCTAAAATGAATAAATTATTACGTATCAGTAAAATTACGATGCTTACTTTGTTTCTCGTAAGCATTTCTGTTGCTTCTAAAGGTCAAGATGATATTGGTGAGCTTGTAAAAGCAGGTAAAGAAGACGCTACAAAACTAGCACAAGCCTATTTAAATCCTTTTTTTAAAGGTTTCGGCTTTGGAATGAATAGTGGTTGGTTTAACTCTGCCAAAACAAAGAATTTAGGTAGATTTGATTTGAGGATACAAGCAACCGGGGCTTTTGTTCCTGCCTCAGACCAACGTTTTGATGTATCTTCTTTAGGATTATCAAATACAAGAGTTAAAGCTGGGCAAAGTAATTTTACCCCAACTATTTTTGGTGATGATAATTCTGCTTCTACCATAGAAGTATTAGACGATAATGGAGATGTAGCAGCAGAATTTCAAATGCCACAAGGTACAGGTTACAATATCGCACCTTCTCCTCAAGTGCAATTAACAATAGGTTTAATCAAAAATACCGATGTTTCTGTAAGGTTTGTACCATCAGTAAAAATTGGGGATGGTGGGCAAATAAACTCATGGGGAGTAGGTATTAAAAAAGAAATTACATCTTTCTTGCCTGGAAAATCAGAAAAAGTTATCCCTGTAGATATTTCACTTGCATTTGGTTACAATCAAGTTAATGTAGATTATAAAATTGCAGTTGAAGACCAAGTTAATTATGATAATGAAGTTGGAGGACCTAATCAAGGTAGAGATCTTAACCAACGCGTAGAATCAAAACTATCAGGCTTTACTGTTGATGCTATTTTATCTAAGAAACTAGCCATTTTTACTCCATTTATTAGTGTTGGATATAATACAGCAAAAACAGAAGTAGGTGTTCTAGGAGATTATATAATTAAAACTGGTTCTGGTGTTAATGACAAAGAAACTATAAAAGATCCTATCAAAATCAACCAAAAAGATATTTCAGGTATGAGGGCAGGCGTAGGATTTTCTTTACATTTAGCTATCTTTAGATTATACGGAGCTTATAATATTGGAGAATACAATGCCGTTACAGCTGGTTTGGGCATTGGTATAGGAAAGTAATTTTATCCATAAAATATTTAAAAGCCATTCTTTAATTAGGATGGCTTTTTTTATTTTGCATGATGCTTAACCTGCAATTTTATAGTCCTGAGGAAGAAGTATCCTATCCTATTTTTAAGCAGCAAAATATCAGGCTCTTTATTAAGAGAGACGATTTAATACACCCTTTTATTTCAGGCAATAAATGGCGTAAATTAAAATATAACCTCATAAAAGCATCAGCAAACCAGCAAAACCATCTGGTAACTTTTGGTGGAGCTTACTCTAACCATTTGTTAGCTACAGCTGCTGCAGGTGCTAAATTTGGCTTCAAAACTACTGCTTTTGTGAGAGGCGAAGAAGCAAATAATAGCTTATTAGGTTTATGCAAAATACATGGTATGGATTTAATTTTTACCAGCCGAGATACCTATAAAAACAAAAAGCAACTTTTTGATGAACACTTTAATGATCATCCAGAAGCCTATTTTATTGATGAAGGTGGTGCTGGTAAAGAGGCAGAGATAGGCTGTAGAGAGATTATTACGGAATTAAAACAATCTTACGATTATATTTTTTGTGCTGCAGGTACGGGTACAACTGCTGCGGGTATTATTAACGCTATAGACCTAAACAAATTAGCTAGCACATTTGCTATGGTACCTGTATTAAAAGGTGGCGCTTTCTTAAAAAATGATATTGAACCTTTACTGATAAATAACTCAAATTATCTTTTACTAGACCAATACCACTTTGGTGGATATGCTAAAACTACTCCAGAATTGATTCAGTTCATCAAAGATTTCACCTCCAAAACAGGTATTTTAATAGATCCTGTTTATACCGGAAAAGCCATGTTTGCTATACAAGACTTAGCTAGGCAAGACTTCTTTAAATCTAATAGTAAAATATTGATGATACATACAGGTGGCATTTTTGGGATATTAGGTATGCTAGATAAATTCTAGTTTATTCAAAGGTAACATCTTCATCTACATTAAATCATTTTGGCTTTTTAGGGTGTTTTTTGTATATTAAAACCAAATGATAGTGTTATGTATAAAATTGATATAGCCCCAAAAGAAGTAGAAAAGGTTTTAGGCAAACATGTGTTAACTGATGGTTACGACTTACTATTTGATATGGAAAAAAGTAAAGGCGTACACATTTATGATAGTAAGCATGACAGAACCTTATTAGATTTTTTCACCTGTTTTGCGTCTGTTCCTTTAGGCTATAATCATCCAAAAATGTTAGCAGATGATAATTTTAAACAAAACCTATTGTTAGCAGCATTAACCAACCCATCAAATTCTGATATTTATACAGCACAATACGCTCAGTTTGTTCAAACTTTTTCTAGGGTAGGTATCCCAGATTATTTACCACATGCCTTTTTTATTGCAGGAGGTGGTTTAGCGATAGAAAATGCCCTTAAAGCAGCTATGGACTGGAAAGTACAAAAGAATTTTTCCAAAGGCTATCAGCAAGAAAAAGGCTTTAAAGTTTTACATTTTGAACAAGCTTTTCATGGAAGAACAGGCTATACATTAAGTTTAACCAATACCCTACCCAATAAAACAAAATGGTTTGCCAAATTTGATTGGCCTAGGGTATCAAACCCTAAAGTAAAATATCCTTTAACAGATGAAAATCTGAAAGATTTAATTCAACGAGAAGCTAAATCTATCCAAGAAATAAAAGATGCTTTTAAAAAGTATCAGGATGATATTTGTGCCATCATCATTGAACCTATACAAGCAGAAGGCGGTGATAACCATATCAGAAAAGAGTTTTTAGAACAAGTTCGCCTACTTTGTGATGAAAATGAAGCTTTATTAATTTATGATGAAGTGCAAACTGGCGTTGGTTTAACAGGTAAATTTTGGTGTCATGAGCATTTTGGGGAAAATGCCCGACCAGACATCATTGCTTTTGGTAAAAAAATGCAGGTATGTGGAATTTTAGCCGGTAAAAAGCTTGATGAAGTAGAACATAATGTATTCACTGTGCCATCCAGAATTAATTCTACGTGGGGAGGTAATCTGGTAGATATGGTAAGAGCTTCAAAAATTTTAGAAATTATTGAAGAAGACCAACTTTGCAGCCATGCTGCCCATGTTGGGAATTACCTCTATCAACAACTTCAAGAAATAGCAAAAGAAGATGAACGCATAAAAAATGTTAGGGGTAAAGGATTATTATGTTCTTTTGATTTTGATACTCCAGAACAAAGAAACCATTTTGTAAGCAAAGGTATGGCACATAAAGTAATGTTTTTAGGATGTGGTTATAGTACCATCAGATTTAGACCTGCACTTGTTATACAAGAAAACCATATAGACGAAGGTATGGAAGTGATGAGGAAAGTATTAAAAGAGCTTTAAAATAATTTTAGCGCAGGCATTTATACCTGCGCTAAAATATGTTCAATTTAAACAAAAGCACTAAAGCCTGTAATTGCCCTGCCTACTATTAAAGAGTTTATCTCTTTAGTTCCTTCATAAGAATAAATAGCCTCTGCATCTGCAACAAAACGGGCGACATCGTATTCTAGTAAAATTCCATTTCCTCCCATTACTTCTCTCGCTCTGCTTACTACATCGCGGGTACGCATGGTACAAAATACTTTTGCTAAGGATGCATGCTCATCTGTTAATTTACCTTCATCTTGCAATTTAGAAAGCTGAAAAACCAAGGTTTGCATAGCTGTTAGGTTAGAAAGCATCTCTACCAAATGATTTTGAATCAACTGAAAGGAAGCTATCGGCTTTCCAAACTGAACGCGTTCTCTGGTATATTTTAAAGCACTCTCGTAAGCTCCTCTTGCGCATCCTACAGCCATCCAAGCAACACCAGCCCTAGTCATCTGTAAAACTTTAGCAACATCTTTAAAAGAATTACAATTTTGTAGTCGGTTTTCTTCGGTTACTACACAATCTTTTAAGGTGATAAGGCCGTTTTGTACAATCCTTAAAGCCATTTTATTTTCTATCTTCTCTACAGAAAAACCAGGGTTACCTTTTTCAACAACAAATCCTTTTACCTGATTATCATCTAAATCTCTAGCCCAAATAACATTAACATCAGCAAAAGTGGCATTGCCAATCCATTTCTTCTGACCATTTAAAACCCATATATCACCATTTCTTTTAGCTGTTGTGGTTAAACCGCCTGCTGCTGCAGAACCAATTTCTGGCTCGGTTAATCCAAAAGAACCTATCAATTCCATTTTTTGCATTTTTGGCAACCAACGCTGTTTTTGCTCATCAGAACCACATATGTAAATAGAACCCATTGCCAAGCCACTTTGTACGCCAAAGAATGTAGCAATAGAAGCGTCTATCCTACCCATTTCGGTAGCTAGAATACCCTCCATTAGAAAAGAACGGTTAGGACAACCATAACCTTCATAAGTTAATCCGCAAATATTTAACTCGGCCATTTTAGGAATAATCTCATGAGGAAACTCAGCCCTGTTCCAATATTTATTAACAATGGGCTTTATCTCTGTCTCCATAAAAGCTCTTACCTTGAGTTGTAAGGCTCTATCTTCTGGAGATAAAGAGTCAGATAGCTCATAAAAATCACCATTTATAGGAGGTAATTCTTTTACTTTTTTATTACCCCCAACCATTTTCATCAAACCTGCAAGCTGCTTTTCATCAAGCTTGCTAAATTGGGTCATGACTTCTTTTAAATCTACTTTTTGAGAAAGTGCTTCTAACTGCTTAAAATCAACAGACTTAAAAAGCTGGTAAATATTTTTGACTTTTGAAAAAACGTTTGACATATCTTGATAATTGGTTTTATAATTAACAAGATACAGTTTGTGTTGTTTTTTAAAATGCTAAGAATGATAATTTGGTTATCTTAAATCAAAAAGACTATCTACGCCTAAAATCTTCTTAGAAAGGAAACCCTCCGCAAAAGGTACTTGGATAGATTTACCCATCTCTCTGCTTCTCCCTATGATAACTTCTAGAAAATCTGGATTTGAGATATAAGTTTGGGGTTCATCAAGTGTTACTCCCGGAACATAAAATTGAGTTTTATAAGCCCTTATAGCCTGTAATTTTTGTTGGTGATACAGCGAAATATCAATAACAATATCAGGTTTTATATAAGTATCTTGAATAAAAGATAATAATAATCTTGGGCGATGAGCCTTTTGCTCCGCATCCTGATAAGTGGTTTTAATTTTTGGTAAACCCGCTAAAAAACAAGCATCATTAACCAATTGAAAAGCCCTCCCGTGGTCGGGATGCCTGTCATCATGAGCATTGGTAACCACTATTTCTGGCTGATATTTTCTTATCACCTCTATAATTTGAAGCTGATGCTGCTCATCGTTTTGAAAAAAACCATCTCTCATGCGTAGATTTTCACGGATATCAAGACCTAAAATTTCAGCTGCTGCTGCCGCTTCTTCATCTCTTGTTTCGGCAGAACCCCTCGTACCTAATTCTCCTCGAGTTAAATCTACCACACCTACCTTTTTACCCATAGCTTTATGCTTTAGGATAGTTCCGGCAGCACCCAATTCAACATCATCAGGATGAACGGCAATAAATAATAAATCTAACTTCATGCTTATTTGGTAACGCTTAATAGCTTTTGGATTTTTTTCTTCACCCGAGTAGTATTGGGTTTGGTAAAAGGATAGAAAAAGTCTACCACTTCACCTTTAGAATTTACCAAGAACTTGTGAAAGTTCCATCTTGGTGTAGAGCCCACCCTACCGTTTAATTCTTTATTTGATAAGAATTTAAATAAGGGATGAGCATAAGGACCTCTTACTTTTACTTTTTTAAAAATAGAAAATCTAGTATGGTAATTAATGCTACAAAATTTACCTATAGCATCATTTTCTAAGGGCTCTTGCTGACCAAAATCATTACTCGGGAAAGCCAAAATCTCGAATTTCTCGCCTTCAAAGGTCTGCCTAAGCTCTTCTAAATCTTTTAGCTGAGGAGTAAAACCGCATTCTGATGCTGTATTAACAATCAATAAAACTTTACCTTTATAGGCCTCCATACTCACCTCAGTTCCTTTAATATCTTCTACACGGAACTGATAAACTGTTTTTTCGCTCATTACTGATAAGTGTAATATCCTGAAGCTAATATGATAGCTTCAATATCTCTTTCCTGCTCTACATCATATTTGGCCTTTAAATCATGGCCAAACATTTTTGCTACAGATTGTAAAAAAAATGCAGGAACTCTTCCTTTGGTTTCTTTTAAATGATCAAAACTAGAGTTACCTGTTTCTCTATCAATCAATTTAATTAAAATACTACCTTGTGTGATGGTCATATTTTTTATCTCACGATTAAACAAATCTTTAATCTCTTTCTCACAACTCTTAATTAACTCTTTTTGTTTTCTTTTATTGGAAGTGAGTGCTAAATCTTTCTCTAGTTGTCTGTATCTTTGTCCTGCAAAACGAGCATAAGGCAAAACTTTTAGAACATTATACTTTAGTCTTCTGTATTTTGCCAAATCCTCCGGAGATTTAAATATCCTTCTGTTTACAATAGAAACCTCATTTAGAACTATCCAAGGGACTAAGATACCATCAACATCTGTTAGGGCTACTTTAATTGTATCGTTTTTGCCAGTAACAGGTAAAATAGGTTTTTGTGCCATTACGTAAAATGACATTAGGGAGAAAATGAATCCTAGAAAAAAACCTTTGATTTTCATAATTTTAATATACAAATTTATCACTTATTAATTACCTTTCTGCATAATAAGTAACCCAATAATTGTTAGAGGAAAGTAAAATCGTTTGTGCTACAGATAATTTTTAGATGAAAGACTACATAATAGATTTAGAAGCAGAGAAATCAGAGATATTGAAACGTTACAGAGCTCTGCTAAGAGCCTGTAAACCAACCATGAAGAAGGGCGATAAGAAGATGATTAGACAGGCTTTTGATATGGCTGTTGAGAATCATAAAGATATGCGCCGTAAATCTGGCGAGCCTTATATCTATCATCCTATTGCTGTAGCACAAATAGCCGCAGAAGAAATTGGCTTGGGTACTACCTCTATTGTTTGCGCCTTATTACACGATGTAGTTGAGGATACCCACATCTCTTTAGAAGATATTGAAAGAGAATTTGGAAAAAAATGTGCTAAAATAATTGATGGCTTAACCAAAATTTCAGGAGTTTTTGATGCTAACAGCTCTATGCAGGCAGAAAACTTTAGAAAGATGTTGTTAACCTTAGCTGATGATGTTAGGGTGATCTTGATTAAGCTAGCAGACCGTTTGCATAATATGCGTACCATGGATTTTATGCCGCGAGATAAGCAACTTAAAATTTGTTCTGAAACCGTTTATTTATACGCTCCACTAGCGCACCGTTTAGGTTTATACGCCATAAAATCTGAGCTTGAAGATTTATCCATGAAATACATGGAGCCAGAAACGTATAAATTCATCGCTCAAAAGCTGAATGAAAAAAAGGCGGAAAGAGAACTATTTATTAAAGAATTTATAGGTCCGATTAATAAGATTTTAGCTGAACAAGACCTACATGCCAACGTGTTAGGAAGACCAAAATCTATCCATTCTATATGGACCAAGATGAAGAAAAAAGGTATTCCTTTTGAAGAAGTTTATGATTTATTTGCTATACGCATTGTTTTAGATAGCAAACCCGAAAACGAAAAAGCCGATAGCTGGAAGGCATATTCTATTGTTACGGATTTATATCGCCCAAATCCAGACCGTTTAAGAGACTGGATTTCATCGCCTAAGGCAAATGGTTATGAATCTTTACATACAACCGTTATGGGCCCTAAAGGGCAATGGGTTGAGGTTCAGATAAGAACACAACGTATGAATGAGATTGCTGAGAAAGGTTTTGCTGCGCATTGGAAATACAAAGAATCATCATCAGACAGTGGTTTAGACCAGTGGGTGCAAAAAGTAAGAGAGCTTTTAAGTAATCCTGAAGCTAATGCTTTAGATTTCTTGGATGATTTTAAGATGAACTTATTCTCTGATGAGATTTTCATTTTTACCCCTAAAGGCGATTTAATACAACTCCCAATAGAAGCTACTGCGCTAGATTTTGCTTTTGAAATTCACTCTGATATTGGTGCCCGTTGTATTGGTGCTAAAGTAAACCATAAACTGGTGCCTTTATCTTACAAACTCCAAAACGGAGACCAAGTAGAGGTTATCACCTCAGGTAAACAAACACCCAAAGAAGATTGGCTAAATTTTGTGGTTACCGCAAAAGCTAAAGCTAAAATAAAATCATCCTTAAAGGAAGAAAAACGCAAAATAGCAGAAGATGGTAAAGAGATTTTAGAACGTAAATTGAAATCTTTAAAAATTACTTATAACTCTGATAACATTTATAAACTGAGCTATTTCTTTAAGTTACAATCTACGCAAGATTTGTTCTACAATGTAGCTAAAGGCATCATTGATTTAAAAGACCTCAAAGAATTTGTAGCATCAGAAAAAGTTGTTGAGCAAAAACCTCAGCAAAATATAGATTCTGAGAAAATACAAAACATCATTAAACAAGTTAAATCTAATGATAGCGATGTTTTATTAATTGGTGAGGATATGCAAAAGATAGATTATAAGCTATCTAATTGTTGTAATCCTATCCCAGGTGATGATGTTTTTGGTTTCGTAACCGTATCAGATGGCATAAAAATACACCGTACAAACTGCCCTAATGCAACCAAATTAATGTCGAGCTTTGGCTACAGAATTGTAAAAGCTAAATGGAACAGTCAGAAGCAATTAGCCTTTCTTACCGGACTTAAAATTACAGGTATTGATGAGGTTGGCCTGATCAATAACTTAACACAGGTTATTTCTAATGATTTTAAGGTGAATATGCGTTCTATTACAATGGATACTGAAGACGGTATTTTCCAAGGCACTATCATGATATATGTTAATGATACTCAACACCTTGAGAATCTAATTAAGAAGATAAAAGAGGTGAAAGGCATTACAGATGTACTACGTTTTGACTCTTCTGAGGAAACAATATCAGTAAAAAACTAAAAAGCATTTAGCTATATTGTAAATTTTGATAACTTTGACACTCTAACAATCGCTATGGCTGTACAAGAAACCATTGAGATGGTAAAAAAAATTTTCGAATCTTATCTGGAGAATAAAAATCTTAGAAAAACTCCCGAAAGGTTTGCCATACTCGAAGAAATATACTCCAGAACAGATCATTTTGATGTAGAATCTCTCTACATACACATGAAAAATAAGAAATACCGTGTAAGCAGGGCTACTGTTTATAACACGTTAGAACTCTTGCTATCTTGTGATTTGGTTACCAAGCACCAGTTTGGTAAAAACATGGCTCAGTTTGAAAAATCTTATGGTTACAAACAACACGACCATATTATTTGCCTAGATTGTGGTAAAGTAGTTGAGTTTTGCGACCCTCGCGTTCAACAAATACAAACCATGATGGGCGATTTACTTAAATTTAATATCCAGCACCACTCTTTAAATCTTTATGGTAATTGTACCAGGTTAAGTAGTGGTTACTGCGAATCTTACAACAATAAAAACTAATTAATTTATAATGGCTGTTGATGTTTTATTAGGCCTTCAATGGGGCGACGAAGGTAAAGGAAAAATTGTTGATGTTTTAGCACCTCAATATGACCTAATCGCTCGTTTCCAAGGTGGCCCTAATGCCGGGCACACTTTAGAGTTTGATGGTAAAAAATACGTTCTTAATACTATCCCTTCCGGAATTTTCGAGAAAAACACTTTAAATCTTATTGGTAATGGTGTGGTTATAGACCCTATTATCTTAAAAAGAGAATTAGATAAATTAAAAGATGCTGGACATGATTTATTAGCAAAGAAAAATCTATTTATTGGTCGTAAAGCACATTTAATTCTACCAACACACCAACTTTTAGATGCCGCATCTGAAAAGAAAATGGGCGATGGTAAAATTGGTTCTACCCTTAAAGGAATTGGACCAACTTACATGGATAAAACTGGTAGAAACGGCTTAAGAATTGGTGATATTGGTTTACCTGATTTTAAAGAACGTTACCAAAAACTGGTAGAAAAGCATAAAAGTATTTTAGCCCACTACGGAGAAGTTGAAGATTTCTCTGAAAAAGAAGCTGCTTTTTTTGAAGCCATTGAACTTATTAAAAAATTCCCTTTTGTAGATAGCGAGCATTTGGTGAATGATTATCTAAAACAAGGAAAAACAGTATTAGCAGAAGGTGCACAAGGTACCATGTTAGATATTGATTTTGGTTCTTACCCTTTTGTAACTTCATCTAACACTACTACTGCGGGTGCTTGTACAGGTTTAGGTGTTGCACCAAAAAATATTGGCGATGTAATTGGTATTTTTAAAGCATATTGCACACGTGTTGGTGGCGGCCCTTTCCCTACAGAGCTAGATAATGAAATGGGCGAAGAATTAAGAAAAATTGGTAATGAGTTTGGTGCTACAACAGGCAGACCAAGAAGAACCGGTTGGATTGATTTACCAGCTTTAAAATACGCTATTTTATTAAATGGTGTTACCCAATTGGTGATGACTAAAGCCGATGTTTTAAGCGGTTTTGACAAAATATACGCTTGTACCCATTATAATTATAATGGCGAAACCATAGATTATATGCCCTACGATATTTGCAGTATACAGCCAGAACCTGTTTACGAAGAGTTAGAAGGTTGGAATGAAGATTTAACAGGTATACGCTCACCAGAAGAAGTGCCTGCAAGATTAAAAAACTATATTGCTTACTTAGAAAAGCATTTAGAGGTTCCTATTAAATATTTATCTGTTGGACCAGACAGAACACAAACACTAACCATGTGTTAAATAAAAAAATCCGAAGCTAAGCCTTCGGATTTTTTATTTTCTTGCCTAAGTTTGCAGCAAATGATGCAGTTAAAGATAGAGGATAAGTTTGTATTTAAACAACAAGCTTTAAGATGGGCAAACCAGCATGAATACTGCGCCGTTTTTGATTCGCACCAATATAAAGATCCCTATTCTACTTTCGATTTATTAATTGCTGTAGACGCTATAGATTGCTTAGAAACTCCTTACGGGGATGCTTTCTCGCAATTAGAAGCATTCAAAAACAAACACCAAAGCTGGTTAATTGGTGGCTTTGCTTACGATTTAAAAAATGAGGTAGAGGATTTAATATCTCGCAACAAAGATTCATTAGCTTTTCCAGACTTATTTTTCTTTGTACCCAAACATCTTATTCTTGTAAAAGGCGATGATTTGAATATCATAAGTGATGATGCTGAGCAAGTTTTAACCGCTATTTCTAACACCAGCATAGAAGAAGAGCAAAGCCTACCTCCTATTGAAATCAACTGCAAATTCTCTAAAAAAGAATATATCGAAACGGTAAAACAAATACAGCAAGAAATAGCAGCCGGAAATATTTATGAAACCAATTTTTGTATCGAGTTTTATAAAGAGCTCACAAGCATAAATCCTATACAAGTTTATGAAAGGTTAAGTCAACTATCTCCTACCCCATTTTCTAGCTTTTTTAAATGGAAAGATAAATACGTTTTAGGTGCTAGTCCAGAACGTTTTTTAGCCAAAAGAGGAAGTAAAATAACATCGCAACCTATAAAAGGAACTGCCAAAAGAGGAAAAAATCCGGAAGAAGATAAAGCCATCAAGGAAGCCTTGGCAAATCATCCAAAGGAGCAGCAAGAAAACGTGATGATTGTTGATTTGGTAAGGAATGACTTAACTAAATCGGCAAAAAAAGGAACTGTAGCTGTGGAGGAACTTTTTGGTATTTACAGCTTTAAGCAAGTACATCAAATGATTTCTACTGTTGTTTGTGAAGTAGACGAAAAATTGAGTTTAACAGAAATCATTAAAAATACTTTCCCTATGGGAAGTATGACAGGTGCTCCAAAAATAAAAGCCATGCAATTGATGGAGCAGTATGAAAAAAGTAAAAGAGGTATTTATTCTGGAGCCATAGGCTATATCACGCCCAATCAAGATTTTGATTTTAATGTAGTCATTAGAAGTGTTCTGTACAATGAAAGTTCTAAATACCTATCTTTTCATGCTGGTAGCGCCATCACATTCTATGCTGATGCAGAAAATGAATATGAAGAGTGTCTATTAAAAATTAGTGCTATGTTAGCAAGTGTTAATGGAAGTGTGGAAATTGATTAAAACTTATACCACCTCTGCCACTACAAAAGTACTGCCTCCTACAAAAACCAAATCATCTTTTTTAGCTTCATTTTTAGCTGCTTCTAAGGCATCTAAAACAGAAGGGAATACTTTGCCTTTAAAGCCTAAAGAAATGGCCTCATCAGCGAGTTCTTGTGCAGGCTTAGCTCTTTCTAATTGAGGTGCGCAAAAATAATAAGTAGCATCAAGCGGTAATAAACTTAAGACTTTAGCGATATCTTTATCTTTCACCATACCGATAACCATGTGTAGGTTTTGATGAGGTGTAAGCGCTATATTTTTCAGAACTTCTTTTATACCATCTTCATTATGGCCGGTATCGCAAATAACTAAAGGCTTTTGCTGTAAAACTTGCCAACGCCCCATTAAACCACTTATTTTCTTTACAGCAGAAAGCGCATCTTTTAAATTTTCTAAAGTTATGTTAAAGCCTTTCTTTTGAAGTTCATCAACAGCTAATAAGACAGTCTTTAAGTTTTTAATTTGATAGGTTGCTGCCAAATCTAAGTTAAATTGAGCATTTATGAATTTGCTTTTCACCTCAAGCTCCATCTTTTGAGCTGTTTGATTGATGACTTTGACTTCAAGTTCATCAGCAGCAAAACGTGTATTAGCATTTTCTTGCTTAGCTTTCGCAATAAAAACAGGCAATGTTTCATCTAAATATTCTCCTACAACAACTGGTATATTTTGCTTGATGATACCTGCCTTTTCAGATGCTATCTGCGCTAAAGTATCGCCCAAAATATTCACATGGTCATAACCAATATTGGTAATAACAGAAAGCTCTGGAGTGATGATATTAGTAGAATCTAATCTCCCTCCTAAACCTACTTCTATAACAGCTATATCTACTTCTTGCTGGGCAAAATAATCAAAAGCCATAGCAACGGTTACCTCAAAAAAAGAAGGTGATATATCCTCTATAACTTTTTGATGAAGCGTTACGAAGCGAATAACATCATCTTCAGACATCATTACTCCGTTTATCTTAATACGCTCTCTAAAATCTCTTAAATGTGGCGAGGTATATAGACCGGTTTTATAACCCGCCTTTTGTAAAACGGCTGCCAGCATGTGTGATACGGAACCTTTTCCATTGGTACCCGCAACATGTATGGTTTTTATTTTTTGATGAGGATTACCCAAAACCTCACAAAAGGCTAATGTATTGGTTAAATCTTTCTTTATAGCCGCAGCTCCGATACGAGTGAACATCGGCAACTTAGCGTATAAATAATCCAGCGTTTGCTGATATTTTTTTTGATTTGAGTATGGAGACACTTTTGTTAGATATGCGTATTGAGAAGTGAGTATTGAGATGCCTTTTTAGATATGCGTATTGCGATATGAGATTCTAGACACCTATATACCGTTTAAAAATTCGTTTTATTTCACTTTGAAGTTAAAAGTGATGTATCCAATTTGTGTTTCTGGGGCAGATTCTAAGATATTAAATCTTGAACCTACTGCGGCGGCTTCGCATTTATCCCATAAATCAGCATCTGTTAAAGTTGTACCTCTCGCACCCGCTTTGGCACTGGTAACAACTCCGTTTTTATCAACCCTAATCTCAACAACTATTTTACCTGATTTCTGTCCATTATCTTTAATAGTAGGACTACTCACAAATCTTCTACTCGCTAAAGATAATGCCACGCCTCCATTGCCAGAGCCAGTACCATCATAATTGTTAGCTAAAGGGTCGCCAGTTGGTTTACCTTGGTTTCCCGGGGTACCTGTAATACCATCGCCAGCACCAGAACCTTTATTTTTATTCCCCTTATATAAAGCGTTTTGGTTAATGGTTGGCTTTGTTTCTTTAACATCTGTATTTTGGCTAGGAGCTGTACTACTAGCATTTGTTTTAGTTTTAACAGCCACCGCATCTTCCATATCCTGCGTTACAATATCGTTAGCATTATTTTGCGTGGTAGGTGTCTCGGCTGTATTAGCATCGGGTACAATTTTATCTGGGGCGGTTAAATTAGCATTAGGATCTACAGAAGGTTCCTCGATACTCATATAATCATTACCCATACCTTCATCAGAAGTCCCGTAATTAACAATAATTCCTCCTACACCAACTTCTTCAGGTGGCTGTGCCGTGTTAATGATGTAAAAAATGCTTAACAATAAAAAACCAATAAGAAGCCCTAAAGCACAGGCAATGGCTTTTGGGTAATTGTTATCAGGATTTGATTTTAAGAGGTTAATCATTTTTTAGTTTCTGTTGCTAAAACAAGCTTTATTTTGAGTTTGTTCGCTATATCTGTTAAATTAACGATATTTTCAATGGCAATACTTCTATCTGCAAACAAAATAATAGTTAAATCAGGGTTGGCTTGCTGATAGGGTAAAATCTTTTGTTCCAGAAGTTCAAAAGGCACCTGCTCTTTCTCCACAAAATATTCTAATTCTTTAGTGATAGAGACATTTATGGTTTTTTGTGGAACAGCCTGTCCAGAGCTAGATCTCGGTAAAAATAACTTTACCACATTTGGGTTTACAACTGCAGAAGCCAATAGAAAGAACAATAACAGGAAAAACATAATATCGTTTAACGCTGCTGTATGTACTTCTACATGTGGTCTTTTTCTTTTTTTTAAATTCATCTTCCTGGTTCTTCTAACAAGTCAATAAATTCGATAGAATCTGTCTCCATTTTTAGGATTACCTTATCTACCATGATATTTAAGATATTATAAAAGATATAGGCAATAATACCGATGATAAGACCTGTGGCAGATGAAATCATCTTCACATATAGACCTCCAGAAATGGTACCAATTTCTATAATTCCTTTTACGGATACATCATGAAAAATGGTAATTACTCCAATAATAGTACCTACGAAACCTAACATAGGCGCAATACCTGCTATAATACCCAAAATACCAATGTTTTTTTCAAGCTTAGAAACTTCTAGCTTTCCTACGTTTTCTATGGCTCCTTCTATATCTTTTATGGGTCTACCAATTCTTAACAAGCCTTTTTGTAGCATTCTACCTAAAGGAGAATTACTACTTTTACAAATAGCTAAGGCAGCATCCAGATTTCCACTTTTGATACTAGAGCGTACCTGCATGGTTAACTGCGATTCGTCTTTTGCTGCTTTTCTGATGGTAAAATAACGCTCAAAAAATATAATCAAACCTAAAAAAGCTAATAAGGCTAAGGGAATCATTACCCAGCCACCTTTTGTTAACAAGTCAAATAAGCTTAATTCTTCTGCCTGTTGTGGGGCTTGCATAGCTTGGATGGTATTGGATAAAGTATCTACTCCGATATCTTGTAAAAACATATATAATTTATTTTAAAGGTTTTATAGGCTTAATAAAAGCCTCTGGATTTAATTCTTCTCTTACTCTTTTTAATTCGGCCTCTGCTTCTGCTTTATTATAAAAAGTGGCAGCACTTATTTTAATCATAGGCCCATCGGCATCTTCTACAATAAAAGCATTTATACCATTTGCTTTAAGTTTTTTAACCTGATCTTCTGCCTTAGCTCTGGTTTGCCACGCAGCAATGATAATTTCATAACGTATATCAGACTTATTTGGTACAGCAGTGTTGCTAATCGTAACATTGGTAGAATCTTTAATTTTCTCTATTTCTAAGCCTTGTGCTTTTGCATTTTTCTCTATTTCATTATAAACAGAGTCTGCTATTGTAGCATCTTTTTGACTAATACCTATACGGCTATTTTCTTGTGGCAAACCAATTGGCACCACTACCTTATTGTCTTTACTATAAAGGTTAGGATTAAAATACTGATTGTATAAATCGGGTCTAATGAAATAAAGTGATAAAGCGGTTATTAAAACTACTATTACCGGGATAAATATAAAAATCCACCTGTTAGATTTTCTTTTATGCGTACCATCTGTTATTGGTAAAGAAGCTTGTAACGCCTGTTCCGCTAAAGAAAAAGATAACTCCTCTTCCTCATGTTTATCTTTTGTGCTTTCGGTTTCGTTATGAGTAGTTAAACTAACTAGAGGTAGACCAAAGTAAGCTAAATTGGTTTCAATTGCTTTTTCTTCTTCAAAAACCAATACCTCATCTTTTTTAATTAATTTACCTAAACCTTGTAAGGGTAACTCGTTCTTTTGGTTTAAGATATCACGGAGCTCAGATACAAATTGGTTTAATAAATAATCTGCAGATGCCATTGAAACCTTTCTGGTTTTGCAAATATATTCTAAAGCTGGATTTTGAGATTCTTCTGGGATGATGTTAGAAAAGCCAATGATTTCTTTAGGTGGACAGAAAGCCTGTTTTTGATCATCATAAAAACCTTCCTGTCTTTTTTTATAAAACACACCTAAATCTGGCAAAATAACCAGACTATGCTTGTCTAAAATATCTTTTATATTAAAGGAAATATCCATTGATGTTGTAAAAATAGTCTTTTTTATCCTACCAAAAAATATTGCCTTTAAAAACCATAACTTAAACCACCTAAGATATTAAATCCGTAGTTTGGATAAAATAAATAGCGCTCATAAGCTGTACCTAAAAGGTTATTAACCCTTAAAAATGCACCAAATTTATTATTTATCTGATAAGATGCCCCTGCGCCCAAATCAGCAAAAGCTTTAATGGTTCTTACCTGAAAATCATTAGGATCTACCGATGATGTATTATACAGCTTTGCTTTAGTTTCTCCTTGCAAATAAACATCAGCATCTATTTTCAGTTTCTCTGTGATGTTGAATGATGCTGTAGAACTTAATCTAACACCTGGATAATACCAAGCATTTAATTCGTTTTTTAAGTTGTATTGATTTAACTCTAGTTTACCATCTAACCTAAAGGCTTTTGAAAATTGAACATTAAGCTCTCCGGTTAAACCTAAGACATTACTGTTTTCTGTAAGATATTCAACTTGGAAAGTTTGCAGTCTTGTAGAATCGTTTACGAAATAGCTAAAATCTCCAATAGTTTTATAGTGTACCGATGCTTTATAACCAATATTAGCAGATAAAGTACCTTTTACACCACCTTCAATACTAAATTTTTCTATTTGGTTTCTGATGTTAATATTCTCGTTTAAAAACGGATTGGTATAGCTTAAATCTTTTAAACGGGTTTTATGAACATCGCCACCTAAAACACCAAAAACAGACAGGTAATTTTTTATCAATGTAAAATCTAAACTAGCAGCAGGGAATAAATTCATACGTTGGTTATCACCACCAAATTCATTCACATAATTAATACCCGCTATAACTTTAAATTGCTCGCCATCTATTTTAACAAAAGGATTTAACTTTAAAATATGATTATTTAAGGAACCATATCCCCTATCTCTAGTAGTGGTAAAATCTAAATTGGCATTTGCACCAATTTGAAACTTACTAATGTTTTTGCTTAAACCACCAGAAACAATGATGGTGTTTTCTTTCCCTTCAAAAATATTATTAAATAAATAACCGTATAACTGAGCGGCGTAAGCCAGCTTATTTTCGTCATAAGCATCAACACGATTGTAAAGCTCGCCTTTACCTTCAATAAAATTAAATCTTTGCTTAACTGGGTCTGTATTGGTAAAAGAACCTGCCGGGTCTAAACCATAAAAATAATTAGTTCTACGGTTATAATTAATCTTTCCATCTAATACAATTTGTTCGCCTATACTTCTGCCGTAAATACCTAAATCTTGTTCAGACATTTTTTGCTGATTTAACTTACCACTCATACTCCAATGGTCAAAATTAAACCCAGCTTGTAGTGCTTGGTCTCTGCCAGTACCTAAATGTAAGCTGCCTAAAGTAGTTCCTAAATTACCTAAACCAGCTTTTGCGTAGTTATTCTGCAAATCTTCATCTTTAATAGGTTTTAATTGCTGCGCTTCTAAAGTCCTTATTTCTGAGTTGAGCTCTAATCTTTTATCTAATAAATTATACCGAACTCTCGGATTAAAAGCTTTATTACTATTTAAATCTGGATTACGTCTTATTTTAACAGCATCAGCCAAAATGGGTTTATATTCTCTAACAACCTCTATTTCCTCTGTTACAGATGTTTTGCTTTCTTCTTCTGTAGGTTGCTGAGTAGTTTTAGGTTTTTGCTCCTCTGGCTTAACCTGTGCTTGTAAAAAAACAGGCAAAGAAATCATCAATCCTAAACTTAAAAATGCTTTTATCTTATATTTTAATATCATGTTTATCATTTAATTGTACTTCTTATTATAGAAATGCTGATAAAATAAATTTCTTATTTACTTGTTATAGCTTGAAGTTTTTCTTTAGCTGTTGGTAATATATCGTCGTCTCCCTCATAGTTTTCTATGATACTTTGCAAGGTACTTTTAGCTTGAAAAGTATCTTTTAAAGCCACATAGTTATCAGCTAATAAAATAAAGCTCTTAGCCACCCAATAATCATAATTGGGCAGGTTGTTAATTAAATCAAATAATGTTTTTTGAGATTCTTTATAATCCTTTTTCAAATATTGAATATTGGCTAAAAGATATTTTGCCTCTGCCGCTTGAATAGTTTTAGCATTTTTAGACAAGAAAGTTAATTCTTTAACAGCCGTTGTTGTATCTGCGGTTAGCAAATAAGCCTTACCGGCATATAAAGTAGCTAGATTTTTATCTTGCTCTGATGATTTCTCATAGTCTTTTATAATTTGGGCATATTTTAATGTTTGATCTGGAACGGCTAAGCCTTCATAAGCCACCATTAAATTATTGATAGCAAATTGATAGGTTGATTTATATTCAGAAGCAATTTCTAACTTTTTAAGGTGTACAATAGCCTCGTTATATTGCTTATTTTTTAAGTAGATATTTGAGATACTGATTAAGGCTTTTTCAGTAAACTCGCTCGTCCAATCGTTAAGGATATATTCATAATCAATAATGGCTGGAGCAAATTTACCTAAGTTTTTATAGCTCTCTGCCCTAATGAATTTTGCATGCTTATCTTTAATGGCCTTAGGGAATTTATCAAAATAAGCGTTTACAGACTCTACAGCACCTGCCCAATCTCCTCTTAAATACATGTTATTTGCCGCCTGAAACATGATATTATCTTGTTCTGCTAAAGTGTAGTTTCCTATGGAGGTTGAATTAGCATAATCTATAAATGCTGATGCGTTACCCATGTCAACATAAATTCTTTCTATTAATTTGATAGCTTGCTGAGCTTCGTCGGTTGATTTATAATCGCTCACTACCTTTTTGAAAGTCGCTAAAGCTTCATTATCATTCTTCTGGTCATATTGCACCAAACCAATGGTAATAAGCGCTCTAGAAACGTAAGCACTTCTAGGATATTTAGCTATAAAGACGGTTAAATCTGCTTTAGCTTTTTCTCCCTCACCTATTAAAAAGTAGGTATAAGGAATTTCAAAACCTGCATCATCAGCATAGTTAGAATTTGGAAACTGACTTAACAGAGATTGTAAAGTTGCAATTTTTGCTTGAGGCTGATTTTGTAAGCCTTCAATAATCCCTTTTTGAAATAAAGCATAATCTTTACTGCTGGTATTAAGCGCTATAATTCTGTTGTAATAAGTTAATGCACTGCCGTAATTTTTAGCTCCAAAATAAGCATCAGCTAATCTTAATGTAGCATCATTAATAGTTTTACTATCCTTCTCACTTCCATTTAAAAATCTATTATAGTGCGTTACTGCTTTGGGATAATTCTCTCCTTCTAAAGCGGCATAACCTAAGGCATAATTGGCGTAATTAAATAAATCTGTTTTTCTGGCAGCTGGCATTTTTAAGAAATTCTCAAAATACTCTACAGATTCTCCAAATTTACGCACTTCGTACATGGCTTCTGCACACCAATAAGTGGCTAAAGCATGGATGTCTTTATCTAAAGGGAAATTATTAGACCTCAAAAACATACCAATAGCATTCTCAAAAGCTCTTTCATTAAAATGCTCTAGACCTCTGTAATAAGTTACTTTTTGATAAGCTTCCTGCGCATCTTCATTTTTATTGTTGATGGTTTCTAAGATATCAATAGCATCGCGATAATTTTTGGTGCTTAATAACACATTTGCTAATAAGGTTTTAGCCTCGTTAATTTTAGCAGAACGCGGATAGGTTTTGATATATTCTTGAGTTGCATCTAATGCGATGTTATGAAACTGTAATTCGTAAGATAGCGTAGCAAAGTTTAACAAAGCATCTTCTTTAAGTTGTTTATCAAAATTTAGTTTTGAGCTCTCTAAAAAAGCATTTCTTGCACCTTGTTTATTATTGGTTTGGATATAAGAATCACCCAAAGTATATAAACCATACTGACTGTAATTATTCAAATCTTTATTAAGCTTGATTAATTGATCTATAGATTTATTATAGTTTTTTAGCTTATAATAAGTATAGCCTATTTGGTAAGAGTCTTGGTTGTTTTGGGTTTTTCCTTTATCATTTGCCATAAAACGCTCATAATATTTAAGCGCTTCATTGTAATTTTCTTTAGCAAAATAAGAAGCGGCTACAATCCTGAACATTTCTGTCTCATATTGCTGCTTGGTGGTGTTTAAAATCGGTATGGTATAGGCTAAAACATCATCATAACGCTTATCTAAAAAATAAATAGCAGAGATATAATATGGATAGCTAGACTCGTAATTTTTAGCATTTCTTAGCTTCTCGAAGTTAGTTAAGGCAACTTTATAATCTTTATCCAGATAGGAAATATAAGCATAGTAATAAATAGACTGTTCTTGATATACCGAAGGACGATCTTTTACTAAACCAAATAGCGGTTTGGCATTTGCATAATCTTTAGTTTCAAAATATGAGTACGCGGTTTTAAATTTATACTCTGTTTCATCATCTCCAACCAAATCTATAGAGCTTACTTTAGTAAACCAATTTAAAGCGTCTTGATATTTCCCTTGTTGAAAGTATGATTTACCAACTTGAAAATATGCCTGTTTTGTTTTAGCGTTTTCTGGATGTTGCCTAATAAATTTTAGAAACAATTCCTCAGCATCTTCATTTTTAAGCTCTAATGCACATAAAGCTCTATAATATTGAGCATTTATTTTTATTTCAGAAATATTTAATCTGCCATCAACTTGTGTAGATGTTGTGTATCGTAATTTCTCAACCTCCTGAAAAATAGAGGAGGCAGCTACATATTTTTTCTGCTCTAATAACTCTAAACCTTTTTTATACTGATTATTTAAATCATATTGAAGTGGAATTTGTGCCTGAATTTGTAAACCAAAAAATAGGAATGATGTAAATACAGTAATTTTTTTAAGCATAGTAATTTAACATTCTAAAAGGTTATTTGTGTATTTAAACAAATGCACCAGAATTTAATTATTAAATGTTTGAAACGAATTTAACAGACATTTAATATAAAAACTAATAACATTAATTTAAATTATGTTTTTATTCTCTTTTTCTTGCTTTCGGGTAAGTCTTTGGAATTTTAGCTCGTTAGAATACCAATAAAATACTCCAAAAGACGAGCCAATAATAAGAGAGAAAACTAAAAGTGTTTTTAAAAACTCCCATAAATGTTCTAAACTAAAAAAACCAAAATTTGTATCAGCAATGATGAAAAAATTGATAAAGTCTATAGTTAGCACTACAGGAACAGCTATATATAAAATGGTATTAAAAAAAACTCTGCCCCACCTCCATTTTCTTCTTCTAATTTCCCAACTTTCTAAAAAAGCTAATTCTTCTGCATCCATGAATTTATTGCTTTTGGCTGGCTAATAGGTACAAAACTGCCATTCTTACGGCAACACCGTTTTCTACTTGGTCTAAGATGATAGACTGTTTACTATCTGCTACATCGCTGGTTATCTCTACCCCTCTGTTGATAGGGCCTGGGTGCATAATCGTGATTTCTTTATCTAAAGAGTCTAAAATTTGTTTATTTAGTCCATACATCATAGAGTATTCTCTTAATGATGGAAAATACTTAATATCTTGTCTTTCTAGTTGTATTCTCAGCATATTGGCAACATCGCACCAGTTTAATGCTTTTCTTAAATTGTGTTCTACTTTTACACCTAGGGTATGGATATATTTGGGAATTAACGTTGTAGGACCACAAACTTTAACTTCTGCTCCTAGTTTTTGTAAACATAGTATATTAGATAGAGCTACTCTTGAGTGCAAAATATCACCAACAATTACTACTTTTTTACCTGCTACATCACCATATTTTTCTTTGATAGAGAAAGCATCTAATAATGCTTGCGTTGGATGTTCATGCGCTCCGTCACCAGCATTTACAATTTGCGCATTGATATGTTTACTTAAAAAAACACCAGCACCAGCGTAAGGGTGTCTCATGACTACCATATCCACTTTCATGGAGAGGATGTTGTTTACCGTATCGATTAAGGTTTCTCCTTTACTTACAGACGAGCTTGAAGCAGCAAAATTAATAACATCTGCCGATAGTCTTTTTTGTGCCAACTCAAAAGAAAGCTTTGTTCTGGTAGAATTTTCGAAGAAGATATTTGCTATGGTGATATCTCTTAAAGATGGAACTTTTTTTATAGGTCTGTTTATCACATCTTTAAAAGTATCAGCAGTTTCAAGAATCAGTTCAATATCTTTTGTATTAAGGTCTTTAATTCCTAAAAGATGCTTACTGCTTAATCTATTTGCTTGTTCTGGCATTTTACTTTTTATTGTCTGATATCAAAATAACTTTATCTTCTGCGTCTGCTTCTTTCCAACTTACAACCACCTTTTGTGATGATATAGAATCTACCTGTATACCTATATAATCTGGCTCAACAGGTAATTGTCTAGAGTATCTTCTATCTACTAAAACCAGTAATTCTACCTTTGCGGGCCTGCCAAAAGCAAGCATGGCATCCATAGCAGCTCTAATAGTTCTGCCTGTCCATAAAACATCGTCTACTAAAATTACTTTTTTTCCTTCGATGATAAAATCTATATGTGTGCTATTGGGTAGTAAAGGAGAATCACTTCTTCTAAAATCATCTCTGTAAAAAGTAATATCTAAATTACCATGATTGATAGTAGCATTCGGGATGATTTGCTTTAGCTCACTAGCAATTCTATTGGATAAATAAGGTCCGCGTGGTTGTATACCAATGATAACAGAATCAGAAAAATCATTATGATTTTCTATTAACTGATGACAAAGGCGTTTTAAAGTAATTTGAAATTTCTGACCGTCAAGAAGGGTTAAATTTTGCATCAGTCTTTTGGTTTGGTCAAAAATAGAAAAAATAAGATAAAAGAGGTGAAATTTTTAAATTTCGTTTTTACACCTATGCATATTAGAACAAAAAAAAGATTACTTTTCAAACAATCTCCATCAATATTAGAGCATTCTTCAAGGTTTAATAAACACCATTATAATTTAATAAAATTACGAATTATTGTGCCACTCTGTCCGTTTAAACGAACTAGATAACTACCTTGTATTAAATTACTTGTATCAATGATGAAATTATTTTCTGTCTTTTTTATTTCTAAGCTTTGTAAAATCCTCCCGTTCAAATCAATTATTTCTATTTTTTCTGTACCAAAAGGAAAAAGCAATGTTATCTGCTTAGAAGCTGGATTAGGATAGATACTAATTTTCTCACCGGTTAAATCATAATAAACTTCTGTAGTTCCTAAATGTTTGTAATTGCCATTATAATCTACTTGAGATAAACGATAGTAATTAGTCCCATTGGTAGGAGTTTTATCAAAAGTATGATAATTATTTATTGTATTACTTGTATTACTGCCCTTTACAATTGCTAACAGATCAAACAAAAATCCATCAACAGATTTCTCAATTTCAAATTGCAGGTTATTTTGCTCTGAAGCTGTTGACCATATTAGCTTAATTGCATTATTTTGTGGTGCAGCATTAAAATTAACCAAATCAACAGGTAATACATCGTTAACTGTAACATTTACAGTTGCACTAGCTAGACCTCCTTTACCGTCAGAAATAGTATATGTGAAACTGGTGGTACCAATAAAATTAGCGGCAGGCGTAAATCTCACAACCCCACTCATAAGACTGGTAGTACCATTGATTGCCGAACTCACCCCAGAAATTGTTAATGTTTCTCCTACATCAGGTAAGATATTATCATTTGATAATACATCTACTATGGTAGCTGAAGAATTTTTGTTTATAATTAATACATCATTATTTGCTGTAGGCGAACTATTTAATGCAGATAAATTTAATGTATATGTTTTTGTACAGTTATTAGCATCCTTTATTGTTACTGTATAATTTCCACTTGTAAGATTTGTTCTATCTTTAGTTGTGATACCACCTCCCCAATTATATGTATAAGGTGTTTTACCTCCTGATGGGCTTAATGTAATTGCACCATCTGCTGCGCCCATGTAACTAGCAGGAGTTACTGATATGATACCAATTATTTCTTCTGGTTCAGTAATTGTGATTGTATTATTGGAAATACAATTACCTCCGTCATAAACGGTTATTACATGAGTTCCTGCACTTAAACCAGCAAAATATCCAGAAAATTGTCTTGTCCCACTACGATTTAACTCATATTGAACAGGTGAAGCCCCAGAGAGATTAACTACTTCTACTGTTCCATTAGCACCACCATTACAAGATACATTGGTTTGCGATAATACAATGGACTGCATTTCTACATCATTAATAGCAAAATATTTTGATACCGTACATCCTGTAGCATCAGTTACTGAAACTAAATAAGCACCAGCATATATATTTGAAAAAGTCCCAGATGGCATAGTTACACCTTGAAGTTTATAAGTATAAGGTGCAGTACCTCCTTGTGCTTCTACTTTTAATTCACCATTATTGAAACCACAATTTGCGTTTGATACACTTATTAAATTTATCGCCAAAGCAGATTCGTTGATTGTTACTGATTTTATAATAGTACATCCGGCAGCATCTGTAATTAATACACTATATATCCCCTTCTTTAAGTTATTTCTATCTTCTGTAGTAATGCCATCATTCCATTTATATGAATATGGAGATATCCCACCAGACGGGGTTATATTAATAGTTCCATTAGTGCCTTTGGGGCAAGAAACATTTGTAAAGGTTGTGGTTGCTGATAGAGGCAAATCAGGAGCTTCAACAGTAAAGGTTTGAGATACTTGACAAGCATTAGCGTCTGTAACAGTTACGGTATAAGTCCCCTCAGTAAGCCCAGATGCAGTAGCGTTAGTACCTCCGAATGGCAACCATTGATAAGTATAAGGCCCTGTCCCACCTGACGCGGTAACCGTTGCAGTACCAATTTTTATTCCATCGCATCCAAGCTGGGTTTTAGAGGATATTGAAGCAACTAGTGTACATGTAACTAACGAATTAAAATTCTTATCCTTGTTTTCAACATAATTAAACTTACTATGAATATCTAAATCAATCATTTTAGCTATACAAGTATGCGTTAAGAATAAGAAAATACAAACCAAATAACGTAAAACTAAATTCATAAAATCCTTTTTTTGTACTAATTTAATACTTTTCGTAAATTACACCTATCTAGATTACTAAAATATCAAATATTACAATTGTTTTTGTTATAATTTAATTAATTAAAGATGCAAACTGCATAAAAAAAGCCCCTCTGTTTTCACAGAGGGGCTTCGTTTATGATAGAAATTGCTAATTACTTAGCTTCTTCTTTCTTTTTAGCAGCTTTTTTGGCATCGCCTTCCATCTTATCTTTCAATTGTGCCAATACGTCTAAGTCTCCTAAAGTAGATTTCTCTACAGATTCTTTAACTTTTTTAACTGCATTACTTGCTGCACTTGCTTCTTTTTTCTTAGTAGCTCTTTCTTCTGCAACAGCTTCAGCTTTCACTTCTTCCCATATACGGGCGTGAGATACTACAATTCTCTTAGAATCTTTATTGAACTCAATGATTTTAAACTCTGAAGTCTCATCATTTTTCAATACAGAACCGTCTTCTTTGTTTAAGTGTTTTGTTGGTACAAAACCTTCAACACCGTAAGGTAATGCTACTAAAGCGCCTTTGTCAGTTACTTTAGTTACAGTTCCTTCGTGGATTGAATCTAAAGTGAAGATAGTTTCAAAAGTATCCCAAGGGTTTTCTTCTAATTGTTTGTGACCTAAGCTTAATTTACGGTTATCTACATCAAGCTCTAAAACTACCACGTCTAATTCTTCACCAACTTTAGTGAATTCGTTAGGGTGATTAACTTTTTTAGACCATGATAAATCAGAAATATGGATTAAACCATCGATACCTTCTTCTATTTCAACAAACACACCAAAGTTAGTCATGTTTTTAACAGCTGCTTTGTGTTTGCTTCCGATTGGATATCTTTCTGCCGCTTTTTCCCAAGGATCAGGAGTTAATTGTTTAATGCCTAAAGACATTTTACGCTCATCTCTGTCTAAAGTTAAAACTACCGCTTCAATCTCATCTCCTACTTTCATAAACTCTTGTGGGTTACGTAAGTTTTGAGACCAAGACATTTCTGAAACGTGAATTAAACCTTCTACTCCAGGGATGATTTCTAAGAATGCACCGTAATCTGCAACAGTTACGATTTTTCCTTTTACTTTAGAACCGATAGCTAAATCAGTATTTAAAGATTCCCAAGGGTGAGAAGTTAATTGTTTTAAACCTAAAGCGATACGTTTTTTCTCGTCATCAAAGTCAAGAACAACAACATTAACTTTTTCATCTAAAGATAATACCTCTTTTGGATGCTCGATACGACCCCAAGAGATATCAGTAATGTGTAGTAAACCGTCAACACCACCCAAATCAATGAATACACCGAAATCTGTAATGTTTTTAACAGTTCCTTCAAGAACTTGTCCTTTCTCCAATTTAGAAACAATCTCAACTTTTTGGCTTTCCAAATCGTCTTCGATAAGAACTTTGTGAGAAACAACAACGTTTTTGAATTCGTGGTTGATTTTAACAACTTTGAATTCCATCGTCTTACCAACGTAAATATCGTAATCACGAATTGGTTTAATATCAATTTGTGAACCTGGTAAGAAGGCTTCTACGCCCATTATATCTACGATTAAACCACCTTTAGTTCTGCTCTTCACATAACCGTTGATGATTGTATCGTTTTCTAACGCCTCATTAATCATTTCCCATGAACGTTGAGTTTTTGCTCTTTTACGAGATAAAACTAATTGTCCGTTAGCATCTTCTCTTTGCTCAACAAATACATCAACAGAATCACCAACTTTAAGGTCTGGTGTATCACGGAATTCGTTTAAAGGAACTAAACCATCAGATTTGAAACCGATGTTTAAAACCACATCTTTACTGTTTATCGTTACAACAGTTCCAGAAATAATTTCTCCTTTTTCTACAGAGTTGAATGTACCAGCATACATCTGTTCCATTTTTTCTCTATCTGCTTGGTTGTAGTTACCAAACACTTTATCGTCTGCATCCCAATCAAAATCGTTAGGGTCTGCTACGAGTGATGAAGATTTAATGTCTTCAATAGATAATGAATCAGCTTCTGATTCAAATACCTCTTTTTCTCTTTTTACAGTCTCTTGAAGTTCTGCTTCTTTTGCTTTTAACTCCTTTTCTGCTACTTGTTTTTTTGCCATTAAATAATTTGTCTCCTTTTTTCCCGCTTTGGGGACTGCAAAGGTAGGAATATATTCTTACAGAAAAAGAAATAAAAAGCTTTTTTTATTGATTTTTAAGCATTTGCATTTTGGGTACAGTACTTGCATAGTCTTACATCATTCAATACAAGGTTATGAAAAACAAAAAAGAAGATAAAATCAAACAAAAGAATCAGGATGAAATTACGGCAGAACTTGATTTAAAAGAAAAATACCCTTCAAAAAAAGTGACTTCTATGAAAGATTTTACTCCAGATAGTGAGGGTGTTAAATCTATACAAGATATCCCAGCTGATGAGCAACAGTATGAGAAAAAACCTTAAGATTTATATTTTTTATAGTACTATCCTATTACTTTTTATTGCTTCTTGCAAAACTATTTTTAAAACATCGCCATATCAGGAATATTTAAAATCGTTAGAAAGCGCTGACTTAGCAAATTCTAAAATGGCTATTTTATGGAAAGAGCGAGGTGGCAAGGCTATTACTAGTCCTACACAAGAAATTAAAACCCCACACCAAGAAGAAATATTTTTTAAAGACCATACACCACAGGCTTTAGGTTATAAAATAAACTATAAAAAAGGAAGGAAGTATATCTTTAGCATAAAGACTGACGAGAAAGCAAATTTCAAAATCTTTATTGATCTTTTTGAGGGTGACAAAAATCGTAATTATTGGAGTTTAAAATCAGCCGATACTACGTTGATTTATGAAAACCAAGATGATAAAATTTTGATTTTACGACTTCAACCTGAATTATTAATCAGTGGAAAAGTAAATCTAAAAATTGTTGATGAGCCGAAACTAGGCTTTCCTGTAAGTAATGCTGGAAATAAAAACATTCAAAGTTTTTGGGGAATGGACAGAGATGGAGGCAGCCGTAAACATGAAGGGATAGATATTTTCGCTAAAAAAGGAACACCGGTTTTAGCGGTAGATAAAGGAACTATTACCAGAGTGCAAGAAACTGCTATTGGAGGTAAAGTAATTTGGCAAAGATTAGGCATTTCTCAATCTATTTATTATGCTCACCTAGATAGCCAGCTTGTAAAAGACGGGCAAATAGTTAATAAAGGAGATACTATTGGTTTAATTGGAAATACGGGTAACGCCAAACGCACCTCTCCTCATCTCCATTTTGGCATTTACACCTCTTCAGGGGCAATAGACCCGTTAGACTATGTTCTTCTGAATAACACTACAACACCTACTCTCAAAAATGAAATCAAATATTTAGGTGAAGAAATTATCATTAAAAAGAACAACAAAATTATCCCTATAAAAATACTAGCGGTTTCAAATGCAGCTATTATTTATGAGAACGAGTTAGGAGAAATTGAAAATACTAATAATGTTAAACTAGAGAAAATAAGCAATCAACCTAAATTTAAAACACAAAAATATTTATATGCCAAACCAATTGTAAATGATATTGAAATTGGGATTTTAAATCCTGAAGAACAATTTACCGTACTAGGCAAAACGGACGGATTTTTCTATATCCAACAAAAGGACATTAAAGGCTGGGTAAGTATCAATTAAGGAAAGGCTTAATTTTCTCTAAAGCAAAATCTAACTGTTGCTCTTCTGACAAATTGGTATTATCTAAAATTATGGCGTCATCGGCTCTTACCAACGGGCTTTCTTCACGTGTGGTGTCTAAGTAATCTCTGTGAGCTATATTTTCAAATATTTCTTCTAGTTCTACTTGTTCACCTTTTGCTAATAATTCTTTATGCCTACGTTCTGCCCTTATTTTTGGGTCGGCTGTCATAAATAGTTTTACTTGAGCATGAGGAAATACAGTAGTACCTATATCTCGTCCGTCCATCACCATATTTTTAGATCTTGCCATCTTCTGTTGTTGTTTTACCATAGCTTGCCTTACCTCTTTTATAGCTGCTATTTTACTTACATTTTCAGAAACAGGCATTTGTCTAATTTCTTCAGATACTTCTTCACCATTTAAAAGAATGTGCGATTGATAATCTCTAGAATGGAAATTTAAATCTATATGTTCTAAAGCATCAATAATTAAATCGTGATTGCTTAAATCAGTCTGGTTACGTAGAAAATATAAAGTAACGGCCCTATACATGGCACCACTATCTACATATATAAAATGGAGTTTTTTTGCTAAGGCTTTAGCTAAAGTACTTTTACCGCAAGAAGAATAGCCATCTATAGCTACAATTATATTTTTACTCATCCCGGGAGACAAAGCTATATAATTGCCCCCGAATTAGCATTATTTTTTAGTGTTAAAAATTGATGGTTTTAGTTGTAGGGTAAAGAAATTATTTCCACCTGCAACGTTTAATCTGGAGTGTGCATAAGAAAAGCTTAATCTTTTCAATTGCAAAGCAAAACCAAATGAAAGCCCCGGCGCACCACCTGTATTGCTGATACTTAACTCTTGATTTCTACGCACATTATAAGACGACTGAAGCTGAAAAGCATCAGAAAGCATTAATTCTAAACCAAAAATAAAATGCCTCATTAACTTTTGCGCTTTTGAATATTGGACAGCTATAGGCTCCCCAGTAACTAAATCAATTTGGTTATCAGGATTTTCTAAATCCTGAAAAGTTAAATCAAATTGTTGCAGATTATTGTAAGTGATATGATATCTGAAAGGTGCATATTTAAGCTTTTGAGATATGGCTAAAGCTATCTCAAAAGGTAAATTTTCTCTTTGGTTATTAAAAGGCTTTAGTTGATAGCCCATATTTTTTAGAATGATACCTCCCGAAAAATTATTAACAGTATCCTGATAAGTTATTGAAGCATCCGCTGCTAAGGCGAAAGACCTATAAATATCATAAGCACCATAAATGGTCTTAAAATTTAAACCATAGTAAATTTGCTTATTCCAGTTATGTCCAATCCCTATATTTAAGAGGTAATCTCCACCTGAAAAAGTATTACCTGTTTGCTCGCCAGAAATATTAGTTTCATTAAAGCTACCGTAGTTTATATATAATAGCGTAGCCGATAAAGGAATATCTTGAACTGCCAAATTATATTGTAAAGCTCCTAAATTAATATCAGAAACATAATTGCTATAATTTAACAAAGCTGTATTTTTTTGTTTGGTTGATAATAAAGAAGGGTTTATAAAGCTTACGCTGATGTCTTGCATAGGTGCAACCTGATAGCCCATACCTAAAGCCGCTGTTCTGGAAGAGTTAGGCAAATTAAGAAACTGAAATACGCCATTACCCCCGTTTTGAGCAAAAAGCTGTACGCTAGTAAAAAGGAGAAAGAACAGTAATATTTTAAAATTCTGCATTTATAATTGCTAAATTAAATTAATTGCGAAACCTTTGAAAGAGATTTAGATATTTAGTTATGCCGAAGAAACCAGATTTTCAGATTCTTATTCAAGAACTTACCTTTAAAACTTCTAGAAGTGGTGGTAAAGGCGGGCAACATGTAAATAAAGTTTCTTCTAAAGTTGAATTGATTTGGGATATTAACCAAACAGCTGCCTGCGATGAACATCAAAAACAACTCATCATACAAAAGCTAGCAAACAGAATTGATAAAGAAGGTTTATTGCATATTGTAGTTGATGATGACCGTAGTCAACACAGAAATAAAGAACTTGCTATTAAAAAACTTTTTAAGCTGATTAAAGAAAGTTTAATAGAAGAAAAGCCAAGAAAACCCACTAAACCTAGCAAAGCAGCTGTTCATAAACGATTAGAGAGCAAAAAGAAACAAGCGCTTAAGAAAATCAATAGGAATATCACTTGGGATTAATTTTTTTCCTGATATATTTATTTATAGATAATACTTTTGCAAAGTATTTCGCACCGTTTTCAGTAAAGTGCATTCCGTCTTGACTGATGAATTTACAATCGGGAGTAAAAACTGGCATTAAACCATCAGTATCCATTGTTGAACCTAATAAATCTATATACCTATTACCCCACTGTTTCTTTAATATCATATTTTCTTCGACATATTTAGCTTCAACCTTTGTTCTTTGGAAGCAATAATTTAGTTTACCCTTTTGGTTATAAAAAACACCATTATTAGAACCAAAATTCTTAGTCCCTATAATCCATAATTTATTTAGTGGTATTTGATATTGCTTTCTTAAAGGTTCAAAATCCTCTTTAAGAATTGGAGAGAAAAAAATTACATCAGAATTATTAATTCGAATATTTGCTTCAGGGTGTGTAATAAGTTTTACAATATAAGAAATTTCAATTTTATCTTTATAACTAGATTCTAATAAAACGTTTGCCCAATCCCGAGCAAAGCTATCTCCAATTATTAAGATTCTAATCTTTTGAGTTTTAAAATTTTTATCTAATTTATAAATCCTAGAATTATAGTTTATATGCGGATTATCTCTAACATTGAGGATATTGAAGTTCTTTTTAATACTCGCACTTTTAATATCAAGCTCCGGAACGTCTCTAATAATACCTGCTCGTGTGTAAATAGCTAAAGAAATAAATGTAGACACAAATAGCATTAAAATAATAGCACTAAAAAAATATCTTGTTGGTATCCTATCTTTATCCCTAAACGGAACTTCAATAAACCTATAAGAAAAAACAGAGAGAAATATTATAATAACGAAGAAGCTAATAATAGAAAGTATAACTATTTCTGAAGAATACAAATATCTATAAAAAGCTAATACTATTTGATGCCACATGTATAAACTAAAACTTAGCTTACCTATGCAAACCATGACTCTGTTTTCTAATAATTTAGATAAACCACTATCATCTTGACTAAATAGAATACCTAAAGAACTAATAACAATAATCAAAATTTTAACTTCATTAACAAGCTTAAAATCAAAGAAAACAATAAATAATAAACCTAACAGAGAAACCCATTTTACATTACTCGAAAACCTCTTCTGACTAAATAAAATATAGCTTATGCCGCCCGCAGCTAATTCAAAATATCTAAAGGGTAGTAAAAAAAACTTATAAGCACTTTTATCTATAACTATAAATAAAACAAATGAAGATAATGCTAAAAAAACGAGTGATACTTTTAAAATTCTTAAACTGCTTTTTTTAAATATTATAAATATGAGTGGATAAATAATGTAGAACTGTTCTTCTATACCTAAACTCCACGTGTGCATTAGTGGCTTATAATCATTTACGAGTTTCCAGTAGTTTTCAGAAGTTAATAATAACAGGATATTATTACTGAAAAAATTTGTAGCAATTACGGATTGGCTCAGATTTTCCAAATCATCGGGCAACATAGTAAACATGCCTAAGATAAGCGCTAAAAAAGATGTAAATAATACTAAAGGGACAATCCTTCTTATTCTTCTTTCAAAGAAGCTTATTATTGAAAATTCACCTACTAATGTTTGCGTATAGATTTGCTTTGTTATCAAATACCCACTTATTACAAAAAAAATATCTACCCCTAAGTATCCATTAGTTATTAATTTAAGATGGAATAAGATTACTGCTATTATTGAAATAGCCCTTAACCCATCAATGTCTTTTCTATAAGTAGAATCTCCTATCATACATTAATTAAACCTATAATACAAATCCATGATACCATATTGATGTGCTTTGGCTGCACTTTTTAATTCCTTTGATTTAAAAATCAAAGAGAAATTGAAAGTCCACCTTTTTTGCGCAAAAGCCACACCCAATTCTTGCGAAAAAACCAAAGGCTTAGCATCATAAACTACCGGTCCTTTATCTTGCCTAAATAAACCTCCAGAAATGGTTGCATCATAAATAACTACATCTAAAGATGGTTTTAAAAAGAAGTACAGCTCTTTTTCTTTAACTTTAGCTTCTTTGTAGGTAGATACAAAACTATTTGTTGCCATGCTATAGTAAAGCGGATTTAATGTACCTGTTCTAAACAACACCCCCGCTTTCAAACCTGTAAAGGTATTACCTATTGTAGCTTCTACTGGTAAGCTAAAATCTGAAGTACGTTTTTGGTTACGATATAAAAGACTTTGATAATTAAGGAGAAGGTTTACACCTATTTCATCTTTAACCTGAAATTGCCAGCCATTAATATCATAAAAACCAAAAACCTCATGGTAAAATTTCTGCCCCTCCTCTCCTTTAGCTGATGGACCAAGAATACCGCCTTGTAATTCTACTCCTAAAATAGTTTCCTTCTTAAAGTAATAATTTAAAGAAGCTGCACCATAAGCATAAGCTGCAAATGGCCTATCAACACTAGCTATATTTCTAATATTTCCTGATGCTGCATTATACATTTTATGCGCTATGCTTAAAGCCCATATCTTCTTTACTAGCTTACTGGTATCTTGTTTTTTTGCAGGATTTATAGCCGACCTAAAGTTTAAAAACAAACCATTGGTATAATACTGATCCTGGCCGATAGCTAAATAAGCATCGTTTTCGCTTCTAAAGCCAAATTCGTATTTATAATTAGTCTCTTGAGCTTGAACTATTATTGTTTTAATAAATAGCAGACTACATAAACAAGTAAAAATTTTCTTCAATTTATTTTGGGAAGACTAATAAAGGAACTTTAGTGTTTAACGCAAATTCTTCTGTATTACCAGAAAACAACATCTTTTTAAAAAAAGAAACTTTTTGATCGGTAAACATTACCAATATAGAAGGTTTATTTTTCTTTACTGCTGTTTCTATATTATCAACTAGAGATTTTATGAAGTCGCTGGGCTGTACATGAAAATCTACCGGGTAATCAGCGTGGTTTTTAACTTTTTCTTCTGCTAATTTTATTTTCTTCTCTATATCAGAAGGGAAACCAAAATGCACAACTTCTATTTTAGCATCAATAGGCTTAGCAAAATCAACCACTTGATCTAACTCTTTATCTAAATGAATCAAATCTGAAGCGTACAAAACTCTTTCTATATTTTTTGAACGATAGGTTTTAGGTACTGCAATTACAGGAATAGATGATTGACTAATGACATAAGAGGTATGTGTACCAAATAGTTTTTCTATTTTACCTGCTCCTCTTGTACCAATAGAAATAAAATTAAAGCCTTCTTGTTTAGCATAATTCATGATATTGCTATGCGCCACTACAGATTCTCTACAAACACAATTTATTTCTGATGGCTTTATCCCGGAAGTATGGTAAACATCTTTTACAAACTTTTCTAACCTTTTATTAATGTTTTCTTTTTGAGCTTTTTCATAAGCTTCAAATTTAGCATCGCTATAAGAAGTAGGCTTTAAAATATGATAAGAATGGAAAAAAGTTAATGAAACTTCTGGATATTGCTCAGCAAATTTAATTGCAAATTTAATTGCTGCTTTAGAATTGGAGGAAAAATCGGTAGTAACAAGAATCTTGATCATGGTATAATTGATAAATAGCTTATATAAAGTAAAAATAGCTTTTAAATATAGAATAAAATATGAGTGAAGTCATTTATTTTACCCTGAAACAAAAAACCCGGCTTAACCGGGTTTTGAAATTAGTTTTGGTTTTGCTTAACAGGTTCTTTATAAACAATATCTAAAGCATTTTTAACCTTCTTATCTAACAAAGCAAGTTTAATAACTTCCGTCATATCGGTTACGTAATGGAAGTTTAAATCTTTGATATAAGACTCTTTAATCTCCAAAATATCTTTTCTGTTTGCTTTAGATAAGATAATATCCTTAATATTCGCTCGCTTAGCTGCTAAAATCTTTTCTTTAATACCGCCTACAGGTAAAACTTTACCACGTAGGGTGATTTCACCTGTCATGGCTAAATGTTCTTTAACTTTTCTTTGTGTAAATGCTGATGTTAAAGCTGTTAACATGGTTATTCCGGCAGAAGGACCATCTTTTGGAGTTGCCCCAGCAGGAACATGGATATGAATATCCCATTGGTCAAAAACACGATAATCTATACCGAAACTTGCAGCATGTGCTCGCATGTAAGCCATGGCAATGGTAGCAGACTCTTTCATCACATCTCCTAAATTACCCGTTAAAGTCATTCTACCTTTTCCAGGGCTTAGGCTGGCTTCTATAAATAGGATATCCCCGCCTACTTGTGTCCAAGCTAAACCTGTTACTACACCAGCAACTTCATTACCTTCGTAAAAATCTTTATCAAAAATTGGCGGACCTAGAATTTCTTCTATATCATTAGCAGTAAAATTAACATTATAGCTTTCTTCCATGGCTAATTTGGTAGCGGCACCACGCACTACCGAACCTATTTTTTTCTCTAAACCTCTAACACCAGATTCGCGGGTATAATCCTCAATAATTTTCTCTATGACTGATGATTTTAGATTAACATCTTTAGCTTTTAAGCCATGTTGTTCTTTTTGTTTTGGTAAAAGATGCTTCTTAGCGATTTCTATTTTTTCCTCAATCGTATAGCCATTTACTTCGATAATTTCCATCCTGTCTAATAAAGCAGGTTGTATGTTACTTAAAGAATTGGCTGTTGCGATAAACATCACGTTAGATAAATCATAATCTAACTCTACAAAATGATCATTAAAAGCGTTATTTTGTTCTGGATCTAAAACCTCTAATAAAGCCGATGAAGGGTCGCCTCTAAAATCATTTCCTACTTTATCAATCTCATCTAAAACAAAAACCGGATTTGAGGTTCCTGCCTTTTTAATAGACTGAATAATACGCCCCGGCATAGCACCAATATAAGTTTTGCGATGTCCTCTTATCTCAGCCTCATCTCTTACACCACCCAAAGCCATTCTTACATATTTTCTTCCTAAAGCCTTTGCCACTGATTTCCCTAATGAAGTTTTACCAACTCCCGGAGGGCCAACTAAGCATAAAATAGGCGCTTTCATATTATGTTTTAGCTTTAATACAGCCAAATATTCTATGATACGCTTTTTAACCTTATCTAAACCATAATGGTCTTTATCTAATATTTTTTGAGCTCGTTTTAAGTCAAAATTATCTTTAGTAAATTGCTGCCAAGGTAAATCTAACAACACTTCTAAGTAGTTAATTTGCACAGAGTAATCGGCCGCAGCCGGATTCATTCTGGCTAATTTATCTAGCTCTTTGTTAAAATGATTAGCTGTTTCTTTAGACCACTGCTTCTTACTACCCTTTTTTCTTAAATCATCAATTTCCATATCCGGAGAATTACCACCTAATTCTTCCTGAATGGTTTTGAGTTGTTGATTTAAGAAATAATCTCTTTGCTGCTTATCTAAATCAACCTTTACTTTATTTTGGATTTGATTTTTAAGCTCTAATAATTGTAACTCGGTACTTAAATGGCTTAGAACCATTTGAGCCCTATCTCTTAAATTTGCAACTTCTAACATCTTCTGCTTATCTGCAACAGAGGCATTCATATTAGAAGATATAAAGTTGATTAAAAAAGGGACGCTTTCTATATTTTTAATAGCAATTGCAGCCTCAGAAGGAATATTTGGTGAAAATTGAATGATTTGCATGGCCATCTCTTTGACAGATGAAACCATCGCTTTAAATTCTTTATCTACCTTTGGTCTTACCTCCTCAAATTTCTTTACAGTAGCTTTTATATAAGGTTCTGATTGTACTTGCTCTACCAGCTCGAAACGATTTTTACCTTGTATAATGACGGTGGTATTACCATCAGGCATTTGTAGCATTTTAACAATAACAGCTACTGTACCAACTTTATTAAGCTCGTCAAATTTTGGGTCTTCTACACTCACATCTAGCTGCGCTACTACACCAATAACCCTATCGCCTTTATAAGCGTCTTTTATCAGTTTGATAGATTTATCTCTACCAACTGTAATAGGAATAACAACTCCGGGAAATAAAACTGTGTTTCTTAAAGGCAAAACAGCAAGAATTTCTGGTGTTTGTTCATTATTCATTTCTTCCTCGTCTTCTTGAGACATGAGAGGAAAAAACTCGGTATCTTCATTTATTAGTGGCATTGCTTGGTTAAAATCGAACGGATCGAATTTGCTCATATTATCTTATGTTTTGAATAAAGCCAAATTGGCAGATTAGATTTACCTATTTGTCTATTATTTTTGAATTATTTAAAAGTTCAACAGTTATGCCAATGATAATTTTAGGTTAATAATTACTTCATGTGGCCAGTTTTATTTATTACCATCTTTGTAAACTGAAAAATAGTCAGTTAATTAATTGCAGAAAAAGAAATATTTTAGTTTTAAAATCGTTTATATTTTCACAATTTACAATCTTTAAAGGTAATAGTTATATCCATGAAATATAAAATTTTAACAGTTTTAGCTCTTATTTTACCCATTACCCTAGTGGCACAAACTCCATTTGAGCGCCTTGGGCAAAAAGCCATGATGAGTGGCGACTTTATTACTGCTGCTACTTTTTTTGAACAAGCTGTTAAACAAGATCATAGCAATATGAATGCACTTTATCTTTTGGGTTATGCTTATTACCATTCTTCAAATTATAAAAAATCAATAGAGTCTTTTGATAAATTAGTTGCTTACAAACCCTCAGAAGCTATTGCTTATTATTATAGAGGTAAAGCAAAAATGCTTTTAAGTAGCCAAATAAAAGATTATAAAAATCCTGAGAAAGAAGAACTTTTACTTGGTGCTATTAAAGATTTCTCTAGCGGTATTGAGCTTACGCCTAGCGACATGAAGTTCTACCAGAATAGAGGCTTAGCGTACCAAGAGTACAGTGCCTTTAAAAGTCAAAAAGTAAATGACATTTACAATAAAAATGTGGCTATTGCTGCTGCCAACTCTTCTATCACGGATTTAAAGAAAGTTTTATCAGAAAACGCTGCCAGGAAAGATATTGTTTCTCAGATAGAAAAATCTAAACAACTACTTATCAATATCAAAAATTAATCTATTACACCTGAAACTTTATAGTTATTTATACCCAGAACTTTTACATCCTGAAATTTCTCTATTTGGTAAAGCGTATCTGGAATATAAGTAAGTTCTTCTTTGGTATGATATAAGTTGTTTTTTGTTTGGTTGGTAATGCTAATTTTTGTTGGCTTATTACCGTTAAGTAGAATAACAATTTTTCTTGTTCTTAAATTTTCTTCTTTAGCTATATAAGAGATTTTGGTGCTGGTACTATCTTTTTGATAGCTATTTTTCCAAGCAGCTTTATTAATATCTGATTCTATAAAAAGAGCAAGTTCTTGTGTCCAATCTTCAATTTTTATGTTTTGTGTTTCAGAAACATTATTGTGCTTTACTGTTTTTACAACTTTTGGTTTTGATTGATTTAATCTACCTGCTTCTTCAAAAAAATATTTTTGCAGATTGTAATAGTTAACAGCCTGTTCCTTTTTTTTATCAGAAAAAGAACAAGCTGTTAAGCATAATGCGGATATGATCAATAGTATCCTAATCATTTATACCAATACATCACCAGTCATTTCGGCTGGGATGTTTATATTCATTATTTTTAGTATAGTTGGCGCTATATCTCCAAGTTTACCATTTTTAACTTGCTTGTAATCCTCATCAATTAAAATACAAGGGACTAAGTTTGTACTATGAGCTGTATTGGCAGAACCGTCTTCATTCACCATAAAATCTGCATTACCGTGGTCTGCAATGATGATGAAAGAATAGCCGTGTGCTAAACCAGCTTTAACAACTTGTTCTGTACAGTGGTCTACAGTTTCTACTGCTTTAACAACGGCATCAAATACACCTGTATGCCCAACCATGTCTGGGTTAGCAAAGTTTAAGCAAATAAAATCTGGCCATTCTGCAACCAATTCAGGGATGATAGCTTCTGTAATTCCATGAGCGCTCATTTCTGGCTGTAAATCATAGGTAGCTACTTTAGGAGAAGGAATTAACAATCTTTTTTCGTTTTTAAACTCTTTCTCTCTGCCACCAGAAAAAAAGAAAGTAACATGCGGATATTTCTCTGTTTCAGCAATTCTGATTTGATTTTTACCTGCTTGTTCTATAACCTCGCCTAGGGTCATCACCAAATCATCTTTACCAAAAGCTACATTAACTTTTTGGAAAGTTTCATCGTAGCTAGTCATGGTAACATAGTACAAATCCAAAGGCTTCATATCATACTCTGGAAATGCTTTTTGCGATAAGGCTAGCGTTATTTCACGTCCACGGTCTGTTCTAAAGTTAAAACAGATGACCACATCGCCATCTTTAATAGTAGCAGTAGGATTACCCTCTTTATCGCAAACTACTAAAGGTTTTATAAATTCATCGGTAACACCTTCTTCGTAAGATTCTTGAATACCATTGGTTATGGCATCTACTTTTTTACCTTCTGCTTTAACCAATAAATCATAAGCTAATTTTACACGTTCCCAACGGTTATCTCTATCCATAGCGTAATACCTACCAATAGCAGAAGCTAATTTTGCTGATGTACTTTGCAAATGATCATTTAACTCGGTTATAAAACCTAATCCAGAATTTGGGTCTGTATCTCTACCATCTAAAAAAGCGTGGATAAAAACATTCTCCAAACCAAAATCCTGCGCTGTATCACATAATCCTTTTAAATGATTGATGTGCGAATGTACACCACCATCAGAAACTAATCCAATAAAATGAACATCGTTATTTTCTTTTTTAGCATACTCAAAAGCATTTTTGATAGCCTGGTTAGAAGTAAATTCTTTATCAGTTACCGCCTTGTTGATACGCCCTAACTCTTGGTAAACTACACGCCCAGCACCAAGGTTCATGTGGCCAACTTCTGAGTTACCCATTTGCCCTTCTGGCAAACCTACAGCTAAACCTGAAGCTTCTAAAGTACTATTTGGGTATTTTTGAAGACAAGAATCAAAAAAAGGAGTGTTTGCCACATTAATGGCGTTTGAGGTATCTTTCCGACCGTATCCCCAGCCGTCAAGAATTATAAGTGCAACTTTTTTATTTTTCACAATGCAAATATATAATTTTAAGGGAAGTGATATATGCCTTAAATTGCTATATTGAAACAATATTTATGGCATCTTTTATGTAGTTTTAACTCATTAATCAAACATTTATGAAACCAGCATTCACTATTTTGTTACTTTTTTTATTTAAAACGGCGCTCTCTTTTGATGTTATTGATGAAGTTTCTAATGCTTTTAAAACTGGTAATAGTAAAGAATTATCAAAGTATTTCTCCTCTACTATAGAATTAAGCATCTTAAATGAGGAAGAAATATACTCTGGCTCACAAGCCGAAATTATTTTAAAAGATTTCTTTCTTAAACATCCTCCAATTTCTTCTAAAATTATCCATAAAGTAATTTCCAATGCAAATTATAAGTTTGGAGTGTTAGTTCTAAATACTTCGAAAGGTAACTTCAGGGTAAGCTATGAACTTAAAAATATGGGCGGTAAATTCTTAATTAACCAAATCAGGATAGAAGAAAATAAAGCTTAGCAACAGTTTTAAATTTTTATACTTTTGCGCTTTCAAAATTTTATGGAACTGGATAAAGAAATCATTACTACATTTATAAAAACAGCCCTATTTGAGGATATTGGAGATGGAGACCATACTTCTTTATCAACCATACCGGCAGATGCACAAGGAAAAGCTAAGCTTTTGATTAAAGATGAAGGAATAGTAGCTGGTGTTGAAATTGCCTTAGAAATTTTCAAAGAAGTTGATGCAAATTTAATAATAGATGTTTTTATTAAAGATGGAGAAAAAGTTAAGTATGGTGATATTGTATTAATTGTGAGTGGCCATGTACGTTCCATTCTAATGGCCGAAAGATTGGTTTTAAATACCATGCAAAGAATGAGTGGTATAGCTACAACCACTAAGCAAATTGTAGAAAAATTAAAAGGTAGCTCGACCCAAGTTTTAGACACCAGAAAAACCACTCCTAATTTACGTTACCTAGAAAAACTTGCTGTTAAAATTGGAGGAGGCGTTAACCATCGTTTTGGTCTTTATGATATGATTTTGATTAAAGATAATCATGTGGATTATGCCGGAGGAATTAAAAATGCCATTCAAGCAGCACAATCTTATATCAAACAACATCAAAAAAAGTTGCAAATTGAGATTGAGGTAAGAAATATTAAAGAACTGGAAGAAGTTTTAGCATGCGGCGGCATAGACAGAATTTTATTAGATAATTTTGGTTTTGAAGATTTAAAAACGGCTGTTAAATTGGTGAATAAAAGTGTTTTAACAGAAGCATCTGGCGGTATTACACCAGAAAACGCCATAGATTATGCCCTTTGTGGCGTAGATTACATTTCTATGGGGGCATTAACACATTCTGTTAAAAGCTTGGATATGAGTCTTAAAGCTTTAATTTCATAAAATGATTTTCATTTTTATACAAGAAAGAAAAAGCTATTTAATATAATTGCACATACATGATATCAATATATTCTTTAGGAGCAATATTATTAGCTTATCTTTTGGGGTCTATCCCATCAGCGGTTTGGATAGGACAAGCTTTTTACGGGATAGACGTTAGAGAATATGGCAGTGGTAATGCCGGTGCAACCAATACATTTAGGGTATTAGGTAAAAAAGCTGGTATTCCTGTGATGATTATCGATATTTTAAAAGGTTGGACTGCTACTAATCTTGCCTATTTTATTGGACTATCTGTAACCGGACCAGAGCACTCTGTTCAATATGTAAATTACCAATTAGCTTTAGGTATAGTTGCTGTAATGGGACATCTTTTTCCTGTTTTTGCTGGTTTTAGAGGGGGTAAAGGTATTGCTACACTCTTTGGTATGATTTTAGCCGTTCACTTGCCAGCAGCATTGCTTTGTGTTCTGGTTTTTACAGTTGTACTTTTATTGAGTAAATACGTATCATTAAGCTCTATTTCGGCAGGTTTTACCTTTCCACTAAGTGTTATTTTCGTATATCAAGTTTCAGTAAAAGCTATCGTTATTTACGGTATGTGCATTTGTGTTTTGATATTGGTTACACATCAGAAAAACATAGAAAGACTATTACGAGGCCGAGAATCCAAAGTAAATCTGTTTAAGAAAAAATAATTTTTATTAATTATATATGAACAAAACCATCAAAATTTTATCAGTAGCTGCATTTACAGCTATTCTTACCGCTTGTTCTACAGTACCTTTAACAGGCAGAAGGCAAGCAAATTTGGTAAGTGATACCGAAATGAACCAAATGGCGGCACAAAGCTACCGTGAGTTCTTATCTGATCCAAAAAATAAAGTTGTTAACAATACAGCAGAAAGCAGAAAAGTTAAAGATATTGGTAATAAAATAGCAGCAGCCGTAACCAGATACATGAATGATAATGGTTATGGAAACCAAATTGCTGGCTTTCAATGGGAATTTAACTTGGTCCAAAGTCCTGATGTTAATGCTTGGTGTATGCCGGGCGGTAAAGTTGCTGTATATACAGGCATCTTACCTGTAACTTTAACAGACGCTGGCTTAGCTACAGTAATGGGGCATGAAATTGCTCACGCTATTGCGAAACATTCTAACGAGCGTTACTCGCAAACGATGATAGCGCAAGGATTAGGTACTTTAGCTGGTGCTGCGGTAACCAAATCAGAAGCTGGATATGGTGTTTTCCAACAGGTTTTTGGTATTGGTGCACAAGCTGGGGTTTTATTACCAAACTCTAGAAAACAAGAATCAGAAGCAGATAGATTGGGTTTAACTTTTATGGCTATGGCCGGATATGACCCTGCAAGTGCTATAGATTTTTGGCAAAGAATGGCGGCCAAAAGTAATGGTCAAAAACCACCTGAATTTTTAAGCACTCACCCTAGTGATGCTACTAGAATTAATGATATTAAAAAATATCTGCCAGAAGCAGCAGCTTATTATAGAAAATAAAGAAATATCCTAACTATATAAAAAAGCCTCGAAATCGTGAATTTCGAGGCTTTTTTTTTATAGTTTAATTTTATACCAAAGGTTCTTGCTGACTTAAACAGTGAAAACTTCCTAATCCCCAAATAATATCTGTTGAATCTATCCCGATAGTTTCTCTGTCTGGAAAACATTTAGCTATAATGTCCAATGCAATTTTATCTTTATCGCAACGGTAAGTTGGCACTATCACATGGCCATTGCTGATATAAAAATTAGCGTAAGAAGCTGGTAAGCGGGTATCTTCAAAAATAACAGCATCTGGCATGGGTAATGCTATAATATTAAGCGCATCACCATTTAACAAACGCATCTCTTTTAACTCTCTTAAATTGGTTTGCAAGAGTTCGTAATTTTCATCTTCCGGATTATCCTCAACTACGGTTAAAACGGTATTTTCATTCACAAATCTTACGGTATCATCAATATGACCGTCTGTATCATCACCTACAATGCCATCACTCACCCAAAGTACTTGTTGCTGACCGTAAAAAGTTTTAAGATATTCTTCTATTTGTTCCTGATTTAAATGCGGATTTCTATTTTCATTTAGCAAGCAACTTCTGGATGTTAAAATAGTTCCAGCACCATTAAATTCTACAGAACCACCTTCCATGATAATTCCTGGATGATAAACTGGAATATCAAAATGCTCGGCTATTTTAGTTGGGATAACGTCATCCAAATCAAAAGGAGGATATTTACCACCCCAAGCATTAAAACCCCAATCAACAATAATTTTCTTTTGCTCGGCATTTGGGTTAATCAAAAAAGCCGGCCCATGGTCTCGGCACCAAGCGTCGTTACTAGGGTTAAAATAAAACTCTATTTGAGATAAATCAGCTCCAGCTGCCTCAATATGCTGTAATGCAAAGGCCTTCATCTCCTCATCTCTTACGTTGATTCTAACTTTTTCTGTTAAACTTAATATTTGGATAAATTGAGCATAGGGCTTATAAATACTATCTATTTTACCCGGCCAACTAGCTTCTTTATGCGGCCAAGAAAGCCATGTTGCTTCATGTGGCGCCCACTCTGGTGGGAAGTAGTAAGAGGTCGGAAGACTGAGGTCCGAAGACCGAAGTCTAGAGTATGAAGTTTGATTTATATTTTCTTTACTCATTTATTTTAAGGATTTCTTTAATACAACTAGCATAAAATGAATTTATTCACACTCTGTATAGAGCTTTTCAAAATCAGTTTGATTAATGATATTTCTTCTTTTGCCCAAATGCAAACAACTTACTACCTCAATATTTGAGCGAATTGAATAAGATAAAAATCTTGCAAATTCAGCATTAGATTGGTCGGTACTTCCTTCTGCAATATTTAGAGAGATGGAATCACAAGCTCTTTTAATCTGAGAAGTCAAAACATATAGTTCATCTTTTGGAAAAGATTTTGTGAGCAAATCAATATCAAATGATAAATCCATTGCTTTTTGCCAAACTTTGAGCCCTTCAAATTTAAAAGCCATAATATTAAGTCTTAAAACGCTATAGACTTCCGTCTTCGGTCCTCCGACTTCGGACATCTACTCTTCATCAATAAATCTTTTAACAATAGGCTGGTAAGAATCAATTCTACGATCTCTTAAGAAAGGCCAGTGAACTCTGTAACTATCGGATTTGGCTAAATCTACTTCTTGCACATGTACTTCTTCTTGCTCTACAGAGCCTTTATATAATAATTTCCCAAATGGATTAGCAATAAATGAGCCCCCCCAAAATTTTACTCCGGCTTCTACTCCTACTCTGTTTACTCCCACTACATGGATACCATTAGCTACTGCGTGAGAACTTTGGATGGTTTGCCAAGCATTGTGTTGTTCTTCATTAGTTGCATCATCTTGCGTGGTTGCCCAACCAATAGCTGTTGGATAAAATAGGATTTCGGCACCCATTAATGCGGTAATTCTAGCCGCTTCTGGATACCACTGATCCCAGCAGATTAATACTCCTATAGTGGCAAACTTAGTTTTGAATACTTTATAGCCTAAATCACCCGGAGTGAAATAAAATTTCTCGTAAAAACCCGGATCATCAGGTATATGCATTTTACGATATTTTCCTAAATAAGCTCCATCAGCATCTAAAACTGCTGTTGTATTATGGTATAATCCTTCAGTACGTTTCTCAAAAAGTGAAGCAATAATCACTACCCCCAATTCTTTAGCTAGTGATTGCAAAGCATCTGTAGAAGGACCAGGAATAGGTTCTGCTAAGGCAAAATTGTCGTAATCTTCTACATCACAAAAATATAAGGAAGTAAAAAGTTCTTGTAAACAAATGATTTGAGCACCTTTTGCGGCTGCTTCTCTTACTTTTTGGATGGCTTTATCTAGATTTTCTTGCTTGTTTGAAGTGCAAGACATCTGTACTATACCTACTTTTACATTTTTATTCATTCCACAAATTATTAACAGGCGGCAAAATTAACAATTATGTATGGATTATGACGAGATTATATCATAGATGATATCAAGATGAGAATTACAATAAGCTCTTGATGGTTTTCTTTAACCAATAAGTATTAACCGCACCACCCCCTACGGAGTGATAACTTACTTTAGCGCTTCTATCTATGATAACATGAGTGGGATACTGGGTAACGCCAAATTTATCTGCATAATACCTCGCATCTGGAACTTGAGTATAATTAAAAGGAAATAGTTTTAGGAAGTTTTCTATTTGCTCAGCTTGGTCTAAGGCTATAGCTACAAAAATCACATCTTTTTCGTTGGAAAATTTCTTTACCAAATCATTCAACTCTGGTATTTCTTGTCTACAAGGCGCACAGGAAACAAACCAAAAATTTATCACTAAAATTTTCCCTATCAAATCTTTAGCAGCTATTTTCTTACCTTTAACATCTGTTAAATTAGAATATTTAAAGGTGTCTCCATCTTTAAAACAAGTACTTAAACGTGGTCTTGGAGCTTTTGCTAATTGCGCATCAATCTCATCTTCTGTACGCTCTTTAAGCAAAAAAACAGGCTTTTGTCCCATTTCATACCTACGCTCTAATTTATATTTACCTGATTTTACTGCTTTATTCCAATACTCTGTAGAATAAGGTAAACCAGTAGAATCTACCACAGTAATCTCTCTAGTAACAGGAGGTGTTTCAATTTTTGGAGCTTCAGTTTGTGCAAAACTTTTGGCTGTAGCAAAAGCTATCACCAACATCAATAAAAGTTTTTTCATAGGGTAAATTGAGTTTATTTTTTATCAAAATATTTCCAAACATAATAAACTGGAATTCCTAAAACAACAATAGCTAAACCCCAGCCACAAGTATCTGGCTTGTAAATGAGTAAATCTATACAAATAGCAGAAGCTAACAAGATGTATAGCGCTGGTAAAAAAGGATAGCCAAAAGCTTTATACGGTCTTTTCCAATCTGGTCTTTTTATCCTCAACACAAATATCCCAGCAATGGTGATAATGTAAAATAATAAAGCAGAGAAGACACTATAATCTAATAACTGCCCATAAGTACCAGATAGACACAATAAAGCAGCCCAAAAAGCTTGTAGGATAAGCGCAAAACCTGGTACATCTTTTTTATTTAGAGTTGCCGCTTTTTTGAAAAACACACCATCTTGAGCCATGGCATAGTATAGCCTTGCCCCAGAAAGTATTAAACCATTATTGCAACCAAAAGTAGATACCATAATCAATAAAGCCATGATAGCTGCTGCTGCACTTCCAAAAATAACTGAAGCCGCTGCCGTACCTACCCTATCTTGTAAGGCAAACATGATTCCACGCTCTAAAACCGTAGCACCATCTGGCAAACCACTTACAGGTAATAGCATCAAATAAGCCACATTGGCCAAGATATAAAGTATGGTTACGATTAAAGTTCCAAACAATAAGCTCAGTGGAATATTCTTTTCAGGATTTTTCACCTCACCGGCAATATAGGTAATGTTATTCCAAGTATCTGATGAAAATAAAGAACCCACCATGGCGGCTCCCATGGCACCAAAAAGTAAAACACCTCCAAGTAGCTCTGTAGAAATTGTTCCATCTTCGTTCACTTTAGTTTGGTAAGGAGCCCAAAAATTATCCAAATTAGAAAAAAAAGCTTCGCTATTTAAACCAACATAAATACCTGCTATAATAAGCCCTAATAAAGCCAATAGCTTCGCAATAGTAAAAATTGTTTGTACCAGCTTGGCACTTTTCACTCCTTGTAGGTTGATAAAGGTTAGAAAGCATATCATAATGATAGCTAACAATTGCGTATGATTTAAGCCAAAATCTCCTAAACTGAATAAAATATTTTTTTGATCGAAAAAAGGGATAATCTCTGCGGTATATTTAGCAAATGCAATGGCTACAGCAGCAATAATTCCGGTTTGTATAACGGTAAAAACCGTCCATCCGAAAAGAAAACCAATCATGGGATTATAGGCTTCTTTTAAATAAACATATTGACCACCTGCTTGTGGCATCATGCCTGCTAACTCTCCGTAACTTAAAGCTGCTATTAAGGTAATAACGCCTGTAATAAGCCAAATTAAAAGTATAACACCTGGAGAACCGACTTGTCTAGCGATATCAGAGCTCACTAAAAATATTCCTGAGCCAATCATAGAGCCGGCTACAATCATTGTAGAGTCTAGCAGCCCTAGCTCTCTTTTCATGGTGGTTTTTTGCATAGTATTTTTCGCTATCCTAGAGATATTATGATTTAGCAGGTTTAATTTTCTTATCGAAAAGAAACAATTAATTTCTTATTAAAATTAATAAAACTATTTAACTAACCTAGCTACAAACATAGTATCAGCTTTATGCTGATAACCTTTGATAAGTTCCTGACTCTCTATTTGTAATTTAAATTCTTCTTGTATCCAAGCAACCTGAACCTCATTTTCTTCTTTAAAAACCGAACAGGTGATGTAAATAAGAGGCTTACCTGGTTTTAGATAAGATATAACGTTACGGATAATTTTACGCTGCAAATCTTGAAAAAACTGTATGGTATGTTCTTCAAACTGATTAATCATTTCTGGCGTTCTTCCCCACGTACCAGAACCACTACAAGGTGCGTCTAAGATGATACCATCAAACTCATAATCATGCAAGAATAAAGATTGGTCTAAGGTTAAATCCAGTACTTTTTTCTGATAGTTTCTGATACCTGCATGTAAAAAGCGTTCATCCAAATTGTCTAAAATAGAAGCTCTAATATCAGAAACTAAAAGTTTAATATCTGGCTGCTGCTGATGTAATAGTAATGATTTACCGCCAGATGCTGCACAGCAATCCCACCATTTATCCCATTTTTGTGGTTTAAAATAATGTCCTACTTGCTGCGAGGATAAATCTTGCACCTCATATAAACCTTTATCAGTAAATAAATGATCTAGTTTTGTGCCGTTTGCTAAAGCATAGGTTTGTTCTCCCAAATGCTGAAAATTAATATCAGCATTTAGCAAAGTGCTGGTAAAACGTTTTTCGGCTCCTTTTCTAACCCTGATGTATAAATCTGGCTGTACTAGAATTTTACTACAGAATAAAGTTGTATCTACCCCTTCTGAAAGATGTTTATGAAAAGGGAAAATATCTAAAACATCGAAAGCCGGAAACTCTTGTTTTGCTATAACAAGCTTTTCTTTAAGGGTGAAATTGATAGCAGTTTCCAATTCTGGCTTGTAAAAAGCAATAAAAGAATTGCTAATGGTATTGCAAAGAAACTCGGCAATAATTAAGCGGTTAAGCAAAGTTTCCTGATGAAGAGCATGACCTAGCCTAAAGTAATTGTAAACCAACCTGCTAGCTATTTTACGGTCTTTAGACCCCATTTGCTTGTTTTGACGATAGTATATAGCCAAAAAACGATGCAAAGGCTGGTCTTGCTGGTAATGGGCTAAAATTTGCTCTACCGTAGCCAATTGGTGAATAGCTTTCATTTATTTAACCCTTTTAAGCTGATAATCTTGATACTTTAAAATCATTAAGCTGTGGTTATAGTAGCCCAATTTAGCATCCTTCAAAAAATCAAGTTCGTTGTGTAAACCTTCTAACGATGTTTTGGTCAAGTCATCAGCGAAAGCTTTACCATTTTTACTCATTAAAGAAGCAAAATAATAAGCAATATCAAAACCTTTGATGGCATACTCACTAGGCTCTAAACTATATTTCGCTCTGTATTTAGCTAAAAACTGCTCTACCCTAGGGGTTTTATAATCTACTTTGTAAGATGAGGTTATATGCGTGTTGAGTTTTTGCATGGTTGTAGCATCCAAAAACTGTAGCTTCTCCCAGCCGGGATGCCCAATAACCGCAATTTGAAAGTTTGCACTTAGTTTTAATAATTCTTTAGTGATAGAAAGCAGGAAGTTTCTATCCGTAGCTGGCAAAACAACAACATTTAAACCAACCGGATTTAAATGCTTAAACACATTTTCGTAACCAACAGCTTTTATACCAATTTCAGAAAATGCGGTTTGTTTTAATAAGCTATCGCGATATTTCTTAAATGGAACAGCAAATTTAAACTCATCTGCCTGCCCACTTCTAATCATGATGATTTTTCGAGGCTTTAAATCAGATTTTATAAAATTAACAGCACTTAAGGTATGCTGTTCTAAAGAATTGTTAATGGTAATTAAATAAGGATTGTTAAACTGCTCCGGACCTGTTGCTGCTAGAGGAGAAACCACCAGTTTCTGCATATTTTTACTGTATGTGGCAAAAGCTTTTATCCCATTAGGGAAAATAGGCCCAACAATTAAATCGGAATTTTTGATACCTGCTTTAGCTGCTAGAATAGCAATATTAGCAGGATCATCCTTAGAATCGTAAACCTGTAACTTAAAGTTACCCCCTAAATTGTTTGCTACAGAATCTAAACCCATCTTAAAACCTTGATAAAAATCAATCGCAATTTCTGCTTTGGCAATATCATTTAAACCAGCCGTTTGATGGTTGATACTGGAAAGTTCAAAAGGAAGAACCAGCGAAATCACCATTTCTGGCTTTTCTGCTAGTTTATCTTCGGGTATTGTTTCTAGTTTTGGCTTTAATTTAATCTCTCTATCTGGTGCGGGCTCTATACGCTCAACAACTTTAGGAGTGGTTTTTGGCGAACAAGCCGCCAAGAAAGCTAAAAATAGTAATACATAAACCCTACTCCCACTCAATGGTAGCAGGCGGTTTAGAACTGATATCATACACTACCCGGTTTATACCTTTAACATTATTGATAATTTCATTAGATATTTTAGCTAGTAGCTCGTAAGGTAAATGGCTCCAATCGGCAGTCATACCATCTACAGATTCTACGGCTCTTAAACTTACAACGTTTTCGTAAGTTCTTTCGTCTCCCATAACCCCAACAGATTGTATAGGCAAATAAATAGTTCCTGCTTGCCAAACTCTATCATACCAACCTGCTTTTTTTAGGTTTTCTATGTAGATATAATCTGCTTCTTGTAAGATAGCTACTTTTTCTGGAGTAACTTCTCCTAATATTCTGATACCTAAACCTGGCCCCGGGAAAGGATGTCTGTTTAAGATATTCTCTGGTAAACCTAGTGCTTTACCAACTCTTCTAACTTCGTCCTTAAATAAGGATTTTAGAGGCTCAACAATTTTAAGCTTCATAAAATCTGGCAAACCACCCACATTATGGTGAGATTTTATAGTTGCAGACGGACCACCATTTACCGATACTGATTCTATCACATCCGGATAAATGGTACCTTGTGCTAACCATTTTACATCAGAAATTTGATGCGCTTCATCATCAAAAACCTCTATAAAAACTCTGCCTATGGCTTTTCTTTTCTGCTCAGGATCTGTTAAACCAGCTAGGGCATCGTAAAATAACTGCTTAGCATTAACACCTTTTACGTTTAAACCTAAATCTTTATAAGATTCTAAAACAGATTCAAACTCGTTCTTACGTAATAAGCCATTATCAACAAAAATACAATGTAAATTTTTGCCAATAGCTTTATGCAAAAGCAATGCCGCAACAGACGAATCAACCCCGCCAGATAAACCTAAAACCACTTTATCATCGCCTAATTGACTTTTTAAATCATCTATGGTAATATCCGCGAAAGCGTGTGGAGTCCAATCTTGTGAGCAGCCACAAATATCTACCAAGAAGTTTTGCAATAACTGCTTCCCATCTGTAGAATGTGTTACCTCTGGGTGAAATTGTATACCGTAAGTTTGTGTGCCTTTTAGTTGGTAAGCAGCAACTTTCACAGTATCTGTACTGGCAATAACCTCAAAATTTGAAGGAATTTCTTTAATGGTATCTCCATGAGACATCCATACTTGTGATTTGGCAGGGATACCATGTAATAAAGGATTATTAGCATGAATGTACTCCAAATTTGCTCTTCCGTATTCTCTAATTTCTGATGCTACAACTTGTCCGCCAGAATGCTGCGCCATATATTGTGCCCCATAACAAACACCTAGCAAAGGTAGTTTCTCATGAAATTGTTTGAAATCTACTTGTGGGGCATCGGCTTGTCTTACAGAAGACGGACTCCCTGATAGGATAACACCTTTTGTATATTCATCAATTGCTGGGACCTTATTAAAGGGGTGGATTTCGCAATAAACATTTAGCTCTCTTACCCTACGGGCTATCAATTGGGTATATTGCGAGCCGAAATCTAAAATGAGGATTTTCTCTTGCATGCGCAAAGGTAAAAATTTAAAGCTTTGTAACTAGTAAATAAGGTAAATAAGTTTAGCTATGATTTGGGGCTTTTCCAAAACCTTATCTGATTTGATAGTAATAAAAATTTCCTATTTTGTAGAAAATCTAAATGGAATGAAAAAATTATCATCTATGCTTGTTGTGGGTGTTATCTTGCTAGGAGCAGTAGTTTTAATCAATACTTTCACTTTTAAAAGCAAGCAAATAAATACTGAACCCGCAGAATTTATAAATATACCTCAAACTTGTATACAAAATTTACAGAAAGCTATTCAATTTAAAACCATTTCTTATGATCGTCCTGATTTAATAGATAGTGCTGCATTTTTAGATTTTCATACTTTTTTGGTGCAAGCTTATCCTTTAACTTTTTCTAAATTAAAACTAGAAAAAATTAACGGCTTAAGCCTGATATTACATTGGCAAGGTAAAAACAAGGCATTACAACCTATCATTTTAATGGCTCATCAGGATGTTGTACCTGTAGAAGAAGCTACTAGAAAGAATTGGCATGCCGATCCATTTTCTGGAGCTTTAAAAGACGACTTTATTTATGGTAGAGGAACTATTGATGACAAAGGAAGCTTGATAGCCATTTTAGAAAGTGTTGAGCTACTTTTGAAAGATAATTTCATCCCTGAAAATGATATTTATTTTGTATTTGGCCACGATGAAGAGGTTACAGGCAAAAGAGGCGCAAAAGTAATTGCTGCTTTATTTAAGCAAAGAGGGATAAAACCTGCTATGGTTTTGGATGAAGGCGGTATTATTACCCATTATAAAGTGCCAGGTTTAGATAAACCAGCTGCTGTTGTTGGCATTGCAGAAAAAGGTTATGTAACAGTAGATTTAAAAGCAAGAATTGCAGGTGGACACTCTTCTATGCCAGAAAAACAAACCGCTATAGATGAGCTTGCCAAAGCTTTGGTAAAGCTTAAAGAAAACCAATTCCCTTTAGAGTTAGGTCCGGTAACCAATCTTTTTATGGATTATGTTGGTCCAGAAATGCCGTTTGTTAGTAAAATGGCAATGGCTAACCGTTGGCTGTTTTCATCTATCATTAAAAGTAATTATGAAAAAACCGCTGCCGGGAGTGCTACTTTAAGAACAACAACAGCTACTACCATTTTTAATGCGGGTTTAAAAGAAAATCTTATCCCAGGCGAGGCTAGTGCTACTGTAAATTTCAGAACATTACCTGGGGTTGATACTTTGGCAGTCATCAATCATGTAAAAAAAGTAATTAACAACCCTGATATTGAAGTTACCTTAAGACAAGGTAGCTCTGCAACAGCACAAATTGCTAAGGTTAACGATAAAACTTTTGATTATTTGCAAAAAACTATAAGTGCTTTTCAGGAAGACATTATTGTAACACCTTATTTGGTGTTGGGTGCTACAGATAGTAGGTTCTTTGGCGATTTAACTACACAAGTTTTCAGGTTTACTCCTTTTACAGATCCTGAGGGTTTTCATGGTGTAAATGAAAGAATTAAAGTAACCGAATTTAAAAAAGGGATTATGTTCTATTATCATTTTATTAAAAATTATAATTAAAAAAACCTACCCATTTCGGGTAGTACAGCGTTTAATTCTTCATAATATTTTTGCTTAATTAATTAAAACAAAAATATTATGATTAAAAACTTATCAAAAATTGCCATGTCTTTAGCTTTGGCTTTAACCTTATTTTCTTGTAAAAAAGACGAGGACAACAACCAAGCTCCTATTGTAAGTATTACCTCTCCTACCACAACTTATACCTATGTTGGTTCTCAACCTTATGTTGAGATAACCGCTGAAGCGTATGATAACGACGGAACTATTGCTAAAGTAGAATTTTACAGAGGCACTACTTTAGTAGCTACAGAAACTATTCCTGATAGCAGAAAATTATCCTTTTCTAAAGACCGTATAACCATTTCAGCTACTGAAATCGCTATAGATTATTCTAGAAGATTTTCTGCATTTATTGAAGGTGCGCCATTTGTTGCCGGACCTAATACCATAACTGCTAAAGCTTATGATGATAAAGGAAAAATTACAACCAGTGCGGCTGTGACTTTTACTTTACAATTGCAAAATGTAGTTATTGCATTACCTGCTAGTATCAAATAAAATCTTTAAACCCCGCGAAAGAAGCAGGTTAAGTTGTTTATCATACAACTTGCCTGTTTTATTCTTTTAGCTTTTCACAAACTACACCAAACTTATTTAAAAAATCTACGCCTTCATCAGAAGGTAAACCTTTATAAGCTGCATAAGAATCTCTAAAATACACATGCTTAATGCCTGATGATAAAATTAATCTAGCACAAGCAATACAAGGCGATAAAGTGGTGTACAAAGTAGCATCTTGTATTTGTGTACCATTTTTAACAGCGTATAAAATAGCATTTTCCTCGGCATGCAAAGCTAAAGAGCAGCTATTTCTAGAATCTCTTGGGCAACCGTCTTGAGGCCATTCTTCATCGCAATTATGCGTACCTGCTGGTGGGCCGTTATAACCTATAGATATAATACGTGTATCTTTTGTAAGTACCGCCCCTACTTGATTTTTCACACAATGCGAACGCCTTGCTAAATCAGAAGCTAAATTCATGAATATAGAATCAAAACTTAGTTTCATATATACTTAAATGTTTCCTGCTTATTTATTTGATGCGCTAAAATAGTAATAACCCTTAAGCTTTAACGTTAATTTTTAGATTATGTAGTTTGGTATAATCAAACTCGCCTTATACTTTTATCCTTCTAAAATTTATTTGAATTGTAACGAATGTAATTTTACAGTTAATTTTAACCAATAAAATTGCATATTCGCATCATAGCATCACATAAAGAACCTTTATTACATGTTAGAATTAATTGTTTCGGGTATAGGATTAGGAATAGTGCTCTCTTTTGTAACAGGACCCGTATTTTTTGCGTTGATTAAAACGAGTATTGAGAAAGGATTTCATGCAGGCGTTTCTTTAGCTTTAGGAGTAGTCATTTCTGATGCCGTTTATGTAGCTGTAACTCTATTTGGCTCTTCTTTACTTAATTTTGAAAACAAATATCGTTTACCTATCGGGATATTAGGAAGTGCCATTCTTTTTGGAATTGGGCTTTATTATTTGTTGAAAAAAGTTAAAATCACTTATGAACATATTCCCTCTTCAAAGAAAAATGCCGGTTATTTTCTTAAGGGATTTTTCATGTGCATTTTCAATCCTTTTATTTTATTGTATTGGATAAGTGTTACCAGTGGGATTTACTCTTTAAACGGGGAACTTAAAAGCGAGCAAATTATACCATTTTTTGGAAGTATTTTAATTACCCTTTTTGGGATGGATACTTTAAAAGCCTATTTTGCTCATCGTTTAAGGCATAAAATAAGAGAGCAAACCATCCAAAAAGTAAACAGGATAGCTGGGATTTTAATCATAACCTTTGCTTTAAAATTGGTTTATAACCTGATATTTACCGAAACCTTAATTTAATTATAAGCTGCTTGTTCCTGGATAGATATCAATATAATCTACCACCATACCGCCTTCGCAACTGGTCATATTTTGTAATCTAAAGTATTTACGATTTCCTTTCCCATAAAAGGTTTGTTTACCTTCTTTTATACAAGGCTCGCCATTGTTGATACTGCTTACTAAAGTTTCTATTCTACCTTCAAACTCAAGTTCTTTTTCATTTAAGCGCCTTATTTTGCCTTCTATTTTAAGATAATCTCCATTTGTGTTGTTTTGAGTGCCTGCTATCAGATACCAATCATTTGCTACAGGGGTTACCTCAACATAACCAGGTTTATCCCAACTTATCCACTGTAAAGTAATAGGATGCTTTCCGGCTTTTAAAGTTTGTTTGCTAATTGTGTCTTTGATTTTTGTATGCTCTTGAACTTTTATCAAGCTATCTCGAGCATTTAAAAGCTTTTTTAAGCTGTCATTTTCTCTTATTAGCGATTCATACTTTGCTTTATCAATTTGACTGAGTTTATTTTCTGTGCAGGCAGTAAACAACAGTATAAAAAATACTATAGTCGAAAATTTGGTTAATGAAATCATACCCTTTAAAATCATAATGTATGCCAATAAAAAAAGTCGGTTAGAGCTTTACTCCAACCGACTTTCTCCTGAAAAGTTTATAGAAAACTATACGTATGCTCTTGCATTTTTGCCTTCCATCCAATTCATAAAAGCTCTGTTTACAACTTTATTGCCTCCCGGTGTTGGATAATTTCCAGAGAAATACCAATCGCCTAAATGGTTAGGACAGGCCTCATGTAGGTTTTCAAGGGTTTGATAAATTACTTCTACTTTAGCACCAATTTCTGGCGGTGTAATAATTTGAGCAATTTTAGCTGAAATTTCTTCTGGTGTAAAAGGTGCATAAATTTCTTTTACATGGTTGATAACCTCTTCTTTTGGCACATTTGCTTGTGCTTTACATTTTGCATAAACATCATGTATCAATTGCTCCATTCCTCTTTCTTTCAAAAGTTTGATGGCTGCTTCAAATGCCACAAATTCTCCCATCCTACTCATATCTATACCGTAACAATCTGGGTATCTTATTTGGGGTGCCGATGATACAATAACAATTTTAACAGGTCCTAATCTATCAAAAATTCTTAGGATACTTTGTTTTAAAGTTGTGCCTCTTACAATAGAATCATCTAAAGCTACAAGGGTATCAACATCACGTTTAATTAAACCATAGGTGGTATCATAAACATGAGAAACCATATCACTTCTATCGGCATCTTGCGTAATAAAAGTACGCATCTTTACATCCTTGATAGCTAACTTTTCTACTCTTGGTGTAGTTTTTAAAATCCTATCTAAATCTTCGTCTGTTAAGTTATGACGGCTATTTACCAAAGCATCTCTTTGTATTTTGCGGTTGTAGGTATGTAAACCTTCTACCATACCATAAAAAGCTACTTCGGCTGTATTTGGGATATAAGAAAATACGGTATGTTCTAAATCATGATTAACATGCTCTAAAATTTTATCGCATAATAACTGACCTAGTTTTTTACGCTCTTTGTAAATATCTGCATCGCTACCTCTAGAAAAATAAATACGCTCAAAAGAACATGATTTTTTCTCTACAGGCTCTGTAAACATTTCTTCTGTTACAGTACCATCTTTTTTAATGATTAAAGCGTGTCCTGGTTGTATTTCTTTAACCTGACCTATTTTGATATTGAAAGCTGTTTGTAATGCAGGTCTTTCGGATGCTGCAACAACAATCTCATCATCCTGATAATAAAATGCTGGCCTAATACCTGCTGGGTCTCTTAAAATAAAAGCATCACCATGACCAAAAATACCACTAATGGTATAACCACCATCCCAAGTTTTAGCAGATTTTCTTAAAATTTTCCCTACATCAAGATGCTGAGCTATTAGACGAGAAATTTCAGCATTATCATATCCATCTTTTTTGAAATGATCAAAAAGCTCCTGATTTTCATCATCTAAAAAGTGACCTATTTTTTCAAGTACGGTAACAGTATCTGCTTGTTCTTTTGGGTGCTGACCTAAGTCATACAATTGCTGTAATAATTCATCAACATTTGTCATATTGAAGTTACCAGCTATCACAAGGTTACGTGTCATCCAGTTATTTTGACGAAGAAAAGGGTGGCAAGCTTCAACACTGTTATTACCATGTGTACCGTAGCGCAAATGCCCTAATAATACTTCGCCGGTAAAACTGATATTTTCTTTTAACCAATTTGCATCTTTCAGTAAAGCTGGATTTTCTTTTTCTACGGCGGCAAATTTCTTCATCACGTAAGAGAAAATATCTTGAACAGCATTTTTCTCCATAGACCTGTACCTGCTGATATACCTATTTCCTGGCTTAATATCCAGTTTGATGGTGGCAATACCAGCGCCATCTTGTCCACGGTTATGCTGTTTCTCCATCAACAAATAAAGCTTATTTAAGCCATAAAGTGATGTTCCATACTTTTCCTGATAAAATGATAATGGTTTGAGTAGGCGGATGAATGCAATTCCGCATTCGTGTTTAATAGAGTCGCTCATCTAAGCTATTTGATAAGTGTGCAAAATTATGAATTCTTACTAAATGCGGAAATTAAAAAAGATTAAAAAAGTCATGCTAGTAACATTAAAATGCGCTACTCTTTTTTTACACTTTTATTAAGATGGGCTTATCCAATGTAAAGGGCAAATTTGCTGTTATCATTAGATTTAAAATACAAAAGGAGCTTGTTTCCGGAAAGCGTATTACCTTATCTAGGCACCTTCTTGCGGTTGGTACTCATTTAAATGAAAGGTAAATTTAAAACAAGCTCCTTTTTTTATTAAATAGCTTTAAATACAACAACTGCTAAAGGCGGTATATTAACTTTTATTGAATTTGATTTCCAATGGCTACCATGAGCTTCACTAATTGTAGGAGGATTTTTTAAACCACTACCCCAATATTGTTCATCATCAGAATTAAAAATTTCATGCCAATTGCCTGGTCTTGTAACACCAAATCTGTACTGATTTCTTGGAACGGGAGTTAAATTTACGGCTACAATTAAATCGTCTTTAGGATTATTACCTTTTCTAGCGTATACCAAAACGGAGTTCTCAGCATCATCATTTACAATCCACTCGAAACCTGTACCTGTAAAAGAACGTTCATACATAGCAGGTTCTGTTTTGTAAAGTTTATTAAGTGCGGCAACTAATTTTTTGATGCCTTGGTGCGGAGCATATTCTAACAAATGCCAATCTAAAGAATACTGCTGATTCCATTCTTTTGTTTGAGCAAACTCACCACCCATAAATAATAACTTGGTACCTGGATGTGTCCACATATAACCGTATAATGTTCTTAGATTAGCAAACTTTTGCCACTCATCTCCTGGCATTTTATGAATCAAAGAACCTTTACCATGTACAACTTCATCATGAGAAAGTGGTAACATAAAGTTTTCGCTAAAAGCGTAAACGGTACTAAATGTTAAGTCTTGATGATGAAATTTGCGATGTGCTGGATCCTTTTTAAAATATTTAAGGGTATCATTCATCCAACCCATCATCCATTTTTGTCCAAAGCCCAAACCTCCTGTAAAAGTAGGATGACTTACGCCACCAAAAGATGTTGACTCTTCTGCAATGGTTTGTACGTCAGGAAAATGAGCATAAACAGCCTCATTAAAATCTTTTAAAAAAGAGATAGCTTCTAGATTTTCTCTGCCACCATATTCATTAGGAATCCACTCGCCTTCTTTTCTAGAGTAATCTAAATATAGCATCGATGCTACAGCATCAACACGTAAACCGTCTGTATGGAAACGGTCTAGTAGAAACAAGGCATTTGAAATAAGAAAAGCTCTTACTTCATTTCTTCCATAGTTAAAAATATATGATTTCCAATCTGGATGAAAGCCTTTCCGTTCATCAGCATGCTCATAAAGGTGTGTACCATCAAATTTGTATAACCCATGGGCATCTCCAGGAAAATGAGAAGGTACCCAGTCAAATATGACGCCTATATCGTTTTTATGAAACTCTTCTATTAAGAACATTAAATCTTGTGGCATACCGTAACGGGAAGTAGCGGCAAAATAACCCGTTATTTGATAACCCCAACTCGGGTAAAATGGATGCTCCATTAAAGGCATAAATTCTACATGTGTAAAACCCATTTCTTTAACATGAGCTACTAATTTTGGTGCCATGTCTCTGAAAGAAAGAAATTGATCAGGAGATTCTGGACCACGAGCCCAAGAGCCAAAATGAACTTCATAAACAGACATAGGTTTATTTAGCGCATTATGTTGATGCCTTTTTTTCATCCAGTTTTGGTCTTTCCACTCGTACCAAGTATCCCAAACTATAGATGCTGTTTTAGGAGCTTCTTCACTTCTTAAAGCAAAAGGATCAGCTTTTTCCATTTCCTCGCCACTAAAAGAACTGATGAAATATTTATAAACTTCGCCATTGCCTACATGAGGAATAAAACCTTCCCATATACCAGAACCATCCCACCTTACCATGAGCGGATGAGAGCCTTTATCCCAACCATTAAAATTACCCGTAACAGAAACATATTGGGCATTGGGTGCCCAAACAGAAAAATAAGTTCCTACTACACCATCAAGCGCTAGAACATGCGAGCCAAATTTTTCATACAACTTGAAATGCTTACCTGCTCTAAATAAACTGATATCAAAATCGGTAAATTTTGAATAGTATTTAACTTGAAAGTCATGAAATGGTAATGACTCTTCACTGGCTTTAGCAACTTTCTTTATAGCTGTTTTTTTCACTTTTTCTACCCCTGCACTTTCTACTACAGCTTTTTTCTTTACAGTAGGCGCTTTTTTCTTTACTTCTTTCTTAACCTCTGTTATATCAGTTTCTTTAGTTTTTTTTGCCATGAATAATTTTATAGTTGATGCTTTCTTGTTTGATTTTTTGGATGGATTTAAGCAATAAACAAGCCATGCCTGTTTTTACATGTACAATTTATGAAAAGGATTGCGATTGAAAGAATAATTTATCAGGAAATAAATAAAATCATATTTTTAACGAAAATTAATTTAATGAAAACAAAACTACTTCTACCCTTTTTGGCTTTATTCTACTTTAAAAGTTTGGCGCAAGATAGCCCTAAAAAATTCACCTATGGAGTAAGAGTTACATCTAGTAATGCTTCTGTTGCAACAGAAACACTTTTTACGCCAGCAAATATGAGTTTAGATATAAATAGTATTTCGTCCTTTACGATAAGTGGTTTTGCGGAACATCATGTTGGAAAACTTTTCTATATACAAGGAGGCTTAAATTATATTGTTAAAGGATATAAACAGGATATTATCGGCATAGATGATGTCGGGAAGTTTTTTTCTTTAACAAGTGACATTAAAGGTAACTATATTGAAATTCCTATTTATGGTCTTTTTAGATTTAATGCTGGGAAAGGTAACTTTTTTATCGGTGCAGGACCTTATGCAGCTATCGGTATAAATGGTAAAATTAAAACGGAACTATTCATGCAGTCAACCACTTCTAGCAATACCTTAGAATTAGTTTCAAAAGAAGAAGAAAAAACCAATTTTGGTAATAGTACTGAGGATGATTTTAAAAACTTAGATTTTGGCGCTAATATTCAGCTTGGTTACGAGTTTAAAAAAGGATTTAATTTAGGTTTGAGTTTAGGACTTGGTATTTATGATGTTAGCCCCAACAATAACAAAACTATGTATCACAATAATTTAGGCTTATCCTTAGGGTACAGATTAAAATAAATAAAGCCGGATTTTTTATCCGGCTTTATTGTTTATTACTTAAAGATTTGAACTTGTCTAAAGTTTTTATTCACTTTTAACCTTACTCTTTTTAAATCATCAAAAGCAAGATCTCCGGTATAATCTTTACCATCTATCACTACTTTAGATGGCTTAAATGGAAGCCCGATGATTTTTAAATCATAAGTTTCGTAACGAGGTGTAAATAAACCCTCTATGCTTTGTTTAATCAGCATAGATTTTTTATCTCCATTGACTACAAATTTCTTCTCCAGATAAATGTCTTGTTCGTAAGCAAAAGTATCTCCATGATCTTCAAAATAGAAAGAATTTACTTCATAATCAGAATAGTAAACTTGGAAAATCATTTCTTCAACTTCAAACTCGTTAACATGTTGCATAACCGGGAATTCTGGAATAACAGAACCCGCTTTTACAAAAATCGGCATAGAATCTAAAGGCGCTAGCACATCTAACTCTTTGCCACCTGTTATACTTTCATGTGTCCAGTAATCAAACCATTGGCCTTCTGGCAAATATAAACGACGACTGGTAGCACCTTCCTCTAAAACAGGACAAACCAAAATTTTATCTCCGAAAGTAAATTCATCTTCACGATAATGATTGGTAGGGTTGTGTTGTTCTATCATCACTACCGGACGTAAAATTGGGAAACCATAACGATGATGCTCCCAAAATGTAGAGTAGATATATGGTAGAAGTTTATAGCGTAACTCGATAAATTTACGGTTGATATCCTCTAATTCAGGACCAAAACTCCATGGCTCACGCTCGGCAGTATCTCCAGCAGAGTGGGCCCTCATAAATGGAGAGAATACACCTAATTGTATCCATCTAGTGAATAACTCGCCAGAAGGCTCGCCACTAAAACCACCTATATCTGTTCCAGCAAAAGGAATTCCGGATACGGATAAACGCTGCATTTGAATACTTCCTATTTTAAGATGTTCCCAAGTTGCTACGTTATCGCCTGTCCATACGCTGCTGTATCTTTGTACACCTGCATAACCTGCTCTGGTAATGGTGAATGGTCTTTTATTTTTTTGTAGGAGTTTTAAACCATCATAAGTAGCTCTTACCATTTGCATACCGTAAACGTTGTGTGCTTTACGATGAGACCCACGATGACCATCGTATTGATGACGAACATCATCAGGGAAAGTACCTGAGCCAAATACAGCAGGCTCGTTCATATCATTCCAAACACCGGCAACGCCAACTTCAACTAATTCTTTAAATAAAGTTCCCCACCATTGTCTTACTTCTGGGTTGGTGAAATCAGGAAATTGACAACGACCTGGCCAAACATGGCCTTCCATAAAATAATCATCACTTCTACGGCAGAAGTATTTATTTTCTTTACCCTCCTTAAATACCCAGTAATTATTATCAACCTTAATACCTGGGTCTATAATAACTACCGTTTTAAAACCATCATCAGAAAGCTCCTTAATCATCTTTTTAGGATTAGGGAAATACTTCTTATTCCAGGTGAAACAACGGTAACCATCCATATAATCTATGTCCAGATACAGAGCATCGCAAGGTATTTTTCTCTTCCTGAAATTATCTGCTAAATCTTTAAGTTTAGATTCTGGATAATAACTCCACCTACATTGATGATAGCCTAAAGCCCAAATCGGAGGTAATTTATGGGTACCAGTTAAGGTGTGGTATCTTTTTACCACATCCATCATGTGTGGGCCGTGAATGTAATAATATTGAAGTTCGCCACCATCTGCCCAGAAACTGGTTTTACCAGCATCTTCATGCGCAAAATCAAAATGCGTTTTAAAGGTATTATCCATGAAAATACCATGAGCAACACCTTTATTTAAACTGATGTAAAAAGGAATACTTCTGTATAATGGATCTTGATGTTTTGCAAAAGAATAAGTATCAGAATTCCAATTTTGAAGTCGCTTACCTCTTAAATTAAAATCGGTAGGTTTATCGCCTAGACCGTAGAAACTCTCCTCGGGGAAACAAGTTTTTGTACAATACACATAATAACCACCAAACTGTACATTTTCTTCGTAATGCATAGCTTGGAAGTCTTCATTGATGATATTGCTGTCATTATCTGCAAAAGAGATTCTAAAATCAGCTTTATTGATAAAGCAAGTTACCGTATTGGTAGAAACGGCATACCTATCATCTTCTTCAGTAAAGGTAAAAACTGCCACACGTTGGTCTAACTTTGGTACTGCGTAAGAAAATTCTTCTAAGAATACGCTATGAGGCGCCATTCTGACCTTAATAATCTCATCGCTTACTACTCTTATCTCAACAGAAGCATCTCCATCACTAAATATATAACGGTTATTTTCTTGTCTAACTTCTATTACCTTACCCAAATACTTTTTCTCAATAGGCTTTAAACCTACAATGGGGTTGTTAACATGTTGTATTTCTTGTTCTAAATCTTCTGAGGTTAACTCTATAGGGAGGCCTTTAGGCTCTTGTTCTTTCATATTATCAATTGTTTTTTTCTAATATCATGATTATCTAGCACAAATAAAACACTTATTTTCAACAAATACGCTACAATATTAATCATCAAAAGCTATTTTTTTTGAAATTATATCAATAAAAAAAACATTTTATTAATACTAATACATTTCATAGAAACTATTACTTATCAATAATTTTATTTAATCAAATCAAGCTTCGTACGGCTAATGCTTATATTTGCAGCTTATGAACGTGGATAGGGAACATATTTTCAAAATTAAAACTGAAGCCCAATTTAATAAATTGGCTTTAGAAGTTTTTAACTTTCAGATGAGAAATATCCCTGTATATCAAGAATTTGTACAGCACTTAAATCCAAATTGGTCATCCATCAAAACATATAAAGTTATACCATTTCTACCGATAGAATTTTTTAAAACTCACGAACTTATAGCTCCAAATAAAACAGCAGAAATTATTTTTAGTAGTTCTGGTACTACAGGTACTTCTACAAGTAAACATTTTGTACAAGATGTTAGCTATTATGAGAATAGTTATCAACAAAGTTTCGAATTATTTTATGGTTCTGCTTCCGAATATTGTTTTTTGGCTTTACTACCTAATTATTTAGAAAGAGAAGGCTCGTCATTAATTTATATGATTGATGATTTGATTAAAACCAGCCAACACCCAGAAAGTGCTTTTTTATTGTATGATCATGAATTACTTTTCAACAAACTAGAAAAGCTAAGAAAACAAAACCAAAAAACAGTTTTAATTGGCGTAACCTATGCTTTACTAGATTTTATTGAGGCCTACCAAATACATTTTCCTGAGTTGATAATTATGGAAACCGGAGGCATGAAAGGCAGGCGAAAAGAAATGATAAGAGAAGAACTGCATCAAACACTTTGCAAAGGTTTTGGTGTAAAACACATTCACTCTGAATATGGAATGACCGAGCTTTTATCGCAAGCATATTCTAAAAGAGATGGCATTTTTGAATGCCCACCTTGGATGAAAGTCATGATAAGGGATGTAAATGACCCCTTGACCTATTTAGAACAAAATAAAACAGGTGGCATCAACGTGATAGATTTAACCAATATCAACTCCTGTTCATTTATTGCAACTCAAGATTTAGGTAAATGTTATAACGATAATACTTTTGAGGTGTTGGGTAGGTTTGATAATAGTGATATCAGAGGATGTAACCTGTTGATAAGTTAAACTAAACGATTATCAAAAATAAAAGGCTTCACCAATTTTATTTTAACTTTATTCATCAATGGATGATTTGGGTTTAGAATATAGTTAAACTCATCATCAACAATTGCAGAAGGGACTTTTAAACCTAGATATTCATTCTTACGGATAAACTCGTCACCAAATCGCTTAAGTAATTGTTCCTGATTATTTTTCCAATCTGTCGGAAGTTTCTCTATAGACAAAGCTGTAAAACTATCATCAGGTACCGCAAAACTTGCCATACAAAAATCATCAGGAAAAAGTGCTGGATTTAAATGTACCAAAACCTCTAAAACTGCCAACGATTTTGAAGAAGCCAAATAAACTGCCGGAGTGCCAACACTATTCCACCTGCCACCATATAATCGGGCACCTGTACCCGATAAATCCTCAATATATTTAGCATTGGCTAATCTAAAAAGCTCCATTATTAAGCAAATAAACCATGCTCTATACGACCAAGTTCTTTTGAGATTAAATCAAAACCTAAAGAAGTGTCTAAGAAAGATGCAGGAGTTTGATTTTTAAAAACATAAGAAGGCGTTTTCATCCAAAGTTTAAAGCGCTCTAAAGAACCAAAAACTTGCTCACCTCTTACATAAAGACGAGCTAGCTCAATGGCTTTTTCTGAATATGCTGCATCTATTAAAGCGTTTTCATCAAAACGTTGTAAAGTACGCTCAGAGATATGCATAATAGCAGCCAACTCTTGAAAAGTAAAAGCAATAGATTTAATTAAATGAACCAATGCTTTTTTAGGTAAACCAGCTCTGGTGAGTTCAAGTAAATCAAAATCTGAAGATATAGGTTTTTTGAAACTTAAAACACTTAAACCACCAAACAAATACACAACCGCATGAAGCATCTCTTGCGGTTGTGTTAGGTATTCTATGAGGGGTTCTTCAACTTTATCATTTTCCATAAAACAGACATTTGTACACAAAAATACAAATTTTGTCTTGTTTTGCAAATTTATTCTGCTATAATCAAAAAATAATTTTTCTTACCTCTTTGTACTACCAAAAAGCTATTACTTATTAATAATGAGGAATTTACAACCACATCTGCGGTAGCAATTTTCTCTCTATTTAAAGAAACCCCACCACCTTGAATCATTTTTCTGGCCTCGCCTTTAGAAGGAAAAATTTGAGTTTGCTCTGCCAATAAAGTTAAAATATCAGTGTCAGTATCTAAAGATGTTTTAGGTATCGTAAATTGCGGAATACCTTCAAAAACACCTAAAACTTCATCGTGGCTTAAAGCCTTTAAGAAATCTAAAGAACCATTGCCAAAAAGAAAATCAGTAGTATTGATAGCTGTTTGCAAAGCTGCTTCGCCGTGTACTCTTCTGGTAATATCTTCTGCTAAAGCCTTTTGTAATAACCTTAAATGAGGAGCAGGCTGGTGCTGAGCTATCAAATTATCAACATCTTCTTTAGAAAAGAAAGTAAAAATTTTAATAAAATTAGCAGCGTCCTCATCAGAAGAATTTAACCAAAATTGGTAGAACTGATATGGACTAGTTTTTTTAGCATCAAGCCAAATGTTACCGCCTTCGGTTTTTCCAAATTTTGTTCCGTCTGATTTTTTAATTAAAGGAGATGTTAAAGCAAAAGCTTGTCCGCCCGCTTTTCTTCTTATAAACTCGGTTCCTGTTACAATATTCCCCCATTGGTCTGAGCCTCCCATCTGCAACAAACAACCTCTTTCTTTCCAAAGGTGATAAAAATCAAAACCTTGTATCAATTGGTAAGTAAACTCTGTAAAAGACATACCCACTTCACTCTCTAGACGTTTTTTAACAGAATCTTTTCCCATCATGTAATTAACAGTAATGTGCTTACCAGCATCTCTGATGAAATCTAGAAAAGAATAGTTTTTAAACCAATCGTAATTATTTACAATTTCTGCACTGTTAGCACCGCAATCAAAATCTAAAAATTGCTCTAATTGCTTTTGTATACCTTGAAGATTTTTTTGTAAATCTTCTTCAGATAAAAGGTTACGTTCTTGAGACTTCCCTGTAGGGTCGCCAATCATACCAGTTGCTCCACCAACTAAAGCCAAAGGCTTATGTCCAGCTTGTTGGAAACGTACTAAAGTGAATATTTGCGATAAACTACCAACATGTAAAGAATCTGCTGTAGGGTCAAAACCAATATAACCAGTAACCATACCTTTAGCCAATTCTTCCTCTGTACCGGGCATAATATCATGCAAAAGACCTCTCCAGCGTAATTCTTCAACAAAATTCATCTTATAAGATTTAAAATTTTTACTATATTAACAAGGTGGCAAATATAAGATTTAGATAGAATTGGTTTAACTATTAAAAATGAATTTCCTTTCGCACTATTATTTTGACCGTTACAACCCCAACTCTTATGAAGTTTTAGGGAGTATTTTGCCCGATTTGTTAAAGAATGCGGATAAAATCAGTAATATATTTCCAGAGAAAAACGAAGATAAGTTTACACAACCTTATGAATTAGCTATTTTAAAAGGATGGAAGAAACACTTAAAAGTAGATAAGCTATTTCATAATGCTACATTTTTCTTAGAACACCAGCATCAAATAAAATTAAAAATAAAAGACTTATTAGAAAATACTCCTATAAAGCCTTTTTTTGCTGGCCATATTGCAATAGAATTAATACTAGACCATTTACTTTTAAAACATCAGAAAATAGATGCAACAAGATTATATAAGCATTTAGATAATGTATCAAAGCATCATTTAACTGCTTTTTTAAACCTCAATAGCGTAAAAGAGCAAGAAAAATTCTTTACTTTTTTCGAGATGTTTAAAAAAGAGCAATACCTTAAAAGTTATGAGGATGTGGCTAACATTAGCTATGCTTTAAAAAGAATTTTTATGCGTATCTGGCCCAATCCACTTACCACAAAACAAGAAGATACACTTACTCAAATACTAATTGATTATATTTTTGATATCGAAGAAAAATTTATAATTATATTTGAGCAGATAGAACGGCAATTATTGAATGACTAAACGCTTCTTACTATTACTTTTAACGATACCTTTTCTTGCGCAAGCCCAAACTAGAAAATATTCTAATGAATTTTTACAGATTGGTATTGGCTCTAGAGCGTTTGGTATGTCAGGCTCAGTAGCCTCATCAACCAATGATGTAACTTCGGGCTATTGGAACCCAGCCGGTCTAACCAGAATGAGAACAAATGCACAAGCTAGCTTAATGCACTCTTCTTACTTTGCCGGAATCGCGAAATACGATTATGCAGGATTTGCCACTTTTGTTGCCGATAATACTGCAGTTGTAGGTGTATCTGTTATAAGATTTGGTGTAGATGATATCCCTGACACTTCAGAATTGATTAGTGCCGATGGGAGCATTAATTACGATAGAGTACGCTCTTTCTCGGCAGCAGACTATGCATTTATGTTTAGTTATGCCCGCAACCACAAAGGAAGACAAAAAGATGAGGATGGCTTAAGTTACGGAGCCAATGTAAAAGTTATCCATAGAAAAGTTGGAGAATACGGAAAATCTTGGGGCTTTGGCTTTGATGTTGGCGCTCAATATAAATTAAAAAACTTTATTTTCTCTGCCGTTGGAAGAGATATTACCACCACTTTTAATGCTTGGAGTTATAATCCAGACAAATTTGGAAGTGTATATACTACAACCGGAAACGATATTCCTCAAAACTCAACTGAAACTACCTTACCAAGAATCATTTTAGGTGCAGCTTATTATAAAGCTTTTGGTGATAAATTTGGACTAACTACAGAAACCAATCTTAATTTAACCACAGATGGGCAAAGAAATGTATTACTCTCTGCCGACCCTATAAGTATAGACCCAACCATTGGTCTAGAAGCCGATTTCAAAAAGACCGTTTACCTTAGAAGCGGTATTGGTAACATCCAAAAGATAAGTGATTTTGAAGGCAAACAAACTTATAGTATACAACCTAATATAGGTTTAGGTATTAGAATTAAGAACTTTTCTATAGATTATGCTTTAACCAATGTAGGTAACCAAAGCGATGCACTTTATAGCAATGTATTTTCTTTACGCCTAGATTTTGAGCGATAAAAATCTCTCCAAAACACCCATTTATAAAGAAATAAATAAGTCTCTTTTATTATTATTGTTATCTTAGAGGCTATGAATATTGACTTTTTTGAGCACCTAATACATGAATTTGAGCTACCATTACAAAATCCTGTATTAATATTTTCGCTCATTTTATTCATCATTTTACTATCTCCTATTTTGCTTAGGAGGCTTAAAATACCAGGTACTATAGGACTTATCCTATCTGGGGTTGTTATTGGCCCACATGGCGTAAACCTTTTGGCTAAAAACTCGGCTGTTGATTTATTCTCTACCATAGGTTTACTGTATATTATGTTTATTGCCGGTATAGAGCTGGATATGAACGAGTTTAAGAAAAATCAATTTAAAAGTTTAGGCTTCGGATTTTTCACTTTTATCATCCCTATTGCTTTAGGTTTGCCTGCTTGCTATTACATTTTAGGTTACGATTTAAATGCTAGTCTTTTAATTGCCAGTATGTTTGCAACACATACCTTAGTGGCTTACCCTATTGTAACCAAATTTGGTGTTACTAAAAACCCAGCTGTAGCCATAACCGTTGGCGGAACTATTTTAACAGATACCGCAGTTTTAATTATCCTAGCCATTATTGTAGGATCTGCAAACGGAGGTTTAACCACCCAATTTTGGATGAAGCTAGGAATATCATTAACTATATTTTTACTCATCATATTTTTGATATTACCGCGTATTGCCAAATGGTTTTTTAACCGTATGGATGGCGATAAAACTTCAAATTATGTCTTTGTGCTTTCATTAGTTTTCTTATCGGCTTTCTTAGCAGAAGTTGCGGGTGTAGAACCTATTATTGGAGCTTTTATGGCTGGTTTAGCATTAAACAGACTTATCCCCCATTCATCAGCACTCATGAATAGGTTAGAATTTGTAGGTAACGCCATATTTATCCCATTCTTCTTAATTAGTGTTGGGATGTTGGTAGATATAAGAGTAATTTTAAGTGGCTATACTGCCATATTTGTAGCCGCAACACTTTCTATTGTAGCCTTAGCAGGTAAATGGGTGGCTGCATTTATAACTCAAATTACGTTTAAATACAAAGCAGAACAAAGGCAACTTATTTTTGGCTTAAGTAGTGCCCATGCTGCAGCAACATTAGCAGTAATATTGGTAGGTTATAAAGCTAATATTTTGGATGAAAACATTCTAAATGGAACTATTATCTTAATATTAGTAACTTGTGTTGTTGCTTCTTTTGCTACCGAGGCAGCAGTTAAAAAGATTGTACAAAACCAAGATAATCCGGATTTTAAAGAAGAACCCGAAGAAGTTGTTAATTATGAGAACATCTTAATTCCAGTTTCAAATTTTAATAAGCTTGAACCTATCGTTGATTTTACAATTCTTATCAAAGATAAAAAATCTCCTTACCCGCTCAATATTTTGTCTATTGTAAGTAATGATAGCGATGCAGAAACCAATATTGTACAGGTAAAAAGAAAATTAGAAGATTTTGTAAAATACGCATCCGCAACAGAAACATTGGTAAACCCAATTGCTACTATAGATATTAACATATCTGATGGCATTACGCGTATATCAAAAGAAATTTTAGCAAGCACACTAATTTTGGGTTGGCCGCATAAAGAAACTTTTCTGGATAAAATTTTTGGACCAAAATCTGAAGCAATCATCAATGCTACAACCAAAACAATTTTCTTTTGTGATTTTGTAAAACCATTAAATACAAGTAAAAAAATAGTTTTGGTTTGCCCACCTTTAACCGAGCTGGAAGATGGTTTTTCTTATTGGATGGATAGAATTTTGAAACTAGCTAATGAGTTAAGTGTAATGATTGATTTTCATGCTGCGGCAGAAACCCAGAATGCCATTATTAAATATACCAAAATAGTAAAAAGCAAAACCGCTTATAGTTTAAGCCTATTAAATTTTGATGAATATCCACAACTGCTCAGTAATGCGCCTTTTGATCATTTGATGATATTTGTATCAGCCCGTAAAGGTTCCATCTCTTATCATTCTATGCTAGATAACTTAAACTCAACACTTAATAAAGATATTAACGACCATAATATTTTATTGATTTATCCTTCTGTTAAAACATCTGATAATAAGTACACCGAGTATAGTGATATGAATGCAGAATTATTTATCAAAGGCGTACAAAAAGTTAACAAGATTAAGAAAGGTATCAAAACCATATTTAAAAAATAGACTATCACATTTTTTATGCAATCTACATCATTAACAGACGAGCAATTACCTCAAAAAATCATCATTACAGGTGCAAGTAGTGGTATTGGTTTTGAAGCCGTTATAGAATTGGCTATTAAAGGTCATCAAGTAATTGCATTGTCACGCTCTAAAGAAAAGTTGCAAAATTTGCAGAAAATTACGCTCAGCTTAAATCCTGATGCTGTTTTATATCCTATTGTTTTTGATATTGTTAATGATGATTATCAGGGTTTAGCCCAATTTATACAACAAAAATGGGGAAGCTTCAATATTTTGATAAACAATGCAGGCGCTTTAATTAATAAACCTTTTAAAGAGCTTAGCGAATTAGATATGGCAGAAATGTTTCAATCTAATGTGATGGGGCATTTTAGAATGATACAAGCTTGCTTACCTTTTTTATTACCAAATGCTCATATTCTCAATATTGGCTCGATGGGTGGTTATTTAGGGAGTTCTAAATTCCCAGGATTAGCGGCATACTCGGCAAGTAAAGCTGCTTTACATAATTTGACAGAATGTTTAGCGCAAGAATTGAGTGAAGAAAAAATAAGCGTCAATTGTTTAGCACTAGGCTCGGCACAAACAGAGATGCTAGAAAAAGCATTTCCTGGTTATCAATCTCCGGTACAAGCTTATGAAATGGGTAAATATGTAGCAGATTTTGCCTTAACCGGGCATAAATTCTTTAATGGCAAAGTGCTTCCAGTTGCTTTGGCAACGCCATAAATAAGTTTTATTGGCAGCAATATTGTGAAGCTATTAAAAAAACACCATGATGAATTTTAAATTATATTCTGTATTAATGGTTATCATCATACTTACATCTTGTGTAAGAGATAACAAACAAGAAACACAAGAAACAGCAGATAGCTCTAATTTTAATGTTGCACCTACTGCAACCGAAACTCCTCATAAAAGCGTAGAACTTAAAGAACTACCTTGGCTTGCAGAAGTTGATACAGTTAGCCTAAATATCTCTTTAAAAAGAAATCATCAGGTATCCACTCAAAACTTAGATGAAAAGAATGTAATTGAGATTATCAACAAAAAATACCCAGATAACCAATTGATTTGGAAGAAAAAAAGCAACGACACGGCTTACATAAGTATCCCGAATGCTTTTTATTTAACACAATCTAGCGGCTCTTTAGGGGCAAGAATATTTTTAGCAGAAAGCACATTTTCTATCACAGAAATACCCGGGATAAAGGTTGTTTATTTTGATTTTGAAGCAGGAGATCATGCCTCGCCAGGCGCTTATCAAAGAGCTGATTTTAAGTAGCAAAGAAGCTGAATATCTCATTTAACATATTTTAACGCTATAATCTACTATAGTGAAAAACTTATCCGCATCTTCAACCGTATTTAAGGTATGTATAAAATGAAAAAGTATATCGCAGCTTTCATGCTAGCTTCTTTAGTAGTATCTCAGGTTACAGCAGAAAGTAAGTTGAAAATAGTCTCTAGCTCAGGTTTAGAAATCTTACAAAATTCAAAACCAAATCATGCTGTTTTAAATAAGCTGTTAAATACTTATGTAAACAGTGCTGGTATAGTTAATTATAAAGCTTTTATGAAAGATAAATTAACCTTACAACAGTATTTAAAATCTTTAGTAAATGTTAAGGTAAGTACCTTGTCTAAAGATGAACAATTAGCTTTTTGGATAAACATTTATAATGCAGCAACCATAGATCAAATTCTAAGAAATTATCCTGTAAAATCCATCATGGATATTTCTGGAGGTAAAGTATGGGACCAAAAACTACCTTATACTTTTGCAGGGAAAAGCTATACTTTAAATGAAATAGAAAAGGTAAAACTGATTGAGGAATTAAACGATGCCAGAGTGCATTTTGCAGTAAACTGCGCAGCGGTATCTTGCCCTAAATTATTAAACAAAGCTTACACAGCAGATAACGTACAAAGTCTTTTAAACGCAAATACTTCGGCATTTTTAAATAATACAGAGTTTAATAAACTATCTCCTTCCAAAGCTCAATTATCTAATATTTTTAATTGGTACAAGGCAGATTTTGCTAAAGCAGAAGGAAGTGTTGCCGCTTTCATTAATAAATATGCCAAGGTAAAAATCAAAGAAAACACCCCACTAAGCTATATCAATTACAATTGGTCTTTGAATGACAAATAATTTGTAGCTTGTATCCATAAAACCTCAAACATGAAAGTTGTTATCATTGGTAATGGTATCAGTGGGATTACTACAGCCAGGCATATCCGTAAGCTCAGTAACCACGAAATATTGGTTATTTCCTCAGAAACAGAGTATTTTTTCTCCCGTACAGCCTTAATGTATATTTACATGGGGCACATGAAATACGAGCATACCAAGCCATACGAAGATTGGTTTTGGGAGAAAAACCGTATTGATTTACTATTTGCCAAAGTTGCCCAAGTACAAGCCCAGCAAAAACAATTGCAGCTTGAAGACGGTAGCCTTATAACTTTTGATAAGCTGGTTATTGCAACAGGCTCTACTCCTAAAACGCTAGCATGGCCGGGTTTACATTTAAAAGGTGTGCAAGATTTATACAGCAAACAAGATGTAGATTTGATGGAAGAAAACACCAAAGACATTACTGATGCTGTTATTGTAGGTGGTGGTTTAATTGGGATAGAAATGGCTGAAATGCTACGTTCTAGAAACATCAATGTACATTTTTTAATAAGAGAACAATATTATTGGAATAGCGTATTACCCAAAGAAGAAGCCAGTTTAATTAATAAACATATAGCTGCTCATCATATCCATTTACATACAAACACACAATTAAAAGAAATTATTGGCGATGAAAATGGCAAAGTGAAAGCCGTAATAACTCATGATGGTAAAGAAATAGCTTGTCAGTTTGTAGGCTTAACCATCGGGGTAAACCCTAATATTAATTTCCTTCAAAATAGCGAAATTGAAACCGATAGAGGTGTTCTGATCAATGAATATTTGGAAACTAACTATCGTGATATTTATGCCGTTGGAGATTGCGCCCAATTTAGACAGCCTATAAGCTTACACCCTGCTGTAGAACAACTTTGGTATACAGGTAAAATGCAAGCCGAAACTTTAGCACAAAATATCTGTGGTGATAAAAGAGCTTATGAAAGAGGTATTTGGTTTAACTCGGCCAAGTTTCTGGATATAGAGTATCAAACTTATGGCTACATGTTTAATAAACCTTTGGAAGATGAACAAAGCTTTTATTGGGAACATCCGAAAGGTAAAATAGCGTGTAGAATAAATTATAAAGCAGCAAGTAAAGCTGTTACCGGATTTAATTTTTTTGGGATGCGCTTTAGACAGCAAACGGCAAACGACTGGATAAAAAATGAAACGCCTTTACAAAACGTTATGCAAGAATTAGAAAAAGGTTTTTTCGACCCCGAGTTTTTTGAGAATCATTACCCGGCAATTGTAGAGAAATTTAATACCGATTATCCTGAAATGGCAATCTCGGTGAAAAAGAAAAAGAAGTTTTTAATCTGGTAAAGATAGAAAGATGAGTAAAGATATTTCCTTAGCTATAACCGATGGTTCGGGAGCTAATATACTTCAAAAAACAGGCATTGCTCTTTTGGCATTTGGCTTATTAGCTACTATTATAGCTGCTTTTGGTGCTGGCGCTACGCAACCTGTATTATTCTTTTGGCTATCTGTAGGTTTCATAATTGCCGGAACTTTGGTTTATGCCTACCCATATTTTCAGCATGAAGCGGGTATAAAAAACAATAACATCTTTAAAAACGGAATGACCAACAGAGGTGCTATCGCCTGGTTTACAGGACTAGTTCTTACTGGTTTTTACATTATTTTATATTGGTTTCCACAGTATCTGGACGGCTTAATCAGGATGTGCGACCCTTTAAGCTGGCTACTTAGAAATAAAGCTGCCGACCAATGGTTTCTTTACGGTACTTTATATACTCTTGCCGTTTTGGTGATGGGATTTAGGTTTATTGGAAAATATAGACATAACCGCTATCAAATTATCCGTACCCTTTCGGTGATGTTTTTTCAGTTGGGTTTTGCCTTTGTTTTGCCCGGATTGCTATTGATGTTTAATGAGCCCGAATTCTATTTCTCTTATTTCTGGCCTTTAAAATATGGTTATTTATGGCCAAATGATATTAATTATGTGATTTCATCAGGAGGTTTGGGCTATTTCATGATTTTTTGGGGAGCTGTCATGACTTTTATTGCCACGCCTTTACTTACCTATAAGTATGGTAAAAGGTGGTATTGCTCTTGGGTTTGTGGTTGTGGCGGTTTGGCAGAAACCATGGGCGACCCTTACAGGCAACTTTCTGATAAATCTTTAAAAGCATGGAAAATTGAACGCTATACTGTACATGGTGTTTTGGTTTTCATCATCATTACCACCATCATGTTATGGCTTAATTCTGCTTGGGAAGGTGGCTTGTTAGGCACATGGTCTGGTAATTTTTCTCAATGGTATGGCTTTTTTATAGGCTCAATTTTCTCTGGAGTTATTGGTACAGGCTTCTATCCTATTTTTGGAAATCGTGTTTGGTGTAGGTTTGGATGCCCAATGGCTGCTATTTTGGGTTTATTTCAAAGGTTTAAATCTAAATTTAGAATAACTACCAACGGCGGACAGTGTATCTCTTGTGGCAATTGCTCTACCTATTGCGAAATGGGTATTGATGTAAGAGCTTACGCACAAAAAGGCGAAAATATCATCAGAGCTTCTTGTGTTGGTTGTGGTATATGCTCGGCGGTGTGCCCAAGAGGTGTTCTTAATTTAGAGAATTTAAGTGAGCGAAAGTAAAATATTGAGTAGAATGAGAAAGAACCTAAAAGATAGAAGTATAAATCAAAATAAAGATTGGGATAGGATAAACTTTTAAAAAAGATAGTTTCTGCGTTTTTCAGCGAAACTACCTTTTTAAAATTATTTTAACTTAAACAGCAGCAGGATAATCTGTATAACCTTTTTCGTCTGGCGTATAAAGTGTATTAAAATCTGGCTGTGCTAAAGCTACATTTTGTTTTAAACGTTCTACCAAATCAGGATTTGAAATAAAAGGCTTACCAAAAGCAATTAAATCTACTTTTCCATCTTGTAAATCTTGGTTAGCTCTTTCTAAATCATATGCACCACACCAAATTAAAGCACCTTTAAAATTAGCTCTTACAGTTGCTCTTAAATCTGCTGGTACTAAATCTAACCCGTTTGGAGAATGATCTAAAAAGTGTAAATAAGCCACACCTAAATCATTTAATTTTTTAGAGAGGTAATCATAAGTTTCGGTTACTTCATTGTAAGCTGGTATGTCATTAAAACCGCTAAATGGAGAAAACCTTACTCCTACTTTTTCTTTACCTATTGCTGCAATTGTTTGTTCGGCAATTTCTAATAAAAATTTGCTTCTATTTGCTACAGAGCCGCCGTATTCATCTTTACGGTTGTTTACAACTCCGTTAATAAATTGCTCAATCAAATAACCATTAGCCGCATGAAGTTCTACGCCATCAAAACCTGCATCAATAGCTAATTTTGCTGCGTTTACATATTCTTGAATGGTAGCCTTAACTTCTTCCGTAGTTAGTGCATGTGGCTGGGTATGAGGCTTCATTCCTTCTGCATCTGTCCACATATCTCCAGCTGCAGTCATATCAGATGGGGCAATAACTTTTGCTCCTTCTGGGAGATTTACATGGTGAGATACTCTACCAGTATGCATCAATTGTATAAATATTTTAGCACCTTTTGCGTGTACAGCATCTGTAACTTTACGCCAACCCGCTACTTGTTCCTGATTGAAAATACCAGGAATTCTGGCATAACCTAAACCATTTGGTGACGGAGAAGTACCTTCTGTGATAATCAAACCTGCTCCTGCCCTTTGCTGATAATAAGTTACCATTAAATCGTTAGGAATGTTATTTATAGCTCTTGAACGAGTCATTGGAGCCATAACAGCTCTATTTTGTAAGGTAAGTTGACCTAAGTTATAGGTCTGAAATAAGTGATTGCTCATATTGTAATTACATGTTTAAACAAACATATTACAAATATCATTCCCACTTGTCATAAAAGAAACAGTTAATCGTCAGTAAAAAGTAAGTTATCTTAACTATTCAAATACTTATGAACAAGCTTTGCGGTTTTCTCAGAAGCACCTGGAAGTCCCATTTTATCAGCTAATAGCTGATATTGCTGTAATTGAAGCGTTCGATTCTCTCCTTCTAAAAGAGGTTTCAGTTCTTTCAAGATTTGCGGGGCATTGCAATCTTCCTGAATTAATTCTTTAACTACCTCTTTATCCATAATTAAATTCACTAAAGAGATATACCTAATTTTTACAAGCATCCTAGCAATAGTAATACTTATTTTTCCGCCTTTATATAAAACAACTTCTGGTACTTTAAATAAAGCGGTCTCTAAGGTTGCTGTTCCGGAAGTTACCAAAGCAGCATGCGCATGGTGCAATAAATCATAAGTAGCACCAAATACAACAGGAATATGTCTTCCGTTTAAAAAATTATCATAATGTTCTTGATTAAAACTAGGCGCTCCGGCAATTACAAATTGATATTCGGGTAGCTTATCGGCTACAGCTAACATATCTGGCAATAAGTATTGTAGTTCTTGCTTTCTGCTTCCGGGTAAAAGTGCGATGATTTTTTTATCACCTAGATTATATGCCTTTAGAAAATCATCCTGAGGTGTAAAGGCTGCGATAGCATCTAATAAAGGGTTTCCAACATAATCAACCTCCATGCCCCATTCTTTATAAAAATCTACCTCAAAAGGTAAAATGCAAAACATTTTATCTACTACCTTTTTAATTTTGAGTACACGTTTTTGGTTCCATGCCCAAACTTTAGGGGAGATATAATAGCATACTTTGATGTTGTTCTTCTTGACAAACTCGGCAATTTTTAGGTTAAAACCAGGGAAATCGACCAAAATCAAAACATCGGGCTGGTAAGCTAATACATCCTGTTTACAGAAACTAATATTTTTAAGAACAGTTCTTAAATTCATGAGTACTTCTAAGAAACCCATAAAAGCCATCTCTGCATAGTGCTTTACGAGGGTTCCTCCTTGTGCTTGCATTAAATCGCCACCAAAAAATCTAAACTCGGCCTTAGCGTCTAAATTTTTAAGCGCTTTCATGAGGTTTGCACCATGCAAATCTCCAGAGGCCTCACCAGCTACGATGTAATATCTCATGATAGATGTTTAAAGATTGTATTTGTAAAAAAAGAAGATAATTGCACAAATAAAAGATGCAGAAATGATACCTCTAACTGTTTGCTCGTACTCGTCTTTATATACAAACTTTATAAGTACTAGATTTAAAGCTACACAACCTATGTATAATAAATCGTCTTTTGCTAATACTACCAGATTTCTTTTTATCAATTGCACTAGCAAAAAAGCTATACCAGGTACAACAAGTCCTAGTGCTAAGCCTAACCAAACATTATCTTTTTTAAACATTAAAATCCCACGTATTTAAAATAGAAATTGCATGATGAGCTGTCATATCAAACTGTACAGGCACAACAGAAACAAAACCATTGTTTAAGGCCCAAACATCAGAATCCTCTCCATGGTCATGCGATTGGAAAACACCTGTTAACCAATAATAACTTCTTTTGTAAGGATCTTGTCTCTCATCAAAATCCTCGGCCCATTTAGCATTTGCTTGTCGGCATATTTTGATACCCTTTAACTGAGACCCTGCTGGAAAATTAACATTTAACAAAACACCCGGTTGTAAGCCATTTTTAAGTACTTGTAAACAAATTTCTTTGATGTATTTTTTGCAATGTTCAAAATTGGCATCCCATGTGTAATCATCTAAAGAGAAACCAATTGAAGGAATACTTTCTATAGCGCCTTCAACAGCTGCAGACATGGTACCAGAATATAAAACATTAATAGAATTATTAAGACCATGGTTAATTCCTGAAACGCAGATGTCAGGTTTTTTACCTTTAAAAATTTTGGTTACAGCTAGTTTTACGCAATCTACAGGCGTACCAGAGCATTTATACATCTCTACCCCTTCGTACAAACTAACCTTATCCATTCTTAAAGGCTTACCTATAGTAATAGCATGGCCCATACCCGATTGCGGACTATCAGGAGCAACTACGGTTACTTCTCCTAACTCTTTCATCACTTCTATTAAAGCTTTTATTCCCGGAGCAGTTATACCATCATCATTAACCACTAATATTTTATATTTTTTTGTACTCATCTGTTTTATCGTAATTATTATTTATCTTGATTCGCATGCCTAAAAACACACCAAATATTACAAAGTTAAGAAAGCTGAGGGTAAAACTAAGAAAGATTGTAAGTCAGCAAAAAAACAAGAATATAACCGTTATCATTTTAAGTGCTCTAGTAGGATTAATTGTTGGTTTAGCTGCTATTTTAATTAAACAGATTATTTATGCGGTAGAAAATTATGCGGTAAGTTTCTTTCCGGGCTATTTGTTTTTTGTCTTACCCATGATAGGCTTGTTGCTGGTAACTTTTTTAAACGGTAATATTTTTAAAAAGCTGGTAGCTTTTAAAGGCATGCAGCATGTAATTCAAGCTATAGAGAATCATCAGTCTTTCATCAATATCAGGCTAATATATGCCAAGTTTGTAACAGCAGGTATAACTATTGGTTTTGGAGGAAGCTCTGGCATGGAAGCAGCTATTGTTACTTCTGGGGCATCTATTGGCTCTAATCTAGGAAAATCATTAGGCTTAAATTACCAACTTAGAACTTTATTAATTGGTTGCGGAACGGCATCAGGTATTTCTGCAATGTATAATGCCCCTATTGGCGGATTTTTATTTGCCTTAGAAGTGATATTACCTGAATTCACCCCTGCTTTACTTATTCCTTTACTGATAGCATCTGCTACAGGAAAAATCTTATTTGAAATGATCATGGGCGAAAACTTAAGGTTTGATGCTCATGTAGATGCTTTCTCTTATGAAAGTTTACCTTATGTGGTTTTGATAGGTTTTGCCGGTGCTTTTACAGCCATATACATGATTAAAACTTATGGTTTTTGCTACAAAGTATTGTCTAGGCTAAACAATCCGTATTTAATGGCTTTAATAGGTGGTGGTCTTTTAGGTTGTTTGATATATATTTTTCCAGCTTTATATGGCGAGGGCTATGTAAGCATCAATCGTTTACTACACGGACAAGAAACTGAGGTTTGGAAAAATTCCATCTTCCAAAATTTAAATATCCCTTTTCAGGGATTATTTATTTTATTGGTACTACTATTACTACGGCCGCTTAGCACCGGCCTGAGTTTGAGTGCAGGTGGCGAAGGAGGTTATTTTGCACCATCTTTAGTAGCAGGTGGTATAAGTGGTTACTTGTTATATAAACTTGTTATCATGATAAGCGGAACTCATTTAGATTTAGAAGGCAATACTTTTATATTTTTAGGTATGGCTGCCACTTTTGCATGTGTGATGCGAGCACCTGTAACAGCTATTTTCTTAATTGCTGATACCACCCAAAGCTATGCGATAATTGTCCCTTTAATGATAGCTACAACCGTAGCCTACACTTTTAAAAACTATATAGATGCTCATCAACCTCTTAAAAAAGATGGTCATGGACCATTACAAATAGAAAAATTTATCCTTAACCAGATTAATTTGCATCATATCATAGAGACAGTGAATAGTTTTGTATATAGCAACTATACATTACGTAAAATTATTGAACACTTTTCTAACCATGACTACGCTATAATACCAGTTTTGAATAATCAGAATAAAGTTGTAGGAATTATTGAACTAAAAACAGTACGAGAATTAATGAAAAATTTCGAACAATATGATAGCATTATTGCTGAGCAACTTTTACAAACAGAATTTACTTTGATTGAATATGCTCAACTTAGAAATCAATTAGTTAGTAATCCTGAACTTATAAATCTTAATCATATTTTAGTGAGTAAAAAAGGAAATGTTATGGGTTATGTTTCAAGATATAAAGTTTTAAACATGTATAATCAATATTTAAATTATCCAGACCGTTTGTTTGAAAAATAGATATGAAAAAGAAAAAGGAGACATGGGCATGTCTCCTTAATCTTTACTAAACCTAAACCTAAACGTATGAATAATCTTACTGAGAAGATTACATTCAAAATTAAACAAAGCTCATACCAAACTTTTATAATAAGTGTAACAAAAAAGTAACCTTACATTAGTTTAATCTTTGTTTACAGGCTTCTAAGCCATTTTACAACTTCGTCTCTGGTTTTACCTGTTTTGCTTTGTATTTTTCCAAGCATTTCATCTTCTTGGCCTTCTTGGTAAGTTAAATCATCATCGGTTAAATCGGCATAAGCCTGCTTTACTTTACCTTTAATTTCATTCCACTTACCTTTTAATTCTAATTTGTCCATGATGTTCTCCTTTTTTAGATGAATAAATATTTCTAAATAATGTCCAAGCATCATGCCACTAGAATTTAAGATAACCTACTATTCTTAATCTCATCTACAACATTAGGGTCTAGCAAGGTTGAAGTATCGCCTAAACTATTCACCTCACCCTCAGCAATTTTTCTTAAAATTCTTCTCATAATTTTACCTGATCTGGTTTTAGGTAAACCACTTACAAACTGTATTTTATCTGGTTTAGCAATAGGCCCAATGATACGACTAACTGTCATAGCTATATCTTTTCTGGTTAACTCTTCATCATCTGTCTCTTTAGAAAGTATCACATAAGCATAAATACCTTGTCCTTTAATATCATGCGGATAACCTACCACTGCAGACTCTACCACATCAGAGAACATGTTAATGGCATTTTCTACTTCTGCTGTGCCAATTCTATGTCCAGATACATTGATAACATCATCTACCCTACCTGTAATACGATAATAACCATCCTCGTCACGCATACAACCATCGCCAGTAAAATATAAATTATCATAAGTAGCAAAGTAGTTTACGCGGCAACGTTCATGATCTCCGTAGGTTGTTCTTAACATACCGGGCCACGGAAATTTGATACATAAATTACCAGAAACACCATTTCCAACAATTTCTTCACCCTTTTCATCAACTAAAATAGGCTGTATACCTGGCAATGGTAAGGTTGCAAAACAAGGTTTTATAGGCGTAACGTTAGCTAATGGAGATATTAAAATTCCGCCAGTTTCTGTTTGCCACCATGTATCAACAATAGGACAATTCTTTTTACCAATATGCTCATTATACCAATTCCATGCTTCTTCATTTATGGGCTCGCCCACAGAACCTAACACTCTTAAAGAGCTTAAATCTTTATCTTTAACGAAATCTAAACCAAATTGCATAAGAGAACGAATTGCCGTAGGCGCAGTGTATAAGATATTTACTTTATATTCTGCTACAATATCCCAAAATCTGCCTGCATCTGGCCAAGTTGGCACACCTTCAAACAATAAACTTGTGGCACCCATAGCTAATGGCCCATAAACTATATAGGTGTGTCCAGTAATCCATCCAATATCTGCAGTACAGAAATAAATTTCTTCTGGCTGGTACTGAAAAACATTTTGGAAACTGTAACCAGCGTAAACCATATAGCCTCCGCAAGTATGCACTACGCCTTTAGGTTTCCCGGTTGAACCGGATGTGTATAGAATAAACAATGGGTCTTCTGCATCCATTTCTTCTGCAGGGCAATCTAGCATACCTAAAGTTTCTACTTTCTTAATTTCATCTTCCCACCAAACATCACGACCTTTTATCATGGATATTGGCGTTCTGCTACGGGTTAGCACAATAACTCTTTTAACCGATGGACATTGTACCAAAGCATCGTCCATTACATTTTTTAAAGGCACTTCTTTGGTGCCTCGGTAAGATCCATCGGCAGTAATAACTATGCTGCAATTAGCATCTTGTATTCTATCTGCTATAGATTGAGCAGAAAAACCACCAAATACTACCGAGTGTATAGCTCCAATTCTGGCACAAGCTAAAACAGCAACAGCTAATTCTGGCACCATAGGCATGTAAATGCAAATTCTATCGCCTTTTTTAGCTCCGTTATTTTTTAAAACATTGGCAAACAAACATACCTTTTGGTGTAGTTGCTTGTAGGTAAAAGCTCGGTGATGTTCCTCGGGGTCGTTTGGTTCCCAAATTAAAGCTGGCTGGTCGCCTTTATCTGCCAAATGCCTATCTAAACAGTTTTCTGTAATATTTAATTTTCCTCCAACAAACCAATTGATATCAGGCTCTTTAAAGTTCCAGTCTAATACTTTATTCCACTTCTTTTTCCATAAGAAGCTGCTTGCAACAGTATCCCAAAATTGCTCTGGCTGTTCAACACTTTGTTGATAAACTTTCTGATAATCTTCAAACGACTTGATGCTTAAATCCATTTTTCTCTTTAATTTATTGTTTTATAATCTTCTTTATTTAATGCTGTTATTTTCTCTATTAAACGGCGGGTAGAAAAAGGTTTTATAATAAACAAATCTGCCCCTTTGCTGTAGGCAAGTTTAATATCCTCATCTTTACTTTTTGCCGAAATAAAAATCACTTTTATATGTTTGTAAGCTTCGCTTTGCTTTACAAAATCACAAACTTCATAGCCATTTACATCAGGCATCATGATGTCTAGTAGTATTAATTCTGGCTCATGCTCTTTTATTTTCAGGATAGCTTCTGTACCGCTTAAAGCAATAAAAACCTCATAGCCCGCTTTCCGCAATAAAAACTCTACAGACATGACTATGGCTGGATCATCATCAACTATTAAAACTTTTTTAGCTACGCTCATGATATAATCTCTATAGGTAATGTAAAATAAAAACAAGCACCAGATGTTTCGGCATCAACAACGCCTATTTCCCCTTGGTGTAACTCTACAATTTTTTTGCAAATGGCTAAGCCTAAACCGCTTCCTTCTGCCTTTTTGGTTTGATTTTCTGTTTGATAAAACTTATTAAAAACGTAATTTTTATCCTTGTCAGGGATACCTTCACCATTATCTGTGATGTTAATTTTTATACAGCCCTCATTCTCTAAAACCATTACTTTTATTTCTCCATCCTTTTCACTACAATACTTAATAGCATTAGAAACCAGATTGTTAACCACCCTGGATAATAAATCCTGATCTCCGTGAACTATTGGAATATGCTCTGGAAAAGAAGTAGATAAGGTGATATTTTTATCTTTTATTAATTGAGATAAAGCATGCAAGACATCCTCAACTAATTTTTTAATAGCTATTTCTTGATGATGTAAACTTTGCTTCCCAGATTCTAATTTCTCTAAATCCAAAACCTGAGTAATTAACCTACTTAAGCGTTCAATTTCTTTAATCATGGTGGCTAAAAACTGCTGTCTTTGTAAGGTATCTAATTCCGGGTTATCGTATAAAATTTCAGAGAAAGCCCTAATAGAAGTAAGCGGCGTACGTAGCTCATGCGTAATGCTATACAGAAAATCATCTTTAATAATTTCTGCCTCTTTCATTTGCATATTGGCCAGTTCTAAGGCATCAGAAGCTTTTTTTAATTGTTCTGATTTTTGCTGCAATTCTTTATTTAAGCTGATAAATTGCTGAGATTCTTTCAGGATTTCTACAACTTCATTTAAGCTTATTTCTTCCTCCTTAACGATAGATTCTATTAATATTCTTGATGATGCAGAACCAATAACACCTGACAGAATTTTTTCCGCATAAGTGATTAGGCGTTGGTCTGCATTGGCATCTTCTTGTAACAAATTAAGCTGATATCTTCTGGAAAAATGTGTCAAAAGCTGCTTGGTTTTCTCTTGTCCTAAGAATTGCTCCATTAAACTTTTAATTTCCTTTATTTTGATTTGCCCTGTTCTGTTAACTGAGGTTTCGTAAGCAACTCGATATTTAGAAACATTGATAAAAAGTTCAGCTTGTATTTCTTCTTGATTGGTTGATTTCGTGTATAAAGAGCCTAAAACGTATAATAAAACATTGATAAACATACTCCAAAAGAAAGCATGTGTTAAGGTTGTAAAAGCCGATAATCCAAATAGTTGATTAGGTTTTAATAATCCCAAACCAAATAAACCTTCACTTAGAATTTCTTTAGGTAATAACCCTGCCCCAATAATAGCCGGAATAATTAGCGTAAAAAACCAAATGATAAAACCACTGATGATGCCTAATAAAGCTCCATTTTTATTAGCCCGAGACCAAAACATTCCGCCAATAACAGCAGGAGCAAATTGCGCTACAGCTGCAAAAGAAATTAAGCCTGTTGAAACTAGCGAGTAACTTTCTGCTATCTCAGCAAAATAAGCATAAGCCAAAAGCAGGATTAGGATGATAGACAGCCTCCGGATATTTTTAATAGACCGCTCTACTTTATGGATGAAAATCTTTTTAAATGGAGTTACTTTAAGAATAAGTGGTATCAAAAAATTATTGCTTAACATAGTGCTTAAAGCAATAGTTTCCACAATAATCATCCCGGTTGCTGCAGAAAAACCTCCTAAATAAACTAATAAGGTAATCTCTTGATGCTGATATACAAATGGCAGAGAGAGTATACTAAAATCAGCCTCAAAATTTGATGATATAGGTAATAACTGCCCAGCTAAGGCTATCGGTAATACAAATACGTTAATAATTAAAAGATACAAAGGAAATAACCAAATAGCTTTGTAAAGATGTTTCTCATCAACATTTTCTACCACCGCAACTTGAAACTGCCTTGGCAATAATAACACAGCAAACATAGATAGGATGCACATCACCAACCAATCGGTATAATTGTAAGAAGAGTCAAAAGTAAAACTCTTTTGCAATGCGGGTATGGCGGCGGCTCTGCTAAAAATATCATCAAACCCATTAAAAAGAAAGAAAACAACAAAAATTCCGCCTACTAAAAAAGCTACTAATTTCACTATCGACTCAAAGGCTACGGCAGTTACCATCCCTTCATGTCTTTCTGTTGAATCTACTTTACGTGTACCAAAAATGATGATAAAAATAGCTAGTAAAACAGTTATCCAAAAGGGAATATTACTTAATAAAGAGATGTTTGTACTTGAACTGGTATGCTGAGGATGATTAACTAAAAAAGCAAAGGTTGTAGCAATTGCCTTTATTTGCAAAGAAATGTACGGAATTACGCCTAACACGCAAACAATAGTTGCTAAAGTACCTAAAGAGGTGTTTTTACCATAACGGGCAGAAATAAAATCGGCAATGGAGGTAATTCTTTGTGCTTTGCAGATTCTTATCATCTTCCTGATAATCAAGAACCAAAGCGGTGCTGCAATAGTAGGCCCTATGTAAATAGCTAAAAAATCAGGACCAAAATCTGCCACCCTGCCAATACTGCCATAAAAAGTCCATGCGGTACAGTAAACCGCCATAGAAAGCGCATAAACGTAAGGCTTAAGTGTATTGCTGTTTTGGTTAGATCTTTTCTCAGCCCAATAAGCCACACCAAACAATAAAAGTAGGTAACCAAAAGAAAATATGACAACCAATAAAGTATTCATATCTATTCTCGACTATCCTTTCTTACCACATAAAATAATACGGCAATTATGAAAATCCAACCCATAAATAGGTATAAATACAGGGTTGGGATACCACAAATTAAAGAAGAGCGATTAAAAATTGAAAGTACAGGATATAGCAATAGCACACAAAATATGGCGCTAAAGAAAACCAACTTTTCCTTCATTAATCGCTCTTTCATTTCTCTTAATCCTCCTGATTATACTCGCCTTGCATAGCGTATAAACCAAAAACAAACATCCCACCTACTATGATAGGGGCTAAAATAAAGCAGTAAATAATGGCAGGTACTAAATCTTCCGTACTGCCTGTTGCAAATTTTGGAAGAGCCTGGCTAACCAATAAATAGTAACCAGCTGCAATTCCCAGAAGAATCCATACTATTCCTAATATTCTTTTTATAAAATTCATGTCTTTTAAAATTAATCGTTCATAGCTTTTTGTTTACCAATGTAGAGTACTCCTATAATAAAGCATACTCCGGCAATAATAATTGGATACCATAAACCTTCTAAATAAGGCTTATCAAAAGGTAATACCTGTCCTGCAGCGGCAGCGGCCTCATTAGCCGTAGTAGCTTGCGATGCTAAATAAGTAGCTATAGCAGGTAATAATCCTCCAAAAACACCATTTCCAATATGGTATGGTAAAGACATAGAAGTATATCTGATATTGGTTGGGAACATCTCTACTAAAAATGCTGCAATTGGACCATAAACCATAGCTACATAAATAACCTGTATCAGTACCAAAGCAACAAGAATATAAAAGCTCTCATTACCTACATTTACTATTTTAGTAATTTTAGCTTTACTCGCTTGCGCTGATGCTGAAATAACTTGTTCTGATAGCTCTGTATAGATAGTTCCATCTGTATAGTATTTGGTAGTTGTTATAGTTTTGATAGAATCTGAAGTGCCTTCTTTAAGCGAAACAGCAATATCCGTTTTTAATTGATCCTGAAGTTCTACTTTATTAGTTACATCTGCTGTCTGATAAATTTTATCATATATTGGTCGGTAAGTTAAAATTGCGACAAGCATACCCACCATCATGATACCTTTTCTGCCTATTTTATCAGATAACCAACCGAAAAACACGAAAAACCCTGTGCCTAGCATTAAACCTAAGGCAATGATATAGTTGGTTTGATCAAATTCTATATGACAAACGGTTTGTAAGAATGATAAAGCATAAAACTGCCCAGTGTACCATACCACACCTTGGCCCATAGTTGCACCAAATAAGGCTAGTAAAACAAATTTGAAGTTTAACTTTTTCCCGAAAGATTCTTTTAAAGGATTAGCAACGGTTTTACCCTCGGCTTTAGCTTTTTTAAATAATGGAGATTCATCCATATTTCTTCTAATGAAGTAAGAAACGGCTACCATCACAATAGAAATTAAGAAAGGTACACGCCATCCCCAATCTTCAAAAGAGGCTTTGTCCATTGCATTTCTAGTAATCAGAATCACAAAAAGCGAAATAAATAAACCTACTGTGGCTGTAGTTTGTATCCAAGCTGTTCTTAAACCTCTTTTGTTAGGCTCAGAATGCTCTGCCACATAAGTTGCTGCACCACCATATTCGCCACCTAAAGCTAATCCTTGTAATAATCTTAAAATCAAAACTAAAACTGGGGCTATAAAACCTATAGTGTCATAACTTGGTATTAAACCGATGGCAAAAGTTGAGAAGCCCATCAATAATAATGTTACCATAAAGGTGTATTTCCTTCCTATGATATCGCCTAATCTACCAAAGAACAATGCGCCAAAAGGCCTTACCACAAAACCTGCTGCAAAGGTGGCTAAAGTTGATAAAAACGCTGCTGTGGGATTGTCTTGCGGGAAAAATTTAGTTGCTATAATAACAGCTAAGCTTCCGAAGATATAGAAGTCATACCATTCAATGAGGGTGCCTGCACTGGAGACACCAATTACTTTCCAAAGGTTTTTTTTATCCACCTTTTGTTGCGGAACACTTTCTAACATAATTAAAATTCTAGGTTGTTTGGTTTATAAAAGTTTTATAAAGCTTGTTATAAAGTCGCTTAAAAACAAACCTCAATCTTAAAAATGCTAACTATATACATAAGCTTATTTAAACCTATCCCACTTGATGAGCATATATTTGTCTCCTAATTCTGTAACAATCATTCCTGCTCCTTTTAAATTCTCTTCCTGAGCATAAAAATCTATCAATTCTTGATGTTTAAATATTTTATATGAAGGTTTATAGACCGTTTTAACCGGTCTTGTTAACTGAAACTTTTTAACCCATTTCATTACGGAAACATGGCTTATACCCAACAAACGTTCTATTTCTCGGTAAGAAACTCCCTCAACGTATAGCTGCAAAGCTTTGATGATGTAATAATTATCTACTTGTTTACCTATTTTATCTACAGTGAAATAATATTGGCAATCTTTGCACTTAAAGCGTTGTTTATTATTGATAATTCCGCTTTTTACGATTTGAGTTGATTGACACTTGGGACAAGTTTTTTTAACTTTTTTTGATGTATCCATAAACTATAGCAAATTAGCAATAAATTCTCAATAAGAAATAGATAACTACATAAAAGGCTATTTATATGGCTTTGATTTTTAGCAATTCACAGGAAAAGAAATAAATTCTAAAAATAATTGAGAATACTATTGTCTAATACATTTTATTTTCTGATATTTGCACACTCTTTGTAAAACTGAGTTTTAATAGAAAACACGATATAGTCATGTCAAGAATTTGTGATTTAACAGGAAAAGCATCATTAGTAGGTAACCACGTATCTCACTCGAACGTGAAAACCAAACGTAAGTTTCATCCTAACCTTCAATTAAAGAGATTTTATATCCCTGAAGAAGACCGTTGGATAACTTTAAAAGTTTCCACATCAGCAATAAAAACTATCAATAAAATCGGTATTACCGAGGCTATTAACAGATTCATCAATAAAGGATCTATCTAATTTAAAGACTTTTAAAACCGAAATAGAATGGCTAAGAAAGGCAACAGAGTTCAAGTAATTTTAGAATGTACTGAACATAAAGAAAGCGGAATGGCGGGTACTTCAAGGTATATCACTACTAAGAACCGTAAAAACACTCCAGAGAGATTAGAGATAAAGAAATTTAACCCTGTTTTAAGGAAAGTTACTTTACACAAAGAAATTAAGTAAGAAATAGCTACCTGTTAGCATAAAATAATATTTAACATGGCAAAGAAAGTAGTTGCAACCCTAAAAACCGGAACCGGTAAAGAGTATTCAAAGGTTATTACTATGGTTAAGTCTCCTAAAACAGGCGCTTATACCTTTAAAGAAGTTATTGCACACAATGATCATATCAAAGATGCTATCGTTGCTGCAAAAGAAGGCACTAACGCTTAATTTAAAACTTCTATGATATTGAAGCCGTTCTAATAACCATTAGAATGGCTTTTTTTATTTAATTTTATACCCTATGGGATTATTTGATTTCTTTAAGAAAAAAGAAAAAACTGTTGAAGAAAAAGAAGCGCTGGATAAAGGGCTTGAAAAAACTAAAGACACTTTTTTTTCTAAAATAAGTAAGGCTGTTGTTGGAAAATCTACAGTTGATGATGATGTTTTAGACGAATTAGAGGAAATATTAGTAACCTCTGATGTTGGTGTTAGCACCACACTAAAAATTATAGATAGAATACAAGCGAGAGTTGCTAGAGATAAATATTTAAATACAAGCGAGCTTAATGGTATTCTTAAAGAAGAAATTCAAGCATTATTAGAAGAAAACAACTCTTCAGACTTTCAGAATCTAGCTTCTTACACTAACCAAAAACCTTATGTAATTATGGTAGTTGGCGTAAATGGCGTTGGAAAAACTACCACCATAGGCAAGTTAGCTTATCAATTAAGAGAAGCCGGACAAAAAGTTGTTTTAGGTGCTGCCGATACATTTAGAGCTGCAGCTGTAGACCAAATTAAACTTTGGGGAGAGCGTGTTAACGTAAGAGTAGTATCTCAAGGCATGAATGCCGACCCTGCCTCTGTTGCATTTGACACTTTACAATCTGCTGTGGCAAACCAAGAAGATATAGCTATTATTGATACTGCCGGAAGATTACACAATAAGGTAGGCTTAATGAACGAGCTTTCTAAGATTAAAAATGTCATGAATAAAGTTGTACCTGGTGCACCTCATGAAATTTTATTGGTTTTGGATGCTTCAACAGGGCAAAATGCTATTGAGCAGTGTAAGCAATTTACGCAAGCAACAGATGTTAACGCCTTAGCACTAACTAAATTAGATGGTACAGCCAAAGGCGGTGTAGTTATCGGAATTTCTGATCAGTTTAAAATCCCAGTAAAATATATTGGTGTTGGCGAAAAAATGACCGACTTACAGCTTTTCAATAAAAAAGAGTTTGTGGATAGTTTGTTTAATACATGATTACTCAGATTGATTTGATTACACTGATCTCAAGATAATCTATCTATAACATGGCAGAATCAAATTTAGTAAAAGATACTCTTACACATAAGATAATTGGATGCTGTTATGAAGTGCATAAAGAATTAGGCCCAGGTTTTTTAGAAAAAATATACGCTAGAGCTCTTATACTTCAATTTAGTAAGGAGAATTTGAAATTTGAGTATGAAAAAGAATTCACAGTTTTATTTCAAGGACAATCTGTAGGTAAATTTAGATGTGATTTTTTTAGTAGAAAATAAAATTATTGTTGAATTAAAATCAGTCACAGGAATAATGCCTAAACTTTTTCAAAGTCAAGTAATATCTTATTTAAAAGCTAGTAAAGTAAAAACCGGTTTGTTAATAAATTTCGGCAATACAAGCTGCGAAGTAAAAAGATTCTCTGTTTAAATACAGTGAAATCAAAAAATCGGTGAAATCAAAAAATAATGAAAGTAAAATCAACAAAATCCCCTATCATAAAACCACGTGTTAATGTAGTTACCTTAGGCTGTTCTAAGAACACTTATGACTCTGAGGTTCTTATGGGGCAATTAAAAGGTAATCAAATAGATGTTGTTCATGAGGCAGATCGTGTGCAAGAAAACGATATTATTGTTATCAATACTTGTGGCTTTATCGATAATGCTAAGCAAGAATCTATTGATACGATATTGCAGTTTAGCGAGCTTAAAGAACAAGGAAAAGTTGGAAAAGTTATCGTTACCGGATGTTTATCAGAACGTTATACTCCAGAATTATCAGCAGAAATCACCAATGTTGATGCCTGGTTTGGTACTAACGATTTACAAAACCTACTAAACTCGGTAGGTGCCAACTACAAATATGAGTTACTTGGAGAAAGACTTTTAACAACACCATCACATTTTGCCTATTTTAAAATAGCCGAAGGTTGTAACAGACCATGCTCTTTTTGTGCTATTCCTTTAATGCGTGGTAAACACCTATCAAAACCTATTGAAGAATTGGTAAAAGAGGCTAAACATTTAGCTAAAAATGGCACAAAAGAACTTATTTTAATTGCTCAAGACCTTACTTATTATGGTTTAGACCTTTATAATGAGCGTAAATTAGCCGATTTAATGCGCCACCTTTCTGATGTTGATGGTATTGAATGGATAAGATTACAATATGCCTATCCGTCTGGTTTCCCTATGGATATTTTGGATGTGATGAACGAGCGCCCTAATATTTGTAATTACTTAGATATGCCACTACAACATATTAGCGATAATATGTTAAAATCAATGCGAAGAGGCACAACTAAACAGAAAACTATCGACTTGGTTAATCAGATTAGAGATAAAGTACCTGATATTGCCATGAGAACGACTTTAATTTGCGGTTACCCAGGCGAGACTCAACAAGATTTTGAGGAAATGTTAAATTGGGTTGAAGAAACCAAATTTGATAGATTAGGCTGTTTCACTTATTCGCATGAAGAAAAAACCCATGCTTATGATTTGATTGATGATGTACCGCAAGAGGTAAAAGAAGAACGTGTTGAGGCTATTATGGAAGTGCAGCAAGGTATTTCTTTTGACCTTAACCAGCAAAAAGTTGGCAACACATATAAAGTTTTAATTGATAAAAAAGAAGGCGATTATTTTGTGGGCAGAACACAATTTGATTCTCCAGAAGTAGATAACGAAGTTTTACTACATGCTGCAGATAATTATGCTACTACTGGCAGTTTTGTTCAAGTTAAAATAGACCGAGCCGAGGACTTTGACCTTTATGGAACTATTGTCAAATAATTGATAGAAATAGGGGAAATGATGAATTTCTCCTATTTTCGTTTTCAATGGAAGCTCAGTATATTGATTATGAAGAAACCCGATGTTTCTCAACGGCCTTAATCAGATACATCAGGCAAGATGCCGATTTAAAGCCTTTTTATAAGCACTCAGCAAATCTTGCAGGTTTTAAAGCCTTGCTAACAGATAAAAAAGTTATCGCCAACAGGCAAACTTTGGTTGAGGTTTTAAAGGAGCAATATCAACAAATCAACAACCAATCTGCTGCAACGCAGGCACATATCAACCAACTATTAGAAGATAATAGTTATACCATTACAACCGGTCATCAACTCAATATTTTTACAGGTCCGCTTTATTTTATATTCAAAATAGTAACCGCTATTAATTTAGCCAAAGACCTTAAAAAAGAGTTTCCTAACCAAAATTTCATTCCTGTTTATTGGATGGCTTCAGAAGATCATGATTTTGAAGAAATTAACCATACCTATATTGGAGGTAAAAAAATAGCGTGGAAAAAAGAAACAGCTGGTGCAACAGGCAGAGTAGATACGAAATCCATCATCCAAGCTTTAAATGAATATAAAGGAATTTTAGGTCTTGCTGATAATGCTTTACAATTGAGTAAAATAGTTGATGAAGCCTATACTAAGTTTACTAAACTTGCTGATGCTACCAGATATTTAGTGAATGAACTTTTCGGAAAACACGGTTTGGTGATTATAGATGCAGATCATCCACAGCTAAAAAAACAGTTTGTTCCTATCATTAAACAAGATATTGTTGGGCAGCATAGCTTCAAAAATATCTCTGATACTAATAAAGTATTAACGAGCATTGGGATAACACCGCAAGTTAATGCTCGTGAGATAAACTTCTTTTATTTAACGGATGATTTACGTGAGCGAATTGTTTTTGAGAACAATCAATATCAAGTATTAAATACAGATATAACGTTTAGCGAGGATGAACTAAATCATGAAATAGAAAATCATCCCGAAAGATTTAGCCCAAATGTGGTGATGCGCCCACTTTATCAAGAAGTGATATTACCCAACATAGCTTATATAGGCGGTGGTGCTGAGGTTATTTATTGGCTACAACTAAAATCAAATTTTGATTTCTATAAAGTAGATTTCCCTATTTTGATACTTAGAAACTCGGCCATGATTGCCAATACTAAACTTAAGGATAAATTAAGCAGACTAAAATTAGATTTTAAAGATATTTTCGAGGATATAGATACCTTAAAAGCTCGTTGGCTAAAAATACACTCTAACCATGTTTTAGACTTAAAAAACGAGTGGCGAGAGCTAGAATGTATTTTTGAAAGATTAAAATTAAGAGCTCATAAAATAGACCCTACTTTATCGCCAAGTACAGAAGCTGTAAAAGTAAGACTAGAAAAAGCCATTCTGAATCTCGAGAAGAAACTCTTAAAAGCCGAAAAAAAGAATTTTGCTGACGCGATGAACAATCTAGATAAAATAAAATCTGCCCTATTCCCTGGTGGAGGTTTGCAAGAACGGAAAGAGAATTTCGGCTTATTTTATGTAGCTCATGGAGATGATTTTATCCAAAACCTAATCCAACATTTTATACCTTTAGATTTTAAATTTACCATACTTATTTAATGGAATACCATATTTTCCCTGAGCAGCAATTAAGAAGTTTTACAGAAAATATTTTTAAAGCCATGGGATGTTCTGATGAGCATGCCCAACTAGCTGCTGATGTTTTAATAAAAGCTGATTTAAGAGGTATAGACTCGCATGGCGTAGCCCGTTTAACAGGATATGTAAGGCTATGGGAGAAAAAACGAATTAATACCAAACCACATATTAAAGTAGTACACGAAACTAACAGTACGGCTACCGTTGATGGTGATGCAGGATTAGGGCTTATTGTTGCGCCTTGGGCTATGCAAGTAGCTATCAGAAAAGCCGAAGAATGTGGTTCTGGCTGGGTAGCAGTAAGAAACTCGAACCACTTTGGTATTGCCGCTTACCATACTTTAATGGCTGTAGAGCAAGATATGATTGGCTTTGCTGTAACCAATGCCAGTCCTTTGGTGGCACCAACCTTTTCTACCGAAAGAATGCTAGGGACCAACCCTATTTGTTACGCTTTTCCGGCAGAAAACTACCCGCCAATGGTGGTAGATATGGCAACTTCTACAGCAGCTAATGGCAAATTAGAAATAGCACAAAGAAAAAACACAGAAGTACCTAGCGGTTGGATACAAGATAAAGAAGGAAATGCTACCATAGACCCCCACGGATTAAAAGCTGGTGGTTCTTTACTACCACTAGGCTCTGATAGAGAACATGGCAGCCATAAAGGATTTGGCTTAAGTGCTACGGTTGATATTTTATCGGCAGTATTATCTGGCGCTAGTTATGGGCCTTGGGCTCCGCCTTTTGTAGCATTTATGGACCCGCTACCAAATCAACCAGGGCAAGGGCTTGGTCATTTCTTAGGTGCTATGCGTGTTGATGGTTTTAGACCTAAAGCAGATTTTAAAGCACACATGGATAATTGGATAAAGCGTTTTAAAGAAGCTAAACCTATTAACGAAAATCAAAAAGTTATCATCCCTGGCGAGCCAGAACTAGAAGCAGAAAAGGACAGAAAAATTAATGGTATACCTTTAATAGAAGCTGTTGTTAAAGATATGAACGAGGCTGCTGCCAAATTTGGTTTGCCTATTTTATAAATCTTACCGATTTTTAAAATAGCTTAAATACATATCTGGAGTAAAAGCAGCTAACTCACTTTTTTGATAATCTTTAACATTTCTGGTTATAATAAAAGAAACAAGCTTGTGATTAACAGCCGAAAAGTTCTGTAACGCATCCTCAAAATCTTTGAAGTCAGAATTTAAAGAATTCATAATCGTGTTTTTATCCATCTGAAGAACATCTATTATAGTAAGCAGTTGTTTTAACTTTTCAACTATAACTTGATGCTGTGCAATTTTTCTTAAGAGGTAATAAACGTTACAAATGATAACTGGAGTTGTGAAACCTTTTATCTGCTTTTTTTCACATAAGGTAAAAACTTCTGCGGCACTTTTAACAAAAGGTTCTCTGTCAAAAAAGAAGTCTAAAATTACATCTGTATCTATTAATACATGATCCATTTTACAAATATTTTGCTTGTAATCTATCTCTTAGCTCTTTTTTATAGTCTATTTCATTAGCTATTTTAAAACTTCCTTTTAAAGATTTTACTACAGGAGTTAAATGCTCATTTTTTTGACTTTCAGTTTCTTTCGTAAGGCTTTTAAGATAATTTCCTATGATATCAGACAAGCTACGATTTTTACTTTTAGCATATTTCTTTGCTTTGGCAATAATCTCTTCTTCAATGGTTAAAGTTAGTTTGGTATTCATAGCTATTTAAATTATCATTACAAATATAACTACTAAACATCAAATACGTGTTATAAATAAAAAACATACACGTGTAATCACAAAAAAGCGAACCTCAGCAGAAGTTCGCTTTTTTTAAGCTTAAATGAGAATTAATGAATCCCCATAAATAGTCTATTCCATCTTATCTTGTCAAAGAAAGTTCCATTTTCGTTCCAGCTCATCCATACGAATAAAGCTTTACCTACGATATGATCCTCCGGTACAAAACCCCAATATCTAGAGTCTAATGAATTATGACGATTATCTCCCATCATCCAATAATAATTCATTTTAAAAGTATAGGTATTAGATTTTTTCCCGTTAATATAAAAATCATTACCCTTTACTTCTAATTGGTTACCCTCGTACAACTGGATAGCTCTTTTATAAATAGGGTAAGTTAAGCTATCTAAAGTAACTGTCCAGCCTTGTTTAGGAACAATGATAGGTCCGTAATTATCCTCGTTCCATTTCAAATTAGGATCATGAGGGAATATCTCTTGTTTAAACTCCCCTTTTTGAGCTATCATGGGTGTAAAAACTTTCACATTAGAAAAAGCTTTCACTTTACTGATTTCTGTAGATGGCATGATAAAAACATATTCATCGGCACTAACACGCTCTACATCAGTATCAATGTCTTCTAAGGCTTTAGGGTTAAATTCGCTACCATCAGTTTTAACGTAATAGGTTGTTTGGCTTCTTTCTGGAATATCAACTTGTTTTCCGTTTACAAAAACAACACCATTATCAATGCTTAAAGTATCGCCGCCAATAGCTAAACATCTTTTAATATAATTCTCACGTTTATCAATTGGACGATTTAAAGGTTCATCAGCGTCCATAGGATAATTGAAAACCACTACGTCATTACGCTTTATATCCTGAAAACCAGGTAAACGGTAATAAGGTAATTGCCAACCATCCCAATAAGCTTTGGTACCCGTTACGGGCATCGTATGATGAGCAAAAGGAAAGGCAATAGGTGTTATAGGTGTACGAGCACCGTAGTTAACCTTACTTACAAATAAGAAATCGCCTACTAATAAGGAGCGTTCCATTGAACCTGTAGGTATGGTATAAGCTTCTATAAATAAACCACGAATTAAAGTAGCTGCTATAACAGCGAAAACGATAGCATCGAGCCATTCTCTGCCTGCACTTTTCTTTTTCGTTGGTGTTTTTTTGTTTTTGTTCTTCTCCCAGAATTTAAAATTCATGATAATATTTTTTATACATTAAAATTGTACATCTCTTTTACAGAGTAAAAGCCTTTTTTACCTCGTAACCATTCGCCAGCTAAAACTGCCCCTAAAGCAAACCCTTGTCTGCCATGTGCTACATGCTTTAATTCTATACGGTCTACATCAGAATCATAAATCACAGCATGTGTGCCCGGTACTTCACCTTCTCTGTAAGACTCTATAATTAGATGCTCTGGACGATGTTGTGTTACATGATTTTCTGAAGCACTTACATCAACCCACTCTTTTTTAGTTTTAAACTCTTCTAAAATATCTTCGGCAATGGTGATGGCTGTACCGCTTGGCGAATCTAATTTATGAATATGATGAATTTCTTCCATACCAACATCATATTGGTCAGAAAAGTTATTCATCATCTTGGCGGCAATTTTACTGATTTGGAAAAATATATTAACCCCTACACTAAAGTTTGAGCCATACATAACAGTTGCATTAGCGCTTAGACAGGCATCTTTTACTTGCTGCAACTGGCCATACCATCCGGTAGTACCAACTACCAATGGCACTTGTGCATCAATACATTTTTGGATATTGGTTAAAACAGTTGCTGGTGTACTAAACTCTATGGCTACATCTGCTTTTTGCAGATTCTCTAATGTAAGCTCATGCGTATTGCTTTCATCTATTTTTAAAACAATTTCGTGATTACGGTCTAAGGCAATGCTCTCAATCATTTTACCCATTTTACCGTAGCCTAGTAATGCTATCTTCATAATTTTATGGTTAATTTAAGCATAGGAACCGGAGCTTGGTTTATGCCGAAAGAATAAACTGGTGTATAAATAGAAGGTGAAATTTTGATGGCTAAATCGTCATCAACATCAAAAGTTGCTAAGCGAGCATCTATATAGGCATCAATCATATTGATACCATAAAAACCTACAAAAGCCAATATACTTAAATCTCTATTTCTTCTATAAAAGTCTTTTGCACTGTAAATTTGTACGTCTGAGGCATTAAGGTATTGTTCTAGTTCCTTACGACCTTCGCTTCTGGCTTGGCTTTCGCCTAAAAACTCTTTATAAAAACGTTGGTTAAAATCGTAAACCAAGCCTATACCTACAAAACCACCATAAACTAATGGAACTTTCCACCATTTACCGTTTCTTGCTTGTCCCCAGCCAGGGATAATAGCCGAACGTAAAACAGCTTTACGTGGCGATTGTAGTTCTGTGCTATCTTTAAATAAAGAAAAAACATCTCTATTTAAACGCTGCTTGATAGAAATTTTTGGCTTTTCTACTGATACGGTATCCTTATTTTGTGCAAAACACAAAACACTGCTACCTAGTAAAATCGCAAAAAATAAAGGCTTAAGCATGCTACCAGTCCAAAAGTTCTAATATCCTGTTCAGGTCATCATCAGATAAAAAAGGAATTTCTATGCTTCCTTTTCCGTTTGGCTGAACTTTCATTTTAATTTTAGTTGCAAATTTTGAAGATAAATCGTCCTGTATTTTTTGATATTGGAAAGAAACACCATCTGCTTTTTTAGCCAATTCTGGTTTTTTAGCACCATTTTGCTTGATATTTCTTACCAATTCTTCTACTTTTCTTACTGATAAGTCTTTATCAATAATCTCTTGAAAAATAAACAATTGACTGGAAGAATCTTCTACACTGATAAGCGCTCTTGCATGCCCCATAGATAAGTGATTATCTCTGATGGCAGCCTGTATTACCGGAGGTAATTTTAACAAACGCAGATAATTGGTAATGGTTGAGCGGTTTTTAGAAACCCTATCGCCCAATTCTTCTTGCTTTAAAGAGCATTCATCAATCATTCTTTGGAAACTTAAAGCTACTTCTATAGCGTTTAAGTTTTCTCTTTGGATATTCTCTATTAAAGCCATTTCCAGCATCTGCTGGTCGTTAGCGGTACGTATATAAGCCGGTATTTCATCAATACCTGCCATTTTTGTAGCTCTTAATCTTCTCTCACCAGAAATTAATTGATAAGCATCTCCAACCTTACGAACGGTTATAGGCTGAATTAAACCTTGAAGTTTAATAGATTCTGAAAGTTCTTTTAACGCTTCTTCATCAAACTCAAAACGAGGTTGAAACGGGTTAACCTGTATTTGGTTGATTTTAATTTTACTTATAGAACCTAAAGAAACAGTATTGGTATTCTCTGTAACGATGGGCTGCTGACGCTGATAGGATGTATCCGGAGTATCATTAAGTAAAGCACCTAAACCTTTACCTAAACCAAATTTTCTTTCTTTAGTCATGCTTTATACTACTTCTTTTTGATCAACCGGACTTTCTTTTGACAAACCATTTTTCTTGATAATCTCACGGGCAAGATTTAAATAGTTTATAGCTCCTTTAGAGTTCGCATCATGCATAATCACAGAAATGCCAAAACTTGGCGCCTCGCTTAATCTTGTGTTTCTGGCTATAATAGTTTGGAAAACTAAATCTTCAAAATGTGAACGCACTTCTTCTACCACTTGGTTAGAAAGTCGTAAACGTACATCGTACATGGTTAACAAAATCCCTTCTATTTGTAATTCTGGATTTAAACGTGTTTGTACAATTTTAATGGTATTTAACAATTTACCCAAACCTTCTAGTGCAAAATATTCGCATTGTACGGGAATTATAACCGAATCTGCTGCTGTAAGCGCATTGATAGTAATTAAACCTAAGGATGGAGAACAATCAATAATGATAAAATCATATTGGTCTCTAATTTTTTCTAAAACTGCCTTCATTTTGAACTCGCGTTCATGAAGATTAATCATCTCTATTTCTGCACCAACTAAATCTATATGTGCGGGTAATAAATCTAAATTAGGGGTTTCTGTTTTCCTAATAGCTTCTTTAGGGTCAACATCATTAATGATACATTCATAAATACTTGTTTTGATGGTACGAGGATCAAAACCTATACCTGACGTAGAATTTGCCTGAGGATCGGCATCAACAATTAAAGTTTTAAATTCAAGTACGGCTAAACTTGCTGCTAAATTAATAGAGGAAGTTGTTTTACCTACTCCTCCTTTTTGATTGGCAATTGCTATTATCTTACTCATCTACCTAAAGTATGCTATATGCTAGTATGTTTGCTATGGTTAAACAGCCATATTTTTGTAATTTCGACCTTATTTAACCATTTTTTCATAAAGGGCTAAGATACAAATTTAAACAATATCAATTTCCACACGTTTAGAAGATTTATAAACATACAGATATGACTTTAATAATTTCAGCAACTAACAGGCTGAATAGTAATACGCTTAAAGTAGCAAAATATTACCAAAAAATTTTAAAAGCTAAAGGCACAAATGCTTCTATTTTATCTTTAACAGATTTACCTGAAAATTTAATTATTTCTGATTTATATGGTAAAAGAAGTGCTGAGTTCCAAAATATACAACAATTGGTTTCTGCAGCTGATAAATTTCTTTTTGTGATTCCAGAATATAATGGAAGTTTCCCGGGTATTTTAAAAGTTTTTATAGATGCTTGCGACTTCCCTCAATCTTTCTACGGTAAAAAAGCAGCGCTGGTTGGTGTATCATCAGGAAAATATGGAAATATACGTGGTGTAGACCACTTTACTGGTGTTTGCAATTATATGAATATGCAGGTTATGCCCTTGAAAATTCATGTTACGGCGGTACATAAAGAATTAAATGAAGATGCTAATTTCTTTAATGCCGATACCGTTAAGTTTTGCGATGAGCAAGCAGAAAAGTTTATCGCTTTTTAAGCTACATCAAACTTAACCCAAGCATGACCTTCATAACCAAAATTGAAATATTTTGGTGTGATGATTTCAGCTAAAATCTCAATAGAATCTACTAACCTAGGACCACTTCTGTTAAAATAGTGGTTACCATCGGCAATGTAGATTTTATTGTTTTTAACCGCTTGCAAATCTTTCCATTGCGGCAGGCTCAATAAAACACCTATCTCTTGCATGGTTCTAGAGATAGAAAATCCGCATGGCATGATGATGATGATATCAGGGTTTGCTTCTGCAATTTCTTCCCAGCTTACAAAGGGAGAATGCTGACCATTTTGAGCTAGTAATGATGTGCCTCCAGCAATTTGCACAAGCTCAGGAATCCAATTCCCTGATACCATTACAGGTTCTAGCCACTCTATACAAGCTACTTTAGGTTTATCATTAAAAAACTTTAGTTTATGTTTTACGATATCTTTTCGCTCTTCTAAATCTTCTATCAAAGTTTCGGCTACAGCCATAGTGTCTGTTGCGGCAGCTATTTTTCTAATATCATCAAAAACATCATTTAAAACTTTTGGCTCTAAAGAAATAATTTGGGTTTGATGACCTATAAAATCGGCTAAAGCCTCTTCTACATCTTTTAAAGAAACAGCACAAACATCACATTGTGCTTGGGTAATGATGATATCAGGTTTTAATTCTTGAATTAAAGCTTTATCAATTTTGTAAATGGATAAAGAATCTGATAAAATTTCTTTAACCTGTTGGTCTATTTCTTTACTGCTACCTGTTGAAGTAAACTTTGCATCAGAGCAAATAGGCAAATACTGGATACTTGCCGGAAAATCGCACTCGTGAGATCGTCCAACCAAATTTTCTTCTAAGCCTAAGGCACAAATAATTTCGGTTGCGGCAGGTAACAAAGAAATAATCCTCTTCATGAATATCAAATTTCCGCAAAGATAGTAAAATCAAAACAGGGATAAACCTATCCGATTTATCCCTGTTTTAAATTGTTTTATTAATGGTTTTAGTTGCCCATACCTCCACCGGCTTGGCCTCCGCCATCACCTTGTTTTAAGTCGTCATTCTTAACGCCTTTTTTAGGATTTTGATTCACTTTTAAGCTTCCAAATCTCCAACTGAAGTTAACGCCAACAGAACGGAAAGGTATGGAGAAGTTGTTAGACTGTACAAAGGCT
>NZ_KE384312.1:0-261119 GCF_000425145.1 Pedobacter glucosidilyticus DSM 23534
GAGCTGCACCAAGAACAAAGCAGGCAGATTGATAGAGCGAACTGAACATGCAGAGGTCATTGAAGCCAATAAACAACGAATCGAGCTTAACAAAGAAATTTACCGGAAGCGGCAGGCAATAGTAGAGCATCCCTTCGGGATCATCAAAAGGCAGTGGGATTTCTATTATATCATGACAAAGAAAACCATTAACCACGCATCAGCTGATGTAGGGCTTATCTTTACCGCCTTTAACCTGCGAAGGATATTCAATATTATTGATAAAAACCTACTGAAAGAGTACCTCAAAGTACTTGCCTTGATTTTGCTGCTACAGAAGGCTTATTTTAAGCACTTATCAGCAACAATTATTTCTTATAGCATGAAAGCAAAAGTGAAAACTACAGATTTTTTAATGCGCTATAATCGCTTATATTTAACTCCTGATAAGCTCGACTTTAACCTATTTTAGGTTTTTAGACGGACTGACGTTACCACTAATGCTAAAAACAACATTCCTCTTCAAATAACACAATAAAGTAAGAATGAATCTAATAGAATTAATACCCGTCGGGAAAATCATCCTGAATGATAAAACACCTGACAGAAATCCAAGATTTGAACATTATCTAATTCCTTATTATCAAAGGGGCTACAGATGGGATGTAGAACACGTTTCTGCTTTGCTGGAAGACATTCATAATTTTATGCTTACTGACGAAAAAAAGTATTGTTTGCAACCCATTGTATTAGTGCCAACTACCGATGAAAATGGAATAAATATTTGGGAAGTCATTGATGGACAGCAGCGATTGATTACAATGAATATCATTTTTAACTATCTCAAGCGTCCTAGATATTCTATTAAATTCGAGAAAAGGTGTAAAAGCACTACTTTTTTAGAATCACTTTCCCCAGAATCCTATAATGATGAAAGTCCGGATTTTCATTTTATGAGTCAGGCATATAAAATTGTGAAAGAATGGTTTGAAGAAAAAACTAAAAATGATGTTGGTTACATAGATGACTTTAATTCAACCCTGACCAAAAAAGTTGAAATTATTTGGTATCAGATAGAGGAGCTAAAAGGAATTAAAGATAAAGATGAAGTTGAAAGTAAGAAGATTGACATTTTTAATCGTTTAAATATTGGCAAAATTCCATTAACCGATGCAGAACTAATCAGAGCATTACTGCTCTCAAAAATTAAACACGGCTTAAGCGACAGAGAAGCTATACTAAGGCAAGCTGAAATTTCAAACGAGTGGCACAGAATAGAAATGGAATTGAGAAATGATGAGTTTTGGTATTTTCTCAACAGCAAGCAGTTGGAAGAAACATCATCTACAATTGAATTTATTTTTAAACTAATTGCTGTCAATAACGATAAGAAATACTCAACCTACTTATGGTTTGAAAAGGAAATCAAATCAGAAAATCCTGTTGAAGAAAAAAATAATGCTATCAGGTTATGGAATCAAACCAAAGAATATTTTGGAAAACTAAAATACTGGTTTGAAAATGATTATTTGTATCATCATATAGGGTTTGTTCTGGCTTTAGATGACAATCCTATAAAGGCAATACGCACTATCATTGAAAACTCAAATTGCACTAAGACAGCGTTTAAAGAATGGACAATAGGCGAAGTAAAAAAGAAAGTATCCGATATTGATTTAAACAATCTTTCTTATGAAAGAGGCACAGGGGAATTGAAAAAGGTTTTTCTGTTACATAATATCGCCACATCTGTATTGACGCAAAAAGCACAAAAAAACAGATTTCCTTTCAACTTGTATAAAAAAATGGAAAGCGATGGAGGGTGGAGCATAGAGCATATTCACGCCCAAGAATCAAAAGAAATGAAAGAACAGAAAGCAATTAGAAAATGGTTGGAAGATACTTTTGAAGCAATTAAAGACATCAAAAAAATTGATATAGAATCTGACGATGAGCAAAAAACCATATCAGTAAATGAAGATTTTAAAACGAGAATTTTAGATTTACTAAGCCAAGATAAAATTAATGAGGAACTGTTCAATCAAATAAAAAATGACCTGATTCAAATTTTTGATTCTGAATCGGTTCACGTATTAGACAATCTTGCACTGTTGTCAGGTAAGCACAACTCTTCTTTAAACAATGCGATTTTCCCTGTAAAAAGGAGTAAAATCCTTCAATTAGAAAAAGAAGGAAAATACATCCCACTTACAACAAAAAATGTTTTTTTAAAATATTATACCGATTCTGATTTACAACCATACTATTGGAGTAAGGCGGATAAGAAAAAGTATTATGAAGACATTGAGAAATTGTTAAAACCATATTTAAGTCAAATAAGCAAGTAACTATGAGTAATAAATTTACTTTCTGGGAATTATGTAATACGTACAATAAAATTGAAGTGCCAATTATTCAAAGAGACTATGCACAAGGTAGAAATACTGCTGATGTGGAGAAATTGAGAAATAAGTTTGTAAATGATTATTTAATCAAGTCTATAGTGTCTGATGAAAAAATTGAATTGGATTTTGTCTATGGTTCAATTTTAACCGAGTTAAAGGAAGATGAAAAACAAAAAATTTTCATTCCATTAGACGGTCAACAAAGACTTACAACGCTGTTTCTTCTTCATTTTTTTATAGCAATTAAAGAGAATCGTCTTGCTAAAATAAAAGATGTACTATTAAGGTTTACCTATGAAACACGACCTTCTGCTCACGATTTTTGCAAATTACTATTAGGTGTGGAAACAATTGATAATTTATCTGAAATCAAAAATGAAATAGAAGATTCGGTTTGGTTTAATGAAGAATGGAAACACGACCCAACTGTTTCGGGTATGCTGAATATGTTAGATACATTTGCTAACAACGAAGTTCTATTAAAAGCTCCAATAGGGCTTTTAGACCAATTAATTGGGGATAATAGTGATTTAGTAACTTTTTATTTTACCGATTTAGACCAATTCGGGTTAACTGAGAACCTTTACATTAGAATGAACGCAAGGGGTAAGATGCTCACGGAATTTGAAAATTTTAAATCTGAATTTTCAAAGATTATCAGGTACAATCATTCATTATTAGAGGTAGTAAAGGACAAAATTGAATACGAATGGGTGGACAATTTATGGGATTATAGGGCTTCGAATTCTTTTATCATCGATAGTCCTTTTATGGCATATTTAAGTTTTTTGACCGAGATGCTGTATTTTAAGGATGCGAAGTTTAGAGCAGAATCCTACGAAAGCGACTTTTTAGATTTCAGAGTTCTTAGAGAAGTGTACTCAAAGGAAGAAAACTTAAAATTTCTGATATTTTCGTTTGATTATATTAAAGAGGTTAAGGAATTTAACCAAGCCATATTATGGGAAGGTGAGTCTTTGCATAGTATTCTAAAATCCATACTAAGCAACAAACGAGATACAAACGAGCTGTTTATTTATTTCTCAACACTTTTGTACAGTTTTGATAAGAAGCCAAAGGTCAATTTATTAGATTTTATAAGAGTAGTTAGGAACTTAATTGAAAATACTCCAGATAACTCAAGACGTGAATGGCCAAGGCTAATATCATCATTGAAAAATCTTATTGCAGATGAAAATGTTTATTCGGTATTATTTGAGTTGAAAGATGAAAATAAATTGCAAGGATTTAATGTTGACCAGAGAAAAGAAGAAGTTTTTAAAGCAAAGTTGATACAGGAATTTAGTGGTTTTAAAAGCTTGCTATTTGAAATAGAAGACAGCAAAAATTTTAAAGGAAATATTGCGAATATTTTAAAAATACCATTTGTTGATTCAGAGGAAAATTTCAAAGACTATGAACTAGAATCAATTGTTTACGAGGAAAAACAGTTAAAGGTGCTAGGTTTAACTTTTGAAGGTTATAAAGAAATTTCAAAGCAAGATTTTAATCCAATTTGGGGTAATTTTTTAAATACAACGCTTTACACTCAAACTTATGAATCACGTTTGGTCTATTCTGGATTATTTAAAAAACATCCAGCAATTCTATTGTTTGCTAAAAGGTTTGCCAAATCCAAATTATCCTTGCTGGATTACATTAAAAAAATTCAAAAAGAATTTATTTTATCATTAGCGAAAAAATTCAATGACTTCTCAGAGATTAAACGAGTTAAAGACCAGCTCTTTCTTTACTACATCATAAGTGAAAGAATTTATAATCAAACTTATATTCAATTCTTTAAAAACCATAATTTTAATTTCGGATGGCTTGCAAAGGAAACTGGATATAAATCACTTTTCACAAATGGCATAGAAGGTTGTCAATATTTTCAATCAACAAATCCAATTTTTCAAACTTATAACCAACAGTTCAGATATAATCTTGGGCTAAATGAAAACAACACTTTGGATATAGAAGTAATCGGGGGTAATAAAAAAAGAAACCCTTTTGAATTAATTTTGAATTGGGCAAATGGAGAATAAATTGAAAGGAAGCACTAGTGGTAACAGGCGTAACTGTTGCACAACTCACTAAAAAGTTATATAAAATCATTTTATTAAGTAAAGAAACGTTATTTAAAGCTGATATAAGCTAGGCTCATTTTTTTTGGTGTTTTATTGTTTGTAAAAAAAGCGAGTCTCTAAAAGGCTCATTTTAGTTCAGATATAAAGGGTTTAAGAAATTAAGTTTGATATACTAAACTCGAACCAATAAAAACCACGAGATTTATCTAAAACCTCGTGGTTTTTATTTATCTTTAAGTTCTCAAAATATTTTGAATCTAAAATGATTGAACAAGCGCCACAAATTGAAAAAACAGACCAAACTATACCACTCATGGTTAAGTTTCAGATGGATGGAAATCTACAGAAAATACAAGATGAATATTTATATTGGGACATTATAAAATATAAAGCTAAAGACTGTACTCCTATAGAACTGTGGAGTGCAATAAAGCTATTTCGATTTCTGAGAAGAAAAGAACTTAAATTTCATTCGTTTAAGTTTCATTATGTAGTAACAGATTATATTCAAAAATCCTTACATCAATTTGATATGCATATTGGTGGAACATTGGGCAGTAATATCGGTATTGCTGAAACTGATAAGACTAAGTTTATGATGAGCTCTATAATGGAAGAGGCTATTTCTAGTAGCCAAATGGAAGGAGCTAATACTACTAGAAAAAAGGCTAAAGAAATGATTCAGCAAGAGAAAAAGCCTAAAAACAAATCTGAGCAAATGATTTTGAACAATTTCATTACTATGAAACATATTGTTCAACAAAAAAGTGAAGATTTGACAGCAGAGAATTTGTTATACATTCATAAACTAATAACCAGTAATACATTAGATGATAAAGATGATGAAGGAAAATTCAGAGAAAACGATGATGTACATGTAGTAAATCATGTTCATAGTGAGATTGTACACACACCTCCTTTAAAATCTGATCTTAAAAAACTCATAGATGACCTATGTCTGTTTTTCAATACTGACACCGAAGAATTTATCCACCCTATAATTAAAGGATGTATTATTCATTTTATGATTGGCTGGATACATCCTTTTACAGATGGAAATGGGCGTACTGCAAGGGCTGTATTTTATTGGTATATGCTTAAAAAGGGATATTGGCTAACGGAATATTTGTCTATTTCAAGAATTATCAAAGATTCCAAATCACAATATGAAAAAGCATACCTCTATTCGGAAATAGATGAAAATGATTTGACTTACTTCATTACCTATCATATTAGAACGATGGAAAAAGCATTTGATGCATTGAAAGAGTATATCAACCGAAAACAGAAAGAAGTGTTCCAAGCTGCGAAGTTTATGAAAATACCGGGAGTAAATGATAGAATGGCACAAATTTTAAAAATAATACACGATGACCCAGACAGAATTCTAAACGCTAAAGAAATGGAATCAAGATTCAATGTGTCAAACTTTACTGCAAGAACAGATTTAAAATCATTAGTTGAATTAGGTTTTTTAGAAATCATCCAAGTGAACAAGCAAAAACAAAACTTTTTAAAATCTTCAACATTTGAAAACACATTGACAAGATACAAATTATAATTCATTCATCGTAATTAGAATATAATCTAACGAGTAGTTTACGTTTTGCAAAATCTAAGACACCGTTAAAATGGAAGCTGTACGGATTTTATTTGTATATTTGTACGTATGATAAAAATGTTATGGATGCTAAATTAACGTTGAAACTAAATCAAGAAATAATTGAGAAAGCGAAAATTTATGCTTCTCAAAAAAAAGTTAGTTTATCAAGAATCATTGAAAACTACTTAAACTCCTTAACTAATGATGCTAAGAATGATCGTTCAATAGAAATCTCTCCATTTGTAAAAAGTTTGAGTTCGGGTAAAAAAATACCGACCGACTTGGATTATAAAAAAGAGTATTCAGAACATCTTATGAACAAATACAAATGAGTAAAAGGGTTTATTTAGATACTAACGTAATACTTGATCTGCTTGGTGAAAGAGAACCGTTTTATTATTCAATTGCTCAGGTTGCAACATTGGCTGATCAGAAGAAACTACAAATAATTGTTTCTCCTATTTCATTTGCTACTGTAAACTATTTTCTTTCAAAGTTTGAAGGAATTTTAGTTGCTAAAGATAAATTGAGAAAATTTAAAGTTCTTTGTGAAATCTCTAGCATAGATGAAACTATCATTGAAAAAGGGTTAAACTCTAATTTTGAAGATTTTGAGGATGCTTTACAATATTTTTGCGCTGTTGATTCTGGATGTGAAGTTATCATAACTAGAAATGCAAAAGATTTCAAAAACTCTTTACTTCCGGTAATGTCAGCAGAAGAATTTATAAAAAGTATCTCTTAAAAGTAAGACTCCGCACAACAGTCATAACTGTTGTGTAAGCTCCCTCGTTTTTCAGACCTACTAAATTAGAACTATAGCCGCAGCTTAGCGAGGCTATTGTAAACATAGCAAAAAAGCACCTTTTTAGTTTTTAGCAAAAAAATCTAAGATAGCTTTGGCTTGTTTTAAATTTACAACTTCTAGCAGTTCTTGTTCTTGTGCCTCTTTTATCTTTTTAACAGATTTAAATCTTTTTAAAAGCTTTTCAGCAGATGTTTTACCGATGCCATCGATCAATTCAAGCTCGGTTTGCAAAGTACCTTGGTCTCGTTTCTTACGGTGGAAAGTTATTCCAAACCTATGCGCTTCATCTCGTAAATGTTGTATGATTCTTAATGTTTCTGATTTTTTATCTAAGTACAAAGGATATTGGTCTCCGGGATAGTAAAGTTCTTCTAGCCTTTTGGCGATACCAATAACAGCTAGTTTATCCATAATACCTAAAGCTTTTAAGCTTTTTACAGCCGAAGATAATTGTCCTTTACCACCATCAATAATTACTAATTGAGGTAAGGATTCGCCTTCTTCTAGTAATCTTTTGTAGCGCCTAAAAACAGCTTCTTCCATCGTAGCAAAATCATTTGGCCCCTCAACTGTTTTAACGTTAAAATGCCTATAGTCTTTTTTAGAAGGTTTAGCATCTTTAAAAACAACGATAGCAGAAACCGGATATTTCCCTTGAAAGTTAGAGTTATCAAAACATTCTATATGCTTAGGTAGCTCTTTCAGTCTCAAGTCTTTTTGCATTTGTGTAAGCAAACGTTCGGTTCTTAAATCAGGATTTAGCTTTTCATATTGTTCTATTTTATCCTTTTTAAAGAATAAAACATTCTTCATAGATAAGTCTAGCAGTTTCTTTTTTTCACCTTGTTTAGGTACTGTAAAAGTTAGTTTATCATCATCAATATCTATCTCAAAAGGCACCACAATCTCTTTAGATTTACTTTGATATCTGCTTCTAAATTCTGATATCGCTAAACTTAAGAGCTCTTCATCCGTCTCATCAAGCTTCTTTTTCATCTCAATGGTTTGCGTTTGGATAATGGTGCCATGCATTACTTTGAGATAATTTACAAAAGCAATTTTTTCTTCTGATGCGATACTAAAGACATCTACTTCAGTAATGGAAGAGTTTACAACGGTAGATTTGCTCTGGTATTTTTCTAAAAGCTCGTATTTCTTTTGTAAACGATGCGCAAGCTCAAAATTAAGTTGTGATGAAGCTTCTAGTATCTGCTCTTTTAAATTGCGTAATACACCACTTATTTTGCCATTTAAGATATCCTTAATTTCATCAATAGATTGATTATAGTCGGCTTCGTTTTGTAAACCCTCGCAAGGGCCTTTACAATTTCCAATCTGATATTCTAGGCAAACCCTAAACTTACCAGCTACAATATTGGGTTGTGTAAGTGGCAAGCTGCAAGTACGTAGCTGATAAGTTTCTTTAATTAAGCCTAGGATAGAGTGCATCATCCCTACGGATGGGTAAGGACCTAAGTATTTTGAGCCATCTTTTACGATACGGCGTGTCCATTGTATACGTGGAAATTTTTCGTTTTTAATCACAATCCAAGGATAAGTTTTATCATCCTTAAGCATGACATTATAACGCGGCTGATGCTTTTTGATGAGGCTATTTTCTAGTAACCAGGCATCAACTTCAGAGTCTACAATGGTAAAAGTTATATTCCTGATTTTGCTTACCAGTACTCTTGTTTTGGCATTAACTTTATAATTGTCTTTATTAAAATAAGAGCTAACTCTATTTTTTAAATCTTTGGCTTTCCCAATATAAATCAGCTCGTTAGCATCATCATAATACTGATAAACACCAGGCCTATGCGGTATGTTTTTTAACGCTGCTTTGTAATCAAATAGCATGATAAATAGAATTAAAACCCTAAACGTTGGTCTAAATCTTCTTTATTTCCTTTGGTGCTGGTACCTGTATCAGAACCTTGATATTGGCTACAATCTAAAGTTATAGAAGAACCACCTGCTGGGGCTTCAAAATCTCCTTTTCTGATGCCCAAAGACGTATCTGCATAAACTTTTTTGATAAAGAGTGCAAAAACTGGTAATGCAGTATTTGCTCCTTCGCCTAAATTGGTGCTTCTAAAATGTATGGCTCTGTCTTCGCATCCAGTCCAAACTCCGGCTACTAATTGTGGTGTTACAGCCATAAACCAACCGTCAGAGTTATCGTTTGTGGTTCCGGTTTTACCACCTATGGGGTTGCTTAATCCATAGCGGTATCTTAACCTAACTCCGGTACCTTCTTCTACCACACCTTTAAGCATATAAGTCATTACATAAGCGGTTTGTTCATTTAAAGCTTGTACCACTTTAGGTTTCCTATCATACAATACATTGCCGTTTTTATCTTCTACTCTTAACAAATAAGTAGGTTCTGTCCAAACACCATGATTTACAAAAGCACTGTAAGCGCCAGTCATGTCATAAACAGAAGCTTCAAAAGAACCTAATGCGATAGACGGATAGGGAGGTACATCTGTGGTTATACCCATTCTCTTGGCTAAAGCAGCAACTGCTGTAGGGCCTACTTGCTGCATCACCCATGCTGTTATAAAGTTTTGAGAGTTAGCAAGGGCTTTCCTTAAAGTTATATATCCGGGTATAGAACCGTGTCCTCTTGGGGTCCATGGCTCACCGTAACCAGTTACGGTAAAAGGTACATTATTTACCTGATAACATGGAGATAATCCATTATCTATACCTACAGCATAAGTAAAAGGTTTTGCCGTTGAGCCTACTTGGCGGGTTCCCATTTTTACTTGGTCGTATTTAAAATGCTCAAAGCTAATACCACCAACCCAGGCTTTGATTTCGCCACTTTTAGGGTCCATAGCCATCATAGAATTTCTTAATATCATTTTATAATATTTGATAGAATCTATAGGTCTCATCATGGTATCAATATTACCCCTCCAGCTAAAAATTTCCATGGATGTTGGTGTATTGAAATTATCTTTGATTTCTTCATCAGAAAGCCCTTCTTCTTTTAACATCTTATACCTATCAGAGCGTTTCATACCTTGAATAATCAGATTTTCGTTTCCTTTAAAAGGATCTCTGCCTTTCCAATGTGCATTAAATTGCTGTTGCAACGTTTTCATGTACTCTTTCTGCGCCTCTTCTGCATAGCGTTGCATTTTAGAATTGATGGTGGTATATATTCGTAATCCATCTCTATCTAAATCATAACTACTTCCATCAGCTTTTCTGATAGACATTTTTTCAAAAGTTTCCTGAATATCTTTCTTTAAAACAGCTCTAAAATAAGTAGCTAGTCCTTCACTATGGCTGGTTCTGTTAAGCTCTAAATTTAAATCTTGGGCTTTTAACTCATCAGCTTTTGGCTGCTCCAGAAAACCTTCATCTACCATTTTTTGCATGATCAGGTTACGTCTCCCTAAAGCTCTTTCTGGGTTTCTGGTGGGCGAGTATAAAGTGGTACCTTTTAAAATACCTACTAAAGTAGCGGCCTGTGCCGGATTAAGTTTTGCAGGTGTTGTATTAAAGTAAGTACGAGCAGCGGCTTTTATCCCGAAAGAATTATTTCCAAAATCTACCGTATTTAAATACATGGTGATGATTTCTTCTTTGGTATAATTCCTTTCTAATTTAACCGCTACAATAAGCTCTTTAAGTTTTTGAGGAATTCTTTTAATGACTGATCTTTCTCTGGCTTTATCTGAAAATAGGTTTAGGGCTAATTGTTGTGTGATGGTACTTGCGCCTTGCTTTTTCCCGATGAGGTTATAAAAAATAATGGTAAATGTTCTTTTAAAATCTATACCAGAGTGGTCTAAAAATCTTACATCTTCTGTGGCTACCAATGCGTTAATCACATTAGGAGAAATATCTTTAAATCTAATATTTGAACGGTTTTGTACATAGTAATTACCTAATTCAACTTTATCTTCTGATAGTATTGAAGATGCAAGGTTACTTTTAGGGTTTTCTAAATCTCTGAACGAAGGGAGCTCTCCAAACAAGCCTAAACCAGTTGCACTAAGAACTAAAATTAGAAAAATTATAAATCCAGCAATACATTTCCAAAAAATACGGTTATACTTTTTGATATCTTCTAAAGAAAGGCTTTCTTTTCTTTGCATGTTATTTTATATAATTTAAATACTGGTTTAAACTTTCTGTATCCTTTATCAACAGTAAGTTAGGCTCAGAAATTACAAACTTTCTATACGCTGAAGCTGGTAAATTAAGAATTGTAGGCAATTCTTTTTCTAACTCAAGTAAAGCTTTTTCAGCTAAATCTTTATTATTAAGTTGCGCTCGTATAGCTATTAATTTATCCGTGGTGCTCACGGTTCTGATTGTTAAATTAACTGTTGATGGTGCAAATTTAGCATAAAAATACTTGGTAAGTTCTGCAAAAGGTTTGGCTACGTTAGTTTTTGCATCTTTAATGTTAATGATAATGACATGTTGCACCCTAGTATTATTAGAGAATATAATAGCAGCCGGTTTGCTAGGCGTTGGTTTTACAGTTTCTATGTCAGCTGGTTTTTCTTCTTTAACAAGGCTTTCTGCTGGTTTTGTTAACGTTTTAGTTTCTTCTTTTGGTTCTATATTCTTCTCAACAGGTTTTTCTATTACAGGTTTAATGTCTTTCTCGGGCTTTTTTGCGGCAATTTCTATATTTGGTTTTGGCTTGTTTTCTTTTGTTTGATCTATTTTTGTCTCAACAATTGGTTGTACCGCCTTTTTTGAAATGGCAATTTCCTCATCCTCAACTTTAGGTATATCAAGTATAACTACATTTGGTTTAGTAGATGTTTGAGACTGATTTGGGTGATAAGCTAATAAAGCAGTTGGCCTGCTATAAAAGTTTGTTTTATTATTATTGATAAAGGCTAGTTGCGTTTTTATAGTTGGTGTAGTAATGGTGTCTGTAGGATAATCAGTAATAATTTTTTGCAGTTGTTCTACAAAAATATTTGGTTTTTGAGTATAACCCAATGCCATTGTTTTAAGGTATAAAAATTTAGGAGCTAGGTCTGGAAAATTTTCAAATTTAGGACTTAAATTTTCTATTTTTTCAATAGCTTCTTGATATTCTTTTTGTTGATAGAGCTTAAATATAGCCTCGTATTTTGCGTTTAAATCATTTAACACAGCTTGGTCTGCTTTGTTAAAGTTTGGGTTAATGATAGCTTTAGCGTAAATAGATTGAGGGAAATAATCCGTTAATAAAGCTTTATATTTATCAGATTGTTGAGGGTTTATATCTTGATAAATTCTATAAAGTTGGTAATAAATTTCGGCCAGTTTCTCGTCTTGAGGGTTGTAGTCTTTCACAAGCATTTCCAAAGCCTCTATAGATGCTATTTTATCATCCAATACATCTTTGTAAAAAAGGGCAATTTCGTAGCGGGCTGTTTTAATTTTGTTTAAAGATGCAGTTCTTTTTTCGTTGGTTAAAGGCACCGTATTTAAAAAATCAGCTTTTAAAGAGTCGATATTCTCTGCTCTTGTACTTAAATTATTATTGATGCTACCCAAATTATTGGCTAAACCAGCAGCATTATTATTTGCAGAAGAACTTCCACTTATTCTCCAGTTATCTTGTAATTTTCTGTTTCCCCATCTCTTCTTAAAATCACTCATTCCTTGGCTTATTGCTAAAGGATTATTAAAGTAAAAAGAGCCTGCATTTTTATTACTTGCAGATGCCTCGGGTATACTTACAAAAGCCAAATTTGCATTTTCTTGCCTTTTAACAGCTTCTTTTTCTACTTTAACTTGTATTTTTTCATTGATGTATTGTTCTCTGGCCTCACTGGTTAACGTAGAAAGCATCAATAACTCCTGTTCTTTCTCTATTAAGGTTAGGCGTTGGGCTAAATACTGTAAGTTATTGGCTTTTATCACAATGTTTTGGTAACCCGGATACTCTTTAGGTAAACTTTGCAAAGTACTATCATAATAAAGTTGTGCTTGGGTATAATTCTTCAAGGAATCAAAACTCACTTCAGCTAGTTTTAAATAAGATAAACCTCTTTGTTTTTGAGAGCCAGGGATAGTATGTGCAGATAATTGATAATACTCTTGGGCCTGTGCCAAATCTTCCTGTTGTAAAAGGGTATTTCCAATTTGATAATAAATTTGGTCTTTAAATTCTCTGTTTTTATCTTCTTTTAGCAATCTTTTAAGCGTTGCAATTTTATTAAAATCTTTCCCACTAGCATTTTCCTCTAGTTTAATACGAGCTAAATTTGCATTAAAAGACATTTCAAAAGCTGCATTACTTTTAACTACTTTAGAATAATTAGAGTAAGCGTCTTCCAACTGATTATTTTCTTCCTGAAGCTGTGCTAAAATGAATGTCCACCTGGTTTTCTCGTAACGATTTTTAGTGAAATTAACCGCTTTTTGAAGATGAAAGATGGCCGAATCTATATCTTCCTTGTATAGGTAACTTTGTGCTAGTGCGGCATTTAACTGGGCTCTGTGGTACTTAAGATTCTTTGCGTAAGCCTTTTGCAGTATGGTATCTGCCAAAGCATAATTGTTTATAGCAAAGTAAGATTTTCCTTGCCAGATAAGCCCTTCAAGTGTGTTTTTCTTTTCTTCGGGATAATTGCTACCCACATAACCGAAATATTCTAAAGCATTGTAGTAATTTCCTTTTAGATATTCTGATTTTGCTAACAGTAAAAAAGCATCATCTACCCATCTACTTTCAAATTTTTCAAGGGCTATTTTATTAGCCCGGTTCACTACTTCATTTAAATTTTCAGATTCTGATGATGAACCACTCTCTGTAGGTAAGGGATAAATATCAAGAATTTGGTTATAATCATCCTTATGAAGATTTCTAATATTGATTTCTGATTCTCTAAGAATTTCAGACGCATTGTAATAAATGTTGTAATGTGCTGTTATATTCTTCATCATGGAAGTTTTCTTACCTTTCTTTTTGATGAAGCAACCCGAAGAAAAAACTATAATAAATATGATAAATAGTCTAAAAAGACCATTAGTTTTATGAAATTTCAAAATATTGATTTTAAATATTACAACTAAATACGAGCAAATTTATTTTATATTGCCAATATTCACACTATCGTAAAGATATTAATAAGAGCAGAATATTTAGGAAAGGATGAGTAAAAGAAAAAAACTCTCGGCCCGCTTAAAGGAAAAATATAAATTAGTTATTTTAAACGATGATACTTTTGAAGAAAAAGCATCGTTTAGAGCATCCTTATGGTATTTATTAATAGGAACATCTGCTTTTGCTATTGTGTTAGTTTTTTTAACCATCGTAATCATTAAAATAACTCCATTAAGAGAGTACATAACCGGTGTTGCCGATATTGATAATAAAAGAGACATTATTTCTACCTACGCCAAGATAGATTCCTTAGAAAAATTAGTGAAGGCAAATGATGTATACCTCGCCAATCTTAATCAAATCATCAGTGGTAAACCAGATGAAGATAAATTAGCTAAGCCAAAAAATAATAACATCAAATCTGATAGTATAAAATTGAATCAAAAAATTTCTGATGATGAAAAGGAGCTTAGAAAGCTTATAGAGTCTGAAGGCCGATTTGATTTAAGTGAAGGTAGCACCGGAGCAAAGAGTGGTATAGCAACTTTCTCTTTTTTTAGCCCGGTGAAAGGGAAAATATCATCGAAATTTGATAATACTCAACAACATTACGCAGTTGATGTGGTAACCAGGAAGAATGAAAACATCAAGTCTACACTAGATGGTACAGTGGTTTTTTCAAATTTTACGCCAGAAACAGGCTATGTCATTGCCATACAGCATGCAAACAATATGTTATCTTTTTATAAGCATTGTTCTGCATTGTTAAAGAAAGTTGGTAGCTTCGTGAGGGCAGGAGAGGTAATTGCCGTAGTTGGCGATAGCGGAGAATACACAACCGGGCCACATTTGCATTTTGAACTTTGGCTAAACGGTTCGCCAGTTAACCCAGAAAATTATATAACCTTTTAAACACAAGTCATGTTTCGGAAAAAAAAGGAAGATGCCATTAAAGGCGAGCAAAAAGCAGGCGCTATCAATATTGTTGGTGTGGGTACCCAAATTAAAGGTGATTTGGAAACCAGTGGAGATATCAGGATTGATGGAAAAATAACGGGTAACTTACTATCTAAAGCAAAAGTAGTTATTGGGCAAACCGGTGAAGTTAATGGTAATATACATTCAGACTCGGCAGAAGTATCTGGCTTGGTAAATGGTAACATTTCCAGCTCAGAAACATTATATTTAAAAGCTACCGCTCAAGTTAATGGCGATATTGTATCTAATAAATTGGTGGTAGAAAACGGGGCTAATTTTACTGGTCATTGCCAAACAGGTTTATCTCAAACCAAATCTATTTCAGAAAAGAAAAAAATATTTGATGTTAGAGCAGAAAGACAAGAAGCCACCGCTTAAAACTGTAAATAATTACATTAAATATTCTGGATTAGCTTTTCAGATGTTTAGTATCATAGGAGTTTTTACCTTTGTAGGATATAAAATAGACGAGTCTAGAGCTAGTAAAACACCTATCATCACAGGTATATTAAGTTTACTTGGCGTTATCATCGCGATTTATACAGTATTAAAAGGAATTAATAAATCTTCAAATTGAGTCTTTCAAAATTTTTTATCTGGTTTACCATTTTTACGCTTTTCTTAATTGGCTTGGCTAGCTTGCTTCAAGGGCCATTAGGTTTGCAAGCTTTTTTCATTCCTAAATTTTGGGTAATATTTGGCTTCATGGCAGTCATTACCCTTATGGTTTTCTTTGTTTCTTTTATTGGGATACAAAAAGGAGGTGAGGGACAAGTTTTTGTAGTGATGGGCGCTATAGTTATCAGGCTGTTAATCAGCATGATAGTTGTTCTTTTTTACCTCAGTAAGTTTAAAATAGACCCTATTTTATTCGTTATAAATTTTTTTTCTATTTATTTATCCTTTACGACCTTTGAAATTTATTGTTTGTTACTTAACTTGCGCCACCAAATTAAAAAGTAAAAAACACGGAATCAATGGATTTTAGCCACATTTTAAATTATAAAAATTTTGGATTAAAGGCGTTATTCGCACTTTTTTTAGCGTTTTTGTCATTTAATGCCTATTCAAATCAAGAAAATGCAACCATTGAACCGGCAGGAGCAGAAGCAGGACATCATGCCGCAGCAGAAGAAAAATTTGATCCAACGGTAACTATTTTAGAGCACATCAGCGATGCGCATAGCTGGCACTTATGGGGTCACACAAGTTTACCTCTTCCAGTTATTTTATATACTCCTCAAGGTTTAGAAATTTTTTCTTCAGCTAATTTAATGGATGAGCATCATGCAGCAAAACCTTATGCTGGTAAGTATTATACTTATGCAAATGAGCATGAGCATATTAAAGTTTTAAAAGCTGATGGTACTATTGATGAGTCTGTTTCTATTTTAGATTTTTCAATCACTAAAAACGTAGCTGCTATGTTTATATCAGTTATTTTAATTTTAGTGATTTTTATTAGTGTTGCAGGTTCTTATAAAAAACGTGTTGGAAAAGCACCTAAAGGTTTACAATCTTGGTTAGAGCCCTTAATTGTATTTGTTAGAGATGATATTGCTCGTCCTAATATTGGATATAAATACGAGAAATTTATGCCTCTTTTATTAACCATATTCTTTTTTATATGGTTTAATAATTTGTTAGGCTTAGTACCTATTTTCCCAGGTAGTGCAAACGTAACTGGTAATATAGCAGTTACTATGGTATTAGCGTTTATCGTTCTTGTAGTTGTTAATATCAATGGTAATAAATACTACTGGGCGCATATCTTTAAACCAGATGTTCCTTTTTGGTTATTACCAATCATGTGGGTAGTAGAGATTATTGGAGTTTTCTCTAAGCCTTTCGCTCTAATGGTTCGTTTGTTTGCAAACATTACAGCTGGTCACATTATCGTATTAAGTTTAATATCTCTGATTTTCATCTTTAAAACATTAGCTATCGCTCCGGTATCAGTTGCTTTCGTTTTGTTTATGGATGTATTAGAACTTTTAGTTGCTTTCTTGCAAGCCTTTATTTTTACCATGCTTACGGCATTGTTTATAGGTACAGCAGTTGAAGAGCATCATCATTAACGGAGAATAAGGATTTAAAGAGAAAAGAGTAAAGATTTCTTAATAAAAGGAAGTTAAAAACTTTAAAAATAAAATAGAAAGGTTAATAAAGTTTAGATGAATAGTGCTTTATTTCTGAAAAACTATCAACTAACAAACTAACCCAACTCAATAAATAGAAACATTTTGTTTAACAATCATATAATAAATTAAAGTTATGGTAGGTTCAATCGCTGCAATAGGTGCAGGTTTAGCAGTAATCGGTGCTGGTATTGGTATCGGTCAAGTAGGTGGTAAAGCAATGGAAGGTATTGCTCGTCAGCCAGAGGCTGCTTCAAAAATTCAAACTGCTATGATCATCGCTGCGGCACTTGTAGAAGGTGTTGCTTTATTCGGTGTGGTAGTTGCGTTATTAGGTAACAATCCTGCATAAGGATCATTATCATTAACAAAACCGGAAATCTAGCGATTGGCTTTATTTCCGGTTTTTAAAAAGACATTCATTAGTAATAATATATATAAATTTTTATGGAATTAGTAACTCCTAGTATTGGATTGGTTTTCTGGACATTAGTATCCTTTCTAATTTTACTTGTTATTTTAAAGAAATTAGCATGGAAGCCCATGTTAGGCGCTATTCATGAGCGTGAGCGTTCTATTGAGGATGCTTTAAACAAAGCAGAATTAGCTAAGCAAGAAATGGCTCGTTTATCAAATGAAAATGAAGCCCTTTTAAAACAAGCTAAAGCAGAGCGTGATGCTATATTAAAAGAAGCTAAAGAAATTAAAGATCAGATTGTTAATGAGGCTAAAACACAGGCTCAGACAGAAGGTGCTAAATTAATTGAGAAAGCAAAATTAGAGATTAATAACCAAAAGATAGCGGCTTTAGATGAGGTTAAAAACCAAGTTGCTTCTTTATCTTTAGAAATTGCAGAAAAAATTATGCGTCAGCAGTTTAATGATAAGCAAAAGCAAGAAGAACTTGTGGGCGAGTTATTAAAGGATGTTAAGCTGAGCTAAATAAAAAGTAAAAATTTAAAATTCAAAACGATGTTTAAGTTTTGGATTTTGATTTTTGAATTAAACTTTTAAAAAAATGTCAGAAATAAAAGTAGCATCAAGATACGCTAAATCACTTATAGACCTTGCAAAAGAGCAAAATGCTTTAGAACAAGTAAAAGGTGATATGCAATTATTTGTAGATACAGTTAAAGCAAGTACTGAGTTACAAGCTGTACTTAAAAATCCAATTATTCCAATTGGAAAGAAAAATAGCATCTTAGTTGCAATTTTTGGAGATAAAGTGCATGCTACAACTAAAGCTTTTTTAAAAATTGTTATTGATAAAGCAAGAGCTGAAGTGCTATTTGGGACTGCTAAAGAGTTTCTTAACCAATACAACCAATACAAAAATATTGTAACCGCTAAGGTAACATCTGCTACAGTTTTATCAGACGCTGCAAAAGCAGACATTATTGCTAAAGTAAAAGAAGTTACAGGTGGTGAGGTTAGATTAAATGCTACTATAGACGAAAGTTTAATAGGTGGTTTTGTTTTAACCGTTGGTGATAAGCAATTTGATGCTAGTATTTCAAGCAAATTAAATCAGCTTAAAAAGGATTTTGCACAAAGAGTAGTAGCTTAATTAAGTAAAAAAATAAAAATTAATATCTTAAATAAATAAAAGATGGTAGAGGTAAGACCAGATGAAGTTTCGGCGATTTTACGTCAGCAATTGTCGGGATTCAAGTCTGAAACTGAATTAGAAGAGGTTGGTACTGTACTCCAAGTGGGTGACGGTATTGCCCGTGTTTATGGTTTAACTAAAGTACAAGCTGGTGAGCTAGTTGAGTTTGAAACTGGTTTACAAGGTATAGTGCTAAATCTTGAAGAAGATAACGTTGGGGTGGTATTGTTAGGAGCTTCTGATGAGATAAAAGAAGGTGACACCATTAAAAGAACAAAACGTATCGCATCTATTAAAGTAGGTGAAGGTATGTTAGGTCGTGTGGTTAACACGCTTGGTCAGCCAATTGATGGTAAAGGCCCTATTACAGGTACAACTTACGAGATGCCTTTGGAGCGTAAAGCACCGGGTGTAATCTATCGTCAACCAGTTACCGAGCCATTACAAACAGGTATTAAAGCAATTGATGCGATGATTCCTATCGGTCGTGGTCAGCGTGAGTTGGTTATTGGTGACCGTCAGACTGGTAAATCAGCAGTTTGTATTGATACCATCATCAATCAAAAAGAATTTTACGATGCAGGACAACCTGTATTTTGTATATATGTAGCCATTGGCCAAAAAGCAAGTACTGTAGCAAACGTTGTAAAAGCGCTTGACGAAAAAGGTGCTATGGCTTATACCATTGTTGTTGCAGCTTCTGCAGCAGATCCTGCTCCAATGCAATTCTATGCTCCATTTGCTGGTGCAGCAATTGGCGAATTCTTCCGTGACACAGGTAAACCAGCTTTAATTGTTTATGATGATTTATCTAAACAAGCAGTAGCTTACCGCGAGGTATCTTTATTATTAAAACGTCCTCCTGGTCGTGAAGCTTACCCTGGAGACGTATTCTATCTTCACAGTCGTTTGTTAGAAAGAGCTGCAAAAATTAACTCTAACGATTCTATTGCTCAGCAAATGAACGATTTGCCAGAGTCTATCAAAGGTATCGTAAAGGGTGGTGGTTCTTTAACAGCATTACCAATTATCGAAACTCAAGCGGGTGACGTTTCTGCTTATATCCCTACCAACGTAATTTCAATTACTGATGGTCAGATATTCTTAGAGTCTAACTTATTTAATGCGGGTGTTCGTCCGGCTATTAACGTTGGTATTTCTGTATCACGTGTAGGTGGTAACGCTCAAATTAAATCCATGAAGAAAGTTGCGGGTACTTTGAAACTAGACCAAGCACAATATCGTGAGTTAGAGGCATTCTCTAAATTTGGTTCAGATTTAGATGCTTCAACTAAATTGGTTTTAGATAAAGGAGCTCGTAACGTAGAAATCTTAAAGCAAGGTCAGTTCTCTCCGGTAACGGTTGAAAAACAAGTTGCTATTATTTACGCTGGTACTAAAAATTTAATGAGAAATGTACCTGTAAATAAAGTAAGAGAATTTGAATTAGAGTATACTACACAATTAGAGCAACGTCATCCAGAAGTTTTGGCAGCCTTAAAAGCTGGTAAATTTGATGATAGCTTAACAAGTGTTTTAGAAACAGTAGCAAAAGAGGTTTCTGATAAATATTAATTTTAGTATTGAGTAGGGTGTATCGTGTATGGAGTAAATCAATCGCAATACTCACTACTCAATTCTCAATACTAGAAAATGGCAAATTTAAAAGAAGTAAGAATTAGAATTGCATCTGTAAGTTCTACTCAGCAGATTACCAAAGCTATGAAAATGGTTTCGGCTGCTAAGTTAAAGAGAGCTACTAACGCTATTATACAATTACGTCCTTATGCTAATAAACTAAAAGAGATTTTAGCTAATCTTTCTGCTAGTTTAGAAGATGGGGTATCTGTATATACTCAGGAAAGAGAAGTTAAAAATGTACTATTAATTGTAGTAACCTCTAATCGTGGGTTAGCCGGAGCTTTTAATACAAATGCAATAAAAACTGCTAATAATTTAATAGCAGAAAAATATGATTCTTACCACAAAAGTGGTAATCTTCACATCATAGCTATTGGGAAAAAAGCTCAAGATTATTATGAGAAGCGCAATTATAATGTTATTGGCAACAATAACGAGCTTTACTCAAATCTTAATTTTGAGAACGTTTCTGCAATTACAGAAAGCGTTATGGATGCCTTTGTTAAAGGGCAATATGATAAGGTAGAAGTTGTTTACAACCAGTTTAAAAACGCAGCAATGCAGATTTTAACGGTAGAGCAATTATTGCCAGTGCCTAAAGCAGAGCGTTCTGAGAAACAGGTTTCTAATACAGACTATATTCTTGAGCCTTCTAAAGAAGAAATTGTAGAGCAATTGATTCCTAAAAATATTAAAATACAACTTTACAAAGCTGTTTTAGATTCTCACGCTTCTGAGCATGGCGCAAGGATGACTGCTATGGATAAAGCTACTGATAACGCTGGAGATTTGCTTAAGAAATTGAAATTGGCTTATAACCAAGCTCGTCAAGCAGCTATTACTACAGAACTTTCTGAGATTGTAAGTGGTGCAGCTGCATTATCTAACGGATAAGTTCAATTTTAATACAGATATTTTAAAAGAGGGTAGGAAACTATCCTCTTTTTTTGTTTCATCAGTGTTATAAAAAACACCTCTTTACCATTATGGTTAAAGAGGCGTTAAGGTTAATGTATAAATATATATTGTTAAGGTTTTTCCCAGATGATGGTATTATCTGCAGTAAGTGGTAATACTTTATTATTAAAAGATAGCTTGGTAATTTGCAAAGTACCGCAGCAATCCTGATCAATGAATTTGGTTTCTACTTTTAAAGTATCAGATAAAACAGTGCCAACTTTTATAATAAACTCATCTGAAATAGCTGTTTGGAAGCTGATGTATCTGGTTGTGCTTACTGTACTATCAATCTTAAAACTGATGTTTTCTTTTAGTCTAAAACTATAGATGCTTAAATCTGCTTGTTGCTGTTTAGACGAATTGAAAATGAGGCTGTTTAAACTCCTATCAGTAATTTTAAGTCTTAAATTTTGAACAGGAGCAGCGCATAATACTGCCGGACAAATTTTTCCATCATCCTGAGTATTGCAGCTTATGATGAAAAAGCTTAGCTGAAATAAGAGTATAAATAAAAGATATTTAAGTTTCATCATCTTTTGTTTTAAACAACCTTACGTTTTCTAATGTAGAACTGCTACAATTTTATAAAATAAATTAGCTACTATATCCAACTATTTTATATTTTTGCAGGCATAAAGCTTTAATATTTAAGTTATGGTAAACGCAAACAACCCTTCTCATTATAAAGTAATTATCCTTGGAGTTTTTGTAACTCTTTTTGGTGTATACATTAAGCAATTTATAGAGCACTCTACTGTTGTAGACTTAATTGGATGGGCTTTAACTTTCATTGGTGCATTTATCTCTATTGGCGGAGTATTCAAAATTTTAAAAGACTAATGAAATCTTAATCATATTTATAAAAGCTCTGAATATTTCAGGGCTTTTTCTTTTTTAAGCTTAATATAATTTGCGTTAAAGATTCACTCTCGCGTATTTGCTTTAAAGCTTCTTCATGGGCTATCCAAAATATTTCTTCGGCCCGGCTAATATCAAAAAGACCAGTTTCTCCTAAACCATGAGGCTCAATTAAAATATCTACTCCTTTTCTTTTTTCTTCCATATCATGATTGGTGGATAAAGTAGCAGCTCTTTCTATCACATGCTTCATATTCCTGAGCTTTTGTATCACCGGTAAATGGTTGCAAGAAGAACCAATAATGTAATCGCAGTTATTTTGTAAAGGCTCTAAAGGGAAATTGTTAAGCACTCCACCATCAACATAAAAATCTCCTTCTATTTCTATCGGGTTAAAAATACCTGGTATACAACTAGAAGCCATCACCTTATCAATCAAAGTACCCGAACTGAAATAAGTTAACTTACCCGTATTAAAATTAGTAGCGGTAACGGTTAAAGGTATTTTTAACTTTTCAAAGCTGTTATGAGGAAGGTAATCTAGAAAAAGTGGAAAAGTAGATTCTAGTTTTAACAGTGCTGGCCTACCTATGGCTAATCTAAATAAGCGAAGTAGTGGCGTTTTCTTAAAGATATTTAAAGCTTCATAAGGGTCTATTCCATTAGCGAACAAAGCTCCTGCTATAGCGCCTGCACTAGTACCTGTAATTTGGTGGATAGGAATTTTCTTTTCCGTTAGGGCTTTTAAAACACCCAAATGTGCAATTCCTCTTATCCCGCCTCCGCTTAAAACAATACCTATTTTCATTTTTGATTGGGCTTGTATTTAGATGCTTTTAATATTTTTTGATAGTCTTTTTCTAACATCAGTTTTTGTAAAGTTGTTTCAGGATTTTCTTGCATATAGCGCTTTACAATTTGCCAGCCAATAAATAAACCAAGTTTTGGTGCGGAATTATTCTTATCGCCTAAGCCTGGTGTAAATGGGGCTTCTGATAAGTATTTCTGTATTTTTAAATAATCAGTATCATAAAGTAAATCCTCACTCAAGAAATAAGCCCAAATATCAGACTCGAAATTGCTTGCCCATTCGGCTTGTGCTTTGGTGTAGCCAATAAGTATGCTATCAGCAATGGTAGGTTGTACTTTACTTAAAAAATAAAGAATCTTTCCATTGTAAATCATCTTATCCAACAAGCTTTTTTCTGCATCAGATTCTGGAAATAACTCTTCACGAGCCAATACTTCCATTACCCTCGGGGTGATGTTATCCGGTGTAAACCTTCTGCTGATGTATCTTGGAATACTTTCTACCAAAGCGGGGTAAAACTTAGAATCAGGGCCTAAAAACATGTCTAAGCCAATACCAATATAATTTTCTCCAATAGGTGTTTGTACCTGAAAACCAGAAATATAGGTGATTAATGTTGGTATTTTAATTTTGGGATAGTAATATTTTACATGTTTAAAAGCATCTGTAAGTATAGGAATTTGAGCATCTAAATTTGGATAAACTGCTTGTGTTTCTTTTTGTAAATCCTGATAAGGAGCCCCGGATAAAACATCTTTTACAATAGGATAATAAGCGGTATCAGATGTTGGTCCCGTATTTAAGATTTTCTCAAAATAATCTTGATAAAAAGCACCATATTCTTTTTGTAATGGAGGTAATGCTGTAGCAAGCTGGTTTGGGTTTACTTTAGCTAAGTCTTGGTCAAACCTTTTGATAGTAAGCTCTATATTAATATGGCTAACATCAACTTTATTTTCTTGCTTACATGATATACAACAAACTAAGCATATCAGAAAAAAAAAAGTACTTTTGAGACAGATTTTTATTTTAAGAATCATAAAGTTAAATTTTTAATTACCGAAGTTATGAAAAAGATATTATTCCTATTTCCGTTTCTATTTTTAAGTTTTTGCGTTTTGGCACAAGATGAGGAAGAACCAGCCTTTAAATTAGGATTAACGGCACATCCAACTTTAGGATGGATAAAATCTGATATTGATAATGTAGATGGAAAAGGAGTGAGGTTAGGTTTTTCTTATGGTCTTTTGGCTGATATAAACTTTGCAGATAATTATGCTTTTAGTACTGGTTTAAAGTTAACCACTATTAATGGTAGAACAGAAACCGTGGCAGGAAGTACCAACTCTGAACAGGTTTTTAAATTGCAATACATAGAAATACCAGCTAAGCTTAAACTATTAACCAATGATAACAATGGGGTTAAGTTTTTTGGAGAGTTTGGTTTAGGGAATGGTTTAAACATCAAGGCTAAACAAGATAATACATCAACCATAACAGCAGACAATGCTGATAACAGAGATATTTATAACCAAACTGCTTTTTACAGGGGCTCTATCATTATAGGTGCTGGCGCCGAGATTAGCACAACAGGAAGAACCAAAATATTAGCTGGTTTAAGTTTTGATAATGGTTTTACTGATATTAAAAAGGGAGATGGCTCTCTAAAAAATGCTTATTTAGGTATAAATATTGGGGTGTTTTTTTAGAAGGTAAGCATTTTTAAGCGATTACTTATTTATGAAAATAGCATTAGCGCAGTTAAACTATCACATCGGAAATTTTGAGCTCAATACTCAGAAAATTATACAAACCATTACAGCGCAGAAAGCAGCTGGGGCAGATTTAGTTGTCTTTGCAGAGTTGAGTATTTGTGGCTATCCACCCAGAGATTTTCTAGAATATCCGGAGTTTATAGCTTTATGTAAACAATCTGCTTTAAAAATAGCAGAAGCTTGTGAAGGTATAGCTTGCATTGTGGGTGTTCCGGAGTTGAACCCTGTTATAGAAGGCAAAGATTTGTATAATGCAGCCTATTTTATGGCTGATGGGGAAATTAAACAAATTATCAGGAAAGCCTTGTTGCCCACTTATGATGTTTTTGATGAGTATAGGTATTTTGAGCCTGCTCATGAATTTAAATGCGTAGATTATAAGGGCTATAAAATAGCCGTTACCATTTGCGAAGATTTATGGAATTTAGGCGATAATCCTTTGTATAAAGCTTGTCCTATGGATGAGCTGATTAAGGAAGAGCCAGACTTTATGATTAACATTGCGGCTTCGCCTTTTGCTTATCATCATGATGAGCAAAGGATTGTTATACTTTCTCAAAATTGCCATAAATATCAAATCCCATTATTTTATGTAAACCAAGTTGGTGCGCATACCGAGTTGATTTTTGATGGTGGTTCTTTGGTTTTTGACAAAGCAGGCGATATCGTATCAGAACTTAAATATTTTGAAGAGGATGTTCAAATTTTTGATGTTGGACAGGTTAAAAGCTCCATTATTTTAAGTGAAAATCAAGAAAGACCATCAGATACAGTACAAGTACACCAAGCCTTGGTTTTAGGTGTTAGAGACTACTTTCAAAAATCAGGATTTAAAAAAGCTATTCTAGGCTTGTCAGGAGGCATAGATTCTGCTGTGGTTTGTGCATTAGCATGTGAAGCTTTAGGTGCAGAAAATGTGATGGCTGTATTACTACCTTCTAAGTATTCTTCAGATCATTCTGTTAAAGATGCTTTAGACCTCGTTAAAAATATAGGATGTAAACATACCACCCTTCCTATAGCGCAAGTAGCAACAGCTTTTGAAGATACCCTAGCTCAAGAATTTGAAGGCCTTGCACCAAGTTTAGCCGAAGAGAATATACAGGCTCGCTCTCGTGGTGTATTGTTAATGGCCATGTCTAACAAATTTGGCTATGTATTATTAAATACCAGTAATAAAAGTGAGGCTGCTGTAGGTTACGGCACTTTATATGGAGATATGTGTGGCGCCATTTCTGTGATTGGCGATTGCTACAAGACTCAAGTTTTTCAATTAGCCAGATATATCAATAGAAATGGAGAAATTATTCCTGAAAATACAATAGTTAAACCGCCATCTGCGGAATTAAGGCCAGATCAAAAAGATTCTGACTCTTTGCCAGAATACGATATCCTAGATAAAATACTATTTGAGTATATTGAATTGAAGAAAAGCTCAAAAGAAATTATAGAACAGGGCTTTGATACAGATTTGGTTAAAAAAGTTTTAAATCTGGTTAATAATGCCGAATTTAAGCGTTACCAAACGCCTCCCATTTTAAGGGTATCACCTAAAGCTTTTGGAATGGGAAGAAGAATGCCTATAGTAGGCAAGTATTTATTTTAACTAATGATAAATTATGAGAAAGTTACCTCTTTTAATCCTGATTTTTATGACAACAATGACAAGTGCTTTTGCACAAACAAAGGCAGAAAAAGAAGTTAGCATAGCCGTAGAAAAGCTACGTGATGCTATGGTTAGCGGTAACCGAGCCGATTTAGAGAGTATTGCATCAACCCATTTAAGTTATGGGCATTCTGGAGGTAAAGTTGAAGATAAAGCTGCCTTTGTAGAGGCTATTGCCGGAGGCTCATCTGATTTTGTGAAAATAGATTTAGCAGATCAAACTATCCAAGTTACAGGCAATACAGCTATTGTTAGACATAAATTATCTGCCGATACCAATGATGGTGATAAACCAGGACATGTGAATTTACATATCCTTTTGGTATTTGTAAAGAATAGCGGAAATTGGGAACTATTAGCCAGGCAAGCGGTTAAAATCCTTTAGAAAATAAAAAGCTATCCAAAACGGATAGCTTTTTTTATCTTTTTGAAGATAACTTATTTTACCACAAAGTCTATATGAACATCTCCCCATGCTAGAGCTACTTCTCCGTTTTTAGCAATAGTGAAAGTCATTCTTTCCATAAACTCTTTAGCTTTCTCTGCTTTTACAGTAAATCTAAGCGCATCTTCTGCTTCTTTGTATTTGTAATTTCCCCACTGGTCCCAAGTTTTGTTAAAAATAACAACCCATTCTTTTTCACCTGGGATAGTAAACAAAGCATATTTACCAGCAGCTAAACTTTTGCCATTAATTTTAACGTCTTTACTCACTTCAAACTGAGTGGCTGCATTGGCACCAGTTCTCCATACTTTTCCGTAAGGCGCAATTTCTTTACCAATAGTTCTGCCTTTTATACCCGGTTGTGCATAATTGATAGTTACTTTAGTGCCATTGCTTAAGGTTTCTGTAACACTTGCAGGCGGACTAGCAGGTTGTTTTTTAGCTTCCTGAGCTTTAACTACTACATTCCCGATAAGGAAAAATAGCGTAGACAATAATAAGATTGTTTTTTTCATGATGTTATTTTTCTTTAGAAACGTTATTATTTATAAAATGTTGATACACTCATTAAAATATTACCTCCAATTTTTAAACAAATTGATTAAACCATTGGTAGAAGCATCATGAGAAGTAATTTCATCATCGTTTTTAAGCTCAGGTAATATTTTACCTGCTAATTGTTTGCCTAATTCAACTCCCCATTGGTCAAAGCTAAAGATGTTCCAGATAACGCCTTGTACAAAGATTTTATGCTCATACATGGCTATTAAAGCGCCTAAAGTTTTAGGGTTTATTTGTTTAACTAAAATAGAGTTGGTTGGTCTATTACCTTCAAATACTTTAAAAGGAGCTATTTTTGCTATTTGCTCATCGGTTTTACCTTCTTTTTTAAGTTCGGCAATTACTTCTTCTTCTGTTTTACCATTCATTAAAGCTTCTGTTTGTGCAAAGAAGTTAGAAAGCAATAAGGTATGATGCTCGCCTAATGGATTATGAGATTTTGCCGGAGCAATGAAATCACAAGGGATTAATTTGGTGCCCTGATGGATTAACTGATAAAAAGCATGTTGTCCGTTAGTGCCAGGCTCTCCCCAAATTACTGGACCAGTTTGATAATTTACTTGTTCCCCATCTCTAGCCACATATTTTCCATTACTTTCCATATCTCCCTGCTGGAAATAAGCAGCAAAACGATGCATGTATTGGTCATAAGGTAAGATAGCTTGAGTTTCTGCCTCAAAGAAATTATTATACCATACGCCTAATAAAGCTAATATTACAGGGATATTTTGCTCAAACTCTGTTTCTCTGAAATGGATATCCATTTCATGAGCGCCTAGAAGTAAATCTTCAAAATTCTCAAAACCTACAGAAAGTGCAATAGGTAAACCAATAGCACTCCATAAAGAGTAACGTCCGCCAACCCAATCCCAAAACTCAAACATATTTTGGGTATCAATACCAAATTTAGAAACGCCTTCTGCATTGGTAGAAAGCGCAGCAAAATGTTTAGCCACATCACTTTCGGCAGCACCAGTAGCCAAAAACCAATTACGGGCAGAATGGGCATTTGCCATTGTTTCCTGTGTAGTAAAAGTTTTAGATGCAATTAAAAACAGCGTAGTTTCTGGGTTAACCTTTTTTAAAGTTTCTGCTATATGTGTGCCATCAACATTAGATACAAAATGAAGCGTTAAATGATTTTTATAAGCTTTTAAAGCCTCGGTAACCATAACCGGACCTAAATCAGAACCTCCAATGCCAATATTTACAACATCTGTAATGGTTTTTCCGGTATATCCTTTCCAATCTCCGTTGATGATAGCATCAGAAAAGGTTTTCATTTTTTGTAAAACCGCATTTACATCAGGCATTACATCTTTACCTTCAACAATTACAGGTGTATTACTTCTGTTTCTTAAAGCTGTGTGCAGTACGGCTCTATCTTCTGTTTCGTTAATCTTTTCACCATTAAACATGGCTTGTATAGCACCTTCAACTCCGCATTCTTTGGCTAGTTGAGTTAATAAGGCCATGGTTGTTTCGTTTATTCTATTTTTAGAATAATCAACTAAAATATCATTAAACAAAACAGAGAATTTGTTAAACCTTTCAGCGTCTTCAGCAAAAAGACCTCTTAAATGTTTATCTGATATTTCAACGAGATGGTCGGCAAGATATTGATAGCTTTGTGTTTGTGTGAAGTTGATTTTTGGTAACATGCAGTTTAATTTATTGATTTCTAAATTGGCTGCAATATAAGCATTGCAAAATTTTTAAGACAAAACTATTCGCATTCGTTTTTGTAACTTACTATATCTTAAATTGCAACATAACACTAATTGAAAAAATGAGAAAACTGTTTGTTACTTTGCTAGTTGCATTAAGTTTGCAACTTTTTGCACAGAATAAGATAGATGACGTAAAGACATTTACCTTAAGCAACGGAATGAAGTTTCTGGTTCTGGAAGATGCTTCAATCCCTAACGCCAATATGTACCTGTTTTACAAAGTAGGTTCAAGAAATGAACATCCGGGCATAACCGGCTTGTCGCACTTTTTTGAGCACATGATGTTTAACGGAGCTAAAAAATATGGTCCCAAAGAATTTGACCGTACCATGGAGTATAATGGTGGGGCAAATAATGCCTATACCACACAAAATGTAACGGTTTATACCGATTGGTTTCCTGCCCAAGCTTTGGAAGTTATATTCGATTTAGAATCAGACCGTATAGCTAATTTGGCGATAGCCGATAATATGGTAGAATCTGAAAGAGGTGTAGTACTTTCAGAAAGAAGTACGGGTTTAGAAAACTCGCCATGGAGAATGCTAGGCGAGGCTGTTTATGCCACTGCTTTTCAAGAACATCCTTACCATTGGCCTGTAATTGGTTACGAAGAGGATATCAAAAACTGGACAAAACAAGATTTAGAATATTACTTTAAAACTTATTATGCGCCCAACAACTGTACGGTTGTTATCTCGGGTAATGTGAAATTTGATGAGGTAAAAAGACTTGCTGAAAAATATATGCAACCTATACCATCTCAGAAACCAGGTCCTAAAGTTCATTTGGTTGAGCCAAAACAAACCGGAGAGAGAAGAATTGCGGTTCAGAAACAAGTAAGTTCTCCTTATATGATTATTGGTTACCATGCGCCAGAAGCACAGCATGCTGATTATTATGCTTTAGACATCTTAAGTGCTATTTTAAGTAATGGAAACTCATCTCGTTTACACAGTAATTTGGTTGATAAAAACCAATTGGCAACTTCTGTTTTTACAGATTATAGTGCCAGTTTTGATCCCACTTTATTTTCTATTTATGTATCATCTGCAAAAGGAAAATCAACAGATGAGATAGAAAAAATGGTTTATACCGAGCTTGAAAAAATAGCTAAGGAAGGTGTTACAGCTAATGAACTACAAAAAATCAAGAACCAGAAATTGAGTGAGTTTTATGACCAAGTTGAAACCATTAATGGCAAATCTAATAATCTAGGTACTTATGAGGTTTTCTTTGGTGATTATAAAAAGATGTTTACCGCTATGGATGAATATGCTAAAGTAAGTGTAGATGATGTTAAAAGGGTAGCTGCAACTTATTTCAAAAAATCTAATAGAACAGTCGGAGTTTTAAAAAGTAACACAGAAGAATAATCATGAAAAGAAATCAATCAATCATAAAAATAGGCTTTTTCTTGCTAATGGTTTTTCCTTTGGCAGTTTTAGCACAGCAAGCTAAGTTTAAGCTTCCGGCATACGAGAAATTTAAATTAGCTAATGGTTTAACCATATATCTGATGGAGCAACATGAGGTTCCTACGATTAATATAGCAGCGGTAATTCCATCAGGGGCAGTTTTAGATGCTGATCAAAAAGGTTTGGCCTCCTTAACAGCTAAAGCTTTGCAATTTGGAACAAAAAGTTACACTAAAGCTCAAATAGAAGAGCAGATGGACTTTATTGGTGCCTCATACAATACTTATGCTGGTAAAGAATTAGCAGGTTTAAGCGCAAAATTTGCAGCTAAACATCAAGATAAGGTTTTGCCTATTATAAACGAGCTATTAACAGCGCCAAGTTTTAATGAACAAGAATTTACCAAAGAGAAACAAAGAATACTTACACAATTGGAAAGGGCAAAGGAAAGTCCGCGTTCTGTAATTGGTAATTATTGGGATAATTTTATGTATGGCAACCACCCTTATGGCAATCCGGTTTCTGGTAGTGTTAGTTCGGTTCAAAATTTATCTGTTACCGATGTGAAGAACTTTTATAACAAGAACTATGGGCCTAATGGTGCAGCAATAGCTATTGTTGGAGACTTTAAAGCTAAAGAGATGAAAGCTAAAATCTCTAAGCTTTTTGGTAAATGGAATAACTCAGTTAATGCCACAGCTATTTCATCAACTATAGAAAGCCCTAAAGAGGCCAGAGTTTTATTGGTTAATAAAAGTGATGCCCGTGAAACAACCATGTTGATAGGCGGTAAAGGCGTTAGTCGTAACAATCCAGATTTTGTAGCCATAGAAGTGGTAAATACTGTTTTAGGAGGTAGGTTTACCTCGTGGTTAAATGATGAGTTAAGAGTAAACTCGGGCTTAACTTATGGTGCTAACAGTCGTTTCTCTACCTTGAAAAATTCTGGTACATTTTACATCAGTACTTTTACGGCTACAACAACTACCAAAGCTACGGTTGATAAAGCTTTAGAAGTATTGAAAAAGCTTCAGGAGAAAGGCTTAGATGAAGCTACCTTACAATCGGCCAAGAATTATGTAAAAGGGCAGTTTCCGCCAGATTATGAAACGCCTGCTCAATTAGCTTCTTTACTTACCGATATGTTTTGGTATGATTTTAACGAAGACTTCATCAATTCTTTTGAAAATAAGGTAGATGGCCTAACTGTTGAAAAAAGTAAAGAGATTATCCAAAAGTATTTCTCGGCTAATGATTTGCAGTTTTTATTTGTAGGGAATGCAGCAGAAATTAAGAATGTAGTAAGTGCTTATGGTAAACTGACCGAAAAACAAATCAAAGAGGATAGTTTTTAAATAAATACTGTACACTAAGTACTCTTAAAAGTGGATTAACTCTTGTTAATCCACTTTTATTTTTTGGTATAGTAATTGATATCAAAGTTTTAGTTCTATCTAATTATAATTGATTTAATAATTTTTGCTTTTTATTGATAAAAATATATTAAAATATTTGTTTGTTTGCATAATTTATTGGAATTTTGTTTTTGAGTAGTTAATTTTGTAATCTCACCTAATTTAAAATAAAATGTTTGAGAAGTTGTATTCTATAGTAAAAGAGAATTTAGAGCCACATTTAAATGAGGTAGGTCAAATTTCTACTAGTGCACACGAAGCTATCATTAACGAAGCATCAGGTACTATTATTGATGTTTTAAAAGCGCAAATTGATAATGGTAAGTTTAATGATTTGCTAGTTTTCTTTAGTGTATCTAGTATTCAAAACACCGCTTTGGTACGTTCAATAGCATCAAAATATGCTATTAGATTAAACAAGTATTATGGCGTCAATATGAATACGGCTAAAACTTTTGCTGATAAGCAGATGCCTGTTATCATGAACAAGCTTATACAAACGGCTAAAAGTAACCCAAAAAATGCAAACGGAATGTTTGCTTTCTTTAACAAGCTGAGTGGATATTCTATTAATTTTGAGACTTTATTTGGCAAGATGCCTCAATTGCAGTTGGCTTAAATTTTAAAGGTTAAATAAATTAAAATAGTTGAGGGAACCGCTTTTATAGCGGTTTTTTTTATGACTAATTTTTTTTGGGAAATAAAAAGGAGGTTATGTTTAACATAACCTCCTTTAAGTATTTCAGGTAATTTGATACTACCAGAATACGGTATAAAGCGCTAGTAAAATACCAAATATTAATAGTGCACCAACAGTAAAGCCTGTATTGGTTTTAAACATGCTGCTGTCTATCTCTAATCCTTTAGGGTTAACACCTTTTCTGTTTTCTAAAATAGAAATCAAATACATACCAATGATACAAAAGATAAACACAAAGCCCATTCTATCTAAGAAAGGAATTTCGTAAACACCATTTACATTAACGGCGAATCCTGCTGGGTATAAGAAAGAAAGGTCTGTCCATTCTGGAAGGAATTTTAACACTACCGATAAGATAAAACCTCCAATGGTGGCAAACATTGCTGCCGATGAAGTAGTTCTTTTCCAGAAGAATCCTAAGATAAACATCGCAAATATACCCGGAGAGACAAAGCCTGTATACTCTTGAATATATTTAAAACCACCTTTTTCTATTCCTAAGTGAGGTGCAATAACTACTGCCAATAGCATAGTTGCAATGATGGTAATTTTACCTGTTAATACCTGATTAGCTTCAGATGCATTTGGGTTGAATATCTTCTTGTAAACATCTAAAGTAAAGATGGTGGCAATACTATTTGCTTTACCCGCTAAAGAAGCTACTACTGCCGCTGTTAAAGCTGCAAAAGATAAACCTTTCAATCCCGGAGGCAATAAGTTTAACAATACTGGGTAAGCACTATCAGGGTTTACTTCGCCATTAACAAGCATCTCGGTAGTAAAAACTTCTTGTTTGTAGAGTACGTAAGCGGCAATACCTGGCAATACCACAATAATAGGCATTAACAATTTTAAGAAAGCTGCAAATAATAAACCTCCTCTGGCAGTTTTTAAATCGGCACCTAAAGCTCTTTGGGTAATGTACTGGTTACAACCCCAATAGTTTAAGTTTACAATCCACATACCACCTACCAATACGGTTAAGCCTGGTAAATCAACAAAGTTTTTGTTGTCTTTATCAAAAATCATGTGGAAATGATCTTCTGCTTGTGAGGTAATGAGGTTAAAACCATTAAGAACACCGCTAGATCCATTATTTTGAGCTACTAAATCAAGTGCTAAATAAGTGGTTGCTAAACCTCCTAAGATTAAGAAAAACACTTGGATTACATCGGTATAACCAATAACTTTCATCCCGCCAAGGGTAATGATGATGGAGAATATAGCTAAGGCATACATACAAACCGTAAAGTTTATACCAGATATGCTACTAACTGCTAAAGCTCCTAAGAAAAGGATAGAAGTTAAATTTACCACAACGTAAAGCAATAGCCAGAAAACGGCCATAATCATGGCAACGGTCTCGTTATAACGCTGGCTTAAGAACTGAGGCATGGTAAATATCTTGTTTTTAAGATATACCGGGATAAAGAATACAGCAACAATAACTAACGTTGCAGCAGCCATCCATTCATAAGTTGCAATAGCAAGGCCTAAGGTGAAGCCAGCGCCACTCATACCAATAAATTGTTCTGCTGAGATATTGGAAGCGATAAGTGATGCTCCAATTGCCCACCATGTTAATGACCCTTCTGCCAGGAAGTAGTCCTTAGAACTTGCGCTCTCTGCTTTTTTACGGTTGTAAATCCATAGTCCGTATCCAGCAACAATCACAAAGTATATTAGAAATACAATGTAATCAGAAGTTTGAAGTGTGTTCATTCTTTATTTAAGTTTAGTTTGGAGGACGTGAATTTATTAAAAAATATGTTTATTAAGCATATTTTCAAAAAATTCTTGTTTACCACTTATGGTTTGAGGCTCGCCATGCTGAATGGCATAATCTCTTAAATCAGCTAAAGAAAGTTTTCCTTCTTCAAATTCTTTCCCTTTACCAGAGTCAAAAGAAGCGTAACGTTGCGCTCTTAGCTTTTTATAATCTGATTTTTCTAAGATTTCTTCTGCTACTAATAAAGCTTTAGCAAAAGTATCCATACCGCCAATATGCGCATAGAATAAATCTGCAGGGTCTGTAGAATTTCTTCTGATTTTAGCATCAAAATTAATACCTCCACCTTGTAAGCCTCCAGCTTCAACAATCACCAACATAGCTTCTACCAATTCTAAAATGTTATTAGGGAATTGGTCTGTATCCCAGCCATTTTGGTAATCGCCTCTGTTAGCATCAATAGAACCTAACATGCCAGCATCGGCAGCAACTTGTAACTCATGTTGGAATGTATGGCCAGCCAAAGTAGCATGGTTAACTTCTATGTTTAGTTTGAAATCATTTAATAAATCATACTGTCTTAAGAAACCTATAACGGTGGCAGAATCATAATCATACTGATGTTTAGAAGGTTCGCAAGGTTTAGGCTCAATAAAGAAAGTTCCTTTAAAGCCATTGCTTCTTGCGTAATCTTTTACGGTGTGTAAGAAACGAGCAAAATGTTCTTGCTCTCTCTTCATATTGGTGTTTAATAAGGTCATGTAGCCTTCTCTACCACCCCAAAAAACATAGTTTTCTCCGCCTAAAGCAATCGTAGCATCAATAGCAGCCTTTACTTGTGCGGCACCATGTGTCAATACATGAAAATCTGGATTGGTGATAGCACCATTCATATAACGTTTATGAGAAAACAGGTTAGCTGTACCCCAAAGTAATTTAATGCCACTTTCTTTTTGCTTTTGTAAGGCATATTCTACCATAGCGTTCAATCTTCTTTCGTTCTCTACGATATCGTTAGTATAATCAACAACATCAACATCATGAAAGCAATAGTAAGGAAGGTTCATTTTTGTCATGAACTCAAATGCGGCATCCATTTTGTCTTTTGCTCTTTCTACAGCATCTGCTTTAACATCCCAAGCAAATTCATGAGTAGGGCCTCCAAATGGATCGGCACCGTTACCATTGAAAGAGTGCCAGTATGCGCAAGCAAATTTTACATACTCTTTCATGGTTTTTCCTTGAACTATCCTGTTTTCATCATACCATCTAAAAGCTAATGGATTATCTGATTCTCTTCCTTCAAATTTAACTTGGTTTATACCTTTGAAGAATTCTTTTTCACCTGTTACGATTGACATTTTTGATTGATTTATATGTTATTAATTTTTTGATTGAGTAATTGTTTCCATTCTTGGTAGGCAGCATCATAAGCCTCTGTTTCCTGAGGTTCTATGGTAGCTAACACCTCTTGATTTTGAAAGGCTTCCTGAGCGTTTTTAAAATGTTTAATACCAATACCTGCACCTAAGGCAGCGCCTACGCTACCATCATTCTGATAAAGCTCTATAGGTACTTGGGTAGCTCCGGTAAATGCTTTTCTAAATACCTCGCTTAAAAATAAATTTGATTTTCCGGCTCTTATAACTGAGGGGTTTAAGCCATTTTCTCTAATGATATCTAAACCGTATCTGAAAGAAAAAGCAATACCTTCTTGTACAGCATTAAAGATATATGCTGCTTGGTGTTGATTTAAATCTATATTAAAAATGTGGGCCCCAATAAGCTTGTTGTTTAACATTCTTTCTGCACCATTGCCAAAAGGTAAAATTCTGAGGCCTTTACTACCAATTTCTACCTGAGAAGCAAGTTGGTTGATTTCCGGATAGCTTAAATCTTTGGCAAAAAGTTTTCTTGCCCAGCTGTTTAATATCCCTGTACCATTAATACACAATAAAACACCCGTTCTAATCTGGTTTTGCAAATAATTAACGTGTGCAAAAGTGTTGATACGAGATTGCTGATCGTAAACCAATTGGTCGCTTACGCCATAGATAACACCAGAAGTACCTGCTGTGGCAGCAACTTCACCTGGTTCTAACACGTTTAAAGAAAGTGCATTATTGGGTTGGTCGCCAGCTTTATAAGCTACTTGTATACCCGCTTTAAGTTGAAGTATATCTGCAACATCAGTCTTTACCTCGCCATGGTTGGAAAATACAGGTTTCAGTTCTGGAAATATGGAAGTATCAAAGCCAAACTCTTTACATATTTTTTCTGATAGCTTGTTGTTTTTAAAATCCCAGAAAATACCTTCAGATAATGCGCTGATACTGGTTGTAATATGGCCTGTTAACTTCATGGATATAAAATCTCCGGGAAGCATGAGTTTGTATATGTTGGCAAAAATTTCGGGTTCATTTTCTTTTACCCAAGCCAATTTAGAAGCTGTAAAATTTCCGGGCGAGTTAAGATGATGACTTAAACTTTCTGCTTGGCCTATATTTTGAAATGCTTTTTCTCCAATGTCTACAGCTCTGCTATCGCACCAGATGATTGCATTTCTTAGCACTTGCTGGTTTTTATCAACTAATACTAAGCCATGCATTTGATAAGCTATACCAATACCTATGATGTCTTGTGGGTTGTATTTTTTGGTTTGATGATTTTTTAAGATGGCTTTCTGCGTAAACTCCCACCAGTTTTCTGGTGATTGTTCTGCCCAGCCTGGTTTAAGAGCGATGATTTCTGCCTCTGTTTCTGGATATTGTGCAGTTGATACAATTTTTTGCGTAAGCGTTTCAATAACTGAAACTTTTACAGAAGATGTGCCTATGTCTATACCTAATAAATACATAAATGTTTAAGCCAGGTTATAATGGTTAAGTGCAACCGGTTGCATAAAGGTATATTTAATATTTAAATTGTCAAAATATCCTATAATTTTATTTACTTTAAAAAGTGAAAAAGAAGGCAACCATTTATGATATAGCTAAAGAGCTTAATATTACGGTATCTACCGTATCTAGGGCTCTTAATAATTTTTCTACGATAAGTGATGCTACAAAAAAAGCTGTTTTTGAGACTGCTGAAAAGTTAAATTATAGCCCCAATCGTCTCGCATCTTCTTTAAAATCAGGGAAAACACATACCATAGGAGTTATTGTTCCCAGTATGGAAATCCATTTTTTTGCTGTAGTTATTCATAGTATAGAGCAAGTATTAAAAGATAATGATTATCGCATTCTTTTGTACCAGTCTGGAGAATCGGTTGAGAACGAGATTAATGGCGTAAAAACCTTGTTAGAAGCACAGGTGGATGGTATTATCGCTTCTCTTTCTCTTGAGACTGAGGATACTTCACATTTCCAAACACTAATCAAACAAAATAAGCCACTGGTTTTATTTGATCGTGTAGATGAAAAGCTAAATGTTCCGACGGTAACTTTAGATGATTATAAAGCTGGTTATTTGGCAACCGAACATTTAATTAAACAAGGTTATCAAAATATTGCTTTTGTAACTACTGTCCATCAGAATAGTATTTTTGGCAATAGGGTAAAAGGCTATAAGGCCGCTTTAGCTGATTTTAAGTTGAAAGTTAAAGAAGATCATATTATATATGGAGGGTTATCTATAAAAGATGGGCGTTATGGTGCTGATAAACTTATGAGAGCGCAAGACAAACCCGATGCTATTATTGCTGGAGATGATTATACTGCCTTAGGTGTTATCAAAAAGTTAAAAGAATTGCAACTTACCCCGCCACACATTGGAGTTATGGGTTTTGCTAATGAAACATTCTCGGCTTTTATTACACCAAATTTATCTACTATAGATCAACAGGCAGCTAAAATGGGTATAGCATGTGCTGAAAGTTTTGTTAAGATGATTAAAAGTGGCAATCCTTATCAAAATGTAGAACATATCGTGATAGAACCTTTAGTTATTAAAAGGCAATCAACCGCAAAATAATACGAGTGTAATATTGCACTTCTTTTTAAATGTAAAGTTTTATTATATTTATTTTTGTTTTTAAAACTTTGCATCCATGTCTGAAAAAAAAATAGTTGTACTTTATGTAGATGATGAAGAAAATAATCTAATTTCTTTTAAAGCTAATTTCAGAATAAAGTATCAAGTACATACTGCATTAAGTGGCGATGATGCCCTTAAGATTATGGAAACCAAAGCTGTTGATATTATTATTACAGACCAAAGAATGCCCAATATGACTGGTGTTGAGTTTTTAGAAAAAGTATTAGAAAAGTTTCCGGAACCTATGCGTATATTACTAACAGGATATGCTGATATGAGTGCAGTGATAGACGCCGTTAATAAAGGTAAAATTTTCCATTATCTTAATAAACCTTGGGATGAAGCAGAGCTTGATATGACTATTAAAAGAGCTTATGACATCTTGTTAGAACGTAAGCAAATAGAAATCATGAATGAAAAATTGGCTACTTCTAATGATCAATTAGAGTTTTTGTTAAGACAAAAACTTTTATCTTAACTTTCTTGGCTAATATTATTTATCATTTCTTCAAAAGCTTCAAAGCTATAAGGTTTTTTTAATACTCCAAATACAGATTCGTAAGTAGAAATTCTACTGATATCATTTTTATTTAATGATGTTGTAATGGAGATAATACGATAATTGTTTTTGGTTTCTTTCGGCAAGTTTTCAAACTCTTCTATAAACTGAAAGCCATTCATTACAGGCATCATGATATCTAGTAAAAGTACTGTTAAACTTCCTTTTTCTGGTTCTATAGCTTTAATATCCTGTAAAGCTTCTATAGCATTGTCATAAGCTTTAAAGCTATTACATTTGCCTGTGTTTAGAATAAGTTTTTCTGCAATAAAGCAATCTAATTCTCTATCGTCTACAATAATAAAGTTTAGTTTCATGTTTATTTGTTAGGTATTTTGATGGTGAAAGTTGTGCCTTGGTTAAGTTCAGAGTCTACTTCTACTTGTCCGTTTAGTTTTAACAAAGCACTTTTAACATTAAATAATCCAAAGCCCGAGCCAGCTTCTTTAATATGTGCTCTAAAGAATAAATCAAAAATTTGATTCTTATATTTTTCATCAATTCCAGAGCCATTATCAGCTACAATAATGGTTGCAATGCCTTTTTCTACGACGATATTTAAGCTAACAAATTTGTCTTCTTTTTCTAATATCTGATATTTAAAAGCGTTTGATAAAAGGTTGTTGATGATTAAAAAAATAGAAACTCTATCGCTCCAGAAAGATTCTTCTTGTTGTAAATGGATTTTAAAGGCTATGGATAGAGTTTTAGCATAAATTTCATAAACATCTTCCATTTCTTTGATAAGATCTCTAAAATCAATATCTGTAATTTTGAGTTCGCCTCTTTCTAAGCTGTAATAATCATGCATGCTTAAGATGAAATCATCTAGTTTTTGAACAGATTTATTCATCATTTTCAATATTTCTTTTACCTCATCTAAGTTATGGGTATTTAAGGCTAGATTTATTCCTCCTGCAATACCTACTAATGGGCCTCGTATATCATGACTTACAGAGTATGCAAATTTATCAAGTTCCGAATAAGCTTTATGTAATTCCTGATTTTTTAGTGCAAGCATAGAACTTGCCTCGTAAAAATGTACAGCCTCTTCAATAGCACTAATGATATCGGCATCTATCCAAGGTTTTTTTACATATCTAAAAACATGTCCTTTGTTAATGGCGTCAATAACCGATTCTATATCTGTATAAGCAGTTAATAATATTCTGATGGGGTATGGGTGTGTACTTCTAATTTCTGCAAAAAAGTCTACCCCAGTTTTATGGGGCATCCTTTGGTCGCAAAAAATTACTTTTATATCAGGATATTTATTTAAATATTGTAAAGCTTCAGAAGTATTTTGTGCAGTAAAAATCTGATAATCAAATCTTAATGAGGCTTTGAAGCCTATTAAGTTATTCATTTCATCATCTACATACAGTATCTTAATTTTTTCTGACATGATTATATTTTAGCTGATCATGATTTGGTGTATAACGGGTATTTTGATAATAAATTCTGTGCCTTTATCTGGTTCAGTATTGATAAAAATTTGACCGTTGTGTTTTTTTATAGTATTGTAAGCTATAGACATACCTAAACCTGTTCCTTCTCCCACATCTTTTGTGGTAAAGAAAGGGTCAAAAATTTTATTTCTTGTAGTGTCAGACATTCCACAGCCATTATCGGTAATATAAATGTTAACAACATCTTCTGTTGCTGTAGTTTTGATGCTTAATAAACCATCTTTACTATGGGTATGTTTGACATTGATAGCGTGTATGGCATTAGAGATGATATTTAAAAAAACTTGATTAAGTTTCCCTGGATAGCACTCTACCAAAGGTAATGCTGCATAGTTTTTTTCTACTTTAATATTGCTATTATTAAGTAAATTATTCATGATAACTAAAGTAGATTCTATCCCTTCATTTATATCAGCTCTTTTTAAGTCATCTTCATCAACTCTGGAAAAAATTCTTAGACCTTTAACAATTTCTGCGGTTCTGCTAGCCCCTTCATGAATACCTTTTAGTAAATGGTTAATTTCCATTTTTAGGTAATCGTAGTCTAACTCCTCTTTATATTCCTCTATTTCTTGCTGTTTTTCTTGTATAGTTTTATCAGACAAACCTATTTTTTCTATCAAATCTACTGCATCAAATAACATATTTACGTCTCTAAGTAATGGCGAAACGTTGGAAGTTACAAAGTTAATGGGGTTATTAATTTCATGTGCTATACCGGCAGTTAATTGACCTAATGAAGCCATTTTTTCTGCTTCAACCAATTGGGTTTGTGCTTGTTTTAAATCTTCAAGCGTATGGCTAAGTTCGTTATTTGTTTCTATCAATTCAACAGTTCTTTCTTTAACTCTTTGCTCTAATATGGTATTTTGTTCTTTGATAATGCGTTCATTTTCTTTAGCAATTTCTAAAGCTTGTGCTTGCGACTGCTCTTTTTCTTTTTTAAGAATATTAATTCTATCTGCCAATGCTAAAGAAAGTAATGTTACTTCTAGTGCTGTTCCTATTTGTAAAGAATAATTGGTAAAGGTATTATAAGGTAATAAGCCGGAGTTTTTTAATATAAATATGATGAGGCCGATGAAAAAGCCGCTCCAGGCAATTAAAAAAAACTTAGCAGGCCTGTAACCTTGTACTGTGATGGTTATTGCTACGGTATAGATAACAATAATGGTATAAATGGCGACTATATCAATTAAGCGATAACTTAAAAGGTCGAAACCTATGATTCTGGCTACAATGGCACTGGCGTAAACCACCAAAGAGACAATAAATAGTTTGTTGAGTTTAGGCGTTCTGGTTTTTGATTGTAAAAAAAGTCTGATGAATATTACACCCATAATGCCTGCTAGGCCCGGAAAAATTATCAAAGCTTTATTAAACAGGTAAGGGGTATTACTAAACAGGTATTTAAATGAATGTCCGGAAAGGGTTATTTGAGTTAGTAAGGTAAATAAGGTATATAAAACGTAATACACATAGCTTATATCTTTGGTTGAGAGATATAAGAAGCTATTATAAAGAATCATAACCATTAAAATACCAATAAGAACACCCCAAAAAATATCATGGCTATTAAGGTATTCTGATATTTTTTGCTCTTTTCCTATATAAATAGGAAGAAACATTTGCTCATGGCTATTTACTTTGAGATAATAAGTTTGTTCTGCATTTGCGGCAATGTTTAAATCAAATGTAGGATGTTGATGTTTATACTTTCTGGCATTAAATTTTTTTGTGTTACTAATTTTCTGAAAGTATAAAACTCCGTTTCTTTGATAATACAGTTCACTATTGTCTAAATAAGAACTTTCTATCATTAAAAGCAATTTGTTTTGATTACTTTGATTTTTGATGGTGAATTTTAACCAAAAATTAGCATCACTTAAAGGTAAAATGATAGTTTCTGCGCCAGAGGGCTTAAATGATTGGTTATTTAAAATATCATTAAAACTTAATTTTTTTGAATCGTCTTGTAAAATAGCAATATGATGACCTATAATGCTATTATCATTCTTAAAAATAATCTTGTGTTGCCCTAACCCATAAGTGTAAGAACAGCAAAGTATAAGAAAAAGTAAAAGTTTATTCCTCATAAGGTGGATTTAATTTTTAACTAACAAATAGAATTTTTTCTAAAGGTAATCTATGTGATTTTAATTCTATTTGTTCTGCAAAAGAAATTTTTGCTAAAAATACTTCTGCATTATTTTTATCTAATCCTGTTAAAGCTTCAAATTCTTTTCTTAATGCTGTTAATTCATTTATACTACTTACATCTAAGCCCTTGCCATTTCCATGATTGATTCTTGTAAATAAGTATAAAGGTGATATGAGTGGGTGTACTGCTAAACCAATTTTTGTTGCAGCAAGCCAAAAACGCTCCATAGCTTGACCGCCTTTAAAAAAACTTTCTAAGCTGTATTTAGGTACACTTATAAGGCATATTGCCGATGCTGATTCTATTGTTTTTAAGGCCAAAGTATCAAATGCTTTTCCGCCTTTTAATTCCTTTATTGTTTTAACAACTGCAGCATCTTTAATCATACTCAAGGCAGCAAGTTGCGAGTTACTTAATCCTAAAGTTTTAACATCAATCCCATCTTTGCTTTGTTCGGCATCGGCGGTGGTCCAGCGCATCTCTCTATGTACAAAATCATAATGACCCTCTGGGTTTAATAGGCGTATTCTATCGCAAATACCTATCATTTTTCCAAATAATTTAAGGTCTTTTTCTTCTGTAAAGTATTGAAAATTAATAGGATAAATGCTGTTTGTGATTTCTTGCAGATATGCTAATTGCTTTTCTTCTAGCCTATTTTTTTGTAGCGCATGATTTCTGTTCGTACATCTTTGATGAATATAAGTTGATAGGTCTTGTGCTAAGGTATTGGTGTTTATTTCTGATTTTTCAAAATAAATAACTGCAACCAGTTGCTCTTGGCTAGCTATGGGTAAGAAATTTATTTTTGTATTTAAATTAAATGTGAGTGCTTTAAGGTATAAATTTTCAAAAGCTGCACCTAGAGAAATAAAAGAAGCTGTTTTTTGAAAATCTCCAAAGGAATAAGACCTATTTTCTTCATGAAAAAGATAAAGAAGGCCTTCTTGATAAAGCCATTTCCAAGGTTGGTCGTTTCCTGTAGATGGAGCTGCTGCTGCTGCATGTATTAATTCTTTAAGTGTATGTTCATCAATAGTAACAGCATTATTGGTTTTAGTAAATGAAACCTGTTGTGCCAGGTTTATCAAATCTTGTTTGAATAAGGGGTTGTGTGGATTTTTTCTTTCAGAGGCGTTTTCTTGTTTATCAATCTTCGGATTTGCGATGAGTTCTTCTAAATCAATATAATATCTGCCAGAGGCATGAAATTGGTTAAGTAAGATTCTTCGGCTAACATCGGCAGCTACAGCCCCTCCTAAAGTAACAGAACTGGCAAGCTGCGGCCAGGTATTGATGGTTTGTTGTACTTCTACCATTGATGCTTTTCCTCTTAAAGAAATATTTTCTGCACCTAACATTTGCAAGATTAATGGTATTTTATCTTCATTGCTTAGTTCTTTGATTGTATGCGGGTTAATCCCTTTTAAAGTGCCATGAAGCAATTCCCTGTTGGGTTCTAAATCAAATCTTTCTACATCCAGCATTCCTCTATCGCTAGTATCCATCAAAACCGGAATTTGTAATGCTTTGGCTTTGTGTCTGGCAATAATCTTCATGTCGAGGCCATCACATTCATCTACTAAAAGATCAAGCTTGCCATCTTTAAGAAAGAAATCATCCAAATTATCTTCCGTTAAGCCTTCTTTAAAACAGGTTACATTTAAAAAAGGGTCTATTTCCAGGATTTCACGAGCGGCAACTATCACTTTTGATAAGCCTAAATTACTTACACCGCTTCTTATTCTGTTTAAATTACTAAGTTCAAGTGTATCAAAATCTGCTAAGCGTAATTCGCCACAGCCTCTTTCCATCGCTAAAGTAAGCGCAATAGATTGCCCTACAGATAAGCCTACGATACCAATCTTTTTGGTGCTTAATAAATCTCTTTCTTCTCTTGTAATTTTATATTGATTACGGTTTGTTCTTACCTCTACAAAAGCATCTCTATCTAAAAGATGTACCATTTTCTTGCTCCAGGGATAATAAACCCAAACACCGTATTGTTCTAAGCTAAATTCTCCTAGTTCTTCATCAATCAGTTTCTTGTAAACATCTTCTGTAAGCCTTATGGAAGGGTTTTTTGATTTGATAAGCTCCTGCAATTGGCTCCATATTTCGTCGTAAAAGAATACAACCTGTTGTTGGCTAATTAAATCGTTAAAAATTTGTAGGTCTTTTGGTTGATGTATTTTAAGTATTAAAGGTTGATAAATTTCTTTAAGATGGTGGTTTAGTTGTAAAAAATGAGAAGTTGTAGTGTTAGACATCTTTTAAGATTTAGGAGAAAATATCAAATTCATCAAAGTCTTGTGTTTTAAGCTGAGCTGAAGGCAAAGAAGTATTGGCTATTGCAGCCTTTAAATCCCAATTTTCTAGATTTGGTATTTGGATTTCATAATGTATTTCTATTTGTTTTTTTCTGAGCTCTTCTAAACGGGTGATGGTTAAATTTTCTCTCAGTTTGAAAATGGTTTCTCTTTCCTCCTCAACTGCTTTACTTAAAAACTCTGGGTCTTTAAGTATCATGGTGGTAGCAATTAAATCTAATTTTGGGTAGTAAAAAGTACCATTATTACCTATACTGGTTTCTATTTCGTAACCAGAATTTATGCCCATTTGTACGGTATAGGGTGCACATAATGCAAAAATAGATTTTATACCGATTTGTGTAGATATAGCCACACAAGCTCTTGATAGAAAAATGCTACCTACCCCATAACCTGCTATTTCTCTAGAATTCCATAAGCCACAAAATTCGCCTGTACCTTGTTGTGCATAATTGTAAACTAAGGTGGTTATAGCAGGGTCTAGGGCTTTAGTGGCTTCTTCTATGGGTAAGGGTTGACTTCCACCGGCAACATGTATACGTACCCCTCCATAAACTTTCTTTTTATCTAATGATTCAACAATGAGAACAAAGGCTCCTGGGTTGTCTACCCACTCGTTTTTTGAGGAAGTAACTTTGGTAACGCCAATACTCGTAAGCACATTTTTATGTCCTTCTACAAACAGCGCACAGGTTTCTGGATCGTCTATCGCCCTAAACGCTCTTAATCTTACTTCGGGTTTTTCTTTATTTAAATAAGACTCCATCAATTTTGTACAAGTATGGTTTTTAAATTTAACGTATTCTAAGAATCTTATACCAGTTTAATGGCTTAAAAGTTATTAATATTTTTTATTAAGGCTGAAAATAGCAAATAATATAGCTTTTATAAGTTTCTAATAAATTTTATTGTTAAAATAAGTTTATGCTGATAAGTTATAATCTAAAAGATACTAAGTGTTGTTACTTCTAATTTAAGGATTAAAAAATCTCAAAAAGAATAAAAATTAAAAGCATTTACTAAAAAATACACATTTCATAGTGTAAATAAGCAATATTTTTTACAAATTGGCATCGCCGTAGCAACCAATTTAAAATTTTAGAATTAAGTAACAAAAACAACAGAAATTTCCAAATGAAAGAAGGCGCAGTAATACCAGAGGATTTTTTACTTTACAGCAAGCAGGCAAAGGTTTTATATCATGATTATGCTAAGGATTTACCTATCATAGATTATCACAATCATCTTCCTCCACAAGAGATTGCAGAAAATAAGAAATTTAGTACTTTAACTGAAATTTGGTTAAAAGGAGATCATTACAAATGGAGGGCTATGAGGGCTCTTGGTGTAGATGAAAATTATATCACCGGCAGTGCTTCTGATGAGGAAAAGTTTATGGCTTGGGCTAAAGTGGTTCCTGCAACAGTAAGAAATCCACTTTTTCATTGGACACACATGGAACTTAAAAATCCTTTTGACGTTCAAAATTTCTTAAACGAGCAATCGGCATCAAAAATTTACAGTCATGCTAATGAGCTTTTAGCACAAGATAATTTTTCTACACAAGGCTTATTAACCCAGTTTAATGTGGTGATGGTAGGTACTACAGATGATCCTTGTGATGACTTAAAATACCATAAGCAATTACAAGAAAGCGGCTTTGCAGTAAAGGTAAAACCATCTTTTCGTCCGGATAAATCTTTGTTAATTGGCGATGTAAATGCTTACAGAGCTTATATCAAAAAATTATCAGCAGCATCGGGCATACAAATTACAGATGTTGAGTCTTTAATTGCAGCTTTAAGAAATAGGGTTGATTATTTTGAAGCTCATGGTGCAAGTATATCAGACCATGGTTTACAAGCTATCCCATCAAAGTTAACTTTAACAGATGCCCAAAAACAAGAATACAAAAAGCTTTTAGCTGGTGATGTGGATACTTTCTCTGATCCAGATGCTTTTGCTGGATATGTTTTAACAGAGTTAGGTAAAATTTATCATGAAAAAGGTTGGGTACAGCAATTCCATTTAGGTGCTATACGTAATAACAACCACGGGATGATGAGAAAATTAGGTCCGGATACTGGTTACGATTCTATTGCCGATTTTAAACAAGCAGAAAGTCTTTCTAATTTCTTAGGCAATCTTTCTTTAGAAGACCAATTAACCAAAACCATTCTTTATAACCTTAACCCTGCTGATAATGATGTTTTTGCTACCATGATAGGCAATTTTGCCGATGGGAAAACAAAAGGTAAAATGCAATTTGGCTCGGGCTGGTGGTTCTTAGACCAAAAAGATGGGATGGAGAAACAATTAAATTCCTTATCAAATATGGGAGTTCTGAGTACTTTTGTTGGGATGTTAACAGATTCTAGAAGTTTCCTTTCTTACTCCAGACATGAATATTTCAGAAGAATATTATGTAATCTTTTAGGTTCTGAGATGGAGAATGGCCAAATCCCTGATGATGAAAAATGGATTGGACAAATTGTTAAAGATATTTGCTACTATAACGCTAAACAATACTTTAATTTATAATGAGTAAAATATTAACCTTTGGTGAGCTATTACTAAGAATTTCTCCGGACGCAAACGGAGCATGGTTAAAAAATAATGAAATCCCAATTTTTGTTGGCGGAGCCGAGCTAAATGTAGCTACCGGCTTAGCCATTTGGGGTGCTGATGTTTCTTTCTTTACTGCTTTACCAGATCATGACCTAACCAAAGAAATTTTAGGTTATATAGAAAATTTAAATATTGATGCTTCAAGAATCGCTTTACAAGGGGAGCGTATAGGGATTTATTACCTTACCCAAGGTAAAGATTTAAAAAGTGCCGGGGTTATCTATGATAGGGCATATTCATCATTTTATGCTTTAAAGCCAGGTGATGTAAATTGGGATAAAGTATTGGAAGGCGTAAGCCATTTTCAGTTTAGTGCTATTTGTCCTGCTGTTTCGCAAAATGCTGCAAACGTTTGCCTAGAAGCTGTGAAAGCTTGTAAAGCAAAAGGTATACATGTTTCTTTAGACTTGAATTACAGAGCAAAGCTTTGGAAATATGGTAAAAGCCCGGTAGAAATTATGCCAGAAATTGCTTCATATTGTGATTTAATTATGGGTAATTTATGGGCTGCTCATCAAATGTTGGGTACTGCATTAGATGATACCTTGATAGTACAAGATGCTAAGGAAGCTTATCTTAAACATGCCGAAAAAACATCTTTAGAGATAATGAGTAAATTTCCTAACTGTAAAGCAGTAGCCAATACCTTTAGGTTTGAAAACGGCGAGGGCATTAATTATTATACCACATTTTATCAAGAAGGTACACTACATGTATCTCAGCAATATCAGGTTGATAAAATTATCAATAAAGTAGGAAGTGGAGATGCCTTTATGGGTGGTTTACTTTTTGGTATATCATCTGGTTACAGCACACAAGATACCTTAGAATTTGCTACGGCTGCTGCTTTTAAAAAGCTATTTATCCCAACAGATTCAACATCAACAACTAAAGAAGAAATATTACAAACCATAAAAGACTATGCCGCATAAACAAACTGTCTTAGACACCATTATTGGCCAGGGGATGCTACCTCTGTTTTATCATGAAGATAAAGAGCTAAGCTTAGCTATCATTAAAACCTTATACGAAGCGGGTGTAAAAACGCTAGAATATACTAACCGTGGTCCGGCTGCTTTAGAAAATTTTAGATATTTAAAATCACAATTAAAAGATCTTCCTGATTTTTACTTAGGGATAGGAACCATTAAAAACACCAAAGAGGCACAAGATTTTATTGATGCTGGTGCCGATTATATTGTATGCCCTACGGTAAATATTGCGGTGGGCCAATTGGTAAATAGCCTTGATATGCTTTGGATACCTGGCTGTATGACACCTACAGAAATTAGTACTGCACAAGGTGTGGGTGCATTATTGATTAAACTTTTCCCTGCAAATGTTTTAGGGACAGGTTTTGTAAGTGCGATAAGAGAACTTTTTGTTGGGCAACATTTTATGCCAACAGGAGGTGTTGAAATTGAAGAAAAAAATATTCGAGAGTGGTTTAAAGCAGGTGTTTCTGCAGTTGGAATGGGGAGCAAACTCATCAGTAAAGATGTGATGCAAAACAGAGCTTTAGACGAGTTAGCAAAAAACACAGCAGAAGCTTTTAGGCTGATAAAACTTTGTAAATAAATCCAAATTATATAAACCAAAAATAAATATGACGAACGAAAAAATAGGAAAATTTAGGTGGACGGTATGTGCCATGTTATTTTTCGCTACAACAATCAATTATCTGGATAGACAGGTACTTTCACTTACGTGGAAGGATTTTATTTCTCCTGAGTTCCACTGGACAAATAATGATTACGGTAATATTACGGCACTTTTTTCTATTTTTTATGCTGTATCCATGCTATTTGCAGGAAGATTTGTGGATTGGATGGATACTAAAAAGGGATTTTTGTGGGCTATAGGTGTTTGGTCTGTAGGTGCCTGTCTTCACGCTTATTGTGGTATAGCTACATCTGGTATTATTACCGGGAATTGGTTTGTAGGATTTCAAGGGGCTAAAGAATCATTAGAAGTGGTTAACGATACTGCTTTAATCATTTCTGTAAGTGTAACCTTATTTATTTTCGCTCGTCTTGTTCTTGCTGTTGGTGAAGCTGGAAATTTTCCTGCTGCTATAAAAGCAACGGCAGAGTTTTTTCCCAAAAAAGATAGGGCGTTTGCTACTAGTATTTTCAATGCTGGCGCAACGGTAGGTGCTTTGGCAGCTCCGGTTACTATACCTTTCATAGCTGCTGCTTGGGGTTGGGAGATGTCATTTATCATTATAGGTGCGCTAGGTTTTGTTTGGATGGGTTTCTGGATATTTTATTATAAAAAACCAGAGGTGCATCCAAAAGTTAATGCTGCTGAATTGGCTTATATCCAGCAAGATATTATTGCAGACAGGAAATTGGTAGATTATGTTGAAGAAACTAGCACTAAGGCTTCTTTTGCCGATTGTTTCAAGTATAAACAAACTTGGGCATTTGCTTTTGGTAAGTTTATGACGGATGGAGTATGGTGGTTTTTCTTGTTCTGGGCACCTGCTTATTTAAGTTCTGTTTATGGAATGGATTCTACAGAAAGTGCATTACCATTATTTGTATTGTATATTATAACCTTACTTTCAATCATTGGAGGTTGGTTACCTACCTATTTTGTTGATAAAAAAGGTATGAATCCTTATGAGGGACGTATGAGAGCCATGTTAATATTTGCTTTTTTCCCGTTACTGGCATTACTTGCGCAACCTTTAGGTGGTATTTCTTATTGGATACCAGTTATTATTATTGGTATTTCCGGAGCGGCACACCAAGCTTGGTCTGCAAATATTTTCACTACTGTAGGAGATATGTTTCCTAAAAAGGCTATTGCTACTGTAACAGGCATAGGAGGTATGGCTGGGGGTTTAGGCTCGTTTCTTATTAACAAGGGTTCTGGTTTATTATTTGATTTTACGCAAAAGAACTGGAGCACTGTTAATGGAGTAAATGTTACAGAACAATATCCTCAATTGAAAGATGCTGAGCAGGCAAAAGCTTTCTTTACAGAAAAAGGAGTTGCTAATACGGAAGAGTTTCTGAAACAGTTATCTGCTTCTGGTGAGACTGTTGTAAATGGAATTAATTCTGGATATATGATTATATTTTCTATCTGCGCCTTTTGTTATTTGATTGGCTGGGTGGTTATGAAATCACTAGTTCCAAAATATAGCCCTATTAAAGGATTATAACTTATATATTGTTTTTTAAGCAGTTACGTAAAGAGGTTGTTTCAGAAATCATATTTGTCACATTGAGTAGATCTTTGTTGTCATCCTGAGGTCTAATATATTTCATATAAATCAATATGAAATGACGTTTTTTACAAAATACAATAATCCTGATAATCAGTTTATTATAAAAAACGTCAATGGTAGCGAAGTCGAAGGATAAAAAAGGCTTCGACTCCGCTCAGCCTGACATAAAGTGGTGATTTGAGACAGCCTCTTTTTTTTATGGAATCTTTATAATATTTACCAGTATTTAAGCCTATGGTTGTATCGGTCTGAATTTTTGGGTTATCATATTATTAGGCTGATGATGATTTTTTTTGTTATGAGGAGGAGATTTCAAGATTATATTTCAGGGGGGCTTAGTGTATTTTTTTACTGAAAATGCCAAATTTTATACCCCCTCCAGATGCTGGAAACGCACTTTTTAAGATTAGCTTTCTGGTGGGTAGCTGTAAGGTAGCCGTAAGGTTGCTGTAAGCTAACTGTAAGCAAGGGGGCTTAGTGTATTTTTTTAAAAAAAATAGTTGTCCGTTCTGAGGGGTATTTATGGTGTTAAAAAATAGATAATTTCTGAAAGGTTTTTTGGGTTAGACTAGGATTTTATCAGATACACCAGGGTTGTTTTTTCGGTTTAAATATTTTTATTGGGTAAGTATTAACATCAAGCATATATTCTTTAAAATATTGTTCATATAGATTAGTGGGTTTGATTGTCAACAATACTTTGATAAGATGTGGTAAGTTTCACGAGCTTATTTGGGGTAATGGCATAAGTTGTTTGAATGATCATTTACTATTATACTCCATTAGGATGAAGCGTGGTATCTAGCATAATAGATTCAAACTCTTCTATTGGGTATTTACTTTCAATAATACTGATAAGCATTTCTGCAGCTTTTTCGCCCATCTCAAAGGCCGGTTGCCTGATATAGGAAAGGGAAGGATTCAACAACTCTACTAATTCTGAATTACTAAAACCTGCAACAAGAATATCATGATGATGAGTAGCATATTTTTTCATGGTACTTAAACAGCCAGTACTTAATCTGTCGCTGGCAACAAAAATGGCGTCTGGAGGATTGTCATGTGATAGAAATTCTCTCACAGCAATTTCTACTTCTATTTGATCACGGCCACCGTGTTTACAATATTTAATAAGTTCTTTATCTATAGGGATATGATGTTGTCTTAAAGCTTCTTCATAGCCTTTTTGTCTTTCGGCTGTAATAGAAAGCTGCGAAGCATTTGCCAAATGAGCAATACGTTTACATCCTTTACTAATTAAAAATTCTGTAGCTTCAAAAGCACCTTTAAAATTATTGCTAGATACTTTATGGGTATTCATAGAATTTAAAATTCTATCGAAAAAAACTATAGGTAAACCTTGGTCATGTAATTTTTCAAGATGGCTATAATCTTTAGTTTCTGCACTTAAAGATACCAGTAAACCGTCAACAGATCTGTTTGCTAAATGTTCTACGTTAATAACTTCGCGTTCATAACTATCATGAGTTTGGGAGATGATAACATGGTAACCTTTACTATAAGCTACAGATTCTATACCGTCAATAGCTTGAGAAAAAAACTGATTAGCAACCTCGCATACAATCACACCAATAGAATAGCTTCTTCTTTCTTTTAGACTTAATGCAATAGGATTTCTTTTGAAATTAACTTTCTCGGCATATTCTAAAACTATCTTTTTAGTTTCTTCACTAATTTCATATCCACCTCTTAAGGCTCTGGATACAGTTGAAGTAGATAGATTTAAAGCTTTGGCAATATCTTTTATCGTAGTAGGTTTAAACATTAGGCTGGGTGGTTTTAAAAGCTTCAAGATAAATTTAGAAAAAATATATTTAAAAGCGTTTTTTAAGTTAAAAAATGTTGATTTAACACTTACGGCATCGATGCCGGCATCGATTGCGCATTTTTTTTAAACCAGTTACTTCTTTTTTCTTTAAAAACTGATTACCATTGTTTAAGCCAATTAAATAAATAGACCATTTCAATAAAAGACTTCTTGCAACAAATGCTAACCTAGTGAGTGCTTTGTGAAGTGTATTTATTTATTAGCAACCATTAATTATAAATGAATATGATTAGAAAAGCTCTACTATTACTAACGATATCGTTAGTTGTTTTAAATTCGATTTTTGCACAAACCAAACAGTTGAAAGGGATTGTAAAAGACGAGACAGGAGAACCTTTAGTGGGTGTTTCTGTGGGTGTGAAGAATACCTCAACGGGTGCACAAACAAATATTGATGGTAATTTTACTATAAATGTTGCTGAAGGTGCCATTTTAACTTTCAGATATATGGGGTATAAGCCTCAAGAAATTACCGTAAAGGGACAAACAACCCTAAATGTTATACTTCAATCTAATACCTTAGAACTTCAGGAAGTTGTTGCAATAGGCTATGGTACCACTACTAGAGAGTCTTTAACAGGTTCAGTATCTTCCGTTACAGCCAAACAATTACAAGATATGCCGGTGAGTACAGCTGCCGAGGCATTAGCTGGTAGGTTGGCAGGGGTACAGGTGACTACTACAGAGGGGGCTCCAGGTGCTGATATTTTAATAAGAGTTAGGGGAGGAGGATCTATTTCAGGAGATAATACACCTCTTTTTGTTGTAGATGGTATTGTGGTAGAAAATGCGCTGTCTATATTATCTCCACAAGAAATTCAATCCATAGATGTTCTAAAAGATGCTGCATCTACTTCTATCTATGGTGCAAGAGGAGCAAATGGTGTTGTCATTATTACAACAAAAGGAGGAAAAGAAATGCCTACACAAATTACCTATAATGGTTTTGGAGGTGTTAGAAATATCACAAACAAAATTGAAGTGATGAATCCTTATGATTTTGTACAGTATCAATATCAGATTTATAATTATAATACTAATGAACAAACCAGAAATTCTTTCACAGATAGATATGGAAGATATGAAGATTTAGATATTTATAAATCTATGCCATTTGTTAATTGGCAAGATGAAGTATTTGGTAGAGATGCATATAGTCAAACACATGTATTGGGGGTTTCTGGAGGTACAAAAGCAACAACTTATAATTTCACATTAAATAGGGCTGATGAAGATGGAATTATGCTTAATTCTGGCTACAAAAGAACTTTAGCATCATTCCGTTTCGATCATAAAGTAAATAAAAAATTAAAAGTTGGGTTAAACTTTAGATATAGTGACCAAGATGTTACTGGTGTAGGTACTTCAAATACCGGAACACAAAGTAATAATCGTTTAAGAAACGCAGTTAGATTTAGACCTTTTATAGGCCCTGGTTTAGAATCAGAAGTTGATGAATTTGATCCAGAGTATACTAATTTAACAAACTTAGCTAGTCCAGTATTATTGGCTAATAATGAAATTAGAGAAGATGGCAGAATAAATACTAATTTGAATGGATATTTTAATTTAGAATTGGTTAAAAACCTAACTTTTAGAAGTGTTTTGGGGTATGTTACCAATGATAGAGTTCAAAACTTCTTTTATGCACCTCCAAGTGGTGTAACCAGGACAAATAATGCAAATAACCAACCAGTTGTTGATATTCGTAAATCAAATGACTACAGTGTTACAAATTCTAATACTTTAAATTATTCTAAAAAGTTTGGTAAGCATCAAACTGAATTCTTGTTAGGACAAGAAACTTATATTTGGAAAGGTTTTACGGATAACAAAACTATTCGTTGGTTGCCACTAGGAATTACCCCTGAACAAGCTTTTGCAAGTATACAAAGAGCTGTCCCTCCGGCAGACCAATTTCAATCTCCACCATCAACAGGCGTTTCTGAAAATAGAATACTATCTTTTTTTGGTAGGGTAAATTATAATTATCAGGGAAAATATTTAGCTACAGCATCTTTAAGATATGATGGTTCATCAAAATTTAATAGGGATAATGGATTTGCGGCTTTTCCGGCGGTTACGTTAGGATGGAGGATTTCTGAAGAGAAGTTTATGTCTAATATTAAAGGCGATTGGCTAAACAATATGAAAGTAAGATTTAGTTTAGGCTCGGCTGGAAATAATAGAATTGGAGATGACTTATTTAAAACTGTGTATGGTTCAAGTGCTAGCGATGGCTACGCTTTTGGTACATCAATTACACCTAGCTCTTATCCGCTTTCTTTAGCAAATTCTAATCTAAGATGGGAGAAAACAACTTCGCGTAACTTGGGTCTAGATTTAGATTTATTTGGCTCTAGATTGACTGCTAATGTTGATTTTTATCTGAATACTGTTAATGATTTGCTTTTTGATGTTGATATTCCAAAAGAGGCCGGAAACCCTACACAGGTACAAAATGTTGGTGCTACCCAAAATAAAGGTTTTGAAATCCAATTAGCTGGAGCCGTTATAACTAACAAAAAGTTTACTTGGAACGCTAATTTTAATATTGGTGTTAATAGAAATAAAGTAGTAAGCTTAGGCTTAGATGCTTCTGGTAATCCATTAGTATCAAGATTAATAGGTTCTGGCTGGGCTTCAGCTAGTAATCAGTATCAAGATTTCTTATTACAAGTTGGACAACCTATTGGGCAGTTTTATGGATACGTAACTGACGGTTATTATAAAATAGAGGATTTTGATATTACCCAAAATACAAATGGTAGCTTTTCTTATGTTTTAAAAGACGGAATTCCAAATTCTTTTAATTTAATAGGTAATAGAGCCCCTCAGCCAGGAGATTTAAAACTAAAGAAGCTTTCTCCTGTAGATCCTAACTCGGCAAATCCTTATAGGGTTGATGCTAATGATAGAACAGTTTTAGGTAATGCGCAACCAAAATTTACAGGAGGGTTGAATCAACAATTCGCTTATAAGAATTTTGATATGAGTGTTTTTCTTAATTGGTCCGTAGGAGGAAAAGTTTATAATGCTAATAACCTAGAATTCACAAGCCAATATTTATACCGAGATAATAATATGTTGGCAGTTGTGAATAATAGATGGAAATGGTATAATGAAAGTGGTGTTTTGGTAACAGAGCCTACAGCTTTGGCTGCTTTAAATGAGAATACAACGTTTTGGACACCTTCTTCTGGTGCCTATTTTCTTCATTCTTACGCTATTGAAGATGCCTCATTCTTAAGAATAAGCAATTTAACATTAGGCTATACTATGCCACAAGATTTAATTAGAAAGTCAAAGTTTATCTCTAATCTTAGAGTGTATGCAACAGTAAATAATTTATGGACTATCACTGGATATTCTGGGTTTGATCCAGAAGCTAATACAAGAAGAGCTAGTCCATTAACGCCAAGTGTAGATTATGCAGCATACCCAAGAAGTAGATATGTATTGGCAGGTATAAATATGACATTTTAATCAGTAAAAAATAATTACTAGATATAACGTGTGTTTACAAACCTTGTATAAAACGAAAAGTATTATGAATCAATTAATAAAATATAATGTTGTGGCAATGGGTGTAGTAGTATTGTCACTTCTATCTTCTTGTAAAGATTATCTGAAAATTGATAATCCTTCTACTATATCAGAAACAGTGGCTTTTGGATCTTTAAATGAAGCAAACTCAACAGTTGTAGGTGTTTACGCTAAACTGCCAGGGGATAATGGCTATGGAAGTCGTTTATCCTTATCTTTTTCTCAAGGAGCTGACGATTTTAAAGTAGATGGCGCTTACAATCCTTTACAAACCAGAGGTCTTAGTCATTATGGTGCCAGCCCTAATTTACCTGATTTAAAAGCACCTTATGAGCAGTTATATTCAGGAATTGAAAGAGCTAATATGTGTATTAAATATATCCCATTATCTCCTATTTATAATTCTGGGACAGAAACAGAAAAGGTAGGAATGAGGAAATTGTTAGGAGAAGCATTAACATTGAGAGCACAATTTTACCTAGAGTTGCTAAGAAATTGGGGAGATTTACCCGCTCGTTTTGTGCCAGCATCTGATATTACAGACCAGTATATAGGCAAAGAAGACAGAGATGTTATATATGATCGCTTATTGGAAGATTTGAGAGAAGCTGCAACTCTTGTGCCATGGAGGTCACAAACAAGTGATAACACACCAACAAGAATTACAAAGGGTGTAGTTAAAGGATTAAGAGCAAGAATAGCATTAACAAGAGGTGGTTATTCTTTAAGAAGAAATCCACAAGTTATGGCTAGAAAAGATGACTATTTAACTTACTACACCATAGCTAGAGACGAGTGTAAAGAGATTATTGAAAGTGGAGAACATGGCTTAAATCCAAATTTTGAAAACTTATTTAAGTCTTTACATACTTCCAAATCTGTTGAAGTTGGAAGAGAAATGATGTTTACAGTTGGAGCAGCAGGAACTACAGGAGCTACCAATACAAAAATGGCTTACAGTAATGGGATAAGACAAAATGCTAGTTCTTCCTATGGCCAAGCAAACGGTTTAAATGCCGCTATTGCAACTTATTTCTATGAGTTTGACAGAGAAGATTTAAGAAGGGATGTAACATTGGCTTATTACTCAATTTCAGCAACTAATACCAAAGAATTAACAACTTCTTTAGTTATGAGAGAGGGTAAATTTAGAAAATATTGGACAGCCATAAGAGATGCTTCTCAAAACTTAGGTGTTAACTGGGCTATCTTACGTTATGCAGATATTTTATTAATGTATGCTGAAGCCGAAAACGAATTGAGTGGTCCTGAAAATGCTAAAAGTGCGTTAAGACAGGTGAGAGAAAGAGCTTTTCCACAGAGTCAATGGCCAACACAGGTTACCAATTATATTAATACAGTTTCTGCAAATAAAGAAACCTTCTTTAATGCCATTATGCAAGAGCGTTTATTAGAGTTTGGAGGTGAGGGAATCAGAAAATATGATCTAATAAGATGGAATAAATTAGCTTCAAACATAGAAGAGACCAGACAAAAAATGAGAGACTTTAGAGATGGAGTGGGTGTTTATGCTAATTATCCAAGATATGTATATTATATACCATCGCCATTTATTAATGCTGCTACCATACCTGGGGAATTAGCTAATCTTAATTTATTTGGAGGTAATATTAATACCGTCATGTATACCCCAGGATTAGGCACAAGTACAGCACCTGCAGGTTATACCACCGTTAGATGGAGAGATGCTGTGAATGATACAGGTAATAGTGAAAGATTTATAACAGGCGTAGATGGTATTGCACATGCTTTCGTACCCAACTCAAGAGAACTGCTTCCTATTCATAGTGATATCATTGGAGCTAATTTTAGGTTAACTCAAGACTATGGCTATTAATTAATTTTAAAACATTAAAGATGAAAAATAGAGTATTTATAAAACTTAGTTACCTACTTATAGTATTGCTAGTAGCATCAGTTTTGCATTCATGTAAAAAAGATGTATTGTTAGATGACTATTCAGGTTTACGTATGTTTACCCCAACCACTGTGGCAAGAATAATAAGTGGAGAGTCTAATGTTAAAATAGAATGGAAGCCTAGTATTTTTGTTGAAGAAGAAATCATAAATTATAAAATAGAGGTTGCTAGGGATTCATCCTTTTCAGATATAGAATACACTACACAAGTAGATACGGCAGGTGTAACCATCAACTTCCCCGATTTGTTAATTAGGCAACGTTATGTGGCTAGAATAAAATCACTCGGAATTAATGGTAGAGAAGACTCTAAATGGCTAATTACTCAGCCCTTTAGTATAGTAGGGGCGCAAATTTTTACTTCGGCAACTACTACAGGCGATGCAGCCGAATTAAGATGGACTTTTAGGAATGGATTAACTAAATTGACCATTACTCCTGAGGTTGGAGCGGCGTATGATATTAATTTAACAGTTAATGATAAAGACCCACAAAACGCTAATTTGGGCTTTAAATTACTGAGCGGACTACCATCTTTAGCCGGTTTTAGGGCAGAAATTTTTGCTGGAAGCTTAAGCTTAGGTACAATTGAATTTAGAACAAAAGCACCAGTTGGTACAGGAGCTATAATTGACCTAACTGGAATAACCAATAGACCTTCAGTTCTTTCTGATACACTTAGGAGTGCAATACCAGCAGGTAGTACTATTATTCTAAAGAAAGGACAGCAATATACCATAGCAACAACCATTTCTTTGGATAGAACGGTTACCATTGTAAGTGAAGATAACTTCAATCCAGGAAGGGCAGAGATATTCTTTACCAGTAACTTTAATTTTGCCCCAGGTGCAACTATAGATTCAATTAAATTTAAGAATATTACTTTAAGAAGTGATAATCCAACATCAAGGTATGTATTTAATACTACCCAAGCTGCAACTATAGATAAGATGATATTTGATGAGTGTTTAATTACCTCCTTTAGAGGGATATTTAGACAACAATCAGCTGCTTCCGTTGTAAAATTATTTAGTATTAATAATTCTATTGTTACCGATATTGGTAATTACGGATTAATATCTGTAGATAATATAGCTTGTACAACTCAAAATATATCTGTTACCAATAGTACAATATATAAGGCAGATAGGATAATTGTGAGTAGAAGTAATTCAAATTCAGTTGTTATTTCTAATTGTACTTTTAACGAGGCCCCTGTAGCTGCAAGTTATATAGTTGATTACTCTACTTCGCCAACCAATGTTGTGGCTAATGGTATAAAACTAAATAACAATATTTTCGGGATAGGAAGACTAGCCGGTACTAGTACAGAAATACGTGGAATTAGAACTTCTACCACTACTGCTATATTAGATGCTTCCACATCTTTCTTTACATCAGATTTAACTTTTAATGTTGCAAACCCTAATCCAGGATTTACTGGATATAGCAAACCATCTACAGATTTATTTACTAATCCAACAGCAGGAGATTTTAAAATAAAAGATGCCACTTTCGTGGGTAGAAATACATCAGGAGATCCTAGATGGAGGATAAATTAATTTCAAAAAGCTGTTTCACTTTCTAAATAGGAAAGATGAAACAGCTTTATTTATAAAAGGAGAAGATTATGGGAGTGAAAAGTTTCATATTAGCTATTTCATTAGCAGTTGTTTTTTTATTTGCTAGTTGTAAAAAGAATAATGTTTCAACAAAAGAAGATGTAGTCATCAATCCACCACCTGTGGGTAATGATAATGTTCCTGTAAAAGTAACAGAAACAGCTTTTGCTTTCCCTGGTGCAGAAGGTGCAGGTAAAAATACAACTGGCGGTAGAGGAGGAAGAGTTATTAAAGTGACTAATCTTAATGATAGCGGAACAGGAAGTTTAAGAGCTGCTATAGAGACAACAGGGCCGCGGATTGTAGTTTTTGAAGTATCTGGTAATATTAAACTAAGAAGCAGGTTACAAATCAGAAATGGAGACCTTACCATTGCCGGGCAAACAGCTCCTGGAGACGGGATATGCTTACAAGACTATGAAACTAATATAACGGCTAATAATGTAATCATCCGTTACCTAAGATTTAGATTAGGAGACACCAACGTAGCCACTATAGAAAGTGATGCTTTATGGGGCAGAGAAATTGAAAACATTGTTTTAGACCATTGCTCTATGAGTTGGTCTATAGATGAAACTGCATCCTTTTACCATACCAAAAACTTTACCATGCAATGGTGCTTCATTACGGAGAGTATGAACAACTCTGGCCATGTCAAAGGTGCACATGGTTATGGCGGTATTTGGGGGGGTAACCCAGCAACTTTTCATCATAACTTAATAGCGCACCATACAAACAGAAATCCACGCTTTGATGGAGGAAAACGATACAGTAATGGAAGTGGTACGGGTTTAAGTAAATATGGTGCAGATAAAATAGATTATCGGAATAATGTTGTTTATAACTGGAGCGGTAATAGTACTTATGGCGGAGAAAATGGCGAGTATAACATGGTAAATAATTACTATAAATATGGTCCTGCTACCCCAACAAATAGAAGAAATAGAATTATGCAAGTTTCTAAAGATAATGCTACTTCTGCTCCAAATCCCACAGAATATGGCTTAGGTTATGGAACTTTTTATATCGCAGGAAATTTTGTTTTTGGCAACGCAGCGGTTACAGCAGATAATTGGACAGGAGGTGTCGATTTTGATTCGGGTATTACAAGAACAATGGCGCAAAGAACAACACCGTTTCCTGCAACAGATATACCAGTACATAGTGCAGAACAAGCCTTCGAAGCAGTATTAACTTATGGTGGGGCAAGTTTAAAACGTGATGCTATAGATACCCGAATTGTTGGAGAGGTTAGAAATGGTACAGCAACATTTAGCGGTTCTGTATCAAGGCTTTTAGGTATAATAGATAAACAAAGCGATGTAGGTGGTTGGCCATTTTTAACACAAACCAGTGTTTTAACTGATACCGATGGTGATGGGATGCCTGATGATTGGGAAAAAGCTAAGAAGTTAGACCATACCAAAGCCAATGCTAGTAGCAAAGATTTAAGCACAGGATACGATAATATTGAAGTTTATGTCAATAGTTTAGTCGGTACTATCACAGAAAATCAGTATAAATAATATCATTATTGTATGAAATATAAGGGATTACTTTTTGTATTATTCGTGTTTGGTTTTATTGCAATAGCATGTAAGAAAAAAGGTAGTACACCAGAAGAACCTGTAAAACCACCTACTGGTCCAACACCGGTAAATGAGGTAGCACTAGCTTTCCCTGGTGCAGAAGGTTTTGCTAAAAATATTACAGGCGGACGTGGAGGTAGAGTTATTAAAGTAACCAATCTTAACGATGCAGGTACCGGAAGTTTACGAGCAGCAATAGAAGCTACAGGTGCAAGAATTATAGTGTTTGAAGTTTCTGGAACTATTGTTTTAAAAAGCCGACTTCTTATAAGAAATGGTGATGTCACCATAGCTGGACAAACAGCACCTGGAGATGGGATATGTTTAAGAGATTATGAGGTGGGTGTTGATGCTGATAATGTAATTATTAGATTTCTTAGGTTTAGAATGGGCGATGCTGCTCAGCAAGAAGGAGATGCACTAGGTGGCAGATTCAGGAAAAGAATTATGGTAGATCATTGTTCTATGAGTTGGTCTACTGATGAATGCGTGTCTTTTTACGCAAATGAAGATTTTACTTTACAATGGTGTATCATTGCAGAAAGCTTAAGGAACTCTGTACATGGGAAAGGGGCGCATGGTTATGGCGGAATTTGGGGTGGTAGAAGAGCCTCATTTCATCATAACTTAATGGCTAATCATGATAGTAGAAATCCAAGACTTGGAGAAGAAGCAGGTAAAGCTTTTGCCTTAACAGATTTGGTGGATGTTAGAAATAACGTATTCTATAACTGGGGTAATAATAGCATGTATGGCGGCGAAGCCATGAATGTTAACATTGTAAATAATTACTATAAACCCGGACCCGCTACTTCAAAAAACGAGCGCATATTATCTATAGACAAAAATAAAACTACAGGTACCGAAGTATTTGATATATGGGGTAAATTTTATGTAGATGGTAATTTTGTAGATGGAAGCACAAGAGCAACTAATGATAACTGGACTTTTGGAGTTTATAATCAATTTCATAACAGTTACGGTACAATTTCAGAAGCAGATAAAGCCAGTATGCGTTTAGCAAGTGCTTTACAAATCAATAATAACGTAACCACTCACTCTGCTTCAACAGCTTATGAGAGAGTTTTAGAATATGCAGGAGCATCATTTAAAAGAGACGCTGTAGATGCCAGAATTGTACTTCATGTTAAGAATAAAACTTTTACTGCACAAGGTTCTAATGGTAGTACCAATGGTATTATAGATACACAAACAGATGTTGGTGCTTGGCCAATACTCAATCAAACTGCTGTTTTAACTGATACCGATGGTGATGGCATGCCTGATGATTGGGAAAAAGCGAAAAAATTAAATCATACCAAAGCCAATGCTAATGGCAGAGATTTAAGTACTGGTTATGATAATATTGAGGTTTACATCAATAGTATTGTTAGCACCATAACAGAAAATCAGATTAAATAAATGGAAAAAATATATAGCCTAATAAGCATCTTTTTTTTATTTACGATGGCTGCTATTGCACAGCCTATAGCTTTTCCTGATGCAGAAGGGTTTGGTAAATATACCACTGGCGGTAGAGGAGGAAAAGTTTATGTAGTAAGCAACTTAGATGATGATGGCGAAGGGAGTTTAAGAGCAGCAGTAACAGCTAAACACCCCAGAATGGTAGTTTTTGCTATATCCGGAACTATACATCTAAAATCTCGATTAAATATCAGTAAAAATATAACCATAGCAGGCCAAACCGCACCTGGTGATGGTATTTGTATTGCCGATTATCCCGTTAGTTTAGTTGGGGATAATATCATCATCAGATATTTACGCTTTAGATTAGGAGACCGTTACCAAAATAAAGGTAAGGTCCCTGGTTCTGGTAGCGATGATGCTATGAGTATCTCTAAAAGAAAAAATGTAATAATAGATCATTGTAGTTTTAGTTGGAGTACCGATGAAGTTTTATCAGCCTATGGCGGAGATAGCACTACGTTACAATGGAATATTATCTCAGAGCCATTAAACTATTCTTACCATTTTGAAGATGGTGATACCGATTTTGAAAAACATGGTTACGGAGGTATTTGGGGTGGTTCAAATTTATCTGCACATCATAATCTTTTTATCCATTGTAACAGCAGATCACCTAGGTTTAACGGTGCTCGTTTAGGTGCAACAGATGAATTTGTTGATTTTAGAAATAACGTTATCTACAACTGGGGGCATAATAATATTTACGGAGGCGAGGGAGGTCAATATAATATTGTTAATAATTATTACAAGTTTGGGCCATCAACCAATAAAAATGTATTATACAGAATTGTTAATCCTTCGGTAGATAAAAATGGTAAACATGGGCAATTTTATGTGGCCGGAAATGTAGTTTACAAAGCATCAGAAACTACAAAAAATAATCGTAAAGGAGTTCATTTTGATAAAAAAGCTGATAGCTTAAGTAAAGAAAAAGCTATTGTTAAACAGTCTTTTAAAGTTTTGGATGATGTAAATCAATCCGCAAAGAAAGCTTATAAATTAGTTCTAAAAGGCGTAGGTGCAAGTTATAAAAGAGATACTTTAGATAGCAGATTGATAAACGATGTTAAGAAACAAAAAGGTAAAATTATCGATGTACAAGGCGGCTTTAAACATGGTACACCGTATGAGCTAAGTAAAATTGCTTGGCCATTTTTAGCGTCGGGAAATTCAAAAATAGATACAGATAGAGATGGTATGCCTGATGATTGGGAAGTTAGAAATAAACTAAATCCTAAATCGGCTGATGACCATCATTTATATACTTTAAATAAAGATTATACCAACTTAGAAGTATATATCAACAGCTTAATAAAGTAATTTATACAGCGTATGAAGTTCCTCAAACAGATAGGATTTGTTTTTATCATTGCTATTATCTTAGCTTTTAATCAAGCAAAGGATAAAACAACTATTTATTTGATTGGCGATTCTACCATGTCTCAAAAAAGCAAAAAGGCCTATCCAGAAACTGGCTGGGGAATGCCTTTTACCCATTTTTTTGATTCTACCGTAGTGGTAGAAAATCATGCTCAAAATGGAAGAAGTACAAGAACTTTTATAGAAGAGAACAGGTGGCAGCCTATTGTAGAGAAATTAAAAAAAGGAGATTACGTATTTATCCAATTTGGGCATAATGACGAGGTAACAACTAAAAAGAGCTATACGACAGAAAAAGATTTTAAGGCCAATCTCTTAAGATTTGTGAAAGAAACCAGATCAAAAAAAGCTATCCCTGTTTTAATTACGCCGGTTGCCAGAAGAAAATTTAATACTGATGGTAAGATTGTGGATACACATGAAATTTACGCAGCTTTGGTAAAAGAAGTAGCGCAGAAAAATAAAGTTCTTTTGATAGATTTATCTTCAAGTAGTATGAAACTACTTCAAGATTTTGGAGTAGAAAAATCAGCTTATTTATTTAACCATTTAGCACCTGGCCAAAATCCTAATTACCCAAATGGTAAAATAGATGACACACATTTTAACGAGTTAGGAGCTCGTTACATGGCGCAGTTGGTATTGGCAGAAATAAAATTGCTAAACTTAGCTATTAGATCAAAAATCATTAAACCTGAAAAAAAATAGCCATGATAAGAATCTATATTTTAGCTATTGCTTTCATCCTGAGTTCATTTAAAATTGTTGAAAATAAGCCTTTAACAATCTGGTTAATTGGAGATTCTACTATGGCAGAAAAACCTACAAATAAATTTCCTGAACATGGCTGGGGGATGCCTTTTGCCAACTATTTTAACCATGCTGTACAAGTAAAAAATAAAGCTAAAAACGGTAGAAGTACCAGAACATTTTTGCAAGAAAATCTTTGGCAACCCATTGTAGATTCTTTACAAGAAGGAGATTATGTTTTTATACAATTTGGACATAATGATGAAAGTCAGAAACATGCTGATAGATATACTTCTCCGGAAGATTATAGAATTAATCTATTAAAGTTTATTAACGAAACAAGGTCTAAAAAAGCAAATCCAATTTTGGTAACTCCTGTTTCTAGAAGATATTTTGATAAAGAAGGAAAAATAAAACAAACACATTTACCTTATTCTGAAGTAGTAAGAGCATTAGCAAAAGAGCAGCAAGTTAATATGATTGATTTAGATGAGATGAGTAGAGATTTATATCAGCAATTTGGTGATGAAGGGTCTAAATTATTATTTCTTGATTTTCCGGCAGGACAACATCCAAACTACCCAGAAGGGGCTAAAGATGGGACGCATTTTAATGACTATGGCGCCAGAAGAATTGCAGAATTGGTGCTGCAAGAGATAAAAAAACAGCAAATTGGTTTAACAACATATATTGTAAAATAATGCGTAATTTTTTAAAGTATCTTTTCTTTTCGATGATGTTTATATCTCAAATACATCTAGCTAAAGCTAAAGATTACCATTTTATTGTTGATGCAAAAGGTAAAGGAGATTTTAAAACCGTACAAGAGGCTATAAACGCAGTTCCTGATTTCAGAAAGCAAACAACCATTATTTATATTAAAAATGGTGTTTACAAAGAAAAATTAATTTTACCGGGCTCAAAAAAAATGGTAAAATTTATAGGTGAAAGTAAAGAAAAAACGATTTTAACTTTTGATGATTTTGCCGCTAAGCTTAATAAGTTTGGTGAGCCTATAGGTACATCAGGATCTTCTTCTTTTTATATTTACGGAGATGACTTTAGTGCCGAAAACATCACGTTTCAAAATTCATCTGGTCCGGTTGGGCAAGCAGTAGCTGTACAAGTTATAGGTGACCGTATACATTTCAAAAATTGCAGATTTCTAGGCTATCAGGATACACTTTATACCTACGGATATGGCAGCAGGCAATACTATGAAAACTGTTATATAGAGGGTACAACCGATTTTATTTTTGGTGCTGCAACAGCTTTATTTAAATCTTGCGAGATTTACAGTAAAAAAGGAGGTTCGTTTGTTACAGCAGCATCAACTCCGGATAGTATTAAGTTCGGCTATGTGTTTATAAATTGTAAACTCACCGGCGATGCGCCAGAAAAATCTGTTTATTTAGGTAGGCCATGGCGTCCTTACGCTAAAACCGTTTTTATTCATTGCGATTTAGGCAAGCATATCAAACCAGAAGGTTGGGATTTTTGGGGAAAAGAAAGTAATAAACTTACAGCATTTTATGCCGAGTATCAAAACAAAGGCGAAGGTTTTAAACCAGAGCAGCGTGTGAATTGGTCTTTACAATTGACAGAAAATCAGATAGATAGTTATAGTGTGAATTTAATTTTACGAGATTGGATGCCTAAATAATGTAAGATAAACTTGTTCAAGACAAGTGGTTTTTGAATGTTAGCTAAGACGATAGGCCTGAGAATCTATCGTCTTTTTTTATTTTCTTTTTACTACATCGTTCCCGGCAACGATTGCACAGATTTATTTGTCTAAATGCCTGTTTTTCAATAAAAAACTTAGTAGAATTGAATAACCAATTAAATAAATCTAAACTTAAAATCATTTTAGTAAAGCCAATTTACATGATGCTCTAAGAGCTTAGATTTTTAAGATTAACCAATTAATAAATTTTAATTTCTAGATTATGATTAAAAAATTACTTTATTCTTTTGTCGTAGTTGTTTTATTTACGGCTAAGGTTTTCTCTCAATCACCTGCATCAGCTGTATGGCAGCCAGCTAGTGGCAGTAATATTCCAGGTAATGTAGTTACTACAGGTGATATACAAGCTAATGAGCAAGCGGGCACAATGGAAGCTTTTACTTATTCTACCTCAGTGACAGCTGTAAATGATGCTACTGGCTGGCAAAGGACAAGGTCATCTGCAACAGCACCAGGATTACCTTTTGGTAATGTTTATGATCCAAATTTTTATCTAGAATATCGAGTTAAGCCTGCAACAGGCAAGTATCTTAGAGTAACAGATTTAAGTTTATCAGTATTAGGTGGAGGTACCGGGAATTGCCGTGTTTTAGTTAAGTATTCAAAAGATGGTACTAACTTCTCAAATATGCCTGTTTCTGGTTCATATTTCTTGGTTGAGGGTACTGCGGTATCTTACGCTGCCACAGAAACAGAGCCTGTTGTTCTTATTAATACAGGTGGTACAGCATTGCCAGAAAGTAAGCGTAGATTGTCTTTTACTGGGATCAATATCAATTTAGACTTAGATGAAACTTTCTATGTAAGATTATATCCTTATTTAACGGATTTAACTGCCGGGTCTACAAGATATTTAATGAGTAGACAAATGGTTATTTCAGCATTATCAAGTACTACTACTCTACCTTTAGACTTCCTTTCTTTCTCTGCTAAACCATCAACTTTTGGAAGTGTTGATTTAGATTGGAAAACAACCAATGAGGTAAATACCAAAAATTTCGAAGTTCAAAGCAGAACAGCTAACTCGGAATTTAAAACCATAGGTTTTGTGGATAGTAAAAACACTGCTGGAGTTCATAATTATTCTTTTACAGATAGCAAGCCTCTAGCATCTACTGTGTATTACAGAATAAAGCAAGTAGATAAGGATGGCGAATTTGATTATAGTGATGTTAAATCGGTTAATCTTAAACAAGATATTTCATTAGCAGTATATCCTAACCCTGTAAGTGATGTATTAAGTGTTAAACACCCAACTTCTGTAAATCGTGTAACTATAATCAATTTAGAGGGTAAAAAATTGTTAGAAAAAACAGTTGCTAATGATACTATTTCTACGGATATAAATGTGGCAAGTTTACAAGTTGGTACTTATATCGTTGTAGTAGATACTAATGGAGAACAATCTTCGACAAAGTTTATTAAAAAATAGCCTATTACTTCTTAACTAAGAAGGCATGTTTCTTATCTGATGCATGCCTTTATTTAGTCCGTTATTTCTTTCAAATGGAAAAGTTTTACTTGTTCATATTGGTTGTTTTTTGCCTGAATGTTAAGGATTTATATGCCGCTCAATATACGGTTGGTACTGTTACAGAACTTAGAAGTGCTATTTCTGCTGTCCAAGCTGGCGATGTGATTTTATTAAACGGAGGGACTTATACGTTCACGACAAGGTTAGAAATTAAAAATAAAAGTGGCAATGTTACACAAAAAATTACGCTTATGGCTAATCCAAGTAGTGTAACCAGACCAAAATTTGATTTCTCTGCCATGCCAGAAAATAGTAGTAATGTTGGCGTATTGGTAGAAAATTCAAATTATTGGCACATCAAAGGAATAGATATTTTTAAAGCTGGAGATAACGGCCTACAAATAAAGTCGTCAAATAATAATATCATAGAGTTTTGTACTTTTTCAGAATGTGCTGATTCTGGTTTACAGATTGATAATGGTTCGGCATCCAATCTCATTCTAAATTGCGATTCTTTCTTTAATGCCGATTCTAGCCTAGAAAATGCAGACGGATTTGCTTGCAAACTAACCGCTGGTACGGGTAATATTTTTAGAGGATGCAGGGCATGGCAAAATTTAGATGATGGCTGGGATGGTTACTTGAGAGGGGCAGATAATATCAGTACTACTTATGAAAATTGCTGGGCTTTTGATAATGGAAAACTAAAATCCGGAGCTGTTAGCGGAGGCGATGGTAACGGTTTTAAAACCGGTGGTAGTGATCTTAAAGATTTAAAGCACAACGCAGTTTTAAAAAATTGTTTGGCTGTTGGTAATATTAGTAAAGGCTTTGATCATAACAGTAACAGAGGCGAAGTAACCTTATTTAATTGTGCTGCTACAGGTAATGCTAGTAATATGGGCTTTAGTAATACCAATCCTTTAAGTAAACTTACTATCAAAAATAGTTTAGTATTAGGTAGTACAGGTTCTGTAAATGCTACTGTATTAGATGTTACCAATAACAGTTGGAATAGCAGCCCGGCAGTAAGCGTAACAGCGGCAGATTTTGCAAGTGTAGATGCAGCAGATTTAAAATTACCAAGAAAGTCAGATGGCAGTTTACCTGATATTAATTTCTTTAAACTGCTTGCAAATAGTGATTTAGTAGACAGAGGTATAGACGTGGGTTTAACTTTTTCAGGTTCTGCACCAGATATTGGAGCTTTTGAATATGTTGCACCTCTTCCTTTAGATTTATTGAAGTTTGAAGCACAAAGAATGATTAATCAATCAACTGTGAAATTAACATGGTTAACTACGAATGAGGTAAATACAAAAGATTTTGAAGTTCTTAGAAGAGGCGATGATACTCCTTTTGTTAAAATTCATACCCAAACAGCAAAAAATACTTCAGGTATCCATTATTATGAGTTTATAGATAAAAATCCACCGTTAGGAAAAGCGTACTATCAGCTTAAGCAAAATGATAAAGATGGAAAGTTTACTTTAAGTGATGTGGTTTTTGTGGCAGGATTTACATCTGCTAACATCTTTTCAATATATCCGAATCCAGTACAAGAGATAATGAATATAAAAAGTCTTGAGGAGCTAAGAGGAGTCAAAATTATATTTGAAAATCTGCTTGGGCAAAAAATATTTGAGGATACTTTAAACTTTGTAGTTGGAGAAAACCCAATAAATATTCAATACCTACCACAGAGTATTTATACAATGTATGTCGTAAAAAATCATGATGTGCTACTGGTAAAAAAAGTAGTAAAAAAATAACAATCAAGCTTGATTTCATGACTCGCTCTATTACTAGCGGACAAGATAATCAGGAGCAAAATCAATTAAACCTAATTTTATGAAAAGAATAATTTACGCAATTTTTCTATCTATTTTAGTAGTTTCTAGTGCGGCAGCGCAAAGCGTTACTGCTACTTGGTCGCTATTAACCAATACTTCCGGATCAGTTTCAGCGGGAGGATTAACATTAAGTAACCAAAACTTAGGAAGTGCTATATCTGGTGTTCAATATGGCTCTACTTTTGGAACTGTAACAGGATGGCAAAGGGTTGCCTCAACTGTAACTTTACCTACTAGTTATCAAGCAAATTCATATGTTGAATATGCAGTTACAGTACCTGCAGGTAAAAAAATCACGATTAGTAATATTAATTTTAGTGCATTAGGAGGTGGAACAAGCGGTGCAAGAATGGCTGTTTTTTACTCTTTAAATGGTTTTCTAAACTCATCTTCTGCTGGGGCTATAAGTTATAATAATACAAGTTATGCTAATGATACAGGAGCTGGAGCAGTAAGTTTATTAAATACAAGTACAACCCCTCTTACAGGGCAAGAGGTCGCTAACATAAACACAAATATAGAAGTAGGTCAAAACAAAACGTTTACCATAAGAATTTATGTATGGGCAGGTTCAACAGGTAGATATTTTACCTCTAAAGATTTTAAGTTAACAGGAGTTATAGCAGATGACACTACACCTGTTTTACCTCGTTATACCGTTAACACAATAGTTAATAATAATGGTGCGGGTACAGTTATTAAAACTCCCAACAGTACTGATTATGAACAAGGTTCTTCTCTTAGTATACAAGCAGTAGCCAATTTTGGTTATAGATTTGTAAAATGGATTAATACGGATAACAATGCAGATTTATCTACAGCCAATCCGTATGTATTCACAGTTAATGCCTCACAAAATATTACAGCTGTTTTTGAGACTCTCACTACATACAGTTTTACTCTTAATAAAATTGGTTCTAACTGGGGTGAAGTTAATTTATCTCCAGCCCCAACAAATGGAAGATATGTTGAAGGTACAGAAGTAACCATGACAGTTATTCCTAATCGGGTAACTAGTTTTAGCTATTGGGATGATAATTCTACAGCATTACAAAAAATTATAACTATTAATTCTGATAAAACTTTTACAGCAACTTTTGATGAAATTCCTTTTATTGTTGGCTGGGATTTTAAAGCAGAGAACCCTAAAATTAATCGTACTGGAGATTTTTACTCAGAGTCTAGTAATACCGGGTTGATAGCTATATATGAGCCAAATGGTACAGCTGTTAACTGGTTATCAAATACGGGTTCTTTTTCTCCTGCCTATCCTAATCTAAGATTTTGGACAGCTGGCACAAGTTTTAACACAACCAGAAGATATCTCAAAGCTCAATTTGCTACAACTGGTTATAAAAATATTCAGGTAAAATCTATGATTACGGCTAATTACCAAGCCTATTCTGTACAAAAACTACAATATTCTTTAGATGATATTAGCTATACAGATGTTGCAAGTGTCGATATCACAAGCGTTTACAATACAGCTTGGAAAGACTTAAATGTTACTTTACCTGTTGCAGCAGAAGGACAAGCTAGGGTTTATTTAAAATGGATTGCTGATACTTCTAGCCCTATTTTAGGAAATTCAACAGATAATGATGGGACGGCATTTACCAATATTTTTGTTTTTGCAGATAAAGAAATTGTAAACGATACAGATGCGCCTTTATTAATATCAACTGTGCCTGTATCATCTTCAAGCACAGCAACCATCAATGGGTCTATAGTACTTACTTTTAATGAGAAAGTTAAATTAGGTACTGGTAATATTACACTTGGAAGTACTGTATTAACACCGGTTTTTGGGTCTAAAACAGCAACTTTTGCTTACGAAAAACTAAATTATAACACTTCATATACTTTTACAGTTCCAGCTGGAGCTTTAACAGATATGTCTGGTAATCCTTATGCTGGCACAAACATTACTTTTACAACAGCTAGCCGTACACAACCAACAAGAAAATTATTTGATGCCGTTGTTGCAAAAGATGGTTCTGGTGATTATACCTCAGTAATTGATGCTATTGCTGCTGCTCCAACATCCAGAACTACACCTTGGGTAATTTTCATTAAAAATGGTAAATATACTGGTCATCATGATATCCCAACCAATAAACCTTTTATACACTTAATAGGCCAAAGCAGAAATGGAGTTATCATCTCTGATAATAGATTATCTGGCGCAAATAACATCGGTGCAACGGTATATCATGTAAGTCAAGGTGCAACCATGGTTGTAAATTCAAAAGATTGCTATTTCGAGAATATTATTTTTGAAAACAGTTATGGTTTCGAGACGCAAGCAGGGCCACAAGCTTTAGCTTTATATACCACAACAGATAAGTTTGCAATGAATAATTGCTACTTAAGAAGCTATCAAGATACTTATTTAACTGCCTACAGCAGCATTGCTGATAGACATTACATCAAAAACTCTAGAATAGAAGGTGCTGTAGATTTTATTTATGGTGGTGGCGATGTGTTTTTTGATAAAGATACTTTAACCATGACGCGAAAAGACGGCGGATATATTGTAGCACCAAGTCATGGCAATGGTACAGCTTGGGGTTATGTATTTAGTAATTGTGTAATTAATGAATCAGTTGTAACTGGTGCTACATCTTACTTTGGCAGGCCTTGGCAAAATGCCCCTAAAACAGTTTTTATCAATACCAAACTATTAACCGGCATTTATGCAGCAGGTTGGTATTATAAAATGGGTGCTATTCCGGCTGTGTTTGCAGACTATAATACGGTTAACGCCCAAGGTAATCCGGTAGATTTAAGTCAGCGTATTTCTAATTACGAGTACGATGTGAAAGATGCAAATGGTAACGTAACCAGTACAGTAACTGGTGTGGCTAAAAAATCTTTAACTGATACAGAGGCTGCAAGTTATACCTATGAAAATGTGATTCTTAGAAGTGGTGATGTTTGGGATCCTAGGTTAATAGCCGAAGCTCCAGATAAGCCTGCAAATTTGCAACGTAGTGGTAATACCCTGTCATGGAATGATGTACCTTATACGCGTTTGTATGTAATTACTAGAAATAATAATGTGATAGGATTTTCACTAACCAATAGTTTTACAGATAATACGGCTGTTAGTAATACCAATTATACTTATACAGTGCAGGCAGCAAGCGAGTATGGCGCTTTAAGTCTAGCTTCTACGCCATATCAAACTTTACCTCTTAAACTTTTAAGCTTTCAAGCACAAGCTGTAAGACAAGGTAAAGAGGTTGCTTTAAAATGGACTACTACACAAGAAATTAATACCGCAAGTTTTGATATAGAAAGAAGTGTTGATGGACAGGTGTTTAACAAGATTGGTAATATAAAAGCACAAAATAAGAGTGGTAATTTAAATTATCAATTTACTGATTTCTCACCTCTTAAAGGTGTTAGTTATTACCGCTTAAAACAAATAGATTTAGATGCAAAGTTTGAATATAGTCCTATAGAAGCGGTTGATATTACAAATAATCAGATTATTATTTACCCTAATCCAGTAAGTTCTGAGTTAGCTATCTCTCATTTAGGAGCAAAAGCAGTTGGCAAGCTTAGTATCTTTAATAGTTTAGGTAAAGAGGTTTTAAAAATTGATGGACTGAAATCAGAAAATCAAACTAAAGTTGATGTTTCTACACTTCAATCTGGTGTTTATTTCATCCAACTCTATATCGGTAAAGAAATATTTACAAGTAAATTTATCAAACAATAAAGAATAAGCTTTAATCAAGGGTTTAGGTTTATGAACTTAAACCCTTTTTTTCATTTTATGCGTTTAGCATATCCGGTATCGATTGCATAGTTTATCTGGCAGAAGTTCCAACATCTTGAATTTTTTTATGTAGAATTGCAGAAGAAGCCAATTTTATAATCATCATGAATAAACATTTTCTTAAAAGCTTATTACTATCTGTAGCTTACTTTTCTGTTCAAACCATTTCTGCTCAGGAATATGTTTCAAAAGTTTGGGTGGCCGATTTAGGCAATGGGAAATATAAAAATCCCGTTTTAAATGCTGATTATTCAGACCCTGATGCTATCCGCGTAGGCGATGATTTTTATATGATTTCATCAAGCTTTAACCATATACCGGGTTTGCCTTTATTACACTCTAAAGATTTGGTAAACTGGACTATCCTTACGCATGTTCTACCAAAGCAAATTCCGGCAGAAACTTTTAAGAAAGTTCAACATGGTAATGGTGTTTGGGCACCAGCTATACGTTTTCATAAAAACGAGTATTATATTTATTATCCAGACCCAGATTTTGGAATTTATGTAACCAAAGCCAGTAACCCAGCTGGTCCGTGGTCTACACCAGAATTAATTTATGAGGGCAAAGGTTTAATAGATCCTTGTCCGCTTTGGGATGAAGATGGTAAAACTTATCTCGTACATGCTTATGCAGGCAGCAGGGCAGGTATTAAAAGCGTCATAGCCATTGCGCCTATGAACCAAGAAGGTACCAAAGTAACCGGGCAAAGTGTAATTGTTTATGATGGGCATGAGGATGACCCAACCATAGAAGGGCCTAAGTTTTATAAAAGAAACGGTTATTACTACATATTTGCTCCGGCAGGGGGTGTGCCAACAGGTTGGCAATTAATCTTGAGGTCTAAAAATATTTATGGCCCTTATGAACGTAAGAATGTTCTAGACCAAGGCAAAAGCCCAATTAATGGTCCACACCAAGGCGCTTGGGTTGATACCCAAACAGGTGAAGATTGGTTTCTACATTTTCAAGACAAAGAAGCTTATGGCAGGGTAGTACACCTACAACCCATGAAATGGGTAAAAGACTGGCCAGTTATTGGTGAAGATAAAGATGGCGATGGAAAAGGCGAACCTGTTTTGGTTTATAAAAAGCCAAATGTTGGTAAAAATTGGCCTGTGCAAACACCAGCCGAGTCTGATGATTTTAATAGCCCAATTTTAGGTAAGCAATGGCAATGGCAGGCAAATGCAGATGGTACATGGGCTTTTGCAGGTAACAAGGGTAATTTAAGGTTGTATACCAAACAAATACCTGCAGAAGCAAAAAGTTTATGGGATGTACCTAACATTTTAGGGCAGAAATTTCCTGCCGATAATTTTCAAGTAACAACAAAAATCACCTTTACCCCAAATGATAAGTTAGAAAATGAAAAAGTTGGCTTAATCATCCTAGGGCAAGATTACAGCACCCTATTCCTAAAAAGCAAAAAGGATGGTATTTATTTAGGATATGGTTTATGTAAAGGAGCTGTAAAAGGTAAAGAAGAAGTGGAAAGCATCATCAGTAAAATAGATACTAAAACGGTGTATTTCAGAGTTCAAGTGAGTAATGGCGGTATTTGTAAATGGTTTTACAGTACAGATAATAAGAAGTTTTTACCTATTGCAGAGCCTTTTACTGCATTGCCAGGTAAATGGGTAGGTGCTAAAGTTGGACTTTACGCTGTTAGAAACACACAAATTAATGATTCTGGCTATGCCGATGTAGATTGGTTTCATGTAGAGCCTATTAAATAATGAAAAGAATGAGATATTTTTTAAGTGTAGTTTTACTCTTGTTGAGTATCGCCTTAAAGGCACAAATTAAGGTAAATAATGTTGCAGAAATTTTGGCTGCTGTAAAAGTTGCTAAAGCCGGAGATATCATTTTGGTAAAAGGAGGCGAGTATAAATTTGATGTTCGTATCAACTTAAATTCCTCTGGTACGGCAGAAAAACCGATTAAATTAATGGCAGCAGATTTAGCAAATCGGCCGAAATTTGATTTTTCTGCGCAGCTAGAAGCTGATGCAAACCAAGGTATCGCTTTAAGGGGAAGTTATTGGCACCTAAAGGGTATTGATATTTATAATGCTGGCGATAATGGCTTAATCATCAATGGTGGAAGTTATAATGTTATCGAGTTTTGTACCTTCTCAGAATGTGCCGATACGGGTTTACAAATTAGCGGTGGAGCAACTCAAAATCTTATCTTAAACTGCGATTCTTATTTCAATGCTGATGCTAAAGTAGAAAATGCTGATGGTTTTGCATGTAAACTTGATGCCGGAACTGGTAATACTTTTAATGGTTGCAGAGCATGGCAAAATTTAGATGATGGTTGGGATGGTTACCTCAAAAAAACAGATAATATCACCACAACTTATGAAAATTGCTGGGCTTTCCTAAATGGAATGTTAAAAGATGGTACAGCCGGTAAAGGTGATGGAAATGGCTTTAAATCTGGAGGTAGTGATGATAAACTCCTTAAGCATCATGCTGTTTATAAAAATTGTATCGCAGCTGCTAATCTAAAAAAAGGTTTTGACCATAACAGCAATCGTGGCGAGGTAACTTTATTAAACTGTTTAGCTTTTGATAATAAGCAAAGCAATATGGGTTTTGGTAGTAAAAATCCATTAGCAAAATTAACGATAAAAAATACTCAGGTTATAGGTGAGGTGGGCAGCTTAAATGCTGATGTAACGGATATCAGTAATAACAGTTGGCAAAAGCCTACAGCTAAGCAAAAAGTTTTAAATATTCAGGATTTGTTAAAGCCTCGTCAAGCAGATGGTAGTCTACCTCACATTTCATTTTTTGATTAATTGATATGAAGTCTGTATTATCTTTTTTTCTATGTTGCTTAAGCATCACCATTTTACAAGCGCAGCCTAAAGTTTACCCATCAAAATTTACGGTTGCACAAGATGGTAGCGGAGATTTTAAAACCATCCAAGAGGCAGTAAATGCTGTAAGAGACCATTCAGAACAGAAAGTCACCATCACCATTAAGCCAGGTATCTACAAAGAGAAATTGGTTATCCCCACATGGAAAAGAAACATCATCCTTTTAGGAGAAAATAAAGAAAACACCATCATTAGCCATGATGATTATTCTGGCAAACCCTTTCATGGAACTGATATTACCGGAAATCCAAAATTTAGCACTTATACTTCTTATACCGTTTTAATTGCAGGGAGCGATTGCGAATTACAAAATTTAACTATAGAAAACACTGCGGGACCAGTTGGCCAAGCTGTTGCGTTACACATAGAAGGCGATAGAACAGCCGTTAAAAATTGCGATATAAAAGGTCATCAAGATACTTTGTATGTAGCTAAAGATGGCGCAAGAAATTATTTTGAAAATTGTACCATTAGCGGCACTACCGATTTTATTTTTGGTGCAGCCACAGCATGGTTTCAAAATTGTGCAATCATTAGTATCAAAGATTCTTATATTACGGCGGCTTCCACCACCTCTCAAACAAGTTGTGGCTTTATTTTTATGAATTGTAAGTTGCTTGCCGCAGATGATCAAGTCAGAAAAGTTTTCTTAGGCAGACCATGGCGCCCTCATGCTAAAACGGTATTTATCTCCACTTTTATGGATAAACATATCAGACCAGAAGGTTGGGATAATTGGCGAGACCCTGCTAATGAAAGCACCGTTTTTTATGCAGAATATGGAAGTAGTGGACCTGGTGCTTTTGTACAGGAACGTGTGAAATGGGCACATCAAATAAAGAAGAAAGATTTAAAAACCTACACCATTAACCAAGTCTTTAAAGGATGGCAGCCTTTTAAATAAGGATTCTAATGGTTAGTTTTAGAAAAATTATAAACTAACATCATGAAAAAACTACTTTTTACATTTTTGTTTTTTGTAGCCTTAAAGGCCGATGCACAGCACAAGCTAACGCAAATTTGGAAATCTGCAGATAGTATTCCGGTACCAGAATCTGTCTTGTATTCTGCTAAAGAGAAACTTTTATACGTGTCTCAGATAGATGGTGGCGGTAGCGAAAAAGATGGAAAAGGTGCTATTGGTAAGCTAACTTTAGATGGTAAAACCATCAATTTAAACTGGGTAACTGGGCTTAACGCACCAAAAGGAATTGGCGTTTATAAAAACACCATGTACGTGGCAGATTTAACTGAAGTAGTGGTGATAGATATGAAAGCTGCTAAAATTACCAATCGTATTACAGTACCAGAAACCGAGTTTTTAAACGATGTTACTGTAGATGATAAAGGCGTTGTTTATGTGTCTGATACACGTAAAAGAAAGGTTTTTCGTATCGTTAATAACACTCCTGAACTTTATTTAGAAGATGTTAAAAGTGTAAACGGACTAAAAGCTATAGGTACAGATTTATACATTTTAGCGGGTCCAGAATTGTGGAAAGCTAATGCTAAAAAAGAGCTTACTAAACTAGCAGAAGGCTTTGAATTAGGTGGCGATGGACTAGAGCCTGTTAAAGACGGAGAGTTTTTAGTTTCTTGTTGGGGAGGTCTAATTTACTACGTAACTGTAAGCGGTAAAGTAGAAAAATTACTAGATACCAGAGCCGAAAAAATTAATACTGCTGATATTGGTTACGACCCTGTAAAGCGTATCGTTTATGTTCCAACTTTTCTTAAAAATTCTGTTTTAGCTTTCAAGCTAGACTAAAATATTTTAAATATTTCTCCTTTAATCTTATCTAAGATTAAAGGAGAATTTTCTTATCAGAAACACAAAAGAAACTCTTCTTCTGATGAGCTTGTCTGCCCAATGTAAAATATGCTAAAGTACTCGTAATTTTTTACGCAAACCTTCCCGGTAACGATTGCACAAATAAATACCCCCAAATACGCATAGGCTTTACTAAATTTCGTTAAAATTGTTGTTTAAAGGTCTAAAATCAATTATTGAAGCCTTTAAGATTCTTATAAACCTGATCAAATTTTAAATATTAGTACAATATGGAGCCAATAATTTTTGGTTATAAAATTAACGATATGATGATTAAAAGAATTAAAAGAATGATGATTTCGGGCTTAGTATTGTGTACCCTTATTTCATCATCTGTTGCGCAAGAAAATAGGCAAAAGCAAATAACAGATTCACTAGCTTTCATTAAAACTTTTAATGTTAAAATGCCTATTATAAAAACGCCTGTTTTTAAAAAAGATACTTTTGATATTGTAAAATATGGCGCTAAGCCTGATGGTGTAACGCTAAACACTAGCAGTATTAACCAAGCTATAGAGGCTTGTAGCAAAAACGGTGGAGGCATTGTTTTACTCAATGAAGGTGTTTGGCTTACTGGGCCTCTTTACCTGAAAAGCAACGTAAACTTACATTTAAGAAGTGGCGCTCTATTACTTTTTACTACAGATAAAAGCCAATATAAATTAATAGAAGGTAGCTGGGAGGGTAAACCAGCTGTGGTTAATGAAGCGCCAATATCGGGCTACAATTTAGAAAATATAGCTATTACCGGTGCCGGAATAATAGATGGCAATGGTGATGCTTGGAGATTTGTGAAGAAAAGTAAATTAAACGAATCTCAATGGAAAAATTTGGTTGCTTCTGGTGGTGTGGTAGATAAAGATGGTAAAAATTGGTTTCCATCCGTAAGTTATCAGAAAGGCTTCAATACTAAAGATGCTACAGTGATAAAGCCCGGTACCAAACCAGAAGATTATACAGAAATGAAAGATTTCTATCGCCCTAATTTACTGGTTTTAAACAGCTGTAAAAAAGTATTGTTAGAAGGTGTTACTTTTCAAAACTCACCAGCATGGAATCTTCATCCCTTAATGTGTCAAGATTTAACGGTAAGAAATATCCTGGTAAGAAATCCATGGTATGCACAAAATGGAGATGGTATTGATGTAGAATCTTGTAAAAATGTTCTTATAGAAGATTCTGTTTTTGACGTTGGCGATGATGGTATTTGCATTAAATCTGGCAGAGATGAAGCGGGTAGAAAAAGAGGTATGCCAACAGAAGAAGTAATTGTAAGAAATAATGTGGTTTACCATGCTCATGGAGGTTTCGTTATTGGTAGTGAGATGTCTGGTGGGGCAAGAAACCTATTTGTTTACAACAACTCTTTTATAGGTACTGATATTGGCTTACGATTTAAAACCACTCGTGGTCGTGGTGGGGTGGTGGAAAAAATCTACATCGCCAATACCTTTATGAAAAACATCCCGGGCGATGCTATTTTGTTTGATATGTATTATGCCGCAATAGACCCAGTACCTATGGCTGGCGAGCAAAGAGCAGCACCTAAAGTAGAATTTTTACCCGTTACAGAGGCTACACCACAGTTTAAAGATTTTTACATCAAAAATGTGGTTTGTATAGGTGCAGAGAAAGGTATTTTCATGAGGGGGATTCCAGAAATGAATATCCAAAACATCAATTTAGAAGATGTTACCATTAAATCTAAAATTGGTATCGAGTTAATTGAAGCTACTAATATCAACCTAAAAAATATCCATTTGGTAAGTGATGTAACTAATCCTTTGATTTTAGTAGAAAATAGCAAACAAATCAACATCAGCGGTTTAAAATCAGATACAGAAATCCAAAACTTAATAACCCTATCTGGCGATAGAACCGAGGCTGTTTCTCTTGCAGGCCCATCTGTTACCACAGCAAAAGATAAGGTGAAATTTAATTTCGGAGCAAAGCCTAAATCGCTAAAAATTAATAAATAAGAAATGATGAAGCGTTTTATAATAGCATTTTTAGCAGGAAGTATGGGTTTAGCTTCTTGCTCTACCACTCGTCAAATTTCTTATCAGCAGAAGCCACTGGCGCAAGAACTGTCTAAAACAGTGATGCATAAATGGTCTTTTCCTATAGAAAATAATAGCAGACCATTAAAGTGGACTTATGAAACTGGCGTTTTTTTAGAAGGCATCACCAATGTTTGGAAAAGCACTGCCGATGCTACTTATTTCAACTACGTACAACGCTGTATGGATATGTTTGTAGAAGCTGATGGAACCATCAAAACCTATAAACTATTAGATTATAATATTGACAACATCCGTACAGGAAGAGCTTTATTGATGCTTTATCGCGTTACAGGAAAAGAGAAGTATTACAAAGCAGCAGCCCAACTAAGAAAACAATTGCAAGAGCACCCTAGAACCAAAGAGGGTAGCTATTGGCATAAGAAAATATATCCGCACCAAGTTTGGCTAGATGGTTTATACATGGGTATGCCATTTTATGCCGAGTGGGCACAACTTTTTAACGAACCAGAAGCATTTAATGATATCGCTAACCAATTTATACATATAGAGAAAGTTGCTCGCGATCCAAAAACTGGGTTAATTTATCATGGTTGGGATGAGTCTAGAGAACAAAGATGGTCAAATAAAGAAACCGGAAATTCGCCACATTTTTGGGGACGAGCCATGGGTTGGTACGGTATGGCTATGGTTGATGTTTTAGACCATTTTCCAGTAAATCATCCCAAAAGAGAAGAAATTGTAGCTGTTTTAAATCGCTTTGCAGCAGCTATAGAAGCCTCTCAAGATAAAAAAAGCGGCTTATGGTATCAGGTGATGAATATGCCTGATGGTAAAGGAAACTATTTAGAAGCTTCTGCCTCTTGTATGTTTGTTTATACTTTGGCAAAAGGTATTAGACTAGGTGTTTTACCAACAAAATACGAAGCCATTGCTCAAAAAGCTTATACAGGTATCCAAAAACAATTTTTAGAGACTGATGCTGAAGGTTTTTTACACCTAAACGGTACTGTAAGTGTGGCTGGTTTAGGCGGTAAACCTTATCGTGATGGTAGTTATGAGTACTACTTAAGCGAAAAAGTAATTCAGGATGATCCTAAAGGCATGGGCGCTTTCATCTTAGCTGCTAATGAAATGCAAACCAGAAATAATCCTCAAGTAGGCAAGGGTAAAACCGTTTTGTTAGATAATTATTTCAATAACGAGTTCCGTAAAAATATCATTGGCCAACAAGAAAGTTTCCATTACGTATGGGATGAAATGGATAACAATGGCTTCTCTTTACTAGGGGAGCATATTACTTATACCGGAGCTAAACTAGCAACTTTAAAAGCAGCACCAACAGCAGCTAATTTAGCTCAAGCCAACGTCTATATCATTGTAGACCCAGATACTGAGAAAGAAACCACTAATCCTAATTTTATGGATGCTTCATCAATTCAGGAAATTAAAAATTGGGTTGGCCAAGGTGGAACTTTAGTTTTGATGGCTAATGATGAAAAAAATGCCGAGCTGGATAAGTTTAACAAGCTGGCAGAGGTTTTTGGCATTCAGTATAAAAAAGAATTAAAAAACCCGGTAACGGGCAACCAGTATGAAATGGGAGCTATACCTGTTCCTGCCGGAAATGAAATTTTTAAATCGGCCAAGAAACTATACCTAAAAGAAATTAGTACCCTTCAACTTCAATCCCCTGCAAAGGCAGTTTTAACCCATAATAATGATGTGGTTATGGCAACTGCTAAGTATGGTAAGGGTTTGGTATTTGCCGTTGGCGACCCTTGGCTGTACAATGAATATGTAGATGGCAGAAAGCTTCCTTCGGATTTTGATAATCTTACGGCAGCTAAAGAATTATTCCACTGGTTATTAAAGCTAACATCCTCAAAATAAACAATCTCTCAAAAATGCAATTATCACAAAGCAATTTAAAAGACATTAACGCTCAAGTGGTAGGTAAACCAAATACAAATATATTTGATTTACCTGCTAAAGTATTACAATTTGGCACCGGCGTGTTATTACGCGGTTTGCCAGATTATTATATAGATAAGGCCAATAAAGCCGGAATTTTTAATGGTCGAGTTGTAGTCGTAAAATCTACCGATACAGGTTCTACCAAAGAATTTGATGAGCAAGACGCTTTATACACCGTTTGCGTACGTGGTATAGAAAACGGTAAAAAAATAGAAGAAAACATCATTAATGCCTCTATTAGTAAAGTTTTGGTGGCAGGTACACAATGGCAAGAAGTATTAGATTTTGCTGCCTCACCACATCTTCAAGTTATCGTATCAAACACTACAGAAGTAGGAATTCAATTGGTAGAAGACGATGTTCATGCACATCCCCCAGTATCTTTCCCAGGAAAGTTGTTAGCTGTTTTATTTCATCGTTATAAAATATTTAATGGCGCAGAAGACAGAGGTTTAGTTATCGTTCCTACGGAGCTTATTCCTGATAATGCCACCAAGTTAAAAGACATCCTTTTAAAGCAAGCTAAGAAAAACCAATTGCCACAAGATTTCATAAATTGGATGCAAAACAGCAATCAATTTTGTAATTCTTTGGTAGATAGAATTGTACCCGGCAAACCTGATGCTGCTGCTTTAGAAAACCTACAACAAGAATTAGGTTACACCGATAATTTACTTACCATGTCTGAAGTTTATAGTCTTTGGGCTATAGAGGGCGACGAAAAAGTAAAGCAAAAGCTTTCTTTTGCTGAGGCTGATAAAGGTGTAGTCATCACTCCTGATATCAATTTACATCGCGAGCTAAAACTTCGTTTGTTAAACGGTACACATACCCTAAGCTGCGGGGTAGCGTATTTAGCAGGGTTTGAGACTGTAAAATCAGCTATGGATAATGAGGACATGGAAAATTTCATTGCCGATTTGATGAAAGCTGAAATAGCCCTAGCCATACCTTATCAAGTTACAACTGACGTTACGGATGATTTTGCTGACAAAGTTTTAGACAGGTTCAGAAACCCACACATCAAACATCAATGGTTAAGTATCAGTATGAACTATACTTCCAAACTGAAAATGAGGGTAGTACCATTATTGCTAAACCATTACGAGAAATTTACACATGTACCGCAATTAATTGCTTTTGGTTTTGCAGCATACATTCGTTTTGTTGAAGGTAAGCAGGAAGGCGATAAATTTTATGGAGAGCTTAACGGTACAACATATCATATCAATGATGATAAAGCCGCCTATGTGAACGATATTTTAATAAAGCATCAAGATAGTAAAGTAGAAGCTGTTTTAGCAGATAATTTTCTTTGGGGAGATTCTTTAGCCGAGCTTCCGGGCTTTGTAAAAGCAGTTAACAAGTATTACGAAGAAATAAAAAAATCATCTGTAAGTACTTTATTGAAACAATTTAAGAGCAGTAAAGCACAGGCATAACCATGAGACAACGTATTTTAAAAGTTCATCCAAATGATAATGTAATTGTTGCCTTAACTGATATTAAAGCGGGCGAACAATTAAGCTACCAAAATGAAAATTATACCGTTTTAGACGATGTACAGGCTAAACATAAATTTCTTACTACTGATTTAAAAGCAGGAGAAGAGGTTATCATGTATGGTGTTTTGGTTGGTAAAGCACAAACAGATTTGAAAAGAGGAAACGTTATAACCACTTCGAATCTTAAGCATGCTGCTTTAGGTTTTGAAACCGGAGAGCGTAAAACAGATTGGGTTAAACCCGATGTTTCTGCATGGCAAAATCGTACTTTCATGGGTTTCCACCGCGAAGATGGTAGCGTAGGTACAGCAAATTATTGGTTGGTTATCCCGATGGTTTTTTGCGAAAACAGAAATATTGATGTGCTACAAGAAACCTTAACCGGAAGCTTAGGTTACAAAAGGAAAAACAACTATCAATCACAAGCAGAGCAACTGATAGCTCTTTATAAAAATGGCGCAAAAACAGATGAGCTTTTACAGGCCGAAGTTTTTGTAGAAGAAACTCATCAAAAAGCAGAACGTGTTTTTCCTAACGTAGACGGAATTAAATTCTTAAAACACGAAGGCGGTTGTGGTGGTATCAGGCAAGATTCAGAAACTTTATGCGGCCTTTTAGCAGGATACATTACACATCCAAATTGTGCTGGCGCAACTGTTTTAAGTTTGGGATGTCAAAACGCTCAGGTATCTATTTTACAAGCAGAAATTGCTAAAAGAGACCCTAATTTTTCTAAACCTTTATACATTTTAGAACAACAAAAAATTGGAACTGAAGCTGATATGCTTTCATGGGCTATCAAGCAAACTTTAGCAGGTTTAGCTAAAGCCAACGAGTGTACACGTCAACCAGCACCTATAAGTAAAATTACTATAGGTTTAGAATGCGGTGGTTCTGATGGTTTTTCGGGTATTTCTGCAAATCCGGCTATAGGCTATACTTCTGATTTGTTAGTTGCTTTGGGTGGTACGGTAATTTTAGCAGAGTTTCCTGAGCTTTGCGGGGTAGAGCAAAATATCAGTGATAGATGCACTTCTGTAGAACAAGCAGAACGCTTTAACCAATTGATGCGTATTTACGAGAAAAGAGTTGTTGAAGCTGGTTCTGGTTTTGATATGAACCCATCTCCTGGAAATATAAAAGATGGTTTAATTACAGATGCTATAAAATCTGCCGGAGCAGCCAAAAAAGGCGGAACTTCTCCGGTTGTAGAGGTTTTGGATTATCCTGAAAAGGTAACTAAACCCGGTTTAAATTTACTTTGTACACCTGGTAATGATGTAGAAAGCACAACGGCCGAGGTTGGTTCTGGTGCTAATATAGTTTTATTCACTACTGGTTTAGGTACTCCAACCGGAAACCCAATTGTGCCAGTTGTAAAATTATCAAGCAATACCACTTTATATAACCGTATGAGCGATATTATCGATATCAATACAGGTACTGTTATAGAAGGTGAAGAAACTATTGAAGAAGCCGGAGCAAGAATTTTAGATTATGTTATTGCAGTTGCCAGCGGCGAAATTGAAGTTTGCGCAGTAAAACACGGTCAGGATGATTTTATTCCTTGGAAACGCGGTGTTTCTTTATAGAAATTATAATTAAATAGAGAGGGAAGCCGGTTATGCACATGCATTCCGGCTTTTTTGATTATAATTTTGTAGCCCGGTTTAACCTATCATTTATGGTAATGCCTAGGTTAATATCAGGGAATTTCTCTACGATAATGACATCCAGCTCTTGCTGGTCTAAAATATGCATGGCTTTATAAAGATTCTTAGCAGCTTCTTTCATATCTCCATTTATAGATAATACTTCTTGATGCACAATATCTTTACCTATTGCTTTATCCTTAAACATCATTACACCAATTCTTTTACCTTCAAATTCTGTAAGTGATTTAGAAATATCCTCGGTTAAATAAGTTCTTGTTTTAGGGGCATAATGCTTAGAAAGCATGCCAGGTGCTTGTGGGTTAGCATTATTAAGCGTATTGGTTTTAACCCGACCTACTAAAGCCTCTATATCTTCTATCGCCAAAGAACCATGACGATACAAAATGGGCTCATCGTTTTCAAACCCAATAATGGTAGATTCTATTCCTTTTTGACAAGGACCGCCGTCTAAAATTACGGGTAAAGTATCATGAAAATAATTGTAAACATGCTGTGCTGTAGACGGGCTGATACAGCCAAAAGGATTAGCACTTGGCGCTGCTAATGGAAAATCTAATTCTTTTAATAAAGCGATGGTTAAAGTATGGTCTGGCATCCTAACAGCAACGGTATCTTTACCTGCGGTAACCATATCAGGTACGATAGCTTGTTTTTTTAAAACCAGTGTTAATGGGCCAGGCCAAAAATTCTGCGCTAGTGTTAATGCTAAAGGAGGTATATCTCTAGCAACTTTGCTTAAAAAATCTATTGAAGGAATATGAACAATTAAGGGATTATAATGTGGCCTTTGCTTTAAATCAAATATTTTTTTTACAGCAGTATCACTAAAAGCATTTCCGGCCAAACCGTAAACAGTTTCGGTAGGGATAGCAATTAAATCATCATTTTCAAGTGCCTCTTTTGCTTTGCTTATGTCTGTTGTTAGCATCTGCTAGCTCAATTAAAACGCAAAAATGATGATTTAATATGATTTATCCTTATTTAATTTATGATATAGTGTTAAAACAATTTATGGTTGTCCGCCTTCCCACAATCTTACATTTCTCCATTTGGTTTGCATATTGGTAACGCCGTCAAATTCGCCATCTTGCTCTCTACCATACACACCAAATTTCATGTAGTTCATAAATTCTTTACCATCTTTTAAGGTTTCTCCATCCTTAAATCTAAATTTTTCTACGCCATCCACATAAACAATTACGGCATCGCCAACATCTTCCTGTAAATGGATAACATTTATCCTTACTTCTTTATTGTTGATGTTAGTTGCAATTACTTTATTGCCAGATGAAGGCATTTTGGTATCAAACGTAACTTCTAAAGAGCCACCTTTGCGGTTTCCAAAACCTCTGATTTGCATTTGTGTAGCACCTTCTGCACTACCAAAAAGCTGAAAAACTGCTTGCTTGTCTAATTGACCATTCATAGTTAAATAACCCTCAAATTGTCTGGAGCCTGTTCTATAATTATCGTGGATTCTTATCTCAGATCTATTTCCAGGAAATTTAACCAACGTAAAGGTATGTGTATTTAGAGCTGGATTCCAGTGATAATGCGTGGTAACATCGGCAGATAATGAGGGTAGTTCTTTGCCATCTTTATCTGCAAAAGCAGCAGTTCTAGGCCAGCTAAAAGGAGTATTATCTCCTGATGGTTTCTTAAAATTTTCTAATTGTATTTTAAATCGCCCTTCTTCTCTTTTGGTAATTTCCGTCCAATTTTTACCAATTTGAGCATAAGCATATAAATAGCCAAAGCTTAGTGTAACTAAAAATAAAAGTGTTTTTTTCATAATTGTTGTACGATGAACAAAAAGCCCATAAAGGGCTTTTGTACGTTTTATAAGTTAATAATTTGATGTAGGGCACTACTTAGTTTTTTTGCAAAACATTAAAACTGGTTTGGTTAAACTCTTTTTTATAGCTCAATGGACTAAGCCCTGTTATTTGCTTAAAATATTTGTGGAAGCTAGCAAAATTGTTAAATCCACTTTCATAACATAGCTCTTTAATGGAAAGATTGTTTTCCATGAGTAATTTACAAGCCTGTCCAACCTTTACTTCCAATAAAAACTGCGAATAAGTTTTTCTTGTTCTTGATTTAAAATATCGGCAAAAAGAATTTGGACTGATATGAGCTATTTCTGCTATTTCCTCTAATTGTATTTTCTTGCGGAAATTGGCTAGTGTGTACTCATATATTAAAGTCATCCTATCGTTTTCATGCTCTTCAAGCTCATTATGATAACCAATAGAAGATAAAGTGCTAATTTGTTGAGATTGAGCTATAGTCAGCAAGGTTTCCATTAAAATCATGATTCTTTCTGGACCTTCAGTATAGAGTAGTTTTTCTAAACATTCTGCTACTTTAACTCTGGTTTTACCTTTAATTTGGATACCTCTCTTAGCTTTCTCAAATAAAGTTCTGAAGATTTTATTCTCAGGCAGATTTAAAAAAGCTTCGCCCCAAAAATTCTCATTAAAATGTACTACTCTTGACTCTGCCGTTAGTTTTGGGCTTTCATGTGAATACAAATCATCATATCTCCAATAATGTGGTAAATTAGAGCCTACAAGCACTATATCTCCCGGGCCAAACCTTTTAATGCTGTCGCCAATAAACTGAGTTCCTTTACCCGCTCTAAAATGAATAAGTTCTAATTCTGGATGATAATGCCATCTGTTGTTGATGTTTGGGACTAAGTCTTGCCTCACACTAAAAGAATGTACAGGACCAGAGGTCACTTTTAAAAGTTGTGGTTTCATTGGTTTAATTTTTGGTTGACACAATTATAAGTCAACACAAGGCCGCAAACAATGCCTCTAAAACCTGTTATCAGTTTGCATGTTCTTTAAAGTTAATTTAAATTTACTTTTTAATAATTACATTAAAATATTATTTATAAAGGTATTTTTTAGTAAAAATTAATTCTTTTTTAGACATAATTTTTCATTTATATCATCGTAATCGATTTCGTAAAAACTATATAGTTTTACCCATATTTTTAATCGTTTTCTTTTGCTTCACCACGTTTAATGAAGTTATATTGCCAATAGTACTGCATAAATTGCTAATTAGGCATAACCTAATGTTTATATTAAAAGGTAGCTTTGTTATTCATCCTAAATTATATAGAGTTTAAATTTCATCAAAAAGGTACAACAGATGTTTTTTCTGCTTGCCTCAAACAGAGAGTTAAGTTATGAAGCGCCATATATTTTTCATTATCCAGATTACAAGTTTTATAATCTTTTCATCCTTTAAGAGTGAACATCCCAAACCAGTAAAGTCAAGTAAAGTATTGCCAGATCAGAACAACGCGGGCTTAACATTGCCTAAAGGCTTTGGCGCTTTAGTAGTAGCAGAGAATTTAGGTAAAGCCAGACATTTAACCGTTACCCCAAAAGGTGATATTTATGTAAAATTAAGCAAGGTTTTAAACGAAAAAACCATTTATCATTTAAAAGATAATAATGGCGACGGTAAAATTGATGAGCAAATTGGTTTTGGAGATTATATAGGAACTGGAATTTTTTTGAAGAATGATTATTTGTATGCCAGTTCAGACGAAGGGATTTTTAGATACAAGCTCAACCAAAATTATGAAGTTATAGCGCCAGATAAGCCAGAAAAACTGGTAACGGGTTTAATCAATCAGAGGCAGCATAATACCAAATCCATTGTTCTAGATAATGATAACAACATCTATGTAAACATCGGCTCACCATCAAACTCTTGCCAATACCAAAATAGAGCAAGAGGCTCTATGGGGATTCCAAATTGCCCTATCTTGGATTCTGCCGGTGGAATATGGCAATTTAAAGCCGACAAACTAAATCAATCTTACAAAGAAGGTGTAAGGTATGCCACGGGTTTACGTAATGTAATGGGTTTAGATTGGAATCCTGAAAACAATACGCTATTTGTGATGCAGCATGGCAGAGATAACTTAAGCAGTATTTTTCCTGAACTTTATGATGATAAAGCTAATGCCGAGTTACCTGCTGAATGTATGTTTATGATTAAAAAAGGCGATCATGCTGGGTGGCCTTACAGTTATTATGACCCTATCCAAAAAAAGAAAATACTAGCGCCAGAATATGGTGGTGATGGTAAAAAAGAAGCCGATCCTACTTTTATAGATCCTGTAGTGGCTTTTCCTGCGCATCTTGCTCCTAATGCACTGCTGTTTTATACCGGTAATCAGTTTCCAGAGAGATATAAGCATGGAGCTTTTGTAGCTTTTCACGGCTCTTGGAACCGAGCTCCTTTAAAGCAAGAAGGTTTTTTTGTGGCTTTTGTACCTTTTAAAAATGGAAAACCTACCGGCGATTGGGAAATTTTTGCCAATGGTTTTGCCGGAACACCAGAAGTAATGTCCAGCAGTCAGGCAAAATACCGCCCCTGCGGATTGGCACAAGGGCCAGACGGGTCATTATATGTAAGTGAAGACAAAAAAGGAACAATTTTTAGAATTATATATGACGGTAAATAAGTTAATAGCCAGTGTAATACTGGTTTTGGTAATGTCAGTTTCGGTTTTTGCACAAACTAAGCCTAAAGCACCAGTTAAGAAGGTAGTAACTAAAGCAGCTCCGGTAGCAGCTGGTATGCAAAACGCTATCAATAACGGAAAGGTAGTTTACACGCAATATTGTGCGGTTTGCCATCAAGCAGATGGTTTAGGTGTGTCAGGTTTAAACCCACCTTTAAGTAAAACAGTTTATGTTTTAGGAGACCAAACCAGGCTCATAAATATTGTACTAAAAGGTTTAAGCGAAGGTGTAGAGATTGATGGAGAAACTTATGCTAATGTAATGCCTGCTATGGCTTTTTTAACCGATCAACAAGTTGCCGATGTACTCACTTATGTGAGAAACAGCTTTCAAAATAAAGCAAGTGCCATTACTGCAGCTCAGGTAAAAACTGTTAGAGCAGCTAGTAAAAAATAATTTAGTTAAACTATATGAAAACAGTATTATTTGTTAAAATTCTCCGGAATTACAAGCTATGGTTTGTTTTTACGCTTTTTGTTTTAGCATTAGCTTGTAAAAAGAAAGAAGTGGCTAAGAAAGAAGAACCTACTCCACCACCAGTGGAAGAGCCTCCGGTAACTCCGCCTCCCACGCCACCGGCTAACAATACTGCTTTAGTGTATACTGATGTTAGTGGTAAACTAGCATATAATACTTTTGCAAACCAGGGCGAAACCGATAAAATTAATACAGTACCAGATTTTTCTAATGCGGGTTACAAAGGCGGAGGTGTTGCTATTCCTACGGCTCCAGTGGTAAGAACCCTGTCTGCACAACTAGGTGATAATAGAGCCAGAATTCAGCAAGTGATAAATGAAGTTGAAGCTTTACCAGTGGATGCAAATGGTTTTAGAGGGGCTATTTTGCTAAATGCGGGTACTTATGATGTTGGAGATTCTTTAGTTATAAGAGCCAGTGGGGTTGTATTAAGAGGCGTTGGACAAGGCGCATCTGGTACAATTTTAAGAGCAACTAAGAGACTGATTGGTAGTACCCTGATAAGGGTACAGGGAAGTGGTTCTAATTTGGGTGAAGTAACAAGCTCTAGAAGATTAATTTCTGATAATTATGTTCCCACAGGTGCTAAATCATTTAATTTAGAAAACACCAATGGCTTAACGGTTGGTAGTAGAGTTTTGGTTACTAGAACCCCTAACCAAGCATGGATAGATTTGTTAGATATGACACAATACGGATGGACACCAAGTAGATATGTGATGTCTTATGAACGTGTTATAACCGCTATAAGCGGAAATAATATCACCATAAATGCACCCATTGTAGACCCTATACAAAGCCGTTATGGCGGTGGTAGAGTTGGTATACATTCCGTTTCTGGTAAAATTCAAAATTCTGGTGTAGAAAATATGCGTTTAGTTTCTGTCTTTGAAAACGATAACGACGAACAACATGCCTGGTACGGAGTAAAACTTCTTAGAGCAGAAAACTGTTGGGTTAAAGATGTTACAGCACAATTTTTTGGCTATGCTTGTGTATCTATAGAAGAGAGCTCTGTATATAACACTGTTCAAGATTGTGCTATGCTTGATCCTAAATCTCAAACAACAGGAGGGAGAAAATACTCTTTTAACATAGCAGGAACCTCACCTTTTAATCTATTTCAACGTTGTTTTTCAAGAGGTGGAAGGCACTGTTATGTAACAGGTTCTACAGTACCTGGGCCAAACGTATTCTTAGATTGTGTTGCAGTAGAAACTACATCAGACATTGGGCCGCACCATAGATGGAGTACAGGATTATTATTTGATAATGTTTTTGGTGGGCAAATCAGGGTACAAAATAGAGGTGCGAGTGGCTCAGGTCATGGATGGGCAGGTGCTCAAACCATGTTTTGGAATTGCAGGTCAACCCGGGCAGATATCATGGTACAAAGTCCGGCAGCAGCCAGAAATTGGGGTGTTGGTAATATTGCCCTAACTTTTGCAGGTAATGGCTATTTTGAAAGTAACAATATCCATGTACAGCCTAGAAGTTTGTATCTTACCCAGTTAAAAGATAGGTTAGGCGATGCCGCTGTAAATAATGTCACCATTCCAGCACAAAGAATGGGCAGTATATCATCTCAGCTACAAACTTGGGCGGGCGAAGGGCCATTTAACCCATAACTTTTATTAATCATTAATTAAACTAAAATCGTACGCTTTGTTAAAGAAAAATATCATTTGGCTAGTTCTTGTAGTTCTAGGTTTACAAAATTCAGTAATTGCTCAACAAAAAATAAGATTAAATGATAACTGGGAGTTCCTAAAACAAGATTTAGGAGGTATCTGGGAAGCCGTTAGACCAGTGGGGGCTGGTAATCCAGAAAGTGTGCCGCTATGGGAAAAAGTAAATTTGCCACATTGTGTTAATGCAGAAGATGCGGTAGACCCTGATATGAATTATTATCAAGGACCATCTTGGTACAGAACTTTAATAGAGGTGAAAAATCCTTATCAAACAGGAAGAACTTTATTACATTTTGAAGGTGCTGGGCAAAAGACCGATGTTTATATCTATCAAACAAAAGTGGGTTCACATGTTGGTGGATATGATGAATTTACCGTTGATATTACCGATGCTGTATCCGCTTTCCAAAAGACCGATGTTTATCAAAAACAGTTCAAAGGTAAAATACCTTTGTCTATCCGCACAGATAATTCTCGCGATTTAGAGCTTATTCCATCTGATTTATCTGATTTTAACCTTTACGGAGGCATCTATCGTTACTTAAATTTGGTTTATAAGCCATCCCTTTCGGTTGATAAAGTTTTCGCTTTAGCCACGGTAGATAAAGAAGGTAAAAATGCTTCCCTAAACATAAAAGCAAGGTTTTATAACCCTAAAGGTGCTAGCAACGCAGAGGTAGAACTTAAGTTAATATCACCCTCAGGTAAAGTTATCAATACACAAAAAAAGCAAATTCAGTTAACGGGTAATGATGTAGAAATTGCTAATATAAAAGTAGCTAAAGCCGAGCTTTGGTCTACGGATAAACCAACACTTTATACCGTTGAATTAAATGTTAAAACTGCTGATGGTGTAGATAAACATCAAGAAAAAATAGGATTTAGACATTTTGAATTTGTAGAGAAAGGGCCGTTTTTATTAAACGGAAAGCGTTTGCTATTGCAAGGTACACACCGTCATGAAGACCATGCCGGAGTTGCAGCCGCCATGACAGATGAAATGATGCGTACCGAAATGAAAATGATGAAAGATATGGGTGTCAATTTCATCCGTTTAGGTCATTATCAGCAATCTAGAACCATCTTAAACTTATGTGATAGCCTAGGAATGGTGGTTTGGGAAGAAATTCCTTGGTGTCGTGGGGGCTTAGGTGGCGATGTTTATAAACAACAAGCTCGTAGAATGCTCACTAACATGATTGAGCAGCATTATAATCATCCATCTATAATCATTTGGGGTTTAGGTAATGAGAACGATTGGCCTGGAGATTTTCCGGAATTTGATAAAGAGAAAATCAGAGTATTTATGAAAGAGTTGCATGATCTTTCACATGCTTTAGACCCAACCCGTAAAACAGCCATCAGAAGATGCGATTTCTGTAAAGATATTGTTGATGTTTACTCGCCTTCTATCTGGGCCGGCTGGTATCGCGGTATTTATACAGAATATAAGCAAGTTTCTGAAGAAGAATTTAAGAAAGTTAAACACTTTTTACATGTAGAGTGGGGTGGCGATGGTCATGCTCGCCGTCATTCCGAAAACCCAGATAACGCTTTACGTAAAGTTAAAACTGGCGTTGGCGCCGATGAAAGAGCCGGAGATGCTTCTTTAATTGGTGGTGCTAGTAGAGTTTCTAAAGATGGTGATTGGAGCGAATCTTACATCGTAAACTTGGTTGATTGGCATTTAAAAGAACAAGAAACCATGCCTTGGCTAACAGGTACTGCACAATGGCCTTTCAAAGATTTTTCTACCCCGGTAAGGCCCGATAACCCTGTACCTTACATGAACCAAAAAGGAGTTGTAGAAAGAGATTTTACCAAAAAAGAGGTTTTTTATGTTTACCAGTCTTACTGGACGAAAAAGCCTATGGTACATATTTACGGCCACACTTGGCCAGTACGTTGGGGTGCAGCCGGAGAAGAAAAAATGATTAAAGTTTTCTCTAATTGCGATGAAGCAGAATTATTTGTAAACGGTAAAAGCCAAGGGATTAAAAAGCGTAACAGTCAGGATTTTCCAGCGGCAGGTTTACGTTGGAATGTAGTGCCAAATGCAGGTAAAAACATAGTAAAAGTAATTGCCAAGAAAGGTAAAACTGTTTTAGAAGACGAGATTACTTTTGAATACGAAACCAGACAATGGGGAGCTCCAGCAAAATTAGAAGTAAGCAAAATTGCTGAAGAAAATGGTAAAGCTACTATAGAAGTAAAACTTAAAGATGCTAATGGCGTAACTTGTTTAGATGCTAGAAACTGGGTACGTTTTTCTTTAGCCGGAGATGGCGAATTGATAGATAATCAAGGAACTTCTACAGGCTCTAGATATGTGCAGTTCTACAATGGCCGAGCTTTAATAAGTGTTAAAACCAATAGTGGCAAAAATACCATTGCAGTTAAATCAGAAGGTGTACCTTCAGAAATGTTAACTTTATAAGATGAAGAAATACATCTCCTTATTGCTTTTAATGGCTTTTTCTAAATTAAGTTTTAGTCAAACTGGTTTAGATAAAACCTTAAAACTTTGGTATAATAAGCCAGCCGCCAATTGGAATGAAGCTTTACCTATTGGTAATGGACGCTTAGGAGCTATGATTTTTGGCGGTCCTGCTAAAGAGCAATTACAGCTTAATGAAGAAACGGTTTGGTCTGGTGGCCCTAATAACAATGTAACTGCCGAGTCTGGGAAAGCCATTCCTGCTGTAAGAAAACTCTTAGCAGAAGGTAAAATTGTAGAAGCGCAGGCTTTGGCCGATGTTGAACTCATGCCTAAAAAAAATAGCGGCATGATGTATCAACCTGTTGGAGATTTATTTTTAGATTTTCCGGGGCATGAGCAAGTTCAAGACTATTACCGCGATTTGAATATCGAAAAGGCCGTAGCAACTGTTACCTATAAACTAAAAGGTGTGAGCTATAAAAGAGAGATTTTCTCTTCGTTTTTAGACCAAGCCATCATTGTTAGGCTAACCGCTAGCGAGGCAGGTAAAATTACTTTCAATGCTTCTTTAACATCTCCTTTAGAGGGAGAGCAAAAAGTAGCTAATCAAAAACTTATCCTAAGCGGAACATCATCAGACCACGAAGGGGAAAAAGGCCAAGTAAAGTTTGAAACCCAAGTTAAGGTACTTACCAGCGGGGGTACAGTCCAGCTTGCAGAAAACCAATGGAAAGTTAAAAATGCCAACTCAGCTACTATTTATATCTCTATTGCTACCAATTTTATCAATTATAAAGATGTATCAGGTAATGCATCCGCGAAAGCGAGTGCTTATTTAAATAAGGCTGTACAGGTAAGTTATCCTCAAGCATTAGCTAAACATATTCAGTTTTATCAGCAATATTTTAACCGTGTAAAATTAGATTTAGGCGTTAATGATGCTGTTAAGAAGCCAACTAACTTAAGAATTTATGAATTTGCTAAAAGTAACGACCCGCATTTAGCAGCGCTTTATTTCCAGTTTGGTAGGTATTTGTTAATATCAAGTTCGCAACCGGGTACACAGCCAGCTAATTTACAGGGTATCTGGAATGCTCAGGTTAATCCATCTTGGGATAGTAAATATACCATCAACATCAACACAGAAATGAATTATTGGCCTGCCGAGCTTACCAATTTAACCGAACTGCATGAGCCATTGTTTAAATTAATTAAGGATATTTCTGTAACAGGAAAAGAAACTGCCCAATTGATGTATGGCGCTAAAGGTTGGGTAGCGCATCATAACACAGATATTTGGAGAATTACAGGTCCGGTTGATAGGCCTTATGCAGGTTTATGGCCTATGGGAGGCACTTGGCTGAGTCAGCATCTTTGGGATAGATATGAGTTTACCGGAGACGTTAATTTTTTAAAAGAACATTATCCGATATTAAAAAGTGCTTGCGAATTTTACTTAGATGTTTTGCAAGAAGAGCCTAAAAATAAATGGCTGGTAGTATCGCCATCAAACTCGCCAGAAAATACACAAGTGGCTAAGCAAAGAGTTTCTATAACAGCAGGCGCAACTATGGATAATCAACTTTTGTTTGATTTGTTTAGAAAGACCATAAAGGCAGCTGAAATTTTAGGCGTTGATGCTGATTTTGCTAAACAATTGGCCGCTACACAAGCCCGATTAGCACCTATGCAAATTGGTAAACATAGCCAATTACAAGAGTGGATGTGGGATTTAGATCGCCCAGATGATAAACATCGTCATGTATCTCATCTTTACGGTTTGTACCCTAGTAATCAAATATCTCCATACAAAACTCCAGAACTATTTGATGCAGCTAGAACTTCTTTATTGTACCGTGGCGACCCGGCAACAGGCTGGTCTATGGGTTGGAAAGTAAATTTATGGGCTAGGTTTTTAGATGGAAATCATGCTTACAAATTAATAACAGACCAATTACGATTGGTAGATCCAGCTATGCCAATGAGTGTTACCGGAGGGGGTACTTACCCTAATATGTTTGATGCACATCCACCATTCCAAATAGATGGAAATTTTGGTTGTACGGCAGGTATCGCAGAAATGCTTTTGCAATCTCATGATGGAGCGATACACATCTTACCTGCTTTGCCTGATAACTGGCCAAGCGGTAGCGTAAAAGGCTTAAAAGCCAGAGGTGGTTTTGAGGTAGATATTGTTTGGAAAAATAAAAAACTAACCTCTTTAACCGTAAAATCTTCTTTAAACGGTAATTGTAGGTTAAGAATTAATGAAGATTTAATAGCTGTTATCCCGCAAAGCTTAAAACCTGCTCAAGGCTTAAATGCTAATACTTTTTACGAAGTTCCAGAAGTTAAGAAACCAATAATAGCTGCGGAGGCTAAAATAAATCCGGTGGGTATAAAAGCATCAAAAGAATTTGATATAGATGCTAAACCGGGTAAAACTTATGCTTTTAATTTTTAAAATGATGATGTTGAAACGTTTTTTGTTGATAGCTGCAACAGGCTTAACCGCTCATGTGGTTATTGCTCAAGAGAACTCAAATAAATTGTGGTACCAAAGTCCAGCCCGAGTTTGGGAAGAGGCTTTACCCTTAGGCAACGCCAAAACCGGAGCAATGGTGTTTGGTAACATTAGCAAAGAGCGTTTACAACTCAATAATAATACTTTATGGTCTGGTTATCCAAACCCGGGTAATAATCCTAAAGGGGTAGCAGCTTTACCTATGGTAAGGCAAGCTATCGTTACTGAAGATTATGGTAAAGCAACAGATATTTGGAAAAAGAACTTACAAGGACCTTATTCTGCCCGTTATCTCACCATGGCAGATTTATATCTGGATTTTAACTTTAAAGATTCTACAGCTACCACTTACAGAAGAGAGTTAGATATTAGCAAAGCCATCCATAAGGTTACTTATAAAGTAGCGGGAGTTACTTATACCAGAGAAACTTTTATTAGCCATCCCGATAAGGTTTTACTCATACGTATTACTGCCGATAAGCCCAATGCTATTAGTTTCAATACAGAGTTACATAGCAAACTAAAATATGTTACAAAGGCAAATGCTGCCAACTATTTAGTATTAAAAGGTAAAGCGCCTAAGCATGTAGCTCATAGAAGCACAGAACCAGAGCAGATTGTTTATGATGAAAAGGAAGGGATGACTTTTGAAGTTCATCTAAAAATTAAAACAGAAGGTGGTTCGGTTAAATCATTGCAAAATCAATTACAGGTGAGTAAAGCAAATGCAGTAACCATTTACCTTACCGATGCTACTAGTTATAATGGTTTTGATAAATCGCCGGGTTTAGAGGGTAAAAATCCAGTTATACAGGCACAAGCAGACATGAATAAAGCTTTTGTAAAGTCTTATGCTGCCATGAAACAGTTGCATGTAACAGATCATCAAAAACTGTTTAATCGTGTAAGTTTTACTTTAAAAAGCAATCCAGATTTAGATAAATTACCAACTAATATCCGTTTGCAAAGACAAGGTATTAGCGGTAACGACCAAGGCTTACAAGCTTTATATTTTCAGTTCGGAAGGTATTTGATGATAGCCGGCTCGAGACCGGGCTCTTTACCTACCAATTTGCAAGGTATCTGGAATGATTTAGTACAACCACCTTGGGGTAGTAATTATACAGCTAACATCAATACACAAATGAATTATTGGCCAGCAGAAAATGGAAATCTTTCTGAATTACACCATCCTTTATTTGATTTTATGGGGAGATTAGCCATCAATGGAAAAGAAACTCTTAAAACTAATTACGGTATTAATGAAGGTTGGACAGTACATCACAACACAGATATATGGGCTAAAACATCGCCAACAGGCGGGTACGATTGGGACCCTCGAGGTACACCACGTTGGTCTGCCTGGGCAATGGGAAGTCCTTGGTTTTGTATGCACTTATATGACCATTATTTGTATACTGGGGATGTTAATTTCTTAAGAAATAAAGCTTATCCTTTAATGAAAGGGGCAGCACAGTTTTTATTGAATTGGTTACAAGAAGATGCTAACGGACAGTTGGTTACCAATCCATCAACCTCACCGGAGAACGTATTTAAAATTGACGGTAAAGAGTACGAGATGAGCATGGCTACCACCATGGATATGAGTATTACCAAAGAGTTTTTTGCAGCTTTTTTAAATACATCTAAGGTTTTAAATGTTGATGCTGCTTTAAGAGTTCGGGTAGAAAATGCTTATCAAAAATTATATCCTTACAAAATAGGCAAACACGGCCAGTTGCAAGAATGGTTTAAAGATTGGGATGATCCGGAAGATAAACACCGACATATTTCTCATTTATTTGGCTTATTTCCGGGTAACCATATCACCCTACAAAATACACCAGAATTGGCAGCCGCTTCCAAGCAATCTCTTATCCACCGTGGTGATATCAGTACTGGTTGGTCTATGGCTTGGAAAATCAATTGGTGGGCAAGGTTACAAGACGGAAATAAAGCTTTGGAGATATTAAAAGCCGGTTTAACTGAAATAGATCCGGTACAAAAGAAAGAAAACGGGGCAGGGGCTAATGCTCAGTTGAGTAATTTTCAAACGAGTGGTGGCGGTACTTATCCTAATCTTTTTGATGCGCATCCACCTTTTCAGATTGATGGTAATTTTGGGGCAACAGCAGGTGTTATAGAAATGTTAATGCAAAGCCATACCGATGCTATAAGTTTACTGCCAGCATTGCCTAAAGAATGGGCAAAAGGTGCTATCAAAGGGATTAAAGCAAGAGGAAATTTTACTGTAGATATCTCTTGGGATAAAGGTCAGCTAACACAAGCTACTCTAATATCTCATTTAGGAGGCAACTGTCGTTTAACTACCAAAATACCTGTTAAAGTTATTGGGGTAGTTAGTAAAGCAGCATCGGGTAAAAACCCAAATCCTTTATATTATCATTTTGATGATGTTAAATATGATAAAGTAGCACAAGCTAAACTGCCAGATTTAAATACCAATAAAGAATTTACCATAGATTTTAATACCCAAAAGGGTATGAAATATATTATTATGCCTTTATAGCAGACTTTTATGTTTGTGTAACAATCTTATAGGATGTTAATTCAGCTTATTTTTAAGGTAATTGATGTGATTTTTATACCATAAAAATGCTGTTTATTTGGTATAACCATAATAACCAATTTTATTACATGAAATTATATCCTGTAAAGGTCTTGTTGCTGGTAGCAATGACCACCACGCTTCTTTTTGCGTTTTCCAGTGCTACATGGCAGTCTAAGTTTTTAAAAGTTAATGCCGATGGCAGTATTACCTATTTTCCTGATGAACAAGGTAATACCATTCCAGATTTTAGTCGAGTAGGCTATCATCATGGAGATAAAGCTATTCCTGATGTTAAAGTTGTAAAAACACTTACAGCACCAACATCTGGCGATAGCGAAAAACTGATACAACAAGCTATTGATGAAGTGGCAAAACTTAAGCCTAATAGTATGGGACATCGTGGTGTAATTTTGCTCAAAAAAGGAACTTATAAAATACCCGGCGTTATTAAAATTAATGCAAGTGGTATAGTGTTAAGAGGCGAAAAGGGAACTGTATTAGTGGCGTCAGGAAAAGTAAAAAGAAACCTAATTGTGGTTGCTGGTGCTGGTGATGTCAAAGAAGTTAATGGCACAAGGGTAAAAATTGCTGATGATTATGTTCCTGTTGGTGCTAAATCTTTTAAAGTGAAATCTGCTAAAGCTTATCAGGTTGGAGATGATATTATTGTATACAGGCCAGCTACAGAAAAATGGATTGCTGATTTGAAAATGGATAAAATAGTTCCCAAATCAGACACCAGACAGTGGGATACCAAAACTTATAACTTCCCGTTTGAACGTAAAATAACCAAAATAGAAGGCAATACGATATTTATAGATAATCCTATTGTGATGGCTATGGAAGCGCAATATGGTGGTGGCGAAGTTTATAAATATACTTTTACAGGAAGAATTAAAGAAGTAGGTATAGAAAACCTACAGATAGAGTCAGAGTATGCCAATGATACCGATGAAGAGCATGGCTGGATAGCCTTACAATTTAATAAAGTTGAGAATGCTTGGGCTAGAAACATCGTTTCTAAATATTTTGGATACTCTTGCGTGAGCTTAGAAAGAGGGGCCAAGAAAGTTACTGTAATTGATTCTAAATGCTTAGATGGGAAATCGCAAATAACTGGTGGAAGACGTTATTCTTTTAATAATGTAGGGCAGCAAAACCTCTTCATGAATTTGGAAACCACCGAAGGTAGGCATGATTATGTGACAGCAGCACAAGTTTTAGGGCCAAATGTATTTTACAATTGCAAAGCATCTAAAACCCATTCTGATATTGGTCCGCACCACCGTTGGACAATGGGTACTCTTTACGATAACGTTGTAACAGACGGGCAAATAAATGTTCAAGACAGAGGTAACTCGGGTACAGGACATGGTTGGGCAGGTGTAAACCAAGTGTTTTGGAATTGCCGAGCGAAAGAAATAACCTTACAAAACCCTTATGTAAGTGGTAAAAACTATGCTATTGGTGTCATAGCAGAAAAAAGAATCAATACCAAACTTGGCGACCGTCCGGATGGTGAGTGGGAAGGACAAAATAAAGAAGGCTTGCAGCCAAGCTCTTTGTACATAGCGCAATTAAATGCTCGTAAAAATTTAAAGTAATATTTCATCATGAAGAAAATAAGTTTATTAGCTATCTGCCTTTGTTTTATTGTTATACAAGCATTTTCGCAAGCTATACAATGGACAGAAGTTTACCCTGGTGTATGGAAAGGTGTAGCCGGAAAGCCAGAAAATTTTGATTTATTAAAGGCATCAGGCGCAAAGCCAAATTCAACAGCTTTAGCTAAGGTAGGAAGTGCAACTTTTCCGCTTCAACAAGCTGATATTAAATTTGAATTACAAGACGGAAAAACTTTTTTAAGTTTCCCTCTCGAGTTAGAAGAACAGCTTTATGGTTTTGGTTTAAATTTTCAAACCGTACATCAAAGAGCTAAGGTTTTAGAATTGCATGTAGACCACTATGGCGGTAAAGATAACGGACGTACACACGCTCCGGTACCTTTTTATATGTCTTCCAAGGGCTATGGTGTTTTCATCAACTCGGCCAGATATATTAAAGTATGGGCAGGCACAAGTTTAAGAAAAGATAGCCCTATTTTCCCAGCAGAACCTGTAGATAGAACAGCTGGTAAAAACTGGCAATCAAGAAATACGTCTGATGCTGTTGAGATTTTAGTACCAGCCGAAGGAGTAGAATTTTATGTTTTTGCAGGTCCAAAACCGTTGCAAGTGATGCAACGCTACAACTTATTTAATGGTGGAGGTTATTTACCACCAAGATGGGGTTTAGGCTTTACACAACGGGTTAAAACAAGGTTTACTGATAAAGAGGTAAAAGAAGAAGTTCAAGCCTTTCAGGATAAAGGTTATCCATTAGATTTTGTTGGCTTAGAGCCAGGTTGGCAAAGTTGGGCTTATCCAGGAAGTTTTACTTGGGATAAAGGCAGATATCCAAACCCGCAGGCTTTTGTAAAAGAAATGCTTAATAAAGGCATCAGGTTAAACCTATGGATAAATCCTTATGTATCGCCAAAAGCTAGTTTTTATAAAGAAATTAGACCACTAACAGGTTCACACACGGTTTGGCGTGGTGCAGTTCCTGATTTTAATTTGCCAGAAGCCAGAAAAATATTCTTTAACCAGCTTAAACAAGACCAAATAGATATTGGCGTAAGCGGATACAAGATAGATGAGGTTGATGGTTATGATTATCATTTATGGCCAGATATAGCAAAGTTTCCTTCCGGAGTTTCTGCCGAGCAAATGAGACAAACTTATGGTTTAATGGTTCAACGCTACACTTCAGATTTGTTTAAAGAGCGCAACCAAAGAACATTTGGTTTAGTAAGAGCATCAAACGGAGGGGGTACTTCTTTCCCTTATGTTATCTATAACGATTATTACAACCACGAAGACTTTATTACCGCTTTAATTAATAGTGGTTTCTCTGGCGTATTGTGGACACCAGAAGTTAGGGCATCAAAAACTGGCGAAGAGTGGTTAAGAAGATTTCAATCTAATGTATTTTCTCCAATGGCGATGATTAACGCTTGGTCTTCCGGAACAAAACCTTGGACTTACCCAGACGTTGCCGAACAAGTTAAAGAATTCTCATTACTGAGGATGAAAATGATGCCTTACTGGTATACTACTTTTGCTAAATATCATTTTGAAGGAATCCCTCCTTTTAGAGCGATGAATTTAGAAGAAGGTTTCCAGCAAGAAGTGAAAAGGGAAGTTGCTGCGGCAAATGTTAATTTGGAAGAAAACCCTTATGCAGAAGCTACTTCTAAAGAAATTAAAGACCAATACATGGCTGGCGATTATTTATTAGTAGCCCCAATGTTTACTGGCCAAACATCAAGAAAAGTAGTGTTACCAAAAGGTAAATGGTATGATTTCTATACCGGAGATTTTGTTGGTGATGGTAAAGTAATTACCGTTACACCAGGTTTAGATAAGATACCTGTTTTTGTTAAAGATGGTGGTATTATACCAATGATGCCTGCCAAATTACATGCTCCAAAATTAAACGAGAAAGTTGATTTAGAGGTTAGATTTTATGGTGATAAACCAGCCTCTTTTATGCTTTATGATGATGATGGCGAAACCTTTAATTACGAAAAAGGCGCTTACAGCTGGAGAGAAATTAAAATTGAAAAGCTAAAAAACGGAACGTTTAAAGGTTCAATATCAGCCCCAGAAAAAGGTAAACCTAATACCATTGGTAAAGTAAGTTTTACCTACATGACAAAGAAATAATAAAAGCCCCAAATTGAATATAAAATGAAATATTTTAAACTTATTCTTACGTTAGCCTTATTTAGTAATGCTGCTTTTGCACAAAAAGTAAACATTAAAAAGGCTTTTAAACATGCAGAAAAGCAGACAGCCGTCATGCTTACAGAAGTAGAAAAGGCTAAAGCTAAAACAACCAATAAGAAGTTAGTATCGCCGCGTACCATAGAAAATGGAGAGTTAAAATTAGTAGCTTCTAGAGATTGGACTAGCGGTTTCTTCCCTGGTGTATTGTGGTTTTTGCATGAGAATAATAAGAAAAACAATACTTGGTTTACAGAAGCTAAAAAGTTTACTGCAGATATTGAGGAAGAAAAAACAAACGGAACAACCCACGATATGGGTTTTAAAGTTTATTGCAGCTTTGGCACAGGTTATAGGTTAACAAATGATCCTCATTATAAAGATGTGATTATACAGTCTGCTAAAACTTTAATGATCAGGTTTAACCCTAAAACCGGAGTTATTTTATCTTGGGATCATAGTAGAGATAAATGGGTAAACCCCGTAATTATTGATAACATGATGAACCTAGAATTGCTTTTTGCAGCTACCAAATTAACTGGCGATTCTTCTTTTTATAAAGTTGCGGTAACCCATGCCAATACCACTATGAAAAATCATTTTAGACCAGATTACAGCTCGTACCACGTAATAGATTATGACCCAAATACAGGTGCGGTGCTTAAAAAAAATACGCATCAAGGATATTTTCATGAATCAGCATGGTCTAGAGGACAAGCTTGGGCATTATATGGCTATACTTTATGTTACAGAGAAACTAAAAACCCTGCTTATTTAGCTCAGGCAGAAAACATTGCTAAGTTTTACCTTAATCATAAAAACTTACCAGAAGATTTAGTGCCTTATTGTGATTTTGATTCTAAAAAAATACCTAACGAGGCTCGTGATGCATCCGCAGCAGCTATTGTAGCATCAAGCTTGTACGAGTTAAGTACCTATACACTCGATAAGAAGTCGTATTATCAACAAAAAGCAGATAAAATGCTACACAGTTTAAGTACAAAATATATCGCTCCGGTTGGCGAAGCTAAAGGTTTCATCCTGTTGCACAGTACAGGTTCTGCGCCTTCTAACAGCGAGGTTGATGTGCCATTAAACTATGCAGATTACTATTATTTAGAAGCTTTATTAAGAAAAAGACAGTTAAAATAAGTTAGTCATTTACCTATGAAAAACATTGTTTTTTAACTTCAAAAATCTGCCAAAATAACTTACTTATTAGCTAATTGCTCCTACCATTTTAAGCTAAAATTACTGTTTATTTGATATAATCAATTATACAACTAACATAAGTATGCCACCTTAAAGGTTATGCGCATACTTTAAATGCGTAGCTCTTTAAATCATCATGGTTGATATTCAAAAAACAGTTAATAAAACTCTTTGGTGTCTTGTTTCAGGATGCTTCTTAAGTGTAAATAGTTTAATAGCTCAGCCAAAATTTGAATCTAGTTGGTCATCACTGGCTAAGAATTATAAAACACCAGATTGGTTTAGAGATGCCAAGTTTGGCATTTTTATGCATTGGGGAATTATGGCAGCCATTGATGAAAACAGAGATTACGGAGGCTCTCATTACGGCAGGTATATGTATGGGCAAGGAGAATACCCACCAGAACATGAACGCAGTAAACAAGCAGAGAAATTGTTAGCATGGCATACCAAGCGCTATGGTAACCCAAATAAGTTTGGCTACAAAGATTTCATCCCCATGTTTAAAGCAGAGCGATGGAATCCAGATTCTCTAGTAGCTTTCTATAAAGCCTGTGGCGCAAAATATATAGTGCCAGTAGCAGTACATCATGATAATTTTGATATGTACGATTCTCAACATCGTTGGAATGCTGTAGATATGGGACCAAAAAAAGATATCATACAAGGATGGAAAGAAGCTGCTGAACGTCAAGGTGTAAGATTCGGGGTATCAACGCATCTTGATAGAGTGGCTTCTTTCTTTCAAACCTCAAGAAAATTTGACGGTAAAAATCCTAAATATGCCGACTTCTACAATAGCAACTACAGTTTAGATTATATGAATGATGAGGCTTGGATGAAAGTGTGGTATAGTAGAACATTAGAACTCGTAGATAAGTATAAACCCGATTTACTTTATTTTGATGGCTCTTTGCCCGGTACTAACAAAGGCATGACTTATGGCTTAGATTTAGCTTCGCACTTTTATAACAGTAATATCCAAAAGCATAATGGTAAACTAGAAGCCGTTATGAATTTAAAACATGGGCCAGATAAAAGAGCTTTTGTTTGGGATATAGAACGTGGGCAATCTGATGCTTTGCAGCGTTTACCGTGGCAAACAGATACTGACTTATCAGGAGGTTGGTTTTACCGTAAAACCGAGCCGCAATTTACCATTGATGTTTTAGTAGGTAACTTTATTGATATTGTAAGTAAAAATGGTAACCTACTATTAAATGTAGGCTTAAAAAGCGATGGTACCTTGCCAGAAAATCAAGCTCATATCTTAAAACAATTGGGTGCGTGGCTTAACATTAATGGTGAAGGCATTTACGCAAGTCGCCCTTGGTTAGTTTATGGCGAAGGCCCTACCAAAGTAACTTCTGGGGCTTTTCAGGAACAAAGAAAACCTTATACAGAGCAAGATATACGCTTTACAACCAAAGACGGTTATATATATGCTTTTGTACTTAAAATTCCGGAAAAAGAAATCAATATAAAGTCTTTAGCCTCAAGCCTTACATTGGTAAATAAAATAGAAGATGTTCAATTACTTGGCACTACAGAAAAGCTAACATGGAAACAAACTTCTGATGCACTTAACATCCAATTACCAAAAAATTTAAATGCCAACTATGCGCTTGCTTTCAAAATTAAAGCAGATGATAAGAGCAAACAAACCTGGGAACTAATTTTAGAATAATATAAACATGTTAAAAAGCATTATTAAAGTATTAAGCGTAGCGTTTTTACTACTTACAATAAACCAAACAGCTATAAAAGCTTCAGAAATAGTTGTTATTGATGTTACCAAGCATGGTGTAGTTGCCGATACCAATGTGGTTAGTACTAAGGCTATCCAAAAGTTAATTGATGATTATAGTAAAAAAGGGGGAGCTGTTTTATATTTTCCTGCAGGAAAATATGTTTCAGGTACAATTTTATTAAAAGATAATATTACCATTTCTTTATCAGAAAAGACAGAGTTATTAGGTAGTAAAAACATTGCAGATTACCAAATGGTAGATGCTTTTAGAACCGGTAATGGGGCTTTGATGGGCTACTGTTTTATAGGTGCAGTTGATGCTAAAAATGTAGGCATTATTGGTGGCGGAACCATCAATGGTAAAGGTAAAGATGTTTTAGCATCGGGTGGAAGAGGAAGAAGACCTTTTCTGGTAAGATTTGTAAGAAGCACAGGTATTGTGGTTAAGGATGTAAAATTGATCAACTCTACCGCGTGGACTACTCACTTTTTTGCTTGTAAAGGTATAGACATTTCAGGTGTTACCATTAAAAGTCGTGGCTTAGGTAATAATGATGGTTTTGATATTGATTGCTCGCAAGATGTAAAAATTTTCAATTGCGATATTGATACTGGTGATGATGGCCTTTGTTTTAAAACTACCTGGAGCCAAATGGCTTGTAAAAACATAGAAGTTAAAGGCTTAAGGATAACCAGCAACCACGGCGGTATAAAGTTTGGTACCGAGTCTATGGCACCTTTCGAAAACATCAAAATATCTGATGTTTATATTTATGATACTAGAAATGGAGGCATTAAAATTAATAGTGTTGATGGCGCACAAATACGTAATGTAGAAATTTCTAACATCACCATGAATAATGTGCGTACGCCAATGCTCATTAGATTAGGTTCTCGTCTCAACGTTTTTAGAAAAGATAGTGATACCCAACAAAAAACCGGAGTAATAGAAAATGTAACCATCAGAAATGTAAGTGCCAAAGCGGCAAACCCAGCTCAAATAGATCCACCAAGTGGCATTTTAATTACTGGCGTACCGGGTCATGATATTAAAAATCTAACATTAGAAAATATAGACATCAGAATAGCAGGAGGTGGTAATGCTAAACATGCTAGGCAAGTGGTACCAGAAGCAGAAACAGCCTATCCAGAAATCAGCACTTTTAAGCCAACTATTCCGGCTTATGGTATTTGGGCCAGACATGTATCGGGTTTAACCCTAAAAAATATAAGTTTTACGGTTGATAGTACCGATTTAAGACCAGCTTTTATTATTGAAGATGGTAAAAACGTAAATATTTCTAACAGTCAAGTACCAACTTTTGAAGGTGCAGAAGCAGTAATTAGGTTAGAAAATGTACAAGCTGCAAATATCACTCAGGTAAGTACTACTGGTAAAGCAAAAGCATTGGTAAGGGTAGAAGGTAAAAGTGGGGATGTTAAGGCCTCAAAAAACAAATTCGATAAGATAGTTAAAGAAATAGAAATCATTAAACCTTAATCATAACATAACATGAAGTTTTCCTTAAAAGTATTTATCATTTTATTACTTGTAACTTCAAGTAAAGCTACCGTAGCACAAGAACAAGCTTTTGAGAGCATCAAGAATTTTATAAAGCCAGCAAAAAAAGATGGAGGCTTAAAGCTAAGTCAGTATTTTTTATGGTGCCCATCGGTTATTAAAGTTGGGAATACTTACCACATGTTTGCTTCGGCATGGCCTGCAGAAGGTGGTATGGCAAGCTGGACAGCAAAGTCTTTATGTATCAGGGCAACCTCAAAAAATCTTTTAGGCCCTTATGAATTTGCCGAAGTTGTTTTAGAAAAAAGAGAAGGTAAATGGGATAATGATAGGGTACATAATCCTAAAATAGTGAAGGTTGGGAATAAATATGTATTGTATTACATTTCTTCGGCTAACGAAACAGGTTATGCAGAGGCTGATGCTATTACAGGTCCATGGACGAGGTCTGAAAAGATGATGAGTTTTAGCAATCCGGCTCCCTTAGTAAAACCCGATGGTAGTGTATATGTATTTGGTAGATTATCTGTTAAAATTGGTGATAAACAAGTGCGTACAGCCAGAGCCGCAGAAGCAGCAAGCTATAAAGGGCCATATCAAAACTTAGCTCCTGAAAAAGAAAATCTTTTCCCTAACAATTACGAATTAGAAGACCCAACCATTTGGTGGGCAAACAATCAATACAATGTTATCTGTACAGATTTTGCAGGTGTAGCTACTGGAAGAAATAAAGTTGGTGTTCAGTATTATTCTAAAGATGGTATCAATTATCAGTTATTAACCAAAGAACCTATCAGTACCAACGAGATTACTTACGATGATGGTAGTAAAGAAAAATTTAAAAGGGTAGAAAGACCTTTTGCTTATGTAGAAAATGGTGTAGTAAAAGCTTACTTTTTAGGTTGCATGACACCTGATGATAAAGGCGTAATTGTAGCCCATCCTGTTGATGACTATGTGCCTGGAAAATCATCGTCTAAGAAAAAATAATAGAAAGGTTATGAAGATTAAAGCAGCGCTTTTTTTCTTATGCTTGAGTATAGCAAAAGCTTATACGCAAGAGCTCATTACCGAGCCAACAACTCCGGCTGTTTTACCCGGTAAAGGACTTAAACAATATGATTTCTTGTATGCCGGCGAGCAAAAGCATAGAAATATGTATATCGTTAAGAACGGTAAAATTGCTTGGTCTTACATAGATACTTTGGGCAAGGGAGAAATAAGCGATGCTGTTTTAATGTCTAACGGAAACATTGTTTTTGCACATCAACATGGTTTAGCAGTGATAGATAAAAACAAGAATTTCTTATGGAAACTTAATTGCCCTAAAGGGACAGAGATACACACCGCACAGCCCATCGGAAAAGAACATGTCATATTTATTGAAAACTCCAATCAGCCTAAAGTAAGGGTGGTAAATATCCGTACTGGGGATTTTGTAAAGGAATTTGCTATTCCTGTAAAAGATACATCTAGAGCGCACATCCAGTTTAGACATGCCCGTTTAACTAAAAGAGGAACTTATCTAGTTGCACACATGGATTTAAGTAAAATCATAGAATATGACAGCAATGGTAAGCAACTTTTAAATCTTGATTTCCCAACACCTTGGTCTGTAGAAGAGCTCGCTAATGGTAATTTATTAGCAGTTTGTAATAAGAATTTCATCAGAGAGATAACCAGAGAAGGTAAAACGGTTTGGGAATTAAAACCCGAAGATTTAACTGGTTACAGAATTTTTGGGATGCAGATGGCCTATCGTCTGCCTAATGGAAATACTTTAATTAACAATTGGTTTAACCAATGGAAGAAGTATAAAATAGAGCCTCAAAATTTACCTGCTCAATTTCTAGAAGTTACACCAGATAAGAAAGTGGTTTGGGCTTTAAAAGAATGGCTTTCACCTGTGAATTTAGGTCCATCAACCATTATTCAATTTTTAAACGATGATAAAGCTGAGGATGTTAGGTTCGGTAATATTAAATAAGCAAATGATGAGAATTTTAAGCCTTATGGTCATTTTTATTTGTTTTGGTTTTCTATCTCAGGCAACAGCCCAAATAGGGAAAAATTGGCTGCCTTATTATCCAGAAACCAAATTACAACAAGAAAATAGTACTCAACATTCAAGTTATACCAATGAAAATGGGGTAGAAAGTTTTAAGCTGTGGCTAAATCCAGCCACAGATGCAAACGGGAAAGCAGTTAGGCAACGTTGTGAGATTAGGGTGATGGATGATTATACCGCCGGACAAACACAATTTGAAGGCGAATTTTTTATAACTAAAGCCGGCGGACCAGAGCGTAACGATGATGTTTGTATCATGCAGGTTTGGTTAAGTCATATCGTTTCTGTGAGTGATTTAGATAATGGCTCTGTACACTACAAAGGCAAACAAGTAATCCATAACTTAAAGAATAAATGGGTAAAGCTAAATGTTATCCATAACACCAATACCAAAACAGTTGATGTTTACTTTGATGGTAAATTAACTTACACCGCTGAGGCTAAAGACTCTAACCCTTATTATCATAAATACGGTTTGTATAACGAGGCTGATGCCAACCCTGAAATCAAGTGGAGAAATATTAAATATTTCAAGACAGAAGACACTGTGATAAACTCCAAATAAATTCATCAAAAGGAAAATTTAATGAAACGACGTAATTTTTTAAGAAACAGTTTAGGCTTAACCGCTGGCGCATTATTATCAACTAAAATAGCCAAAGGTTTAAGCTTTTTAGCGCAAGAAGAACAGCCTTTTTATGCTTCATTAAGTGGTAAGTTTTCAAGATATTCTCACCGTTTACCAAAAACCGATCAAAACTATAAAAGGTCAAAAAATTATATAGAAGACGATCCTATTCCAGAATATTCTTGGGCATCTGATGAAGCTTATGAAGCATTTCAGGATATGAAATATGGAGTTAGAATACACTGGGGTTTATATTCTATCTTAGAAATGGGTGGCGAGTCGTGGCCGTTTTTAGGTAACAGAGAGCCTGCTTTTGATTTCCAAAAGAGACAAGAATATCAGGAACTCTACAAAACATGGAACCCTAAAGGTTTTGATGCTAACGAGTGGATGGAGTTTTTCAAAGAAAGCGGTATGAAAATGTTCGCTTTTACCACCAAACATCACGAAGGTTTTTCTATGTACGATACTAAAACCAGAGTTAAACGTCGTCCTAATTGGACTGCCCCAGGTGGCCCTAAAATAGAAGAGTGTGATACTACTTACAGTATCATGGACACACCTTTTAAAAGAGATGTTGTAAAAGAACTGTGTGATGCTGCCCGTAAACATGATATCAAAATAGATTTATACTATTCACATTCTGATTGGTACGATGCAGATTTTAGACCTTATGGTTATCATCCACTACAAATCCCAGCTAGCGAAGAGTGGTGCAAAGCCAAGGCAGATGACGAAGAATTTACCGAATTTGAAAGATCTAAGCAAAGGCAAAAAGCATTTTTAACCATTGTACCTAACCCTACTCCGGAAGAAGAAGCCGCTATGATTGCCAGACACCGGGCTCAATTAACAGAGCTGCTTTCCAATTATGGTAAAGTAGACATGGTTTGTCTGGATATTTGGCTTGGTCCAAGAGTGTGGCCTCAACTCAGACAAACCCTGTTAGAGCTTAGAAAAATACAACCTAATGTGATGTTTAGAGCCCGCGGTATAGGTAATTATGGGGATTATTACACGCCAGAAGGTTTTGTGCCAGGCAATAAAGAAAATTCAGATTCGCCATGGTTTGTTATTTATCCTTTAGCAGGTTCTTTCTCCTATGATCCATCATCAAAGAAATATAAAGGTGCCAAATGGGTGGTGAAAAATCTTATAGATTCTGCTTCTAAAGGTGGAAACTTTATGGTAGGTATTGGGCCTGATGGAAATGGGAAATTCTCACCAACGGCTATCAAACAACTGAAAGAAGTAGGTGCATGGTTAAAGAAAAACGGCGATGGAATTTATGCTACCAGAGCCAGAGATGGCGAGCACTGGAAAGAAGGAGACAACATCAGGTTTACCCGTTCTAAAGACCAAAAAACCATTTATGTACATTGTTTAGATTGGCCTGGTGATCAACTGGTTTTAAAAACCGTACAGCCTAAGGCGGGGTCAAAAATTACTTGTTTAGGTAACCAAAAAGCGGTCGACTGGAATTATAATACTTCAACCAAGGAATTAACCCTTCAGACATCAGCAAAAGTAAGAGCAGGTATTCCTAAAAAAGAGCAAATAGCTTACAGTTTTGCTGTACAAGTTTAATTTATGATGATGAGAAATAGCGTTATAAAAATATTTGTCGTAGCATTTACGCTTCCTTTTGTTATTCAGGCACAAACCAGAAGTGTTGAAGAAAATGCTAAACATTATTTGCCTAAGACAGATAGGCAATATAATTATACCAGTGGTTATATAGAAGAAAACCCAGTCGAAGAATATACTTGGGCGTCAAAAGAAGCTTATGAGGCTTTTAATGACATGAAATTTGGCGTACGTATCCATTGGGGTTTATATTCTGTTATCAAACAAGAGAAAGAATCTTGGCCATTATTAAAACTTCCTAACGAGCAAAAGCAAGCTTATTTCGATATGTATAAAACTTGGAATCCTACAGGTTTTAATGCAGATAACTGGATGGAATTATTTAAAGAAAGCGGCATGAAAATGTTTGCTTTCACTACCAAACATCACGAAGGTTTTTCTTTGTTTGATACCAAAACCAGAGTTAAAAAGAGGGTAAATTATACCGCTCCGGGTGGTCCGGTTATAGAAGATTGCGATGTTGCTTATAGCATAATGGAAGGTCCTTTTAAACGAGATATTGTTAAAGAACTAACCGATGCTGCCCGTAAAAGAGATATCAAAATAGATTTATATTACTCTAATCCAGATTGGTACGATGCTGATTTTCGTCCCTACGTTTGGCATCCTTTGCAAACGCCATCTTCTGCAACCTTAGCGGTAAGAGGTAAAGATTATAAACCAGAAGGAGCTATAGAATCTCATTATGGTAAAAATGGGCCTATCATGGCACCAGACCCTACACCAAAAGAAGTTGAGAGAGCCATGTTGCGCCACCGCGAGCAGTTGAAAGAGCTATTAACCAATTACGGCAAAATAGATATGATTTGCTTGGATATGTGGTTTGGTCCGGCGGTATGGCATTACCTCAGAGAAACCATGATAGAACTGCGTAAAATCCAGCCCGATGTGATGTTTAGAGCCCGTGGTATAGGTAATTACGGAGATTATTATACACCAGAAGGTTTTGTGCCTGGTGCAAAAGAAAATACACAAGTGCCTTGGTTTGTGATATATCCTTTGGGTCGTACTTTTTCTTATGAAGCTGAGGCTGATAAGCATAAAGGAGCCAAATGGGTAGTGCAAAATATTGTAGACTGTGCTGCAAAGGGTGGTAATTTTATGGTTGGGGTTGGCCCCGATGGTGATGGTAAATTTCATCCAACAGCAGAAGCACAATTAAAGCAAACAGGTAAATGGCTAAAAACAAACGGAGAAGCTATTTACGGAACCAGAGCCCGTGAAGGCGAGCACTGGAAAGAAGGTGATAGTATCAGATTTACCCGTTCTAAAGATAGTAAAACGCTATATGCTCATAGTTTTAAGTGGCCTAATAAAGTCTTTAATCTAAAAACTGTACAGCCAGTAAAAGGCTCTAAAATCTATTTAATTGGGTCTAATCAACCTTTAAAATGGAAATATTCTACTAAGAAAGGTCTAGCTATTCAAGTTCCTGATGAGTTAAAAAATGCTATTCCTACAGAAGAGCAATTGGTTTATACATTTAAAATAGCACAGTAGAAGTATGAAAAGATATTGTTTAGCGCTAGACTTAGTAGATGATGAGAAGCTTATGGCAGAGTATGAACATTGGCATAAAGCAGAAAACGGTTGGCCCGAGATCAAAAAAAGCATCTTGGATGCACACATAATCGCCATAGAGATTTACAGAACAGGCAATAGGCTCTTCATGATTATGGAAACCAAAGATGATTTTAGTTTTGATGCAAAGGCTAAAGCCGATGCAGAAAATCCTAAAGTACAAGAATGGGAAAAATTGATGTGGAAATTTCAACAACCACTAGCTTGGGCAAAAGAAGGCGAGAAGTGGGTACTCATGAATAAAATATTTGAATTAAAAGCTTAATTATAAAACATATACAATGGAATTAACAAATAAAGTAGCCCTTATTACGGGTGGTACACAAGGTATTGGCGCAGAAACTGCATTGAAACTTGCTCGTGAAGGGGCGCATATCAGTTTAGTAGCCAGAAATACCGATGATCAATCTTTAATAGATGAAATTAAAAGTTTAGGCAGAAACTGTGTATTGCTCAAAGGCGATATGAGTAAGCCCGAAGATTGCGAACGCGTAATAGCAGAAACCATTGCAGCTTTAGGCGATATAGATGTTTTGGTACATTCTGCTGGTGGCGCAGCCCCAGGTAGTTTACTAAATGGTGCTAAAGATGTATGGTACAGCGCTTTTGATATTCATATACATGCCGTTTTTCATTTATGTATGGCAGCAGTGCCTTCTATGAAAAGAAAAGGTTCTGGTGGTATCATTCTCATTTCCTCAGCAGCAGGTTTAAGAGGTGTTAAAGGAGCTTTGGCTTATGCCGTGGTTAAAGGTGCTTTACCGCAGTTTACAAGAGCTTTAGCTTACGAACTATCCGAGTTTGATATTAAAGTTAACTGTGTTTCGCCAGGTGTTATTCGTACGCGTTTCCAAGATTTCTTAAAACCAGAACAAGTAAAAAATAATATAGAAAACCGTATCCCATTAAAAAGAGAAGGTAAACCAGAAGATGTAGCAGATGCTGTGGCTATGTTACTTAAAAACGATTTTATAACTGGTGAAAATGTGGTTATAGATGGTGGTATGAGCATGCGTATTTGCTAAATCTAAAAAGGCTTTCTGATGAAAAAATACTTTCTTTTTATTCTTCTTTACAGTTGTTCCATATCCCTTATAGCGCAAAACGCCAAGCAAGTAAACAGCCCTGAGATGAGCTGGTGGTATAATCAGCCAGCAAAAAAGTATTGGGAAGGTTTACCTATAGCAACAGGCAGATTTGCGGCTATGATTGGTGGCAGTATCAACCAAGAAGTTATTCCTTTTAACGATGAAACTTTATGGTCTGGTGGGCCTTACAATCCTAATAATCCACAAGGGCCACAAGTATTGGAAGACATCAGAAAGAAAATCCTCATTGAAAAAGATTATACTGCGGCAAGTAAGGCTTCATCTAGGTTAGGTAGCATCCCGTTAAGGGTACAACACTACCAACCTATGGGTATTCTTCATTTGGGTTTTAATCATGATGAAGCAAAAGCACAAAACTATCAGCGTAAGCTAAGTATGGATAGCGCTACAGTTACCATTACCTACCAGCTAAACGGTATAAACTACAAAAGAGAAATTTTTGCCAGTTACCCAGACCAAGTGGTGGTGATGCGTATTACTGCGAGTAAACCTCAAAGCATCAACCTAAAGGCTTCTTTAAGTAGTTTACAATCATCGGCAGTAACTCAGTTGTTAAACGGCGATATCGTGATGAACGGTACAACCACAGAGCTTAACCGAGAAGAGTATGCTAAAAAGATTTTACCCGCCGCTATCAAATGGCAATCGCGTTTAAAAGTAAATGCAGAAGGTGGTAAAACTAATTTTATAAAAAAGGAAGGACAAACGGGCGATGAAATTCATATCACCAATGCCAATACAGTGGTTTTAATACTTGCTGGGGCTACCAATTGGGTAAATTATAATGATGTTAGCGCTAACGAGAAACAAAGATGTAATGATTACATCGCTAAAGCAGCGAAATTTAAGTATACGGAGCTTAAAAATCGTCATCTGAAAGATTATATGCCGCTTTTTGCAAGTTGTAAAATTGATTTAGGCGGACATGAAAAAGCTAAGATGAATACTACTGATAGGATTTTAGCTTTACGTAAAGGGGCTCATGATCCCTTATATATTTCGCAGTATTTCCAATATGGTAGATACCTGATGTTGGCCGGAGCTAGAGAAAATACCTTAGCTTTTAATAATCATAATATTTGGTTAGACAACATGGAGGGGCGTTGGCAAGGGCGTTGGACATTAAACATCAATATACAAGAATGTTATTGGCCTGTAGAAAGTACAAACTTGGCTGGTTTAAACGAGTCTTTATTAACCTTTACAGAGATGTTAGCGCAAGCCGGAGCCAGAACAGCCAAAGAATTATATGGATGTAGAGGCTGGGTTGCACATCATGGTACAGATATTTGGTTTAATACGGCACCAACAGATCCAAATCCAAAAGCATCTGTTTGGCCAATGGGCGGTGCTTGGATTATGCAACAATTATTCGATCATTACAACTACGAGCCTGATGCTGCTTATCTTAAAAGAATATATCCTTTAATGAAAGGTTCGGCAGAGTTCATTTTAGATTTTCTGGTTAAAGATCCAGAAACTGGTTATTTGGTTACTTGCCCGTCTACCTCGCCAGAGAATAATTTCTTTACCGCTAAAGGAGAAGAAGCTTCTGTTTCTGCAGGTTCTTCTATGGATAATCAAATCATAAGAAACCTGTTTAGAAATTGTATAACAGCTATAAAAGTTTTAGGTGAAGATGCTGCTTTTGCTAAAAAATTAGAAGATACCATGAAACAATTGCCACCACATCAAATTGGGCAATTTGGTCAGTTGCAAGAGTGGCTACATGATTTTAAAGAAATGCAAGTAGGTCACAGGCATATTTCGCATCTTTTTGCTTCATATCCTGATGATGATATCACCCTAAGGAAAACACCAGAACTGGCTAAAGCTGTAAAAGTTGTTTTAGATAGAAGAGGTAATATCAACAAGGGATGGTCTGGTGCTTGGAAAATTAATCAACAAGCCCGTTTTGAACAGCCTGAAGAAGCATATCAGATTTTAAAATCTATGCTTACCGATATCAGCATCCACCCACGAGCAGAGGATAGTGATATCACACCTTCTTTTGAAGGAAACCAAGGTATACAAGGTATTACTGCTGGTGTAGTAGAAATGCTGATGCAAAGTCACTCTAACGAATTATACTTGCTGCCAGCTGTGCCAAAAGATTTAAAAGATGGCAATATCAAGGGCTTAAGAGCCAGAGGAGGCTATGGTGTTAATATCAGTTGGACAAACCGCGAATTAAAAGAGGCCACAATTACCTCAAAATTTACTCAAACCTGCAATTTAAGAAGCAAAACACCAGTGAAAATCCTGCTGAATAAACAGGTAATTAAGCTTACAAAAACAGCGGAAAATTTATATACTTTTAACGTAGAAGCAGGTAAGACTTATACCGTTTTACCCAACTAACCTAAACTAATGACAGATACTACTTTTAAGCCATCTAAAATGCGCTGGGTCATGATAGGCTTTGCGTTTTTAGCAACCGTTTTAAATTATATAGACCGTTTGGCTTTTAATTATTTAAGTGCCGAGGGAGCCTTAAGGGAAATCATTCCAGATGATGCTTTTGGATATATTACCACTGCATTTTTTGTGGCTTATATGGTTTCTAACGGTTTTTCTGGCTTTGCTATAGACAAGTTGGGAACTAAATTAGGTTATGCTATCTGCATGGCCTTTTGGACTACCTCCGCTATGTTACACGCATTAGCAAGGTTACCTTGGCATTTTGGTTTAGCTCGTTTCTTTTTGGGCATAGGCGAAGCAGGTAACTGGCCAGCGGCTATTAAATTAACCAGCGAGTGGTTCCCACAAAGCGAGCGTTCTACCGCATCGGGTATTTTTAATAGTGGTTCTGCTATAGGTGCTGTAGTTGCACCACCATTAATTGCCTTTTTAGGTACTGTATATGGCTGGAAAGCAACATTTATCATCGTAGGTTCTTTAGGCTATATATGGCTTATTGCATTTTGGTTTACTTATTATACCCCCAAACAAGCTCTAGAAGAAACCAAATTAAGAACCATCCCCGCTAAAAAACTCATCAAAAACAAATTTGTATTGGGTTTTACTTTATCTAAAGTACTGATGGATCCTGTGTGGTATTTCATAACCTTTTGGATTGGGCGGTATTTGGTTGATGTACACGGTTGGGATTTAGCCATGATTGGCTGGTTTGCCATGATACCCTTTATCTCTGCCGATTTTGGTAATATTTTAGGAGGCTTATTTACTCAAACCTTAATTAAAAGAGGCATGCCAGTACCTAGAGCCAGAAAATTAGCCGTTACCATCTTCGGTTTGATGACGGCTGGCTCATTAATATTAGGTCCGTTGATTATCACCTCGCCAGCAATTGCAATAGCTGTTTTAGCAGTAGCGGGTTTTGGCTACTCTTCTTACACCGCTAACTCTATGGCTTTCCCTGCTGATGTTGTTCCAAAAAATGCAACAGCTTCTGTTTGGGGTTTGGCAAGTGTTGGTTCTGGTTTAGGAGGCGCTATTTTTCAATCTATATCTGGTGTAACGGTTAAGAATTTTTCTGATGCATACGGCTACTCATCGGCATACAATACGGTTTTCATAGGTTATGGCGTATTAGCACTTTTAGGCTTATGTGTAGTGTTATTTGTTATAGGGCCTTTGGTAAGAGACGAAGAATTACATGCTTATGTAAATCAGGATAATCTTCAAGAAAATCAATCAAATTAAATTTGCCATGTTAAAAACACAACTACTACACCCCGAGATATTAATGGAATTAGGCCGAAATGGACATGGCGCTAAAATTTTAATTTCTGATGGTAACTTTCCAGTAAATACCTGTACGCCACAAACAGCAAAAAAGGTTTACTTAAATCTTACTCCCGGAGTTTTAAATGTTATTGATGTATTAAAAGTAATCAAAAACTTCATACCGGTAGAAAAAGCTTACATCATGCAACCACCAGATGAAACACCACAACCTATCCATCATGAATTTAAACAAATTCTTGATGAGGATACGCCATTTGAAGTGCTTAAAAGGTACGAGTTTTATGATATTGCCAAAACGCCTGATGTTTGTTTAGCTATTGCTACTGCAGAGGTTAGAAGATTTGCCAATATCATTTTAGAAATAGGAGTTATTAGGCCTGAATAAATCAACAACATGCAAACATTACATCATATATATCAACATAAAATAGTAGCCATTATCAGAGGCGTTTCCGCCGATAAAGCTAAGGATGTGGCTTTTGCTTTAGCAGATGGAGGTGTGAAAATTTTAGAAATCACCCTAAACTCACCAAAAGCCTTACAAGTTATAGAACAACTGGCAGATAGTATTGGAGACCAAGTTTTAATAGGCGCAGGTACTGTATTAGATCCTGAATCTGCTAGAGCAGCAATTTACGCTGGGGCAAAATTTATTTTATCGCCAACGGTAAATATCGATACCATACACATGACCAGAAGACATGGTGCGGTAAGTATTCCTGGGGCATACACACCTACAGAAATTCTAAATGCTTATGCCTGGGGCGGCGATATTGTGAAAGTTTTTCCAGCAAGCGCAGGTGTAGCCTATATCAAAGATGTAAAAGGGCCTTTGCCACAAATTCCTATTATGCCAACTGGAGGTGTAGGTTTAGATAATATCAAAGAGTTTAAGAAAATTGGTGCTGTGGCTTATGGTATTGGCAGTTCTTTGGTTGATGCTAAGCAAACCATCAATGATGAATATTTAAAACAATTGAGCTTAAAAGCGAAGCAGTTTATAGATGCTGTTCAATAATATCCATATTTAAAATGAAAATTACAGGTTACGAATTATATCAGGTTCCACCAAGATGGTTATTTCTTAAAATAGAAACCAGTGAAGGTATTGTAGGTTGGGGCGAGCCCGTTGTGGAAGGTAAAGCAGCTACAGTTAAAGCCGCTGTTATAGAATTAATGGAAGGCCTAATCGGTAAGGATCCTCAAAATATAGAAGACCATTGGAATATGATGTACCGGGCAGGTTTTTATCGTGGTGGCCCTATTTTAATGAGTGCCATTGCTGGTATAGACCAAGCACTTTGGGATATAAAAGGTAAATTCTATAATGCACCAATTTATCAACTATTAGGTGGTAAAGCTCGTGATACCATGAAGGTTTACTCATGGATTGGTGGCGACCGCCCGGCTGAAGTAGGCACTGCCGCCAAAGAAATGATAGACAAAGGCTTCAAAGCAGTAAAAATGAATGCTACCGAAGAGCTTCAAATTATAGATACTTATGATAAAATAGATGCCGCTATAGCTCGTATTGCCGCTGTTAGGGAAGCTGTTGGTCCGGCGGTTGGTATAGGTATAGATTTTCATGGTAGGGTACACAAACCTATGGCTAAAATTTTAGCCAAAGAGCTAGAGGCTTACAGGCCGATGTTTATTGAAGAACCTGTTTTACCAGAAAATAACGAAGCATTAAGAGAAATTGTTAACCTAACCTCTATTCCTATCGCAACTGGAGAGCGTATGTTTTCTAGATGGCAGTTTAAAGATTTATTAATAGGTGGTTATGCAGATATCATTCAGCCCGATTTATCCCACGCAGGTGGTATAACAGAGTGTAAGAAAATATTCTCTATGGCTGAGGCTTTTGATGTTGCCGTTGCGCCACATTGCCCATTAGGGCCTATTGCTTTAGCAGCCTGTTTACAAGTAGATGCCACCAGCTACAATGCTTTTATTCAAGAGCAAAGTTTGGGTATCCATTATAATCAGGGTAGTGATATTTTAGATTATATCGTTGATAAAAATGTGTTTAAATACGAGGATGGTTATGTTAAAATACCAGACGGACCAGGCCTCGGGATAGAAATAAATGAAGACCACGTAAAAGCTATGGCTAAAATTGGGCACAACTGGAAAAATCCGGTTTGGCGCCATCAGGACGGCAGTATAGCAGAGTGGTAATCATTAAAAGATAAAAAGAAGGAGTCATAAGCGTTCATTGTTTGAAGGGTGTATTCATTGGTTTGGTTTAATAAATCTTCTTTCAGAAAGATGTGCATTTTTGATTTCCTTCTTTTCTTAATTCTCCTACATGAATAATTTGTTTTTAAGTTGCGACTGGGGTACATCATCTTTCAGACTACGTTTGGTAGATGCTTACGGTTTAAAGGTTTTAGCAGAAGTAAGCAATGCCGAAGGTAATGCTAGCTTATTCCAGAAATGGAAAGCCGCTGGAGCTGATACTGATAGAAGAACAGACTTTTATCTATCCTTTTTAGAGGAAAATATAGATAAAATAAGTTCAGAATTTGGTAAAAGCTTAGATGGCCGTCCTATCATCATCTCTGGTATGGCATCTTCTACAGTAGGCATGCAGGAGGTACCTTATAAAGAGCTTCCATTCTCTTTAAACGGTGCCGATTTAAAAACTGTTCATTTTTCTGCTACCTCAAATTTTCCGCATCCCTTTACCCTAGTTTCAGGTGTTTGCTCTACAGATGATGTAATCAGAGGCGAAGAAATACAACTAGTAGGTTGCCAGCCCGATAAGAGAATTAAAGAACAGGTTTTTATTATTCCGGGTACACATTCTAAACACGTTTTTACTGTTGATGATAAAGCTGTAGGCTTCTGTACTTACATGACGGGCGAACTTTTTAGCTTATTAAGCACCCAAAGTATTTTAGCAACAACAGTAGAAAAGCAAGGTGTTTTAGCAGATGAAGACAATGCCAAAAGCTTTAAACAAGGTGTTTTAGATAGTTTTAAAGCCAATTTACTGCATGCCATGTTTTGGGTAAGAACCAACCAACTGTTTAATAAGTTTAGTAAAGAGAGCAATTACTATTATTTAAGTGGCTTGTTAATTGGTGCAGAATTAAAAGAATTAAAAGGAACGGATAAAGCTATAACCTTATTGGCTTCCGGTATTTTAAGCGAGAGTTATTTATGTGCTTTGGAAGCCCTTGATTTGACCAAGCAAGTATCACAAAAAAGTATAGATGAAGCTATCATAAATGGGCACTACCAGCTATATATGCTCCATTATCAATAGAAAATACTTACTTTCATCGGCAAAATAAGATGAATGATATTTAAAGCTCGCTACTGTTTGGTTTTAATAGGTCTCATTTGTTCCTCCTTTATGCCCAGCCAAAGGGTGGTGGAAACTTACGAAATCAAAGGCTATACCCAAGGTACAACCTATAGCATAAAGTATTACGCATCTAAAGCTTTAATTGCTGAAGCAGAAATTGAAGCTATTTTAGCCGAATTAAATCAATCTTTATCGGTTTATCATGATACATCACTCATCAGCCAGTTTAACCAAAGCAAAAGAGGCGTAGTATTAGATAAGCATTTGAAAAAAGTGGTAAACGAAGCTCAGAAAGTAGCTAAAGCCTCTAACGGAGCCTTTGACATCACCGTTTTTCCTTTAGTAGAGGCATGGGGTTTTTTAGGGAAACCCAAACAGTCTTTACCAGATAGCCTAACAGTAAAAAAAATACTAAAAAATGTAGGGTATCAGCAATTAATCCTTAAAAAGGATAGCCTAATCAAAAGTAATCCTGCTGTAAAAATAGATGTAAACGGTATAGCACAAGGCTATTCGGTAGATATTCTTGCCGATTTTTTAGAGCAAAGAGGTATCAAAAGATATATTGTAGAAATAGGTGGCGAATTAAGAATGAAAGGAAAAAAGCCTGATGGTTCTTATCCTAAAATTGGTATAGAAGCCCCCAATCTACAGGAAACAGCCTTTCAAAAAATCATCATCCCTAAAAAAGGAGCTATCACCACATCCGGAAGCTACCGTAAATTTGTAGAGACCAAAGGTTTAAAGCAAACACACTTGATTGATACCAAAACTGGTTATTCTATCAAAAGTAAAAATATCAGTGTGACGGTTTATGCTAAAACCGCTATGCTGGCAGATGCTTATGATAATGTTTTAATGGGTATGGATGTAGCAGAAGCTCTTCACTTTTTAAAAAAACATCCAGAGTTGGAGGCCTTTTTTATTTACCAACAGCAAGGTCTGCTAAAAGATACCGCTACAACTGGATTTTACAAGCTCCTAGCGCCTTAATTGACTATAAGTTATGTTGTTTTCTTTAGCCAAGAAAGCGTGTGTATCATGATGTCTAAATCTATAGCTAACAGGGTACTAACAGGGTGCTAACAGGGTCATAACAGGGTTGTTATAAGGTTAGTTACCCTGTTATATTCCTATAAATACCCTGTTATTTACTTATTAATTCCTAATAAATACCCGATATGGCTCTTTCTTGGACTTTTATAGAAGATGCTACTTAACAGTTTTCTAAATAAATGGGCTGTAGGTCTAGGTAATGAGATGGATGAAGGGGTGTTTCCTATTCAAAATCGGGTGTAATTTATATCAATCTATTTAACTCATACTAACAAATCGAATTAGTATTTATAGGTTTACATAACCAATTAAACCAATTGTAAACTAATTAATTTTCGTATGAAGTTTTATACCCTTTTATTATTGATGTTAATTTCATCGAGTGTCTTAGTGGCACAAAATGTCATTAGCGGAAAAGTTGTTTCTGATGATGACAAAGAACCTTTGCCTGGTGTAGCTGTTAAAGTTTATAATACAGATAGGAGTACAGTAACCCAATTAGATGGATCTTTTAAAATTAATGCTCAGCCGACTGATATTCTTGTTTTTTCTTTTGTGGGTTTTGAAAGTAGGAATATCACAGTAGGAAATCAAAAAGTCATTAATGTAAGTTTAAAATTATCTACAACCTTATTAGATGAAATTGCTGTAGTAGGTTACGGTACTCAAAAGAAAATTAATTTAACTGGTTCTGTTCAAACTTTAAGGTTGGATAGCGCTGTTAATGTCCCTGTTACCAATACTGCCCAATTAATGTATGGGAAGTTTTCTGGTGTGCAACTAACCCAAGGTAGTGGTTTGGCTGGTGAAGATGGTTCAAATATCAATATTAGAGGATTAGGAACTTTTGGAAACTCAGCACCCTTAGTGGTGATTGATGGTATGCAGTTTGAAGGATTGGCTGAATTTAACCGATTAGCCCCATCAGACATCGAGTCTATAACTGTTTTAAAAGACGCTTCTGCTGGTGCCATTTATGGTGCTAGAGGCGCAAATGGTGTAATAGTAATTACTACTAAGCAAGGCGATGGAAACACATTTAAATTGGAATATAATAATTTTGTAGGTTTACAAGAAGCTACCGTTGTTCCTGAGTTTTTAGATTCTTACAACTACGCAATTTTAAATAACGAGAAATTTAAAAATTTAGCAAACGGTGGAACATTTGCACCAAGATACACTGATGAGCAAGTTCAGTTAATTTTAACAGGATCTGATCCATTTAGATTTGCAAACACCAATTGGGCAAAATCATCACTTCAACAAGCTCTTTTACAAAACCATTTTATAGCAATCTCAGGAGGAAAGGGCGATACCAGATACAGAATGTCTTTAGGCTATTTAACTCAAGATGCGATTGTTAAAGGTGATTTCGAAACTGACAGGTATAATTTTAGATTGAATGTAAATTCGAAGTTAAGAAAGTGGCTAGATATGGGGAATAATTTAGCTGCAAATTATCGTCAGATAAATGGTCCTACTGGTGGATTGGGGGCCGTAAATGGTATAATTTCTTCTTTTGCCCGTAATGCGCCAACTATCCCTTTGATAGCTGAAAATGGAAGACCAGGATTTCAGGATGGAGCAAGAGGAAATCAAAATGCATCATTCCCAGTAGAATTTAACTTCGTAAGATCTGGTGTTGTTGGTGATTACCGTTTAGACGATTATGACTTTAACAATAGATCGTTTCTTAGAGCCACAATCGTGAAAAATTTAACTATAGAAACTGCCGTTACCTTAAATTTAAATTTTACAAATACTTCTGATTTTAATCCTACCAATACTGACCAAGATGACTTTGTAGTATCAACTCAATTAAACAGATTGTTAAACATTAGCTCTTTCAATTATGGTATTTTGAGCGATAACTTATTACGTTATAATTTTAAAATTAATAAAAAGCACAACTTCAATACATTAATTGGGTACTCAACAGTTTATCGTAAAAATGATGGTTTCAGAGCTTCATTATCTGGTTTTCCTTCAAATGCTATTCAAGAGTTCGAAGGTGGTGGTACAGCAAATCCGATAGCTGAAGGTGGTGGCGCAAATGAAAATGCTATACAATCTATTTTTGGTCGTATTAATTATAACTTTAAAGAGAAGTATCTATTTGAATTTAACCTAAGACGAGATGGTTCTTCAAGGTTTGCTCCAGTTAACAGGTATGCCAATTTCCCTTCTCTATCAGCAGGGTGGAATATTTTTAAAGAGGAGTTTATGTCTGGCTTAATTAAAAACGATGTTTTATCAAGCTTAAAGTTGAGAGGAAGCTGGGGTAGAACGGGGAATAATGGTATTGGAAACTATTTATTCGCTCAAACTTATAATGCAGGTTTAGATTATATTTTAGGTAATAATAATAACGTAGGAACAGTTGTTTCAGGGATAGCATTAACAAGGCTAGCCAATCCAACTATTAGATGGGAGACTACTGAACAATACGATATTGGTTTGGATGCAGCATTCTTTAAAAATAAATTGACTTTGGAGGCCGATTATTTTAATAGAAAAAGTTTTGATGTTTTATATACTAATTTCCCAGTTCCAGCAACCTTAGGGGTATCTAGCTTAGCAGCGCAAAACTCAGCAACGGTTTTAAATAGAGGGCTAGAGTTAAATGTAAACTTTACTCATAAAAAGAGAAACGGTTTAAATTATAACATTGGTTTTAATGTGACAAAAAATGCTAAAAACAGAGTTCTAGATTTAGGTGATGGAGTGCAAACTGTTAATCTATCAGATATTATTAGACCAGGAGACCCTTTCAGAGCATATTACGGATATCAAAGAATTGGTATTTTTCAAACACCAGAAGAGATAGCTGCTGCACCCGTTCAGTTCGGAAGTACTACTACACGTCCTGGAGATATCAGATACGCCGATTTAAGCGGTCCAGATGGTGTTCCTGATGGTATTATAGATGGTAATGACCGTACAGTAATTGGTAATCCATATCCAATTTGGTTATATGGTTTAAATACTAGCTTCAACTATAAGGGTTTTAGTTTATCAACATCTATTCAAGGCGTAGCCGGAGTTGATAGATTATTAACTTCTGGCGGTGCCGAACCACTAGCTGGTGATAGAGATAATGCATTATCTTACTGGGTAAATAGATGGACTCCAGAAAACCCTAGTACTACATTACCAAGAATTGGAGGCGTTAATAATACCCTTGTTTCATCTTTTTATGTACAAAACGCATCTTATTTAAGATTAAGAAATATAGAATTAGGATACGATTTTCCTAGAAAAGTACTTAACAGAATGAAGATTAACGGTCTCAGGTTGTTCGTGTCGGGGCAAAACTTAATTACTTTCACCAAAATGGAGAACTATGATCCAGAAAGACCTGCACAATCAAACGGGAGATTAGTGCCTTTATATAAAACTTATACAGCTGGTTTAAACTTCAATCTATAACTATAAAATTAACATGAAAAAGATATTTGTTTTATTCATAGCAGCAGCCTTGTTTACAGGCTGCAAAAAGGATTTCCTTTCAAGGTCATCATTAACTGAGCTTGCAGAAGATAACTTTTGGCAAAATTCTTCGGATGCACAATTAGGTATCAATGGTATCTATGATGTATTGCAGGATAGAATTATGTATGGAGGTGGTTTAAACGAATTTAATGGTATAGGCATACCTGTTTATGATACCTTTACTGATAATGCATTTAACTCCTATAGATTTGAAGGCCCAGCGAATTACATTGAAGGAAACATTGATCCATCGATAACTAATGGTAGAATATTTAATGGTTTTTGGGCTTCTAATTACCGAGGCATTGCTAGAAGTAACGCGGCTATAACTAGTATCGGACGAATGACAACAGAACAAATTACGGATGAGAATAAAGCATTTTTAATTGCTCAGGCTCGTTTTCTTAGAGCACTATTTTATTTTAACATCGCTGTTTATTTTGAAGATGCCCCTTTGATTACCACTGTACAAACAGTACAAACTGCGTCTGTTCCAAAAAATACACAAGCAGAAATCCTTGCTCAAGTTGTAGAAGATTTAACGGCTGCAAGTGAAATTTTACCTATAACAGTTCCTACATCATTAACTGGATATGCAACCAAAGGTTCTGCTTTAGGTTTATTAGCTCGTGTACAATTATTCAATAAAAATCACGAAGCAGCAGCAGCGGCAGCAAAGGCTGTAATAGATTTGAATTATTACAATTTGAATACACCTTTTGGAACCATTTTCACAGAAGCTGGTGAAAATACTAGGGAAATTGTATTTTCTGTAAAATTTCAAGAAGCGGCTGGTTTTAGCACTGGGTCAACTTTTGGAGCATCTTTTAATGGTCAACCTAAAGTAAATAGTCAGCCATTGGCAAATTTAGTTAACGAATTTTATAACACCGCTGGGCAGCCAGTTAGCTTTCCTACAACAGCAACCGGTGCAGTGCAAAAAGCGAACAGAGACCCAAGATTAGCCTTAACCATCTGGTTTAGAGGGGATGCTTTTGCTGTTCAAAATAATGGCAATAATGTATTTTTTAATGCTAATAGCGCATCTAACTTTACAAGTTATGGGCAAAGAAAATATGCGCATACCAGAACTTCTCCCTTGGGTACAGCAATTGCCGGGGCACAATCGCAAGATTTTTATATCCTAAGATACGCCGATATATTATTGATGAGAGCAGAGGCGTTGATAGAATCTGACCCTACCAATCCAGAGATTTATACACTTATTAACGCTGTAAGAGCTAGGGTAAATATGCCAAGTATTGAAACTGCAGAAGGTGCAGGTAGGTCTCAATCACAATTGAGGGATATTTTAAGACACGAGAGAAGAGTTGAATTGGCGTTTGAAGGTTTACGCTTTTTTGATTTGAAAAGATGGGGAGAAGTGGAAGCCGCTTACAATAGAATGAGAGCTGATAATATTACTGGTTATAACCCCCAGTATAGAGGTTTAAAATCAGAAACTTTCCCTATTCCACAAGGCGAGTTAGATGCTAATAAGAAATTAGAGCAACATCCGGCTTGGAAATAATAAAATGACTAACTGAATTTCATGCAAATCCGTAGCTTAACTATCTAAGCTCCGGATTTGTAATTTTAACTACTATGGTATTATCCTTATAGGCTAAACAATCTTTTAAAACTTATTTATGAAAATAGCTGTCTTATCCATTTTGTTATTTTACTTTTCTACTGGTTCTATATCCGCCCAACAACCACCTTTACCAGAAACTAAAGAAGCATTTGAGACTCGTATGAAATGGTTTAAAGATGCCAAATATGGTATGTTTATTCATTTTGGGCTATATAGTCAGCTAGGAGGAGTTTGGAATGGTCAGGATATTCCCAAATATGCAGAGTGGCTACAGGCTAACGCAGATATATCACCACAAGAATATGCGTTGTTAGCGCACCATTTTAACCCTAAAAACTTTAATGTTGAAGCTATAGTGAAAATGGCTAAGAAAGCTGGGATGAAATACATTATAATTACAACTAAGCATCACGAAGGTTTTTGCCTTTGGGATAGCAAATACACCAGTTTTGATGTAGGTAATTCGCCATTTAAAAGAGATATCTTAAAAGAACTAAGCGATGCCTGCCGTAAACACGGTATTAAATTTGGTACTTACTACAGCCTTTTTGATTGGCATCATCCATCACAAGAAAAAAATAATATTAATAAAGGTAAGGATGATGAATGGCCTTGGGCTAACAACATCATGAAACAAGGGCAAAAAACAGCCTATGTTAACTACATGAAAAATCAGGTTAAAGAGTTAATAGACCTTTACGATACTGATTTGATGTGGTTTGATGGAGATTGGGTTAGCTGGTGGACTTTAGAAGATGGTTTAGATTTGTATACCTATATTAGAGAATTAAAGCCTAACATCATCATCAATAACAGGGTAGCCAAAAGGAAATCATTTACCAAAGATTACGGTACACCAGAACAATTTCACTTTGATAGTGCAGTTGATTATGAATGGGAAGCTTGCTATACTTTAAACGATAATTGGGGCTTTAAAAAGAACGATTCTAATTGGAAATCTCCTGAAAAAGTTTACCAAATGTTGCAAGATATTAATGGTAAAGGTGGTAACTTTTTACTAAATATTGGTCCGGATGGTACTGGTAAAATACCAGTAAAAAGCAAAGAGATTTTGTTGCAAGTGGGTAAGATGTTGGAAGCCGATAATAAAAAATAGCTTTAATCTATTATGAAAAGAAATGCCATTATTACTGCTTTATTTAGTGTTTTCTGTTTAGCCACCCAGGCTCAAGAAGTTGCTAAACCTAATATTATGTTTTTTTTGGTTGATGATTTAGGCTGGGCAGATACAGAACCTTACGGAAGCAAATTTTACGAAACACCTAACATCAAAAAGCTGGCTCAAGATGGTTTGCTTTTTACGCAGGCCTATGCAGCAAACCCAGTTTGTTCGCCAACCAGAGCAAGTATCATGAGCGGTAAGTATCCTAGCAGTATAAAAGCTACCAATTGGTTTGGTGCGCCACAACCCGATGAAGAATTGGCAAATCTTAAAACAAAAGCTAACAACTCATTGCTATCGGCAGCATATCATGAAGATTTACCTTTAAAAGAAGTAACCATAGCCGAGGCTTTAAAAAGTGCGGGCTATAAAACTTTTTTTGCAGGTAAATGGCATTTGGGCGAAACCGAAGATTTTTGGCCAGAGCATCAAGGTTTTGATATCAATAAAGGTGGATATCACAGCGGAAGCCCTAAGAGTTATTTCTCTCCTTATAAAAACCCACGATTAACTGATGGCCCTGTAGGAGAGCATTTGCCGGATAGATTGGCCACAGAAACCAATCAGTTTATACAAGCTAATAGCAAAGAACCTTTCTTTGCTGTTTTATCTTTCTATTCGGTACATAATCCTTTAGCCGGAAGAAAAGATTTGCTAGAAAAATACGAGGCTAAGAAAAAGGCTATGGGTTTAAAAGATGAATTTGGCTTAGAAGGGAAATTTAAACTACGTTTAAACCAAAGTCATGCTACTTATGCCGCTGTAGTAGAGGGTATGGATTTAGCCGTGGGCAAGGTAATGCAAAAACTAAAAGACTTAGGCTTAGAAGATAATACTATCATAGTTTTCTTTTCTGATAATGGTGGTTTAGCTATTAATGAGGGTACACCAACATCAAATTTTCCGTTAAGAGCAGGTAAAGGCTGGTTGTATGAAGGTGGAATAAGAGAACCCTTAATTGTGAAATGGCCTAAAGTTATCAAAGCAGGGAGTAGAACAGAGATACCTGTAATTAGTAATGATTTTTATGCAACTTTCTTGGCGGCAGCTAAACTTCCTTTAATGCCGAAACAGCATACAGGTAGCACCAATCTTTTACCACTTTTGAAAGGGCAGCATTTAAAGGAACGAACCTTATTCTGGCATTATCCACATTACAGTAATCAGGGAGGAAGCCCAGGCTCTGCTGTAAGAAAAGGAGATTGGAAATTGATTCGTTGGTATGAAACCGGAAAAGAAGAGCTTTTTAATTTGAAAGATGATATAAGCGAGCAAAATAATTTATTGACTAAAGAACCTAAAATAGCCAAGAGCTTAAGTAAAGCGCTTAATAAATGGTTAAAAAGGGAAAAGGCATTATTCCCTACCGAATACCCGGCATATCCAAATAATTAGATTAAGTTTTAATACAATTATATTGTCATTTATAAAAAAGCTTTGATTCGTGATTTTATATTAATGTACAATAAATTTTAAAGCCATGTTTTTATCTGCACTATTAATGGTAATGATGTAGATATTATTGATTTCTAACTTTCCTGAAGTAGTTAGATTGATTAGATTCTTTCCGTTTTGTAAAGCAATTTTATCATTAAAGATTCTTTGTCCTTTTAGATTAAAAATACTGGTGTTTACAGTTTCGTCTTGGTTCCAGTTTAGCCTTAATTGGGTAGATTGTAAATTACTATAAACTTTTAACTGCGTATCTTCATCTGTAATTTTAAAATTAATAGCAATGGGTGGGAACGTTTCTGTTTTACCATCTCTATCTATTTGAGAGAGTTGGTAATAATTAACACCATTAGCAGGGAATTTATCAGTAAAATGATAAGCCCTCGTTACAGAAGAATTCATGGCTCCTGGTATAGATGCAATTTGAGTGAAATTTTTACCGTTAGTACTATGGGATAAAGTAAACTTTTCGTTATTAACCTCAGTACTTGTTTGCCAATTTAAATTTATTCCATCCTTATTTGCTTTACCAGTAAATGATAAAAGCTGTATAGGTAATGGGATAAGCTCTATAAGGGAAACATCATCTAAATAAGCTATATCTGCCGTTTTATTGAATCTCAACCTGATTGATGCTTGGCTCATGGGCACAGTATAACTAGCAAAGCGTGTGATATTGTTTGATGATGTGGTTGTTAAAGGAGTAAACGTTGTTGCAGCCTGATCGCTTCCGTTTACAATGGTAGCACTAAAAACTCCACCTCTGCTAGGGCCTGTACCGCCACTTGGGCCAGCGGCAGATTGTATGCGGGCAGTAAATTGTAATTGATAAGTTTTACCGGGTATTACGGTTATTTCATTTGAGGTTAAGGTTCTATTGTTTGTAGCCGAGGCAAACCTTACAGTGGTTATATTAATATCATCTATAGTTTCTTTTACAAAATCTGCCGGATTTGCAGTTATCCATCCATTAATAAAAGAAGTGTTATTTTCAAAATCGCCGTTAAAAACTAAATTCTCGTCAGATGAGGCGATATTGGTAGTCCTATTGTCTATAATATTGTTAGTTAAACTAGGAGTAGATACATGGTTTTTATAAGTTTCTCCTAAAGGTGTGAGCGTTCCATTTATCGATGCTGGGAAACTAGTTTCAAAAAAATAAGCATACCGTTCTATTCTGTTATCGTTTTCTAAATAGGGCAATGCCAGTCTCATAAAGGCATCTTGTACAGCTGCCGGCCTGTTAACATTAGCGTTAAATTCGGTTATCCAAATTGGCTTTTTATAAAGTGCATAAACGGCGTCTATATAATTCTTAAATCTATTGAATAAATCATTAACATTTGGATTGGCATTTTGTGTAGCAGACCAATTTCCCCAATCATACCAATGTATAGCAACAAAATCTATTCTTGCATCTTGGGCTTCTGCTATAGTAGTAAAATCGGCTAACCACCTATTCCAGTTTTCTTCTTTGGTAGCTGGCGAACCCATCCTGTAACCTGTTCTTAGTAAATTTTTATATACCGGAAATGCAACATTTACATCCGGAATATTAGCTTGTCCAGTACCGTCGGGTTCGTTAAACGCTAATAATGTATTTACATCTGTTCTGGTTGGGTAAGTATTTAAATTTAAGAAGTTATTGGTCAAATTGATATCCCAAGCCATAAGTACAAACTCATTATTTACTGTACTTACATCTAAAGCACCCCAATCATAAAACCAGCTTGGGTTTACGTTTGCAACTAAATTATTATCCTTTGTACCCATACCTTTTTTAGTGATATTGCGTAGCGGCATTACTCTTATAAAAGAAACTTTGTTTTGCAAAACAGCGGCTAAATCTACGGTTATAGTACTTACAGCTGCAACATAATTAAAGCTTTTCCCGGTTCCGTCTTCATTCTCTGCTAGGGTAGCCATATAGCCCCTATCAAGCTTTATGGATTTTATTTTATTATGAAGCCCTCCAGGAATGTTAGCACCTATATATAAACCACTAGCCGTAATTAAATGGCCAGTGCCACCTTGGTTAAAAGCTGGGTAAATGGTTAATTGTGCTTTCGCAGGATGAAAAATATTTAAACATATAAATAGGGCTATAAGTTTCTTTACCATGATGTTGATTATTGTTTTTTCTGATAAATTCTTACATAATCTACTTCGTACGTGATAGGAAATTTAGATAATGATGGATTTCCTCCATTTTGTCCTCCAATAGCCAGATTAAGTAAAAAATAATGTTCTTGATGAAAGGGATTAAAGCCATCAGGGTTACGTGTATTTGCGATATCAATATCATTAAGTAACTCGTCATCTAAATAAATTTTTATAGCTTTTTCATCCCAATCCATACGCCATACATGAAATTTTTCTAACCATTTTGGGTCTTTTTCCAAGAAATAGCCAAGTGGTATAACTTTATTATTCCATTTAGGCTTTAAGTTATTGCCTAAGTGTGCGGCATTGGCTAAAATGCTTTGCTTTTGGTTTTTGATATAAAATTCCATAATATCTATTTCGCCATTAGCAGGCCATTTTTCTTGATTACCTAAAGTCCATATAGCAGGCCAAGAGCCTTTGGTAGAATCTATTCTAGCTCTAATTTCAAAACGCCCGTACTTCCAAGATTTTAGTCCTCTAGTATTAATACTTGCGGAGGTATAATGTCCAAAAGCTCTGTTTTTCCTCCAATCTTTACTATTTGCATCGTAATCTGGGTTTTTTACTTTTTCTCTTAAAGCAGTAATGGTAAGAATCCCATCTTTACAATTGGCATTTTCTGCTTGATACCATTGCAATTCGTTATTGCGCTTAAAACCTGTTTCATAAGACCAATATTTATTGTCGGGTTTTCCGTTTTGATTAAACTCATCGTTCCACACTAATTGGTAATCTTTTATTTGTTGAGGTGGGTTAAAATCTGCTTTTGTAGCATCGTTTTGTTGGCCAAAAAGCTGTAAAGAAGCTGATATTGTAATAAAGGTTAAAAAGATCTTTTTCATGATGAATGTTACCTGCTAATTTTAATACTTTTTTGATAGTTGTTTGCTGTAAAATTAATGATGCCTATAGCTCCGCTTGATTTAGGAACGGGAATATCAAAAGTATTTAAGCCCTTTTCTAAATAAACCTGTTTTTTAAACAAGACCCTTCCATCTGTAGCTATGTAAGCAAGCATAGCCTCTTTAGCTTTTGAGGTAGACAAACTTACAGTTACCGAATTTTCTGAAGAGTTTAAGAGTTTTAAATCCTCGGCTTTAAATCCAAAATTTAGAGCTATTGGATTGAAACTTTCTGATTTTCCATCACTATCATATTGTTTTAACTGATAATAGTTTGTACCTGTTTTTGGGTTAAAATCTGTAAATCTGTAAAATTTAGGAGTATTAGAATTTACGGCACCATCAATTTTTGCAATGGCTTTAAATTCATTTTGATCATCTGCTTTAAGTAATTCAAAGTATTGATTGTTAGTTTCTTGTGCCGTTTGCCAATTTAATTTGATACCATAATCTTTTACCTCTGCACTAAAATTTGTTAAGGTAATAGGAAGTACAGAAGATGGTAATTTAATAATTTGTATCCTATCTAAAATAGGTGTTTCTGAAAACTCTATATTGTTATTGCCTGAAGTTAGTGCTATAGTTACATCGTGAAAACCGGCATTAGCACCTTCAAAACAAAATTGAGAACCTGTTGCAGGTAAAGCAATAGTGTTTGATTGTCCGTTATTTATTTTATAGGTAATATTTTTAGCTGTGTTGATGGCATAATAGTAAATTCTGAGTTTATAATTTCCAGCAGTTGTGGCAAACAGGTTTTCAAAAATAACTTTTTGACTACCAGTTCTTACAGGTACTATTTTACTTCCGGATGCAAAATTACAATTAGATGTAGTGGTTAGCCCAGTAAGAGTTGCATTTTCTGCTTCTAAAGAAAGCGTATCAGGCATACCATCCATATCTGATTTTATTGCCAATGTAGAGGTGTTAAAATTGCTATAGGCTGTACCAATTGGCGTTAAATTCCCATTTATATCAACCGGTTGTAAAGTCGGAGGAAAGAAATAAGCATAGCGCTCTACAAAAGGTTGTGCTTCTAGCCATGGTAAAGCTAAAGCAATAAAATTTACATGCGTTTGTTGGCTAGTGTTTCTATTAGCGTTAAACTCAGTAATCCAAATAGGTTTTTTATAGGTATTGTAGATGTTATTAACATAGGCCTTAAACCTGTTAAAAACGTCTTGAGCGCTGGGGTTAATATTTCCAGTACTTAACCAGCTACCCCAATCGTACCAGTGTATGGCTACATAATCAACCCTAACATTATTTGTAGTTGCCAAGTTCATGAAATTACCCAGCCATTTTCCGGTTTGTGCTTCACTTTCTGTAGGTGCCGGAGAACCAAGTCTGTAGCCTGTAGCTTGTAAATTGCTATGTAAAGTTACAGCTTCGTTAAAAGGGATATCAGATTGCTCTGTGTTGTCTGGCTCATTAAAAGAAAGTAAATGTGTGATTTCTGTTTTAGCAATATAATTATTTACATTGGTTGAATTAGCTGCGTTTCTGCCCCAAGCTAAAGGAGCATATTCTTTTGAAGTGGTAGAGACATCAGCAGTGCCCCAATCGTAAAACCAAGAAATATTTAATTGATTTATAGCCGAATTGTCTTGAAAACCTACTCCTTTTTTTAAGGTATTTCTGATAGGTAAAATCCTTATGAAGGATACTTTATTTTTTAAATTATCATTTAACTCAATAAATAGATCACTATTTACAGCTATAAATGGATAAGAACTACCTGAGCCATCTTCATTCTCAGCTAAAGTAGCCATATAACCTTTAGTTAATCTGATAGAGGCTATTTGATTGTCTAAACCAGCAGGAATGCTACTACCTCTATAAATGGTACTTATCGCACAATCAGCAAAGGTACCCGTTTGCTGCGACCCTTGATAAATTCTTAGCTGTGCAGAAACGCTATTTATATATACAATACTAAAAACGAATGTAGCTGATAGTAGGCTTAAAAAGCTTTTTGTATAAAGATTAAAAGTCATATACAGTTTTTTATATGAGGTACCTAAGGTTTAAATGAGACAAATGTTAATTTAAAATTTAAGTTTTGTTGTAGCTAAGCGGAGTTAAAGATTATTATCTTTTAACTCCTTGCCTACTGCGGGCAAATGCTAGGATTACATTCCCTTTAACTCTGCTTAATTTTATAATTTTGATATAAAATATATTAAAATCTTAGCGTGAAACTTTAATGCTTTGCTGCTCTTTATGAGCGCTTACGCTGATGATTCCAATATTTCCTGTTGATTTATTAACCGGAAGCGTTACACTATTTAAGCCAGCTGTTAGATAAGTTTTTTGTTGAAAAACTATTCTCCCGTCTAAACTTAGATAAGTAATTACTGCTGCTTTATCCGTAGCTGATGATATGCTTACGGTAACAGCCATGTCAGAAGAGCTTAATAAACTAATTTTATTACTGGTTAAACCAAAACTAACAGCTATAGGTGTAAATGATTCTGTTTTTCCATCATAATCTATCTGTCTTAATTGGTAATAGTTATTACCTGTTACTGGGTTAAAATCATCAAAAGAATAAGATTTAGTAGTTGTAGAATTTCCAGAACCATCAACTCTTCCTATACTTACAAAGTTTTTGTTTTCTCCTGCTTTTAATATTTCAAAGTATTGGTTATTGGTTTCGCTAGCGGTTGTCCAATTTAACTTGATACCATAATTACTAGCTTGACCAACAAAACTTGTTAATGTAATGGGTAATACCCCTAAATCTTCTAATGTTACATCATCTAAATAAGCAATACCTCCATCTTTAGTAAATTGGAGCTTAATTTTTGGAGTAGGATTGGTAATGGTAAAATTAAAACTAAGTTGTGTATTTGTAGGTGAAGTGGTAGATACAGAAGCTATAGTAGCTCCAATTGTAGAACCATCTGCTATGGTTTCAATAGCTCTTCCGGTAAAAGTATTATTGTCTGTATTCACACCTCCTGAAGCACCAGCTGCTGTTTGTATTCTACAATTAAAGGTAACTCTGTAAGTTTTCCCAAGTTCAACAGCAAATGATTTTGCATTAGCGGTTGTAAGTGTTCTTGTATTACTTGCTCCTGCTCCTGTGAATCTAACAGAATAAGTCCCATTAATCTGATTTAATAATTCAGGTTGCATATCTGCGTTAGATTCAAACCAATCGCCAGCCCAATTTTGAACGTTTGTACCTGTAGGATTAGCTGGAGTTTCAAAATCGCCATTAGGAACTGCTATAGTTTGTGCTATAGTAAAAAAAGGAATGCATATTAATGCAAAAAGTAATTGTTTTTTCATAATTCTAAATTTTAAGATTTAATACTTTGGTTAAAGTAAAATTAGATGATAGCATGGTAATGAAAGGGGTTACAAAATTCAAAAAGGGGATAAAAAGCGGTCATTTTATCCCCACCCTAGAATGAAGTTGTAAACAAGTTATTTAATTTCTTCAAAAACTATATCATCTACATAGGCAATATCTTTATTCTTACTTATAAGTAATTTTATGGATGTTACACCTGTTGCAGGTACTTTAAATGTTCCGGTAACGGTTTCATTTGAGCCAGATGTAATGCTAAGTGCTTGAAATTTTGTTGGAGTAGTTTTATTACCATCCCAAATGAGAATGTTTAATTTTAATGAAGCACCTTCAGAAGTTTCTAATGTGCCTGATGCACCTGCTGTTTTATGAATTCTACCAGTAAATTTTAAACGATAGTTCTTATTTGGTTCAACGGTAATAGCGTCTGATGTGATATATGCCGGAGAAGTATTGGCAGTTAGTCTTAGGCTTATTTGTCCGTTAATTTTAACCGGAGATATATCTTTTGCGATGTTAGAATAGGTTGCAGCATGTGTCCAATTAGCAAAGTTTTGTGGTGAAGTGCCTGATATTTCAAAATCTCCATTTTGTACCAGATTTTGTGCTTTTACAAGAAAAGGAGTACATATAAGTACTATTAGCCATAATTTTTTCATTTTTTTGTTGATTTAATAATTTATTATTTTGTTAGTTTTTTCTGGTATAGTCTGCTTTTATTTTTTCTAGTAATGCCTGCATTTTTTTTACCTTTTTGGGATAAATAGTTGCAATGTTGTTTCTTTCGGATGGATCTGTTTTTAAATCATAAAGTTGTACATTCTTACTTAGTCCGGCTTCAACGTTTTTGTCGTTTAACCATTCGGGTGTTGCCATACTTACAGGGTGTATGTATTTCCAATTTCTATTCCTAATTGCTAAAGTAAAAGCTTCTTCAATGATGTATTTACGGCCTTTTTTACTTTTACCTAACAATAGTGGTAAAGCATCAAAACTGTCTAAAGCTTCGTTACTATTAAGTTTACTATTGGTTAGTTTTGCTAATGAATGATACAAGTCAACTTGCGTAAATAAAGCGTTACTTACCCCAGGTTTTATTTTAGAAGGCCAATAAGTAATGGTAGGTACTCTGGTTCCAGCTTCAAAAGCACTGTATTTACCACCTCTGTATGGTCCGGCAGGTTTATGGTTGCCTAGCATTTCAACGGCTTTATCATCATATCCATCATCTAAAACAGGTCCATTGTCACTACTAAAAATAACTAGCGTATTTTCTGCAATGCCTAAACTGTCTAAAGTTTTGAGTAGTTCGCCGGTATAATAGTCCATTTGTGCAATAGCATCACCTCTAGGGCCCATGCTGCTTTTTCCAACGAAATCAGGATGTGGTACTCTGGGTACATGTATATCTTGGAAAGCGAAGTATAAGAAAAACGGGTTGTTTTTATTAGAATTGATATATGCTTTGGCTTTTTGAGTAAAAATTAAAGAAAAATCTTCATCCTTCCATAAGGCAGATTCGCCACCACTCATAAAGCCAATTCTACTTACACCATTCACAATGGTATTACTATGTTGTAAATCGGCCTTCATTTTTAATAATTCAGGATTTTCTATTCCAGTAGGTCGGTTACCAATTTTTTGACCATAACTTACCTGAATAGGGTCTTTAGGGTTTAGGTTTACCACTCTTTGATTTTCGGCATATACGGTAGGTACTCTATCACCTGTTGCCGGGATTAAGAAGCTATAATCAAACCCTATTTCTTTAGGCCCCATATTAATGTAACCATTCCAATTGATATTACCTGTGCCTAAGCCTAAATGCCATTTACCAATTACAGCCGTGTTGTAGCCACTTCTTTTTAACATAGACGCAATAGTTGGTGTTTCGGGGGTAATTAATGCAGGTGCATCACCAGGTAAAATAGCTGCTTTATTTCTAAAGGCATAGTTACCTGTGAGTAAAGAGTATCTGGAAGGCGTACAGGTAGAGGCACCACAATGCCCATCAGTAAGTATTAATCCTTCAGTAGCCATGCGGTCTAAATTTGGCGTTTTTACACCTTTTGCACCAGTAATACCTAAATCGCCATAGCCTAAATCATCTACATAAATAATTATAATGTTAGGTTTTTTTTCTTGAGCGTATATTGCTATTGACCATGTTAAAGCCATTGTTAAGGCAGAATAAAAGCTAAAAAAGAATTTTTTCATAATCGAAAATCTGAATCTTAAAACTAATGTGTAAGCAAGGTTTTATAAGTGGTTTATATTTTCAAAAATAGATATCAAGAATTTTAGCGATGGGTATTTACCATTCAAAAGGGTAGCCTATCCATGTCAAAATTTAGAATCTGATAGCTTTAGTAACTTCACACTGGTTTATGATAGCTTATATCCTGAACAGATAGAAAATTGTATAATCATTTAAAATAGGTATTCCATGACAGGTCTTATTGAACTAAAATTGCCCTTATATTGAGTGCTTTGTAGCTGATAGGATAATTTGTTTGCTCTATTTTTGGAAGAAACAAACCGATTATATTTAACCGTATTTGTAACATGAAAAAAATATTATTAGCATTTTTGCTTACCTGCGCCTTTTTACCTGGCGAAGCCAAAAATTATTACTTTAATGCTCAAAATGGGCAAGATAATTATAGTGGTTTATCTCCTAATCATGCTTTTAGGAGTTTAGCTAAAATAGCCGAATTAAAACTTATTGCCGGAGATTCTATCTTATTGGCCGGTGGAATAACTTTTTATGAGCCTTTAATTTTAAAAGGATTAAAAGGAAATCATGACAAACCTATTGTGATATCAACTTATAAAACTGAAGGATTTACAAAAGCTAAGATTGATGCAAAAGATTTTGCAAATGGAGTCTTACTATTGAATTGTTCTTCTGTAGAAGTTAGCAATCTATTTATAACAGCAAATGCAGGTAGGTTAGAACCCGTAAATGGTAAATTACCAGAGATGAGGTGTGGGGTATTGGTAAAGTCAAACTATGCTGGCAAGTTTAGCCATATAAATCTTAAAAACTTAACCATAAAGGATGTTTATTATGAAGAACCAGGCTTTACCAGAGGGAAAGACGAAGTAAAAACATCAAATGGTACTCAAAAATATGGTTGGGGTATACGTTTTATTGTCGAGGGTGAGGCTCTATTGGACAATATTAAAGTAGAGGCCTGCGATATTGCTCATGTAAGCCACACTGGATTAAAACTAACTGGTAAAAAGGAAAGTATCCTGAATATCAAACTCCTGAATAATAAAGTTACCAATGTGGGTGGGCCAGGAATACAAATGTCTGGTGTAAAGAAAGGTTTGGTAAGCGGTAATCTTATTGATAGTTCTGGCAGTAAAAAAGATAGTAGAAACTGGGGTAGAGGAAGCGGTTTATGGACATGGGGTACCTCTGATGTTATTATTGAGAAAAATGCTTTCTTAAATGCTAACGGTCCTGGGGATTCTGCCGGATGCCACATTGATTATAACTGCAACAACATTATTGTACAATATAATTTAAGTGCAAACAACGCTGGAGGTTTTTGCGAGATTTTAGGTAATAATTACAATTGCGCTTACCGTTATAACATCAGTATAAACGATGGTTTTAGGATAAAGGGAAAAGATGGCGCTTTTCAGGAGGGTAAAATATTTTGGTTAAGCGGATACGTTGGCAACAAGATTAAACCTAAAGGGCCGTTTAATAGCTACATTTATAACAATACCATTTATACCAAAAATGAGATGATAGCACAAGTAGCTATAGCAACAAGTGCTTCGGGTGTATTGGTAGCTAATAATATTTTTCATCTAGAGGGGGTAAGTAAATTTGTTGCAGGCGATCAGTTAAAGGCAGAAAGTATTGAACAGGTTGAAATCGATAACTGTTTTTTCCAGAATAACCTATTCTTAAGAAAAAATAGTTGGCCTAAAGAAGCCATTATAAAAGATACAAAGCCCCTTTACGGTGATGCCGCTTTTACCAATAAAGGTGGTTTTAAATTAGAAGATTATATCCCCAAAAACACCGCTTTAATAAAAGATAAAGGTATAGAAATAAAAAAAATTAATGGCGATGCTGTTGGTTTAACAGTAGGATTAGCCGTTGAGTACGATATTTTAGGAAATAAAATAACAGCTATGCCAGATTTAGGCGCCATTGAAATTAAATAGTAGTATGAAAAAAATCATGTTTTTACTGCCTTTATTAGTGTATTCGGTAATACACATCAAGGCGCAATCTAATAACCAAAAACCTAATGTTATTATTATTCTTGCTGATGATTTAGGTTATCAAGATGTTGGTTTTAACGGTTGTAAAGATATTCCTACACCAAACATAGACCGTATTGCTAAAAATGGTGTAACATTTAAAAATGGTTATGTTACGTTTGCGGTTTGTGGACCTAGTAGGGCAGGTTTAATTACGGGAAGGTATCAAGATAGGTTTGGCTATTCAAGAAATCCGTTATATGCACCGCAAGATGTTGAAATGGGCTTGCCATTAACCGAAGAAACCATGGCCGATATCCTAAAAAGAAATGGATATTATAGTACTGCAATTGGTAAATGGCATTTAGGTACACACCCAGATTTACATCCTCAAAAAAGAGGATTTAACGAGTTTTTTGGCTTTTTAGAAGGTGGACATCATTACATGCCAGAAATGTGGACTTTAGAAGATGATACTAAAGCTAAAACACAATACGATGGCTATAAAACCAAGATATTAAGAAATACAACACCTATTGAAGAAAAGGAATATCTAACAGATGCTTTATCAAGAGAAGCGGTTAGCTTTATAGATAAAAATGTGCAAAAACCATTCTTCATTTACTTAGCCTACAACGCTCCGCATACCCCATTGCAAGCAACCAGTAAGTATTTAAATAGATTTTCGCATATCCAAAACCCAAAAAGAAAAACTTATGCAGCCATGGTTAGTGCCATGGATGATGGTATTGGTGCCGTACTTAAACAATTAGAAGATAAAGGTTTAGATAAAAATACCATTGTTGTTTTCCTTTCGGATAACGGAGGCCCAGAAAATGATAATGCCTCTGACAATGGCCCGCTACGCGGCCAGAAATCTAACTTTTGGGATGGAGGCATTAAAGTGCCTTTTGCCATACAATGGCCTGCTAAAATTAAGGCGGGTACTGTTTACGAAAAACCAGTTATATCTCTAGATATTTTAGCTACAGTGGCCGCAACTGTTAAATCAAAAATTAATCCTGAAAAACCTTTAGACGGTGTTAACTTATTGCCTTATTTAAACGGAGAGAATAAAAAAGCGCCACACCAATATTTGTTTTGGAGAAATTATGATAAAGATATAATTGCAGTAAGAACCGAAGAGCATAAAATAGTGGTGACTAAAACACACAACGAAGAATTATTCAATAGCTTAAAAGATATTTCGGAGAAAACAAATCTTTATCAACAAGAAAAGGACACTTTTGATAAACTTCTACAACAATGGAAGGTTTGGAATAAGCAGTTAAAAAATCCCTTATTTTTAGGTTTGACGCAAGAAAAACAATATAACGAACTTTACCCTAAGCGCTTTGTTTTTGATAAATAAAATTGGTTTTATTATTTGTTAATAGTTTGTTATAGTTGTCAACAGCGTCTATCTTCTTGAGGACGCTGTTTTTATTTCTAGTTAGTGTTAAATGTTTTAATGCTCTCCTGGAGTAAAAATTCTAGCTATCAGTCTTCGTCTTTTACCTGTTGCCCGCCTTCTTTCTTGATATAATCAGAAGGAGTCATATTATACTGTTTAATAAAACATTTTCTAAAATGTTTGGTATCATTAAACCCAACTTCATAAGCAATTTGCTTAATAGTAAACTCTCCGGATAAAAGCAATTGTGCACTCCTTTGGATTTTAATAAATCTGATAAATTCTGAGCCAGACATGTCTGTAATAGCTTTTAGCTTACGATAAAAGGTAGAACGACTCATGTTCATTTCTTCTGCTAATTCATCCGTATTAAAATCGGAATTACCTAAATTTTCTTCTATTTTAGTGATGATTTTCTTGATAAACTCGCCCTCAAAAGATGTGATTTCTACTTCGCTTGGTCCTAAGCTAACTTTTTGTGTAAATAGTTCTTTTAGCTTTTTTCTTGATTCTAGCACATTTCTAACATGCGAAAGCAAAATAGGAGAATTAAAAGGTTTAGATAAGTAAACATCGGCACCTTTATTCACTCCTTTCAAATGGGCAGATGAATCTGACTGTGCTGTAAGTAAAATAACAGGAATATGAGAAGTGCTTAGTGCTGATTTTACTGCATGACATAATTCATAGCCATCCATTTCTGGCATCATCACATCGCTGATAATTACATCCGGGATAGTATCTAGCGCTAATGCTAAGCCCTCTTTTCCATTAAAGGCAGTAAAAGTTTGATAGTTTGGTTGTAGTAAAGAGACCAGATATTCATTAACTTCTATATTATCTTCTACAATAAGTGCTATAGGTTTTACAGTTTCTGTAGTTGAATTAAGTACTATCGCTGTTTCTTCTTCAACATCCTTTTCGGGTATTGAATCTTCTCCAAGATTTTCATAAATAGGTAATTGGTCTACTTCATGGTGTGCATGTAGGGGTAGTAATATGCGGAAAGAACTTCCTTTTTGCAGCTCACTATCAACCTTAATGCTACCATTATGTAATAATACCAAGTCTTTAGTAAAAGCTAAGCCAATACCTGTACCTGCAAATTTACCAGCTTCTGCTTTTGCAACTTGGTAAAATCTGTCAAATATTTTTTCTTTTTCGCTCTCGCTGATGCCTTTACCTGTATCGCTAACAATAATTTCACAAAAAGGAGTTTCTTGCTTTTCTATAGCGTTCACTGTTAAACTAACCGTTCCTCCAGATTCAGAAAACTTAAAAGCATTAGCCAATAAGTTATACAAAATGATAGTCATTTTTTCCTCATCAAAATCAAGCATCATTTGGCTACTAGAGCTAGAAAACTGGAATTTTATATTTCTTCTGTTAGCTTCATTTCTGAAAGAGTAAAATATTTGCTTGCTAAAAGAAACAATATTGCCTTTACTTGCATTTAACGTAAGCTTATTAACTTCTGCCTTTTGAAAATCTAAGAGTTGATTTACCAAATTCAATAGTCTTTTGGCTTGGTCTTGAAGGCTTAATATGGTTTTTCTTACACCAAAATTTAAATTTTCTGTTCTGGATAAATCATCTAGAGGAGCTATCATTAAAGTTAATGGCGTTCTAAATTCATGTGAAATATTGGTAAATAATTTTGATTTTATTTCAGTTATTTCACGCTCTCTTTTCAAGTTAAGATTAGCCAGCTCTAATTTGTTTTTTAATCTTAACCTATTTAAACCAATATATCTGGATAACCATAGCAAGAATAAGAAAACTGTTATATAAATAAGTTTAGCCCACCATGTTTTCCAAGGAGGGGGTAAAATGGTGATTTTTAGGGCTGCACCTTTGTTGTTCCAAATATTATCACTGTTAGATGCTTTTACCTCTAAAATATAATTGCCTGCAGGTAAGTTTGTATAAGTTACATTACGTCTGCGGCCGGCATTAACCCATTCTTGTTCAAATCCTTTTAATCTATATGCATATTGGTTTTTATCAGAAGCATGATAATCTAAAGCTGCAAAAGATATCGTAATAAAATCTTGCTTATAGTTTAACGTTATTTGTTGCGTTTTTAGTAAAGATTGTTTTAAAACTATGTTTCCTTCTATTTCTTCGCCAACGGCAATTTGTTTATTGTTGATAATTAGATTAGTGAAATATACAGGAGGTAGCATTTCATTAATTTTTATACTATCCGGATGAAAATAAGTGATACCTTTTATACCGCCAAAGTAAAACATACCTTTAGCATCTGCAAAGGCTGCATTTTCTGCAAATGCGTTAGATAACAGACCGTCTCTAATGTCAAAGTTTTTGAATACTTCTGTGTTCGTGTTAAAGCTTACAATTCCTTTATTGGTACTTATCCAGATTCTCGATTTTTTATCGGGTAAAATAGCGTGTATATAATCGTTAGGGAAATTATTACCAGCAAAATAATTTTTAAAAGTGATATGATTTTTCCGTTCTACTAACTTATTTAAACCGTTGGGCGTACCAATCCATATTGTACCCTTTTGGTCTTGTGCTATACTTAAAATAATACTATTGCTAATAGATGTTGAATCCTTGATATAGTGTTGGAAGTTTTTAAAGCCATCTTTACTCCTGTTATAGAGGTGTAATCCATTAAATGTACCTATCCATAACCTACCTTTATTGTCGTTAAACATAGAGGTAATGCGTTCGCTCTGTAATTCATCCTGAGAGGAAGATAGCTCATATCTTTTTACCAATGGTTCTCCAGTTTTTTTATATCCTATAACCCTGTTTAAACCATTACTTTGTGTCCCAAGCCAAAGAATTCCAGCTTTATCTTTTAAAATAGCTGTAATCTTATTAGCGCTGATGCTTGTTTTTTCTGTTGTACTTATATACCTACTTATTTTACTGTTGGGATTTAAGCCATCCATGATAAATAAGCCCTCATTAGTGCCTATCCATAATTTATTACCATTTTGAAAGACAGCATTTACCCTAAAATTAAAGCTAGGAGCTAAAGGTAAATTAACTTTACTAAAGGTTTTGCCATCATTAGAATATACCAAACCACCATCTTTAGTACCTATCCATAGGGCATGGTTACTATCTTTTAAAACAGAAACTACAGGGGCATTTAATAAGCTTCCTGCTTTATTGTATTGATGGGTAATATTATAAAATTTCTTTTTGTGCGGGTTTATTCTGTAAATACCGCCCTCGGTGCCAAACCAAATTACGCCAGAATGATCTTGTTCTATACTTAAAACAACTTTATTGAAATAGGTTGAGTTTTCTGCCGATGAAAATATATAACGAGTAAAACTTTGCGAGTTAATATTAAATTTATTCAAGCCACCACCCCAAGTACCCACCCATAATACGCCGGTTTGGTCTAGTAAAACTCTGTAAGTATTATCATTACTTAAACTATTAATATTTTTAGGGTTGTGCGTATAATTTTTAAAGGCTTTAGTAATATAATTAAATGCAAATAAACCCTTGTTCCAACTTCCTATATAAAGCGTGTTTTTTGCTTTGTCTATAGCCAAAGAAGTTAGTGTAATAGAGTTAAGTCCAAATTTAAATTCAGCTATAAGTTTTTTAGCTCCATTATAATTTCTTAAGCCACTTGTAGTGGCTGCCCAGATCATTCCACGATCATCAGCTACGATACTATTGGCAATACTTTTATCTATTTGTTTAAACTTTTTTGTTTTTTGATTTAGATAATATAAACCTTTAGAAGAACCAACATAAACATCCCCATTCTTATCCTCATAAACAGAGAATATGTCGATAACCCCTGCCACATCGGGTATGGTATAGCTGGTAACACTATCTTTTAAAAAGTCGTATTTATTTAACCCTCCAGTTTTAGTGCCTATCCATAGGTATTCTTTACCCGCATACATGGCTTCTACTGCTTGGCTTGATAGATTATTGGCAGAGCTTGATTTATTTCTTAATAATTTAAGGTTATATCCATCATAATGATTAAGCCCTCCTCTGGTACCAAACCATAAGAAACCGTATATATCCTGCTTTATAGATGTAACTTCATTGTTTACTAATCCATTATCAATAGATAAAAATGTATAAATGTGCTCTTGAGCTATAACGCTAAAAGAACAACATAATAGATAAAAGAAGTATATTAAATGTTTAAACATCGTTTTGAAACAAAATAATAGCTTTGTCATCGTACTTGCATACGAGTACCAATATGAAGCATTAATTAGGTTTGTTTAGGTTTTATTATTAAATATAATTTTAATCGGTCAAAATATACAGCGTTCCTAAATTTTATTTTACATCATTATCAATAAAAGGAATACTGCTATTAATGCAAAGTACACAACATATTCATAGCGATTTAGTTTCATCATGTTCAATTTTATTGGCAAATTCAATTCTAATTGTTTCTTCTAAATTAAGAGTAATATGTCAAGCAAGTTAACTCATACCATTCAAATGAGGGGGTGATTTGGTTCATATAGATATTTTATTGACATGTATACACCCTTCTTTTGAGCTGTTTAAACTAAAGTTTATTAAATCTAATGATGAAATTTATTTGATGATTTAATGCTTTAAATATGAAATTTTTCAACCCTAAATTTTTTATTTTCTCTTTCTGTTTTACCTCTTTTCATGCGTTTGCTCAGGATATTAAAGTGGCAAGTATTTTTGATGATAACATGGTATTGCAACAAGGTATTCAAATTCCAGTTTGGGGTATGGGCCCAGCAAAGGAAGAAATTAGTATATCTTTTGCAAATAAAAATTTGAAAACCATTGCTGATGAAAAAGGTAAATGGATGTTAAAGCTACCTAAGATGCAGATTAATCGTATTCCACAAGAACTCATCATTTTATCAAAAAATGATACTATTATTTTTAAAAATATTTTAGTAGGGGAAGTTTGGTTGGCCTCCGGACAATCTAACATGCAGATGAAATTATCAGAAAGCAACCATGCTGCACAAGAAATTAAGTTGGCTCAGTTTGATGAAATTAGATTCTTCAACGTAGGTTTAAATATTAGTCATCAACCCTTAAATAGGGTTAAGGGAAGTTGGAAAGTGTGTAATCCAACTAGCGCAGGTTCTTTTTCTGCCGTGGCTTATTATTTTGCTAAAGATTTACATCAAGACCAACGTGTACCCGTTGGTATTATCTCTGCATCATGGGGAGCAACTCCTGTTGAAGCATGGACATCTAGTGAAAGCCTTATCCAACATCCAGATTTTAAAGATTCTATCTTCAAATATCAAAAGCTTGAAGCCAATTGGGAATTACTTTATCGTAACTATTTAAACGAGGTAGAGCTAGCAAAAAAATCAATTCCTGTTGCTAAAGCGCCAATGCTTCCGAAAGAGAAAAATTATCCAACGGCACTTTTTAATGCCATGATAGCACCTCTTATCCCTTATGGAATTAAAGGTGTGATTTGGTATCAGGGAGAAAATAATGCCAGTAGAGCAGCACAGTACCATAGTTTATTTCCTCTATTGATTAGAGATTGGAGAACAAAATGGCAAAAAGAAGAATTGCCATTTTTATTTGTGCAATTGGCAAATTTTAGAGCCAGAAATGAAGAACCTGTTTTTAGAGACAATTGGGCTTTATTAAGAGAGGCACAAACAGCTACCTTAAGAGTTCCACATACAGCAATGGCTGTTGCTATAGATATTGGCGATGCTAAGGATATTCATCCTAAAAATAAAAAAGATATAGGTAAAAGGCTTTATTTGGCAGCTAGTGCTGTTGCTTACCATAAAGATGTGGTTTATAGTGGGCCTACTTTTGCGTCTTCATCCATCAAAGGAAATGAGATTATATTGAGTTTTCGCAATGTTGGTAAAGGATTAACTAGCAAAGGCGAGCTTAACTCTTTTGAATTGGCCGGTGCCGATAAGAAATTTTATTGGGCCAATGCTAAGATGGTAGGTAATAAAATTATCCTCCAATCAGACAAAGTAGCCCAACCTGTAGCGGTCAGGTATGCGTGGTCTAGTAATCCAGAAGCAAATTTATATAACAAGGAAGGTTTGCCAGCAGTGCCCTTCAGAACTGATGATTGGTAAAATAACACAACACAAAAAGAATCTATTAAAATCTATATCAGCAATAAAAATATTTATGAAGTACCTATTCTTTTTCTCAATTATTACACTTATTTCTTTCACTACAATAGCTCAGGAAAAAACGTCAAGAAAACCCAATATCATTGTTATTTTATTAGATGATGCAGGTTATGCAGATTTTGGTTTTATGGGCTCAAAAGATTTGAAAACACCAGAGATTGATAAGTTAGCTAAAAGTGGTATCGTTTTCACCGATGCGCATACCAGTGCAACGGTTTGCTCTCCATCTAGAGCCGGATTAATTACCGGCAGATACCAGCAACGTTTCGGTTTCGAGTGTAATGGAACTGGAGATAGCCTAGGTTTAGATGTTTCTGAAATTACCCTTGGCGCAACCTTACAGCAAAAAGGTTATAAAACTATCGCCATAGGGAAATGGCATTTAGGAGATAGAGAAATTTATCGGCCAAATGCAAGAGGTTTTGATGAATTTTATGGTTTCTTAAGTGGCTCTAGAAGTTATTTTCCAAATCCTCAGCAGGATAAATATGGAGATATCAATGCTATCAGGCATAACCAAAATCATGTGAAGTTTGAGTCAGGTTACCTTACAGATGTTTTTGGCGATGTTGCCGTAAATTATATCGATAAGTTTAAAAATCAACCCTTCTTTATGTACTTGTCTTTTAATGCGGTACATACACCTATGCATGCAAAACAAGAAGATTTAGAAAGGTTTAAAAATCATCCGAGACAATTACTTGCTGCTATGACATGGTCTTTAGATGAAAATATTGGTAAAGTGATGAGAAAGCTAGAAACTGAAAAATTACTAGAAAATACCTTGATATTCTTTTTAAGTGATAATGGCGGTGCCAATAATAATCAATCTACGGTATTTCCTTTAAAGGGATGGAAAGGGAATAAATTTGAAGGCGGCCATAGGGTGCCTTTTATCATGAGTTGGAAGGGGCAATTACCTGAGGGAGTAAAATCAGATAAACTGGTTTCATCTTTAGATATTTATGCTAGTTCTTTGGCTATTGCAGATGCTAAAAATCCTACTCATAAACCGATAGATGGTGCTAGTTTGATACCTTTTAAAGCTAAGGAAAAAGGTCATCAGCAATTGTTTTGGCGTAAAGATGAAGCAGCCGCAGTACGTAAAGGCGATTATAAACTTATCAGGATTAAAGAAGGCGGTACAGTTCTTTATAATTTAAAAGCTGATATTGGGGAGACTAAAGACTTATCTAAACAAGAAACAAAACAATATAAATCATTAAGTAAAGCTTTATTAAGGTGGGAGAGGGGCTTAATTGACCCTTTATGGTTTGAAGAACCAGAATGGATGCAGATTACTTCTGATATTCATAAAGCTTTAATGAATAATCAGAAACCTAAAAAGATTCAGCCTCTTGAAGTGAAGTAAGTATTTGCTTTAAGTTAAATGTTCAATAGTATTTTTAATATTCTTATAAAACAAGAATCAACCCTTTTTTTTAACGCCTTTTTATTTAGTATCTCTTAGAAAAGATTTATAAACTTACAACAAGCATTAACAAAATAAGGCTGTCTCAATTACCACTTTGTGTCAGGCTGAGCGGAGTCGAAGCCTTTCCTGAGTATATCAGATAACATTTCGACTCCGCTCAATGTGACAAATATGATTTTGAGATAGCCTCTTTAAGTTTATTTTACACTTACAGCCTTTAGTATATAACTGTATGCATATTTACTTTCTAGCAATCTGTATTGTTTATGGGGTAAAGCTCCCCAGCTATTATCACCGCCAACACCTCGTTGTTTTAAATCAACATGTACGGCTATAGATTTTGCCAGAGGCACATCAACCGGATGTTGATTTTTCTTAGTTAAACCAGGGTCTAAATTCTCTGTCATGTATTTTAAAGCACTAAAACCCAAAGGTTGTAAGCCATTTATTTGGATACCAGTTCCGTTTTTATCTTTTAATGTTATCCATCTTACATCGGTTTTATAACCATTCTCTTGCGGTCTGATATAGTTTGCCGTAAACTGATTAGCTACCAGATCTTGGTACAGACCTAAGAAAGAAGAAGTATTTCTATCGCTGTAATTTTCCCATGGACCACGACCATAATAGGCTAAGTTGTCTAAACTAAGCGGAATTTGTAAACGCATACCAAAACGAGGAAGCTCTGGCAACTTCTTATTCGTCATATCAATGCTAGCATCCACTTTAATAGCTCCATCATTTAAAATGGTGTAATTTATGATGTAGATTGCATCAACCTCAGTTAAACGATAAGTAGCGTTTATGGTTAAACCTTCAGCAGTTTTTTCTCCAATTTCAACTTTTGTGGCTATTTTATTAAGATGTGCAGTTCTCCAGATGTTACTTGTATTTTGCATTTTATTACCAAAGTCATTATCAGTTGGTGCTCTCCAGAAATAAGGTTCTGGTATAGCATTTAAAACCGATTCGCCTTTAATACTATAATGTGTTAAGAAGCCTGTTTTGATATTGAAAGTACCTTTAATATCTCCCGAACTGAAATTTAAAAAGTTACCATCTTTTTGAATACTTAAAGTTCCCTGGTTTTGGATATCCTTTTTGAAATAATTTACAGCATCATAACCAAATTGTTCTTTTGCGATCTCAAAATTTGCAGGCACTAGGGCAGAAGCTTGTTTGGTATAAGCATAAACATTTAATAGATACTCGTTACCATCATTAAAGTTAATAGGTGGTAATTTTATGGTCACTTGTTTTTCTTGTTGTGCATCTACTACCGCATTAAAAGTGCCGTTTTTAATAGGTTCTCCATTTTTGATGATTACCCACTTAAAGTTATAATCGTTTAAATTTTTAAAGCTAAATAGATTCCTTACAGTGATGATGCCTTTTTTCCAGTCTTTATCTTTAAATAAAATATCTTGATAAACCTTTTTAACCTCGTATAATCCTGGATGCGGAGTTCTATCGGCAGCTACTAACCCGTTTGCACAAAAGTTCTCATCGTTTTGAAGGTGCAAACCGCCCAAATCGCCACCATAAGCATAATATTGCTCGCCAATTTCGTTTTTAGCTTTAATGCCTTGGTCTACCCAATCCCAAATAAAGCCACCTTGCATATGCTTACTACTCATGATGATGTCCCAATAGCGTTGGAAATTACCAGTACTATTACCCATAGCATGGGCATATTCGCACATAATGTAAGGTCTGGTTTTGGTATTATCTGCAGCATAAGATTCCATATAAGAAATACTTGGATACATAGGGCTAACAATATCTGTATTAGATTCTTCCATGGCCTGCTCAAACATAACTGGTCTGCTAGGGTCTTTAGCTTTTAACCATTTGTAAGCGTCAAAAAATACTTGTCCGTTACCACACTCGTTTCCCATGCTCCAGATAACAACCGATGCATGATTTTTATCTCTTTCAAACATCCTTTCTATCCTATCTTGAAAAGACGGAGCCCATGATTTTAAATAAGCAGGATGTACAGATTGATCAAAGCTGCCAGGTAAAACACCCATGCCATGCACTTCGATATTAGCTTCATTAACTATGTAGAAGCCATACTCATCGGCCAGTTTATAAACTATTGGGTCATTAGGATAATGTGCTAATCTTATTGCATTGATGTTGTTTTGCTTCATCAGCTGCATATCCTTGATAATGGTTTCTTTATTAGGAACACGCCCTGTTACATCATCATGCTCATGCCTGTTAACGCCATGGAAATAAACTTTTTTACCATTTACCAGAAGCTGTGCATCTTTAATTTCTATCTTTCTAAAACCTATTCTGCTACTTGTAGTTTCAATTAATTTTCCTGCTTTATTTTTCAAGCTAATCACCATGGTGTATAGGTACGGCGTTTCTGCCGTCCACTTAAATGGAGCTTTAACTTTAGCATCAAACCTGGCCGATAAGCTATTATTATCAATATTTTTAGCTTGCTCTAAAACCAATTTCTGCTGGGCATCATATAAATGAACAACAGCTTGATAGTTATGAGCAGGCTCTTTCTTGAAAGACGAGAAAGCTACATCAACGTTAAATAAACCATCTTTATAGCTGTTGTCTAAATCTGCTTTAACAGAAAAATCAGTAATGCTAAAATCGTTTTTAGCAAAAATGTAAACATCTCTTTCTATACCAGATAAGCGCCAAAAATCTTGGTCTTCTAGGTAGCTACCATCATGCCACCTAAAAACTTGTGCAGCAATGGTATTTTTTCCTTTTTTCAGATATTTAGTAATATTAAACTCTGCCGGGGTTTTGCTCGCTTTAGTTAAGCCCACTTCTTGTCCGTTAATGTATAAATACATAGCGCCAGAAACAGACCCAAAGTGAATATAAGTTTGCTTAGCTTCCCAGTTTTCTGGTAATGTAAAGTCTTTTCTATAAGTACCAACCGGGTTAAAAGCATGGTCTATATAAGGCGGGTTTTTAGGAAATGGATAAATAATATTGGTGTAAATAGGGATGCCAAAACCGTTCATCTCCCAGTTTCCGGGTACTTTTATGGTTTTCCACTGGCTATCATCAAAATTAGCTTGAAAAAAATCTAAAGGACGTTGTGCTGGTTGGTTAACATGATGAAATTTCCAATCACCATTTAATAATTTGTATTGGTTTGATTTCGAAAAATCGTCTTTTAAAGCATCATTCACATTTTGATAAGTAGTAAATGTTGCATGTGGTTTTTCTAGATTGATATGGACAATCTTTTCATCTTCCCATTCGCGGTAAGAGAAAATTTTGTTTTGTGCAAAGGCATAGTTAGCCACAAGCACAGCCGAAAGTGCTATTTTAAAAAATATAAATTTATACATGGATAAAATAAGTTTATCCTTCAAAAATAGCTATAAGATGTGTTAAGAAGGGGCTTTAAAAGGTTCAAAATAAGGGTGAAATTCATTCATTAGCTATTTCAAAACATGAATTTTATTTCAAAAAACTTTATTTTCTATTGATAATGGCTTAATAAAAACAAAAAAGAAGCTGCCAGAATGATTTTCGTGGCAGCCTGCTAAACCAATTTTATTAGAAAGGTATTCTAAATAGAGATGAGTTATACAAAATTCAATATTTTAAAAAGGCAAATCCTGCAATATTTGGGCAATCTTTTAAACTAAATTGTCATTTAGATTTTATGAATTTTTGTTTTAAAATTTGTTTCCCGTCTTGTTGCATAATGTTTAAGATATAAATTCCTTCTGGCAGTGTTGCTACATTAATTTGTGTTTTTCCTATATCATGATGCGCAAATTGCTCTAAAACTATTTTTCCTGTAATATCAGTGATAATAATTTGTTTTATCTGATTAGAAAAATTATTCAAAGTAACATTCAATATATCTTTGGTTGGATTAGGGTATACCGCCTCATGGTTAAGATTTTCATCAATAAAAATAATATTAGAAACTATAAATTGCCCATCAAAATCAATCTGTTTAATTTGATAATAAGCAGGTTTATGCTCAATATCCAAATAATTATATACTACTTCTTTTTGATGATTTTTTAAAGGTTTTATTTGAGTTAAACCATAGAAAGTTTTGCCATCAGTAGATTTTAAAACTTCATAATAATTATTGTTCTCATTTTCTACCACACGCCAATTCAGAGCATTCCCTTTAAAGGTTTTATTACCATAAAAACTTATGATATTAACCGGAAGAACTTCATCAGGCTCTATCAAAATTGTGTTTACATCAAAATTACCAATATCAGCCATTACCCTAACAAGGTGCAATCCTTTGTTTAAATAAACATGATAAGGTAGCGATATTTGATTTTGGCCACTGATACTTTGCGGATTTGAAATCATGCTATTTCCATCAATACTAAATTTTAATACAGCATTGTTTGCCCAGCTATAATTAATTTTAATGGCATAGTTACCATCTGCTTCAATATGGATAAGGTATCCTAGCCAGTTTTGTTGTTCTAGTCTCTGTGTGCCAGTACCTGGGCTTAACCAACTTGGTTTAGACAAGTTAAAATTTTTACCATCAATATTAAAAGGAGGTTTGTTGCCGATGGTAATAGCAGCTTTAGGTGTATTATTGATAATATCTAAGGCCCTATATTTAGGTGTATTTAAATCATAAACATTTTGGGTGAAACCCCATTGAGAGTCTCCGGTTGTTTGAAAATAACATAACAAATCGCCACCAACATTAGACCATACTTCATGATGGGCCACAATTAAATCTGTCATCCGAGGATCATGATTTGCCTGCTCTTTTACAGTTTCTACAGCAGCGTTTAAAGGTATACTTCTATCTAGAGAAGGCCCCCCTTCATAAGCAACTCTTTTAAGTCCCATGGCAGCAACATAATTAGCATCTTTAGTTTGTGCAATCATCCAGTGGTTTACATCAAAGCTTTTACTTGTCCAAATATTATTTAAGGTTAAATTAGGGTCGTTATTATCTGGATTATAATAGGCAGAACCGCCACCACCATATAGGTAATATTGTATAGGTTTATTTTGTGTGTTAGCGTAATGGTCAAGCCATGTTAGCATCTCCTCAGCAGTACTTTGGGCATTTCCTTGCTGCCACATCAATACAGGTCTTATCCTTGTCATCATGCTAGCATCACCACATACTGTTCTAAAAATATTACTTATTTCAACTGTTCTTTTAGCAATTCTGCGCCAAGCCCAATACCAAGTATTGTTAGTATTATCAAAATTAAGGCTCGAGTTTCCGCTTGCAACTTCTTTTTTTGCTAAATCATGATTCTTATGCGATTGACTAAAAGCCGAAGCTGTATTCCAAACCTCATTACTATACTCTATATAAAGTTTTAAGTTTGGATTTAAATTTTGATGCCATAGATCTGCTAAGCTTGCAACATAATTGTCATCCGCGAGAATAGGTATATTTATCCAAGCGTCAACATTCATTTCATTACAAAAAGCAATCATCGTTTCCCAAGAGGTGCCTCTGCCTTCCCAGCCATATCCTTCGGTATTTAATGAGCCCCAATAATAATCATCCGGCACCCTTTGGCTCCATGTGGTGGTAAGGGTATCGCCATTAGTTGCTGTAAAACCTAAAAATCTAACACATTTTACTTTTGCCATGATATTTTTAATCTCATTAGTAAAGGATGTACTAAAATCATAAGATTGTGTGCTATGAGGAGCAATTGGGCGCATCATTTGAACATTTTTAATTCCATTGTTGGTTTCAGTAAATCTAAGTCTCAAGAAATAGGAATAAGTTACCACAACATCTGCCGTTGTAGTATTGGTAGTTGGGTTATATACTTGGTTCACTATATTTCCGCCAGAAATTACTGCCGTACCATTAAATCTTAGTTTATAAGTGCCCTCCATATTTTCTAGGCCATGCCATACATAAAGTTCCGCATCTTCTGTGGGCCAACCATAATTGTCAACATCTGCTTTAACCGTATAATTTGTACCAATCTTATACCATGGTCTAGCAATCCTAAATACATCTGTAAATGCTCTGTCCTCACTATAATCATGTGCCGAGCCCATATTTATACCAATATAATTGCTATTGTTTTGAGCTTGAAGAAAAGAAGAAAAAATTAAAACAATAAATAGGGTTAAATTAATGAGTTTCATAGTTGAACTTTTAAGAACTTGCTCAAACATGTTGCCACAGCCTAAACATATAGAGTGGTATGAAGAGATGGAGGAATTGCGATTTTTGGATTTTATGTATTGAAAATCAGCATATTGTGTGTAGATATTGATGCGATAAAGCTTTGCTTTGAATTATCATTATCGCTAATATTATTTAACAATAAGCCAAAATATTATAATCATAATCTGCATTTAGAAAATAACTTCCGTTGCTAAAAAAGTAAATAACGAGTTTAAGTTAAGATAGAATAGCATCAACGTTTAAAAAGGATTTATACTTATCATAAGAGTTTAAGTCAAAATAGTTGTAGTATAGGCTCAAAAATGTTTAAATAATATAAGCATCATAATTTATTTTAGTTATTTATTAAACCTCCAGATAAAACCTATAATGAGATACCTTAAAGTAATTTTTTTGTTTTTGTTTATCCTGAAGCCAGGGTTTGGTATTTGTCAAAAAGTAGGTTTTACAGATGCAGCTCAATTTGGCTTCTCACCTACAGCGACAGGCATACAAAATTCGGAAGCATTACAAAAAGCAATCAATCTGGGTGGTACTATTATCGTAAGTAAGCCTGGTGTCTATAAGTTTGCTCAAACAGTATATGTTGGTAGCCATACAACTATAGAATTTGGAAATAATGTATTCATAAAAAAGGTTAACGAAAAAGGTAATTTTTCTCATGTCTTTCTTAATAAAGGGGCATTAACCAAAACTTATAATGAGCATATCAGTATTAAAGGACTTAATTTAATGGTTAATGGTATAGATAAACCTTTTTCAGAAGTATATGGGTTAAGAGGGCAAGTAGCTTTTTTTTATGTAAAAGATGTTAATATTGAACGTTTTAGGTGTGATGATTTAACAAAAATGCAGTTTGGTATACATGTGTGCACTTTTGAAGATTTAATTATAGATGATGTAATCATAAGAGGTGAAAAAGATGGAATCCATTTGGGCAGAGGGAAAAGATTTACGATTAGAAACGGTGTTTTCCAAACTTTTGATGATGCCATTGCACTGAATGCACATGATTATGCAACAAGTAATCCAGAGTTAGGTTGGATTGAAAACGGAGTTATAGAGAATTGTCATGATTTAAATGCAGAAAATACGACTGGATATTTCTGTCGGATTTTAGCAGGTGCATGGATCGATTGGCAAGAAGGAATGGAAGTTCAACAATCAGATGCAGTTGTAGCTAATGGAAGAATTTATAGGGTGCAAGCTCAACCAGATGGCACAAAATATGTTTCCAAAACAAAACCTACACATAAAGAGGGTAGCCAAATCATAGATGGAATTAATTGGGGTGTTGTTCAAACTGATGTAACATATACCGCAGGCGTTAGAAATGTAGTTTTTAACAATATTTTTCTCGAAAAGCCTCGTATCGGCTTATCTATTCATTTTGATAACGATAAATATAGCCGTTCTTATTATCCCAATGCCACTATTCCATTACAAGAGCAATTAAGCTTTAACAATATCCGCATATTACACAATCAAGATATTCCATTTTTACTTATTGCAACTCCGGTTGATTTAATTACCATTAGTAATTCAAGCTTTAGAAATAATCATATTCAATTTATAAGTAATAAAGCTATGGTTAACTATCTAAAAACAAATATCAACATCTACGCATGTTCTTTCCAAAAGGAAGGAGAGTTTGAATTGTTAAAAAACGATGTTGATGGGAAAGAAATTTACTTAAAAACTTTTGGTAATATAGCGTTACATGAGAATTTCAAAGCAAAAATTAATCCAGGAAAGGGTTTAATTAATATACAATCAGACTTAACAGGTTTAAAAAAAGATTAAGTATCCTTTTAAGTGAATATTCTATTTGCTTAATTCTATTAGCTTTTTGTTTATTATACATTATAAGATAAAGGCTAGTTTAAAAGCCCATTCATTTTTGTTATGAGTATTTGGGTAAAAATAGTTGTAATAAATGCTTAAAATGTTTAAAACTTAAAAGGGCTTACTTTTTAACTTTATACCCTAGCCAAAAGACTATTTTAAACACAATGAAAATAAAATTACTCCTTGTCATTTTATGCCTAGCATCAATTTGTAAAGCGCAAACACCAACTGAAACTTTTAATGTAGTTACAGAATTATCTATTCCTACCCATCCAACAAATGGAACGGATTTCCCAACTTCCATTGTTAGCCATAAAGGAAGTATTTATTATGCTTATATAGATCCTTCATTAAATGGATGTATAGCTAAAAAAGATCCTAACGGAGTGGTTACATCTGCAGTGGTATTACCAGGTATCCAAAATAATCCTTCGCATACCATGGTTGGTATAGCTATAGATGCAGAAGGTTATATACATTACATTGGTAATATGCACCAAAACCCAATGGTTTATTTAAGATCTGATAAACCTGAGGACATCACGGCTTTTACATCTTTAAATGGAGATGTAGCAAACGGGGGGATGTGGGGCCCGGTAGGGGTAACCTACGGTAGGTTTGTGCAAAGTAGAAAAGGAACTTTATTTTTTCTTTCAAGACAAAGACTAAATACCGTTAATGAAGGCTGGGTGCAAGGTATCATGGGAGGCCACATACAAGTATATAATACTGATACCAAAAGATGGACCCAGTTAGGCTCATTAAATTATAGTATGGTAAGTGATAGGGGCCAAACCATTACAGGTGGTATGGATAGTCAGCACCAAACAAGAGCTGTAATATGGGATAATTCGGGGGCAGGAGCTTTTCCTGGTCCAATAGGTAACGCTTATCAAGGATATAAATTAAGAGTAGTTTTTGATAAAAATAACAGGATGCACATGGTATGGAATGTTGCAAAAAACCCAGTTTTAACAACTGTTTCTGATACCCATACCCATTTAATGTATGCCTATTCTGATGATGAGGGTGTTACTTGGAGAAAATCTGATGGCTCTTTATTAACCCTGCCAATTGGAACTACCAACGGCGAAGTTGTGTATAGCGAAGATCCAAACGTAAATACGCAAAGAATGTACAATTTCTGTAATATCATGTTAACAGCTGATAACAGACCCGTTCTACTACAGTTTTCTTACACTCAAAATAAAACTTTAGCTTTTAAATTTAACGGCACAACTTGGGAAGAAGTTTCAGGGACTTGGAATCCAAGTTGGCCAGGCGAAGGCTTAATAGATGATAACGGTTACATGTCATTGGTAAGTGGTAGCGGTGGCGGAATGAGACGTTCTAATGATAATGGTACTAGCTGGAGACAATATACAGGTGTATCAACCTATCCGGGTGCCATATCATTCGACTATGAATATTACAGAGAAACCGGTATTTTAAGGCTACAAAGTGCAAACGGAGGTACTCTAAGTGAGGTAAGAACTGTAACATTTTCTAATGCTAGTGAAGGCCAGCTTGTTCCGCCAGTATTTAGTGTTTTAAGCGGTTCTACTTTTAATGCGGCACAATCTGTAAGTATTACTCATCCTACGGCTGATGTTGTTATCAGATACACCACAGATGGTTCTTTACCAACTGAAACAAACGGAACCGTTTATACAGCACCAATTACACTCAATAATACTACTACCATTAAGGCTGTAGCTTTTAAAACAGGTAGGTTAAGCAGTCGTTTTGCTGCCTCCAGAATTCTTGTTTTTATTGGTCCGGATACACAAGCACCTTCTGCTCCAACCAATCTAAGTCCTACCAATATTTCATCCAGAGGTTTTACCGTAAACTGGACAGCATCTGTAGATGATCGTACAATAAATCCAACTTATGAGGTTTATTTAAACAATACCATGGTAGGGGTTTCTACCTCAACAAGTTATATTTTTAATAATTTAGATGCAGGTACTAATTATAGCGTAACTATAAAAGGTAAAGATGCCGCAGGTAATGTCTCCGCTTTTAGTAATGTATTAAGTGTAAGCACCCTATCATCAAATGCTATTGGTATTTTTACCAGTAGGTTGGATATCGGAGGGGCATCACCTGCTGGAAGTTCTACTTTTAATAATGGTACTTATACCATTAATGGGGCAGGTAATACCAATGCAACAAATGAAGCTTCCCAATATTTATTTAGAGATGTTACAGGTGATTTTGTTTTAACTGGTCGTGTGCAGTCTTATACTTTTGATAATAATGTAGCTAATATTTTTGGAAGAGCGGGCTTTATGGTAAGACAAGGTACGCAAGCTAACAATCCGCCGGGTTTGTACCTAGCTTGTTTTAATAGTGCAAATGGTATCGAGTGGCGTACAAGGGCAACCCAAAGTGCAAATTTCATACAAGCAAATGTTGTTTATAGTAAACTATTACCTCATTGGATACGTTTGACCAGAACTGGGAATAGCTTTAGGGCAGAATACTCAGAGGATGGTTCTGCATGGACAGTTCTAGGTAATCAAACTGTAGTTTTAGAAAGTACAGTGCAAGTGGGTTTATTTGTAGCTTCCAACCTAAATGCTTTAAGATCTGCCACTTTTACCAATGTATCTATCACTACACCAAATGCTGTAGCAGATAATGTAGCACCAAGCGCAGCAACCAATATTTTTGGTTCAGAAATAACCACTAATAGTTTTAAAGTTAACTGGACTGCTGCTACAGATAATGTGGCTACTACCGCCTATGATGTTTTAATTAACGATAATTACGTAGGTACTACCACCAGTACTTCTTTTACCGTAACAGGTTTAACATTAGGCACAGGTTACAATGTAATTGTTAGAGCTAAAGATGCTGCGGGTAATACTACGCCAAGCGCACCTGTTAACATAGCTACTAGGTCTAATGATGCTTCTGTTGATAAAACAAGCTCAGCTATTGTTGTTGATGGTGTTAAGGAAAGCTCATGGGCAGGCGTTACTTTGCCTATCGCAAAAGTAACAACGGGTACTGTTTCCGGAGCTGCAGATCTAAGCGGTACATGGCAAGCAAATTACGATGCAACAAATCTTTATATTTTTGCAGATGTAACTGATGATGCTATCAATACCACATCTTCAAATTGGTATGAAAATGATGGGATAGAAATTTACATCGATGCTACAAATGCAAAATCAGCTTCTTATACAAGTTCTACTTTCCAATTAACTTTTACACATGGTAATGCGGTTCTAACTTCAAGAAACGGAGCTTCAAGACCTGTAACTGGTGTTGAGCTAGCTTTTGTTAATAAGGCAGCCGGCGGTGGTTATGTAGTAGAAATTAAAATACCTTTAGCATCACTAGCTATACCAACTCCTGTAGCAAACGGGCAAAAATTAGGTTTTGATATTTCGCTAATTGATAATGATACAGGTTTTAGAAAAGGCAAAATGAGCTGGTTTAATAACCAAGATAATTCTTGGCAAAGCCCTGCTAATTTTGGTATTGTAACTTTTTCTGAAGTATCAGATAATCAAGCGCCTACGGTGCCAACAGGATTAGTTTCTTCAAACATTACCGCAACCGGATTTAAATTGGATTGGACAGCTTCTACAGACAATATTGGCGTAGCAAGTTATGAGGTATTTAGAAACGGTGTTTCATTAGGTACTACTACACAAACAACTTTTAATGTAACTGGTCTTTTGGGTAGTACAACTTATAGCATGACCGTTTTAGCTAAAGATGAAGCTGGTAACGCATCAGCACAAAGTACGGTATTAAGTGTTACTACACTTGCACCGCCAGATACTGAAGCTCCAACTTCACCAATAGGTTTAGCTTTCTCTAATGTTACAGAAACAAGTGCTGTTATCAACTGGTCTCCTTCTTTAGATAATGTAGGAGTTACAGCTTATGAAATATTTGTCAATGGTACGTCTGTAGGTACAACTAGTATCACAAATTTTGAAGTAACAGGTTTAACAGCGGGTACAACTTATAACATTACTGTTAGAGCTAGAGATGCGGCTGGTAATAATTCTTCGGCAAGTCCCGCTTTAGTTGTAGCTACACTTGCTGCGCCAGATACGCAGGCTCCTAGCGTACCTACAGGCTTAGCTTTCAATACACTTACCAATACGAGTTTTAATATTACTTGGATGGCTTCAACAGATAATGTTGGCGTTACTTCTTATGAGATTTTTAATAACGGTGTGTCTGCTGGTACAGCAACAAGTACTAGTTTTTCTTTAACAGGTTTAAATGCCCTTACAGCTTATTCCATAACCATAAAAGCTAAAGATGCAACCAATAATATTTCAGCAGAAAGTGCAGCATTGGTGGTTAATACACTTGCAGCTCCTGATGTGCAGGCACCAACCGTACCAACGGCTTTAAGTTTTGCTAACCTAACTTTTAATGGCTTTACTTTAAATTGGACAGCCTCAACAGATAATATTGGAGTAAGTAGTTATGAGATATTTAGAAATGGTAGCCTTATTGGTTCATCTACAACTACAAGTTTTGTGGTATCAGGTCTAGATGGTTCAACTACTTATAGTTTAACGGTTTTAGCCAAAGACGTAGCTGGTAATTCTTCGGCTCAAAGTACAGCTTTAAGTGTAACCACTCCGGCAGCTCCAGATACACAGGCACCAACCGTACCAACTGGTTTAGCTTCGTCTAACCTTACCTTTAACTCTTTTACATTAAGCTGGACAGCCTCAACAGACAATGTAGGTGTTACTTCTTATGAGATTTTTAGAAATGGTGCATCTATAGGAACATCAACTACAACTAGTATTGTATTAAATGGCTTAACAGAATTAACCAATTACAGTATGACAGTAGTAGCTAAAGATTTAGCTGGTAATGTTTCATCACAAAGTGCGCCATTGGTAGTAAGAACCCTGGCAGCACCAGACACACAAGCACCTACAGTACCAACAAATCTAGCTTCCAGCAATATCACAGTTACTGGCTTTACCTTAACTTGGAGTGCCTCTACAGACAATGTTGGTGTGGTATCTTATGAAGTATTTAGAAATGGTACCTCTATAGGAACATCAACTGCAAGTAGTTTTGCGCTTACGGGTTTATCACCTGCAACAAGTTACGCACTAACTGTATTGGCAAAAGATGCGGCAGGAAATGCTTCGGCTCAAAGTGCTGTTTTAAATGTTACCACTTCTGCTGGTGATATACAAGCACCAACAGTACCTACTGAACTTATTGCTTCAAATATCAATTCCGCTGGTTTTAGTGTAAGTTGGAAACCTTCATCAGACAATGTAGCAGTAACATCTTATACCGTATATGTGAATGGTCAAGTTTATGGTAATACTGCTAGTAATACCATTTTCATCAAAGATTTATCTCCAAATACCACTTACACCATTACGGTTGCTGCTGCTGATGCTGCTGGTAATGTTTCGGCACAAAGCACAGGTTTAGCAGTAAAAACGCTTACTTTTTCAACAAATAATTTAGATGTAGTTGTAGCAAATTTATTGTCACCTAATGGAGATAATATCAATGATGTTTGGATGATTGAAAACATTCATTTGTATCCTAATCATCAAATTAAAGTATTTGATTCTTTAGGAAGAGTTATGTTAGACAAAAGATCTTATCAGAATGATTGGAATGGAACCATAAATGGTAATTTATTAAATCCGGGAGCTTATTTGTACATCATAGACCTTGGAAACAATAAAACATTAAAAGGATTTATAACCATAGTTTATTAAGCTACCTATAACTCATTTGAAACAAGCTTTAAAGAATAAAAAAATGTTAAAAAGAAATATATTTATCATACTTCCTTTACTGTTATTAGGTAGTTTAGCTTTTGCTCAACAACCATTTATCAATCAGTATTACCATAATCAATACCTGATAAATCCTGCAAATGCAGGTATTAATGATGGGTTGGTTATAGGCTTGGCTTATCGTAACCAATTTAACAGTGTTGCGGGTGCACCTGTTAACCAAGCCATTACTGCTTCCTATAAAGCGGGTAAAAATGTTGGTTTAGGCTTGCAGGTTAACAATTCTTCTATAGGGTTGCTAAAAAGTACTGGTGCAGTTTTAAGTTATGCTTACCACTTGCCTTTAAGCAAAAGTTCAGAACAATTACATTTTGGGGTATCCGTAGGCGGACGACAGTTAAGGTTAGCTCAGTCAGATATTACGGCTTCTAATAGCGACCCCGTTGTAGGACAGTTTTCAGATAGACCTTTAACATTAGAATCAAATTTTGGTGTAGCCTATACCAATGATAAATTAAACCTTCAATTTAGCTTGCCTAACCTAAGCCGTTTACTCAAATCAGATATCATCACCACAAATAATTATTCTTATTACGCTGCAGCAAGTTATCTGTTTTTGGCAGATCAGAATTTAGGCTTTTCTGTTGAACCTATTTTAACCGCACAGGGTATTATTGATAATGACCCTTTAATTGGTGGTGGTGCCAAATTAAATTTTTTAGATGATAAATTTAATTTGTTAGGCTATTATGGTAATAATAAAGTCTTAAGTTTTGGTTTGGGTTTCACCTATGATGAAATCATATCTTTCCAAGGTAATTACAATGCTTCTAACAATCAACTTCCTGGATTTAGTAATAGTTTTGAAATTGGTCTGAATATATTATTAAAGAAGAAGAAATAAATTTAACGCTCTTTTTTTTCTAACCTCAGTAATCAAAATTCCTTAACTGATATTGCAATATATTGTCTCCGAGTTTTAATATTTATGTCAAAATAGTTTAAGAAAGAGACAATATATTGGTTAATATTCTTTCATAAGCTTTCTACTTTTGGATATAAACCGAAAATTATATTTAATCAATTATGCAAAAACTAATTATTTCAAAGCAATTAAAATTGCTATTATGTGTGAGCACATTAATGTTTTTACATGTCCATTTGTTTGGACAAGCCTTAAGAGAAATTAAAGGTGTTGTAAAAGATGGTACCGGGGAACCATTAGCCGGGGCAACAGTCAAAGTAAAATCTACAACAAGAGGTGTTACTACTGATTTGGATGGTAAATTTACAATATCTATAGCTGATGGAGCCACTTTAGTAGTGAGCTATGTAGGTTATAAAACACTAGAAGTTAGAACGGGGACTTCAACTTATTATCCTATAGAACTAGCTTCTGAAAATGTTTTAACTGATATTGTAGTAACAGGTTATGGTGTGCAAAGAAAGAGGGATATAACCGGTTCTACAACATCTATTAAGGCCGAAGAAATAACACAAGTTCCGGTAATGAGCCCGGCACAAGCTTTACAAGGAAGAGCAGCTGGTGTAAACGTTATCCAATCTAGCGGTGCACCAGGTGGTGCAACCCAAGTGCAAATTAGAGGGGTGAACAACACTGGCGAAAGACGAGGTTCTAACTCTCCTTTATTTGTAATAGATGGTGTGCCTTTGTTTGAAGTTACCGGTGAGTTTACCGCAGGTGGTGGTGGCGCTAGTACACCAGACTTTAACTTAGGTAACCCCTTAGCAACCATCAATCCAAATGATATTGAATCTATGGAGGTGTTAAAGGATGCTTCTGCAACTGCTATTTATGGTTCAAGGGCTGCCAATGGAGTGATTATCATTACCACCAAATCTGGTAAAGCTGGCAAAAGTAAAATCAATTTAGATTATTACTATGGGGCACAGCAAATGACCAACAAATGGGATATGCTTAATGCTACCGAGGGTATGATGGTGAGAAATCAAGCTATCGTTAACGTAGTAAGTGGTCCAAGAAATATTGAACCAGAATTATTCAATCCTTTTTCTTTTGCTTCTAGCCCTGATTATCCAGGCAGCACAGATTGGCAAAACGAGTTATTTAGAACAGCACCTGTTCAGGATTTAAATTTATCGGTTTCTGGTGGGGTAGATAAAATCAGATATGCCGTTAGCGGTAACTATTTTAACCAAGAAGGTATATTTTTAGATACCTATTCAGAAAGGTTATCAGGAAGAGCTAATTTAGATTTTGATGCTACAGATAAATTATCTTTCGGTATAAGAACAACTGTATCAAGACAAACAGGAGATAATGCTTTCGACGCAAATGGTTTCCAAGGAAACGTCCTTATGGCTCTTACTTCTTTTTCTTATCAGCCAGCATACTTTGCAGATGGTTCTTATTGGGGGCCACCTAATACTAATGGAGTCGTTTTCGATAATAGAAACGGCGTTACAGAAGCTATCGAGTTCGATAAACTGGTAGATAGAAATCGTGTTATTTCTAATGTTTTTGGAGAGTATAAAATAGCTAAAGGTTTAACTTTTAAAAGTTCTTTTGGTATTGATTTAGTAAATGTGAAGCAGCGTACTTATACTCCAGCTATTCTTAGAGGTCCTACCTTTACTTATGCAGGGCCTGACACTGCGCCAAACAATTTTTCTAGATCTCAATTAGATAACACCTCTGGAAGAAATTGGATTGCAGAGCAAACTTTAAACTACAATAGAACATTTAACAATGATCATAAATTAGACGTTTTACTAGGTTTTTCAGCTCAAGAATTTAATTTGGAAACGAATTTTATGAAGGCAGACGGCTCGTTAAATCCAAATTTATTATTGATAGGTCCAAACAATGCTACAATGGTAGCTTTTGCGGAATCTGTTTCTCAAAATACATTAGTATCTCAATTTAGTAGAGTTAACTACAGTTATAAAGGTCGTTATTTATTCACCGGTACAGTACGTAGAGATGGTTCTTCAAACTTTGGTCCTGATAATCGCTATGGTATTTTCCCATCAGCATCGGTAGCTTACCGTATTTCTGAAGAAAATTTCTTTAAACCATTAAGAAGTGTAGTTGATGATTTAAAAATCAGAGCGAGTTACGGTATAACCGGTAATCAGGATATTGGGGCTTTCGCTTTCATAGCTTTAATGAACCCAAGCAATTATGTCTTTAACAATGCTTTAGCTACAGGTACAGCTCCTAATGGTATCCCAAATGCAGGTTTAAGATGGGAAGCTAACAAACAAACCGATATCGGTTTAGACGTTTCTTTCTTAAAAGGTAGAATCGTGTTTGCGGCAGATTATTTTGTTAAAAATGCAACGGATTTATTGTATAATAATTTATTACCAAGAACATCTGGCTTTTTCTCTCAACAGCAAAACTTAGGGCAAATTCAGAACAAAGGTTTCGAGTTTGCTTTAAACACGGTTAATATTGATAAAGCTTTAAAATGGACTTCTAGCATCAACGTATCAACCATCAAAAATAAAGTTATTAATATTGGTGTAGACGGTAGCGGAGCACCTTTAGAAATTAGAGGTATAACTCCAAGAGGCGTTGCGGGACCTATAAACTTAACAAAAGCAGGATATCCAATAGGTTCTTTCTGGGGTTATCAAACTGATGGTTTATACCAAACAGTTGATGATATTTACAGAAGAAACCCTGATGGCTCTTTTATGGTAAATGCTACTACCGGTCAAAGAGTACCTTATCAAATTGGTCCGGGTAACAGAATTCCACAACCTGGAGATCAAAGATATATTGATGTTAACAACGATGGGATTTTAAACGATGCAGATAAAGTGATATTAGGCTCGCCATTTCCAGATTTATTTGGAGGTATCTCTAATAACTTTACCTATAAAAACTTTGGCTTAAATGTTTTTGCTAATTTCTCTTTAGGTAATGAGTTATTTAACCAGGCCAGACTACAAATTCAACAAGGTTTAAATTCTTGGGGTAGTGTAGATAATTTAAATGCGTGGACTGGTCCTGGAACTACAAATACTTATCCAAGAGCTACTGCCGGAGCGCAATCTCAATTAAATTTGCTAGAGTCTAACAGGTTTATTGATGACGCCTCTTTCTTAAGAATTCGTAACATCACTTTTTCTTATCAAGTTCCTGCTAAGTTTATTAACAAATATAAAATGCAGTCTTTACGCTTATATACCAGCGTATCCAATGCTTTTACATTTACCAAATATCAAGGTTGGGATCCAGAGGTTAGCAGTAATGGTAGTAATGGTATTAACGGAGGTCACGATTTAGGTTCTTACCCTGTTGCTCGTACTTTCCAAATGGGTATTAACATAGGCTTATAATTAAGATTTTTAAAAGATGAAAAAGAATATAATCATATTTGGATTAGCATTTTTATCACTTACATCATGTGATAAGATGTTAGATGTAGATCCAAAGATATCGGGTAGAGCTTTAACAGATTTTTCTTTTGAAACGTTGCAAGGCGTTAGACAGGCATCTGTAGGTTTATATCCTCCTGTTTTGGGTGTGTACAGAAATATCTGGCAATTAGATGTCATGAGTGATGATGCACACAACACCGTTGCAGATGGATTAGAGACCAACTCTTTAGACAACAGAAGTGGGTTTGCTTATAACCTTTGGGCCGATTCTTACACAGGAATAAGCCGTTGTAATACTTTTTTAACTCGTGTGCCGGCTTTACAAACTCTTCCTGGTAATGAAACAGCTTTAAAAAACCAATTTTTAGGCGAAGCCTATTTTTTAAGAGCTTTACACTATTTTAATTTGGTGAGATTATACGGAGATGTTCCTTTGGTAACTGTAGAGCCAACTAATGTTAACCAGTTGTATATCCCTAGAACGCCAGCGGCACAGGTGTTTGCACAAATTGAAAGCGATTTATTACAAGCCATTTCTTTACTGCCAGCAAGATACCCTAATGCGGCTATAGTACAACCTATAGCTCCAAATATTGGTGGACATACAGAAGTTGGTAGAGCAACTTCTGGGGCAGCCAGAACATTATTAGGCCACATGTATCTTACTACTGGTAATAATATTAAAGCAGAAGAGCAATTACAAGCTGTAGTAAATTCAGGTGTATACTCTCTAAATAGCAATTACGCAACTAACTTTGGCGCTTTACCAGGTGGTACAAAAAATGGTGTTGAATCTATTTTTGAAGCGCAATTTGCTCCCCAAGGTACGCTAGCTGGGGCACAAAACGACTTTGGATGGCAGTTTGCACCACCAGATGAGTTAAGTGGCGGTGTTGCTGGTTTTAACCGTTATATGCCTACCAATAAGGCTTTAACTTTAGCATCAGACCTAAACAATACCTTGGTAGAAAGCTTTAGCACTTCTGATTTAAGATTAAACTTATCTGTAAGAACAAATGGTGGTACGCCTACCGTAGCAGTTTCAAGAAAATTTTATTCACAAGGTACGGGTAATACTTCTTCCATAAACTGGGTAGTATACCGTTATGCTGATGTTTTATTGATGTTAGCAGAAGCACAACAAGCGCAAGGTAACAAAGATGTTCAGGCATTGGCTAATTTAAACCTAGTACACAATCATCCAAGAACAGGTTTAGCAGCTTATGTGGGCTTAACGGGTAATGCTTTACGCGATGCAATCAGATTGGAGAGAAGATTAGAGCTGAACTTAGAGGGAAAAAGATGGTTTGATTTATTGAGATGGGGAAATATTGTACAAGTGATGCAAGCACATAACAGACCAATACAAGCTAATACAGGTGGTTTATTGCCAATACCTAGAGCCGAAATGGATCTTAATCCTAACCTAACACCAAATCCAGGTTATAATTAATTTAAAATCAGAAAAATGAAATCGAAAAAATATATCCTATATAGCATAGCTTTATTTGCTGCTGCTTTTAGCGCTTGTAAAGAAGAAACTAGAGAAGGTATTACAGATGCGCCGGACATGGCTAAAGTTGCCATTATGCAAACAGCTACTGAAGTAAGACCGGGTTTAACCACCCATAATCCAACTAGTTTGGTATTAGGTTATTACTTTAACTTAGATGGAAGAAGGTTATATTCTCAAGTAATGCAAGTTAACCGTACTACTGGTTATTTTTTAACCTCTCCAGGAAGCAAAAATTTATTAATAGACAGCACAAGGTATGTAGCTGATTTTATCCAGCCACACGCTAATGTTGCTTCTGTTCCTTTAAATTTAGAAAGAGGTAAATATTACTCGGTATTTTTAGGTGGTAGGATTCAGGCACCAGACGTTTTAGTTACTGAGGATAATTTTACCAGACCAGTTGCGGGTAAAGCAAGTATCCGTTTTGTACACATGTCGCCAGATACAGGTCCAATTGATTTGGCAACAGGGCCTTCTACTGCTACACCAGCAAGTTTATCTACATTAATCAGTAATTTAGCTTTTAAAAATGCAAGTCAGTTTGTTACAGTAGATGCAGGTGGTTATAAATTGAGTATTCGTCCAACAGGGGTGACTACAGCTATTCCAACATTTACTTCTTCTGTCGCTGTTAATAATAGCCAGATATTGCCAACTTGGATCAATATGGCTACATCTACAAGCGATGAGTTTACTTTGAAATTTGAGTCTGGTAAAGTTTATACCATGGTGTTAAGAGGTTATCGAAACGTTAACTTAACTAACCCAACCCAAATTGGCTCAAACCTGAATAGAATAAATGTGGGTACAGTTATCAATATGTATTGGTAGTTTCCCATTAAAGTTTAATTTGTTGTGATAATGTTAAAGCGCCCGGATTTATGCCGGGTGCTTTATTTTTAAAGAAACCTTTATAATATGAATCTAAAACCAATCATTTTTGCCTGCTTGTTCTTTTTTGGAAACCCATTATTTGCTCAAAAATTTTTTAATAAGGCTGTTCTTACTGCTGAGACACATTTAAACAACATGGTGGCTAAAGAAACTGATCCTTTAGTTATACCACGCTCTCTTTTTAATGATGGTTCTTTTAAAAGTGTTGATATGTACGATTGGACAAGCGGTTTTTTTGCTGGTAATTTATGGTATGGTTACGAGCTTAGTGAAAACACCAATTTAAAACAGGAAGCCATTAAATGGACAAAAGCTTTAGAGCCTATTAAGTTTTATACTGAAAATCATGATTTAGGTTTTATGGCCTATTGCAGTTTTGGAAATGCGTACAGGCTTACTAAAGAAACTTATTATAAGGATGTACTGATAGAAGCAGCAAAGTCTTTAGCTACCAGATATAACCCAACAGTTAAAGCTATCAAATCATGGAATGATTTTCCGGCTGCCGATAGCGTAAATATTTATAATTTCCCAGTCATCATAGATAATATGATGAATTTAGAACTGTTATTTTTTGCTAGTAAAGAAAGCGGAAATCCTTATTTTAAAGATATAGCTATTGCACACGCCAATACAACCATTAAACATCACTTCAGAGAGGATTATAGTACTTATCATGTGCTGTGTTATGATACCCTCACTGCAAAACCCATAGTTAAAGAAACCAACCAAGGTTATGCGCATGAGTCTGCTTGGTCTAGGGGACAAGCTTGGGGCTTATATGGTTTTACGGTTTGTTACAGAGAAACAAAAGACCCTCAGTATTTACAACAGGCAGAAAAAATTGCACAATTTATCATCAATCATCCAAACCTTCCAAAAGATGGGGTTCCATATTGGGATTATCATGTAAATCAACCAAATTACAAACCTGTTTTTAACTATCAACCAAATCAATATCCTATTGTGCCGAGAGACGCATCAGCAGCAGCTATCACAAGTTCTGCATTGTTTGAATTGAGTAAATACAGTAAGGAATCTGCGCAGCTTTATGAAGATTTTGCCATCAAAATTTTAAAATCATTAAGTAAAAAGCAGTATTTAGCTAAACCTCAAACAAATCATCATTTCATTCTAAAACACAGTGTTGGAAGCCTACCTCATAACAAAGAAGTAAATGTACCTTTAGTATATGCAGATTATTATTATCTGGAAGCTTTGTTAAGATATCAGGCTTTAAAATAAAGCAATTAAATTGTTTTAAAAATCAGCTGTTTATGATAAGATTTTAATAAATTAAATCAAGTGATTTTTTAATAAAGATATAGTTAAAAAATGCCAATAAAGTTATAAAGATGGTCAATCTAATTTAAAACTGTAAAGCGTAATATAATTAATATAGCCGCAGATTTATAAATTGATATCATGCCATTAAAATTCTTGATTTTACATTTTTTAATATTTTTATCTTCTTATTTGTACGCACAAACGCCTAGTGAGTTAGCTAACGTTAACATAGATTTAACTTATACCACTCACGCTATAAACGGCACTGATTTTCCAACTGCTATTGCTTCCCATAAAGGAAATATTTATTATGCGTATTTAGATGCTACACTATATGGTTGTATTGCTAAAAAAGATAAAAATGGGATAATCACTACCCAAATCATCATACCTAACGTTGCTGATAATGCCTACCATACCATGGTTGGTTTAGCTATAGACGCCGAAGGTTATATCCATTATATCGGTAACATGCACCAAACCCCAATGGTTTATTACAGATCTGTTAGGGCCGAAGATATAAGTGCTTTTACTGCGCTACATGGCGATGTTGCCAACGGTGGAATATTTGGCCCAGTAGGTGTAACTTATGGTAGATTTGTCCAAAGCAGAAAAGGAACTTTATTTTTCTTATCCAGACAAAGGTTAAATACCGTATCAGAAGGTTGGGTACCGGGTATTATGGGTGGTAACATACAAGTTTACAATACCGATACCAAAAGATGGAGCCAACTAGGTTCTCTGGATTATACCTTTACAGGAGATAGAGGGCAAACCATTACCGGTGGTATGGACGCTAACCACCAAGTTAAAGCCGTATTTTGGGATTTATCCGGAGCCGGAGCCCCACCCAATAACGCTTATCAGGGTTATAAAATCAGGATAGTATTTGATAACAACAACCGTATGCACATGGTATGGAATGTGGCCAAAAATCCGGTGAGGACAACTGTCTCAGACACTCATACACATTTAATGTATGCTTATTCTGATGATGAGGGCATCACTTGGAAAAGGAGTAATGGTACTACATTAAGTTTACCCATAGCAACAGCTAATGGAGAAGTGGTGTACATGGAAGATCCTAATGTAAATGCACAAAGGATGTATAACTTTTGTAACATTATGTTTGGAAATGATAACCAGCCTACGATTTTACAACAATCTTATACACAAAACAAGATGTTAGCTTTTAGGTTAACAGGAGGCAATTGGGTAGATGTGAGCAGCACCATCAATTCCGCCTGGCCAGGCGAAGGTTATAACGATGGCAACGGTTGGATTACCTTTCCAGCAGGTTCATCCACCTTTAGAAGAACCAATGACAATGGAAGTACTTGGTTAAGTTATTCAAGTTTGCCTAGTAATACCGGAACACACAGTATAGATTATCAGTATCTATATGAAACAGGTAAAGTTAGACATCAAAGGGTATCAGGTACAACATCAACCGTACAAACCATCACCTTTAGTGGCTCTACCGGTGGGCAGGTAGCGCAGCCAGAAATTAGCGTGGTAAGTGGTAGCCATTATGTTGGTCATACTGATGTTGAGATAACTTGCCCTACATCCAATACCACCATCAGATACACAACAGATGGTAGCCTACCTACGGCTACAAACGGTACCGTTTATACCGGGCCTATTACCATCAACAATTCTGTAACATTAAAAGCCAGAGCCTTCCATAACACTAAAACCGAGAGTAGATTGGCGGCTTCTGAAATTGTTATAGAAGCTGTTTTACCTGTTTCTATCATCAACTTTAAGGGTTCTTTAAATAAACAAGGTATCTTATTAGAATGGAATACTTCGGCAGAACTAAACACAAAATATTTTGAGATTTTGGAATCTACAAACGGCGAAAATTTTAAAATCAAAGCCACACAAAAAGCTTTTGGCAAACCTTCTACTTATGCTTTTTTGGATAAAAATGTAAGTTTTGGCGAAACTTATTACTACAAGCTAAAAGCTGTTGACATGAATGCAAGCAGTACCATGAGCCAATATGTAGTGGTAGATTATCATGAAAACACTTATGGTATGATGATTCATACGGATATGCAAACCAAATCTATCACCTTAACTTCAAACCATGAAGATGTGATAGACATGGAGCTTTATAATTTAAGCGGTCAGCGTTTGCAAAAGAATAGTTTTTACAAAAAATATCATATAGATACAGCACTACTACAACCAGGTATTTATATCATTAAATGCTCAGCCAGTAAAGTTGGCATAACAAAAATGTATAAAGTAGCACTTTAAACTTAAAAGTTTATGGCATTATAAAATGCTTATAATGTGTAAGATACTGCCAATATAGTTTTATTTACAAGGGGTTAATTAACATAAATTTAGTTTAACCAATTATAAAACTATATGAAACTAAAACTACTTTTCCTAAAAGTGGTGATGTTGTACTGTTTAGTGCTTCATGCGCAAACTCCAGCAGAAACCACCAGTATCACTACCGATTTAACATTGACTACCCACGCCATCAATGGGGCAGATTTTCCTACAGCTATTGTAACTTACAAAGGGGTTATCTATTATGGTTATATAGATGCTAATTTGAACGGATGTATAGCCCGTAAAGATGTAAATGGTAATATCACCACAGCCATTGTAATGACAGGCATGACAGCCGATGATAACCATAATGAGGTTTCTATTGCCGTAGACGCAGAAGGATATATCCATTGGACAGGTAATATGCACCAAACCCCAATGGTTTACTATCGCTCTGCCCAGCCAGAAAGTATATCAAACTTTATCATGCTTAACTCAGATGTTGCTAATGGAGGTATCTCTGGTCCTATTGCTGTAAGTTATGGCAGGTTTATCCAGAGTAGAAAGGGAACCTTATTCTATATATCTCGTCAAAGAGTTAATACCGTATCAGAAGGTTGGGTACCGGGTAATATGGCTGGTAACATACAAGTTTACAATACCGATACCAAAAGATGGAGCCAACTAGGCTCTTTGGATTATGCCTTTACAGGCGATAGAGGGCAAAATATAACTGGTGGTATGGATGCTAACCACCAAACCAAAGCCGTGTTTTGGGATTTATCCGGAGCCGGAGCTCCACCCAATAACGCTTATCAGGGTTACAAGATCAGGATAGTATTTGATAACAACAACCGCATGCACATGGTATGGAATGTGGCCAAAAATCCGGTGAGGACAACCGTTTCTGATACACATACCCACTTGATGTATGCCTATTCTGATGATGAGGGCATCACTTGGAAAAGGAGTAATGGTACTACATTAAGCTTACCTATTACAACAGCTAATGGAGAAGTGGTGTACATGGAAGACCCTAATGTAAATGCACAAAGGATGTATAACTTTTGTAACATTATGTTTGGAAATGATAACCAGCCTACGATTTTACAACAATCTTATACACAAAACAAGATGTTAGCTTTTAGGTTAACAGGAGGCAATTGGGTAGATGTGAGCAGCACCATCAATTCCGCCTGGCCAGGCGAAGGTTATAACGATGGCAACGGTTGGATTACCTTTCCAGCAGGTTCATCCACCTTTAGAAGAACCAATGACAATGGAAGTACTTGGTTAAGTTATCCAAACCTTACCAGCAATACAGGTTCGCACAGTGTAGATTATCAATATTTATATGAAACAGGTAAAGTAAGATACCAACGTGTTACAGGCACCAGTACCTCTGTACATACCATTACTTTTAGTGGCTCTACCGGTGGGCAGGTGGCGCAGCCAGAAATCAGCATTGTTAGCGGAAGCAGTTTTAACATCAGCACCAGTGCTACTATAACTTGCCCTACACCCAATACCACCATCAGATACACAACAGATGGTAGCCTACCTACGGCTACAAATGGTACCGTTTATACAGGGCCTATCACCATCAGCAATTCTGTTACCTTAAAAGCCAGAGCTTTCTATAACACTAAAACCGAAAGCCGGTTGGCAGCTTCGCAAATCATCATCATAGGAGATAGTCAAGCTCCAAGTACACCGCAATCTTTAAATTCATCAGCAATAACCAGTAGCAGTTTTAGTTTAAGTTGGCAAGCATCAAGCGATAATGTTGGCGTAACAGGCTACGAAATTTTTAGAAACGGAGTATCTATTGCCAATGTAACCGGAACCTCTTATAACGCAACGGGTTTAAACGCTTCTACCACATATAGCATGGCAGTAAGGGCTTATGATGCAGCAGGGAATAACTCATCTTTAAGTAGCGCTTTAAATGTTACCACTCAGGCGGCAGTATCTACCTACAGGTATTTACGTTTAGTTGCCCAAGGAACAGTAGGTTTGGATGTTACCTTGCAAAGTATAAATTGGTTGGTAAACACAACTACTTATCCAAACCCACGTATTGATAATACCAGCAGCAGTAGGGTAGCCGCTAATGTATCTCTTACAAATGCGTGGCGGGCTTATGATAATAGCCTTACTTCTGGCTGGACCATAGCTTCTAATTTCCCGGCAACTATTGATGTAGATTTAGGTGCAGGTAATGGTATTACGCCTACAGGGATTGAAATTGACGCCAACTCTGCAAACAGAGGTTTAAGTGCATTTATGTGCTATGGTTCTAATGATAATACAAATTGGACATTATTACACACCAGTTCTGGTTTAACCAGTAGCCATTACCCAAACAGCATAGGTACATTTACTTTTAATAACAATAACCAAAGCTATAGTGATGAGCGAAAAACACCTTTTTTAGCTTATCAAAAACAGGATGATGATTTTTTAAATGCTTATCCTAACCCTACAAAGGATATCATTTATGTTAACCAAGATGCTGCTAAATGTTTTCTTACCCTTTATACCTTAATAGGTACACAGCTTTATCAAAAGCAAGGTAATTTCCTTAACCTGGCAGAACTGCCAGATGGTATTTACTTACTTAAAATAACTGTAAATGAAAAAATTAACTTTAAAAAAATTATATTAACAAAATAGATGTTATGTATAAAAGTATCTCATAGGAATGCTAATAAAGTTTAAGAAAATGTAAATATTGGTAAAAATATAAGTCGACAGTTTTTTTACTTTTAAATTCACCAATTATATAATATGTTATGAAAATAAAATTCTACAAATCTTTGATTATTCCTGCGTTATGTTTAGCTTTTAATGGAGTTGAAGCACAAACGCTTACCGTGGCTTCTGTTAAAGAAGCAGGTTTTGGTACGCCAAGTACGAACTCTGTTGTTGTAACAAGCGATGGGACTATTTATGCGATCGATCAATCTTCTATATCAGGTAGTCCTCGAATTACGAGAACTTTTTCTACTGGTCAAACTCAAACTACTTTTTTAACCATAGGTGCTGGGGCAACTGGTTTAACTTTATCTCCAGATGGAACAACTTTATATTATGCTACTACCGATGGAGTAATTAATAAAGTTGACATAGCTACTGGTACTCGTACTGATTTATTGACTGGACAAGGTAGCGATGTAAGTGATATTGTTTTAGACGAGAATGGAGATTTAATTTTTGATAAAAGATTTAATGGTGATATTCATAAAATATCAAAAAATGGTGGAACAAGAACTACTCTTATAGACGGAACTAGAGCTGGTGCAGCTACTAATGGTGGAGATGGGGCATTACATACCGTTGCTAACACTTTTCAAACTCGAGATATTAGTGGTTTTGCCTATGACAAAGCTAGAAAAATTTTGTATGTAGCAGACCGCTCAAGCTCTCGCATTCGTAAAATAGATTTAAATCCGGCTAGTCCAACTTTTAATTTAATTTCAACTTACGCAGGTACAGGTACTGCTGGTGATGGTGCTGGTGGTAGTGCAGCCAATGCTACTGCAATTGGTAACGGAGGAACAGGAAATAGCTCATTACTTGGAATGCATGTAGATGGTAATGGTAATTTATTCTTTACAGACAGACAATATGGTAAAATTAAAAGAGTAGATTTTGCAACTGGAATTTTAACAGTAGTTGCCGGTGGTGGTGCAACAGCTCTAAGTCCTTCTGCTAGCGCTTCACCAACCAGTTTTAATTTAGGTACAGGTGATATAGCAGACGTTTACATCGCTAATGGGGCTTATTATATCGCTAATGGATTTAATGGTAATACAGTATTAAAAGTTATAGACTCTACCCTTCCAGTTACCATTACAGGTTTTGCAGCAAAAGCAGTAAACAATGCTATTGTAGTACAGTGGAGAACACAGGAAGAAGTTGATTTTAGTAGGTTTGAGCTTTTAAGATCTACAGATGGTACTAACTTTAGCGTGGTTGATGTACAAGCAGCAAAAGGAAATGGTTCTTCCTACAGCTATTCAGATGCTAATGTTGCTTTAGGTACCACTTACTATTACAAGCTTAACAGTATAGACCAAAATGGTACATCAGTTTTAAGCCAGCCAACAGTAGCAAGTTTAGGTGGTGCAAGTGATGATATTGTGGTATTCTCTAATACTCAAAATAATGCTATCAACATCAATACAGCTAGTGCAGAGAAATTAAGTGTTAAACTTGTTAATTTAACGGGTCAGCTTATTTATAAAGGAGATTTTTCTGGCAATCAAAGTATAGCCACTTCTTCTTATGCAAAAGGTATTTATGTGGTAACCATTACAAATGCTAGTGGCAAAGTTATTAAAGTACAAAAAGTTGTAATTTAAGTTTAATAGGTTGGATGTGTTAAAATCCTGTGTTTTTAAACACAGGATTTTTTTATTTAAATATAAATTATAACAGATATTTAGGTAAATATAATTTAAAGATATGCCAAGTTAATAAAATCAGAATCTAAAAAATAGCCTATTTTAGCCATTTCAAGCCAATATAAATTATAAAGTTAAAATCATGAAAATCAAATTTGCTTGCTTAGTATTAAGCTTATTTATCACAACAACAGGTATTGCACAAAAAAAATACGAACCTACCTGGGAGTCTATAGACAGTAGGCCAGTACCACAATGGTTCCAAGATGCTAAATTTGGTATTTTTATACATTGGGGTGTATATTCTGTCCCTTCTTATATTTATATCAACCGAGAAGGGTCTGTTTATGATTGTTATGCCGAATGGTATGAAATACTTGCCATGTCTAGAAAAGGGCCAAGTAGAGATTTTCATGATAAAATGTATGGTAAAAATTTTGGTTACAGACAGTTTGCGCCTATGTTTAAGGCAGAACTTTGGAATCCGGATAAATGGGCAACCCTTTTTAAAGATGCAGGAGCTAAATATGTTATCCTAACCTCTAAACATCACGATGGTTATACCTTATGGCCTTCAACAAGTCCATATTCTAAAGGATGGAATGCCTTAGAAGTAGGCCCTAAAAGAGATTTAGTTGGTGATCTTACAAACGCTGTAAGAGCTAAAGGACTAAAAATGGGGCTATATTACTCCTTAATGGAATGGGAAAGCACCCCAACAGTTAGGCCAGGTAATTTTAACGGCTATTACCTTCCGGATTCTATCATCTCAAAATATAAAATCCCTGCTGATAAAATGATATCTGGACATATTATTCCACAAATGAAAGAGCTTGTGATGAAATATCAGCCGGCAATCATTTACCCTGATGGTGATTGGGACGAGGATGATGAACGTTTACAAAGCAAAGAGTTTTTAAGCTGGTTATATAATAATGCACCTAATAAAGATGAAGTAGCAGTAAACGATAGATGGGGAAAAGTAAGGGGCGAGCATGGTGGTTATTATTCAAGAGAATACGCTGATACAGATGATGTAAGTAATGACCATCCATGGGAAGAAATACAGGGAATGGGTTATTCTTTTGGTTATAACAGAAATGAGGATATACATGACTACCGTAGCTCTGAAGAATTGATCCACTTATTGGTAAATACTGTGGGTAGAGGCGGTAATTTATGTTTAAACGTTGGTCCAACGGCTGATGGTAGAATTCCAGTAATTATGGAGCAAAGGCTATTAGATATTGGTGAATGGCTAAAAATTAATGGCGAAGGTATTTATGGTACAAAAGCGTGGCATAACCCGGCAGAGGCAAAACTTGCCACAGCTAAAGTAGCAAGCACAGAAGAGAAAAAAGAAAAATCTGCTGCTGAAGCGGCAGCAACTTCAACCAACAAAGAAGTATTTTATACCTATAAAGGAAATGATTTATATATTTTAACAACCAAGTTACCAGAAAGCCATTTACATGTAGAGGGTTTAACTTTACCAAAAGGTCTTAAAATAGAACTACTGGGTGCTGATATATTACCAAAATACAAATCTAAAAGCGGAAAACTAAGTATAGAGCTACCAAAAGTTGCACCTAATGCCATTAAAAGTAAATACGCCTATGTGTTTAAAATTACTGGAGGTGCTGTAGATTTACCATCAAAATGAAATTAAAATTATAAATAAGCTATAAGGTTATATGATGTAAAGCTTGCTGAAATGATAATCAGCAAGCTTTATTTTTTAAAGAGCTTTAAATTTATAATTTGTCAATTTAGTTTAAAAAATAGCCAATTTATTATAATCAGCCAGCTTGCTTAATCAATATCTTTAGCATTTATAAACCCCAATATTATAGTCCCACTTCTTAATAAAAATTTTTAAGAATTAAATTTAATATGCTTACGAACAGGAAATATTTACTTCCATTTATACTTATTACAACGCTTTTTTTCTTGTGGGGTTTTGCTCACAATTTAAATCCCATATTAATTCCGCACTTAAAAAAAGCATGTGAGTTAACAGATTTAGAATCAGCACTGATAGACTCTGCCTTTTATATTGGTTATTTTATAATGGCCATACCATCGGGTATGCTCATGAAAAAGTTTGGCTATAAATCTGGTATTGTATTTGGCCTTTTATTGTTTGCCATAGGCGCTTTTTTGTTTTGGCCAGCCGCAGAATTGAGAAACTTTAGTTTCTTTTTACTTGCCTTATTTATCATAGCCAGTGGCTTAACATTTTTAGAAACAGCAGCCAACCCTTATATAACAGTTTTAGGCGAGCCAGAAACCGCCACCATCAGGCTTAATTTTTCGCAATCTTTTAATGGCTTGGCTGCCACATTGGCTCCTTTCCTAGGAGGGATATTTATATTATCAGGTGTTCATTTATCTGATGAACAAAAAGCAAATATGTCGCTTCTGGAGAAAGAAGAATTCTTAAGACAAGAAGCCCTTAGTGTACAAATCCCTTACCTTCTTATTGGTATCATTGTATTATTGGTTGCTATCATCATCTGGCGTGTAAAATTACCAGAAATAAGCGTCGATAATCATGAAAATTCCATATCCAAACGAAGCATTTGGAAAAATAAAAATTTAATTTTTGGTGTTATTGCTCAATTCTTTTACGTAGGAGCACAAGTGTGTGTATCAAGCTTTTTTATCAGATTTATTGGTGAGGCAGCCGGTGTAGCAGAAAAAGACGCAGCTATGTACCTATCTGTTGCCTTATTGGTGTTTATGATAGGCCGTTTTGTTGGAACATTTTTAATGAAGTATATCTCTCCAAGAGTATTATTAGCCATTTATAGTATAGCTAACGTGATATTGTTAATAATGGCTATTAATTTCGGTAATATGCTCTCTATCTATGCTCTAATTGGGGTTGAGTTTTTTATGTCTATCATGTTTCCAACCATATTTTCTTTAAGCTTAGATGGTTTAGGAGAAGAAAAGAAAATAGGCTCATCTTTATTAGTGATGGCCATAGCTGGAGGTGCTTTTTTTCCTTTAATTATGGGCAAAATATCAGATATGGTGAATATCCAAATCGCCTATATCGTACCTCTATTTTGCTTTTTAATAGTTTTCTTATTTGCAGTACAATCAAAAGTTAAGTTTAATGAATAGATATTGTTTAGCTCTGGATCTGATAGATGATGATGCTTTAATACAGGAATACGAACGCTATCATATTAAAATATGGCCAGAAATAGAAAAAAGTATAAAGGATAGTGGTATACTCAATATGCAGATATACAGGCTGCACACCAGATTATTCATGATTATGGAAACTACGGATGATTTTAGCTTTGCTGAAAAGGCAAAGAAAGACCAAGAAAATCCAAAAGTACAAGAATGGGAAAACCTGATGTGGAAATATCAAAAAGCTTTACCCCAGGCCAAAGAAAATGAAAAGTGGATTTTAATGAAAAAAATATTTGATTTATAAATATATAAATGAACCCTTCAAACAAGAATTACCTCCAAATACACCCTCAGGATAATGTTTTGGTTGCATTACAAGATCTTCCTAAAGGAACCGTAATTGAACATCTAAAAGAAAATTTCATTTTGTTAGATGATGTTAAAGCTAAGCATAAGTTTGCCACAACCGCTTTACAACCAAATGATGAAGTTATTATGTATGGTGTACTTGTAGGAAAAGCAAATGAACATATTAATCAAGGTGCTTTGTTAACCATCACCAATGTTAAACACGCTACAAATGATTTTTCTTTGGGTAAAAGAAATACCAGCTGGACTTTGCCCGACACTCAAAAATGGCAAGATAAAACTTTTAATGGCTATCACCGTTCTGATGGTTCTGTAGGAACAGCTAATTATTGGTTGGTTATTTCTCTGGTATTTTGCGAAAATCGGAATATGAATATCCTGAAACAGGCCTTGGTAGATAAACTAGGCTATGGGAAAACTACCAGTTATCAATTAAAATCTGATATACTTGTAGAGTATTATAAATCAGGAAAAACGGTTGATGATATTTTAAGCATTAATTTCGATGAAATTAAGACTGATGAGCATAAAGCCAATCCATTATTCCCAAATGTGGATGGAATAAAATTTTTGACGCATGATTTAGGGTGCGGAGGCACACGTAACGATGCCAGAAATTTATGTGGTTTATTGGCCGGATACATCACAAATGCCAATGTTGCTGGTGCTACGGTATTAAGTTTAGGATGCCAAAATGCACAAGTAAGTTTATTAAAAGAAGAAATTTGTAAACGCGATGCGCATTTTTCTAAGCCTTTGTATGTTTTTGAACAACAAGTAGAAGGCACAGAAGAAAACCTTATCAATAAAGCTTTAAAGAGTACCTTTTGTGGTTTAATAGAAATAAATAAGTTAACCCGTAAACCAGCACCTTTAAGTAAACTTTGTGTCGGTTTAGAGTGTGGTGGTTCCGACGGATTTTCTGGAATATCCGCCAACCCGGCCATTGGTTATACTTCCGATTTAATATCGGCTTTAGGAGGCTCTGTTATACTGGCAGAATTTCCAGAGCTGTGCGGTGTAGAGCAAGAACTTGCAGACCGCTGTGTGGATGATGAAAACGCTAGCAGATTTATAAGTTTAATGAAATCTTATAATGATAAAGCAGAAGCTTTAGGCTCGGGTTTCTTCGCCAATCCATCACCAGGAAACATCAAAGACGGCTTAATTACTGATGCTATAAAATCGGCTGGGGCCGCAAAAAAGGGAGGTACTTCACCAGTTACTCAAGTTCTTGATTATCCTGAAAAAGTTGAAAAACCAGGTCTTGTTTTACTTTGTACACCAGGTAGTGATGTAGAAAGTACTACCGCAGTAGTAGGCGCTGGCGCAAATATCGTATTGTTTACCACTGGCTTAGGAACCCCAACCGGAAACCCTGTTGCCCCTGTTATAAAATTATCTACCAATACAGCTTTATACAAAAAAATGCCCGATATTATTGATATCAATTGCGGTTCTATCATAGAAGGGGAAGAAACTATAAAACAAGCTGGAGGAAGAATTTTAGAGTATGTTATAAAAGTGGCAAGCGGCGAGGAAACACCCAAATCTGTTAAACTTTGCCAAGATGATTTTATACCTTGGAAAAGAGACATCTCTTTATAAAATTGTGTAATCAAATTTATTCAATGAAGACATCATGAAAATTAAACTTAGTTATTTATTATTTTTTTGCTTATCCCTTCCATTTTATAGTACCCAAGCTTTTCAGCATGATGCTTATTTAAAAGTACAAGAAAATTTAAAACAAGGTTGGCATACCTATAACCATAGCAGTATTTTAAGTTATGTTTATATGCCCGGTAATTTTTCGGTTAAATTAAGCTTAAAAAGTAACAATATAGGCTTATATGGCTACATGGGCGATGCCTATATTTCAACAAAAGTAAAAAGACCAGAACAAGTATTTCCTATAGCTTATAGTGCAAACGGAGATTATAGCGAAGTTTTATTAACCTATGAGGGAATAGAAGTAAACATTAAATCTGCAAATATCAATGACGAATTATATTTGCTGGTTACCCCAATAAAATATAGTGGGCTTAAACCAACGATAGTTCTTGAAGGTGGTATCTTGTGGAATGCGGCTGGTACGGTGCAAAAAGATGGTCATACCATCATAGCCCAATTGCCTCAAAAAAAAATTCAGGTACAGGCAACTCAACAAGCAACAAAATCTATCTTACCTATCAATAACCCTTATCTGGCTTTTGACATGGAAGGAAAAATTGCTTTTACAAGCAAAGCCCACTTAAGTTTAGCCAATATAGAACAAGCTATTGAAACTGTTAAGTTAAAACATCAGAAAAGCTTGGAACAGTATAAAAACCAAGCAGAAATGGTTAGTATCATTCAAAATGCTATTGGTTTTAATACTACATATGACCCTTTGAATGATAGGGTTATTACACCCGTAAGCAGATACTGGAGCGAATCATTTGGAGGTCCGTTTGTATTGTTTGCCTGGGATACCTATTTTGGAGCATACATGGCTTCACTTTTTAATAAAGATTTAGCCTTTTCTAATGCCATAGCTATTACCAAGAGCTTAACGCCAGGCGGTTTTGTACCTAACTATACTTCCGGAGAAAATAGAATGTCTGCCGATAGATCTCAACCCCCTGTTGGTAGCACCATGATTAGAGAAATATATAGAAAACATCCAGAAAAATGGTTCTTAGAATACGTTTTTGATGATCTATTAAGTTGGAACAATTGGTGGGTAAAGAGTAGAGCTACCTCAGAAAATTTATTATGTTGGGGTTCAGATTCCTTAGGAGATGCATCAGCAAATACTTGGCAAGCAGCAGCTTACGAATCTGGTTTAGATAACTCACCCATGTTTATCGATGTTCCATTTAATAAGAAAACACACTTAATGGAGCAAGCAGATGTTGGCTTACAAGCACTATTTATTATGGATTGCGAGGCTTTGGGAGACATCGCCCAAATACTAGGCAAACATAAAATTGCTAAACAATTAAAAGACAGAGCAGCTATTTATAAAAAGGCATTAGGTAAATTATGGGATCAAGAAACAGGGCAATACTTAAATTACAGAACTGATATTAAAGCGTTTAATCAGGTAACTTCCCCAACAAATTTTTATCCTTTACTCATCAATTTACCTAAACAATCACAGGCTGATAGGATGATTAGTCATCTGCAAAACCCCGAAGAATACGCTGGAGATTGGATCATACCATCCATACCTAAAAATAATAAGTATTATCAGGAACACGACTATTGGAAAGGTAGAGTATGGGGTCCATTAAACTTATTGGTTTATTTAGGTCTGAGGAACTATAATACCACTTACAAAGCAGAATTGGTTGAGAAATCTGCAAAATTATTGGTAGACAATTATAAAGCAACAGGGGGCTATGTTTACGAAAATTATCATGCTATAGCAGGAGTAGGTAGAACCCCAGATGAAATCATCAATCAATCAGATAATTTTTACCATTGGGGCGCATTGCTAGGTTTTATTTCTTTAATAGATGAAGGTTACATGGGTAAACCACTTCAAAAGATAAGTAAATAGCCTAAATAGATATTTTGTAGATAAATATTAGTGATTTGATTTTTTTTAATGGATTTAAATTTAAAAGATAAGGTAGTTATAGTTTCGGGCGGAGCTAAAGGTATAGGCGAAGGAGTTGTAAGAGTTTTAGCAAATGAAGGCGCAATACCAGTAATTATAGGTAGGAATATTGCAGATGCTAATAAAGTAGTAGAAAGTTTATCAAGCGCTGGTTATCAGGCTTTTGCTGTACAGGCAGAGTTAAGCTCGCCAGAGGAGTGTAAAAAATCTATTGAAGCTGTAGTGGATAAATTTGGTAGAATTGATGGCTTAGTAAACAATGCAGGCGTTAATGATGGTGTAAATTTAGAACACGGTAGTTATGAGAAATTTATGGCATCCTTACATAAAAATTTAGTGCATTATTATCTTCTAGCGCATGAGTGTTTACCTTATTTAAAAGAATCTAGCGGTAATATTGTTAATATAGGCTCCAAAACAGCCGAAACAGGGCAAGGCGGAACATCAGCTTATGCTGCCGCTAACGGAGGTAGAAATGCCTTAACCAGAGAATGGGCTGTAGAACTTTTAAAATACAATATCAGGGTAAATGCAGTTATCGTAGCAGAATGTTATACCCCCATGTATGAGAGCTGGATTAAATCTCTTGAAAACCCCGAAGAAAAACTAAAAGAAATAACCAATACCATCCCTCTAGAAAACAGAATGACAACAGCAGAGGAAATAGCAAATATGGTGGCTTTTTTATTATCTGAAGTATCAAGTCATACCACTGGGCAACTTATCCATGTAGACGGAGGCTATACACATTTGGATAGAGCATTGAATAAATTAAAGTAAAACATTAGAGTTTCTAAAATTTATTTTCTTGCTAATTTATTGATTATGAGTTTTTTATTTAAAGTTATGAGTTTAATGCGGATGTCTAAAACCTATCCAGTTAGGGTTTTAGTAATGATATTTTTAATATGGAGTTATGGTTCTGCAAGTAACGCTCAATATAAAGATGATGATGTTAGTTTGGCTGTTTTTTTAGAACAAGACGATAAAGAACCATTACTAGTAGCTGAGATAAAAAAAGATAACAGCAATATATCAAAGGTTGTTGATGGTATAAGAGTGGCTATCTCCGTTACAGAAGCTAATAATCAAATTCGGGTAAATGTAATTGCTTCTGCTAAAGAAAAGAGGAATGCATTTATTACACTCAGATTAACAACTAACTCTGGAGAATTTTATAGTTATTCTGGCATAGAAAATAAGGAGAGCTTATTTAGGCAAAGCCCTCATGACCCGATGAATCATGTTTTTCCTAATTTAAAAGCTCAGGCGGTTCCAATGGTAGCCGTTAAAATAAAGGATACTTATACAACACTAATTAGTGATGCACCAGCTTTCTATGATAATTACACAACGCAATATATTAACCCTAATAAAAATATAGCTTCAATTTCTTCTGGAGATAACGGTAAAGATTTTTCTAATCTTAAACCAGATGCTATTATAAAATCATATTATCCCGAATTAAATAAGCAAAAGTCACATCATTTTAATGCTATTATCTTTAAATCTAAAAACATAGATAACTTAAATGATTTGCGAGAGGAAGTTTTGAAAAATATTACTACGCATTGGGGGGATAAAAGTGAAATTAATAGATTTTACGCCACTTCATTTGGCTCTAATTACATGCACTTGCGAAAAAATGAAAAGAATAATAGCGAGTACTGGATTGTTCCTGGAATTGAGTATAGTAATAAACAATACAGTAGAGATGCTTTCTGGCAATCCATGATTTTACCCCCAAAATTTGAAGCAGAATGTTATAAAAATGAAGCTGTTGATCAAACTCCAGGGGCAGAACGTCCGCTTTTTGCACTAATTTGGGCTTATCGCATAGCTAAAAACGGAGGAAAACCCAACTTACAAGCCGCTAAAAATAGCCTTAAATACATTGAGGAGCATGTTCGTAATGGCAAATATTATGCTGCAAACGACCCAGTAAAGAAAAATTACCAATCTTGGTATGATTTAGTTGCTTTTGAGGATGATGATGTCATAGCTTATAATCAAGGGTTACTTGCTGTAGCTTTAATGTCTGCTCAAGAACTTGGATTAAAATCTCAGATACCCTTAGAATTAGTTATATCTAATTATAAGAATATGTTCAATAAAAAAGGGTACTATCCATTAAGTGAGCAAAAAGATATCATTTGTTTAGATGCAACCATTGGAGATTTACTAAGTCAATTATTATTTGATAAAAAGCTTTTACCTGATGCTGATGTACAACAATCTTTTGCTACTGCAAAGAAACTTTTAAAGACTCCATTTGGATACAAAATTACTGCAAAACCAAATGGAGCTTACGCTTCTTATGATGATTATACAGTTCCGAATTTTAAGGTAGATGTTAGTGAAGGCGGAGGAATAGGTAATTACCAATGGGGAGGTTCGTGGTATTTATATGATATGTTATTTTTAATTAATGCTTATTTACATGATAGTCCAGGGGCTTTAGAAGAAGTTTTATGGAGAGGGAAATTGGATTTTGATTTAGGTGGTACTTATTTCGAATATAATAATACAGTAACAGGTAAATCCTATAAAGCTAATCAAGGATGGAATGCAGCTATATATTCAATATGGAATTCATTAATAAATAAAGGGCTGGCAACTGATAAATTATTCGAAGTAATTAACTCAAACTAGATATAAGTTAGGATGATAAAACTCATGAAAAAATTGTTTTTTAGCCTTTTATTGGCTTTTTGTATTAGTCTTTTTTCTTATGCACAGCAAGGGACTGTCATCAAAAACTTATCCTTAAAAAGTAACATCTTAAATAAAGAGATGAAATATGCTGTTTATTTACCAGCTAATTATGATAAAGAGGATAAAAAATATCCTGTTTTATATTTACTACATGGTTACGGTGATAACGAAAATGCTTGGATTGATAAAGGTAAAATAGTGGATGCTTTAAACAGTCAAACATTAGCTAATCTTAATTTTCCGGTAGTTATCGTTATGCCCGATGCTATGAAAACATATTACATGAACTTTCACGATGGTTCTGTAAAATATGAAGACTATTTTTTTAAAGAGTTTATTCCGTATATAGAAAATAACTATAGGATAGAAAAGAAAAAAAATTCTAGAGCAATATCAGGTTTATCTATGGGTGGTTTTGGCTCTTTTTTATATGCTATCAAATATCCAGGATACTTTAAAGTAGCAGCACCTCTTAGTTCTGCAATAAGAACAGATGAAGAATTAGTGAGTATGAAAGATTCTCTTTATAACCGTTCTGCTTATGCTTCATTATTAGGAGCTAACTTAAAAGGGAAAAAAAGGCTTAATAAAACTTGGTACCAAAACTCCATCATTAACCTAATAGAACGTGGCCAAATAGATAGTTTAAAAAGTGTGAAATGGTATTTAGACTGTGGAGATGATGATTACTTGATAAATGGAAATATCATGACCCATTTGGCATTAAAGAAAAGAGAAATTCCACATGAGTTAAGAATAAAAGATGGTGCTCATAATTGGGCCTATTGGCAAGCAGCATTTATAGATGTTTATCAGTTTATTTACCAAAATTTGAAGTAGTTTATGCTTTCAACAAAATATTACCTTTACTTATTTACGGCTTTGTTATTCCTATTTAAAACTGCAAAGTCTCAAGATTTATTTGCAAAACAAAAAGAAGCGTGGTTAAAAATTGCCGAGCAATACCAGCCAAAGCTTGAATATGAAGCTGTAGCACCTAAAAGTATAGTTAATATTGTAAAGGATGAAAATGCTTTTCAAGGGTACAAAGCTGTTAAGGTTAATGGTTTAGATAGTTTAAACCACCAGTCTTTCAATAAATTAAGCCAGGTAATTGTTGATTTTGGCGCTCACTACACCGGTTACTGCGAAATAGATTTTAAAATATTAAAAGGTACTGCTGATGCACCAACTAGGCTAAAATTTACTTTTGGCGAAGTGCCATCAGAAATTATGGCCGTGACAGAAAAATACACTGGCGTACTAAGTAAAGGCTGGACACAAGAAGAAATCATCAATATAGAAAGTATACCTTACCAATTAAAATTACCAAGAAGAGTAGCTGGCAGATATTTAAAGATAGAGCTATTGGGCGCTTCGCCGTGGTTTGAATTTGCTATAGATAAAATAACCTTAAATACCACAACATCTGCCTCGGGTTGGGCAAATCAATTCAGGAAATTTGATGACCCCTTAATCACCAAAATAGATAGTGTAAGCGTACTTACTTTAAAAGAGTGTATGCAAACAGTTTTTGAAGATGGCCCTAAAAGAGATCAAAGATTATGGATAGGCGATTTATACCTGCAAAGTTTGGCTAATAATTATTCTTTCAAAAGTCACGATTTAACCAAAAGAAGTTTGTATTTATTAGCCGCTTTAAGTGATTCATTAGGTTATTTACCTTCCAATGTATTTGAGAAACCTTATCCGCATGCACAAAAAGGTGCTCATATTATAGATTATAGCTTACTCTATATCGCAACTTTAAAAGAGTATGTAAGCTTTTCTAAAGATTTAAATACCGGAAATGATTTATGGCCTTTAGCTTTACATCAGTTTAATTATTTGATGAAATTTGTAAATCAAGAAGGTAAATTTAATTATGCAGAGGCCAATAAAAATGGAGGTTCTTTTTTTGATTGGCATCCAGATTTAGATAAAGAAACTGCCACACAAGCCATCTTAATTTTTGCAGCAAAAGAACTTATTTCTTTGGCAAAAAGTTTAGATAAAGTAAAAGAGGTAGAAGCTATTCAAGCTAAAATATCACTTTTAGCCAATTATTTAATTAGCCATAATTTTGACGAAAAGCAAAGGCTTTTTGTAAGTGGAGCGAAAAATCAGGTTTCTTATGCTTCGCAAATTTGGGTTGTTTTGGCTGATATTTTACCTAAAAAAACAGCTAAAGAAATTCTGATAAATGTTAGCCGTTATAAAAATGCTGTAAAACCAGTTACTCCTTATCTGCACCATTATTATGTACAAGCATTAATCAATACCAAGCAAAATGCGGCAGCAGCAGAGCTGTTAAAGCAACATTGGGGCAGTATGATACAAAAAGGAGCAGATACTTTTTGGGAAGTAAATGTGGTGGATAATGATTTTTCATCGCCCTATAATTTCTATCCTATAAATAGTTATTGCCACGCTTGGAGTTGTACACCTATGTATTTTATAAGAAAGTATCCAGAAATTTTTCAAAAGAGTAAATAGGCTGATTCCAGAAATTTTTATCATTTCTTGTACAAAAAGTTTAAAAAACTGCCAATTCTAATCATTTTTTAGTAAAGCTTACTTTTTAGATTTGAGCCATAAACCTTGATGATGCTTTACAAACTTCGTTTAACTTTTGTACTTATTGCTATTGGTTTAAATATAGGAGTTCAAGCTCAAGACTTTATCCCAATACTTAAAAAAAGAGCCTATTTAAACAATAGTTATCAGAAACTTCTTAAAGTAACAGATACTTTAAAAATTGCCTTTATAGGTGGTAGTATAACAGAAACAAATAAAGGCTGGAGAGACCAAACCATGCAATGGTTTGCGAGTAAATATCCAAACGCTAAGTTTAAACAAATAAATGCGGGTTTAAGTGGTACAGGCTCATCGCTAGGGGTTTACAGGATAGATGAACATGTATTAAACCACCAGCCCGATTTGGTATTTATAGAATTTGCTGTAAACGATTATAAAGCGTCAAAACATCATATTTTAGAAGCTTTTGAAGGCATGGTTCTGAAAATCAAGAAAGCTAATCCTAAAACAGATATTTGTTTTATTTATACCTTCTCAGAGGCCATGTTAGAGAGCTATGAAAAAGGCTTTTATCCTAACTCCATTATCGCAATGGAAGAAATCGCAAGCCATTACAATATCTCATCAGTAAATTTTGCGCCAGATATTATCCAAAGGATAAAAAATAAAACATTGGCTGTGATTGGGCCAAAGCAGCATCCAGATAGTACTTACTTCTCCTCAGATGGTGTTCATCCTTATGAAAATACAGGACATCTGTATTATACGCAAACCTTAACCAAGGCTTTAGATAAATTATTAAACAAAGGGAAGCGGTTTAACTCTAAAAAAGACATTTACTACTCTGCTCAATTGGAAAAAGCAAAAATGACTCATCTTGAAACGCAGATGTTTAATGGTATAAAGGCAGAAATTCCTCCGCCTAAATTTTCATCCTTGATACAAAATATTTTCGCCTTAAACCAAGTAGAAGACCTTTTACAAATACAATTTAAAGGAGATAGAATTGGTTTTATGGATATTATTGGACCATCATCAGGAACATTAAAAATAAAAATTGATGATCAAGAACCCCAATATATCACCCGTTTTGATAGATTTTGCTCCTATGAAAGATTGCATTGGTTTATTATTGATGGCCTAGCGCCAGATATTCAGCATAGCATCAGCATAAGCTTAGCCCCAAACAGGATAGATAAAGCAAGAATTTTAGGTAAAGCCACAGATACTGAAGATTACAAAAAAGAAACTTGGAGAGTTGGTAAAATTTTAATGGTAGATAAATAATTAGTAAAAATGAAAATATACAAAATAACAGACGGTATCGTAATTGAAGATGAGAAAAACAATTACTATTTAACAAAAGAAGAAAATTTTGATCAGTTCATCAATCAGGAAAATTTATATAATTTTCTTGAGAACAAGATTGCAGGTTTAACACCTTTGATAGACACAAATTTCCAATCTCAAATACAAGCGCCATTGGCATCGCAAGAAGTTTGGGCAGCAGGGGTAACCTATCTTAGAAGTAGAGATGCAAGAATGGAAGAATCTCAGGAAGCTGCAGGGGCAACATTTTATGATAAAGTTTATGATGCAGAAAGACCTGAGATATTTTTTAAAGCTACAGCACAGAGGGTAGTAGGTACCAACCAAAAAGTAAGAATAAGAAAGGATTCTACCTGGAATGTACCAGAGCCTGAATTAACATTATTGGTTACATCAAGTGGTAAAATTGTGGGTTATACCATTGGTAATGATATGAGCTCTAGAAGTATAGAGGGCGAAAATCCGTTGTATTTACCGCAGGCAAAAGTTTATGAAAAATGTGCTGCTTTAGGGCCATGTATTTATGTTCCTAAAGCTCCTATCTCGCCAGAAACAAAAATCAGTATCATCATTGATAGAGGTGGGAATACATTATATCAAGATAGTGTTCAAATAAGTCAAATGAAAAGGAAACATACCGAGTTGGTTGAGTTTTTATTTAGAGAATGCGACTTCCCTTATGGATGTTTTTTAATGACAGGTACATGTTTGGTGCCACCAAATGAATTTACTTTAGAAAGCGGAGATGAGATAAGTATCTACATAGAAAATATTGGAACACTTAAAAATAGCGTAGAATAATGGATATAACTGGAAAACATCTTATAAATGGCGAATTTGTAGCTAGAGGAAATACAAGTTTTAACGCCCATTTTGCCGACGGAGATAAAAACTTAACGCATAGTTTTTACGAAGCTACCTTACAGGAAGTAAGCGATGCTTGCAACGCTGCACAAAAAGCTTTTGAAGCGTATAAGCTTAAAAGTGATACCAAAAGAGCAGAGTTTTTAGAAGAAATAGCCTTAGAAATAGCAGCATTAACCAAACCTTTGGTAGAAACTGCACAAAAAGAAACTGGTTTGCCAGAGGCAAGACTAAACGGAGAAATTGGGCGCACCACTTCGCAGTTAAATTTATTTGCCAAATTATTAAAAGATGGACATTGGGTTAATGCGATTATAGACGAAGCCCAGCCAGAGCGTTTACCTTTGCCAAAAGCAGATATCAGAATGTTACAAGTACCACTAGGGCCGGTTGCAGTTTTTGGAGCTAGTAATTTCCCTTTTGCATTTTCTGTAGCAGGCGGAGATACCGTTAGTGCTTTAGCTGCAGGTTGTCCTGTAGTGTTTAAAGCACATCCTGCGCATCCTGCAACTTGCGAGATAGTAGCACAAGCGATAAAGAAAGCAATCATCAAGTGTCAAATGCCCCTTGGCGTATTTAATATGCTGCAAGGACAAACCCACGAAACGGGTGGTGCTTTAGTTCAAAATGATTTGATTACCGCCGTAGGTTTTACAGGTTCTTTCAAAGGTGGAAAAGCCCTTTATGATTTAGCAACCAGAAGAGCATGCCCTATACCCGTATATGCAGAAATGGGGAGTGTTAATCCTGTATTTTTTCTTCCAGGAATTTTGAAAGAAAAGAAAGAAGAACTAGCTAAAGGCTTAGCAGCATCTGTAACCTTAGGGGTTGGGCAGTTTTGTACCAATCCGGGTTTGTTTGTAGTAGAGCAATCAGAACAAGCAGATGGTTTTATCAAACAAACAGCCTCAGATTTGTCAAGTATTACCTTAGGTCCCATGCTAACGCCAGCGATAAAAAAGGCCTTTATAGATGGTATTCACCACATCAAACAAGAAAATGGTGTAACCAGCCTTACACAGGATGCACAAAATGCAGAAGTAAGACCACAGTTATTGCTTAGTCAGGTTGATACGGTTATCCGAAACGAGAAAATAATGGAAGAAGTTTTTGGCCCATCTACTGTAGCTGTTAGTGCAGCAAATGTTTCAGAGGTGATTAAATTTGCTAAATCATTAAAAGGACATTTAACGGCTACCGTATTTGGTACAGATGATGATTTAAAACAATATCAGGAGCTTATCCATATACTTCAACAAAAAGTAGGAAGACTAATTTTTAATAATTTCCCAACTGGGGTTGAAGTTACGCATGCCATGGTACATGGTGGTCCATATCCTGCAACAACTGATGCTCGTTCTACATCAGTTGGTACAACAGCGATATATAGGTTTACAAGACCATTATGCTTCCAGAATTGTCCAGATGACTTGTTACCCGATGCCTTAAAAAGAGGAAATCCTTTAAATATTATCAGAACCGTAAACGGAGTATCATCTAAAAATTAAAGCTTAAATTCTTCATATCATGATTAATAAATGTACCTGCTTCTTGGTTTTGATAAGCTTTTTTAATACTGCATCAGCACAAGAAAAAAATATAGAAAGAAAAATAGATAGCCTGATTTCTTTGATGACACTTGAAGAAAAAGTAGGGATGATTCATGCTAATTCTTCTTTTACCTCTGGCGGAGTTCCGCGTTTAGGTATTCCAGAACTGATAACTTCTGATGGACCACATGGAGTAAGGGTAGAACACGGTAGAGATTGGGATTATACCAATGATAACGTAGATGATGCCGGTACTTATTTACCAACCGGAATTGGACTTGCAGCCACTTGGAATACCAAATTAGGTTATGAATTTGGGAAAGTATTAGCTAATGAAGCCAAAGCAAGAGGAAAAGACGTGATTTTGGGACCCGGTGTCAATATTATTAGAACACCTTTAAACGGAAGGAATTTTGAGTATTTAAGTGAAGATCCTTATTTAAATGCCCGTATGGCTGTTGGTTATATCAAAGGTGTACAAGACCAAGGCATATCTGCCAGTGTAAAGCATTACATTGCCAACAACCAAGAAAAAGACAGAAATACCATAGATGTAAATATGAGCGATAGAGCTTTGCATGAAATTTATTTACCGGGTTTTAAGGCTGCTGTTTTAGAAGGCGATGTAAATACGGTAATGGGTTCTTACAATAAATTTAGAGGGCAGTGGGCGGCTCAAAATCACTATTTAATCAATCAGATTTTAAAAGGACAATGGGGCTTTAAAGGGGTATTGATAAGTGATTGGGGTGCTATACATAACACCATGGAAGCCTTATACAATGGTACGGATATAGAGTTTGGCTCTGAGTTTACCTTACCTAAAGGGGCAGGTTATAATGATTTCTTCTTAGCAGATACCGTAATTAGTTTAGTTAAGGATAAAAAAGTACCTGTAGCTATTATTGATGAAAAGGTAAGACGCATTTTAAGAATCATGTATAAAACCAATATGTTGGAGAATGCTAAACGTACACCAGGTGCATTTGCTACACCAGCACATTTTAAAAAAGCCCTAGAAATTGCAGAAGAGTCTATTGTGCTTTTAAAAAATGAGAATAACATTTTGCCTTTAAATGCAAAGAAAATTAAAACTATTGCAGTTATCGGACTTAATGCAAAACGTCCGCATGCTTTTGGTGGAGGTAGCTCTCATGTTAAAGCAAAATATGAGATTACTCCCTTACAAGGTATAGAGAGATATTTTGCTGGTAAAGCAAAAGTAGTTTATGCTGATGGTTATGAAATCAAAAGAGGTGCTGTAGCTAACCCTCAGTTAATTAATGAAGCAGTTAAGTTAGCAACAAACGCAGACCAAGTAATTTTTGTAGGAGGCTGGCATCACGGTTATGATTATACCAAATGGGAAGAAAAAGCTTACGATACCGAAGGGGAAGATAAACCCGATATGAAATTGCCATCCGGACAAGATGAACTGATTAAAGCACTATTAAAAGTAAAACCAAATACCATCAATATCATGATGGGAGGCGGTCCTGTTGATATGTCTGCTTGGATTAAGGATGCCGCCGTAGTTGTACAAGCGTGGTACCCTGGTATGGAGGGTGGTACAGCTTTAGCTAACATCATTTTTGGTAAAACAAATCCATCGGGTAAGCTTCCAGTAACTTTTCCAGTAAAGTTAGAAGACTCTCCGGCACATAAACTAGCTGCCTACCCAGGTACAAACGGTGTAACCTATTACAGCGAGGATATATTTGTTGGTTATAGATATTTTGATACCTATCAGGTAAAACCACAATTTGCTTTTGGCCATGGTTTGTCTTATACTCAATTTAAATATGATGATATAAAGGTATTGGTACAGCCAGATAGCACCATAAAAATTACTTTTAATTTAAAAAATACAGGTAAAAAAGCAGGTTATGAAACCGCTCAATTATATGTTGCAGCACTTAACCCAACCATAGCAAGACCTGTAAAAGAGCTAAAAGGCTTTGAAAAAGTATGGTTAAACCCTGGTGAAGCTAAACAGGTTTCTGTGTCTTGTAGTTTAGAGGCTTTTAAATATTTTGATGAAAAAAAATCAAATTGGACTTTAACAAAAGGAAATTATCAAATATTAATAGGCGCTTCTAGTACAGATATTAAACTTAGCGGAGATCTGAAGTTTTAGGAAATATCATCAGCATATTAAATAAGGTATGAATATTAAAGTGTTTTACATCAGTGTATTTTTTTGCTTGGGGCAGATAAATTTTTCTTTTTCGCAAAAGGCTAAAATTTATCATCAAGGATGGATAGATTTTAATAAAAATGGAATTAAAGACATCTATGAAGACCCAAAGCAAGATATAGATAGCCGTATTAACGATTTGCTGTCGAAAATGACATTAGAAGAAAAAACAAACCAATGTGCAACCTTATATGGCTATAAAAGGGTTTTAAAAGACGAACTTCCAACACCTGCATGGCAAAATGAAATCTGGAAAGATGGTATTGCCAATATAGATGAACATTTAAATGGTTTAAAGCCTACACAGTTTTCTTTTCCTTATACCAAACATATCGAGGCAAAAAATACCGTTCAACGCTGGTTTGTAGAGCAAACAAGATTGGGTATCCCGGTTGATTTTACCAATGAAGGGATACACGGTTTAAACCATGATAAAGCCACGCCTCTACCTGCACCTATTGCTATTGGTAGCACTTGGAATAAAACCCTCATTAAACAAGCAGGGCAAATAGTAGGTAAAGAAGGTAAAGCTTTAGGATATACCAATATCTATGCGCCTATACTTGATTTAGCCAGAGACCCAAGATGGGGAAGAGTTGTGGAATGTTATGGAGAAGACCCTTTTTTAGTAGCCGAGTTAGGCAAGCAAATGGTTTTGGGAATACAAGCTCAAGGCCTTGCTTCAACCCTAAAACATTATGCAGTTTATAGTATACCCAAGGGCGGAAGAGATGGAGACGCTAGAACAGACCCACATGTGGCACCAAGAGAATTACATCAAATCCATCTTTATCCATTTAAAAGAGTTATTAAAGAAGCAAAGCCTTGGGGGGTAATGAGTAGTTATAACGATTGGGATGGTGTACCTGTAAGTGCCAGTACTTATTTCCTTACAGATTTACTAAGAAAAGAATATGGTTTTAAAGGTTATGTAGTATCTGATAGTGAAGCTATAGAGTTTGTAAATACCAAACACAGGGTTGCCAATGGCTATAAAGATGGTGTGAGACAAGTAGCCGAAGCAGGAATGAATGTAAGAACGCATTTTACACCGCCACAAGATTATATCTTGCCATTAAGAGAACTGGTAAAAGAGGGTAAACTTTCTTTAGCAACTTTAGATAGAAATGTAGCCGATGTATTAAGAGTTAAATTTAACTTAGGCTTGTTTGATAAGCCTTATGTAGAAGATACTAAGCAAGCAGCCAAAATTGTGAATGATTTGGCTGCTCAAAATTTTGCTGAGGATATAGCAAAGCAATCTTTAGTACTTTTAAAAAACGACAAAAACTTATTGCCCCTACAATTAAAAAATCTTAAAAATATTTTAGTTACTGGTCCTTTAGCGGTAGATAAAACAGTTTATATCAGTAGGTATGGGCCACAAAAATTAAATGTAACATCAGTTTTAGAGGGCATACAAAATTACGTTGGTCAACAAGCAAAGGTATCTTTTGCCAAAGGTTGCGAGGTTATAGATGAAAACTGGCCCGAGAGTGAAATTATTCCTCAAAAGATTACCAAAGCAGAGCAAGCCGGTATAGATGAAGCAGTAAAACAAGCTCAAGCAGCAGATGTTGTTATTGCCGTTTTAGGTGAAGATGAAATTAGGGTAGGAGAAAGTAGGTCTAGAACTAGCTTAGGTTTACCCGGTAAACAATTACAATTATTACAAGCCTTACAAGAAACTGGTAAGCCTATAGTTTTGGTACTGATAAACGGAAGACCTCTAACCATTAATTGGGAGAATAAATATATCCCAGCAATTTTAGAAGCCTGGTTTCCTAATACCAGCGGGCCAAAAGCTATTGCAGAAACTCTTTTTGGAGATCACAATCCGGGCGGTAAACTTACGGTAACATTCCCTAAAAGTGTAGGACAAATAGAATTCAATTTTCCTTTCAAACCTGGCTCACATGCTGGGCAACCAAGTGAAGGCCCAAATGGTTTTGGAAGTACTGCCGTTGAAGGGGCGCTGTATCCATTTGGTTACGGCTTAAGTTATACCACTTTTGCATATAGCAATTTAAAAATTTCGCCAACAGAACAAAACAAAGCTGGTTTAATAAACATTTCTTTTGATGTTAAAAATACAGGTAAATATGATGGAGACGAGATTGTACAGCTGTATATCAAAGATGTGGTAAGCAGTGTTACTACTTATGATAGCCAGCTTAGAGGTTTTGAGCGGGTAAATTTAAAAATTGGTGAAACAAAAACCCTTAACTTTACCCTAAAGCCAGATGATTTGGCATTGTTAGACAAAAACATGAATTGGACAGTAGAGCCCGGTAAATTTGAGGTACGCATAGGTAGTAGCTCAGAGAATATTCAATTAAAAGGTAGTTTTAATATCAAAGAATAAAACAAATAGGTGAAAAATGAGGTGCAAAATATATTTAAGCGTTATTGTTCTTTGGTTTTTATTTACATATCACGCTGCTGCACAGCGTAAACAAAATCGGAAAGGTAATAATGAAATAGGCAATGTTTTTAAAAATGACATTACTGTACCCTCTAAATTTTACATGCTATCGGGTATTCAAAACGATTTATTTGTTGAGCCTATCATCAAAAGATGGAGACCCTACGATGATGTGGTAAGGTTTTCTGGTACGGCCAATTACAGCAGAAGGCTACAAAGGGTAGCGAGTATCGTTAACCCTATAGATAGTACCAGTATTATTTTTAATTTAATTAATACCCAAAATTTTGATACGCTAAAATCTATCAAAACAACCCTATCAGTTGCCCAGCCAGGGGTAGGTAATGATAGTGTCAAGGTTGCCATTATTGGTGATAGCTTTACCAATGGCGCTTTTTTTAAAGATGCCTTATTGATAAAAGGTTATGTACCTAAAATTAAATTGATAGGTTTAAGAGATGTTATAGGTTTTAAAGGGCAGTTTGATGAAGGGCGTGGCGGTTGGACATTGAAACGCTATTTTTCTCCATCTATGGATAGAATAGAACCCTATAACGGTTTTTGGCAACCGCATGGAAATTATAAATATTGGGGAGCAACACATTTTTGGCAGTTAGCAAATGCCATAAGCCAGCAACCAGATGCGAACTGGACTGTTGAAGAAACCTATTATGCCGGCAGGTATACTACCCAAGCTTTAAAATTTGATACTAAAACTGGCTTAAAAATAAATCCTCAAACCGATGATATCATGTTTGATAACGAAACATGTTATTTCATAAAATTTAATGGAAAAAACTGGGAAAAAGTACGCTACGAGGATTTTGATTGGGCTTTTAATTATCCTAAATATTTAAAAATGTGGAATTTAGAAACCCCGCAAATTCTAGCAGAGTTCTTAGGTTTAAATGATTTTAGAGATGTACCTCAGGTTAGTCAGATTGATTTTTCTGAGTGGAATAATCAAATATTAGCTTTAAAAAAATCTTATCAGGAAGCAGCTCCTCAGGGTAAATTTGTGCTCATGATACCAGCCTCAACCTGTGGTTTATTAGATAATACCGCTGGCGATTTTACCATCAAACAAAATGCAGCGATGTGGGAATTAAGAAAAAATATCATCAATAATTTTGATCATTGTGAAGAAGAAGGTATTTATATAGTTGATGCCGGTATAGCCATAGATGGGGTAAACGGGTATGATTATACGCAAGATACTACCTATACTAAACCTTTTACATCTTACCAAGGGAAAAATTATTTTGAGGTACAAACCAAAAACCCTCATCCTTATAGCAATTACGCTACCATGGGTTTATCTTTAGCGGCTTTTATACAAAGGTTTAGATAGTAAGGTTTTGTTCATCCCAAACAAAAATAACCCACATAAAATCTCTGTAAATAGCACTCTTTTTTAACAAGATATTTCTGTTTTCTTATACCTCAAAAGGAGCTATCTTACGTAAATCACCATTTTGTATCCGTAAGCAGAGTCGAAGCCTTTTTCAACTCTGCTCAGGATAACAACTAAAGTCTGATCAATGCGACAAATAAGATTTTTGAGAATCTTCTATTTTATTTACTCTTTTTCAATAAAATCATAGAGCTGAAAGGCTTTAAAATAATAGAGGCATCAACTTTTTCGCCGTTAGGGTAATAATAAATAGCGGCGTCTAAAGTATAAGTTTTATCCTCTTTAGTATCGTTTACAATAATCTCTGCTTCGGCGTTTTTTGCCCAATCGGTTAATGCAGTAACAGCTTTGCTATTTTCTTCTTGTTGATAAAAATTACGCCATTGCTCAAAAGTAAGATGCAATTTAGCATGCTCTGGTATTTGCTTGGTTTCAAAATAAATAGGTGTACTCGACTTGGTGTTGATATAAGTATTATGATCAAATTTACCAACCTGAAAAACTGGGCCTATAAAATTTTTCAAACTAAGTGCTTTTTGCGAAGGCTTATTGCTGGCAATGACATTTCCAGTATTTACGCAATCAAAAATTTTCCCAAGATTTCCCCACTCTGCATAACCCAGTCCTTCTTGGCAATTAAATACATGGTTGCCAATAAAGCTATTTTTAAAAGAAGCATCGTTATTAACCATGCCAGATGCGCCTGTGCTAATAATCGTATTATTAATTACTGTAACATCATTAGAGTTATTATCTAAATAAATCCCAAAAGCTAAATTAGGATTATCAGGAGTAGCCTCACTATCTCCAATGCTGTAGCGTACAATGTTATTTCTAAAAATAGAATGATGAGTAGCGCTAGGTTGGGCGCCATAACAATATAAATTTGCCCCGTCATTTAAAGTTAAACTGCAATAATCAATGATATTATATTCAACCAAATTATTGTAACCATCAACCCTGATACCATTATAACCACAGCTATCTACCTTATTATAACTTACCACATTATGGTGTGCAAAAGTATTATCTATAGTTTTTTTTCGCTCGGTATTATAAATAAGAATACCTGTTGCGCCGTTTACTCCAGTAAAGCCTTGAGCTCTAACCAGCCCAATACGCCTTACAATATTATCAGAAATACTGAGATTATTGGGTTCTAAGGCAGAAATACCTTTTCCAAGGATATCTGTAATGCTATTCCCTTTGATGTTGCAGTAAGAAGATGCGCTATCCAATAAAATGCCCGCTCCATGTATATTTTTAAATTGATTATCCAATACCTGAATATTTGATACATGCCAACCACTGCCAACACCTGCTTTTTCATATTGTTCAAATGCAATATCTTTAACAATAATGTTTTTAATATGATGATTAATAAAAACACCATAATGTTGGGTTACTGCCTTAATATTTTTTGGCGATTTACCTGCTGGCAATTGCACCATTAACTTGTTGTTTTTCCAGCTCCATTCAAAAGCGGTATCTATCATTTGTGGTAAGCCTTCTAAATAAAAGCCATAACCCGCCTTAAACTCATACAAAGAGGTTTGTCCGTTTTTGGTCCTTTCAAAAAAACTTTTATCAATAAAATACCTGTCTTGTGGGCCCTGTATCACTAATGATTTCTTGTATTTGGCAACAGTTCTGGTTTCATAAACCCAATCAATGGTGCGTACTCTTAAAATAGCATCGTTCCAATAGCCATCTGGTTCCTGAAGACTTAAAGCACTTAAAGAATCTTTGCCAAATCCCTTATCTATTTTTAAAAAACCTTTATTGGGATATCTGGCAGGTGTAAACCTAAAATTGTTTTCAAAAACATCATAAATCTTAGTATTGATGTAAGCTTCATAAATATTGTTTCCTACGGCTTTCCAGTTATGGATGGCTGTAGAACCTGTAAAAATAGGTTTTTCGCCCTGGCCATAAGCCGTAATTACAATAGGCTTATTTGTAGAGCCAGATTGCTTAATATCTAGCATCCCTGTAAAGGTATCGCCTCTTTTAAAGAACAAGGTATCGCCCGGTTGTAGTTTAAGATTTTTTAATCGGTTTAAAGTTTTCCAGGCGGATGCAGGCGATTTCCCATTAGCTTTATCATTTCCAGATTCAGAAAAGTAAAAGTTTCTGGCATAAGTAAAGTTGTAAATAAAACATACAAAGAAAATTGCTAAGACTAATTTTTTCATCGTTAATGGATAAAAGAAGATATATTTAATAAAGGTTATACAAAACAAATTTAAAGCTATAGCTATGCAGTATATTCACTGAAATTGACATTTTCTTAAACTTTTCTACATGATACATGCTCATAAATAGTATATCTAGTTTAAACTTTAGATAAAATAGTTTAAAATAAATTTATAGCTTTTGATTTCTTTTACTGTAAATATAAAGAGATGAAATTAGCTAGTTTATTATTGTTTACGATTATAAGTCAACTTGCTATAGCGCAATATAAGCAAGCCGAGCGTCTTAAAAATCAATCGAGTTTAGATATTGATAAAAATTTTTCTATTTACAAAGCCGATGCTTTACAAATCTATCATCATGCTGAATTAGGCTATCAAGAATATAAAAGTAGCGCTTTATTAAAAGATAGGTTAAGAAGTAATGGTTTTGTTATTGACACAGTTTTACAAATGCCTACTGCTTTTGTAGCTAGCTATGGTAGTGGTAAACCCGTTATCGCAATTTTAGCTGAGTATGATGCTTTACCCGGTTTCTCACAGCAGGTAAGTACGGTAAAGCAGCCCAATCCTAAGCAAAGCAACGGGCATGCCTGTGGGCATCATTTATTTGGTGTAGGTAGTGTGGCCGCGGGTATAGAAATTAAAAAACTGATAGCCCAAGGTAAGTTAAAAGGTACTGTAAAAATTTATGGATGCCCAGCAGAAGAAGGGGGAAGCGGTAAAGTTTACTTAGTTAGAGATGGTTTTTTTAAAGATGTTGATGTAGCCTTGCATTGGCATCCATCTGCCAGAAACAGGGTTATTACTACCGATGCTTTAGCAAACATCTCTGCTAAGTTTAGATTTAAGGGCGTTTCTTCCCATGCGTCTGCATCTCCACAAAGAGGTAGGAGTGCTTTAGATGGCGTTGAAGCTATGAATTTTATGGTGAATATGATGCGTGAACATATCCCTCAAGAAGCAAGAATACATTACATCATCACAGATGGTGGTAAAGCCCCTAACGTAGTTCCAGATTTTGCAGAGGTATATTATTATGTTAGGTATCCTGATAAAGAGCAAGCAAGAGAATTATTTAACCGTGTGGTATCTTGTGCAAAAGGTGCAGCCCTAGGTACTGAAACTTCTGTGGAACATGAAATTATTGGCGGTACGCATGATTTACTTCTGAATATCAGTTTGGCAAAGCTGATGTATAAAAATCTGGAAATGGTAGGAGGAATTAATTATACAACAACTGAATTTTCTTTTGCTCAAGAGCTATCAAAAACCTTAAATAGAGAATTAATTGTGCCTAATAAAGTAGAAACATTTTCTTTGTTAAAAGAAAGTACCAATGGCAGTACCGATGTAGGAGATGTGAGTTATACCATACCCACTGTAGGTGTAAATACGGCAACATGGGTGCCTGGCGTTGCTGCACACAGTTGGCAGGCAGTGGCTTGCGGAGGTACTGATATTGCTATAAAAGGAACTGTAAATGCCATAAAAACAATGGTTTATACGGCTATAGATTTATATACGCAACCCAAGCATATAGAAGCTGCTAAGTTAGAATTTAATCATGCGCTTAAAAATTATCAATACAAACCCTTATTAGGTGATAGAGCGCCTGCATTAAATTATAGAGACTAATGTTTATTGCCCAAAATTCTTTTGATAATCAAAAGGTGTTTTACCTGTGATAGATTTAAAGCATTTATAAAAGTTTGTTAAGTTATTAAACCCACTCTCATAACAAACTTGTGTAACTGATAATTTATTTTCAATCAGGAGTTTACAGGCATAACCTACCCTTATCTCTTTCAGGAAATCAGAAAATCTTTTTCTTGTTTTGGTCTTGAAATACCTGCAAAAGGAGTTAGGACTTACACTGGCAATATCAGAAATTTCTTCTAATGTTATTTTCCTTTTAAAATTAGATGAACAGTAAGCATAAATTTTACTGATATTATCTTTATCCTGACTTTCCATTTGTAAATCAAAACCTACAGAGGAAAGTAACCTATTATTTTTACCTTCTGCAATGGTATGCAAAAGGGTTAACAACAAAATAATTCTTAATTCGCCATTAGAGTTTACCAAATCTTTCATCAAAGAAACAACTTTAGGCTTTATTTCTTTTGAAATGATAATGCCTCGTTTAGCATTTATCAAAAGCTCCTTAATTTTTTTATTCTCAGGTAAATTGATAAAACAGTCTGACCAAAAATTGGTTAAAAAATGCGCTACTAAGGCTTCTGCTTTTAAATCTGCGCTATTTTGGAAATAGCTATCATCACACCTCCAATAATGCGGTAAATTGCTGCCAATAAGTAAAATATCGCCCTTTTTAAATCTTTCTATACTGTCTCCAACAAATTGTGTACCGTTTCCCTCTTTGATATAAATCAATTCAACTTCCGGATGATAATGCCATTTGTCATAAAAATAAGGTACAATATCATGCCTGATACTAAAAGAATAATATTCGGAGGGATTTATTTTAAGTAAAGTAGGCTTCATCTAATACGTTTAAAAATTGGCTAAATTTATTGTAGAATACGACTAATATAATATTAATTGTAATAAATATTTACAAGATATTTGTTACATCTATTAAATATAATAAATCATACCATTAACGCACATCAACTTAGAAATACCAAAGTTTTGAAAGCAAACATACATAATTTTAATATCGCATTATTAAACCATATACTATTTATAAAGGACTGTATTTTATACTACTGATTTACAAAATCATATAAAGCTTTAACAAGGCAGTTAGGTTTCTTGCTTATTTTAGTGAGTATTAAAATAACTATAAACATGAAACTTACCTCATTACTAACTTTAACGATTACACTTTTATTTGGTCTTAACTTAGCTTTTGCACAAACTTCTTTAGTAAACACAAATAAGCAAATTGTCCTTAACTTTTATAATGGTTTGTTTGGAGATAAGGATTCTACCGTTATTGATAAATATGTGGTTGAAGATTATATCCAACATAACCCTAACGTAGCAGATGGTAAAGAGGCTTTTAAGCAAGCGACCAGAAAATGGAATATTTACCATACACCTAAAAAGAAAATTGATATTGTTAAAGTTATAGCTGATGAAAATTATGTTGTTTTACATATTAGAGAACCTTGGCAAGATAAGGTTTTCTCTTTGGTGGAAATTTTTAGATTAGAAAACGGCATGATTAAAGAACACTGGGATATCAGGCAACAAGTACCTGCAACAGCGAAAAATAACCATCCTATGTTTTAAATTTTTATTTCCAGAACTCATTTAAATAATTGATGAGCTTTTCTACAGCCAAACCAAATATAGCGCAATATAGCCTAAGCCTGTGTTATAGCTTCTTATGCTTTCCTTGTATTTTTTTCATTTCATTTGTGTTAAATTAAGGCACAAGAAGCTTTTACCCGCTTGCAGCACCCCTAGAAGCCGCTTAATGACTGAAATTTTAGAGAAGACCGGACTGGTAGAACGAAGCGGTCAAGGTGTAGATAAGATATTCTCCATCACCCTATCTGAAGGTAAAGCAGAACCTGATTATAAGAATTCAGATATGTTTCAGGTTTCACTTACCCTACGGACTGAAATTATTGAAAAGGCATTTCATGTTTTCGTAAGTCAATATCAAAACAGCGAGAAAGAACCAAAATTTGGCGTTGAGCAAATCATTACGCTTTGTAAAATCCGTAATAGCATTTTTCAGAACCTTAAAGCTGAAATTGTAAGTCAGTTAGAAAAATCAGGGTTGATTGAAAAAATATCAGGGCATACTAACAGATATACTTTATCTCAAGAATACCATGCACTGGTAAATGATGGTTTGAAAATTGGCAAAAGGTATTTGATAAAAGAGATTGAAATTCTACTTCTGTCATTACAAGGAAACGCTTTGAAGATTGGTGATTTAGAAGGTTTATTAAAAGAATCCCTATCAAGAAATCAGATAAACTATTTGAAGATGAAACTAATGGAAGATAATATACTGAAAGTAGAAGGTAAAATAAAAGGTGCTCGATATTCTATTACTGATAAATATGCTGATTTAAGAGGTGATGTTTTACTAAGTGCAGTTATTGCAGAACTAAGAAGTAAATATGAATAAGTAGCTAATTATCTATATGCTGTTAATGATTCTCTGTATGCTAAAAATAAAATAGCTAAAGAAGATGCTGCTATTCTTTGTATTGCAGCTACTAGAGATAGTGCTAGTAATACGTAAATACTTAAAAATACTGATTATCAGCTTTTTAAAAATAAACTTATCGGGGTTTCAATTCTCTGTATCGGGTTCCGGATTCTCTGTATTCATTCCGGCACTTGGAAATTCAATTCTCTGTATCGGGTATCCAGTTCTCTAAAAATTAAAAAGTAATGAACACCCACAAGATGGCTAGAATATAGCCTAAACCTCTGTAATAGCTTCTTGTGTTTTCTTTACATTTATTTCCATTTCATTTGTATAATTATTAAGGCACAAGAAGCTTTTACCCGCTTGCTTTGGTTTTTATTGCGTTATTGGAGTAGAAATAGAAACTTCCAATTCTTTATTTATTATTTATTAGCTTCAACTTCGTAATTTTAATATCATTGTCTTTTATTTTTATTAAAACATCATTTGTCTTTTTGGTATCTTCTTCTGAAAAAGCAAAATCAGTCACTCTAATACTGCCATCTAAATTAATATTGAACAGCCTAAACCAATTAAAGAAATAAGCTTCTTCCCAAAAAAACACAGTTATAATCTTTACATCTTTTGTTTGTTTATTATAAAATAGCAGGTTGCCAACCTGTAAGAAAAATTGATCTGATTCGCCGTAATTTTTGGGCCTATTGATTGGATAAGATAAATAGAAAACTTCATAGTTACCCATTTTCGGGAGTCGATAACTATAATGTGTAGACTTTTGCAATTCGTTTTCAGTTCTATTATTTAATGGTATATATTCATAATTTTTAATTTCGGGTAATTGATAATTTTTATGGATACGATTTAGTTTTAAAAAACAATCAATGATATCATTCATGGATTTCTGAAATTTTGTTTGAGCAGAATCATCAAATGGTGGAGTTATTTCCCATTCGATAGGAAAATTTGTCTTTTCAAACATTTCACATCCAAAGGGCAGTACTTTTACATCTTTATTATAAACTGAAATCAATGTATCAGGATTAGATATTTTGGCATCAACGCTCAATAAGTTTTTCTTAGTTGATTTTAAAGTATTCTCATTGGAATCTTCGACACTTTGAGTGCCTTTCATTGCTTGATTGTTCGGCGAAGTACAAGAAATTATTAATGTTAGTATTAATAATATGTAAGAAATGCTTTTAGTCATGACTATTATTTATTTTAATCAAAAAGTTCGTATAATGAATATGCCCTTAATGCAAACTGGGTTTTCCCTTCTCTTGCAAGTATGCAGCCTTAGCCATGTGCGGCTATGTACTTGTGCATTGTAAAAAGAACTTTTCATAATCATCAATTTATTTTTTAATATTAATGCCTCCTCATTCAAAGGCATAAGTACTCTTCCCTCATTCCCCTGCTGCATACTTGTACCAAACTGGGTGTTGACAATGGGGAGATGAAGATATATGACATAGTTATTGCTATTTAATAATAATATTTTATGTATGTTGTGACTTCCAACATGGATATTATTTATTTGGATATACTCTTATATTTGTATACCTATTTCCTAAGAAAAATGTCAATGTGTCGTATTCTAATACGTAATCTCCTGCTAAAGAATCTAAATTACCCAATTTCAATATATCGGCCTTTGATTTATACTCTTGTCTGGAAACGATAGTTAAAAATTTAATTTCTTTTGTATAGGGTATATAACAAATAGATAAGCTAATAGTAGAGTCTCCACGAAACTTCTCATAAATCCGATAAGAATGGCTTCCTCTTGTCTTGAGTACTCCTTTCTGATTCTTGAATGGATCATGGTCGGAATAATTATTACCTAAAATATAAGTAACTTCATCGATATTTTTACCTATCAATGAAGGTATGTCAAATACGACTTTAGGCTCTGGATAAAAACAACCTGCCAGGAATAAAAAAGAAGAAAGCATTATTAAAATTTTATTTTTCATATAAAAATTATTTATATAATTTCGGAAACTCTTCTCGGGCGCAAAGTATGCAGCCTTAGCCATGTGCGGCTATGTACCTGTGCATTGTAAAAAGAACTTTTTATAATCATCAATTTATTTTTAATACCTCTTCAAAGGCACAAGTACGCTTCTCTTATTGCCCAGCTGCATACTTGCGCCAAACTGGGGGATACAGAAGAAGTACTTGAATACCGTTTAATTATTAAATTTTTGTAATAGACATTATTTAGCAAACCACTAATGCCAGACGATATAAAATTAAGCTCCTCCGGTACTTGGTTAGGAGAAACTAATGTTGATAATGGGGAAATAAACATATCTGACATAAATCTATAGCTATTTTAATTTTTAATAAATGTCAATCATTCAAATAATATTCTAACAGAAAAAAATTGTTAATATTTTGGGTATACATTCACTGCCGTAAAATCATTAGTGTAACCGCCATTCACATCATTACCTTGGATATCATATTCGCTCCAGCCGTCGCTAAGAGTGATTCTGTATTTACTAGAATTTTTATCTAAATTTCCTATTAATAACAAATCTTCTATCTCTGCCATCGAAAAATTTAATTGTCTAAAGTTTTTTAAATCTGAGCAATAATTAAAAAGTTCAGCTTTCTTTGTTTTATCATTATATTCAATAAACAGAAACCAACCATTTTTTCTACAGGTGAAAATTTTATAACCTTCTTTATCGGAATCAGTCAATCTTTTATTTTCTGCCGAAATTCTAACTATTTCATTAATATCTTTACCTATTAATGAAGGAATATCGAATACAACTTCACCAACTATCGGTTTCGGCTTACAAGAAACCAAGAAAAATGAGCTCATGATTAAAAAATAGAATATCCTCATATCAAAGTTTTCCAGAAATTTTACACTTAAAATTCACTTTCGAAATAAATGGCACATATCCTTTTCTGTGTTGCAGAACCCACTAAGCAGAAAATCCTTTATCGACCCCAAGGATAACACAATATAACCTAAGCCCATATAATAGCTTCTTGTGCTTTCCTTGTAATAAAAAACGAGGCTTTACCTTTATAAACCATTTAAGTAATGAATAAGCTTTTCTACAGCTAAACCCCTGTGGCTGATATTATTTTTACTCGCCATATCCATCTCTGCAAAAGTAATGGGGTAACCTTCGGGTTCAAAAATAGCATCATAGCCAAAACCGCCTGTACCGGCTCTTTCTGTGCGAATATTCCCATTTACAATACCTTCGAATAAAATTTCTTCTCCGTTTAATATCAAAGAGATAACGGTTCTAAAACAAGCCTTGCGATTGCCCTCGTTTTCAAGTTTCTCTAGCACTAAATCGATGTTTTTTTCAGTATCTCTACTTCCGCTGTACCGGGCAGAAAATACACCTGGTTCTTGGTTAAGGGCTTCAATTTCTAAGCCTGTATCATCAGCAAAGCAGTTTATTTGGTAATTATCAAAAACATAATGGCTTTTAATAGAGGCGTTTTCTTCTAAAGTTAACCCAGTTTCGGCAATATCCTCAAAGCAACCAATATCAGCCAAGCTTAAAACCTTAATCTGTTGGTTTATTTTTGATTGTACTTCTGCTACTTTGTGTGCATTATTTGTGGCAAATACCAATTGCATAGCTTTTTAATATTAGAAATTTTTCAATTCGTTCCAGTAGATAGTTTTCTTTTTTACATCGGTATCTAACAAAGGTAAAGCCCATGTGCCTAATATTTTTACCCCCTCAAATTCTCCGGCTTTGTTTGCTATAATGCCTTGTATTTGTAGTGATTTTGGGTCTATTCCAAACGTTAAAATTTTGTTACAAGCAAAATATTCTTTTAAATCTTTAAAGGCTAAATCCGCATAACTATTGGTGTTTAAGATGGCAATATCATGTAAATCAAGTTTTTTAGCAGCCAAAATTTTTAAAAGAAAAGCTAAGTCTTTATCGTTTATAAACTGATGCGTTTTATCGTTTACAATAATGAGCAGATATTTATTGTTATCACCTAAATAATTAAAAACTGGTTTGCTTGCAACAGCTTGTGGTTTTGATGCTTCTGGCGTTTCTATTGGCTTATTTTGTAAAACGGGTATAACAATTTTACTTTCTACAGCTGTTTCAGGTTCTTCTTTTGGGGTTATAATAATTTCTGCATTTTGGATGTTTTCAACAGGTTCAATAACATATAAATCCTCATTCAAAAGAATACTTAATGCTAAAGGGTGGGCTGTATTTAAAGAATCCATAAGGGCAAATTTAGGGTTAAATATTGTTAAAAATTTTAAAATGCTTCATGTTTTACATAAAAAGACTTTACATTCGTTTAAATTCATGAATAACTATATACTTCGCATTTTTTGTTTGGCTATTTCAGTTGCTTTTGCCTCTTGTGGCAAGTTTACCAGCAATGAAGAGCAGCCCATAGCAAGAGCCTATGATAAATATCTTTACGCTAAAGATATCGAAGGTATAGTCCCTCCAAATATCCATGGTAATGATAGCATAGCCATTGTAAGAGGCTTTATAGACCAATGGCAGCATGATATGGTCTTACAACATCAAGCAGAGGAAAACATCCAAGTTGATGAAAAATATATCCAAGAGCAGCTTGAAAATTACCGTAAATCTCTCATCCGTTTCCAGTACGAGCAAGAATTAATTAACCAAAAGTTGGATACCACTGTTACCGAAGAAGAAATTGCGAAATATTATGAAGAGCATAAGAAGAACTTTCAATTAAAAAAACCGATATTAAAGGTCTCTTACATCAAACTTAGTGATAAGGCGCCTAAAATAGATATGGTGAAAAAGCTTTTTACCTCTAAAGATGTTAGAGACAGAGATTTACTTGAGAAATATTGTTTTAAGTACTCGCCAGCATTTTCTTTAATGGATACCAGCTGGCATTATATTGATGAACTGGAGAAAACACTACCCATATCAAAAATTGGATCGTATAATTACGAAACATTAAACCGTATTTTTCAGATTTCTGAAAATAATACATTATATCTCCTAATTTTGCGAGGCTCTAAATTTCGCGATAGCTTATCGCCTTTAGCGTTTGAAAAAGAGAATATTAAAAATTTAATACTAAATCAGCGTAAGCTGAAGTTAATAAGCCAAATGGAAAGAGAAGTTTTTCAGGAGGCTCAAAAAAATAACGAATTAGAAGTGTACAAGAAATGAAAAATTATTTAATAATAGCGCTACTTTTAGTAAGTAACAGCCTTCTGGCACAAAAGAAGGTAATAGACAAAGTAGTTGCCGTGGTGGGCGATAATGTGATTTTACAATCTGAGGTTGACCAACAATATGCGCAATACTTAGTGCAAGGTACCAAGCCAGACCCTGGTATTAAATGCTATATTTTACAAAATATGTTGAGCCAGAAACTGCTATCGCAACAAGCCGTTATAGATTCTATTACGGTTAATGATGATGAAGTGGATGAAGAAATCGACAGAAGAATGCGTAGATCTATTGCTAACGCAGGTGGGCAAGATAGGTTAGAAGAATTCTTAGGGCGCTCTGTTTTACAGTATAAAGATGAAATCAGACCAGATATCAGAGAGCAATTGGTAGCTCAAAAAATGCAGGCTAAAATCACTGAAAAGGTAGAGGTAACGCCTTTAGATGTAAGAAGATTTTTTAACGACATTCCTAAAGACTCGCTTCCTACCTTTAATACCGAAGTAGAAGTAGGAGAATTGGTGGTTTATCCCGAGCTAACTAAAAAAGAGAAAGAATTTTATAGAGACAAAGCAGAAGCTTTACGTTTAAGAGTTAAAAGTGGCGATAACTTTGCAACCTTAGCGAGGTTATATTCTCAAGATCCTGGCTCTGCAGCCGATGGTGGAGAGCTACCTTCTTTTGATAGACAAACCATGGCAAAAGAATTTACAGCCTGGGCTTTTAAACTCAAAGAGAAAGAAATGTCTCCTGTTTTTGAAACAGAATTTGGTTTCCACTTTTTAGAAGTTCTAGAAAGAAAAGGCGAGCAAGTAAGAGCAAGACATATTCTCATTATACCAGAAACAACTCCGGCTTCTTTAGACAGAGCCAAAGTAGAAATAGACTCTATTTACAAAAAAGTTATAGATAAAAAGATGGATTTTTCTACAGCCGCATCTCTGTATTCTGATAATAACGATACCAAGTATAATGGTGGGATGATTTTAAATTACGAGAGTTCTAATAGAACTACATTTATTCCTACCGATAAGTTAGACCCATCAGTATTTTTGGTTGTAGATACCATGAAAGTTGGATCTTATTCTAAGCCAGAAATTTTTACTGATGCCAGAGGTAAAAAAGGCTATCGTTTTTTATATTTAAGATCTAAAACCCCACCTCATAAAGCTAATTTAGAGCAAGATTTACCAAAACTTAAAGAAGCTGCTTACGAAACTAAAGTAAATAAGGTAGTAAGCGAGTGGTTTGAGAAAAGAAGAAAAGCAAGTTATATTAAAATAGATAAAGAATTTCAATCTTGTGATGTTTTGCAAGAATGGATAACCAAACCAGTAACAGCTAATAATGAATAAATATCAGTCAGAAGTAGAGGCTATTGATGCATTATGTTTATCCTACAAAGAAATCAGGAAAGAGATTTCTAAGGTGATAGTAGGGCAAGACAAAGTTGTTGAAGCAGTATTAATATCTGTTTTTAGCAATGGCCATTGCTTATTGGTTGGTGTACCAGGTTTAGCTAAAACTTTATTGGTACAAACCGTCTCCAGGGTACTAGATTTATCTTTTAACCGAATACAATTTACACCAGATTTAATGCCTTCTGATATCATTGGAAGCGAAATTTTGGGCGAAGAAAGAGTTTTTAAATTCATTAAGGGACCTGTGTTTGCCAATATTATTTTGGCCGATGAGATTAACAGAACGCCACCTAAAACGCAGGCTGCTTTATTAGAAGCTATGCAAGAGAAAGCTGTTACTGCCGCTGGTGTTACACATGCTTTACCAAAACCTTTCTTTGTGTTGGCAACTCAAAACCCTATAGAACAAGAGGGTACATATCCTTTACCAGAGGCCCAACTAGATAGGTTTATGTTTAATGTAAGTTTAGATTATCCTTCTTTTGAGGATGAAATAGCTATCGTAAAAAATACAACAGGTACCAAAGTTCAGGATTTGAGAAAAATTATCAATGCCGAGCAGATTACCTATTTCCAACAATTGGTAAGAAATATTCCGGTAACAGACCACGTGGTAGAATATGCCGTGGCGATGGTAGCCAAAACCAGACCACAAGGAACCATGGCTACCGATGCCATAAAGAAATATGTAACTTGGGGCGCAGGCCCTAGAGCTTCTCAGTTTTTAGTGGTAGGTGCTAAATGCCATGCAGCTATCCATGGTAAGTATTCTCCAGATATTGAAGATGTACAAGCCGTAGCAACCGCAATTTTAAGACATCGTATGGTAAAAAATTACAAAGCCGAAGCAGAAGGTATAAGTATAGAAGATATTATAGAAGGCCTGTTTTAACCAGCGTATTATTTAGTGTAAACATCTAAAATAATATTCCATTTCATATCATCATCCAGCTTCCAAACCCTTACATAATGGTATTTTTCCTGGTTAATACTGGCATCGCCATAGGTGAAGGCTAAATCGCCACTTATTGCTCTTTCAGCGGTAATTGGGTTAGAGATAATGTTTAACTCCTTTTTATCAATAAAATCTAAAGCTTTTAACTTGCCAATTACGGGTAAATATTCCGGGAAATACAATCTTACCTCAGGGTCATAAAATTCTTTAAAATTTTTACTTCCTGATAGCTTAAGTGCTTTCCCTAGAAGAATATCGGTATTAAAGACAATATCCTCACGCATCTGAATTTTTTGAGGGCCTAATAATTTGGGATATTTATAGTTAGAGGGGTCATAATATTCATACTTTAAAACCGTAGGAGGTTTAGCATGGGTAATGCCTACATCTAACCATAACTTCCATTTGCTGTGGTCGTTTTTCCAGATAGAGAGGTAATGGCCATAAGTGGTATCTTGAGCAGAAACTAACTCATAAGGCCCTGTGGTAAAGGCTAAATCACCTTCTTTAGATATTCTGGCATATTCTGGTTTCCAACTTATTTGATATGCTGATTCGCTATTTTCAGCATAATACTTTCTCATATCAACAGGGCCAGGTCTAAAAACAATACCCTTAGCATCAGCAAATTTGAGAAAGCCTTTTTGTATGCCTTGTTTTTTTACCAGAAGATTAAAAAAATCCTCAGTATTGATTAAAGATTGTATTGTACCATCTGCTTTTTGTGCTAAAGCAGGGATACTAAAGCATAAAACAAGAATAAAATAAATTATTTTTCTAATCATTATTGCTGAAACGCTAAATTTTAGACCATGTTGTACCTTCTTTACTATCCTTTAACTGGTAACCAATCTCCTGTAAACCTATTCTTATCTTGTCAGAAGTTACATAGTCTTTGTTTTCTTTGGCTTCTTTACGGATATTAATCAGGAAACTAATCAAAGGCTCTATATCATGCGCTTGATTTTCGTCTTGTAAACCTAAAATATCAAAAACATAAGTTTGGATAAGATTTTTTAAAGCAGTTAAATCATCAGCAGAGATAGCTGTTTTTCCATCGTAAATAGAATTGATTATCCTAACAGCATCAAAAAGTTCGGCAATAAGAATGGGCGAGTTAAAATCATCATTCATAGCCTTAGCAAACTTTTCTTCTAAAGCCTTAACATCAACTTCAGACTGGCTAGATGTTTTAACTTTATCTAATAGGGCTAATGCAGCCATTAACCTTTTAAAGCCTTTCTCGCTGGCGTCTAGTGCCTCGTTAGAAAAGTCTAAAGTGCTTCTGTAATGTGCTTGCAACATGAAAAACTTAACCACCATTGGGCTATACCCTTTTTGCAGTAGGGTATGTTGACCAGAGAAAAGTTCATGTGGTAAAAAGCTATTTCCTAAAGATTTAGACATTTTTTGCCCGTTAACCGTAAGCATATTGGTATGTATCCAATAATTAGCCGGATGCTTGCCGCAAGAAGCCACATTTTGGGCAATTTCATTGGTGTGATGCGTGGGTGCTAAATCCATACCACCACCATGTATGTCAAATTGCTCTCCCAAGTATTTATTACTCATGGCAGAGCATTCTAAATGCCAACCCGGGAAACCCATTCCCCACGGAGAAGGCCACTGCATCAAGTGCTCTGGCTTAGCTTTTATCCAAAGGGCAAAATCAAGTTTACCTTTTTTCTCATCCTGGCCGCCTAAATCTCTGGTATTGTTTAATAAGTCTTCTAGTTTACGATTGTTTAAAACACCGTAATCTTGCTTTTGGTTATATTTTTCGACATCAAAATATACCGAGCCATTAACCTCATAAGCAAAACCTTTTTCTAAAATGGTTTTCACCATTTCTATCTGCTCAATAATATGACCGGTAGCTGTTGGCTCTATGCTAGGTGGCGAAACATTAAATACGGCCATCATGTTATGGAAACCATTGGTGTATTGTTGTACAATTTCCATAGGTTCTAAAGATGCCAGTTTTGCTTTTTTAGAGATTTTATCTTCCCCACTATCGCCATCGCCTTCTAAGTGGCCAGCATCCGTAATATTCCTAACATATCTTACCGTGTACCCTAAATGCTTGAGGTATCTATAAATCAAATCAAAAGAAATAAAAGTACGGCAGTTGCCTAAATGTACATCGCTGTAAACGGTTGGTCCGCAAACATACATGCCTACATAAGGTGGGTTTAAAGCCTTAAATTCTTCTTTCTTTCTGGATAGGGTATTATAAATAGTAAGATTGTTGTGCATGGCGCAAAATACGAATTTTGATGATGGTTTAAATTAATCTGCTAAAGTTACATGCGAAGTAACAGGATAATGGTCTGAAAACTCTTTTTTGATGATTTTATAAGTTTTAAAATCAAATTCTTGTGAAGCCAAGATATAATCTATCTGAAAATTAGGGAAATCTCCGTTATAGGTAATTCCTAGCCCACTACCTTTTTCTTCAAAGCTATTTTTCATATTCTTTTTTAAGCTTTGTAAAGTATAGGAAACCGGTGTATCATTAAAATCACCCATGATGATGTATGGTGTCTTACAAGAATCAATATAAATTTGTAAATTTTTAACTTGATTACTTCTTTCTATAAAAGCATTCTTTAGTCTTTTGATGATTCTTTTACCTGTATTTAAATCTCTTTTGGTATCGAGTTCTTTTTTTAGATTATTGAAATCATTATAATCCTCTGGCTGAAAGGATATGGATGCTAAATGAACAACAAATACCCTAAATACTTGATTGTTTTTCTTTACATCTATCCAAACTCCTTGGTTTCCACCATTTTCATCCATCAAATGGATGTCTCCTTTATTTAAAATCGGTAGTTTACTAAATACAGCAATACCAGAAGATTCATAATCATTACCCGATGTAGTATTATACTGATAATATGGAGTGTTAAGAATAGTTAATACAGAATCTTTAATATTATACTTGCCCTTTTTTCGGGTAAAAAATTCTTGGAAGCCAATAATATCTGGTTGCTCTTGTCTTAAAATATTTAATATCCCGTTTCGTGTAAAAGTATCTAACGCTAAACCAAACCTTTTAAAATAATGAACATTATAAGTCATCAGCTTTATTGAAGCACTATCATTTAAGAAAGTAGTTTCTTTTTTTCCTCTTAAACCAATGCTTGAATTAAAGGCATCATAACCTATTAAAATCGTAGATAAGGAAAGAAGTGCATACCACTTTTTTCTCATCATCCAATACATCATAAAAACAATATTGATAAGTAAGATGATGGGATAAGATAACCCAAAAAAGGGAATATACCAGTAAGTTATAGGATTAGTGTATTTTGCCAGATAGCTTAAAAATAAGCCAACAACTGCTAGTATATTAAAAAAGAGAATAACCTTACTAACAAGACTTATTTTTTTATTTTTCCTCATTGCTTTTGCTGGCTCTAAATAAAATTTCTTTCTCTCTTTTGGTTAGCTTTTCATAACCCGATTGCGATATTTTATCTAAAATTTCATCGATAGTTTTTTGGTCTGGATGGAAAGTTTCTTGATACGGTTTGCCATAATTTGTTGAAACTACTTTTAACTTCTTACGAGGTTTAAACAACTTCATAAAAGGCTTACTCCAATCATTACCATTTTGTAAAGATTTGATATAGAAGAAACCAAAAATAGCACCTCCTAAATGCGCTACATGCCCTCCAGCATTAGCTCCAGCCAAACTGATGATATCTAAAACAATGTAAATTAAAGCAATCCATTTGAGTTTTACAGGCCCAAAAAGCAGTAAAGAAATAGTATAATCTGGTAATAAAGTTGCTGTAGCTACAATAATAGCAGTAACAGCAGCAGATGCCCCTACAGCAGTTGCAAACATCACTTGGTCAGAAAAAGCAGGAAGAAAATTATAACTGATGATGAATAAAAAGGCTCCTGCCAAGCCTCCGGCTAAATACACAAAAGTTAACTTTTTAGCGTTTAAAAACTCTTCAAAAATTCTTCCCATCCAAAACAGCCAAAGCATATTAAAAAGAATATGAAACACCCCATGATGTAAAAACATATAGGTAAAGGGTGTCCAAAATTTAAATAAGAGCTCTTTGGTATAAGTGGGTACAGCTAAATAATCAATAATGGTTTGATACACCGTAGTTTGTCTGGTAAACAACCATTGTACAACCCTGATCAGGTTAAAAGCAACAAATACAATCACATTTATCCCAATAAAAAGATTTACCCTACTGCCCGAGTTAAAAATTTTATACCGTAATTCTTGGATGGTATTCATAGTGCTAATTTAATTAATCCAATTGATTGATGTTTAATAATAAAAATCGCCGGGCCTTCTCACTCGCCACAGTTTTATCAAAATAAAACCGATAAGCATGCCTCCCAAATGGGCAAAGTGTGCTACATTATCGCCCGGGTTGTTGGCTATACCGCTATAAAGTTCAAACAAACCATAAAAAAATACGAAGTATTTAGCCTTTAACGGGAAAAAGAAATACAAGTATATAAGCGCATTAGGAAATAACATCCCAAAAGCTAATAATAAACCAAAAACAGCACCAGAAGCACCAACTGTAGGGATATTAGTTTTAATAGCTGTAAGTTGTCTCACCAGCTCAACCGAGTTGTTTTTTGCGTTTAAACTTGTTGGGTCTGCCTGCCAAAAGTTATATAAACTGTTAAAATCACGCTGATAATTTTCTGGAACTGCATTCTCAATAAACTGTCCAAAACGTCCAAGGGTTGGGTTGGCTAAATAATCTCTTGAGTTTTCTATAAAAGATGAAAGTTCTATATACTGCACTCCGGTATGTAAAAGAGCAGCACCTAGCCCAGTTAAAATATAGTATTGTAAGAATTTTTTAGAGCCAAAGAAATTTTCTAGTACAGCGCCAAACATCCATAAAGCCAGCATATTAGAAAAAATATGCATAAAATCTCCATGCATAAATAAATGCGTTATAAATTGCCATATCCTAAAATTTGGCGACTCGTAATAGTACAGCGCAAAATGCTGATACATATCAAAGCCTAAGCTATTTTGAAAAACATTTGTTGCTAAAAAAACAATACCATTGATAATCAGTAAGTTTTTTACAACCGGTGGAAATATAGTGTTGCCTAATGGCCTAAATTCTCTCATACTACTAGCCTTTGTTAAAGCGTTCTGCTAATTCTTCTAAGCTTATTTTTACTATAATTTGTTTGCCATTAATGGCGATGCCCGGCATCTGGCAAGCAAACAGTTGGTCTATTAAATCTACCATCTCCTCCTCGCTTAATTTAACACCACTTTTGATGGCTGCATTTTTAGCAAGTGTTCTCGCCAAATTATCCCTCTTATCAAGCTTTAAAACGGTATGATTGTTTTTAAAACCTTCAATTAATTCTTCCATCATGGTAGCCAAATTGTTGTTTTCCGGAATATCTGCCGGTACACCTTCTATAACCAAGGTATTTTTGCCAAATTCTCTGATCTGGAAACCTAAAGCCTGAAAAGCAGGAAGCAATTCGGTTACCAAAGCGTAATCTGTGGTGTTTAAAGTGATGGTTTGCGGAAACAAACTTTGTTGGCTTAAACCTTTATGGTTTTCTAACTGCGCCAAAAAACGCTCATATAAAATACGCTCATGTGCTGCCTGTTGGTCAATCAGCATAAAGCCAGATTTTATAGAAGAAATGATATATTTATGATGTAGCTGAAAAACCTGTCTGTTTAAAGCTGCTGTTTCTGTAACACCATTTACGGCCGATGAAATAGTATTTGATGATGAATCTAAATCAAAAAAAGTTTGAACAGACTTTTGTTCTTTGTTTATCTCATATAATGTATCCCAATTTTGTGGGATAGCTTTTTTTTCTCCTAAATCTCTTAAAAAAGGTATTTCTCTATCTTTTTTCTTTTCATCCGCAAAAGGGTTAAAATCCGGATTAAACTGTATGGCTGGCGGTGTTATATCTTCCCATGGCTTCTGAGATATCATTCTTTCAAAACCAGTTTCCTGATTAAAATCTAAAGTAGGTGTAATATTATACCGACCTAACGAGCGCTTTACAGCAGAGCGGATGATGGCATAAATAGCTTTTTCATCCTGATATTTAATTTCTGTCTTAGTAGGATGAACATTGATGTCGATTTTAGAAGGGTCTATCTCAATAAATAAAACATATAGCGGGAAACAGTCATCGGGCAATAAATCCTCGTAAGCGGTCATCACTGCATGGTTTAAATACGGATCCTTAATGAAACGTTTGTTTACAAAAAAGAACTGATCGCCACGTGTTTTCTTAGCAAAAGACGGTTTACCAATAAAACCTTTTACTTCAATAATGCTGGTTTCCTCGTCCAAAGGGACAAGCCTTTCGTTATAATTATTCCCTAAAAGATGGATAATGCGTTGCTTAAGTTGTGTTTGCGGCAAATGGTAAACCTCTTGCCCATCATGGTGAAGGGTAAAATGTATTTCTGGATGTGCTAGTGCTACCCGCTGAAATTCATCAATAATATGACGTATCTCTACGGGGTTGCTTTTTAAAAAGTTTCTCCTTGCAGGGATATTGTAAAACAGATTTTTAACCGATATAGATGTACCAGCAGTTGCAGCACAGGGTTCCTGACTTAAAACTTCCGAGCCTTCAATCACCAGTTTGGTTCCTAATTCGTCTTCATGCCTTCTGCTCCTTAGCTCCACTTGGGCAATAGCAGCAATAGAAGCCATAGCTTCGCCTCTAAAGCCCATGGTTTTAATCGCAAATAAATCCTCAGCTTTCCTAATTTTTGATGTAGCATGCCGCTCAAAACACATTCTTGCGTCTGTTGCACTCATGCCGCAGCCATTATCAATAATCTGGATAAGGGTTTTGCCAGCATCTTTAACAATCAGTTGTATTTTATCGGCACCGGCATCTATCGCATTTTCTATGAGTTCTTTTACAGCAGAAGCAGGTCTTTGTACTACCTCGCCAGCGGCAATCTGGTTAGCAACCGAATCTGGTAAAAGTTGTATTATATCTGGCATATCTAAGATGTCGCTAATTTATTAAAATTTTAAGGCTTTAATCAGTAATATCCCTTTTTTTAAATTTAAATGAGATAAGTGCCTATTTAATATTTATTTTAACAATTATTTTAAAATAGAGTATCCAACAAAATAAAAAGCTGGTCGTTTAAACAGTATGAAACATTTTTTAAGTTTAGTAGCCTTAGTATTTTTTTTAGCCATTCAGGCTTGCGGTCAAGCCCGCCAAAATCAAAATTTTAGCTTAGAACAAATACAAGAAGCCCATAAAAGTTTGGTACTTTTAAATAATCAGCAGCAAATTATTCCTTTAAAATCTTTACAAAATTTAAAAATAGCCAGTGTAACTTTTGATTTTCAAGAAGCCACACTTCTAGATAGCATATTAGGTAAATACCATAGTATCCACACAGAAAATGGAAATGCTTTTTTTAATGATTTAAATGGATTAGAAGATGATTTAAAATTTTATAATCTCATTATCCTTACTTTAACAAATAAAATTTTAAATCAGCCTCAAATAATAAGTTTTGTTAAAGATTTGGCAACCAAAAAAAGTGTCGTAATAAATTTTATGGGCGATGGGGAATTACTTACAAAACTTGAAGGTTTTAAACAACCCATCTTATGGAGTAGCCAAGCCAATACGGCAAGTGCTTTTATATCTGCACAAGCTATATTTGGCGGTACAGCTATCTCAGGGAAACTGAAACAAACTTATAGCAATCAATTTAAAATAAATGATGGTTTTGAGACACAAGCTATAAGATTAGGTTTTGCACTGCCAGAAGAGTTGGGTTTAAAAACTAAAGATTTTGAAAATATAGATGCCATTGCCCAAGAGGCCATACAAAAAAAGGCTGCTCCTGGTGCGGTAGTGTTAGTAGCTAAAAATGGTAAAATTGTTTACAATAAAGCTTATGGTAAACACACCTATACCTCAGCAACTTTAATGAATGTTGATGATATTTTCGATTTAGCATCTATCACTAAAATTGCAGCCACTACTATAGCAGCCATGAAATTGCAAGAGGAAGGTAAGCTTAACCTTGATGCTTCTTTAGCTGCCTACATTGCTAGAACAAGAAACACCAATAAAGCCAATATTAAGGTTAAGGATGTGATGCTACATCAAGCAGGTTTTGTGCCTTTTATTCCTTTTTACAAAGATTTAGAAAAGGATGCTTTTAGTAGGGTAGCGGATGACCGTTACACGGTTAAAGTAGCAGATAGTTTTTATATCAATACCAATTATTACCGTGATGTGATGTGGAAACAAATGCTCGCTAGCCCACTTACCACTCCTGGGAAATATGTGTACAGTGATTTAAGTATGTATTTTATGAAAGAAATTATAGAAGGTATCACACAAAAGCCTATCCCAAATTACATCACCCAAAATTTTTACAATAAACTAGGATTAGAAACGATGGTTTTTAACCCTAGAGATAAGTTTAAAAAAGGACAAATTGTACCCACAGAAGTAGATAATTATTTTAGAAAAACATTGCTTTGGGGCTATGTACACGATCAAGGTGCCGCCATGGCAGGCGGTGTAGCAGGGCATGCCGGTTTGTTTTCTAACGCCACTGATTTAGCAGTTTTGATGCAGATGCTCCTTAACAAAGGCAGTTACGGTGGAGAGCAGTTTTTAAAACCAGAAACGGTTATGCTTTTTACCCAACAGCAATCACCAGTAAGCAGAAGAGGTTTAGGTTTTGATAGAAAAGATCCAGATTTGTCAAAAAAATATCCATCAGCCTTAGCCTCAGATGAAACTTTTGGACATACTGGTTATACCGGCACATGTGTATGGGTTGATCCTGCTAATCAACTCATTTACATATTTTTATCAAACCGGGTTCATCCACAAGTAAATAATAAGTTGCTTGATTTAAATATCCGTTCACGTATTCACGATGAAATTTACAAAGCAATTTCTAAAACTAAATAAAACATTCTGAACCAAAACACCTTTTAATACGTAGATGATTACATTAAATATCAAATAACTATGATCAAAAGAATAGCTTTTATAGCAGGTGCAAGTGTTTTAATAGCCGCCTGCTCACCAAAAACAACCAATCCAGATATTTTAAAACTAGAAAAACAAGAACAAGTTTTAAGCTTAACATCAAAGGTTAATAGTTTAAAATTAGACCTGGAAAAAGAATTGGTGAAAGTTCAGGAATTAACCAAGCAAGTGGAAGATGCTAATGATAAGGCATCTAAATCTTCAAAAGAAGCAAAATCAGTTTCAGACAATTTAAGTGATAAGCCAGGTAATGCTAAGCTATCATCCAAAGCAGATAGAGCTGCAAGAGCTTCGGCAAAAGATGCAAAAGCGGCTCGTAAATTAAATGATGCGCTAAGCAAGTCAAATAAAAAGGTAGAATCACTTCAAAAAGAAATAGATAAAACCCAACAACAGCTTAATACCTTAGACCAAAAAGTGGATTTTGTGCCAACGCAAGAAGTTAAGTAATCCCATATCAAATAAGCGCTTTTTTAGGCGCTTATTTCTTTTAGCAACAAGCTACAATAATTGTTACAAAAGCTTAACATAACTATCCTGATTAAATACTTAATTTGCTTAAAATAACTGGTAGGTTCTAATATAAAAAAATGAGAATAGGAATAGTTTGCTATCCAACTTTTGGAGGAAGCGGAGTTGTAGCTACAGAATTAGGTAAAGCACTTGCTGATCATGGTCATCAGGTTCATTTCATAACCTACAGCCAGCCTGCCCGTTTAGATTTCTTTTCAGAAAACTTATTCTATCACGAAGTTTCAGTATCAAACTATCCTTTGTTTGATTATGCACCTTATGAGCTTGCGCTCTCTAGCAAAATGGTAGATGTTGTAAGGTTTGAAAAATTAGATATCCTTCATGTACATTATGCCATTCCACATGCTTCTGCCGCTTTTATGGCCAAGCAAATTTTGGCTACTTATGGTATACATATACCTATTGTAACCACCCTACACGGTACAGATATTACTTTGGTTGGTAAAGATTTAACCTACAAACCAGTAGTTACTTTTTCTATCAACCAATCAGATGGGGTCACAGCAGTTTCAGAAGATTTGAAAAAAGCTACCTACGATCATTTTGATATTCAAAAAGAAATACGGGTTATCCCAAATTTTATAGATTTACAAAGGTTTAGCCTAAAGCCTAAAGACCACTTTAAAAAAGCTATTGCGCCATTCGGAGAGCGTATTCTGGTACATACTTCAAATTTCAGAAAAGTTAAACGTACGCAAGATGTCATCCAGATTTTCAAACAAATCTTAAGCAAAGTTCCTGCTAAATTATTGATGGTTGGCGATGGTCCAGAACGTGTAAATTGTGAAGCATTATGTCGCGAGTTGCAAGTTTGTGAACATGTAAGATTTTTAGGCAAACAAGATGCAGTAGAAGAGATTTTATCTGTATCAGATTTATTTTTGATGCCTTCAGAATCAGAAAGCTTCGGTTTAGCAGCTTTAGAAGCTATGGCTTGTAAAGTCCCTGTAATATCTTCAAATACCGGAGGCTTACCAGAGCTTAATGTAAATGGTGTTACAGGCTTTTTAAACAATGTAGGTGATGTTGACGGAATGGCAGCTCATGCAGTTTATATTTTACAAGACGCCCAAATCCTTCAAACTTTTAAAGAAAATGCCATTAAAAGAGCAAAAGAATTTGATTTAAGTTTGATTTTACCCATTTATGAAAATTACTACGAAGAAGTTATTGAGAAAAGTAAAGTAGTGCTTTAAATTTTTTAAGTATTTATGAGGCCCTCTACGTAACAGAAGGAAGGGTAAATATTTACAAAATGGAATATTTATGAAAGCTTTGAAGAAATTCTAATATCCTGCTAGGTAAAAAATATTTAGGCAACTCTGTGCAATTGCGCCCTCAGCGGCTAAAACATTAACAAAATCCGTGTGATCAACCTATTCAATCCAAGAGATGAAACCAAATCATAATTCCCCGAAGTTCAGCATACGTTTCACTACCATAACCGAACAACACTATCTAACAAACTAACTATCTAACAAACTAACAAACTAACCACCTAACAAACTAACCACCTAACCAACTAACCATCTAACACATACATCACACATAGATCACACATAGCAATCCGAAGGAACACCGAAGGAAGAAAACACCAAAAACCAAGTTTTTTACCATTTTTCACCTATTTGAGCAGCAAGAGCTTTGGAACCAATAAGACCTGATAGGTTCTATTTTGTTCTAAACCGGTTGCATAAGGTTCTATTTTGTTCTTCTAAGCCACAAGTGTTTGGAAGTAAATAATCGGCATATTAAGCTGCAAATGCAAAATTACAATACTAACATAAATTGAAATCATCCGATACAAAAAGTTAGAACCATAAAAGAATTATACTAAGTAACTTTATGACTATCCAGAGTGGTAAAACCATAACGATTGAGCATAATTACAACAGCATAGTAAAACACAAAAATAAAAAGCTTTCTTATTTGCAACATTATTGCATTTGTATATATTTGCAACATTGTTTCACTTATAAAAATAATTATGTCAACAAAAATTAGATTTTACCTTATTATTTTATTCATTTCTGTGTTTGCAGCTTGTAAAAAGGATAACGATACCATGCAGACAGAACAAGTAGAAGAAAATAGGTTTGTAAGATTACTAGTAGCGGATGCCGAAGACAAGACCATTACTTTCATCAACCCAAAAGATGGAGCACAATCATCATTTCAGGCACAATTTGCTGCTAACAATATTTATCCAACCAATAGCAAACGCTTTGCTGGGGTAGTAAATACAGCCAACAACCATGTAAGTTTTTTTGACTCTGGTGTAGAGGCTCACGGAGACCACGCACACTTAAAAGGCACACCCAAGTGGGCTTTAACCACTGCCTTGGCAGCCAAACCAACGCATTTTTACTCTTTAGGTAACGAGATAGCAGTTTTTAATGATGGTGATGCATCTTTAAGTATAGTTACAGAAGATAAATTACATACTCAGGCACAAACCAACCATGTAGTAGTAGACCAAGCACACCATGGTGCTGTAGTTGTTTTTGCTAACGGAACCTATGCGGTAACACAAAAAGACAATAGTATTTCAGGAGCTTTACCAGAGCGAGTAAAAATTGTTAATGCTACAGGACAAGTAATTCATACTTCTACAGTTGCTACCAAAGGTATACATGGTGATGCGGGAGACGGTAATACAGCCATTTTTGGCACCGTTGGCGGGATGTTAATTGTTAAAAGCGATGGAACTCAGAGTCTTGTAAACTGGCCATCTGAAATAGGCGAAGCCAATTGGCTTTCTACTATTTATTATGGTAAAGGATCACAAAAATTTCTGGGGTTCAAATCCAAATTTGGAGCTTTTGTATTAAACCCTGTTAATAACAGTTTTACCAAAGTAGTAACGGCAAATAATATAAGAAGCGCCGTATTTGATGCAGAGGGTAAAGACATATTGGTTTTATTAGAAGATGGTACCGTACAATTATATAGTGGTTCTTCTTTGATAAAATTACAGGAAATAAAGTTAAACGTTTCTTTTGGTACCGGAGCTTTAGTGCCTAATGTTACTGCTACGAAGCATTTTGTATATGTAACCAACCCAAACGGTGGAGAAATTATACAACTAGAACGTGGTAATTTTGCTAAACAAAGCAAAATAGCAGTTGCTGGTAAGCCAGCTAAAATCATCATGCTGGGAGCTGATTTTGATGACGAAGGGAATCACTAAAAATTTGAAATAAGTGTGTTAATAAAAAGGGCAGCTCAATAATTAAAATGGCTGCCCTTTATATTTATTTAATAAGGTGTTTTAAGTTGATAATTTCTTGTTCTGATAAATATCTCCATTTACCCCTTGGTAAATCTTTTTTGCTTAAACCTGCATAAATAACACGGTCTAGTTTTACTACCTCATAACCAAGACTCTCAAAAATTCTTCTAACAATTCTGTTTTTACCACTATGTATTTGTATGCCAATTTCATTTCTGGCTCCGCCCGTAACATAGCTTACAGCATCAGGTTTGATAAAGCCATCTTCCAGCTCCAGTCCAAAAGCAATTTTATTGAAATCGCCTTGGGTTAAGTTCCTTTCTAACTCTACATTGTAAATCTTAACAATATTATTTCTTGGATGAGATAGTTTTTCAGCTAAATCACCATCATTGGTCATTAATAGCAAACCTGTAGTATTTCTATCTAATCGTCCAACCGGATAAATACGCTCTTTACTGGCCTTATCAACCAATTCCATTACGGTTTTGCGCTCCTGTGGGTCGTCTGTTGTGGTAATAAAGTCTTTTGGCTTATTCAATAAAACGTAAACCATCTTTTCACGTTTTAATAACTCTCCATTATAACGGATTTGATCTACTGCCGGATTTACCTTAGCGCCAAGTTCTGATACCACAACACCATTAACACTCACCACACCTGCTGCAATCAGTTCATCTGCCTTTCTTCTAGAGCAAATTCCAGAATTAGCGATATAACGATTAAGCCTGATAGTATCATCCTCTTTTTTGGTATTTCCCTTTGTTTGTCTGGATCTTAATCTTACTTGCTCGTCTTTTACCTCAGAAAATTCTCCTTGAGGTTCTCTTTTTCTAAACTGACGTGGTTCTTGATCATTCAGACGCTCTCTTCTCTCTCCACCAAAACCGCCTTCTTTTTTATCTCCAAAAGGTTTTCTATCTCCGTAAGGTTTTCTCTCTCCACCAAAACCACCTTCTTTTTTATCTCCAAAAGGTTTTCTATCTCCGTAAGATTTTCTCTCACCACCAAAACCGCCTTCTTTTTTATCTCCAAAAGGTTTTCTATCTCCATAAGATTTTCTCTCACCACCAAAACCGCCTTCTTTTTTATCTCCAAAAGGTTTTCTATCTCCGTAAGATTTTCTCTCACCACCAAAACCGCCTTCTTTTTTATCTCCAAAAGGTTTTCTATCTCCGTAAGGTTTTCTCTCTCCACCAAAACCACCTTCTTTTTTATCTCCAAAAGGTTTTCTGTCTCCGTAAGGTTTTCTCTCACTGCCAAAACCACCTTCTTTTTTATCTCCAAAAGGCTTTCTGTCTCCATAAGATTTTCTCTCACTGCCAAAACCACCTTCTTTTTTATCTCCAAAAGGCTTTCTGTCTCCGTAAGATTTTCTTTCTCTGCCAGAGCTCTCTCTGCTATCGCTGTAAGGTTTGGATTTTCTGTCTGATGAGTTTTCGCCTGATGATGGCCTTCTATTTGATGATGAAGATCTGGAAGGTTTGTTGCTGTCTCTTCCGGACTTGTCGTCGCGACTGTTCCTGTTTTTATTGAATGACATGTTATCGTTTTAATCCTCTGCTGAGGGGCTACAAATGTACAAAAAATATGCAATTTTTTATGCCGAAAAACACCTGTATTGTAGGTCACAAATAACGCTGTTTTAGCATGTATTGATAAGGGTTAAAAAGCGTTGTTTTTGTAAGTGTTTGATAATGTGATTTATATGTTGTATATTTGCAGCCTTTTAAAGGTTGAGTGGTAATTAAAACAAGATTTATGAAGCGTAAAAGCATAATAACTTGTAGCTTGATGTTGGTAGTTTGCTTAGTTGCAAAAATGTTTGGTTACAGCTATTCCACCGGGTTTGATAAGATAAATAATCCGTTAAATATTGAGACTATAGAAGAAAAAATAGCAAAAGAAGAGTCTCAAGAATTATTAAGTTTTGCTGATGAAATGATCCCTTTGGGTGACGAAAAGATTAATTATAAAATGAGGAGGGCTTTAAAGGCAAACTCATTTCGTCAATTGCAAACTTTGAAATTACACCAAAGAGCAGAAAAGTGGTTCCCGGTGATAGAGCCTGTACTTAAAAAATATGGTATTCCTGAAGATTTTAAGTATGTCCCCTTGGTAGAAACTGGGATGGCTCATGGAAAGGTTTCTCCTAAAGGTGCAGCAGGTTTATGGCAGTTTATGCCTCATACAGCCAGAAGTTACGGTTTAAAAGTAAACAGTCAGGTTGATGAGCGTACCAATGTATATCTTTCTACCGTAGCAGCAGCTAAATACTTGAGAGATTTATATAAAGTATTTAATAGCTGGACTTTGGTTGCAGCAGCTTATAACGTTGGCGAAGGAAGTTTACAAAGACAAATTAACAGACAGGGAGAGGATAACTACTTCAGGTTGAAACTAAACCGCGAAACAGGTAGATATGTATATAGCCTTATTTCTATGAAAGAGGTTATCGAAAAGCCTGAAAAGTATGGTTATAAAATCAATAACCCTCGCAAACTGATGGCTTATCAACCTTAGATGAAGAGTGGTAAAAGGTTTCAAATCCTTATTTATCTGGTAGATAAAAAATTAGTGGTTTGGGATGGTATTTTAAGAGAAGAGGCTGTCTCAAATCACCACTTTATGTCAGGCTGAGCGGAGTCGAAGCCTTTATTGAGTATATCAGAGAACATTTAGACTCCGCTCAATGTGACAAATATGATTTCTGAGACAGCCTCTTCTCTTTTAATATGATATCATCATATTAGATGAAAGTGCTCTATTAGCCTATTACTCAAGCTATGAGCTCTGCTACTCGGTTTTTTTCTGAAATCCAGTTTTTGTTATAAAGTTTAATATCATTGTCTTTAAGCGGATCCATTACCATCAGATAAATCCATTCATGGTCAAGTAAAGTTTTGATGTGCTCATTTCTTTCAATAATATCAATAATCCAGGCTGTTGGCGCTTGTATAACCACAGATAATCTCAGCGGCTGATGATAATTTTTTTGGTCAGATGCCTTCACCGATTGAAGTGGGATACCTATTTTTAAATCTCCACCATTTCCTTGCACTACTCCAAATTTCCCAATAACGTTTTGCGTGATTTTAGAACCGCCTCCAAATTGGTCATTATTTACCGTAGAAAAATAATAATGATTATTTATCCATTGCCCAACCACCATTGGACCTTGCATAATACTTTCTAAAGCTTTTCCCTCACTATCCGTCTCCCAGTTGTATGAATGTAGGAAACATCTGCCTCCTAAATGGAGGTTTTTTGTTAGATTTCTTGGTCCTACAATAAATGCTGCGTTTCTCGCCAAACCCCACTCTGGTCTGGTTTCAGACCAATTGTTAGATTTTTTTAATGCTAGTTTTACGACATCTTTATCAGTACCTAGTCTTTCTTTAGCAGCACTTAGTTGTACTTGCTTTAAATCGCTTTTTAGTTTCTGAATAAGTTGTTGATGACTTTCAGGTGCTTGGCTATCAAATAGCGTAATTTCATCTGTTGCCGTATTATGCTCTGCACCCATAAAAAAGGTATCATCCGGAATTTCAATTCTGTAAACTTCTTTCAAGTAAATTCTTACTGCATTTTGATTTGCTATCTTAGCCAGCATTCTTGCATTATGTCTTCCAGGGCTGGCAGCACAAGCACCACAATCTAAACTGGATGCAAAAGGATTATTAGCAGATTGACTGCCATGTCCGGTAAAAATTACAAGCGGAGCAAATTCTTTCCAGCCCAATAAATCAAAGGCTGATTTTACTATAGCTGCTTTCTCACTTATAGGTATTCCTGGTTCTATATATTCATAAGCATGTATACTTGTTTCACAAATATGTTCATGATTTGGTTTAAGCTGTTTTTTTATCCTGTTTAGATATGCCGGAAAAATTGTTCTAGCAGTTAAGGATAAGCCATATAATAAGCCTGATATTTCTACAAAGCCAAAAGCAGAGGGCAACATGTTTTTTAATCTCTTTAAAAAGTAGTTGCTAAATTTTGTCTCTTCTGCTTGTTTTAAATAAGTAGACAATTTTAACTCTTTACCTTTTTGAGCTATTTCTGTAACTTGATAAGCCGAATTTACAATAGGAGGGCAAGATTTTCTTATTAAGCCATTTTCTGGATTTTTATAATCCATAGCTATTCCAAAAAAGCCTGCGTAACCAAAAGTTTCATAGTTTCCTTTAGCTTCCAAGTGTCTTCTCATCAATTCAGATCTGGTATCTATACAGAAAACAAATTGTGCATCGGGTAACTTTTTAGTTTCTACCGAACCTAAGTTTAAGCTCGGTTTTAAAGTTTTAGAAAGCTGCTGTTGCCAACTTTGTTCCCATGCTCTTAGCCAAATGTATTTAAGCTCTAAATCGGTATTTTGTTGTTGTTTGGTGCTTGCTAAGGGTAATAACTCCACATCTATGCTTTTGGTAATCCATAACCTAACAGCTAAGTAATCTGCTAAACTAATAGGATATTTTTGCTGCCAGACAGTATTTCCTTGTACCCTATGTTTGATAAAACCAGTCCAGCCTGGTAAAGCAGCAATATGATATTTGAAAATTTCTAATTGGTCTTTTTCATCATAGTCTTTTAAAACTAGCTCTATTGTAGATGTTGCATCTATAGGAATATCTTTCCTTGTATGGTTAAGCTCCTTATCGTATTTCGCAAGTTTTCTCCAAGCAGTAAAAAAACCATCTGATTTGTATGGCATTTCCCATTCTGCAAAACCTTCATCTAGGAAAGCTGCCAACCATTTGCACATCTTGCTATCTATATCATGATTTGTATTTTTGCCTTTCTCGTGAGATTGTTCTGCCATTTGTTGCAAATAAAACTCGGGCTGCTTATTAAAATCTTTTTCAGACAGAAGGGCAGTCAATATGGTTTGATTAATCTCTCCATTTTTCCAGGCATCTTCAAAAACTGATGCTTCGGGTAAGGCATATCCTCCCCAGTATTTTGTAGCCTGCTGAATAGCACTTAAAAAGTTTGATTTTTCAAATCCTGATAAAGGGTTAGAAGTAACAAAAGAGTAAAGTGGCCAAGTTTTACCAATTACTTCAGAAGCTTTGTTGATATTGGAGTGGAGTTGAGGGTTCATCTTCATAAATGGTTCTTATACATTAACACTGTATTTTTAGCTGGTTGAGAGTCGTTCAGAAGCTTTACATACAACCAAGGTATTTTTTGATAAAGCCCCAATTTCATGATGAAAAATCCTATCAGAAAGATGATACCTACAAAAATTTGTACTCCTGATAAGGGTAGGGCAACATCAGTCATAGGAGTATCTGCCATACATAAGCTAACCGCTTTGTAAACAAGTGCGTATAAACCTATTCCTATAAAGAATAATACGGGCGGTACAATAGCTTTTTGCATGGGCGAGAGACTTTTTTGCTTTACGATATTATAAGTAATCTGTCCTACTGTAATGGCAACAATAAGTGTTAAAAAAATACTACTGTTTATGGCTATTCCTTTTCCTGTTAATTGCATAAATAAAAATGCGCCCAACAATCCGTAAATAAGTACTACTAAAGCTTGAAAGGGTGTAATTTTAATTTTTTCTGCGTTTTCAGGTGCCTGATAACCGATGTTTTCTCCTGCTGAAAGGAATAGATATGCTTTATAAAATCCATGTAAAATCAGGTGTACCACAGCAGCGTTAAAAAAACCTAAGCCACATTGCATAATCATGAAACCCATTTGTGCAATGGTAGAGCAGCCTAATTTTTGTTTTGCATTCACTTGTATCAATTTAGCAAACTGAGCGATGATGGCCGTAACACCACCCACAATAAAAAGTATATTTAAAGTATTTGATGCAAAAAGTGTGGTAGCAAATAAGGATAGTAATATGCCAGACCCATTTACAAAACCGGCATGCATAAGTGCTGATGCAGGTGTTGGCGCTGTCATGGCAGATAATAACCAACGATGAAAAGGATAAATAGCAGATTGAATGATAGCTGCAATGATGATTAAAACGGCAGCTATCAAAACCATGTGTTGAGGTATAAGATGAACCTTAGCGTTAATTTCTGTAAGGGTATGACTACTGGATTGAAATGCTAATAAAAGCACACCTGCACTCAAGAATATACTTCCTGCTAGAAAATATTTTTGAGCAAATTTTGAAGCTTCTTTAGCTTCTCCCCATGAAGCATTTACACCTATTAATTTTGACATAAAGACACCCATAGAGAACCATGATGCTAATAATAAAGCAATATGGTTTGAGGCAATAAAAAGCATCACAGAGATTGTAAAACCAAAACATAAAATCATGAAGCGGTTTTTATACTTAAAACCTTTGAGATAGTTACTGGCATAGCTACTTAAAATAGCACTAAAAAAGGTTACAGTGGTCCAAATCACCAAAGTGAAACCATTTATACGAATAAGGTTTTGATAGTCCCATTTTGGCATATTAGGAAATTGATACGCCAAATAGCTTAAATTTCCTAAAAATGAAAACCAAAATAATAAGCTGATAATGATTGGTAAATTGAATACTGATGTTTGATGAGGTTGAATGTGAGGTTGTTTGAGGTGTTTATCCAAGATCATTTTTTTAGAGATATTGATTTTAGCGTTAAAGAAGTATCAGTGCTTCTAATACGCTTGCAAATTTTAGGATTTAGATTCATAAATTTTTATTTATAATTTATATGAGAATCATTAATAGTTTTTATGATAATATGATGAAATTCAGAAAACATCAAACAGGTTTGGATGGCTGTTTATAGGGGAGTAATAGTCTTGCTTTTTATGAAAGAGGTTATAAGAAAGCCAGAGATATATGATTATCGAACTGTAGCCAAAGGAAGTTTATTAGTTTAAGAGTTTTATCCATTAAAATGACAATGAAATAGAAGGGTTGGGAGCTACGGTCCAGCCTTTTTTGTTATTTTTGCAGCCGAGAAAATCCTCACAAACAACAAACAAAAGCATAAATAAAATCTTTATTTAAAGCAGAAAGCTTTTTTATGAGTAAGAAACCTATTGACCTTGGCGAACAAACAGAAGTAGAAGTTTATGGTGCCAGGGTTCATAATTTAAAGAATATAGATATTTCATTTCCGCGTAACCAACTGGTTGTTATTACTGGTTTAAGTGGTTCGGGAAAATCTTCTTTAGCATTTGATACCATTTATGCCGAAGGGCAAAGGCGTTATATGGAGACTTTCTCTGCCTATTCTCGTCAGTTTATGGGAGGGATGGAGCGTCCTGATGTGGATAAAATATCAGGCTTAAGTCCCGTTATCGCTATAGAGCAAAAAACTACTTCTAAAAACCCTCGGTCTACGGTAGGTACTATTACAGAGATTTATGATTTTATGCGTCTCTTGTTTGCTCGTGTTGGCGATGCATACTCCTACAATACTGGAGAGAAAATGGTTAAAATGTCTGAAGATCAAATCTTAAATCAGATTTTAACCCAATTTGATGGCAAGCCTATTAACATTCTAGCACCTGTTGTTAAAGGTAGAAAAGGACATTACCGCGAATTATTTGAGCAGATAAGAAAGCAAGGTTTTCTAAAAGTGAGGGTAGATGGGGAGATTATGGATGTAACACCTAAAATGCAGGTAGATCGTTATAAAATCCACGATATAGAAACTGTTGTTGATAGGTTAATTGTTTCTCAAGATGATAAAAAGCGTCTATATGCTTCTATACAGCAAGCACTAAAAATAGCCAAAGGCATCATCAAAATAGCAGACAAAGAGAATAACGTATATCATTTCTCTAAATATTTAATGTGCCCAAGCACAGGTATTTCTTATGACGAACCACAGCCTAATACATTTTCCTTTAATTCTCCTTATGGGGCTTGTCCGGAGTGTGACGGTTTAGGTTATGTTTTTGATATTGATGAAGAATCGGTTATACCTAATAAGAAATTAAGCATTCTTAATGGTGCTTTAGCTCCTTTGGGAGAGTACCGCGAAACTTGGATATTCCAAGTGATTAAAGCTTTAGGTAAAAAATACGGTTTCTCTTTATCGCAGCCTATAGAAAAATTAAGTGATGAGGCTATTCGTATTCTACTACACGGAACTGACGAGTTGGTTACCGTACCTGTAGAGTACAACAAATGGAATGTTGAGAATTACCAGATAGAGTTTGATGGTATCATCAAAATGCTGGAAGAACAAAACGAGAAAAAGGGAGATGCTGCAACAGATTTAGAAGGTTATCGTATTCTTAAAACCTGTCCTGAGTGTGATGGCGCTCGCTTAAAGAAAGAATCACTCCATTTTAAGGTTGATGAAAAGAATATCTTCGAGTTAGCCTCTATGGATATCAAAAACCTAAAGCAATGGTTTGATGGTATTGAGGAAAGACTTTCAGATAGGCAAAATGTAATCGCCAAAGAAATTTTGAAAGAAATAAGAGCCAGAATAGGTTTCTTATTAGATGTAGGCTTGGAATATCTTACCCTGGATAGAACTGCTCGTACACTTTCTGGTGGTGAAGCGCAACGTATTAGACTGGCAACGCAAATAGGTTCTCAGCTTATGAATGTGATGTACATTTTAGACGAACCTTCTATCGGGCTACACCAAAGAGATAACGACCGTTTGATAAAAGCTCTAAAAGATCTTAGAGACTTAAGCAATACCGTTTTGGTGGTAGAGCATGATAAGGATATGATTTTAGAAGCTGATTATGTGATTGATATGGGCCCATCTGCCGGGGTACATGGTGGTGAGGTTGTAGCACAAGGCACTCCTCAAGAGCTTTTAAAAACGCATACACTTACAGCTTCTTACCTCAACGGAGAAAAAGGTATCCATATCCCAACAGAAAGAAGAGCCGGAAACGGACATGTTTTATCGCTTAAAAAAGCATCAGGTAATAATCTAAAAAATGTAAGTGTTGATTTTCCTTTAGGGAAGTTGATATGTGTTACGGGTGTTTCTGGAAGCGGGAAATCTACCCTGATAGGCGAAACGCTTTATCCTATTTTAAATAAACATTTCTTTAGGGCTAAAAAACACCCAATGCCCTATAAGGAAATTAAAGGTCTGGAGCATATAGACAAAGTGATAGAAATTGACCAAACCCCTATTGGGCGTACACCACGCTCAAATCCATCAACTTATACAGGTGTTTTTTCTGATATCAGAAATCTGTTTGTGGCTTTACCAGAGGCTCAAATTAGGGGTTATAAGCCTGGGCGTTTCTCTTTTAATGTTAAAGGTGGCAGGTGTGAGGCTTGCCAAGGGGGCGGTATGAAGGTTATCGAAATGAATTTCTTGCCTGATGTGCAAGTACCTTGTGAGGAATGTGGAGGAAAACGCTATAACCGCGAAACTTTAGAAGTACGCTATCGTGGTAAATCTATTTCTGATGTGCTGGATATGAGTATTGAAGATGCTGTGGATTTTTTTGAAAATATCCCATCCATATACAGAAAAATAAAAACCTTGAAAGATGTTGGCTTAGGTTATATCACCTTAGGGCAGTCTTCTACCACACTTTCTGGTGGCGAGGCGCAAAGGGTGAAATTAGCTACTGAGCTTTCAAAAAAAGATACAGGTAACACTTTTTATATTTTAGATGAGCCTACAACCGGACTACATTTTGAAGATATTAATGTTTTACTAGGCGTTCTACAACTTTTGGTTGATAAGGGAAATACTGTTTTAGTGATAGAGCATAATTTAGATGTGGTAAAAGTTGCAGATTATGTTGTTGATTTAGGTCCAGAAGGCGGCTCGGGTGGAGGAAATATCGTTTTTGCAGGCACACCAGAAGGATTAGCAAAATGTAAAGATAGCTTTACAGGGAAGTTTTTAAAAAAGGAAATGGTTAGTAACACGTTTAAGGTATCGTAAATTTTAGTAATCTTTAATAGGATATAAACTGTATGTTGTATGGAGGAAAAGGAAAAAGATATTGATAGAAAAACAACAGTGGATTTTGAAAAAGCTGAGTTAGATTTACTCAGGAACGCGTTAAAAAAGTCTTATACTGAAAGATTCTTCGTCATGACCTCTTTGATGAAGCTAGATAGGATGTTTAGAAATGCTAAGATTACTCATCAAGCCTATTTCAAAGCCGATAAAGTTTCCTAAAACCACATAGTTTGAGTAGACAAATGTTTGTAAACTATCTCCCTAAAATTATATTACAAACATTTATAAAGAGATAGCGTTTTAAGAATAAAATCTTTAACTTGTTTTAAAGATTTTTACATTCACAACTATTCGCTCATGCTGAAACTGTTAAATGCTGTTCAAATAAGAGAGGCAGATAAATATACCATAGAAAACGAGCCTATCAGCTCATTAGACTTAATGGAAAGAGCTGCTCAAGCTTTTCTAAAAGTTTTTACAGAGCGCTTTACCGATAAGAAAATCAATCTCGCTGTGTTTTGTGGAAAAGGTAATAATGGTGGCGACGGTTTAGCCATAGCCAGGATGTTACTGAATGAAAATTATACTTCTGTACAGGTTTGGATAGCAGATTTTACTGATAAATCGAGTCCAGATTTTAAATATAATTTAGAGAGTTTACAACAGTTAGATGCTCAAATTTTTTATTTAACACAGGCTGCCGAATTAGAAATACAAGCTACTGATGTAGTTATTGATGCTTTGTTTGGGATTGGATTAAATGGTCCTTTAACAGATGAATATGCTAAATTGGTAAAAAAAATCAATCAATTTCCTGGATTTAAAGTAAGTGTTGATATTCCATCTGGTTTACCTGCAGAAGGACAAGTACTTGGCGATGCTATTTTTAAATCAGATTGGGTTATTACCTTTCAAAGACCTAAACTTAACTTTTTATTGCCACCATCAAGTCCGTATGTTAAAGAATGGAAGGTGGTAAATATTGGCTTGGATGAAAATTTTATCGAAAGTACTTCATCTCCTTATTATTGGTTTTGGAAAAAAGACGTTCAGAAATTTATCAAACCCAGACAAGCTTTTGAACATAAAGGGTTGTTAGGCAGCGCACTTATTATAGCTGGTGAAGATGAAACTATGGGTGCAGCCTTATTATGTGCCGAAGCTTGCCATAAAGCAGGTACTGGTTTAACCACAGCTTTAATACCTAAAAGCGGTTTAGCCGCTTTAAATGCTCGAGTACCAGAGGTTATGTATTGGAATAGAAACAAACTCGCAGAGTTAAACTGGGAGAAATATAATGTTATAGGTATTGGGCCAGGTTTAGGCACTTCAGCAGAAGCAGAGGAGCTCTTAGTTCAAACGCTTACTCATTTTAAAAAACCTATTGTATTAGATGCTGATGCTTTAAATATCGTAGCTAATAGGCCAGAATTATGGAAAAATATACCTATAAACTCTGTTATTACGCCACACATGAAAGAATTTGACAGGTTGTTTAAAATACACCAAAATTGGTGGGATAGAATTGTAACGGCTTTTGAAGAAGCTGTAAACAAAAAAATATTTATCGTGTTAAAAAATAGGTATACGATGATATTTAGTCCGCAAGGGATGTGCTATTTTAACTCATCAGGTTCGCCTGCAATGGCAAGTGGGGGTATGGGTGATGTTTTAACAGGGATGATAAGTAGTATGATAGCACAAGGCTACTCGGTAGATAAAGCTGTATTGTTAGCTGTTTTTACTCATGGTTATGCTGGCGAACAGTTAGCTCAAAATATGTATGTAGTACCAGCAACCAGTTTAATTAAGAAAATACCAACTGTTTTAAGAGAATTGATGTAATCTAAATATGTTTGATCAAGCCGATACAGATTTATTTTTAAAAATCGAGTTAAACCAAATTATTCCAGATATATTAAAACGATTAGATGATGCTACCAGATCTTCTAAAACCGCTTTCCATGAAGGATATATTGCTACCATCAATGAAAATTCACCTGAAATAAGAACGGTTGTTTTACGAAGAGTTCTTTTGGATGAGGAAGCCTTGATTTTTCATACAGATATGCGCTCGCCTAAGGTGCACCAAATCAGACAAAATCCTTACCTAAGTTGGCTATTTTATGATGCTGCTTTAAGAATTCAGGTTAGATTTAAAGCTATAGCAGAAATTCACCATCAAAATGAACTCACACAGAAGCAGTGGGAGGCCTCAAGATTAGAAAGTAGGAAATGCTATTTAGTGGAGCCTGCTCCTTCTACGCAAATTCAAAAGGTTTGGGAAGGTATTCCCGATATCGCACATCAAGATTTAACAGAACAACTGGTAAGCAATGGTTATGATAATTTTGCTGTTATTAAAACAAGACTTATTACTTGCGATTGGCTCTTTTTAAATAGGAAAGGTCATAAAAGAGCTGTTTTTAGTAAAAATATAGTAGGAAATACTTGGGAAGGTAAATGGGTGCAACCTTAAATAGCGCCCATTACCATCATTTTTTCTAAGGTTGGATTTACACTACCACCTTTAGGTTCTAAAGTAACTGCAAAAGCTTGGGCTTTATCTATCGCTTTCATTTTCTTCATGACAGCTTCTGAATTAACTCCATCAAAAACACCTAAATCAACAGGTTTGCCATCTACCAATGCCCATAATTGATATTGATGATTTTCATCATGAGCAGGCATCGACATATTTTTCATGTCTATCATAACCTTTTGTTCTTTTGGATTAAAGGCTACCAACATTTTGGATTCTGGAGAATTTGCAGTACCCTTCAATTCTACCATTTTATAATCAGGATTGGTATAAACACTTAATATCTCATTAGTGCTTTCTACCTTTTTATCCAGATAATTTACTTGGTTGGCATAATCCTGATTACTGCTTTGTAATACAGCTAATTGCTCTTTAGATTCTTGTAAATTATTATAAAGAACAAATAGAGCAGCTACACTCATGATAAGGAGTGTAAAACAAGCAGCAAAAGAATACTTATAAAAGTTAAGTTTAGAACTGTTTAAAGGAATAACTTTAGCATTGTTATGACTAGAAAAAGTTTGCTGCTTAGTGTCTAAGTTAACACTAGAAATAGAAGTATTGGTATCTTCTTCGTTAAAAGTTAGTTTACTTAAAAAATTGTCTCTTAAACCTTCAGAAGGCTCAATAGCATAAGAATCTGCCAACTTTCCTAACGTTTTCTCTATTTCGGCAAGCTCAGCTTTAACCTCTGGATAAAGCTGAGCCATCTCCTCAACCTTAAGTTTTTCCTCAGGTGAAAGATCTCCTAGAACATAAAGTTCTAGAATGCCAGATTCCATGTATGTTTTAATATCTTCCAATTATTTAAAATATTTTCTAAGTTCCATAATACCCATTCTAAGTCGGGTTTTAACGGTACCCAAAGGAATTTCTAATTCATCTGAAACTTCTACGTGAGTATATCCCTGGAAGTAAACTAATTCAACAATCTTTTTTTGTTCGGGCTTAAGTTTCTCTACCAAATCTTTTACACCTAATAGCTCGGGCTTATATGTCGTATTCCTTTGCTCGTCTATAACATTTACGTGGTTTTCAATATCTTGGTTTTTAGAATGATTTCTAAAATCTTTAGATCTTAGTTTATCAATAGCCAAATTCCTAGCAACATTTACCATCCACGTAAATAATCGACCTTTGGTGGCATCGTATTGGTGAATAGAATTCCAGATTTTTACCAAAGTTTCCTGTAAAACATCTTCTGCAATTTCTCTATCAGCAACTATTTTAAATATAACACCAAGCAAAGAGGCGGAGTACATATCGTACAAAGCTTCTGCACCTATTGCCTTGTGTTGCTGTAGGGCTTCTATCAGTGCTGGTTCTTCCAGCGTTATTTTTTTAGTCTTAATCAATTTACCTAAGGTAGCGATGAATTTTTACAAATCAAACAAGTGTTTTTCTGCATGGTAAGATGATCTTACCAATGGTCCACTTTCAACATATTTAAAACCCATCTCCATACCAATTTGTTTGTATTTTAGGAATTGATCTGGATGAATCCAATCTACAACCGGATGATGATTTTTAGTAGGCTGTAAATATTGCCCTATAGTAACTACATGTACACCATGAGCTTTTAAATCACTCAATGTCTCAATTACATCTTCCTCTTTCTCGCCTAAACCAAGCATAATACCCGATTTAGTTCTTAAACCGAAATCAGAAATACGTTTTAAGCACTCCATACTACGGTCATACTTAGCTTGTATTCTTACTTCTTTAGTTAGCCTTCTTACAGTTTCTATGTTATGAGAAATAATTTCTGGCTTTTCTTCACAAACTCTGTAAAGGTTATCCCAAACACCTTTAAAATCTGGAATTAAGGTTTCCATGGTTGTTTGCGGACTTTCTCTTCTGATAGCCTTAATGGTTTCGGCCCAAATGATAGAACCTCCATCTTTTAAATCATCTCTATCAACAGAAGTGATAACAGCATGCTTTACGTTCATCAACTTGATAGAGTTGGCTACGCGGTTTGGCTCATCCGTATCCACAGCTAAAGGTCTACCAGTTGCAACCGCACAAAATGAGCATGAACGGGTACAAATATTACCTAAAATCATAAAAGTAGCAGTACCAGCACCCCAACACTCGCCCATATTAGGGCAATTGCCACTTTCGCAAATGGTGTGTAGTTTATGCTCGTCTACCAAGCCTCTCACATGAGCATACTCTTTTCCAACAGGAAGCTTCACTCTTAACCAATCTGGTTTTCGTTGTACTTGGTTTGCAGGTATTACCGGTAACTCTATCATGGTTACAAAAATACATATAGTTTAATTAAAAGTTGTGTTGTTGTTCTGTAATTTATTTAAACAAATGGTGCTTTTGTTGTAAAATAATCAAAGTAAAAAGTAGTATTATTGTTTTTAAAGAGTCCAATTGCTCTTATGTTTAAACGATATTGAATTTTAGATATGGCAACTTCAAAAATTATTTATAATGGTTCATTAAGAACTACATCAACACATGTACAATCAGGCAAAGAAATTATTACAGATGCACCTATAGATAATAAAGGTAAAGGAGAGGCTTTTTCTCCAACAGATTTACTGGCTACTTCTTTTGGTAATTGTATGATGACGATTATGGGAATAGCAGCAAGTACACATGGTATTGATTTAACAGGCTTGAGCGCCGAGGTTACCAAAGTAATGGCAGCCGAGCCTAGAAGGGTTTCAGAAATTCATGTGAATTTCGATTTCCCTTTAAAAAATCAATACTCAGATAAAGATAAAAAGATATTAGAACATGCAGCTTTAACTTGCCCAGTGCATTATAGCCTACATCCTGATATTAAAAGAGAAGTAAAATTTAATTGGTAGGTGGTTGGTTAGGATTAAGTTCACTAGGTATGAGTTCATTAGTTGCCTAGGTTATTGCAATGAGGAACGAAGAAGCAATCTATTTTAATATTGATTGATTTTTGAATGCGTGAAGGATTTTTTAATTTTTCCTTTTAAATTTTTAATTCGCAAAAGTTATTTGTTTGTTAAGTTATCTTTCTATTTTTCTAGGTTATTAGGCCTAAATATCGGTTAAGTCCGATATTTAGGCATCTTTTTACTTTCTACTCTATACTTTTCTTATATTATACATCTTTTTACTTTCTACTCTATACTTTCTACTTTCCACTCTCCCATTTTATTTCTCAATTCTGTTTTCCCATCTTTGCAACATATCAGGTCCCCATTCTAAAACACCTGCTCTTTGTTCCCACTTTTGATGTTCTTGCATAAGCAGTGTAGCTACTTTTGGATGTTCTAAACGCACATCTGTAAGTTCAGTTGGGTCTTTCTTGAGGTTAAAGAGCTGCCACTCTTTGGTATTTTGCTTTACCAATTTCCAGTTTTTATACCTTACAGCTTTATTTCCTTCATGTTCCCAAAAGATATATCTTTCATACTTATCTTTCTTTTGAAATAAAACAGGTATTAAAGATGTTCCCTCTAATGCTAAAATCTGATTGTTTTTATAAGTTTTTGGATATTGGGCATTTGCCAGCTCAACTAGGGTAGGCATAATATCCATAATATGGCCATTGTATGGAGATAAAGTATTGGCTTTGATCGTTTTTGGATGATAAGCTATAAAAGGACTGGTTATACCGCCTTCTTCAAGATACGATTTATATAACCTAAAAGGAGTGTTTGATAAGTTTGCCCAAGGTTTTTCATAAGATTGCCAGCTTAAACTATCTCCAGCAGCATATTTACTAGTGTTAATTTTAAAAATCCGATCTAACAAAACCCTATCTTCTGCACAAGCACCATTATCTGATAAGAAAAAGATATAAGTATTTTCAAGCTGGTTTTCTTGTTTTAAAGTCTTTATAATTTCTCCAATTCCTTTATCCATCCTATCTATCATGGCAGCATAAACAGCCATCCTATGTGCCCAATCTTTTTTTTCTGTTTCATTTACACTTTCCCATGCAGGTATATCAGCATCTCTTTCTGGAAGCTTCGTTTTAGACGAAATAATACGCTGCTTTATCATCTTATGGTACCTTGCTAGGCGTAAAGTATCCCAGCCTTTTAAATAGGTAGTTTCGTATTTTTTAATGTCTTCTTGCAAAGCATGTAAAGGCCAATGCGGTGCTGCATGAGCAACATATAAGAAGAATGGTTTACGAGTCTTGGTATTTTCTTTAATAAAATTGCTTGCATATTGGTTTATAGCATCTGTAAGATAATAATTTTCTCCACCTGGGTAAATACGTTGGCTATCAATAGCAAAGGTAGACTCGTACCAACTTCCATAAGCTTTGGTACCAAAATAATTGCTTACACCATTGATTAATGAAAACGAACGATTAAAACCACGGTCTACAGGCCACTGTCCTCTAGCATTCCCGATATGCCATTTCCCGCTCATATAAGTATTATAGCCCGCATCTTTTAAAACTTCAGCTATGGTAACAGATTGATGGTTTAAATAGCCTTGATAAGCAGGTATTTTTAAATCAATATCCATTTGTCCTATACCTGCTTGGTGTGGATACAATCCGGTCATTAATGAGGCTCTGGAAGGGCAGCACCGGGCATTATTGTAGAACTTATTAAATTTCATTCCATTTTTGGCCAGCCAATCTAAATGAGGAGTTTGTATTTCTGAGCCATAAGCTCCTAAATCACTAAAACCCATATCATCAGCCATGATTACTATGATATTAGGTTTTTGGGCTAAAATTTTAGATGTTAAGGCTACATTCAAAAAGAAAATCAAGCCCAATTTGAGCTTGATTTTAAACTTCATTATATTCATATTAAGGATTTATAATTATTTTTTGCTGATGTATTTGAATACCATCTTTGCTAATGGTTAAAACGTAAGTACCAGCTGCCAATGATGACACGTTAATATAATCGCTATTTCTGATCTTAGTTTTTAAGACGGTTTGTCTATCTATTAGATTTTAATGCCTTATTAATACTTGCTTTTTAATAACATCCTTTTCGGCAAAAATATGTAAGAAATAAGTTCCATCAGGAATAAATTTTGTATTAAAGCTTATTTTTCCATCAACTAAATTTCCAGATCTCAGAATTTCTCCTTTATCATTCATTAATTTAACTGGAAAAGATTTGGGAAGGAGTTTTCCTTTTACTTTAAGTTTTTCAACGATTGCTTTACTCTCAGGTAATAAATTAGACTCTGCCTTGTAATCGCTTGTACTTACAGTAAGTTCTTCACCAGCAGGATTAGGCGAGATGATAAAACTACTTCTGTTATAAGGTATGTAAAAATTATGCTCTAAAGTTACATTTCCACAAGAAGTATATGCAATAGCAGTAATAGTATGGTTACCATAATAGTTATATTGGAAATAATCATAGGGGTATGTACCATAATAAGCATTTAGGTAAGCTCCAGTACAAAAAGCTAATGGCTGCATAGGAATACCATCTATATACCATTCACAAGATAAAGTACCAGGATACCTATGAATGTTAACTTGAAAATTATAACCTGATAAACTACCATAATGTGATACTACTAAAGTTGAATCATTCCAGGGAGGTAAGCCAACCATAAGATCTTTAGTTATGGTGCGGGTAAAACAGCCTAGGTTTACGGTAGCTTGTAGTTTAATAGCCCCTTCACTTATAGCGCTAATATCTGCATAAGTATTATTGTTACTTGTAATAGTTGCATTACCCGCTGGATAACCCTCATATACTGGAGAATTATTAACCGGTAATACATTCCAAGTAACTGTGGCTCCTGCTGGTACGCCAGATATAGTATACCTTTGTGTATTACATACTACTTCTGATCCGTCTATGGTAATTGGAGTAAAATTTTTAGTTGTAGTTATTGTTTGACCACAGGTTGTAGTAATGGTTGCTGTAAGTACACCTGAACCATTATATAAAGAAGTGGTTGAAACCGGGTTAGCAGTATTAGAACCAGAAATACCAATACTACCAAATGCAGACCAAGTTACAGTATAACCACTAGGCAGGTTTGGAATACTATAGGTTTCATTTGGGCAGGATTGCACCGGACCGGTAATTGTAAAATTGTTTACCTGGCCTAAAACCGTATAAGCAAATGTAACATTGGCAGGCGTAGTTGGATAATAGCCTATTCTTTGCCCAATAGTGTTAAAAACTTCGTAAACATAGGTTCTTAAAGTTGCGGTGGTACCGGTTACAGAACCGGGAATTACCTCACAAAAACCCTCACCAAAATTAGGATTAGAAAAGCCGTTATAGCCAACAGAACCGACACCTCTGCCCCAAGCAGCAACTATATTACAAAAGGAGTAAGGAAGGTTGACAGATTTAATTACTTCATATCTTTTAACAATATAATTATTAGGCGCAAGGCCTGGTGTTGCATAAAACGCTTTAGACATAAAACCTGTGGTACTGGCAACCGTACCACCTGTAGCTGTAAAATGGTTTATTGAATTAGGTAATTGTAATAAACTTAAAGCCTGACCTGCGTTTACACGGCCATAGCCATAAGTGGTAGTGAAATTTTGATTATTCATCCCTGCTACTTTATCAGCACTCAATTTAATAATATTTTCAATATCATCATTTGCAAGATTGGCGTTATAACCTTTTAATAAAGAAGCTATACCTGCAACCTGTGGCGCAGCTTGAGAAGTACCAGCATGAAATCCGTATGAATTATTTAATTTAGAGGACCAAATATCTCTATTATCAGTTCCAGAGTTTGTTATTCCTCCTGGTGCAGCAACATCTATATGGTTACCAGTATTTGAAAACGGAGAATGCTGGTCATTATTTTGTGTAGCACCTACGGCTATCACATTATTAATTCCGGCTGGATATTGTATAACACCTCCATTATTGTTACCCATAGCAACTACTGAGGTATGATTCATTTTATAAGCATAGGCAAATGCCATGGCTAATGTTGTGCTGTAAATTGGCCCGCCCCAGCTATGGTTAGCTATTTGCGCACCACTATTTACCGCATCGGTTATTTTTTGCGCTACATTGGCATCGCCAATATATCCAAAGGGTTCAAAAATTCTTTTTGAAAGTAATCTGGCATTCCAATCTACTCCTCTTCCAACTTTACCATTATTGGCATTACCCGCAGCTATTCCGGCAACATGTGTACCATGATAACCGTTAGGTGTACCTGCTAAATGAGCATCACCAGTTGCCTTTCCTACCATTTCATCATGTGATAATTCCAAGCCCGAATCAAAAATAGCAATGGTTACAGCTGTACTACCTGTAAAGATATTCCAGGCTTGCTGAGCTTTAATGTCTGCCCCTATGGTTCCTCCATTTCTTCCATCATTATTTAAATGCCATTGTACGCCACTAAGATAATCAGGGTCTGAATGTAGTTTGGGCTCCGAATTTTTTTCTGCAAAAAGTACAGATGGATTTTTCTTTAAAATCTCTATGGCTGCGTTAGCCTCTTCCTCACTTTTAAAGGTCAAGGTAAATACACGGTCGAATGGCGGAGTCTTTACTTTTATGCCGTCTTCTCGGGTTTTAACACTGTCTGCCTTGTTCCATTTGGGGAACGCTTTACCTATAGCTACAGGTTTAACATCATCTAGTGCAGATTTGAGCGATTTTGAAAGAATTTTTGCTTCATGATGACTGATTTTATCTGTTTTATCATCAGAAATTTCTAATGAATCTGGTACTATAAAAACCAATAATTCGTGTTTAAGGTTTCGCTGTTGAGCATTCCCGGATTTAACAGTACAGATACTAAAAAAACTTATCAGCACAATAAGTTTTAAAAATGGTAATAATGTTTTCATATTATATAATTTAAGGGTTAAAATTTTCTGCAAAACTAAGTTGTTGCTTATTGCTGCCATCAGCATTCATCAGCCATAACCTGCCATTTACTGCTCTGGAATCTGTAAAGACTATTTTACTTCCATCCGGGCTCCAGTCACTGGTATAGCCCCCTGTTTGGGTCAGTTGCTTTTGGTTGCTTCCATCTGCGTTCATTAGCCATATTTGGGGTACGCCACCCATAGGCTGGGAGGTAAAGCCTATTTTATCATTACTAGAATATTTAAAATAATTGTTGGTTAAATTCTTTCCTGTTAAAGCAATTAAGCCTCTTTTTTTATTTGAAGCCAAATTAAAAACCCATAAGGAGTCTCCAAGTACATTTCCATTAGTTTCAACTATTGTTGTTTGATATATTATTTCCATAGTATGCGGGTTCCAAGTAGGAAAATTCCCGTAATTCATCAAAAAGGAAGTGCTGTTAGTAGAAGCTGAGACAATCCATAATCCGCATGGAGTAGCATTACAAATAGATTGTCCATAAGCTATCCATTTCCCATCCGGGCTCCAAGCCGGAAAAAAATTACGGCCTTCATTAGTTATTCTGGTAAGGCTATCGCCATTCAGCTTTTTCTTCCATATTTGTGCACCTTGCGAAAAAGCTATCCATTGCCCATCCGGAGACCAGGTTGGTGTTTCGGCACCTACTCCAGAATGCCACAAACGGTTTTCTTTGCCGTCTGGTGTAATAAGCCAAATGCCATTTTTAGCAACTTCTTTATCTATGTGGTAATAAGCAATGTATTTTCCGTCTGGGCTCCATGCGGGCTGGTAGTCGACAATATTGAAATCTATGGTTCCACAACCCCCCACGCAAGGTTCCTGCCCTTTGTTGTCTTTAGCATTCTTTTTGCAGCTTGTAGTTAAAAAAACTATAATTATCAATAGGATTAATGGGTTGATATTTTTCATAAATCATAGATTAAATTTATTTTCAAAACTAAGTTGTTGCTTATCGCTTCCATCAGCATTCATAAGCCATAACCTGCCGTTTACTGCTCTTGAGTCTGTAAAAACTATTTTACTTCCATCAGGGCTCCAGTCACTGGTATAGCCACCGGTTTGGGTCAGTTGCTTGAGATTACTACCATCATCATTCATAATCCAGATTTGAGGTACGTCTCCATTAACCTGTGAGGTGAGTGCGATATAATTTTTTGTAGAATATTTAAGGCTATAGACCGTTGTAAATTTATCTTTTGTGTTTGTCGTTGTAAGCTGTACTTTAGAGAAATCTTTTAGATTGTATTTATAAATGTTATAAAATAATCCAATATATATAAAGGAATAACTATTTATCCATGATGGTATTCTTCCTGATACTATTAGTTTCTTTTCTAAAAAGTTAGTTAATAAGATGCCACATGAGTTTGCTGGTGCAGGAAAAGCAGAATTTCCGCAATCGGTATTATCATACGCTATCCATTTCCCATCCGGGCTCCAAGCCGGAAAAAAATTACGGCCTTCATTAGTTATTCTCGTAAGGCTATCGCCATTCAGCTTTTTCTTCCATATTTGTGCACCTTGCGAGAAAGCTATCCATTGCCCATCCGGAGACCAGGTTGGTGTTTCGGCACCTACTCCAGAATGCCACAAACGGTTTTCTTTGCCGTCTGGCGTAATAAGCCAGATGCCATTTTTAGTAATTTCTTTATCTATATGGTAATACGCTATGTATTTTCCGTCTGGGCTCCATTCGGGCTGGTAGTCTATCAAACCGAAATCAAAGTCTTTACAAAAGCCAGGGCAAGGCTCTTCTGCATTGCTATTCTTGTTTTTTTTACAGGATAGGGTTGTTATACCAACCAGTAAAAAAACAATTATTAAGTGTTTGTTTTTCATGAGGTTTGAGGTTTATAATCTCTGACTTTATTTAAAAGCTTAACAATTCACTGGTTAAATCAAAATTATGATTGATGTCTGTTCTCCTACCATAACTCACCTTTAAAACAATATGATTTCGCAAAACACAAGTAGAATAATCTTTCAAGGTAGGCAAGCCTTAGAACTTTTATAAGCGTTAATGCGAGCCTCTATTTTAATATCTGCTAAATTCTATCAGTTATGAAGTATTTCTTTAAACTATATCGGCAAACTTTTAAACTTAGTTGTCAAGTTTCGTCTTTTTAACATTTAAGGCGCATTTTTTGAAATAAATTTATTATTAGTTAACAATATGGAAATAGGATATACTTATTACTCGTGTTTTACAAATCCAAAGTTGATTGTTGAGTAAGCGAAATGATAATAATTTACTATCCAATAATTTTAGTTAACCATTTAATAATCAAAATCAAATGAAAATGAAAAAATTTACTTTATTGATTTACCTGTCTTTAGTGGCCGGAATTTTAAAGGCCCAAAATTGGGAGAACCTCAATCCTGGAGGAGGGGGGCAAATTCAAGGTATAACCTGTGATCCAAACATGCCAGGTAGGATGTTTTTAAACAGCGATGTTGAAGGAAGTTACCGTAGTGATGATTATGGCCTGTCTTGGAGCTACACCGGTAAAGATTTGATACACCACATGTCTTTTATTACAGCCGTAGAACCTGGAAACAGCAATAGAGTTTATACAGGCGGCATTTATGGCTTACATTATTCTGATAATGGTGGGCTAAACTGGACAGTACCCAACTGGCCTATGAAAGGTTTTGCCATAGCAACTTTAGTAGTAGACCCCTCTAATGCTAATAACATTTATGCAGGTAATAGCTGGTATATTAAAGATGTACAGATAGATAATCAAAAAGTACCTTCCGAAGCTACTACAGGTACACGTAATATTTGGTTAACAAAAGATAAAGGTGCTACCTGGCAAACCATTAATTACGAACCTGTAGATGGTTATAAGCAATGCTACACTATTACCATAGATCCAACCAATAATGATAGGGTTTATTTAGGTGCACATTCTGGTTTATATCGAAGTGTAAACGGAGGAACATCTTTTAACAAAATTTCTTTCCCATCAGGTATGGCAAGTTGTCGTGGCTTTGATATTACTCCAGATGGAAAATTTGCTTATGCGGTTTTTAGTGTAGATGAAACCGTAACACCTGCGCAACCTAGTGTATATGTTGCAGAAGTTAATAATGCTTCGGATACTTGGTCTTGGACCTTAATTGCTTCTCCCTCATCTCCTAATGGTTTATATTACGCAACAGGTGTAAACACTTATTATTGGAAACCTATAGTTGACCCTAGAAGCACTCCAAGTCAGCATAAAATAATTATTGGTTGTATGAATAGTAATGCTAACAGCTCTCAAGGTTTATATGAATTTACCGGAACTGTAGCGGGTAGTAATGTTACCGGAGCTTGGGCTATGGTTTTTGGACAATCTGGTACCAATACTTTTAATTATGATATGGGCTGGAATGGGATAGCTCCTCAAGTTAGACAATATACTTATACACCAACAACCTGGCCTGATCGTAAAGTGCTTTTGGCAAGTCAGCAGTCTTTATACTACGGCGATCCTGCTTTACCTAATAATACTCCAGGTAAATATCAAGTTTTAAGCACACAGTTTGTAGGGACTTTCGGAAGTTATAGAACCTATAAAACAAGAGGCTTTCAATCAACCGTTAATTTTGATGGTTCTGGATATAAAAATTATGTAGTTCAGGCTATGGCCGATAATAGGCTATTAGAAAGCTGGGATAGTGGTAATTCTTGGACACAAGAAAGTCGGCCAGGCGGAGGGCAAAATGGAGATTATGTAGAGATTATCCCAGCCAATGGGAGTAATCCAGCATTAGTTATTACAGCAGCAGGTGGTGGTTTTGGAGGTGTAAATGATGGCGCAGATGCATCGCATTGGGGCAAATATTTATCAGACCCTGCATCTCCTAATGATACTTGGGTAAATTTAGAAGCAGGTACAAGTGGCGTAATTAGTAATACAGCCAATACTAGAGCTTATGGAGCAGCTTATAATCCACAAGACTTTAAAAATGTAGTTATTGCTACGCAAGATGGTTTGATGGAGACTACCGATATTTATGCCAGAATGGCTAATACTGGCGGGGCATTCTCTTTTATAGGCCCTCCACAAGGTACCATTTTTAAAAACGGAGACGTTTTCTTTGACCCTGAAAATGGTAATGTTTTATATGCCCATACTGCAAATACCATTTATAAATTAACACGTACAGCAATTGGTCAGCCTTGGACAACCACCACCCTAACACAAGGAGCAACCAGTATGCAAGCCGGTAATTTTTATTATTGGAAAAATAACGGAACAAGCTATATGATATACTCTAATAATTCTACAGGAGGCTCGGGTCCAAGATTATTTATGTCTGTTAATGAAGGTCAATTTACCGAAGTCTTAAATAGAGCAGGCGTTTTAGCCGTAAATGTTGAGCCTTGGCTATCTACATGGACTAATGGAACAACCATGCATATTACTTTTAGTGGTGCTGCAGGGTTTGAAAACCAAATTTACTTAGGTTCACAAGTAGAAGACGGTAAACATGGTTATTGTATTCTTAAAGGTACCATTGCAGCAAATAATACCGTTACATGGGAGAACTGGAGCGGCACTTTTGGTACACCAGAGTTTATGGAGGTTGCCCGTTTATGGGATGGAAAAATAGTAACCCAACCTAAAGCTGATAATACACCTGCTACTTATTATTACGCAGCAACCAGAGGTGCTGGTTTGTGGAGAAGAGAAATTATTAATACTGTACCGGTGCGTTTTTCATCATTCAATCTCGAGAGCACAAATCAAGGTGTAAATTTATTATGGCAAACTTCTTCCGAAGCAAATAGTAGCCATTTTGAAATAGAAAGAGCTGGAGCAGATGGTAATTTTATTAAAATAGGTACGGTATCTGCCAGCGGCAACTCAAATAGAATTATCAATTATCAATATTTGGATGCTAACCCTTTACAAGGAGTAAATTATTACCGACTTAAACAAATTGATTTAGATGCAGCATTCTTGTACAGTGAAATTAAAAGTATAACAGCTGGTATTGCAAAAGAAAACCTTATCGTTTATCCTAACCCTGTAGAAGATATATTAAATGTTAAGATAGCATTAGAGCAAGGCATAAGTGCCGTAAGAATTAATAATTTAGAAGGCAAAAGAGTGTTTTCTAAACAAATAAATTTATCAAATGGTTCCATATTCAATGCTGATGTTTCTTTCTTAAAGCCAGGCATTTACTTTATAGAGATCACAGAAATGAATGGAGCAGTAAAATTCATAAAATTTATAAAGAAGTAAGATAATTGCTTATTCATATTAGAAAGCCTTGGTAATTTATTTTTGCCAAGGCTTTTTTATTAAATCTGGATAGAATATTTCATATAAAGAGATAAGAAATGAAACTAACCCAAGTACCATTACCTATAAAACTGGTACTATTATCAACTCTTATATTTAAAGTTAGTAGTTGTTCCTTGTAAATCCGTAGTATCAAACATCATAGTTTATATATCTTGTTTTCAACTAATTATAAACAATTATGAAAAAATTATTATCCTCTTTGATGATGGTTTCCAATCTTGTTTTTGTATCACAAGCACAAGAATGGGAAAACCTAAACCCTGGTGGCGGAGGCCAAATACAGGGTATTACGCTCGATCCTAATACTCCAGGTCGAATGTTTTTGAATAGTGATGTAGAAGGAAATTATCGCAGTAATGATTATGGACTTTCTTGGACCTATACCGGTAAAGATCTCATCCATCACATGTCTTTTGTAACGGCCGTAGAACCTGGCAATAGTAATAGGGTTTACTGTGGTGGTATTTACGGTTTAAGTTTATCTATTAATGGTGGTTTAAATTGGTCTATTCCTAATTGGCCAATGAAAGGTTCAGCAGTAGCAACTCTAGTAGTTGACCCAAGCAATGCCAACAATATTTATGCTGGTAATAGTTGGTATATCAAAGATACTCAGATTGGTAACCAGAAAGTTCCTGTTGAGTCTACCACTGGTACACGTAATATTTGGATTACTAAAGATAAAGGTAATACATGGCAAACCATCAATTACGAACCTGTAAATGGTTACAAGCAATGTTATACCATAACTATAGATCCAACTAATAATAGTAGGATTTATTTAGGAGCGCATTCTGGTTTATATAAAAGTACTAACGGTGGTACATCCTTTTCAAAAATTTCTTTTCCTTCAGGCATGGCAAGTTGCCGTGGTTTTGATATTACACCAAATGGCCAATTTGCTTATGCCGTTTTTACTGCCGATGAAACCGTATTGCCCACACAAACAAATGTTTATGTTGCACAAGTTAATAACAGCTCTAATACCTGGACATGGTCGTTAATTGCCTCTCCAACATCTTCCAATGGTTTATATTACGCTTCTGGAGTGAGTACATACTATTGGAAACCCATGGTAGATCCTCGCAGTACAGCTACACAGCACAAAGTAATTTTAGGATGTATGAGTAGTAATGCGAATAGTTCACAAGGATTATTTGAATATACAGGAGCAGTAAACAGTAATAGTGTATCAGGAAGCTGGGCAATGGTTTTTGGACAAAGTGGTACAAATTCTTTTAACTACGATATGGGTTGGAATGCTATAGCGCCTCAGGTAAGACAATACGCTTATACGCCAACTAGTTGGCCTAGCCGTAAGGTTTTAATTGCCAGCCAGCAATCCTTATATTTTGGAGATCCTGCTTTGGCAAATAATACCTTAAATAAATATCAAGTACTAAGTACCGAATATATTGGTACATCAGGCAGTTACAGAACATATAAAACCAGAGGTTTTCAATCTACTGTAAATTTTGATGGAACTGGTTATAGAAATTATGTAGCGCAAGGTATGGCTGATAACAGAATTTTAGAGAGCTGGGATAGTGGAAATAGTTGGACGCAAGAAAGCAGACCTAACGGTGGTCAAAATTGTGATTATGTAGATATAATTCCTGCCAATGGGAGTAATCCAGCATTGGTTATTACTGCCGCTGGAGGTGGGTTTGGAGGTGTAAATGATGCAGCAGATGCATCTCACTGGGGTAAATATCTATCAAATCCGGCTTCTCCTAATGATGCTTGGGTAAGTTTAGAAACAGGTACAAGCGGACTTCCAACAGCTAATAGCCGTACTTATGGCTCAACCTACAATCCTCAGGATTTTAAAAATGTGATTATTGCCACCCAAAATGGACTTTATGAAACCAAAGATATTTATGCTCGGATGGCAGGAACTGGTGGAACCTTTACAGCAATAGGTCCTGTAGCAGTTTCTTTTAAAAGTGGTGATGTTTGGTTCTCATCAAATGGAAACGTTTTATTTGCCTGTACAAATAATACTTTATATAAAGCAACAAGAAATACGATAACTGGTTCTTGGTCTTTCAATACCGTTACAACTTCTCCTGCAATTACAGGTAATTTTACCTATTGGGTAGATGGTAGTACCACGTATATGTCTTACTCAAACGGAGAAAATGTTTATTTATCTGTTAATGAAGGACCATTTAGCTTAATCTTAAACAGGGCACAAACATTAGCCATAAATACAGAACCTTGGTTAGGAACTTGGACTAATGGTGATGTAATGGATTTAACTTTTAGTGGTATAGCAGGTTATAAAAAGCAAATAGTTTTAGGTTCACATGTTGAAGATGGAAAGCATGGCTATTGTATGTTAAGGGGGACAATCAATGCTAACAACACAGTAACTTGGGAAAATTGGAGTGGTACATTTGGAACGCCCAATTTTATGGAAGTTGCCCGGCTATGGGATGGAAAAATAGTGGTACAGCCTAAAGCAGATAATACAACAGGGATTTATTATTATGCTGCAACCCGCGGAGCAGGATTGTGGAGAAGAGAGCTTCCTACAACTACATCTAGTAATGTTGCCCCAACAGTATCTATTACATCCCCAAGTAATGGTACTACATTTACACAAGGGGCTACTATTAATTTACAGGCTAATGCTTCAGATAGTGATGGTAATATCACCAAAGTGGAGTTTTTTAATGGTGTAACAAAATTAGGGGAAGATTTATCTACTCCTTATACCTATAGTTGGGCTAATGTTACTTCTGGTAATTATACTATAACTGCGAAAGCTACCGATAATAGTGGCGCTACAACAACATCATCAGCTATAAATATTATAGTTAATGCAGCCTATCGGTATTTACGTTTAACCGGATTATCTACCGTTACTAATGATGTTACTATCCAGGATATTACTTGGCTAGCAGGCGCCAATACTTACCCTAATCCCAAACTCAGTACCGATAACGGAGCTGTTACAGCTAATGTTGGTACTACCCCTTGGAGGGCTTTTGATACTAGCTTAACTTCAGGTTGGGTGGTTTTACAAAGCTTTCCAGCAACCATCACTGTTGATTTAGGTTCTGGAGTTGCAGTAGCACCAACAGGTATTCAAATAGATGCTAATTCTGCTAATCGTGGTTTCGGATCATTTGAATGTTATGGATCAAATGATAACACAACATGGACTTTACTTTATTCTGTCTCAGGATTAACCTCTGCTGATTATCCTAGTAGTGTGGGGGCATTTAATTTTGAATCAAATGGAATGATGAATAGCTTCCGGGATAAAAAATTAATACTTGAGTCGAATTCATCAGACTTAAGCCTTTATCCTAATCCTACTTCCGGACTAATAAGAATCAACTTAGCTAATCATGAAGTTGCAAAAGTTAAGGTTTACAATTTAGTTGGTAAATTAATTTACCAAGGTGAAACAAATCTTATTGATTTATCTAAAGAAGCTGACGGGATTTATTTATTTCAAGTAGAACATAATGATATGATTGAAAATTTTAAAATAATTTTAAAACATTAAGTCACCATAAGGAGGATGTCTCGAAAAGCTATGTTTTGCCATCTTGAAAGTTTAATACTGGCATGGCTAGGAATTGAAGAATAATAAACAAGATTCTTACTTTACTAGAAACAAATCGTGATTAGAGACATCCTCATTTTTCTTCTATTAAATCTGGAAAGATTTTTATATGTATAAAATATTCAGTTGCTGTAATATAGCTCAACTCTTCTAGATAATTCTCAAATGAGGTTAAAATTTTATGTTTAAAAATAGTGTAAAGTGCTGACGAGAGTTAAAAGCTATTGTAAAGCCAGAACAGTATTAACCAAATAACTGTAAAGTTTTTTCAGGATAAGACATAAAGTTTTTTCAGGACAAGACAGGGGTCTTCTCCCAGACATATTCGGGAGTTCTTCGGGAAAACACCCCTATTTCCCGAACAAGTCTCGAAGAGGTCTCGAACAAGTCTGCAAAAAGACTGGCAAAAGCCGGCAAATGGCGGCAACTGACGGCAAAATCCGGCAAAATAGAACTTGTGTATTGACTTTAATTTTTCCAAATCGCATTTTGAAAAGTATAAAGTCAAAAGTATAAAGTCAAAAAACCTGAAAAGCGAATATTTAGGAATTTTTAAAAGTATAAAGTCAAAAGCTCATCTAAATATTAGATATTTTAGATGCTAATATGTAAAAATTATGCGTGATTGCCTCATTTTTAAATGGTTATGAATAACGTCAATGGATAGCTAAAGTTTTCATTCAAAGAGAAGCAAAATTTAAATTTCGCTCCTCTAATTTGTACTAATTATTTGTAAATCAAATTTTTAAAATGTAACATCCTGATACAGCGTAGTGACATTCCTTTTTTTAATCTTTGATGAATTTTAACTTTTCATAATAGTCTAGATATTTAATTTCAATAAAATAGACACCAGGCTTTAAGTTTGTAATATTAATTTTGTAAGTGGAGGTATCATATAAAGTTTTTACTCCTTTTTCCTCGTAAACAATGTTTCCTAATATATCAGAAATATAAACTTCAAATTGCTGGATGGGTTTACTTGCATTTAATGTCATATTAATTTCAGTGGTAGCTGGATTGGGGAATAATTTAATTGAAGCAGCTTCATTTAGGGCTATACTGATGATATTGCTATAGTTGGAATGGCCATCAAAGTCTACTTGTTTTAATCGATAGTAATTATTACCTATTATGGGGTTTGTATGCGTATAAGAATAATTAATAGCCGTTTCAGAATTGCCAGCACCTTCAATACGTTTCAGAAATTTCCAGTTAGCTGCTTGTATAGAATTAGTATGCTCAATTTCAAAATAAGCATGGTCTTTTTCGCCTTTGGTTAGCCAGCTTAGCTGTACTTCTCCCTGATGATGAGCATGAGCTTTAAAATCAACTAAATTAACAGCTAGTGGAACAGGAGTAAGATCTGTAATAATCGCATTAGCATTAGTTGGTGTATTGGCATTATTAAATATTGCACTTTGTGCATTGCTACCAAAACCATAAAGCTTATAATTATTACCTAATGCTAAAGTATGGTTAAGTCCAGCCTCAACATCAAGCCAAGCTGTAACACCTGTGGGCATGGATACTTCACCTACAGCAAACGGACCTCCTGCACCTCTTCCAACGGCATTCCCAGAGCCCCAAGAATAAAGTTTCCCATCATTGGTAATACCCAAAGCATGTGTTCCTCCTGCAACAACTTTAACCCATGAAGTCGCTCCGGCAGGTAATGGTATTTCTACTGGGCTTAGCTGTCTATCAACAGTGGTATTTCCAAGTTTGCCAGTTATAGCATCATTTTGATCCTCATTGCCACCCCAGGCATACAATTTTCCTTCTAGGGTAATAGCTAAAGAGAAATCTAAATATTCGCTTGCAAGATCATCAGTACCTCCATTAGGCTGACCGCCATCGGCGTTAGCCCATTTCCAGCCCATTGCACCAGCTGGTAAAGGTACTTCGTAAAGTAAACCATCAGGGCTGTTAGTGCTGGTTCCTGTTCCAAGTTGTCCGGCATAATTGTGCCCCCAGGCATACAATCTGTCATTTTGGGCAATAGCTAAAACATGGTTATAGCCGCTAAAAATATGTTTCCAACTGGTAACACCAATGGGATTAGGGATAGCAGTAACCGCAGGATCTGTTGTAGTACTACCTGGGGTTGGGCTCAATCTTCCTAAAGTACCATAAACATTTCTTCCCCAACTGTATAATTGGTTGTCAGATGCTATAGCTACCATATAACGTTCTCCAACGGCTACTTGTTTCCAACCTGTAGTGCCAGCTGGGTGTAAAATCCTACTAGGCTCGCAATTAGCAACATTAAAGGCTTGGCTTCTTATTTTATTTTCTGTGTTAGTGAGTTCTTCTGAAGCTAAATAACCTAATTGTCTGGAAGGGTTCCATCCCATAACAAATAATTTGCCATCTTGGGTAATAACTGCACCATAAGTTTCGCCAACCGAGGCAAATAATATATTAGAGAAAGCAGCAAAGGGATGATTTAATACGCTACTTTGGCTGGTACCTGTATTTACAGGAGTTGGTACCATACAATCTCCTAAGCCTAGTTGCCCTTCTAAATTATCTCCCCAAACCAAAAAATGGTTATTATTATTACTTGCATAAGACGCTTGTGATCGGGTAAGCGACCAAAGCTTTTGGCTATAAGCATTATTGAATTGTGCGGCCAATAGTAAAGCTATAAGATAATTTCTTTTCATAAGTTATTTTACTGAGGATAAATGAATGTTTAAATATTTTACTAATCTGGTTAATATACTAGGTTATATGTAAAACTATTTATACTCATTTTTAAACTATTTTATCTTATTTGATGCTTAATGATTAATAAATACTGCGTTAGTTGTAAAATATATGATTAACGTAATAATATTTTTCTGTTAAGTCTAAATAGTTGTATAAATAGCCAAAATATGTAAAGTCTGTTTAGGGGCTGATTTTAACTTTGTGTAAAATTACTTTCATTTAAAAAGCATGAAGAAGATCGTATTCATTTTTGCCCTCTTGTTAAATCTGTACGCAGGTTTATTGTTTGCTCAAGTTCCTCAACAATTTAATTATCAGGGAGCCGCTAGAAATGCAAATGGAACTCCTATTGTTAACAGGGCTATTGCTCTTAGGATTTCTATATTAGAAGGTAGCGCAACTGGTACCAGTGTATATACCGAGACAAGAGGGGTTACAACCAATTTATTAGGACTTTATAATGTACAGATAGGAAGTGCAGGGGCGTTAACCACCACAGGTAGTTTTTCTTCGATAAATTGGGCAAGTGGTCTTAAATACATTAAAGTTGAAGTAGATCCAAATAATGGAAGTAATTATTCTTTAGCTGGTACGGCACAATTATTAAGTGTGCCTTATGCCTTATATGCTGGGGGTGGAGTAGGTGCTCCGGGACCGTCAGCTTTTCAAATAGCAGTAAATAATGGTTATACTGGTACCGAGGCGCAATGGTTAGCTTCATTGCAAGGTCCACAAGGCCCAATTGGTCCACAAGGTCCGGCGGGTGGTCCAGTAGGCCCACAAGGTCCAGCAGGAAGCTCAGCTTATCAAACAGCAGTAGCAAACGGTTTTGTGGGAACAGAAGCACAATGGTTAGCATCATTACAGGGTGCAACCGGAGCAACAGGTCCACAAGGTCCAGCAGGAAGTTCAGCTTATCAAACAGCAGTGGCAAACGGTTTTGTGGGAACAGAAGCACAATGGTTCGCATCATTACAGGGTGCAACAGGTCCACAAGGTCCAGCAGGAAGCTCAGCCTATCAAACAGCAGTAGCAAACGGTTTTGTAGGTACCGAGGTGCAATGGTTAGCATCTTTACAAGGAGCAACAGGCCCACAAGGTCCAACAGGTGCAACTGGAAGTTCAGCTTATCAA
>NZ_KE384312.1:261284-267783 GCF_000425145.1 Pedobacter glucosidilyticus DSM 23534
GCAATGGTTAGCATCTTTACAAGGAGCAACAGGCCCACAAGGTCCAACAGGTGCAACTGGAAGTTCAGCTTATCAAACAGCAGTAGCAAACGGTTTTCTAGGTACCGAGGCGCAATGGTTAGCATCTTTACAAGGAGCAATAGGTCCACAAGGACCAACAGGTGCAACTGGAAGCTCAGCCTATCAAACAGCAGTATCAAACGGTTTTGTAGGTACCGAGGCGCAATGGTTAGCATCTTTACAAGGAGCAACAGGCCCACAAGGTCCAACAGGTGCAACAGGAAGTTCAGCTTATCAAGCAGCAGTAGCAAACGGTTTTGTAGGTACTGAGGCACAATGGTTAGCATCTTTACAAGGAGCAACAGGCCCACAAGGTCCAACAGGTGCAACAGGAAGTTCAGCTTATCAAGCAGCAGTAGCAAACGGTTTTGTAGGTACTGAGGCACAATGGTTAGCATCTTTACAAGGAGCAACAGGCCCACAAGGAGCAACAGGAGCAACAGGAAGCTCAGCCTATCAAGCAGCAGTAGCAAACGGTTTTGTAGGTACAGAAGCGCAATGGTTAGCATCTTTACAAGGAGCAACAGGTCCACAAGGTCCAACAGGAGCAACAGGAAGTTCAGCCTATCAAGTTGCTGTATCAAACGGTTTTGTAGGTACGGAAGCACAATGGTTAGCATCTTTAGAAGGTCCACAGGGTCCAGCAGGACCTCAGGTTCTTACCAATACCCTCACAGCCACTAATGGTAACTTGGTAAGTACTGTAAATGGTGTTGCCAATAACCCGGCAGTAGCAGTTTTAGTTAGTGCAGGTAATGGCTTAACTGCAACAAATGGAAACGTTACCTTAGGAGGCACCTTAACCGGTACTACTACTATAGCGCAAGCAGGTTTTGACCTAGGTACAACAGGTGCTGGCAATGTTGGTATAGGTACTGCTACCCCAGCACAAAAATTAGATGTAGTGGGTAATTTACAGTTTAGCCAAGCTTTAATGCCTGCTGGTTTAGTAGGTACAAGTGGTCAAGTACTAACAAGTGCAGGTGCTGGCGTTGCACCAACATGGACAACTCCCGAAGTAAATGATTTACGTTTGGTAGGTACAAATAATCATATCACCATAGATGCCGGTGTAGGTGCTAATGGAACAAGCGTTGGCGCTGCAACAAATAGTATTGCTATTGGGCCTAATGCTTTAGGTGCTATAACCGCAGGTGATGGTGTAATTGCTATTGGTAGTGGTGCTTTACAAAATATACAAAGCACTACTAATCCAAATATGGCTGTGGGTTTTGGAAGTTTACAATCAAATACTACGGGTGATGCTAATAGTGCTTTTGGTTATCAAACTTTAAACGCCAATGTTGATGGTGATAACAATACTGCTTTTGGCTACCAGTCATTAATGTTTAATACCTCTGGAAGTAATAATTTAGCGCTTGGCTATCTATCAGCTCATAATAATACTACAGGTTCTAACAATACCTTTATTGGTACAGAAGCTTCTTATAACAATACCACAGGTACCGAAAATACAACAATCGGCTATAGAGCAGGTTACTCAAATATAGGTGGTAACCAAAATACCCTTATTGGTTTTAAGGCAGGCCAAGCTATTACTTCTGGTAACAATAACGTGGGTATAGGCTGGGTGTCTCTTGAAAATATTACAACTGGTGAACGTAACTCAGCTGTTGGTGTACAATCTTTAAGAGCCAATACTACTGGAAATGATAACACGGCTTTTGGTTCTGATGCAATGGCTAAAAATACGATTGGCATAGATAATACGGCAGTAGGTATGGAAGCTCTTACTAGTAATACATCTGGAAGCTTTAATGTGGCTTTAGGTAAGCAAGCTTTACAAGGGAATATTACCGGTATTGAAAACCTAGCTTTAGGTAATCGAGCTTTAAATTCTAACTCAAATGGTTCTCAAAATATAGCATTAGGCCAAGGAGCAATGGTTGGAAATACAAGTGGTAGTTCTAATATTGCTATTGGTACTAGGGCTTTATTCTCAACAAGCTCTTCTAGTTTCAATACTGTAATAGGGGCAGAGGCTTTACGCGTAGCTACAATAGCAAATAATAATGCTGTATTGGGCTATCAAGCTCTACGCAATACTACATCTGGTAATAATAATACTGCTGTTGGTTATCAAGTCTTGTTCAACAATACCACTGGTGCTAATAATACTATACTAGGCTATCAGGCAGCCAATACCAATACTACAGGCAGTAATAATATCGCTATAGGCAATGGTGTTAATTTGGAGAGCGCAACAGCGAATAACCAACTGAATATTGGAAATGCCATTTACGGTACCGGTATAGGTACACTAGGTTCTTGGATTGGTATAGGAACTCCTATACAAACCGCAGGGGTTAAGTTAGAAGTAAGTGGTAAAATTAAAGCTGTAGATATTAATTTTTCAGGCTTACCAATTTATGCTGATGAAGCTGGTGCAATATTAGGAGGCTTAACCACAGGAGATATGTATAGAACAGCTACCGGAGAATTAAGGATTAAGCTATAATCAGATTTTTTTAACCTTTAACAGCAAATTCATGATTATAAAAGCACTGTCAAAATTGATATCATTTGTGTTGTTCATTTTATTTACAATAACAGAGTTAAAAGCACAAACTAATGATCATTTGCCTTATGCTATAAACTCGGCAGGTATGTATAGCATTATCAATGGAGAAATGTTTGATAGCAATTTAGGAGAAATGGTATTAACAGAAACTTTTACAGGTTTACCAAACATGCTACTTAGCCAAGGTTTTTTGCAGCCCTATTATGTTGAAACCAATTTGGCATCTCCTTTAGTTTTTTATAACGCTTTTTCGCCAGATGGAGATGGGAAAAATGATTCGTGGGTGATAGAAAATATTGATTTATATCCAGAAAATACCTTAACCATTTTTAATAGATGGGGAGGCGAAGTTTTTAAAGCAGTAAATTATTCGTCTGCAAGTGCTTGGAAAGGTGATAATGTGCATACCGGCACCTATTTCTACATTTTAAGGGCTACCATTAACGGGCAATTGCAAATATTTAAAGGCTTTATCACCGTAGTTAAAGAAGACTAATATGAGATTAATAACTTATACACTGCTTTTTATCTTACTAAGCCATAAAACAATGGCCCAACAAGAGGCACAGTTTAGCCAATATATGTTTAACGCTTTGGCTATTAATCCAGCCTATGCCGGTTATAAAGAAACGTTAAACCTTAGCTTATTACACCGCGACCAATGGACAAGTTTAACCGGTGCACCACAAACACAATCTATTATTGCAGATGCAGCTTTGGGGCAAGCTAAAAAAGTTGGACTTGGTTTATTAGTGTTAAATGATCGTATTGGATTACAAGGTCAAACATCTGTGTATGCCAATTATGCTTATCGTTTACCCGTAGGTATTGATAACGAACGCTTAGCATTTGGCTTGGCACTAGGTATTTCCCAATATTCATTATTGGGTTCTGATGCCATTATTGCAGATAATTCTGATCAAAAATTAACAACTGATTTAACACATTTTACACCCGATGCCCGTTTTGGTATCCACTACTCTAATGATGTTTTTTTTGCTGGTTTTTCCATTATCAATATGCTTGGCAGGTCTCTGGACTATCAAAATACGCCAAACGGAACGGTAACAAAACAAGGTAGACACTACATGCTAAATTTAGGTTATTTGGCAGATTTAAATCAGGATATCAAGTTTAAACCATCTATTTTGGTTAAGGAAGATTTTAGAGGGCCTACTAGTATGGATATTAACGCAGCTTTGTTGTTTAATGAAAAAATTTGGATAGGTACTTCTTACAGAACCAATTTGTCTTTATGGCAAAAGGTAGATGTAAATCAAACTTTTAGAAATAGCTCTATGGTAGGGATGATGGAGTTTTTTATAGCTAAAAACCTACGTGTTGGTTATGCGTATGATTATAACTTATCCTCAACTATTGGCAGATATGTACAGGGCTCTCATGAGATTTCTGTTGGCTTTGCCATCAATTCAAAATATGATACCGCTTTACAAACACCAAGGTTCTTTTAAATTTTAAAGATGAAGTATTTAAAGAAAATATTAATTATTTGTACGCTCTGTTTAGGAATATTACCCTTAGCTGTACAAAGTACAAGTATTAAAAGAGCAGATAGGTTGTATCAAAAGTATGATTATAATTTTGCAATACAGATATACGAAAAATTACTTAAAAAAAGACCCAATTTAGCAATCGCAGAAAAATTAGCAAATTGTTATCGTTATACAAATGATGCTAAAAATGCCGAGCGTGTTTACGCCATGATTTTGGGATTTCAAAACTTTAAACCCTCAGCATATAAATATTATGCTGATGCTTTAAAACAAAATGGAAAACATCAAGAAGCAAAAGTAAATTATCAAAAATTTCTGGCTATTGCACCCCAAGAGGTTGCTATCATTAATACTAAAATGGCCTCTTGTGATTCGGCCATTAACTGGTTAAACCATCCAAATAAACAGGTAGAAATTAAACCATTCATGTTAGCTAACTCAGAATATGCAGATTTTTCTATGAGCATTTTTAATCAAAATTTGGTATTCAGCTCAGACAGGAAAATAGAAGTTAGCAAAGCAAATAAATATCAAAATATTTATGGATGGACAGGTAATGCTTACCTCAAACTTTACGAATATCAGGTTGATCATCAAAATATAATCCCATTACCTGTACAAATTAATACAGATTATCATAATGGTACCAGTTCTTTTTCGGCAAAAGGAGACACCATTTATTTTACACGTACAGAAAAACCAAAAGGTAGAAATAAAGGCAGTTTCAAATTCATTAGAAATGCTATTTATTTTTCAGTTAAACAAAATGACGCATGGAGTAAAGCCACCCGTTTATTTGGTGATGGTATTAATTATTCTGCGCAACATCCGGCATTATCTGTTGATGGGCAACTATTATATTTTGCTTCTAATATGAAGGGGACCGTAGGCGGTATGGATATTTTTGTGTCTCGTAAAAATGCTGATCATACATGGAGCGAACCTATCAATTGTGGTACAAGTATCAATACACTTGATGATGAAGTATTTCCGGTAGTTAAAAATAATCAACTTTATTTTTCATCAAACGGACGTATTGGTTTAGGCGGCTTAGATATTTTTAAAGCTGATGGTAGCATCAATAACTTTACAGACGCTATCAATCTTCAAGCACCTATGAATTCTACAAATGATGATTTTGGGATGGTATTTACCGATGATTTTACGGGATATTTATCTTCAAACAGGTTAGGCGGTAAAGGGCTAGATGATATTTATAGTTTTAATATTACCCCACCAAAAGAATTAATTTTTGCTTTAAAAGGTATAGTGGTACAAAAAGGCACAACATTTACCATAGGTGGAGCTAAAATTTTAATTACAAATTTGAGTACCAATGAGGTGGTAGAGCTTGTTACTGATAACCTTGGTAAATTTGTTTTAGATACTTTACAAAAAGAAACAGATTACAAAATAGCACTTTATAACTCAAGAAATAGTGTTGAACAAGAACTCACTATTTCTACCAAAGGCTTAAAAGAATCTAAAACTTTCGAAGTGAAACTAGAGTTAGAAATCAAGGAGAATGATATTGTAAGACTCAATAATATCTATTTTAACTTTGATAAATGGGATATACGTTACGATGCTAGTAAGGAATTAAATAAAGTGTTTGAATATCTTAAAAATGCGCCTTTAGTACATATAGAGTTAAGAGCACATACTGATGCCAGAGGAAGTATGGTTTATAATCAATATTTATCTCAACAGAGGGCAGAATCAGCTATGAAATATCTGATACAAAAAGGTATAGAGCAATCTAGACTTAAGGCAATTGGTTTTGGAGAAACTATGTTAGAAAACCATTGTAAAGATGGAGTTAAATGTAGCGAGAAAGACCATGCGATGAATAGAAGGGTAGAGTTTAAGGTTATTAAAGACAAATAGCTGTTTCAGGATTGTAAATCCTCCTTTATCAAAGTTCAGGATACATAAGCTAACATCCAGCTTAGTATAAATTTTTAAAGAGAAGAGGCTGTCTCCAAAATCATATTTGTCACACTGAGCGGACCTTTGTTGTCATCTTGAGGTCTAATATATTTCATATAAATCAATATGAAATGACGTTAACTTTGCAGCGGCAAAAAACCAAGAGCAGCATAACAGTCGTTCTAATAGTGCTATAGCCTGTTGTTGAGCTTTGTTTTAGGGCATGATATTAAACAATATTGGTGAATCTTATGATATCCCGCATGGTAGCAATATCCTTTTTTAAGATGCCCTAGGCTCAAGGTTTTTAAAAAGGCCGCTTATTTGTATGAGTAGTTTAAGTAAAATCTATCCAAACAGCGCTGGTATAGATATCGGCAGCGAGAAAGTTTTTGTTTCTGTAGAAGAACAGCCCGTACGTAATTTCCGAACATTCACATCCTCCTATCGGGAA
>NZ_AULF01000006.1 GCF_000425145.1 Pedobacter glucosidilyticus DSM 23534
ATAGGATGATGTGCCTTTAGTCTGATAAGCTGATAATAAAGGTTCTACATTGATGCGATTGATAACCTCATTGACTACTCTAACTGTATGACTTTCAGGTATAAGCTCCTCTAAGGATGGAGGAAGCATCATGATTTGATGCTGATTATAGGGCTTGAAAACAGGTACTTTATTTGGCATTACATCTTATTGATTTACACTTAAATATAAGTAAATCAAGTATTTATACCAAAAAAAATATGAAATTTATCTACTAAATTAACTCATTATTATCAAACAAAAAGAGACTGCCTTTTTGAGACAGCCTCTTTAATTTTGTTAAAGTGCTACCGAAGGGACACTCCTTTTAAGGACAAGGTTGAAAGTGAAACGCTCTCTAGCCTATAACCGTTCCATCAGCAATAACGGCTTTTTTCTTGATAACAATAATACCATCTTTACAGGTATGGGTATCAAAATCTCCATCTTGCAAATGCGGACCACCATTAATGACAACATTATTACCAATAAAACAATTTTTATCCAAAATTGCATTGCTAATGGTACAATTTTCACCAATACCGGTTAAAGGTTTGTGGGTTTGTTTTAAACCTTCAATTTCTTCAAGGGTTTGGTAATAATCGCTACCCATTACATAACAGTTAGAAATTTTTGTGCCTGCGCCAATTCTGGTTCTGATACCTATCACCGCTCTGGTAATTTCTTCTGCATGGATGATGCAACCATCGGCAATAACGGTATTGGTTAGTTTTGTTCCTGATATTTTAGATGGAGGAAGCATCCTAGCTCTTGAATAAATAGGATTAGTACCAAATAAGTTAAACTGTGGGACCTCATCAGTAATACCCAAATTGGCTTCAAAGAAAGAGTCTATATTTCCAATATCTGTCCAATAACCTTCGTACTGATAACTTACAATCTTGTTAACGCCAACCGCTTGTGGGATAATTTCTTTACCAAAATCATGACGCTCGTTACCCTCTAACATATTGATTAAAACATCTTTATTAAAAAGATAAATACCCATAGAAGCCAGGTAATGTCTGCCTTGTTTGGCCATTTCCTCGCCTACCTCAGACTCCCACCCTATAATTTTCTCGGCATTGGGTTTCTCTGTAAATGCTGTTATAGCTAGGTTTTCATCAGCTTTTAAAATTCCAAAACTGGTTCCGTCTTTGGCATTAACCGGTATGGTAGCAATAGAAATATCAGCTCCTTTTTCTATATGCGAATCAACCATCGCTTCAAAATCCATCTGGTAAAGCTGGTCGCCAGATAAGATTAACACATATTCAAAATCATGCTGTTTTACATGATGTAAACTTTGCCTTACAGCATCAGCCGTACCTTGGTACCAAGTTGTATTTAAAGGAGTTTGCTCTGCTGCCAAAATATCAACAAAAGCATCGCTAAAAACGCTAAAATGATAGGTGTTTTTAATGTGTTTATTTAAAGATGCCGAGTTAAACTGTGTTAAAACGAAAATTCTTTTTAAGTTAGAATTGATACAGTTAGATATTGGAATATCAACCAAACGATATTTACCTGCTATAGGAACTGCAGGTTTAGAACGTGTTGCTGTAAGAGGATAAAGACGAGAGCCTTGCCCGCCACCTAGGATAATTGAAATGACTTTAGATGGTACCATGTTGTTGTATTAAGCTGTTGTATAACTGTATGTATTGCTGTGCCGATTTATTCCATGAAAAGTCTAAACTCATCATAGATTTTCTTATTTGTGTTAGTTTTTTATTGTCTTGATAGAGGTAGATAGCCCTTTCGATTGCTTTTACAATATCACTTACCTCACAATTATCAAATCTTATACCATAGCCATCAGTATCATCAATATCAATAATAGAATCTTTTAATCCGCCGGTTGCCCTTACGATAGCTACTGTGCCGTATTTTAAAGCATATAATTGGTTTAAACCGCAAGGTTCTACTCTTGATGGCATCAAGATAAAATCTGCCCCAGCATAAATCTGATGTGAAAGCTCCTCATTATAACCGATATAAACATTATAGTCTTTAAATTCTTCTTTTAAATCTACCAGTTGTTGCTCTATATGTTTCTCGCCAGAACCCAAAACCAAAACGCTAATTTGTCCATCAAAAGCTTTTAAGCTATCCCTTATGGCATCGGCAAGTTTATCTGCCCCTTTCTCTAAAACTAACCTACCTATAAATGTAAATAGTGGTTTTGTTTCATCTAAACCGAAAGCTCTGCAAATTTCTGCCTTATTAAAAGCTTTACCTTGCACCACACTAGCAGCGGTATAAGTTTTGGCAATCATTTTATCTTTAGCAGGGTTCCAAACCGCTGGATCTATACCATTTAAAATACCTATTCCTTTTTGCTGCTCCAACTCAAATAAAAATTCTAGTCCGTTAGCTTGATGTTTTAACTCGGCCAAATAACTTGGCGAAACTGTAGTGTAAGCCCAGCAACATTTTACTGCTGCGGCCAAAGAATTAATACAGCCACCCCAATCTAAAAGCCCTGTTTTGCTCGTATCAGCATCTGGTAAATAGTAAAATTTATCCCAACCTAACCAGCCTTGGTATTGCCCATTATGGATAGTTAAAACAGTTGGTATATCTTTTAAAGTGTTAAATCTGGATGAATGCTGCATGAGAAAAGGCACTAAACCGGCATGATGATCATGACAATGTACCAAATCTACTTCAACATTGGCTTTTACCAGCCAATCTACAACAGCAATTTGATAAGCTACAAACTGCTCTATTTCATCAGGGTAGCAATATATTTCTTCGCGGTCTAATAAACTTGGTATTTTAACTAAATAAAGCTCAAAACCTAGTACATCTTTTTCTTCTTTCAGGATTTCATAATCAAAAACCCTTTGCCCTAAATTAGAAGAACTGCTAAAAACGTTTATTAAATGATGCTCTTGCGTAAATTTCCGATTATAAAAAGGCATTACCACGCTTGCCTGTACACCTTCTTGCTTTTGATATTTTGGAAGTGCACCCACAACATCGCCCAAGCCGCCTGCTTTGGCTACCGGATAACATTCTGCACTTAAATGTAATACATTCATTAAAGATAAATTGGTGCTTTAATTTAGTATTTTGTTATTTAAATGAAGAATTATTTCTTAATAAATTATGAATCTAATGTGCCTCTAGCCAGTTTTGCCCTTCGCCAATTTCTACCACAATTGGTACAGTTGTTTTTAAAGCATTTTTCATCCTGTTTTGGATAATGGTTTTCATTTGCTCTTTCTCAGAAATCAGAACATCAAAAACCAACTCATCATGTACCTGCATGGTCATTTTAGATTGTAGCTTTTGGCTGATGATATCTTGATGTATTTGAATCATGGCAACCTTAATCATATCTGCCGCAGAACCTTGTATAGGTGCATTAATAGCATTTCGCTCTGCAAAACCTCTTACAGTTTGGTTGGCCGAGTTGATATCTCTTAAATATCTTCTACGCCCCATAATGGTTTCTACGTAACCATTTTCACGAGCAAAATTCATGGTATCTGACATATATCTTTTGATACCTGCGTATTGCGTGAAGTAGTTTTCTATAATTTCTGCCGCTTCTTTTCTTGGGATGCCTAAATTTTGAGATAAACCAAAAGCAGATTGCCCATAAATAATTCCAAAGTTTACCGCCTTAGCATTTCTTCTTTGTTCTGATGTTACTTCTGATAACGCTACACCATAAACCTTAGCTGCGGTTGCGGTATGGATATCTAAACCATTTACAAAAGCTTCCATCATGTTTTCATCTTTACTGATTTCTGCAATGATACGCAGCTCTATTTGAGAATAATCGGCAGATAAAAGGATATGATTTTCATCTCTAGGGATAAATGCTTTTCTTACTTCTCTTCCTCTTTCTGTTTTAATAGGGATATTTTGCAAGTTTGGATTATTAGAACTTAACCTACCTGTTGCAGCTACCGCTTGATTATATGAAGTATGCACCCTATTGGTTTTAGGATTTATCATCAGCGGAAGCGCATCTACATAAGTAGATTTTAACTTACATAACTGGCGGTAATCTAATATATCTCTAACAATGTCTGATTTATTGGCGAGTGCAAGTAAAACATCTTCACCAGTTTGGTATTGCCCAGTTTTGGTTTTCTTAGCTTTATCATCAAGCTTAAGCTTATCAAATAAAACTTCGCCTAGTTGTTTTGGCGAGCCGATATTGAATTTAACACCCGCTTTATCAAAAACTGTAGCTTCTAAACGGTTTATCTCTACCTCTAAATCTTTAGAATAGTTTTGAAGTTGCTCAACATCTATCCTTACCCCTTCTTTCTCCATATCTGCCAAAACGTAGATTAATGGATTTTCCAAGTTTTGAGCTAAATTATCAGCTTGAACATCTTTAAGCAAAGGCTCAAAAACTTCTTTTAGTTGTAGGGTAATATCGGCATCCTCAGCAGCGTAATCTTTTGCTTTCTCCAGCTCAACATCACGCATATTACCTTGGTTTTTTCCTTTTTTACCAATCAACTCGGTAATAGAAACAGGCGTATAACCCAAATAATTTTCTGCCAATACATCCATATTATGGCGAGTGTCTGGGTCTAGCAGGTAATGGGCTAGCATGGTATCAAACAATTCGCCTTTTAGGTTAATGTTGTACCATTTTAAAATGAGTAAATCGTATTTAATATTCTGACCAATTTTTCTGATGTTTTCATTTTCAAAAACAGGTCTAAACTCTTCTAAAACAGCTTTACATTCTTCCTGATTTTCTGATAGCGGAATATAATAACCCTCACCAACTTTAAAACTAAAAGATAAACCCACCAACTCGGCTTCATGGGCATCTAAACCAGTAGTTTCTGTATCAAAACAAATTTCTTTTTGTTTTAATAGTTCTTGAATAAGGTTTTGCCTACTTGCTGCATCATTAACCAAATGATACTCGTGTGGTGTATTATCAATATTTTTTGATGGTATTATAGCTTCTGCTAGCTCTGTAACTGGCTTTTGTACCAAATTACTTGCAGCCGGACTACCAAATAAATCCATTTGTCCGCTGCTGTTGGTTTTAGCATCATTTACAGAAAAATCTTCTCCGAAAACACGTTTTCCTAAAGTTCTAAATTCTAACTCGGCAAATAAAGGCTCTAAAACCTCCTTATTGGGCTTATCTAACCTAAAGCTTTCTTCATGAAATTCTACTGGAGCATCTAATAAAATTGTTGCTAACCTTTTAGAAAGTAAACCTTGAGCTGCAAAAGTCTCCACATTTTCTCTTTGTTTGCCTTTAAGCTCGTGACTATTGGCTATGATATTTTCCATAGAGCCATATTGCTTAATTAAAGCTTTAGCGGTTTTTTCTCCAATACCCGGTATACCTGGGATATTATCAACAGCATCGCCCCAAAGGCCTAAAATATCTATCACTTGGTGGATATGCTCTATTTCCCATTTTGCCAATACTTCTTTCACCCCTAATATCTCCATATCATTACCCATTCTAGCGGGTTTGTAAATGAAAATGTTTTCTGATACAAGTTGGGCAAAATCTTTATCCGGAGTCATGCAGAAAACTGTAAAACCTTCTTTTTCTGCCTTTTTAGCTAGGGTTCCAATTACATCATCAGCTTCGTAACCATCAGAAGTAATTACTGGGATGTTAAAACCTTCTATCATTTTTTTTACATAAGGCAGGGCAAGAGATAAATCCTCTGGCATGGCTTGCCTATTGGCTTTATAAGCTAAAAAATCAGTATGCCTTTCTGTTGGTGCTTCAGTATCAAAAACTACCGCAATATGAGATGGATTTTCTTTCTTTAAGACTTCTAACAAAGTATTAGCAAAACCCATTACTGCCGAGGTATTGATACCTGTTGAAGTAAAACGCGGGTTTTTACTTAATGCAAAATGGGCTCTGTAAATTAAAGCCATCCCATCTAAAAGAAAGAGTTTTTTCATTTTTATTGATTTGAGTGATGATACCTTCTTGGTTTAAAAGAGGCATCATCCAAATTTATAAATATATTAAAGATTATGGCTGTTGCCGATGCTATTTATGTGTACAAGTAATTAAATGATCATTTACCATACCAGTTGCCTGCATGTGTGCATAGCAAATGGTTGTACCAAAAAATTTAAAGCCTCTTTTTTTCATATCCTTAGCAATGGCATCTGATATTTCTGTACGGGCAGGAACATCTGCCATGCTTGAAGGAAAATTTATAATGGGCTTTTGGTTAGGCATAAAGGAATATAAGTAGGTATCAAAAGAGCCAAACTCTTGCTGCACCTTCAAAAACAGCTTTGCATTGTTAACTGCCGAAACTACTTTTAAACGATTACGAATGATGCCCGGGTCTTGTAAAATATGTTCTATATCGGCATCAGTAAATTGGGCTACTTTTTCTGCATCAAAATTGGCAAAAAGCCTGCGGTAGTTTTCTCTTTTACGTAATACAGTTATCCAACTTAAACCTGCCTGTGCTGCTTCAAGAATTAAAAATTCAAAAAGTATTTTATCATCATGAACTTCTTTTCCCCACTCTTCATCGTGGTATTTTACATAAAGTGGATCTGTGCCACACCATGGGCAACGAGGGTTTAATTGGGTTTGGTTCATGTTTATAATTGCTGTTCTTGTCTGTTATCCCAAAATAATAAAATGTTTATGTAGTTATTATTAACTTGATATAGAATTGAGGTTTGCTTAGTCACAAAAGCTTTTCTAACAAACGGAACATTAGTTTTGGGATACAAATAAGGGTTATTTGAAATAGATGTAATGACTTTATAAGCTTTATCGATAAATTCATCAGCAACTTTTTCATTCCAATTAGTTTCAATGAATAGAACGATACCTAAAAAGGTATCCTCTGCTTCAGGAGAGAATCTAATTTCCACTATTTTCTTTTACTTATTATAGCTTTCATTTCATCCAAGCTAATAAACTTACCTTCAGCAATTTGCTGTTGACTTTTCTTTACTTTTTGTACAACAATATCTGGAAGTTGTTCTTCTACACCAGCTTTTAGACACTCAAAATCTACTTTAAGCGCCTCTAAAACCGCTTTTAATGCCTTTTCTTGAGCTTTAGTTTGAGGATGTATGATATAAGAATCCATAAATTAAATTTAAGCTTTTATAGTAAAAGAAACAAACAGTGTACTAACCCGCATTCAACTCGTCCCAATACTCTACTGCCCTTCTATAGTGTGGAATTACAATAGAACCGCCAACCAAATTAGCAATCATAAATATTTCATTCATTTCGGCATGGTTTACACCAGCTTCATGGCATTTTCCTAAATGATATTTGATACAATCATCACAACGTAAAACCATAGAGGCAACCAAACCCAACATTTCTTTGGTTTTTACATCTAAAGCACCCTCTGCATAGGTTGTAGTATCTAGCGCAAAAAAACGCTTGATATTGGTATTTGCACTTTCCATTATCCTATCGTTCATTTTTGTACGATAGCTATTAAAATCATCAACCAGTTTTCCCATGTTATTTTTTTATTACGAATATAAAGATGCTAGCTACTAACCTTGCTATAGCTTTGTGTAAAAAAGACGATGCTTATTTTTCTAAATCAATTTCTACTGCCGGATCCCAAAAAAACTGCTTAAAATTTATAATTTGATCGTTTTCTACTTTAATACCCTCTTCTTCTAATAACTCTTGCATCGCGGTAGCTGTACCAAAATAAAACTTACCGGTTAGTAAACCATTTCTATTCACTACCCGATGCGCTGGAACTGGCGGATGTGCCGTAAAAGAACTGTTCATGGCGTAACCTACCATTCTGGAAGAACCTTTCGCCCCTAGAAAAGCTGCAATAGCACCGTAAGAAGTAATCCTACCTTTTGGAATAAGCCTCACTACCTGATAAACCTGTTCAAAAAAAGTAGCTTTTTCCATTTAAGAAAATTTAAACCTTACGTAATTGATGTTTTTTCCTTTTTGAAGGTATAAACGCTCGTAATGTGTTTTGATAGATAAAATCTCATCTCCGGGATGCGTTTTATAAACATCAGTAGTTTGTTCTTCTATAGGAAATTTTAGCTCCGCTATTTTTTCTAACGTGTAATCGTAAAAACCATCATTATCGGTTTTTAGATGCATAGCACCGTTGGCTTTGGTTACGGTTTTATACTTTTCTAAAAATGTAGGATTGGTTAATCTTTTTCGTTCTAAAGGACTTTGCGCTTGAGGGTCTGGGAAGGTAAGCCAAATTTCATCAACCTCACCAGCCTCAAAATAATCTAGTAAATTCTGAATCTGTATTCTTAAAAAACCTACATTATCTAAATTTTCATCAAGAGCCATTTTTGCTCCAACCCAAATTCTATTACCCTTATAATCTATTCCTAAAAAATTCTTATCTGGGTATTTACGACCTAAATTAACGCTATACTCGCCTTTTCCACAGGCAAGCTCTAATATCAAAGGATTATTGTTTTTAAAAAATTCTTTCTTCCAGTTTCCTTTAAAAGGCTTTCCGTTTTCTAGCTGCACCACATTTTTAAAAGTGCCTATCTCTGCAAAGCGCTGTAATTTTCTTTTTGCCACGTAATTAGTATTTGCACAAAAATAACCTTTCTTTAAAATTTAGCGCTAATAATCATAGCAACTGCCAAAAGAATTATATTTTTGCACACATCTTAATATAAAGTTTTGGAAAAATCAGCAAAAATTTATGTAGCAGGTCACCGTGGTATGGTAGGCTCTGCCATTACCAGAAAACTTCAAAAAGAAGGTTATACCAATATCATCACCAGAACATCTGCTGAACTTGATTTAAGAAACCAGCAAGCAGTTACTGATTTTTTTGCTACCGAAAAGCCTGAATATGTTTTCTTAGCAGCAGCAAAAGTAGGCGGCATTGTAGCTAATAATACTTACCGGGCTGAGTTTTTGTATGATAATTTGCAGATACAAAACAATATCATCCACAATTCTTATTTAAATAACGTTAAGAAATTATTGTTCTTAGGTTCAAGCTGTATTTATCCAAAAATGGCTCCTCAACCTTTAAAAGAAGAATATTTATTGAGTGGCTATTTAGAAGAAACCAACGAGCCTTACGCTATAGCTAAAATTACAGGTATTAAAATGTGTGATGCTTACCGCAGCCAATATGGTTGTAATTATATATCTGCAATGCCAACCAATTTATATGGTTATAACGATAATTATCATCCACAAAACTCGCATGTTTTACCTGCTTTGATTCGTAAATTTCATGAGGCAAAAGTTAATGGTTTAAAGGATGTTACCATTTGGGGAACCGGAAGCCCCATGCGTGAGTTTTTATTTGCTGATGATTTAGCCGATGCTTGTTATTACCTGATGTTAAATTACAATGAGCCACATTTAATTAATATTGGTACTGGTGAGGATATTACCATTAAAGATCTAGCTTTAACTATTAAAGAAATTGTAGGTTTTGATGGTGAATTAAAATTTGATACCTCTAAACCAGATGGTACGCCGCGTAAACTGATGGATGTAAGTAAACTACACAGCAAAGGCTGGAAACATAAAATAGAGCTAAAAGAAGGTATTAAATTAGCTTATGAAGATTTCTTAAGCAAACATGCTTAAAACAAAAAAGGTGGTTGAAAATTTCAACCACCTTTTTAATGCTTTTAACAGTTTAAACTGCAACGTTTTTAATATCCTCAGACATAGTCTCGTCAATTAAAATACGTCCGCAATGCTCGCAAACAATAATTTTCTTACGTTGACGGATATCAGACTGGCGTTGAGGTGGAATTTTATTGAAACAACCAGAGCAAGAATCTCTCTCGATAGTTACTACTGCTAAGCCATTTTTAAAGTTTCCTCTTAAACGGTTATAAGCAAATAATAAACGTTCTTCGATTTTTTCTTTAGCTTTCTCTGCTTGACTTAATAAAACTTCCTCTTCTTTCTGAGTTTCAGAAGTTATGGTTGCTAACTCTGCTTTTTTTACTTCTAAGTCCTTTTTACGGTCTTCTAAGTTTTGTGCAGCACTTTCATAAACATCAGTTTTAGTTTTAATCTCATACTGATGCTCTTTAATCTTCTTCTCGCAAACTTGTATTTCTAAACCTTGGATTTCAATCTCTTTAGCAAGAGCATCAAACTCACGGTTGTTTTTTACATTATTTTGCTGAGTTTCGTATTTTTTGATTAAAGCCTGAGCTTCTTTAATCATATTTTTACGATTTACAATCGCATCTTCCAGATCATCAAGCTCTGCTTTGATTTTTTGTATGCGGGTTTCTAAACCAGCAACATCATCTTCTAAATCAGCCACTTCCATTGGAAGCTCGCCTCTTGTCTGACGAATTTTATCAACTTTAGTATGAATTGTCTGCAGTTCGTATAAAGCTTCAAGCTTTTGTTCTACGGTTTGTTCCATTAAGACAAATATTTTATTGGGTTTGTATTATGTACAGTTAAACGGAGTGCAAAGTTAGGAAAATTATTTTGAATTATTTCCAATAGTAACTCTTGCGTAAATTGCTCACTTTCAAAATGTCCGATATCGGCAATGATAATTTTACCATCGGCGTCAAAAAACTCGTGGTATTTAAAATCTGCGGTTATAAATATATCGGCCCCAGCCTGTATAGCTTGTTGCAACAAAAAGCTTCCAGAACCTCCGCAAACAGCTACTTTACTGATTTTTTTCTCTAAAAGTGTAGTATATCTAATCACAGAAACTTGCATATTTTGCTTCAGTAACTGTAAAAATTCTAGCTCATCCATAGGTGCTTTTAATTCTCCAAGCATTCCTGCGCCTACTGTTTTTAGGGTGTTTGAAAGTAAAAATAAATCGTAAGCTACTTCCTCATAAGGATGCGCTTGCAACATAGCCGCTACAATTTTATGCTCTAAATGTGCTGGAATTAATACCTCTAAACGATACTCTTCTTCTGTATGTCGTTTATTTTTTTCGCCTAAAAACGGGTTAGCACTTTCATTGGCCTTATAATTCCCTTGCCCTGCTTGTTCAAAACTACACTCGGTATAATTACCAATACTGCCAGCACCAGCATTAAATAGGGTTTCTTTTACTTGTTCTTTATACTGTGAAGGCACAAAAACAACCAGTTTTTTTAAAAGTGCTTCTTTAGGAGCTAATATTTGGGTGTTTATTAAACCTAGCTTATCGGCTATTTTTTTATTTACACCATTGTAAACATGGTCCAAATTGGTGTGGATAGCATATATAGCAATATCATGTTTAATAGCCTGCATAACTACACGCTCCACATAATTTTTACCATTAAATTTCTTTAATCCTTTAAAAACTATGGGATGATGAGCAATAATAATATCACATTGCTCATCAATAGCTTCTTGTACAACAGCTTCTGTACAATCTAAACATATTAAAGCTTTTTTTATTTCTTGATGAGGATGACCAACTATTAAACCTGCATTATCATAAGCCTCCTGATAAGAAGCTGGTGCTATGCTTTCTAAAAAAGAGCTAAGTTCTATAATCTTCATAAGCACTAAGTTAGCTTTTTATGGCAAATCATCGGCAATAAAAGCTCATCCAACGCTTATGATGCAATCAAAAAATTATACGGTAGCCATCCCAACAAAATGACGACTTTCTAATGCCATTTTATGGTTGTACTCGTTTGCTAAGCTTTTATAATTGATTAAATCTACAATAGTACCTATAAAGCATAAACCTGCTGTTAAGAAATATAGAATACCCATACCCATTTGGTTGGTTACAAAACGTTGTATACCTGCTATCCCAAAAAAGCCTAGAATAGTAAATAATAAAACGTGTTGCGGGTCGCGGCGTTTACCTGTATAAACTAACTCGAAGTTTCTTACTTGGTTTTCATTTAAGTCTTTCGTTATCTCTTGTATGAAGATCATTTCTTCAGTAGTAACGTTAGCCAAGTGGAAAAGGAAATTATGTTTCATTTGCTCCATTTTTTAAGGTTCAGAAAAGTATGTTTTTCTAATTAGAGTGTAAATGCGAACAATTATTACAAAAAAAGCAAAAAAACCTAAAGGGTGCATTTTCCATGATGCCGAAAACTGAAAATGTAACAGGTAATAAATAGAACGCCCTAAGCCACAGCCCGGGCAAAAACCTATCTCAAAATAGGCTAAAGGACAAATAGAATGATGCTCTTGACTTGGATTTAAAAAGTACAAGGCAATAATTGCAGTAGAAAAAAATAAAAGCTCGAGCGGAATTTTTACTATTTTTTTAATCACTTTACAACTGCTTTGGCTTTGTCATTAATAACAATGAGCTAGCTAAGGTAACTAAGAAACCTATAATTGCAGCACCAAAAATACGCTCCATATAATCAGAAGAAAACTCTATGTTTAAAAAACTAAAATAAAGCGAGCTAAAAGCACCTGCAATTAAACCACTAATAGCCATTATTTTAAAGCCTTCAAATACGCCCTCAAAAAAAGTTAAGCTATTATTGTTTCTATTTTTAAAGCCTCTAATTCCTAAATATAAACCAATTATTGGGATAATAACAGAAGTATATTCTAGCCATCTATTATCGCTTTCTTTTACATTTTCTGGGTTAATACCTGCATAATGCATGATGATTACCCATAATACTGAAACTACACCAATGATAATTCCTGATAATATTGCGTTTTTCATTTTCATAATAAGATGTTTTAATGTTAAAAGGTATTGATGATTGAAGAAGCTAATTTAATGCCATTTCTAGATTATAAGTCTGCTTTGGTATATTTGTGGCAAGAGATTGTAAAGTGAACATCAGAGAAATTCTAGAAAGATATAAGCAAGATAGCCGGGTTGAGCAATTAACCCATGCTTTGCAGCAAAAAAAATCGCGTATACATTTAAAAGGTTTAATTGGCGCACAGGATGCTTTTGTAGTAGCTGCCAATTATTTTCTTACGCACAGAAATATGGTTTTTGTACTTCCGGATAGAGAAGAAGCCAACTATTTCCAAGCTGATTTAGAAAACCTCATGGATAAAGATATCCTGCTTTTTCCATCTTCCTACCGTAAATCTTTTGATTTTACCCAAACAGATTCTGCCAACGTACTTTTAAGAGCCGAAGTACTAAACGAGCTTAATCATACACAGGAGTATGGAAATTTAATTGTTACCTACCCAGAAGCCTTAGCAGAAAAAGTTATTGATAGAAACGCACTCGAGAAAAACACACTTGAAATTGTTCTAAACAATAAGCTCAGCATTGATTTTATCAACGAGTTTTTAATAGAATATGATTTTGAACGTACCGATTTTGTATATGAACCAGGACAATTTTCTATTCGCGGTGGCATCGTAGATATCTTCTCTTTCTCTAACGATTTACCTTACCGGATAGAATTTTTTGGCGACCATGTAGAATCTATCAGAACTTTTGAGATAGAAAGTCAGCTTTCTGTAGAACAAGTAAAATCTGTTACGATTGTTCCAAACGTACAAGCTAAGTTTCTTACAGAAAGTAACATCTCTTTATTAGAGTTTATTGATGATGATGCCGCTATTTGGTTTAAAGATGTAGTTTTCACTTTAGATACCATCAAAACAGGATACAAAAAAGCTACAGAACTATGGAAAGCTTTATCAGCAAATGATAAACAAACCAACCCAGATTGGCTAGACCCTAAGTTTTCTTTTACTGATGAAAAACTACTGGCAGACCAACTCAGCGATTTCCCTATCGTAGAATTTGGCAAACAGTTTTTTTATCCGGCAACGCAAACTATTTTGTTTGATACCAAGCCGCAGCCATCTTTTAATAAAGATTTTAATCTGCTTATCCACAACCTAAAAGAAAACGAAAAGCAAAAAATAGAGAATTTTATCCTGACAGATTCTTCTAAACAACAAGAACGTTTATTTGCCATTATAGAAGATTTAGGCAAACAAATTACTTTTACGCCTATCAATATCTCTATTAGAGAGGGCTTTATAGATTACGAGCAAAAACTGGCTTGTTATACAGACCATCAGATATTTGACCGATATTATAAATACAAGCTTAAAAGAGGCTATACCAAATCTCAAGCCATCACCCTTAAAGAACTTAGAGATTTAAAACCTGGTGATTTTATCACCCATATAGACCATGGAGTTGGTAAATACGGCGGCTTAGAAAAGGTTGAAGTAAACGGTAAAATACAGGAAATGATTAGGCTTATTTATGCTGATAATGATTTGCTGTATGTAAATATCAACTCGTTAAACCGTATTTCTAAGTATTCTGGTAAAGATGGGCACATTCCTAAAATGAATAAATTAGGAACCGATGCTTGGGATAAACTCAAGAAAACCACAAAAAAAAAAGTTAAAGACATTGCCCGCGACCTGATAAAACTTTATGCCCTGCGTAAAGCACAAGAAGGTATGGCTTTCTCGCCCGATACTTACTTACAAAACGAACTGGAAGCTTCTTTTATTTATGAAGATACGCCAGACCAAGAAAAGGCTACCGCCGATGTAAAAAAAGACATGGAATCGCCACACCCTATGGACCGTTTAGTTTGTGGCGATGTTGGCTTTGGAAAAACAGAAGTAGCTATCAGGGCAGCTTTTAAAGCCGCTACAGATGGTAAGCAGGTTGCTATTTTGGTACCTACAACCATTTTGGCTATGCAACATTACAAAACCTTTAATGAGCGTTTAAAAGATTTCCCGGTAAGGATAGATTATATCAACCGATTTAAATCTACCAAGCAAGTAAAAGACACTTTAGAAGCTTTAAAAGCCGGAAAAGTAGATATCATTATTGGCACCCATAAATTGGTGAGTAAAGATGTTAAGTTTAAAGATTTAGGCCTTTTAATTATAGATGAGGAGCAAAAATTTGGTGTTACCGTAAAAGAAAAATTAAAACAATTTAGGGCTAATGTTGATACGCTTACACTAACTGCAACGCCAATTCCTAGAACGCTCCATTTTTCTTTGATGGGCGCTCGAGATTTATCTATCATCCAAACGCCACCACCAAACCGCCAACCTGTTTTAACAGAACTACATGTTTTTAACGAGAAACTGATTAAAGAAGCTGTGGAGTTTGAGTTGGATAGAGATGGGCAAGTTTTCTTTATCCATAACCGTGTTGCAGATTTACGTCAGTTGGGCGGTTTAATACAAAAGCTGGTGCCTAAAGCAAGAATAGCAATTGCACATGGCCAGTTAGAAGGTGATAAGCTTGAAGATATCATGCTTGATTTTATTGATGGAAAGTATGATGTTTTAGTTGCCACCACCATTATTGAAGCCGGATTAGATGTACCAAACGCCAATACTATGCTTATAAACCACGCACACATGTTTGGCTTAAGTGATTTGCACCAAATGCGTGGACGTGTTGGTCGCTCTAACAAAAAAGCATTTTGTTATTTGTTAAGCCCGCCTTTGTCTACCCTTACACCAGAAGCCAGAAAGCGTTTAAGTGCCATAGAAGAGTTTTCTGATTTAGGTAGCGGATTTAACGTGGCTATGCGAGATTTAGACATCCGCGGAAGCGGAAACCTTTTAGGTGCAGAGCAAAGCGGTTTTATTGCTGAAATTGGTTTTGATATGTACCACAAAATCTTGGATGAAGCTATACAAGAATTGAAAGAAGATGAGTTTAAAGGACTGTTTCAGGATGAAAAACCTCGTCCTTTTGTAAGCTTTACGCAAATAGAAACCGATATGGAACTGCTTATTCCTGATGAGTATGTAACCAATATCCAAGAACGTTATAATTTATATACCGAGCTTTCTAAAATCGAGAATAAAATAGTTTTAGATGCTTTTGAAAAAGAACTTCACGACCGTTTTGGACCACTGCCAAGACAAGTGAAAGACCTGCTTAGAACGGTAGAATTACAATGGATTGGGAAAGAAATTGGCTTAGAAAAAATAAGCTGGAAAAAAGGTACTTTAAGGGGTTATTTTATTACCGATAAACAATCTAAATATTTTGAAACCGATATGTTTGGGCGTATCCTTCAATATGCGCAGCAGCATCCACGTAAAGTAAACCTGAAAGAGGTTAAAAATACTTTGCGTATTGCTGTTGAAGACATCAAAAATATTGATGAAGCTATATGGGCTTTAGAGCAAATGAGAGACCCAGTTTTGATATAAACTGACTGAATTTACGTAAATTGAGTTAGTTGATTGACTGAATTTACGTAAATTCAGTCAGTTGATTGACTGAATTTACGTTTTTTTGCTATCTTTGAGTATGAAAATTCAAAGATTAGCTGCTTTACAACTCACAAAACGTATTCAGCAAAATAAGGTTTTACTTTTATTTGGCACCCGTAGGGTGGGTAAAACGCATTTATTAAAATCTATTGAAAGCTCTTTAAATATCCCTTTCCTACATCTTAACGCAGAAGATACGGATACAGCTACCTTATTAGAAAACAGAAGTATAGCCAATTATAGGAGATTACTGGGAGAAAATCGTTTATTAATTATAGATGAAGCACAAGTAATTACAGAAATAGGAAAGATATTAAAATTAATGATTGATGAATTTGAGGATTTAACCATTATAGCCACAGGTTCATCTGCTTTTGATTTATCAAACCAAACTGGCGAACCTTTAACAGGAAGAAGCTATACTTATTATTTGTACCCTATAGCACAAGCAGAACTTGCAAAACACGAGAACCTGTTACAAACAAAGCAAAATTTGGAAGAAAGATTAATCTATGGCTCTTATCCTGAAATTTTCTCCTTAGAAAGTCTTAAAGAAAAAGAAGAATATTTAAAAAACCTGGTAAACTCTTACCTTTTAAAAGATATTCTAAGGTTTGAAAACATCCAAAACAGCAATAAAATTTTCGACTTGATGAAACTTATAGCTTACCAAGTTGGGGCAGAAGTTTCTTTGGATGAGCTAGGTAAGCAATTAGGAATGAGTAAAAACACCGTTGAGCGGTATTTAGACCTTTTGGCCAAAGTGCAAATATTATTTAAACTAGGTGGCTATAGCTCTAACCTTAGAAAAGAGGTTACAAAATCTTCTAAATGGTATTTTTTTGATAATGGAATTAGAAACGCTATCATCAATGATTTTAGGCCTTTAGCGTTAAGACAAGATAGTGGCTTACTTTGGGAAAATTATTGTATTTATGAACGTATCAAAATAAACCGCTATCAAAAAACAGATGCTGAGTTTTTCTTTTGGAGAACTTATGATCAACAAGAAATAGATTTAATAGAAAAAGTAGGTCAGAAGATTGAAGCTTTTGAGTTTAAATATAATAGCTCAAAAAAAGTAAAAGTACCTGTGTTTTTCCAAAAAAATTATCCCGATGCTGAGTTTAGCCTCATCCATCGGGATAATTATATAGATTTTATTGTGGCGGAGTTACTTAAAAAAAGCTAAAGCATTTTTAATCCTGCTTATTGTTTCTGCTTTACCTAACATTAAAGCAATATCAAACACTTGTGGACCAAATTTTCCTCCTACCAACATCACTCTAAAAGGTAACATAACTTCGCCAACTTTTAAGTTTTTATCAGCAGCTAAAGCTTTAAACAAAGTTTCTAAAGTAGCGCTATCTTGAAACTCAATTTCCTCGAATTTTTCTATTAAGCTAGAGAAAAATGCTGCTTTTTCTTCGTTCCATTTTGGTTTAACAGCATCTTCATCATAAGTAGTTGGTGCTGTGAAAAAGAAAGCACTTTGCTGATAAAAATCTGGTAATAAAGTGCAGCGTTCTTTTACGGCATCAATAACTTTTTCTAAGTAAATGTCCTCTGCTGTGATACCTTTTTCGATTAAAATTGGCTTTACATAAGGTAACAAATGACTTGCTGTACTTCTTTTTATCCACTCGGCATTGTACCATTTAGCTTTCTCGTAATCAAATTTTGCACCGCCTTTATGGATACGGTCTAAAGAGAATTTTGAAATCAATTCATCTAAAGAAAATAATTCTTGGTCGGTTCCATCGTTCCAACCTAGCATAGCCAAAAGGTTTATCATGGCTTCTGGCAAGAAACCTACATCTTTAAAACCATCTGCTTTTTCTTGAGTTTTTGGGTCTATCCAATCTATAGCGTAAACAGGAAAACCTAATCTCTGTCCATCACGCTTGCTTAATTTACCGTGGCCATCGGGCTTTAATATTAAAGGTAAATGTGCCCATTCTGGCATATCTGCCTCCCAACCTAAATATTTCCATAATAGAATATGAACCGGGGCAGATGGTAGCCACTCTTCGCCTCTAAAAGCATGAGATATCTTCATCAGATAATCATCAACCACAACGGCTAAATGATAGGTTGGCATACCATCGGCTTTAAGCAAAACTTTATCGTCAACATCGTTACTGTTAAAACTTACATCGCCACGTATTAAATCTTTAAAATAAACCTGCTCGTCTTTTGGCATTTTTATTCTGATCACATGTGGTGCTCCTTCTTTGATTAGGCTTTCTGCTGCTTCATGAGGTATGGTTAAAGAATTTCTCATTTGCATACGATGGTTATGGTCGTACTTAAAGTTTTCTATAACCTGTCTTTTACTTTCTAATTCTTCTGGCGTATCAAAAGCATAATAAGCATAACCGTCTTTTACCAGTTGCTCTGCATAAGCTCTATAAATTTCTTTACGTTCGCTTTGTCTGTAAGGGCCATAAGCGCCACCAACATGCGGACCTTCATCTGGGTTTAGTCCGCACCATTTTAAGCAATTGATGATATAATCTTCTGCACCTTCAACAAAACGGGTTTGGTCTGTATCTTCAATTCTTAAAATAAACTCGCCTTGTTGTTGCTTTGCAAAAAGGTAATTAAACAAAATGGTACGTACACCACCTATATGTAAGCCTCCAGTTGGGCTTGGGGCAAATCTTACCCTAACTTTTTTATCCATAGCCTTTGAAAATTTAAGCAAATGTTGATGCTTTTCTCTGAAACCAAAGTTAAGAGATAAGCTTGTACAAACCAGCTTTTTTATCATTAATCGGGATTTTTAAGTCCTAAACCTGGTTCATCGCTTAAAATATATTTACCGTCAATAAAATCTGGTGTTTTAAAAGGGTTATTGGTGGTCATGAAAGGCCCGTCTAAATCGGCCCAATCACATAAAGGAGCCAAAGCCGCCCCGGCTAAGGTAGCCACGCTGGTTTCACTCATGCAACCAATTAGTATTTTCAAATCATTTGCTCTGGCCATTTTTATCATTTCATAAGCTTCATACAAACCGGCCGATTTCATTAATTTGATATTAATACCATGATAAACACCTTTAGCTTTTGTAACATCTGCTAAGCGTTGTATGGCTTCATCGCCGATAATTGGGATAGGACTGCCAGCAGTTATCCAAGCGTTACCATCTATATTTTCTTTAGGCATAGGTTGCTCTATTAAAATGATGCCTTGTTCTTGCAGCCAAAAAGCCATATCTAAACCTTCATTTTTATCTGTCCAACCTTGATTAGCATCCACATATAAAGGTAAATCTGTAATATTTCTTATGGTTTGGATGATTTGCTTATCGTTCTCTCTACCTAATTTTACTTTTAATAGTTTGAAATCATATTGTAAAGCATCTTCAACTTTTTTGATAATCATTTGAGACTCATCAATACCAATAGTATAAGTTGTTTCTGGTATATTTTGAGGTATAGAGCCAAAGAAACTGTAACAAGGCTTTTGAGCTATTTTACCAGCCAAATCATACAGAGCAATATCAACTGCGGCTTTTACGGCTGGCATTCCGGCTGATATTTCATCCATATATTGATGAATAGCGGCAAAATCAAAAGGATAAGTAAAGTTTGATAAATCTAATTTAGATAAAAAAGAACTGGCAGTTTCTTCATTTTCGCCCATATAAGGTACCATAGAAGCTTCTCCAATACCGGTATATCCTTCATAAAAAATCTCTACCAGCATGATTGGTGTACTGGTTCTAGAAAATTTAGCTATGGTAAAAGGAAATTTTAGTAAAAGATTAAAACTCTTGTAACTTATTTTCATGTATTTTCGTCTAAAAATTAAATGTAAAAAATTACCCTTTAATTCAACCTTAAATGATAAAGAAATACGCTCTAAATATTGTTCTTATTCTGCTCATTACCATTATAGGCGCTTGTAGCAGTGGAAAAAAACTATTAGAACAGGGTGATTATGACCGAGCTGTTTATACTGCCGTTGACCGTTTAAAAAGCAGCCCTAGCAACAGAAAAGCCCGCCAAACCTTAGATGCAGCCTTTTCTTACGCTGTCCAAAGACACTTAAAAAGAATTGATGAAGCTAAAATGAGTACAACTCCTTTTAAATGGGAAAGTGTAGTAAGTGATTATTCTGCTTTAAATAATTTAGCTAATGCTGTAGAAAATTGTCCGGCTTGTTTAGAGCAAATTCCTAATACTAGAAAATTTATTAGAGAATTAGATGATGCCAAGTTTAATGCCGCCGAAGAGCGTTACAATGCTGGAAAAAAATTGTTAGCACAAGGAACAAGAGAATCTGCCAGAACTGCTTATGATCATTTCGATAGAGCAAATCTGTTTTATCCTGATTTTAAAGATGTTAGAAAACTTTTAGATGATGCTTATTTAGCTGCTGTTTTAAAAGTTATTGTTGAACCTGTACAAGTGAACTCTAGACTATACCAATTGAGTAATGAGTTCTTTCAAGGTAAAATAGCCGAGTTTATGGCTTCTTATGAAGAACGTAGCTTTATTAAATTCTACAGTCCTGAAGAAGCAAAAAAAATGAAATTAAAAGCAGATCATTTGTTAAGTTTAAGCTTTGATGATTTTGTTGTTGGACAAACTTATGTGAAGGAACGCATTCAAGATGTAAAAAGAGACAGCGTAAAACTTGGCGAAACTACACAGAAAAGACCTGTATATGGAACAGTAAAAGCCCGAGTTACTACATTTGAAAAAACTATTAGCTCATCTGGCTTATTAGATTTTAGAATAAGAGACTTTAATAATGGCAGAATTATATCGCAAGAGAAAATGCCTGGAACTTTTATCTGGAGAGATATTTGGGGTACTTTTAATGGTGATGAAAGAGCACTTTCTGATGAAGAAAGAAGAATTTGCAGAAGAAGAGAAATTATGCCTCCGCCACCTCAAGATTTATTTATAGAGTTTACAAAACCTATTTACAGTCAATTAACTACCAAAATAAGAAGTTTTTATAACCGCTATTAATTTTGGTATAATTTTATATTTAAACTTGTAAAAAATTAACGTACATAAATAAACACATATATGGAATGGATTACTAATCCAGAAATCTGGATTTCACTTTTAACCTTAACAGTTTTAGAAATCGTATTAGGTATAGATAATATTGTATTTATATCTATTCTTGCTGGTAAATTACCAGTAGACCAACAAAAGAAAGCCAGGTCTGTAGGTTTGGCCTTAGCCATGATTACTAGAATATTATTGCTTCTTTCTTTAAGTTGGGTGATGTCTCTAACAGCTACACTATTTAACATGGCTGAATGGTTTGGAGTTAACGATAGTAATTTATTATCTAAATTTGCAATCTCTGGTAGAGATCTCATTTTACTTCTGGGAGGCTTGTTTTTAATTTATAAAAGCACCCACGAAATTCATGAAAAGTTAGAAGGCGATGAAGGAGACCATTCAGTAAAAAAAGTGTACTCTTTTACCGGGGTTATCATCCAAATTTTAATTCTAGATATAGTATTCTCTTTAGACTCAGTTATTACAGCAGTGGGTATGGCTGATGAAATTATGGTCATGATAGCCGCTGTGACTATAGCTGTAATTGTAATGATGTTTTCAGCAGCTTCTATTTCTAACTTTGTTAATAAGCATCCAACAGTTAAAATGTTAGCATTATCTTTCTTATTACTCATAGGTTTTTCTTTAGTAGCAGAGGGCTTAGACCAGCACATCCCTAAAGGATACATTTATTTTGCTATGGCTTTCTCTGTATTGGTAGAAGTATTAAACCTAAAGTCTAAGAAAAAATCAAACCCGGTAGAATTAAGAAATACCCCGCAAGAATAATTTAAAGCCTCCTTTATGGAGGCTTTTTTTTGACATCTATTTAAAAACTACTACCTTAATAGCTTGTTATATTGTAAGCTTCAAAAACGCTCCGCATCTTTAACATATTCAACATGTATAAAAAAATTAAGCTTCTAACCGTTTTGCTAAGTATTGCTTTTCTAGCATTCTCTTTCAAAACAGATTTATTTCAAGTTTCTAAGAATCTTGACATTTTCGCATCGGTATATAAAGAACTTAATCTCAATTATGTGGATGAGGTAAATTCTGCAAAACTTATCAAAACAAGTATTGACGCTATGCTGAGTGATTTAGACCCTTATACGGAGTTTGTGCCAGAATCTGAGATTGAAGATTACCGAATGAAATATGTAAGCACCCAATATGGTGGTATTGGTGCAGCAGTTATTCATAGAGATGGACGTGTTTTTATATCAGACCCATTTGAAGGCTACCCAGCACAAAAAGCAGATTTAAAAGCTGGTGATGAAATTATTGCTATTAACGACCAAATCCTAAAAGGCAAAAATAACGACCAAGTAAGTTTATTACTGAAAGGACCAAAAGAAACTCCTGTAAAATTAAAACTAGCCAGAGATGGTAAGGTATTTGAAAAAGAAATTAAAAGAGCAGATATTAAACAACCCAACGTAAGTTATTACGGCATGATTGGTAATACAGCTTATATCAAATTAGACAAATTTTTAGAAAACTCTGCCCAAGAGGTTAAAGATGCTTTGGTAGAGCTTAAGAAAAATAATCCAACAGGCTTAATCATAGATCTTAGAAATAATGGTGGTGGTATTTTACAAGAAGCCGTAAAAATTGTAAACTTGTTTGTGGGCAAAGATGTTGAAGTGGTATCTCAGAAAGGAAAAAATCCAGAAAAGAATATCAATTATAAAACATTTTTATCCGCTCTTGAGCCAGATTTACCTTTAGCTATTTTAATCAATAATAGGTCTGCATCTGCATCAGAAATTGTTGCCGGCTCTTTGCAGGATTTAGACAGAGCAATTATTATTGGTCAGCGTAGTTTTGGAAAAGGTTTGGTACAACAAACCTTTAATTTACCTTACAATACGCTGGTAAAAGTAACAGTTGCCAAATACTATACCTCATCCGGAAGGTGCATTCAGGCTTTGGATTATGCCCACCGTACAGAAGATGGTGTGGTAGAAAAAGTGTCAGACTCTTTAATTAACGAGTATAAAACCAAAGGCGGTCGTTTAGTTTATGATGGCAGCGGTATCTATCCTGATATCAATATTGAGCCTTATAAGTATCATCAAATTACCCAAACCCTAGTATCTAAATACCATGTGTTTGATTTTGGAAATCTGTTTGTAAAAAACAACCCTACTATTACTTCTGCACCAGACTTTAAACTATCTGATGCTGATTATAACAGTTTTTTAACCTTTATAAAAGATAAGAATATTACTTATAAAACATCCTCAGAAAGACTTTTAGCCAATTTGAAAGAAGAAGCACAAAAAGAAAAGAAATTAAACGATGTAAAAGCAGAAATAGAAGCTTTACAAAACACTTTAAGTAATAGTAAAAAGGCAGATTTAACAACCCATAAAGCAGAGATTATGCGAGTTTTAGAATCTGAAATTGTACAACGCTATTACTATGAGAAAGGGCGTATTGTACAAACTTTCCAGTACGATGAAGAGATCAAAAAAGCAAAAGAGTTTTTTAACGATAAACAAAAATACAATGCCGTTTTGGCTGGCTTAGGCAACTATAAAACCATAGGTAAACCAGTAAAAGTTGTAGCGAAAGCTGATTAAAATAAAAGCGGTTATTAAGCCGCTTTATCATTTATTTTTTCAGCGGTTCTGATATTTCTACAGTTTTAAAGGAGGTAAATTTAAAAGCCATAGTTTTACTACTCCTTACTGGAATTTCATTGATAGAACCTGACACCCATTTACGAGATAGAGCTAATAACCTTGTTATTTCCTCATCAAAACCAAAACCGCCAGGTCTTAACACTTTTATATCCGTTAAACTACCCTCTTTATCCACAACAAAACTCACGAGCACCACTTTTTCTAAGTCTTTGTTTAATGCTCCAGTAGGATATTGTAAGTTGTTATTTAAGAAACCCTCAAATTCTTTAAAGCCTTTAGCTGGCTCTGCCTGATTATGGTTTAATTTATAAACTACATCTAAATTTTCAGGTAAGGGAGGGCTAAAAAGCTTAATTTTAAGGTCTGGATTATTGTTTTCTAAGGAAAATGTAATATTTAATCTTCTATTTACCCGAACTTTTTCGCCGTTTTTTACGCCACTTTTCCATTTTTTAGCTAAGGATAACAATCTTTTAGCTTCCTCCCCAAGACCAGAACCTTTAACATTTCTAGTTATAGAAATATCACTTAAACTCCCGTCTTTTTCTACTATAAAATCCAAATGAATTAATCCTACAATATTATTCTCTAAAGCATTTTTAGGATACTTAAGATTTTCTTTCATCAACTTTTCAAGCCCCTCTAAGCCATCCAGATATACGGGGCTTTCATCTACTTGTACATAAACATAATCGGCTTTATGATTAGCTTCCTTTTGTTGAGCGTAAAAATCATTTGCATAAGAGAAAGTTGACAACATAAAACATGTTGTACAAGCTATAGCCTTGATTAAATTTTTCATAAATAGGGTAATTGGTTTAAAAACCAAAGAAACATATTGTTTTCTAAAATATCAATAGTTAATACCTAAATTGCTTTTTTAAAAATCAGATATGAAAATAACTTTTCATGGTGCTGCACAAACAGTTACCGGCAGTAAACATTTATTAGAACTAGCCAATGGCAAAAAAATTCTTTTAGACTGTGGCATGTTCCAAGGGCATGGAAAACAAACGGGAGAATGGAATTTACACTTCGGTTTTCAGCCTTCTGAGGTTGATTTTCTGATTTTATCTCATGCACATATAGACCATTCTGGTTTAATGCCTCGCTTAGTTGCGGAAGGTTTTACTGGCGATATTATTTGCACACCAGCTACCAGAGAGCTTTGTAAAATCATGCTTCAGGATGCAGCAAAAATTCAAGAGTCAGACGCTAAATTCATCAACAAAAAAAGAACAAAACTGAATAAAAATTTAGTAGAGCCACTTTATACTATGGAAGATGCTTTGTTAGCCCTTTCATTTTTTAAAAGGGTAAAATACAACCAGCCTTATACGATAACAGATGGTGTTGAACTTTTATTTACAGATGCTGGCCACATTATAGGCAGTGCAGCCGTACATTTAGATATTACAGAAAATAATAAAACCACTAAAATAACCTTTAGTGGCGATGTTGGCCGTTATAACGATTTACTATTAAAATCTCCAGCACCATTTAGACAAGCAGATTACGTTATCCTTGAAAGCACCTACGGAGATAGTTTACACGATACGACCATGCCAACAGAAGGTAAACTATTAGAAGTAATTCAAGACACCTGTATTCAAAGAAGAGGAAAAGTTATTATTCCTGCTTTTAGTGTTGGGCGCACTCAAGAAATACTATATGCGCTTAACAGTTTAGAATTAAAAGGCGTTTTGCCTAAGGTAAAATACTATGTAGATAGCCCTTTATCAGAAAAAGCTACTTTAGTGGTAAAAGCGCATCCTTGGAATTTTAACGATAAAGTACAAGAGGTTTTAAAACATGATGATGATCCTTTTGATTTTGAAGGATTATCTTTTATTGAAGATACCGAAGCTTCTATAGCTTTAAATGAAGATCAAACACCCATGGTTATTATTTCTGCATCGGGTATGGCTGAGGCTGGCAGGGTAAAACATCATATCAAAAACAATATAGAAAATCCAAATTGTACCGTCTTATTAGTGGGCTATAGTGAATCTGGATCTTTAGCTGGGCGGTTAAAAAGTGGTGTTAACCCAGTATCTATCTTTGGCGACTACTATCAAGTAAATGCGAAAATAGTAAGTATACAAACTATGAGTGCCCATGGCGATCAAAAAGATTTAATCCGTTTTATCGAAAATCAAGATAAAATGCTCACTAAAAAAATATTTTTAGTACATGGCGAGCCCGATACACAACAAATTTTTAAACAAAAATTGCATGAAAAAGGCTTTCTAAACATAGAAATACCCCATCGCCATCAAAGTTTTGAAATTTAAGCCACAGTTTGGTAAAAAATAGATTTCTAAGCACATAACACTAATTGCAATTCAGGCAACAATATTTATATTTGCGTTCCGTAAATTCAGATTTAAGATATAGTAATGAGAGTAATACAATACAGAGAAGCACTTCGTGAAGCCATGAACGAAGAAATGCGCAAAGACGATAAAATTTTCTTAATGGGCGAAGAAGTTGCCGAGTACAACGGTGCTTACAAGGTTAGCCAAGGTATGCTTGATGAATTTGGTCCAAAAAGAATTATTGATACGCCTATTGCCGAGCTTGGTTTTGCTGGTATTGCTATTGGTGCTGCCATGAATGGCTTACGCCCAATTGTAGAATTCATGACTTTTAACTTCTCTTTAGTTGCAATAGACCAAATTATTAATGGTGCAGCTAAAATGTTATCTATGTCTGGTGGTCAAATTTCTGTACCAATTGTTTTTAGAGGCCCTACTGGTAACGCTGGACAATTAGGCGCACAACACTCTCAAAATTTCGAGAACTGGTTTGCTAACTGCCCTGGTTTAAAAGTGGTAGTTCCATCAAACCCTTATGATGCAAAAGGCTTATTAAAATCATCTATTATAGATCCAGATCCGGTTATTTATATGGAGTCTGAGTTGATGTATGGCGATAAAGGAGAAGTCCCAGAAGAAGAGTATTACATAGAAATTGGTAAAGCAAAAGTTGTTAAAGAAGGAACCGATGTAACTATTGTTTCTTTCGGTAAAATGATGAGCAGAGTAATAGAACCTGCTGTAGAAGCATTAAATAAAGAAGGAATTAATGTAGAAGTAATAGACCTTAGAACCGTAAGGCCAATTGATTTTGAAACCATTTTAACTTCTGTTAAAAAAACAAACAGACTGGTAGTAGTTGAAGAGGCTTGGCCGCTAGCTTCTATTTCATCTGAAATAGCTTTCCACGTACAAAAAAATGCTTTTGATTATTTAGACGCACCAGTTTTACGTATCACTTGTGCTGATGTTCCTTTACCTTATGCTCCTACGCTAATTGCAGCAAGTTTACCAAATGCAGACCGTGTTGTTAAAGCGGTTAAAGAAGTAATGTACATTAACAAATAATCTTATTTAAAATTATAAAAAAAGCCGAGTTGTGATGAACGACTCGGCTTTTTTTGTGCATTTGGCTCCTACCTATTGTTTTTCCTTTAAGGTAATGATAACAACTCCATTCTTACCTTGCTCGCCATATTTATCTGTAGCACTTTTATCTTTCAAGACTTCTATTTTATCGATATTTTCTGGCTTAAGTTTTTTCATCTCTTCTTCCGATATTGCTTTTCCATTTAGCATAAATTGAGGTTTAGGACTATTATCTGTTAGATTAAAAGAAATTGGTACAGTAAAGCTTACCCTAACAGTTTTTCCATTTTGTTGACCTGGCTCCCAGTTTGGCGAAAGTTTTATAACTCTTAAAGCTTCTTCATCCAATTCTTTACTTACACCTCTTAAAATTTTAGCATCACTTAAAGAACCATCTTTCTCTACAACAAAATTTACTATAACCCTTCCTTCTGTTTTTTTTGCTTTCGCTTCTGCTGGATATTTAATATTTCCAACAAGAAAATCTGTAAATTTTTGATGCCCACCTTTGAACATTGGCAAAACATCAACTTTAGTTAAAACATCCTTTTTACCTTCTTGCGCAACAATATTTATTTCTTTTGATATTGGAGCTTCTAAAGCAAGGTCCTTTTTTGCTGTATCTATACCATAAGCAGCTTCCTTTTCATCAAAATCAGCTATAGTTTTAGAGTTTGACTCTAGCTGCTCTGCTTTACTCTTATACAACGTAGTTTCTTTAAAAGTAGGAATCAAGGTTTGAACTGATTCTTGAATTTCTATTTCATCAGCAACATTGTTTAATGTTTTATTTTCATTGATTGTAGCAGAAGATAATATCAATGCTAATAGAAATAATGGTGCAGACAAACCATACTTTAGAATGGCTACTTTTCTTGATTTTTGTTTTTGTAACATCTTGATTCTCCTTTTTAATAAAGACTGGTTAAAAAATGTGTTGGTTAATTTATGTGGATTTATACCGAAACTTTTGCTAAAGATTAACAATGCATAATCTGCTTTACTCGTTTCAGATTGCACAACTACCTCATCAGCAATAAATTCATGAATTTGTTTTATAGCGTTTTTATAGAAATATACTATGGGGTTAAACCAATTTATGATGCTGATGATTTCAAAAAATAAGACATCTGCAGAATGTAATTGCTTAGCATGTATTAACTCATGTTTTAGGATAATATCTTTCTGAGGAAGGCGCTCATCTATTTTAATTCTAAAAAAAAATGAAAATGCCTGCTCACGGTTGTTAGAATTTAAAAGAACTCGCACTTTTAAAAGTCTATAAAGAAGTCTTGTAAAGAATAATAAAACTCCTGCTAAATAAATAAAAGAAACCATATCACTTAAAGTGTGATTTGGTGTTGTCAATGGTGTGGCAAAACTTTCTGAAATTGTCAAATAAACGCCTGTCCATCCGGTTTCTACCTTATCGTTCATAAAAAAATTGCGAATCCATTCGAGGTAAAACAATGGGATACACATAGAAAGCAAAGCCGAGCCTAAAAGATAAATCCTGTTAAGCTGAAAAAAGGTTTCATTTCTTAAAAATAAGAAGTAAAATCCGTAAAACAACATCAAGTAAATGTTGATTTGAATGAGGTAGTTTGCCCAGTTCATCATTTATTGGTTTTAAGTTTTTCAATAAGTTTTAATATCTCATCTGCTTCTTTAACATCAATTTTTTGTTTCTTCACAAAGAAAGAAAACATGCTCTCTACAGAATTTTCAAAATATCCATTCAGTAGTTTATCAGTTGCATAGTTTTTATACTCCTCTTTTGTGATAGCAGGTAAATACTGGTGACTTTTACCAAAAGCCTGATGTTTAACAAAGCCTTTAGTTTCTAAAATCCTGATGATAGTAGACACTGTATTATAAGCAGGCTTAGGTTCTGGCAAATGCGCTATCACATCTTTAACAAAACCTTGCTGTATTTCCCATATCACCTGCATGATTTGTTCTTCTGCTTTTGTTAACTCTTTAAATTCCTTTTCCATTTTTATATACTTATGTTTAATCTAATGTATAACTAATTTTTTAGTTATACAACTAAAAAATTAGTTAATCAAAATAAAAAATTGAAAATCAGGTTATTAAAATAATTACTTAGAAAAGCAAAGCTGCTTATTTAAACTCTAGAAAATAATTATAGGTATAAGATTAATACAAACAAGATCCAAATAACAGCCAAAATTTTGTTTACATTTATATGAAACCTGTTTGATATGCAAGAAATGAACAGACCAGTAAGAGTTTTAGTTGCCAAAGTTGGCTTAGATGGGCATGACCGTGGAGCAAAAATAATAGCCACTTCTTTAAGAGACGCCGGTATGGAGGTTATTTATACAGGCTTAAGGCAAACGCCAGAAATGGTTGTGAATGCTGCTTTACAAGAGGATGTGGATGCCATAGGAGTATCTATATTATCTGGTGCACACATGACTGTTTTTCCTAAAATCATCAGTTTGATGAAAGAAAAAGGTATGGATGATGTATTGGTTACAGGTGGTGGCATTATTCCGGATGAAGATATGCAAGCGCTCAGGAAAATAGGTGTTGGCGAGTTGTTTCCGCCTGGGACCAATACCCTAGCCATTGTAAATTATATTAAAAATTGGGTTGTAACACACAGAGACTTTTAATCATGAAAAACTATATTAATCTACTTACCGATATACAAAACAACATTCTTTATTTAACCATCAATAGAGAAGAGAAACTTAATGCACTTAATAAAGATACTTTAGCAGAAATACATGATTGTTTGATAGCCGTATTAAATAATGATTTAATAAAAGGTATCATCATTACCGGTAAAGGTGAAAAAGCTTTTGTTGCTGGTGCCGATATTAAAGAATTTTCTGATTTTAATGAAGAACAAGGTAAAAATTTAGCTAAAGAAGGTCAAACAAAGGTTTTTGATTTAATTGCTAACTGTAAGAAACCTGTTATCGCAGCCATTAATGGCTTTGCTTTGGGTGGCGGGTTAGAATTAGCTATGGCTTGCCATATCAGAATAGCATCGCAAAATGCTAAACTTGGGCTTCCGGAAGTTAGTTTGGGATTAATTCCAGGTTATGGAGGAACACAAAGACTAACAGAACTGGTTGGTAAAGGAAAAGCTTTTGAAATGATTTTAACTGCTGATATGGTTTCGGCCGAAGAAGCAGCAAAAATTGGTTTAATTAATCACACAGTAGTATCAACAGATTTATTGCCTCAGGCAACAGCTATGATGGAAAAAATTCTGAGTCGTTCGCCAGAAGCTATTGCAGCAGCCTTAAAAGCTATAAATGCTTTTAACCATAGCCAAAGTGGTTATGACGCAGAGATACAAGCTTTTGGAAACTGCTTCTCTAGCCAAAACTTTAAAGAAGGCGTAACAGCATTTTTAGAAAAGCGTAAGCCTAAATTTTACTAATGAGATTTTAAATATTTTTATAATTAAAAATAAAGTACCTAAAATTAATTATGTAGAATTATTTTCCCATTTAAAATAAATATCTATATTCGCTTATAAGAAACTTGTTAAGAGTTGCTATTCTGGTAAGTAAATACAGATATGAAAAAAATACTAATCGTTGATGATGAAGTTAACATTGGACTACTTCTCTCTAAATTCCTATCAAGAAACGGTTTTGAGATAAAGACTGCAACTTCAGGAACTTCAGCATTTGATATCCTCAGTAAAGAAACCTTTAACCTAGTACTTTGCGATTTTAGGTTAGAAGATACAGATGGAAGAGAAGTATTAAAAAAAATCAAATTACTTTATCCTAGAACAGGTGTTATCATCATCACCGGTTATTCTGATATAAAATTAGCTGTAGAACTTATTAAAATGGGTGCTTATGATTATATCACAAAGCCACTTTATCCTGATGAGATTTTAAACACCATCAATAAAGCCATTGAAACTCAGCAAGCTTTAAATGAGGAATTAGACAATCCTACACCTGTTACTACTGAAACCTCTAAATCAAAGGAACCTAAAAAAATTTCGGGAGGTTTTGATGAATATGTAATAGGACAAAGCTCTGCAGCTAAAGAATTAATGAGGCAAATAGAACTTGTAGCCCCTACCAATTATAGCGTTATTTTAATTGGAGAAAGCGGAACGGGTAAAGAGTCTGTAGCTAAAAGCATCCACATGAAAAGTAATAGAAGAGATAAGCCTTTTATTGCCATGGATTGCGGTTCTTTAACCAAAGAGTTAGCAGGTTCAGAATTTTTTGGACACGAAAAAGGTTCTTTCACAGGTGCGTTATACACCAAAATTGGTCATTTTGAAATGGCAAATGGAGGCACTTTATTTTTAGATGAAGTGGGAAACCTTTCCTATGAAATACAAGCCGCCTTATTAAGAACTGTACAAGAAAGAAAAGTAAAAAGAATTGGCTCTACAAAAGAAATAGATTTAGACGTAAGAATCATAGTAGCTACCAATGAAAACTTAATTGATGCTATAGCTAAAGGTAAATTTAGAGAAGATTTATACCACAGATTTAATGAGTTTGGTATTTATATGCCTCCTTTAAGAGAAAGAGGCAAAGATATACTCATTTTTGCTGAACACTTTTTAAGTGCCGCCAATGCAGAACTTAATCGTGATGTTAAAGGTTTTAGTGAAGAGGTAGAAGAATGTATTCTTACCTACACCTGGCCAGGCAACGTAAGAGAGCTTAAAAATGTGATGCGAAGAGCTGTTTTACTAACAGAAGGAGACTATATTTTACTTAAAGCTTTACCGCTAGAAATATCCACTTTTACAAAGTTATCAGCACTAGAAAATATTTTAGATAAACCAGCAGGTGGCGGAGAAGGTAGAAGAGAAAGAAAACTCGACTTAAAAAATGCTGCCTTAGAAGCTGAATACGAAACCATATTAAAAGTACTTAAGGAAGTAAATTTTAACAAAACCAAAGCTGCTAAACTTTTAAATATTGATAGGAAAACGCTTTATAATAAAATGAAAGCCATTAATCTAGAATAAATGTTTAAAATTAACCTCTCATTTTTAAAATCTAGAAAAGGGTTTGATATTCCTATTCCCTATTTTCTTGCGGTTTTTACTTTATGTATCATCCCGTTTGTACTCTCGGTATTGCAACTAGATATTAATTTGCTGGGTTATCATATCATCTCTTTTGAAAACAATCAAAATTTTAAAAATATTCAATTAGGCAAAGCCTTTAACACTGCTTGGATTTTATTTAGCGTTGCAACAGGTATTTTTACTTGCATTTTAACACTTATTGATTTTAAAGTTAAAAAAGATATATCCGCCCCTATCATTGGGTTGGTTTTAATAAGTACAGCTATCATAGACCTTTTACACCTTTTGGTTGCAGCAAATCTTATTAAATTATCTATCAATTATAACGAAGCTTTATATGTTACCTGGTTTGCAAGCAGGTTATTACAGGTTGTATTACTAATTTTAGGTACTAGCTTAATTCTAACCATTAAAACAAAAACCATTAGAAAATTAGAACAAAAAGCTAAACTATTACAATTATTAGCACTCTTGTTTGCGGTTATAACTATTCTGGTTATTTGCTATTTATTCACTTTAACATCAGTATCAAACTATTTTATTTCAACAAGTTCTTTTCTTATACACCCAACAGAATTATTCATCATAGGGTTGTTTTTTTTATGGGGCTCTGTTATCATGCCTAATGTTATAAAAGCAAATCCAAGTATTTTTTCTCAACTTTTAGTTTTAAGCATGATACCTGCAATTTTTGCAGCTGTACACATGTCTATTGCTGCCTTTCCTTTTGATGCTAACTATAATGTAGCGCAGTTTCTAAGGCTAATTACTTATTTTATCCCTTTAACTGGTATTAGCTTAAACTATTCTAGAAGTATTTCTAAACAACATCAAATCAATTTAAAACTGGATAGAGAAATTCAAGAAAAGAAAAAAATACAGCAAGACTTAGAAAGCAGACAAAATTTATTAAAATATGCCGAGTCTATGGCAAATATGGGTAGCTGGGAGATACAAATAGCTACTGATAAAATGATGTGGTCTGATGCTCTTTATGATGTCTTAAATTTGCATCCTCTAAAAACAAAACCCACCATACAGGCTATTCTTTATTTGCTACAAGAAACTGATAAAAGCAATTTTTTACAAACTTTAGAAAACTGTAAGAAAAAGCATGGCTCTTTTCAATTAGAGTATCAAATATTAGATAAAAAAACAGAAAAACTACGCTTTTTACAAATAAAAGGGCAATATATCCAAACGGAAAATAAAATTATAGGAACTATTTTAGATGTTACTAAACTTAAAGAAGCAACTTTTAAACTAGAACAAAATGAAGCTATTTTAAAAGAAGCAGAATCTATCTCTCATAACGGAAGTTTTGAATGGAATGAAAGTACAAACGACATCTTTTGGTCTGATGAGCTTTACAGAATACATGGTTTAGACCCTGAAAATATAAAACTAGATTTTGGATTTTATCAAACATTAATCCATCCCGAAGACCTTGAGCGTTGCAAATCTGTCATTGAAAAAGCCTATAATCTAAAGCGTAATTTTGTTATCGAGTATCGTGTAATTAGACCTAATAAGGAAGTAAGATTTTTATACGGAACAGCAAAAATTATTACAGATGATAAAACACCTTTAACTAAAGTTTTAGGTACCATACAAGATATTACTGAGCTTAAAAATACTGCTATCTTACTAGAAAAAACAGAAAGTATTTATAAGACTATTGCTAAAAATGTTCCAGACTCGGCCGTTATTATGTTTGATAAGGATTATAAACTCATCCTATTAGATGGCCCAATAGTAAAAGATTTAAATTTTAAAACACAACCCATCATTGGCATTTCTGTAAAAGATTTATATCATGATGATTTTGCAGAAAAAATCAAAAAATCTCTTGACAAAGCCTTTTCAGGTCTTGAAATTTCTTTTGAAAAAGAAGAAAATAATAGATTTTATAAAATAGACTATGTGCCTGTTAAAAACATTGCCGGAGAGATTTTTAGCGTTATGGTAGTTAAACACGATATTTCGGAGATTAAAGCTACCCAAAAAGATTTAGAGTCTAAAGTAGAAGAATTAAATAGGTCTAACCAAGATTTAGAGCAATTTGCCTACGTAGCCTCTCATGATTTACAAGAACCTTTAAGAAAAATTAGAGCCTTTGGAGATCGTCTTCAAAATAAATATGCTCAAGAAATTTCTGAAGAAGGCTTAGATTATATCAAAAGAATGCAAAACGCATCTGAAAGGATGCAGATACTTATAGATGATTTACTAACCTATTCTAGAGTAACGCGTGGAGACGAAGGCTTTATCCAGGTAGATTTATATGAGCAAATTCAAATGACATTAGAAAATTTAGAATATGCCATTGAAAAAAAGGGTGTAACTATAGATATTATGGTAAATCATGCTGTAAAAGGTATTCCAAGCTTAATAAGACAGCTTTTCCAAAACCTATTTAGCAATGCCATTAAATTTAGTAAAGAAAATGTTAAACCTGTTATAGAAGTAAAATCAGAAATTATAAACGGAATTTCACTAAAACTACCTGGCATTTATCCTCATAAAGATTATTGTGTAATTAAAATAAAAGATAATGGTATTGGTTTTAACCCTGAATATGCCGATAAAATTTTTGCACTCTTTCAAAGGCTTCATACCAGAAATGAATATGAAGGAACAGGCATAGGCTTAGCCGTTTGTAAAAAAATAGTGGAAAAACACGAAGGCTTTATACTTGCAGATAGCAAGCCTGATGAAGGAACCATTTTTACCATTATATTACCTTATTAATTTAAATGAGTAAAGAAAATATAAGCAATGCTATTTGGATTGTTGAAGACGACCCAGATGATAGATTGATGCTAAAAGAGGCATTTAAAGAGTTTAATTATATCAAACCTTTGGTGTTTTTTGAAGATGGAGAGAAGATTATTGAAATTCTTAAAAAAAAGCGTCATAAGCCAAGGCCAAATCTTATTCTTCTTGATTTAAATATGCCCAAGATTAATGGCCACCAAGTATTAGCCTTTATCAAAGAGCATGAAAAAACAAAAAATATACCGGTAGTAATTTTTACGACCTCCAGAAGTGAACAAGAAAAAACAGATAGTTTAAAAATGGGCGCTAGTGATTTCATCACTAAACCTTACAAGTTTAACGAAATGCTTAAAATAGCCGGAGATTTAATAAAATCATACGGATAATATATAATAATATGAAAGCTGTAAAAGTATTATTAATAGATGATGATGAGGATGATTATATCCTTACCAAAGAAATATTTAACGATATCCCACAAAAGGAAATTTATAGCCTAAGCTGGATAAATAACTACGAAGAAGGCATTAATGCCATGCTTAAAAGTCATTATGATATTTATTTGGTTGATTATCGATTGGGTAAATATACAGGATTAGATCTTTTAAAAGAGGCTATCAAATCAAACGTTGGAGAACCCATCATCATTTTAACTGGTAAAGGAGATTCTAAAGTAGACGATGAAGCACTTCAAATAGGTGCAGCAGATTATCTTATTAAAGATAAAATAGACCCTTATACCATAGAGCGCTCTATACGTTATGCTTTAAAGCACACTTTCACCCTAAAAGCACTAAAAGAAAGTGAAAATAAATTTAAGATTATTTTTGAGCGCTCTAAAGAACCATTTTTAATTATAGACTCACTGGGTACTATTAGAGATATTAATGAGGCTGGATTAAAATTCTTTAAATATACCCGAGAAGAACTAAGTCTTATTAAAGGAGCAGATTTATATGCAAACCGCAAAGACAACGCCTTATTTGTACAGCTTATGGATGAAAAAGGCTCAACTCATGATTTTGAGACTCAATTGATTACCAAAAATAAAGAGTTAAAAACAGTAGCTATCTCTGCATTTTTACAAATAGACCAACACGCTACAGAAGAACTTTATTATTGTATTGTGCATGATATAACCAATAGGAAAAAAGAAGAAAAAACTATTGTTGATATGGAGAAGCTTGCAGTAACAGAAAGAATAGTTAAAGGCTTGTCCAATGAGATTAGAAATCCATTATCAAATATTAATTTATCACTAGAACAACTTAAGTTAGATTTAAACACCAATGATGAAACTATAAATCTTTACTTAAACATTATAAAAACCAATTTTGATAAAATAAATCTATTGGTTTCTAATCTAGTAAGCTCAACCCAAAACAGAGAACTTAATATCCAAACCAAAGTATTAAACCACATACTTGAAGAGGTCATCATCAAAACCGAAGATCAATTAAACAACAATCTATTAAAAATTGATAAAGAGTTTAACACAACAGATATTACTATTGATGTTGACGAAGAACAAGTTATACAAGCTATACAAAATGTTTTCATAAACGCTGTTGAGGCGGGGGCTAACTATATTACTGTAAAAACAGAAACTCACAACAACGAAATACAAATTTTAATTACAGACAATGGTTCTGGCGTAGCCGTAGAAGATCAAAAAAGAATTTTTGAACCTTTTTATAGCTCAAAACCTAAAAGTTTGGGAATGGGCTTAGCTAACGCTCAAAAAATCTTAATTAATCATAAAGGGAAAATAAACTTAGATAAAAGTTCAAACCAAGGTTCTACTTTCTCTATATATATTCCTATAAGCAATCAGATTCATTTATGGAATTCTTTATAATTAAATTTTTAATACATCATGTTAAATAAACAGATTTTCATTAACATTGTAATTCAAAATAATAGAAATGAGAAAAAACATTAAATTTTTTTTAGCATTAACGCTATTTGTGTCTAGCACAACGCTAACCTTTGCACAGGAAACAACTAACTCTACAGCTAAAACTTTTGGTGGCAGAGACCAATATAGAACTTGGTCTGTAGGTATTCATGGTGGAGCTTTAACTCCAGTAGTACTTATTGGTGGTTCAGACGATTATACCAACTGGGATGCTAATTTTGGTTATGGCATTAGCTTAAATAAACAAGTTGCACATGCTTTTAGCTTGCAATTAAACGCAGTATTTGGTACTCTATCTGGTAATAATGCTGATGCCCCAGGAGGAAGAATAGGTGATTACAGATCTTTTGATACCCAAATTGGTTTCGGTATTGATTTAAGAGGAGTAGCTAATGTTGCAACTATTGATTTCTTAAAAAGAGAAAATGCTTTAAATTTTAACATTTCTACTGGTATGGGTACTTTAGCTTACGCACCAAGCTATATCAACCAAGCAAATGCTTTGGTTGATTGGAAAGGCAGAGCAGGCTCTTCTGGAGACAAAGACTTTATTAAAAGTGTTTATATTCCTGTAGGTGTTGGTGCAAAATTTAAAGTTTCAGAAGTTGTTAGTTTTAACATCGGTTATACCATGAACTTCTTAGATGCAGATAATTTAGACGCTACTTACGGAAAAGAAAACTCAAAAGATAAATTTTCTTACACACATGCAGGTTTAGAATTTGCACTAGGTTCTAAAACAAAACCAAATTTAACTTGGGCAAACCCAGTAGCAACTATGTATGATGAGCTTAAAGACTCTACTTTACGTGAGGACGTTAATAAATTAAAAGATCGTACAACTAAAGCAGAACAAGATGTGCAAGATCTTAAAAAAGATAGCGATGGTGATGGTGTTGCAGATCATTTAGATAAATGTCCTAATACTCCTGCGGGTACTAAAGTAGATGGCTCTGGTTGCGCTTTAGTAATACCTCAAGCAAAAGCACAGTAAATTCTAAAAAGAAATTATTAAAAGCTTCGGAATATCATTTTCGGAGCTTTTTTTGTTTTAAAAGCTTTTATATATTTAGATATGTCGGTTTTTACATTTAAGCAAAGAAATTCTATTGTTCTTATCGTATTACTACTTCTTGCGGTAATTATATTGTATAGTTTAAGAGACTTATTTACCGCATTCTTAGGCGCCATTGTTATCTACACTATTTTTAAACCGTTATATATTTATTTGTGCAAGAAAGTTAAAAAATACGTTGCCGCAAGTGCCATCATTTTACTATCATTCCTTATTATAATTTTACCATTTTTTGTGCTGAGCTATATGATTATTGATAAAGTGAGTAGCCTCAAACAAGATCAATTTCAATTAAAAGCTCTTATTTCAAGATTAGATGATTTTGTAGGTCTTAAACTAAACCAGCCTCATTTGGTAGAAAAATATGTAAATAAATTATCTCTATTCATTCAAGAACTATTTCCCACATTTGTTGGTGGGGCATTTTTTATCTTCCTAGCGCTTACGCTGATGTATTTTGTACTTTATTTTATGCTGGTACAAATGGATACTTTTGAAAATATCTTGTTAAAATATGCTCCTTTAAGAGAGCATCATGCTAAAAAATTTGCTGTTGAACTAAGAAACACCACTTATTCAAATATTTTAGGGCAAGGTTTAATAGCTATTGTGCAAGGTTTGTTAGTAAGTATATCATTTTTTCTAGTTGGTATAAATGATGCTATTTTCTGGGGAGTATTAGGTACTTTCCTATCCTTCTTGCCTGTAATAGGCGCTCCACTTATTACTTTACCCGCAGCTATTATACTTTTTTTAAATGGAGATACCGGAAATGCTATTTTTTTAAGTGTTTTTACTTTAACCATACTCATCAATATAGATAATGTAATACGCTTCATCATCAATAAAAAAGTGGCCGATACACATCCTATTATTACAGTTATTGGAGTGATTATAGGTATTCCAATGTTTGGCTTCGTAGGTTTAGTTTTTGGACCCTTACTATTATCATGGTTCATACATTTAGCAGAAATTTATGAAATAGATATTATTGCTACAGAACGATTAGAAAGTCATCTGGAAAACAAAAATTCAAATTGATAGCTTATAAAATATATTTTGGCAAGGTATTTTCTTACTTAAAATTATATTTACATTAAAACACAATCATCATGACAGACAATTCAAAAACAGTAATAGCACTTTTAGCCGGATTAGCTGCTGGTGCTGCTTTAGGTTTATTATTTGCTCCAGAAAAAGGTTCAGATACGAGAGATAAACTTGCCGAATCTTTAAAAAATTTAGGCGATAGCATCAAAGAAAAAGCTGCTGAAGAAATAGATAACCTAACAGATTTAAAAGAAAAAATTGTAGGAAATATAAAATCTAAAATTAAACAGGCAGAAGACGAATATGCTAATGACACAGAGCATGCCTAAAAATTTGATGAAAATTATAAAATGACAGACCCACGCTAAGTTATGGAAGAACTAATAGAAAAAATCAAAGAGCATCTTCATACAAGAATGAAACTTGCTAAGTTGACCCTTGTAGAAAAAGGAGTACTGCTTTTTGCCAACTTAATTACTGACGGTTTAGTAATTATATTTCTGGTACTTGCATTTCTTTTCGTGAGTTTGGCATTTGGCTTTTATATATCAGAATTATTGGGTAACAGCTACGGAGGATTTTTCCTAGTTTCTCTTTTCTATTTTTTAATAGCGGTAATTGTATACGCTATCAAAGATAAATACCTAGAAAAACCGATAGTTAACAATATGATAAGGAAAATTTTCAAAAAACAGGAGGAGGAATAATAGTGGTAAATCAAACTAACATAGAAAATATTCAACAGTTAAGAGCGCAAATAAAATCCTTGCGCTTGCAACAAGCAGAACAAGAACTTTACTTCTTAAAAAAGAAACAAAGTTTTAAAGATGCTATAGAATCTCCGTTTACTTTCTTAAAAAAAATTGGCTCTTTCTTAGGTTTCAATACTCCAAAACAACACGGAATAAATCCTAAAAATGCTGATTGGGTAACCTCTTTAGCAAGAATACTTGTCCCAATGGTGCTTAATAAAACTTTATTGAGAGGCAATGGTTTATTTCTAAAATCTGTATTAACCTTATTATCTCAAAGAGTTATCAACCCCCAAAATGTTAACCAAAACAAGTTAAGCAGTTTAATAGATAAAGCAAGTTCATGGATAAACTCAACTCTAAAAAGTAAAAAGAAGCCAACCATAGATTATGGCATTCCGCCAGATAGCGAAACTTTTTAATCACTAAGACTTTTAGAATATCATTTAGTATTCTATATGCCAAAAGCTGCAGCCTTTTCTGGAGATATCAAAAAGTATTTTACTTTGTTTAAAATAATGAATACAATTTTAGGAAGCCTCTTTTTAAAATTTATATACTACCGTATTAATATTCATACCTGCACCTACTGAAGTAAATAATACAACATCGTTTTTCTTAATCTCATGTCCTTCATATTTAGTTTTTAATATCAAATCTAACAATGTTGGAACTGTAGCTACAGATGAATTACCCAATTTAGCAATAGACATAGGCATTATATCCATTGGTGCATCATCAATATCATATAGCTTAAAAAATCTTTTCAAAATAGCCTCATCCATTTTTCCGTTAGCTTGGTGTACTAGTACTTTCTTTACATCGTCTGGATTTAAATTGGCTTTTTCTAAAGCTGCTTTCATTACTAACGGTACATTTTTCAAAGCGTACTCATAAACCTTACGCCCATCCATTTTTAAGAAAATATCAGTGTAAGCGGCATAATCTTCTTTGCTGCTACCTTCCATTCTTAAAAACCAAGCTTCATTTTGGGTATGCGTTTGCGTTTTGTGCGATAGTATACCCACATTTTCATCGGTTTCTAATGCACTCAATATCACTGCTCCGGCACCATCAGCATAAATCATACTATCTCTATCATGCGGATCAGTAATTCTTGACAAGGTTTCTGAACCTATAATCAAAACATTTTTAGCATCGCCAGCTTTAATATAATAGTTGGCTTGTATTAAGCCTTGCACCCATCCTGGGCAACCAAAAGGTAAATCATAAGCTACGCAATCTGGATTTTGAATTGCTAACTTATGTTTAATACGACTTGCCAAAGTAGGCACCATATCAGAACGGTTTGTACCGTGAGTAATATCTCCAAAATTGTGTGCTACAATGATATAATCTAAAGATTCAGGATCTATCAAAGAAGATTGTAAGGCATCTTGGGCGGCTAAAAACCCTAGTTCAGAAGCTGTTTGCTTAGGTGCTGCATATCTTCTCTCTTCTATATCAGTTATGGAAACAAATTTCTTAATGATATCTGCATTACTGCGATTGATGCGTTGCCCATCTCGCTCAAAGAATTCGTGGTTAATAAAATCTTCATTCTTAACTATAACACCAGGGATATAACTTCCGGTTGCAGTAATAACAGCTTTAATTGATTTGGTCATGCGTTAGATTTGTACTATATACCAAATTAGTATAAAGTATTGGGATTAGGAAATATTTATTTTAAAACAAGCTTGTTTGCCTATTAAAATCATTTCTAAAAAGATCTAATCTTTGGATTTTCATTGATCTTCCTTTTAGATATTTCTTAACAGCTAAATTAAAAAGCTGATGTATAGCCTGCGCCTCTATCCCATCTCCAGAAATACGTTTTCCCCATCTAGAATCATTTAACTTACCATCATGGCAAGCTTGTATTTGGTGCAATACTTTTTGGGCAGCATCTGGAAAAGCTTTTGCTATCCAATCTGTAAAAATATGAGCTATAGCACCATTTAAACGTACAATGGTAAAAGCAGCAGCTTGCGCCCCGTTAGATGCAGCTACTTTAACAATATCCGTAATTTCATGACTATTTAAACTTGGTATAATGGGGGCAATCATTACTCTTACAGGTATATCATGCTTTGCTAAAGTTTCTACAACTTTTAATCTGCCTTTGCCTGTTACAGTTCTAGGTTCTAATTTTAACCGCAAATTTTCATTTAATGAAGTAATAGAGATATTTACATGTAATAAGTCATGCTTGTTTAATTCTTGTAATAAATCTAAATCTCTAAGGATAAGATTATTTTTAGTGATGATGCTAACCGGATGCTTATATTTCAGAAATACTTCTAAAATCGCCCGTGTTATTTTAAATTTTCTTTCTGCAGGCTGGTAGCAATCTGTATTTCCGGATAGTAAAATAACTTTAGGTTGATAGTTTGGTCTGTTCAATTGCTGTTCTAATAACTTAGCAGCATCGGGTTTGATGATGATTTTACTCTCAAAATCTAAACCTGCATCAAAACCCCAATACTCATGCGAGTTTCTGGCATAACAATAAATACAACCATGCTCGCAACCATGATATGGATTAATTGATGCTACAAAAGATAAATCTGGGCTATTGCTTTCGCTGATGATTTTCTTTGGGTATTCTTTGATGAATTCTGTTTTGATTTCATCAATAAAAGGTTCATCTAACCCTTCAATATGTTCTAAACTATATTTTAAATTTTGGAATTTATTATTGATATTTCCTTGCGCACCACGACCTTTTAGGTAAGATTCTTCATTATTCAACATAACTTAAAAATACTAAAATTTTTAGTATTTTTTAGAGAAAACTAACTATTGATAAGAATCATCTAACAAGAAAACAAAAAGTTCTTTGGGGCCATGGGCACCTATAACCAATGTTTTTTCAATATCAGCAGTACGACTTGGACCAGTAATGGTACTAATCATTGTAGGTAAATTATTACCGTATTTATCTTTTAATAATTTAAACCCGTCTTTTAAATCCATCACCATTTGTGAAGTATAAGCTATCACTACATGAAAATGGGGGTATATGCTTAACCTCCTGCCAGCTGCACTGGCATTGCTTACTAAAATAGAACCATTTCTGGCTATAAGTGCTTCGCACAAGGTAAAGCCAACTTCTGCCAGTTCAAAATCTTTATCGCTTTCGTAAAACGGATATCCGTATTTGCTTAATAAATCTTGTAAAGGTTTTTCCCAGCAGTAAATTTTTCGCCACTTTTTCTCATCCGCCAAAAGCAAGATATTTTCTATAAGTTGTATTTCATCCTCACAAAAAACAAACTGACCGCTTACGTTTATAAATTGTTCAGCAAATACCACTTCAGGTAGTTCCTCTACCGGCGGATATAAAGGAAGATCTTCCAAGTTAGGATATGGATTATCTCTTTTCTCTAATAAAGCTTTTCGTATTTTTTTAAGTAATTTCTCTTTAGAAGTACTTTCCTTCATTTCCTATGTTATAAGCTGCAAATTTAGGATATAAAAAATCCCCTGAAACAGGGGATTTAAAATTTATATTTCAGATGATTCTGATTTAAGTGGTTCTGTACTATCGCCAACAGGTTCTGGATGTATATTTTCTGCAATTACACCTTGCTCTCCACCCTCTTTACCATTCACAAATTCATCGTAGGTGGTTCTGTGGTCAAATGGTCTTTTACCTAAAATTTCTTCTAAATCACTTTGGAACAAGATTTCTTTCTCCAAAAGCTTTTGAGCTAATAACTCTAAACCTTCTCTTTTTTCGGTAAGTAATTCTTTAGTTCTGTTATAAATACCTTCTATCAATAACCTAACTTCAATATCAATCAATTCAGCAGTTTTATCAGAATAAGGCTTGCTAAAATTGTACTCGTTATTAGGGTCGTGGAAAGAAACATTGCCTACTTTAGGGTTCATACCATAAATGGTAACCATTGCGTAAGCAAGTTTAGTGATACGCTCTAAGTCATTTTGTGCGCCTGTAGAGATTTTACCAAAGATGATATCTTCTGCAACACGACCACCCATTGTCATACATAAACCATCAGAAAGTTGCTCTGTAGTATACAAAAATTGTTCTTTTGGTAAGTATTGTGCATAACCTAAAGCAGCTACTCCGCGTGGCACAATAGAAACTTTAACCAATGGATCTGCATGTTCTAAAAACCAACCTGCAATAGCATGACCAGCCTCGTGATAAGCAACAATTTTCTTTTCTTCTGGAGATATGATTTTATTTTTTTTCTCTAAACCACCAATTACACGGTCAATAGCATCCTGAAAATCTTGCATATCAATAGCTTCTTTGTTTCTTCTAGCTGCAATAAGAGCAGCTTCATTACAAACATTTGCTATTTCTGCACCAGCAAAACCTGGGGTTTGTGCCGATAATTTTTTAGGATCTATCTCTTTAGCAAGTTTTAAGGGTTGCAAATGCACTTTAAAAATTTGCTCTCTACCTACTAAATCTGGCTTATCAATAGAAATTTGTCTATCAAAACGACCTGGACGTAATAAAGCGCTATCCAATACATCTGGTCTGTTGGTTGCCGCCATAATGATGATACCAGAATCGGTACCGAAACCATCCATTTCAACCAATAACTGGTTTAAGGTATTTTCACGCTCATCATTACCGCCTACCATACTATTTTTACCTCTTGCCCTACCTATAGCATCAATCTCATCAATAAAAATAATACAAGGTGCTTTTTCTTTAGCTTGCTTAAATAAATCTCTTACTCTTGATGCACCAACCCCAACAAACATCTCCACAAAATCTGAACCCGATAGAGAGAAGAAAGGAACCTGCGCTTCACCTGCAACAGCCTTAGCCAACAAAGTTTTACCTGTACCGGGCGAGCCAACTAATAAAGCTCCTTTAGGAATTTTACCACCCAAATTGGTGTATTTTTTAGGATTTTTGAGGAAATCTACAATTTCCATTACCTCTTGTTTAGCTTCTTCTAAACCAGCAACATCATTAAAAGTAACGGTTACTTGAGATTCTTTATCAAAAAGTGTAGCTTTTGATTTGCCAATATTAAAGATTTGACCACCAGCTCCGCCTCCGGCACCACCACCCATTCTTCTCATGATAAATATCCACAGTAAAGCAAAAAGGATAATTGGGAATATCACACTCCAAAACCATCCAGAGATTGGGTTACTTCTGGTTTCTGGAAGAACATTTACTCGCTGCCCCTCTGGAACACCTTCTTGCGAAGCTTGCAAACGCTTCTCTAAAGCTTCAAAAGAACCATCTTTAAAATAATATTGCGGACTGGTTCCTGTTACAGAAAAATTAGAGTTATCTCTAACATCTTTAAACTTATCCTTTTTTAAACTATCTTTTTTAATATAAACTTCAGCAATGTAAAGGTCTTCTTGTTTGTAACCTACCAATTTATCTACATCGCCGGTTCTTAGCATTTCTTGCTCAAATTTTTGGTAAGTAATTAACTTAGAATTATTACCACTCATGAAAAACTGAACTGCTAAAATGGCTAGTATAATCACACCGTAAATCCACATGATATTGAATTTTGGTGGCTTTGGAACTACACGTTTGCCGGGAACTTTTTTTATTGATTTTTTATTTTGATTTTCTTTCATTTTCTTCTTGATAATACCTTTGTGGTTTTAGGCGCTTTGATAAAATTTAACTTCTGCGTCTCCCCATAAATCTTCTATACCGTAGAAAGCTCTTTTATCTGTTTTAAAGATGTGCACTACAACATCTGAATAGTCTAGAATTACCCACTCAGCATGTATTAAACCTTCTTTTCTTGAAGGCTCTTGCCCAGTTGCTTTGTAAACTTCTTCTTCTACACTATCTGCTATAGCTCTTATTTGGGTAGATGATTCTGCATGACAAATCACAAAAAAATCTGCAACAGAACTATGAATATTTCTAAGATCTAACCGCACTATTTCATTCCCTTTTTTTTCCTGAATTCCGTGAACTACGAAAGCAGATATGTCTGTAGATGGGATTTCTATTTTATTTTTTACCATTAAAAAATTTTAGTTTTGGATTTTAATTAAAACATATTGCAAAATAACACTTTTTCATCACTATTTGTTGGACAAAATATTGTAAAATTAAAGGAGATTGATTCTACAAACAATTACCTTAAACAATTACTTTCAAATTGCGAGCCACTTCAAGAAGGTACTGTTATTATGGCAGATGAACAATTTGCCGGAAGAGGACAAAGGGGCAATGTTTGGCTTAGTGAAGCTGGTAAAAACCTTACCATAAGTGTCCTTTTAAAACCGACTTTCCTAGCTGCATCAGAACAGTTTGAACTTAATAAAGTTATTTCTTTGGGTGTTACAGATTGTTTAACGAAATTACTAGGTGAAGATTGTAAAGTTAAATGGCCTAATGATATTTATGTTAGAAACAAAAAAATTGGTGGCATCCTGATAGAAAACACCCTTAAAGGCACTTTTTTGAAAGAAAGTGTGGTGGGTATTGGTTTAAATGTTAACCAAAATACTTTTACTGATAGCCTTAAAGCCACCTCTGTTGCTAATATTTTACAAAGGGAATATCATCTTAACCAGTTATTATCAGAACTTTGTTACTGCATAGAAGGCAGGTACTTACAACTTAAAACCAATAAAAAAGATTTACTTTATGCTGATTATATGAACAAACTATTTAGGTTTAACCAGTTGGCAGATTTTATCATTAATCATGAAAAAGTGTCTGCCAGAATTATTGATGTTAACCCCAATGGCAAACTTGTCGTAAGTATAGCTGGAGATATACAAGCATTCGATTTTAAAGAAATTGCTTTTGTAATTTAATATCACAATGAAAAAAAATATTTTATTTACCCTCATCTTTTTCAGCTTAACTGTTACAAGCTGGGCTCAAATTTTAAAACCTGTAAGTTGGTCTTTTTCAACAGAGGCTATCAATGACAAAGAGGCTTATGTGGTTGCTACAGCTAAAATTGATAAAGGATGGCATGTTTATTCTTTAAATATTGAGGATGGTGGACCTATTGCCACATCATTAACGTTAAGCCCAAGCAAAAGCTATACGTTGGTGGGTAAAACCACAGAAGCACCAGAAGCAGAAAAGGCTTTTGACCCCAACTTTAACATGAACATTGCTTGGCATGAAAACCGAGCTGTTTTTAAACAAAAAGTTAAACTTAACACCCAAGAAGCTATCATAAATGGTGTTTTAGAATTTATGGTTTGTAATGATAAACAATGTCTTCCGCCAGAGGAAATAGAATTTAAAGTTACAGCCTCATTAACATTTAAAGCAGTGGCTGTTACACCCGCAACTCCGGTTGTTGATAAAGCGACAGAAAGTCTAGATACGGCAAAAAATGAATCAATAGATAGCGCTGTTACTGATACTACTTCTAAACAAGTTTTTGTTAATGCAATTGATACAAAACCTTTAGCGCAAGAAGAGCAAAGCTTATGGGCAATCTTTTTAGCAGGTTTTATTGGGGGTTTCTTAGCGCTTATTATGCCTTGTATTTTCCCTATGTTACCTTTAACAGTGAGTTTTTTCACTAAAAAGGCAGGCAGCAGGGCAAAAGCAGTTACGCAAGCTGGCTTATATGGGCTATTTATTATTGTGATTTATGTAGCACTAGGCTTATTGGTTACGATAATTTTCGGTTCTGATGCTTTAAATGAAATGGCCAGTAATGGTATTTTTAACTTTGTATTTTTCTTGATGCTGGTGATATTTGCTATCTCTTTCTTTGGTGCATTTGAGCTTACTTTACCATCAGCATGGGTAAACAAGGTTGATGAAAAATCAGATAAAGGAGGCTTAGCCGGATTATTTTTTATGGCATTTGCTTTGGCTTTAGTTTCTTTTTCTTGTACAGGCCCAATCATAGGAACTTTATTAGTACAAGCTGCCTCAATGGGAGAATTGATGGGCCCTGCCATAGGTATGTTTGGTTTCTCTCTTGCTTTAGCTATTCCATTTACACTTTTTGCAGCTTTTCCATCTTTACTTAAATCTTTACCAAAATCTGGTGGGTGGTTAAACAGCGTAAAAGTTGTTTTAGGTTTTATTGAGCTTGCTTTAGCTTTCAAATTTTTGTCAAATGTAGATCTAGCTTACCATTGGGATATCTTAGACCGCGAAGTTTTTTTAGTACTTTGGATTGTTATTTTTGCTTTATTAGGATTATATCTGTTAGGAAAAATCAAATTCTCGCATGATGCTGATTTACCCTTTGTAAGTGTCCCTCGTTTATTTTTAAGCATTATAGTATTTTCTTTTACCCTATACATGGTGCCTGGTTTATGGGGTGCGCCACTAAAAGCCATTAGTGCTTGGTTGCCTCCGCAAACCACTCAAGATTTTGACCTTTACACAAATAGCTTATCTTCGCCTTCTGAAAAAAGTAATGTAGCTAAAAAATACGCTGGTTTATTTGAAGCACCGCATAACTTAGATGCCTTTTTTGATTATGAAGAAGGTATGGATTATGCAAAAAGTGTAAATAAACCAGTTCTTATAGATTTTACAGGACATAGCTGTGTAAATTGCCGTAAAATGGAAGCAAGTGTTTGGAGCGACCCAGAGGTATTGAATATCCTGAAAAAGGATTATGTTTTAATTTCACTTTACGTGGATGATAAAACTGCTTTACCAGAAACAGAACAATACACTTCTACTTTTTCTGGCAAAAAGGTTAAAACTTTAGGTAATAAATGGAGCGATTTTCAAGCTTCTAAATTTAAAGTAAACTCGCAACCTTATTATGTTATTGTAAATGATAAAGAAGAGCTACTTACCAAACCAGAGGCTTTTAACTTAGATATCAGTAATTATATCAGATTTCTTAATGAAGGGAAATCTAACTATCAAAACAAAAAATAAATGACAAGTACCATAAAAAAGATAGGCGTTTTTACATCAGGAGGTGATTCACCAGGTATGAATGCAGCCATAAGAGCTGTAGTACGTACTGCTTTATTTTATAATATAGAAGTTGTTGGTATCAGAAGAGGTTATGAGGGGATGATCAATGCTGAGTTTCAGGATATGGATCGTAAATCTGTTGCTAATATTATCCAACGTGGTGGAACTATTTTAAAAACAGCCAGAAGTAAGGCTTTTTTAACTCCAGACGGTAGACAAATTGCTTACAACAACCTTAAAAAAATAAATGTTGACGCTTTGATTGCCATTGGCGGAGATGGTACTTTTACAGGTGCTAAAGTATTTGGCGAGGAGTTTGACATGCCAATTTTAGGCTTACCAGGCACAATAGATAATGACTTATTTGGCACAGATTTCACTATAGGTTATGATACGGCTATTAATACTGTTATAAATGCGGTAGATAAAATTAGAGATACAGCAGAATCTCATGACCGTTTATTTATTGTAGAAGTAATGGGCCGCGATTGTGGTTTAATTGCTTTAAGAAGTGGTATAGGCGTAGGTGCAGAATCTATTTTAATACCCGAAACCAAAACAGATATCAATGCGATTATCCATAGGTTAGAGATTAGTAGAAAAGACAAATCTTCTAAAATTATTATGGTTGCCGAAGGTGATGATGCTGGTGGCGCTTTTGAAGTAGCAGAAATTATTAAAGCTCGTTTCCCTAACTACGATACTAAAGTTTCTATTCTTGGACACATACAACGTGGCGGAACACCAACTTGTATGGATAGAGTTTTAGCAAGCCGTGTTGGTGTTGCTGCTGTGGAAGGATTATTAAAAGGAGAAAAAGCTCAAATGGTTGGTTTAATAAACGGTAAAATAGCTTTTACACCCTTTGACCATGCTATTAAACACAACGTTGAAGTAAATGAGCATTTATTAAAAATTGTAGAGGTACTTTCTTTATAAATCAAAAATAGAAATCATAAAAAAGCCGTAAGAAAATAATACATCTTACGGCTTTTTACGTTTTTAAATCTGCTATTTAACTTGATACAAACTTTAATCCTATAATAGAACCTATAAGAGTGATGATAAAAAATATCCTCCAAAAAGTAGCTGGCTCTTTAAATATAAATATCCCAACTAGTACCGTTCCTACAGCACCAACACCTGTCCAAACGGCATAAGCAGTGCCAATGGGTAAAGTTTTGGTTGCTAAATACAATAAGTACATGCTGATGGATAAACAGATAAAAAATCCAGCTATCCACCATAAAGCAACATTCCCTGATGTTTCTTTCGCTTTTCCTAAACAAGATGCGAAACCAACTTCAAATAAACCTGCAATAACCAATATAAGCCAATTCATGCTTATTTTACTTTAGCTACTTTATTAAAGCCTATAAAATCGGTAAGAATTTGTAAAGCCTCTTGTTGCATAAAGTCAAATGCTTCTTCTTTTGCAGGTTTAGATTCGCCTTTCTTTAAAGCTGGCAACCCTCTGCTAACTCTTCTGGCGTTTTCTTGTGCAAAATTCTTTTGCTCTAAATCTTCACGTTGCTTTTTAAGTGCTTCTTCATTTAAAGGAACGGAGTTTTCTTTATCTCTTCTTTTAAATTCTTCAATATCTTCTAACAAAAACTTAAATTCCTGACTGGTTTTCATTCTTTGCTGATGCATTACTTTTAGCGAGCTAATATCTTTACTTAAATCTTTAATTTTCACATAATTGCTACTCTTAATCTCATCCCAAGGTAAAGCAGCAGGTTCTGCACTTTCACCATACTTATCAGCTGGAAAAATTGCAGGAAACTCGATATCTGGCGTTACACCTTTATGCTGAGTTGAACTACCACTAACTCGATAGAATTTACCCGTTGTGAGGTTAATTTGTCCACCTTTCTCGCCCAAATTAGGGTTCACCCTTCTCATATCAATAGCAGATTGTACAGTACCTTTACCATAAGTTGTATTTCCTATCACAATACCGCGACCATAATCTTGTATAGCACCAGCAAATATTTCTGATGCTGATGCGCTAAATCTATCTACCATAACAGCTAGCGGACCATCCCAAGCCACACTCGGGTTATCATCGCTATCTACTTCTATTTTATTTCTCAAATCTCTAACCTGTACTACCGGACCAGTTGTGATAAATAATCCCGTTAAATCTATAGCTTCTACCAAAGAGCCCCCTCCATTTGTTCTTAAATCTACTACCACAGCATCAACATTTTGTTGTTTTAAGGTATCTAAAAGCAATTTTACATCTCTTGTGGTTGATTTATAATTAGGATCTCCGGCTTGCATAGCTTTCCAATCTGCATAAAAAGCTGGAATTTCTATGATACCATATTTATAAGTTTTACCATCTCTGATAACCGTTTTTATTGATTTTTTTGCAGACTGGTCTTCCAATATAATTTTCTCACGAACCATTTCTACAATTTTTGGTTTGGCAGACATGTCTTGCTCTTTGGATAAGATTTTCAGCCTTACAACAGTACCCTTTTTACCTCTAATTAATGCAATGGCATTGTCCAATCTCCAACCAATCACATCTACAAACTCTTCATTCCCTTGGGCTACGCCAATAATTTTGTCATCAATTTTTAATTGCTTGCTTTTATCCGCAGGTCCTCCGGTAACAATACTTTTTATGGTAACAAATTCGTTTTCAGAGGTAAGAGTAGCTCCTATCCCTTCCAATGATCTAGACATATCAATATTAAAATTAGCAGCATTTGCTGGATTAAAATAGCTGGTATGTGGATCTATAGACTCGGTAAAAGCCGTCATAATTACCTGAAAAGCATCCTGATTATTAATTTTTGAAGATTGTGTAATTAAGTTTTCATAACGCTTTTTCAAGGATGATTTAATAGCTGTATCTGCTTTTTGAGTAAGTTTCAGATTCAAATAATCATACTTTACTTTTTTTGTCCAATTGGCGTCGCTTTCTGCGATATCTTTAAACCAAGGCAACTTTTCGCGACTAAAGATGTAGTCTTCTTTTTTAGTAAAATCAAAACTGTTGTTTAGATTTTTGATTGAGAAATTCATCCTTTCATTATATCTTTTCTGATATACATTAAACATGTAAAAGGGTGCTGTTAAGTCGCCAGCTTTTAAATCATCATCAAAAGTGGATTTAAACTGAGCGAACTCTGCAATATCAGCAGCTAAAAAATAATTACGATTAGGGTCTAAACTCTGTAAGTAGTTATCATAAATAACACCACCCAAAGAATCATTTAAGCTTAACTTTTTATAATTGAAACTGGTAACCAGCTCGGCAATTTCTTTAGTAATTAAAGCTTGTTGCTCATCAGGTTTTAGGTTATTAGAACCCGGAACATCTTTTATAATTCTAGGTGTTGCGGTACAAGCTATGGTAGCCGCTATTAAAATCCCTGAAAAAATTCTTCTTAACATATCTTTTATCTTTTCAAATCCCGTAAGAGAAGTATTCATTACAACGTATTTTTTTGCAAAATAATGCTTTAAAGCTAAACAAAAAACATAGAATACAAAGCTTACAATAAAAGGAAAAACCAAATACAAATACTATAATTTTTAGCTTAAAACTGGGTTAATATGCTATCTTGTACGATATTTGTTACTTATCAAAAAAATAAAAAATTGGCTATAACAGACCCTTTAGCAGAGCGGATGCGCCCAACATCATTAGACAATTATACCGGACAGCAACATTTGGTTGGCCAAGGAGCTGTTTTGCGTAAGGCTTTGGAGAATGGGAATATACCAAGTATGATATTTTGGGGCCCTCCAGGGGTGGGAAAAACTACCTTAGCTTATATTATTTCTAAAAGTTTAGATAGGCCTTTTTTCTCTTTAAGTGCTATTAATTCGGGCGTTAAAGATGTTAGAGATGTGATAGAAAAAGCTGCTCAATACAAAAAAGGAGGCATTGTACCGGTTTTGTTCATTGATGAGATTCATAGGTTTTCAAAATCTCAGCAAGATTCTTTGTTAGGGGCGGTAGAACGTGGCTTGGTTACTTTGGTGGGTGCTACAACAGAAAACCCTTCTTTTGAGGTGATATCAGCTTTACTATCCAGATGCCAGGTTTATATTCTTAAAAATTTAACTGAGGATGATTTGCTTCAGCTCTTAAAAAGGGCATTAGAAAACGACGAAATTTTAAAAACCAAACATGTTGATTTAAAAGAAACAGAAGCTTTATTTAGATTATCAGGAGGCGATGGAAGAAGACTACTTAACGTTTTTGAGTTAGTGATAAATGCGGCAGAAGATGATAAAATAAGTATCACCAATGAATTTGTATTAAAGCATGTACAACAAAACATGGCTTTATATGATAAAACTGGCGAACAACATTATGACATCATATCAGCCTTTATCAAGTCTATCCGCGGAAGCGACCCTAACGCAGCTGTTTATTGGCTTGCCCGTATGATTGAGGGTGGCGAAGACCCTTCTTTTATTGCCAGGAGGTTACTCATTCTAGCCTCAGAAGATATTGGTAATGCAAACCCTAATGCTTTATTATTGGCCAATAATTGTTTTCAAGCGGTAAATGTGATTGGTTGGCCCGAGTCTAGAATTATCCTCTCCCAAACGGTTACTTATTTGGCAAGTTCGGCCAAAAGCAATGCCTCTTATGAAGCTATTGGTAAAGCACAACAATTGGTTAAACAAACTGGAGATTTACCAGTACCCTTACACCTTAGAAATGCCCCAACTAAACTGATGAAAAACATTGGCTATGGCGAAGATTATAAATACGCCCATGCTTATGAAGGCAATTTTGCCGACCAAGAGTTTTTCCCCGAGCAGTTAAGTGGTACTACGCTTTATGACCCTCAGAACAATCCTGCTGAAATCAAGATTAAAGAGCGCTTAAAAAGCTTATGGAATAAACGCTACAAGTATTAAAATTATTGATAATTTTGCAACCGCAAAACGGATTGAATAGTGAAAAAGAAACTGAAAAGAAGTTATCGCGTTGCTAAATATGTTGTTTATAAACAAACCATTATAGACCCTATTGACCATTTCTGGACATTTATTGGTGCCTTTTTAGGTATTGCTACCATAGGTTTTTTCCATAGCCAAAGGTTTGATCATTTAGATAATGTTTTCTTGATAGGCTCATTTGGTGCCTCGGCTGTATTGGTTTTTGGAGCAGCCAATAGTCCTTTAGCACAGCCCAGAAATCTGGTAGGTGGGCATTTACTATCGGCTATTATAGGCGTAATTGTTTATAAATTTTTACCAGATCAAATCTGGATTTCAGCAGCTCTAGCTGTAGCCCTATCCATAGTAGCCATGCAAATAACGATAACCATGCACCCGCCTGGCGGAGCAACAGCCTTAATAGCTGTTATTGGTTCAGAAAAAATAAAAAACCTTGGCTTTAGCTATGTTATATCTCCGGTTTTAAGCGGTATCATCATTTTATTATTGATAGCTTTGGTGGTTAATAATATCCCAAAAGGAAGAAATTACCCCTATAAAGGATAATTTCAAGCTTTTTCTTCCCAAATAAGTGCCAAATGAATAATGGTTCTTACTGCCGCTTCCATATCTTGAACGCTAATCCATTCTTGTTTGCTATGGAAAGCATGCTCGCCAGCAAAAATATTTGGGCAAGGCAAACCCATAAAAGATAAACGAGAACCATCTGTTCCCCCTCTAATGCTTTGAGCTTTTGGTTTAATTCCTGCTCTCTCAATAGCTTCTAGCGCATAGTTGGTCACTTTTGGATATTGCGCAATAATATTTTTCATGTTGCGATATTGCTCTTTTACCGTAAAAGTCGCGTTAGCAGAAGGATAGTTTTCTAATACTTTTAAAGAGATTTTCTTCACCAATTCTTCATGGGTTAGCAACATAGTATCATCAAAATCTCGGATGATAAATTCTATCAAAGCTTCTTCAACTTCGCCTTTTATAGCTACGGGATGCACAAAACCTTGTTTACCGCTGGTGTGCTCTGGCGATAAATCTTTAGGCAATGCAGCTACTATTTCGGCAGCTATTTTAATGGCGCTTTCCATCTTATTTTTTGCAAAACCTGGATGTGCACTTACACCTTGAATATGAACTGTCATGCCATCAGCAGAGAAGGTTTCATCTTCAAAAGAACCCAAGGTTTCACCATCAATGGTATAACCAAAATCAGCTTTAAGCTTAGCTAAATTTACATAGTCTACTCCTCTACCAATTTCTTCATCGGGGGTAAATAAAACCTTAATTTCACCATGTTTAAGTTCAGGATGATTTACCAAAAAGTTAACTGCATCCATAATTTCAGCAAGACCGGCTTTATTATCCGCACCTAACAAAGTTTTTCCGCTTGCAGTGATGATATCATTCCCAATTTGTTGAGCTAAATCGGGGTGTTCTGTCACTTTTAAGACAACTGATGGGTCATCAGGTAAAATAATATCCTCACCTTGATAATTTTTATGAATAATAGGTTTTACATTTTCGCCTGAACAATCAGGAGAGGTATCCATGTGCGAGCAAAAAAATATAACCGGCACTTGCTTATGAGTATTCGCAGGGATACTGGCATATACATAGCCATTTTCATCCATTTCAGCATCCCGAAGGCCTATTTCTAATAATTCTCTAACTAATAAACTCCCTAAATTCTTTTGTTTTGCTGTAGATGGTACAGTTTGAGAATAAGGGTTAGACTGTGTATCTATTTGAGCATATCTCAAGAATCGCTCTACAACTTGATAGCGTATATCCATTTTAATGATTAATATTTTGATAAGCCAATTTTTTGCAATATTTTTAACCTGATTGCAGAAAGCCTTATATCTGGTTTAAATTGCATAAAAGTATGATTTAAGATTCAAAACAATACTTTGAAAAAGATATTAACAATCATTTTACTTCTAAGTTCATTTTCTGGCTTCTCTCAATCTAGTTTTTACAGGTTTGGGTTTGGTGTACAAGGTGGAGCTACTACGGCTTATACAGGTCTTAGCTATGAGGGTGCTCCTGTACAAAGCAATCCAAATGCTGAAAAAAGCTTAGGAACTAATAAATCTATATTTTACGGAGTTTCTGCTGATTATTATATTACCCCTTTTCTTTCTGCCGGATTAGAATACAATATGGTGGAACTTAAAGATGGTCCAGACCAATATAACAGGCAATTTGTTTCTAATTTCTCTAATATAGAAATAAGAGGAAATGTAGCTGCTGGGCAGTTTTTAGATAATAATTATGCTTTTAACCCCTTTATTTATGCTTTAAGAAATTTAAACCTTTCACTGGGTTTAGGTATTATAAGTGGTAAAAATAATGTTCTTCCTTATGATCCAACTTTAGATAAAAGAGCAGACGGAGGAGAAAATATTCAATTACCTTTTAGTAGACAACATCCTAATGATATAGGTAAAAGTAAATTTAGTACCGTTTTTAACATCCCAACAACTATAGGTTACAGATTAAACCTCTACAATGCTTACGATGAAGCATTTATTCAATTAGGTATCAATTATAAAATGGTTTTTACATTTTCTGATGATATTGATGGTTACAACGATAATCCTGCCGTTTTCCAAAATAATTCTAAAGACGTATACACAAGCTTAGGAATATCTATTAAATACCTTTTTGGTTCTAAAGGTATATTTTACAAATAATTTTCATGAATATTGAAAGCTTAAGAAATTATTGTCTTCACAAAAAAGGAGTAACAGAATCTTTTCCTTTTGGAGATGATACTTTGGTTTTTAAAATAGCAGATAAAATATTCTTATTAGCCGGTTTAACAGCTCCTATCAGTTTTAACGTGAAATGCGAACCTGAAAAGGCCATTCAACTAAGAGAATCTTTTACTGAAGTTGTACCCGGTTACCACATGAATAAAAAACACTGGAATACCGTTTATTATAACGGTAGCCTTTCTGATAAACAACTTACAGAAATGATAGACCATTCGTACGAATTGGTTTTGAAAAGTTTACCCAAAAAACAACAAGAAGAAATTTATAATCTTTAATTTATAGCATGTTGGATATACTAAATGAAACACCTGTAGCGACCATTATATTTATTTTCACAATTGTTACCAGTATTTATGCTTTTAATAACGATGCGCTTTATGGTAAGTTCATGCTTCATCCATATAGCGTTGCAAAAGGAAAGAATTTGTACCAACTTATTAGCAGTGGCTTTATTCATAAAGATTGGTCGCACCTGATATTTAACATGCTTTCTTATTATTTCTTCGCCTTTAACCTAGAAAAAATAATTGGGCATTGGCAATTTGGCTTGCTCTATATGGTGAGTTTAATTTTGAGCGATTTACCTACCGTACAAAGACATAAAGACCACTTTTGGTACAATAGCTTAGGTGCATCTGGGGCAGTTTGTGCAGTGGTTTTTAGTTTTATCGTTTTTGCTCCGCTTACCAAGATGATTATTTTCCCGCTGCCCATCCCAATACCTGCAGTTATTTACGGTTTCTTGTTTTTAATTTATACTTCTTATGCAGGTAGAAGATCTAATGACGGGATAAACCATGATGCCCATTTTTACGGCGCTATAACCGGAGTTTTAATTACCATTATTTTATACCCAAGAGCTATTGGGCATTTTATAAATAGCATCTCGGCTGGTTTAGCTTCTTAAGTGAGTAAATAATAACTTGCTGCGGCAGCGCTTAATTGCATGGTAAGATTATCTAAACCATGATTGCTAAAAGCTTCAACCAATGTGGCTACAAAAGCACAAACCATAGCATAAATAATTGCACTTTGTAGTTGATATCCATAAAAGCGGTATATCAAAAAACAAATAAGTGTGCTTACAATAAAAATAGCCAAAGAACCTTCATAAGTTCTGGTAGCTTTTATACCAAATAAAGTGGGTACTTGGTAAGGATGTTTGCCCCATCTAGAGCCTACAGGTTCGCCAATAGCATCGCCCCAGCCACCTACCAAGTAACCTATAAAAGCAAAACCCGGAAAAAATAAATTGCTTAAAACACCGCCAATAGCTGTAGCAAATAAAGGTATTATAATGAATCTATCGGCATAAGGTTCATCTTTCTCTCGGGCTAAAGCCTGATAGAAAAAACTTTTTTTACCCTTTAAAACGGCAAATATCACCCAAAGGAAAACAATAACACCCATTAAAACAGCTGCCGGCAAACCATATAAAACTTGTAAAACGGCTGCCGCAGTAAAAATGAGAAAATGGTATATTTTACGTGAATAGGCTGTTTTGATATTGAACTTAGCTTTAAGTATAGATACCAATAAAACAGCTAAAGCAACATAAGCTAATAGGTATAATCCTAAATGGTAGATTAAATCTAATGATGGGATGAATTTTTCTATATCTGGTACATTCATAAATAGGCTATACCATTAAAGATAGATATTATAGCTTATTATTTTGATAAATTAATGTCTTCTGCATTTATAAGCTCTTCATTTTCATTAAAAAGATAACTTACTGGCCTTTCGGAGTTTTTAATAATCTCGAGTAAAAGGAAATTCCAACGCTTCCAAAAATTCTCTAAAACCTGACCATAAGTTTTGTTGTTCCATAAATCAAAAACTGGTTTTGCTTGCATGCCTCTTAAAGGCATCGCTTCAATATGAAACTCGTCTTCTAAAGGCATAATATGGTATTCTGGCAACCTGTTAAATAGGTATGCCGAATAAAAAATCTTAGCACATAACTCTTCAAACTGAATGGGATGCAACTTGGCTCCCGCAATTTTCTCCCAAAGCTCTTCGTGATATTTTTTATTGGCGCCATTATCCTGCAAACAAAGGATGATGCCAAAATCTTGCATCCTTAAAGAAAAAGTAAGCGTATTTATTTCATCACGATAAGAAAACTCTTCTTCGGCATTATCTACTTCGCATATCCAGATACTCCAAGGTTTAAAACCATCTAGTTTAACTGGTTTAACAACTGCCTGCAACATGCTATGTAACATGCTAAACTTGTGTATAAGCCCTTGCGACATGTGAAACTGCTCTCCACTAGCATGCTGCTGCCTTACTGCAATTTGCAATTCTTTGAAAATAATACCGTATACGGTTTTAGCAACCCATAAAAATAGCTGTTGCTCGTCTAAAGCAGTAACTGCTTTATAGCCTTTTAAAAAAGCATTCTCAATAGTACTTTCTAATTTCTCAAAAGCATCTGCTGTTTTCACACTACACGGAATTTTAATATCAGCGTAGCTTACCATGCTTTCGTCTAAAAGCTTAAAAGGCCTTTCATCTAATCTGTACTTATTAATGAGCCAAGGTGCAAAAACATTTAAGGTTTCTTCTGTTGAGTTGAGTTTATCTCCGCTAAGGAAACAAACAGAAGGCTCAAATCGCATTCTTTGAAAAGGTTGGTACAATTGCTCTTGCATGCTTGCAAAAATACAAAGCACACCTTAATTAATACTTACCCATACTAATTATTACAAAAAGCTGTTTTTATTCATCATCTGTTCATACAGAATGGCTAAATTTGCAATAAATATTGTGGGTTTTGGAGGTACAGGAACAAAAATCAATTTACACATTACAATTTTCATTAGTTTGCCTAAGCTCTTTTCTCTTCTCGGCCAGCTTTAACATGCTTTTACCAGAATTACCTTCTTATTTAAGTAGCTTAGGTGGTGCAGAGTATAAAGGTTTAATCATCGCCCTATTTACCATAACGGCCGGAATTTCAAGACCTTTTAGTGGAAAACTAACAGACAAAATTGGTAGAATCCCTATTATGGCGGTGGGCTCTTTGGTTTGTTTCGTTTGTGGTTTTTTATATCCTATTTTAACCAGCGTTGCCGGATTTTTATTTCTAAGATTGATACATGGTTTCTCTACAGGTTTTAAGCCAACCGCAACAGCAGCTTATGTTGCAGATTTAGTTCCCTCAACCCGATGGGGAGAAGCTATGGGTATACATGGTTTAGCTTTTAGCACAGGTATGGCTATAGGCCCGGCTATTGGTAGTGCTATTACCCTATATTATTCTATTGATATTCTTTTTTACTGCTCTTCTCTATTTGCATTGCTTTCCATCGTGATTTTATTTAACATGAAAGAAACTTTAGCCACTAAAGAACCTTTCAAGTGGACTTTCATGACCATCAATAAATCAGAAATTATAAACAAACAAGCTATGCCTGTATTTTGGGTAACGCTTTTTAGTTATGTAAGCTATGGTGCTTTAATAACGCTTGTCCCCGATTGGAGTGGGCATATTGGAATCGAAAACAAAGGTTTGTTCTTTATGGTTTTTACCATTGCTTCTTTATTAATGAGGTTTATTGCAGGTAAAGTTTCTGATCAATATGGCCGAAAACCTGTATTGAGGGTTTCCATCATCTTACTTTGTATAGCTCTTACTTGGTTAGCTACCTGGCAAACAACTATGGGTTTCATTACAGGATCTATTATTTATGGCATGGCAACTGGCATGTTCTCGCCCGCTATTTCTGCATGGGCTATTGATTTAAGTGATGATGATAAACGCGGAAAATCTGTAGCCACCATGTATATTGCCTTAGAAGCGGGTATTGGCTTGGGTGCTTTTTTTGCTGGCTGGTTTTTTAGAGACATCATCACTAGAGTTCCTTTAGTATTTTATGGTGCTGCTTTTTGCAATTTCTTAGCCCTAATTTATTTATGGACTTACATGAAAAAAGAGCGTAAAGCAATCTAAAAGGCTTAATTTTCGTTATCAGTTTAGAATCCAAATCAGCAACAATAATTTAAGGCTTATATTTGTTCATTGGCAAATCAAAAAAAATCTTTAAGCAAAATATATACATGAAGAAAATAATATGTTTAATTGGCTTAGCGCTGAGTTTTTCTTTACTAAAAGCACAAACTAAAGTTCCTTATATCAGTACCGTAAATGCTACTAACCGATGGGTAGATTCTGTCTTTAAAAAGCTTAACAGAAATGAAAAAATTGGTCAGTTATTTATGGTAAGGGCGCATACCAATCTAGGGCAAGCTTATTCAGATTCTGTTGCTAAAGTTATAGCCAAACAACATTTGGGAGGTGTTGTTTTTTTTCAAGGTGGGCCAAAAAGGCAAGCCATATTAACCAACCAGTACCAAAGCTTATATAAAAAAGTGCCATTAATGATAGCACAAGATGCCGAGTGGGGTTTAGGAATGCGTTTAGATAGCACTTTATCTTACCCTTACCAAATGACATTAGGTGCCATCCAAAACAATAATTTAATATATCAGATGGGGCAAATGGTAGCTAAAGACCTAAAACGCTTGGGTGTACATATCAATTTTGCTCCGGTTATGGATGTTAATAATAATCCAAGAAATCCTGTCATCAACTACCGTTCTTTTGGCGAAAATAAATATAACGTTGCCGATAAAAGCATCGCCTATATGAAGGGTATGCAAGATGCTGGCTTATTTACAACCGCTAAACATTTCCCCGGTCATGGCGATACTGATGTTGATTCTCATTACGATTTACCACAACTTCCTTTTAATAGAGAAAGGTTAGACTCATTAGAAATATATCCATTTAAACAAGCTATTGCAGCAGGTTTAAACGGCGTAATGGTAGCGCACATGAGCATCCCTGCATTAGATAATACTAAAAATTTACCTTCAACACTTTCTAAACCCATTATTACCACTTTACTTAAAAACGATTTAAATTTTAAAGGATTGGTTTTTTCTGATGCCATGGACATGAAAGGCGTAGTTAAATTTTTCCCTAATGGCGAGGCTGATGTTAAAGCTATTCTAGCAGGTTTAGATGTGATAGAACTCTCTCAAAACTCAGAAAATGCTATTCATCTCATCCGTAAAGCTATTAGAAAACATCAGTTAACTTGGAATGAAATTGACCAAAAAGTGAAACGCATTTTGGCTGCTAAATATTGGATGAACTTACACCAGTACCAAGCTATAGATACTACAAAACTTATTGAAGATTTAAATAGAACAGAATCTAAAGTTTTGATACAAGAATTAACAGATGCTGCCGTAACTGTGCTAAAAGGCTCAGAAAACTTCCCTATCGCAACAGATTTTGTAAGGAAAATGGCTATCCTAAGTATTGGACCAAAAGACCCAACAACTTTTTCAGAAACCATTAAACGCTTTTTCCCTGATGCTACTTTATTTATCATCCCAAAAGATATCAGTTTAAAAGAATTAGAAACCGTTAAAACAGAAATAGCAAAATTTGGACAAGTTATAATGGCTATACATGATACCAGGTTACGCCCTGCTGGTACTTTAGATTATCAGAATAATTTAAAGCTATTTATTGCCGATATGACTAAATTTAAACCTATTACCGCAGTTTTTGCAAATCCATATACGCTAGCTGGTTTACCCGGTATCGAGCAATCTAAAGCTTTACTTGTAGGTTATCAAAATAGTAAAGAAATGCAATCATCTGCTGCAAGGGTAATTTTAGGAAAGTTAAATGCCAAAGGAAAATTGCCTGTAACCATAAATGCTTACTATAAATTTGGCGCTGGCGAGGTAAAATAAAATCCAAAGCAAACATTTTGGCTTGGTTTTAATTCTTCTATACAAATGAGCCCGGGAGAAAAAATCATAAGCAATTGGTACAAGCAAAAAAAATGGCAGCAATTTGTTTTCCAACAAGAAATGATGGATGCCTATTTAAAAGGCTATTCGGGTTTGTTAAATGCACCAACTGGTAGTGGTAAAACTTTTGCCTTGTTTCTACCATTTCTTGCAGATTATATCAATCAATATCCCAACGATTATCAAAGCAGAAAAAATAATGGTTTGTTAATGCTATGGATAACGCCATTAAGAGCCCTAACTAACGATATCCAAAAGGCCATGCAAACCGTTGTTGATGATTTAGGAATCCCTTGGAAAATTGGCACCCGCACTGGCGATACCAGCAGTGCCGATAAGCAAGCCATTAAAAGGAAACCACCAGAAGTTTTATTAACTACACCAGAGAGTTTGCACCTTATGCTGGCTCAAAAAGAGTATCCCAAAGCTTTTGAAAAATTAAGAGTAGTGGTAACCGATGAATGGCATGAACTCTTAGGCACAAAACGCGGTGTACAAATGGAGCTAGGTTTAAGTAGGTTGAAGGGATTAAGGTCTGAAGACCGAAGACCGAAGACCGGGGATAATACCAGTCTTCAAACTTTAAAAATTTGGGGTATAAGTGCTACCATCGGTAATCTTGAAGAAGCGGCACAAGTGCTTTTGGGTGTTAACTTCCCTAAAGAGCGGCAAAAAATGGTCAAAGCTGATATCGATAAAAATCTTGTTATCACTTCTATCATCCCACAAAATATAGAAAATTATAGTTGGAGCGGGCATATTGGTTTAAAGTTGCTACCAGAGGTAATGGATATTGTAGCACAAAGTAAAACAACGCTCATATTTACCAATACCAGAGCGCAATCAGAAATATGGTATCAAGCTATATTAGATAAATATCCAGAATATGCTGGCATTATGGCTATGCACCACGGCTCTTTAGATAACGATTTACGCAACTGGGTAGAACAAGCTTTACATGCCGAGATTTTAAAAGTAGTAGTATGCACTTCAAGTTTAGATTTAGGGGTAGATTTTAGACCTGTAGATACCATTATACAAATAGGTAGCCCGAAAGGAGTAGCCCGTTTTATGCAAAGGGCAGGCAGAAGTGGGCATCATCCTGGTGCAACTTCCAAGGCTTGGTTTGTACCTACACATTCTTTAGAATTACTGGAAGGTGCTGCCTTAAAATACGCTATCAAACAAAAAACTTTCGAGAGTAGAGACCCCATCATTTTAGCTTTTGATGTACTTATTCAATACTTGGTTACCCTAGCTGTTTCTGATGGCTTTAAAGCCAATGAAATCTATAAAGAAATAAAAAGCACTTTCGCTTACGCGGATATTTTGCCTCAGGAATTTGATGATTTACTAGATTTTATCAGCAAAGGAGGTAAAACACTCTCCCAGTACGATGAGTATTTAAAAGTAGAGTATGAAAACGGTTTATATAAAGTAAACAACCGTAGGATAGCCATGCGACATCGCTTAAGTATGGGAACTATTACCAGCGAAATAAGCATGCGGGTAAAATTCCAAAGTGGCGGTAGTTTAGGCACTGTTGAAGAAGGCTTTATTGCTAAACTTAAAATAGGTGATAATTTTTGGTTTGCAGGCAGAAACTTAGAATTGGTACGGGTAAAAGATATGACTGCTTATGTTAAAAAATCTACTAAAAAGAAGGGTGCTATCGCTACTTGGGCTGGCGGCAGAATGCCATTATCATCACAACTATCAGCAGTTTTTAGAGAAAAGCTTGATGAAGTAGCGATAGGAGTAGAAGAAGACGAAGAAATTATCGCTTTACGTCCTTTATTTAGCCAACAAAACACTGTATCACATTTACCTCAAAAAACCGAATTCCTGATAGAAAAATTAGAAACCCGAGATGGTCATCATTTATTCTTTTACCCTTTTGAAGGCCGACTGGTACATGAAGGAATGGCATCCTTAATAGGTTTTAGATTATCTAAATTTAAAAAAGCTAGTTTTTCTATAGCCATGAATGATTATGGTTTTGAGTTATTAACTGATGATGAAGTATTGCTAGAAAAAGCCTTAGAACAAAATCTATTTAGTGATAAAAACTTAATAGACGATATACAAAAAAGTTTAAATGCTAATGAAATGGCTCGTAGGAAATTTAGAGATATTGCACATATTTCGGGCCTAATTTTTACCGGTTTCCCGGGTAAACCCATGAAAAACAAACATTTGCAATCTTCAACATCCTTATTATTTGATGTTTTTAGCGAATATGAGAAAGATAACCTCTTAATTAGGCAGGCTTATAACGAAGCTTTAGCTTTCCAATTAGAAGAGTTTAGACTAAGAGAAGCTCTACAGCGAATACAAAAACAGAAAATTATTATTAAAACTACAAACAAACCCAGTCCATTCGCTTTCCCTATTATGGTAGATAGGCTACGAGAAAAAATGAGTACCGAGTCTTTAGAAGAACGAGTTGCTAAAATGGTAGAAAGGTTAAATTAACTTAATAAACCGTTATAATATCCAGTTTATAATGTTCACCAACTCTTTTCTTAGGCTTACTCGGGTGAAACACATTTGCAGTAAGAATACTGGCAGGAAAAATTGCTGCCACCGCACTAAAAGCAGTAATAGCCGGATTAACATCTAAACTTTCTGTTAAGAAAATAGCAGAACCTCCTAAAACAGTATAACTTAATAAAAATACACCTAAAGTGCTTCCAAAATTGCTTTTCTGTATAGCTATAATATCTTTAACATTTAAGGCTAAATTATCTTTGGCGTCTTTTTTTATTTTCAAGAAAACAGTTTCCTTACTGATAGAATCTATTAAACCTCTCAAACCAGCTTCCTCACCTTTAAACTTACTACCCAAATTTAGCTTATTTGCCGGGTAGCTTAACCTCACCATTTCGCCAGCTTTAATCACGGTAGTTTTATTGTTCTGGTGTGTAATCAGGATTTCATGTCTTTGCGAAAAAACTGTAGCAGAGCATATTAAGGCAAAAAGCGTTAAAAGAAGGCATTTTAAATTCATACAATAAAGGTAAATAGAATTTTAAACGTAACACAGGAAAATAAAAAATTGATTACTAGCAAAATACAATTTTAAATCTTACATTTGCGTCCCTTTACGCGTAAAGGGGTATTGCAAAAATTTAATGTATTAAAAATGGCAACTAAAATTAGATTACAAAGACACGGTAAAAAAGGAAAACCGTTCTACTACATCGTAGTAGCAGATTCAAGAGCACCAAGAGATGGTAGATTTATTGAAAGATTAGGTTCTTACAATCCAAACACCAATCCTGCTACAATTGACTTGAATTTTGATCAAGCTGTTAAATGGGTTACTAGCGGTGCTACACCTACAGATACAGCTAAGGCTATCCTTTCTTACAAAGGTGTACTTTACAAAAAACACTTAAACGGTGGTGTAACTAAAGGTGCGCTTACACAAGAGCAAGCTGATGCAAAATTTGCAGAGTGGTTACAAAGTAAAGAAGGTAAAATCGAAGCTAAAAAAGAAGGTTTAGTATCTAAAAAAGAAGAAACTAAGAAAGCTGCTTTAGTAGAAGAAGCTAAGAAAAGAGAAGCTATCGAGGCTGCAATCGCAGCTAAAAATGCCCCTGTTGAAGAAGCAGCTCCAGAAGTAGAAGAGGAAGCAGCATCAGAAGATGCAGCTGTTGAAGCTTCAGCAGAGGAAACTGAAGCTCCTTCAGCAGAATAATATTATTTTCTTTTAACAAAAAAGGCTGATTTGAATGTTCAAATCAGCCTTTCTTGTATGAGTACTTAAGTAGTTAATCTATAAACTTCCGCCTCTATTCTACTTAGCCTCCTCTTTAGCTTTCTTCTTAAAGTAGCCTCTTAATAAGAAGTTATGTTGTAAAGCTTCCAAATCTTCATCAAGCTTTTGGCTGCTGGTTTCTAAATTTCGCATGATTACTTTTAGCTGTTCTGCAGTTTGTTTATCATTTAACATCAAGCCTAAAGCGTTATCATTAGCATTTAACTTTGCTGATGCTGCTTTCAAATTCTCTGTAAGTTTAGCAGCCGCTGTTGCCGTTTGTTGAAACTCATTTACAGATGATTCCAATTTTGCAAATACTGCTGTATCGGTAAAAAGCTTATCGGCCAAACCGCCCTTAGTATTCATCTTAGCGGTAAAGCTATTTAATTCTTTTGCCATTTTATTGGTAGAAGCAGCTGTAGTTTCCAAGTTAGCAACCATCGCTTTAAAGTCTTCAGCAATTTGTTCATCGGCTAATAAAGCCCCTGCAGCCCCCTTTCCTTCTACTAAATTTCTAGCTAAAATCTTAAAATCGGTAGTAATATCTACCAAATTTTTATTGTTGGTTTGTAGGGTTTTCATCATATCATCGGTAGATAATGTTTTGTTAACCTGCAACCTATCACCATCTTCAACAAAAGGGAATTTAGGCGAGCCACCATCAATCACAATAATCTTATTACCTATCAATCCATCAGAGTTGATACTAGCTTTAGCATCTTTATGGATGTATTGGTGGGCAGCTTCTTCTATACTTAAAAAAACTTGAACTTGGGAAGTTCCATAAAACTGAATTTTTTTGATAGTACCTACCTTAACGCCAGAGAACCACACGTTGTTCCCTACTTTTAATCCTTGTATATCATCAAAAACAACATTTACAGTAAAAGATTTTACGAAAGTCTTCTTTTGTCCTCCTAAAGTTAATATCCCGATAAGGAAAATGGCAAGGCCAATAAAAATAAATATTCCAACGGTTACACCGCGTTTTCTGTCTGCTATTTCAGTCATTTTTACTCTATAAAATTATATTCATAGAAAGATTTAACTCTTTCATCCTCTGTATTAAAAACTTCTTCAAAAGTGCCCACTTTGTTAAATTGACCATCAAGAAGCATGGTGATACGGTCGCCCGTTTGTTTAGCACAAGTAAGATCATGGGTAATGATAATAGAACTGGTATGATACCTTTCTTGTACCTCGTTTATTAATCCATTAATTTCTAAACATGTTATGGGGTCTAAACCTGCGGTAGGCTCATCATACAACATAATTTTTGGTTGTAATATTAATGTACGAGCAATACCTATACGTTTTCTTTGTCCTCCGGATAATTCGGATGGCATTTGGTTAATGGTTTGTCCTAAGCTTACGGCATCTAAAACCGACTCAACTGCATAGTCCTTTTCTTTTTTTGTTAATTTTTTACGATTTCTTACCAGAGGAAATTCTAAGTTCTCTCTTACCGTCATACTATCGTAAAGTGCACTGTTCTGGAAAGAAAAACCTATATGTATTCTAAGTTCTTGCAAATCTCTCTCGTTCAACAAACTTATTTCTTTACCTAAAACTTCTACTGTGCCGCTATCCTGCTTCAATAAACCCGATATAATTTTAATCAAGACAGATTTTCCTGTACCTGATTTACCTAATACAACCAGATTTTCTCTGTCATACAAATCCAAATTAACACCTTTAAGCACATGATAATCTCCAAAAGACTTATTCAAATCTCTGATAGTGATTACCCTTTCTCTCTCTTCCGGATGTTCTATTCTGTTATTCTTTTGCATTATGTACGGAATAAAAACGTGATTTGCGTTGCCAATACTTCCTCAATAAACACCAAAAACATACCAATCACTACCGATGAATTTGCTGCTTTACCAACGCCCTCTGTACCTTTTGAAGAGTTAAAGCCCTGATAACATCCAACCATACCAATGGTAAACCCAAAAAGGATAGCCTTTATAGTAGAAGCAATAATATCAAGAAATGTTATAGACTCTAATGAAGATGAAATAAAACCGCTAAAGCTAGTCTCTTCAAACATAGCCACATTTACAAAACTACCCAACAAACCTACCAAAGCGGTATAAAATGTTAAGATAGGAATAGTAATAGTAGTTGCTAAAACCCTAGAAACTACTAAAAACTTAAATGGATTTGTAGCAGAAACTTCCATAGCGTCTATCTGTTCGGTTACTTTCATAGAACCAAGCTCGGCACCAATACTAGAACCCACCTTACCTGCAGATATTAAAGCAGTTAACAGAGGAGCTAATGTCCTCAATAAAGCTATACCAACCAAAGATGGTAACCATGATGTTGCCCCAAACTCGGCCAGAGATGGCCTAGATTGTTTGGTAAAGACAATACCAGTTATAAATCCTGTTAAAGATATTAAGGCTAAAGAGCGGTAACCCACTTGATAACATTGACGCATAATTTCTTTACCCTCGTAAGGTGGTAAAAATACTTCTTTAAAGAATTTTATGATGAACTGATATACTAAATACAGTTCATAAAACATGCTATGTAATTTTTGTACGAAACGTGATTTTGGTGCTTCCAATGATTCTATTTCAATTTAGCTGCGTAAAAGTATGAATTATAACAAATATGATGCTAAATAGATGAAAACATAACAATTAAATCACAAATTATTCAATAAACAAACTTGTCTTAAACTGTTAAATTTAGCTATATAATTTCCTTTTTTAGATGTATAAATATAGCATAGGCTAATAAATCCGGCTGTTTTTTTACTTTTGTAAACAAAGCAAAAGATATGTCAGAGGAAAAATCATTAAATTTTATAGAAGAGATTATAGAAGAAGACCTTAAAAATGGTAAGCATGGTGGCAGAGTTTTAACACGTTTCCCTCCAGAGCCTAATGGCTATTTACATATTGGTCATGCTAAATCTATCTGCTTAAATTTTGGAATAGCCAAAAAATACAATGGCGCTACCAACCTTAGATTTGATGATACCAACCCCGTTACGGAAGATACCGAGTATGTAGAAAGCATAAAGGAAGATGTAAAATGGCTAGGTTTTGATTGGAAAGAAGAGCTTTATTCTTCTGATTATTTTGATCAATTATATGATTTTGCGGTTGCCCTGATAAAAAAAGGATTAGCCTACGTAGATGATAGTACAGCAGAAGAAATTGCTATTGGAAAAGGCACACCTATAGAAGCAGGAACTCCAAATATTTACAGAAGTAGATCAATAGAAGAAAATTTACAGCTTTTTGAAGAAATGAAAGCTGGTAAATACCCTGATGGCGCTAAGGTTTTAAGAGCTAAAATTGATTTGGCAAACCCAAATATGCACTTGCGTGACCCATTGATGTATAGGATAAAACACGCACACCATCACCGTACTGGTGATAAATGGTGTATTTACCCGATGTATGATTTTGCACATGGGCAGTCTGATGCAATAGAAAAAATTACTCATTCTATTTGTACGCTAGAATTTATTCCGCACCGCCCATTATACGAGTGGTTTATAGAGCAACTGGATATTTTCCCATCAAAACAGTATGAATTTGCTCGTTTAAACATGAGCTATACGGTTATGAGTAAGCGTAAATTGATGCAGTTGGTAAATAACCAGATTGTTGACGGTTGGGATGACCCTCGAATGCCTACCATAAGTGGTTTAAGAAGACGTGGTTTTACACCAGCATCTATTCGCAATTTTTGCGAAAGAATAGGCATAGCTAAGAGAGATAACTTAATTGATTTTAGTTTGTTGGAGTTCTTTATAAGAGAAGATTTAAATAAAACATCATGGAGAAGAATGGCCGTTCTTGACCCTATCAAAATGGTGATTACCAATTACCCTGATGGGCAAGAAGAAATTTTACACGGAGAAAATAACCCTGAAGTTGAAGGTCATGATGGCGAAAGAGCTATCCCTTTTAGCAAAGAGCTGTGGATAGAGCGTGAAGATTTTATGGAAGAACCTCCAAAGAAATTCTTCAGACTAGGTGTGGGTTTAATGTGCCGTTTAAAAAATGCTTACATCGTACAATGTGATGATTTTGTTAAAGATGCCGATGGAAACGTCACTGAAATTCATTGCACTTATTTCCCTAACTCAAAATCTGGTGAAGATACATCAGGATTAAAAGTAAAAGGAACTATGCATTGGGTAAGTGTAAAACACGCTAAAACTGCCGAAATAAGATTATATGATAGGTTATTTAAAGTAGAACAGCCAGATGCTGAAGACGGTGATTTTAAAGATTACATGAACCCAGAAAGTTTAGTGGTTATTAAAAACGCCTATATAGAACCAGATTTAACATTAGCAATTGAGCAATTACAAGAAAACCCCGATAGAAGATACCAATTTATTAGAAAAGGTTATTTCTGTTTAGATAAAGAGGCCACGGCAGAACACCTCATTTTTAATAGAACTGTTGGCTTAAAAGATAGCTGGGCTAAAGAGATAAACAAATAAGATTGAGTATAAAGCGTGTTGCATACATGCTTTATACTTCATTAAAATTTATTTTATAAGTCGATTATTTTCATCAGGAAAAACCAGTACAGGCTGGTATTTCTTTGCTTCCTCCATTTCCATGTGTGCATAAGAAACAATAATGATGATATCACCTACCTGTGCTAATCTGGCACATGATCCATTTAAGCAGATGGTACCACTTCCTCTTTCTCCTTTAATGATATAAGTTTCAAAGCGAGCACCATTATTATTATTTACCACCTGAACCTTTTCATTAGGTATCAAATTGGCAGCATCAATTAAATCTTCATCAATAGTAATGCTCCCAACATAATTCAATTCGGATTGAGTTACTTTAGCTCTATGAATTTTAGATTTTAAGACTTCAATAATCATAACACAAAGTTAGTATAGAATTTTAGAAAAAATGTTAGGCTAACATCATATTATCTATAAGCCGGGTTGTGCCCACCATGCAAGCAATTAAAGCTATGGCAGGTCCTTTTTGCTGTAAATCCTGTAAATTATCAGGATTGCAAATTCTTAAATACTCTAGTTGGAGTACACCAGACCCTGTAAAAAATTTGTTAGCTTGTTGCTTCAACTCATCTAAAGACAAAAAATCATAGTTATCCTTTATAAACATTAATGCTTTACTTAAGCTTAAAGCTGCAAGTCTTTCTTCGGCACTTAAATGGATATTTCTTGAGCTCATGGCCAAACCATCATCATCTCTAACAATAGCGCAATTTTTTAATTGTATAGGCAAATTAAAATCACTAACCATTTTTTTGATAACCAAAAACTGTTGGTAATCTTTCTGACCAAAAAATGCTAAATCTGGGATAGCAGCTTTAAAAAGTTTATACACAATTTGGGTAACACCCTTATAATGTCCTGGCCTAAATTCGCCCTCTAAAATATGGTCAAGTTCTCCAACCTTATAATCCCATGAAGTGTCTTCTGCCGGATACATCTCCTCAACCGCTGGATGAAAGAGTACATGACAACCAGCTTGTTCTAACTTATGGATATCTTCTGCTATAGGCTTAGGATATTTTAGCAAATCCGTTTTATTGTTAAACTGTGTTGGGTTTACAAAAATAGATGCTACAGTAACATCGGTATAAAATAAAGATTCTTGAATAAGAGAAAGATGCCCTTGGTGTAAAGCCCCCATAGTTGGCACTAAGCCTATGCGTTTACCTTCCTGTTTATATTGAAGTATTAAAGAAGTTAAATCTTCTTGATGGGTTATTATTTTCAAAAATTAAAAATTTGGGGATAAAGTTGTAAAATAGTTTAGAAAAAACAAAAGCATTTACGTAAAACGTTGATAATTTACTATATAATGATTATATTTGCAGTTCTTAAAAAAATCACTTCTTAACAAAAACTTAACAAAGATTAGGAGATGGGAAAAACCAAGCTTTTGTTTATCACTCATGAAATGTCACCATTTTTAGAGTTAACAAAAATTTCTGAAATCACAAGACAATTACCGCAAGCCATGCAAGATAAAGGATTCGAAATCAGAATTCTTATGCCGCGTTTTGGAAATATTAATGAAAGAAGAAATAGATTACATGAAGTAATTCGTTTATCAGGGATGAATATTGTTATCGGTGAAAACGACAATCCTTTGATTATAAAAGTTGCATCTATACCATCTGCAAGAATGCAGGTTTACTTTTTGGATAATGAAGACTATTTCCAACGTAAACACGTGTTTAATGACGGTAAAGGCAAGTTTTACGCAGATAATGATGAACGTACCATATTCTTCTGCAAAGGTGCTTTAGAAACTGTTAAGAAATTAGGTTGGTCTCCGGATATTGTTCATTGCCATGGCTGGATGACTTCTTTAGTACCTGCTTATTTAAAAACTATCTATAAAGATGACCCTACTTTCAAAGATTCTAAAATAGTATACTCTTTATATCCTCATAGTTTTAGCGAAACACTAGGTGCTGATTTTGCAAAAAAAGCTGTGATGAAAGGTATGCAAGAATCTGATACGATTAATTACGCTGATGCTTCTAATATTGCCTTAGATAAAGCTGCTATAGATTATGCTGATGCAGTGGTATATGGTGCAGAAACTATCCATGATGAGGTGTTAAATTTTGTTAAAAATTCTGATAAACCTACTTTAGATTATAATTCTACATTAGATTTAGAGAATTATTACAATTTTTATCAAGAAGTTGCGTCTGATATTCTGATATCAGTAGCATAATTTTATTTAAAAGATTATATGAGATTTAAAAATTTAGGCTTATTAACCCTGTTGATAAGCCTTTTTATATTAGGCAGCTGCCAAGATCCATCTACCATTGGTTTAGATGTTAATCCTGATATATTATTAAATGCTAAAGTTGTTGATACTAGCACCATTTATACCAAATTATTAAGAGAAGATGAGATTATCACTAATTTTAATACCAGAAGCGTACTAGGTTATTTAGACGACCCTCAATTTGGTAAAACAACTGCTAACATGATTTTAGCTTTAACCCTACCTACAGTAAATGTAACTTTTGGTACTAATCCAATTATTGATTCAGCAGTGTTAGTACTTCCTTACGGTGGTGTAAACTATGGTGATAGTACCAATTATACCGTTCAAGTAAGGCAATTAGATGAACTTTTATACTTTGAACAGCAAAAAACTTTTACAAGTAGTAAAGTTTGGCTAAAAAAACCAACTATCATAGCTTCAAAAGTATTTAAACCATCATACAGAGATAGTATAATTATACAAGACATTAGAATAGGAAGAGCTGATACCATAAAGAAAGTTATCCCTCAGCTAAGAATTCCCCTTAATAATACTTTTATTACCAACCAAATTATTAACGCCGGAAGTGCTAATTTAGCCTCTAATAAAGCTTTCGCTGATTATTTCAAAGGGTTACATGTAGCTTTAGACCAAACAACTATAGCAGCTAATAAAGGTGCATTAATGCTATTTAATACCAGTGGAAGCGGTGAAAATGGCGCAAGAGTAGATATATTTTACCGAAATACGAACACCAATGGCGGAACAGATACAACATCAACTTCTTTCCCTATTAATGGCAATATAGGTTCTGCTGCTACTGAAATATCTTGGGATTTTTCTGGTACTCCTGTTGCTGCTGCATTAAATAGCAATGCCAAAAGTAACCCCATTCTTTATCTAAAAACTTTGGCTGGCACCAAAGTAAGTCTTAAATTCCCTTATATAACCAAGTTACGTAATTTAGGACGCAACATTGTTGTAAATAAAGCAGAGCTTATTTTTACTACAGAAGATGGTAGCACAACCCCGTTAACCCCCATTCCTTTATTAAAAATCTATAAATGGGATATTGCAGAACAGCCACAATTGCTACCTGATGAAAATTCTTCTTTAAACTCCTTAGGACTAGGCTTTGTGGATGGATTTTATAATACAACAAGGAAAACTTATACTTTTAATATTACTAACCATATTCAGGATTTGGTTAATGGTGGAATTGATTATGGCACCTTTATCAATACCTTTAATTTAGGCGGACAAGGTAATAGACTAGATATTATACAAAGAAGCATTGTTGGTGGAGGAAATAATACTGGAAATATCAAAGCCAAATTAAGAGTTTATTATACAGACCAACGTTAACAGAAAAAAATATCATACATTTAAAGAAAAAATATTTTGTAGTTTAGCCCCCTTAATTATAAAATATTTTTTCTATGTGTGGAATAGTTGGCTACATAGGTAACAGAGAAGCCTATCCAATAGTAATCAAAGGTTTACACCGTTTAGAGTATCGTGGGTACGATAGCGCTGGAGTAGCCTTAATCAATCCGAAAAAAGAGCTTAACATTTATAAAAAAGCAGGTAAAGTTAAAGACCTTGAAAACTTTGCCGCTTCAAATGATTTAACTGGAACTGTAGGCATGGGGCATACACGTTGGGCTACTCACGGAGAGCCTAATGACAGAAACTCGCATCCACACCAATCAGGTAATGAAAAATTAGCTATCATCCATAACGGTATTATAGAAAATTACGGCCCCATAAAAGAAGAGCTCATCTCTCGTGGTCATACTTTCAAAAGCGATACAGACACAGAAGTTCTTATACATTTAATTGAAGATATCCAAAGAAACGGAAATCTGGATTTGCAAGAAGCCGTTAGGGTAGCTTTGCATGAAGTTATAGGTGCTTTTGCTATTGTGATTATGGATAAAGAGCAACCAGACCAATTAATTGCTGCTCGTAAAGGTAGCCCAATGGTTATTGGTGTTGGAGATAAAGAGTATTTTATTGCTTCTGATGCCACACCTATTGTGGAGTATACTAAAAATGTTATTTATCTAAATGATAATGAGATAGCTTATTTAAGAAGAGATGAGCTTTTGATAAAAAGCATCGATAATATTGTACAAACGCCTTATATACATGAGCTGGAGCTAAAACTGGAAATGCTAGAGAAGGGTGGCTATGACCATTTCATGTTAAAAGAGATTTATGAGCAACCTCGCTCTATCAAAGATAGTATGAGGGGCAGAATTTATCCTAACGAAGGTAAGTTGCAACTAGGTGGTTTAAAGCAATATGAAGAGAAATTCAAGAACGCAGATCGTATCATTATTGTAGCTTGTGGAACTTCATGGCATGCAGGTTTGGTTGGCGAATATCTGATTGAAGAGTTTGCCAGAGTACCGGTAGAGGTTGAGTATGCTTCTGAATTTAGGTACAGAAACCCTATCATTTCTGAAAAAGATATTGTGATTGCAATTTCTCAATCTGGTGAAACAGCAGATACCATGGCGGCTATTGAGCTCGCCAAAGAAAAAGGAGCTACTATTTTTGGTATCTGTAACGTGGTTGGTTCATCTATACCAAGATTAACCCATGCAGGAGTTTACACACACGCTGGACCAGAAATTGGTGTTGCTTCTACCAAAGCATTTACTGCACAAGTAACAGTACTTACTTTAATTGCTTTTTATGTAGCACAAATAAAAGGGACTGTTACTACTGGAAAATTGGTAGAGTTACTCACAGAACTTGAAAGTGTGCCTACTTTAGTAGAAAAAGCACTTAAAGCAAATGATTTAATAGTGAAAATAGCTGAAAAGCTTAAAGACTCTAGAAACTGTTTATTTTTAGGAAGGGGAAGTGGTTTCCCTGTAGCTTTAGAAGGTGCTTTAAAATTAAAAGAGATTTCTTACATCCATGCAGAAGGTTATCCTGCTGCAGAGATGAAGCATGGTCCTATTGCATTGATTGATGAAGAAATGCCTGTTATTGTAATTGCCACTAAGAACTCATCTTATGAAAAAGTAATTTCAAACATACAGGAAGTGAAAGCCAGAAAAGGTATTGTCATTGCTATTGTAACAGAAGGCGATACTGATGTTAAAAATATGGCAGATTATACGATTGAAATTCCTCATGCAGACGAAGCTTTCTTACCTCTAATTGCTACTATTCCATTACAATTATTATCTTACCACATAGCTGTAATGAGAGGTTGTAATGTTGACCAGCCAAGAAACTTAGCAAAATCTGTTACGGTAGAATAAAGTATTAATATAGTTAACAGGCTAACTTAAATGATTTTTTTAAGTTAGCCTGTTTTTTTATCAAGTTTTGGATTAAATTAACTTCAATAGCCATTTCTGAGAAAACCTTCTCATTGCTATAGTTTTTGTCTATATTTAAGCATGACAATAGTTCAATTAGAATATATCGTTGCAGTAGATACGTATAGAAGTTTTGTAATGGCTGCAGAGAAATGCTTTGTAACCCAGCCTACTTTAAGCATGCAAGTACAAAAGCTTGAAGAAACATTAGGTGTAAAACTTTTTGATAGAACCCGGCAACCCGTAGTGCCAACTGAAATTGGGGTAGAGGTAATTAACCAAGCAAGAAGGGTATTGCAGGAGAGCTATAAAATAAATGAAGTTATTAATGAGCGTAAAGGAGAAATAAGTGGTGAGCTAAGAATTGGGGTTATACCAACCGTAGCACCTTATCTGCTACCTAAAGTTATCGGTAGTTTTAGAGAAAAATATCCTAAAGTAAAATTATCTATATCAGAACTTACTACCGAAACCATTATCCAAAAGCTTAAAAACAACTTGTTAGACTGTGGCATATTGGCAACACCTTTAGATGAAAGTAGCTTAACCGAACGCCCTATCTATTATGAAAACTTTGTGAGCTATGTTTCTAAAACTAGCCCTGTTTATAAAAAGAAATCTTTACAGGCCGGAGATTTAGATATGGATGATTTATGGCTTTTAAACGAGGGCCATTGTATGCGTAACCAGGTTTTAAATATCTGTAAACACAAAAAAGCCAGTCTGCAAAATTTAGAATACAATACGGGTAGTATAGAAACTTTAATCAGGATGGTAGATTTAAATGATGGTATTACCATTCTGCCTGAGCTTTCTTTGCAACACTTCTCTGTTAAACAATTAGATAAAATCAGATATTTTAAAAGTCCAGAACCTAGCAGAGAAATCAGTATTGTAACCCACGCCAACTATATTAAAAAAAGAACCATTGATGCTTTAGAGGAAGAAATACTAGAAAGTGTCCCTAAAAGAATGAAATCAAAAAAGAAGAAGGAAATTATTAATATCTAATAATTTCATTTTCAACAGAACCAAATGGCTCAATTTTAGGTTATCTTCTTTATATGAGTAAAAAACCGCTTTTAGAGTTTAACCAATTTGGCATTTACTGCCAGCAAGGAGATTTTTATATAGACCCTTGGAAACCGGTTAACTATGCAGTGATTACCCATGCCCATAGCGACCATGCCCGTTGGGGTAATAAACACTATTTGGCTCATCATTTATCAAAAGAAATTTTAAAATACCGCTTAGGCGATATCTCTTTAGAAACTATTGCTTATAACCAAATCATCATCAGAAATGGGGTAAAAATATCACTTCATCCTGCTGGTCATATCATCGGCTCGGCACAAGTAAGGGTAGAATATGAAGGTGAAGTTTGGGTAGTTTCTGGAGATTATAAACTTGAGGATGACGGCATTTCTACACCTTTTGAACCTGTAAAATGCCATTCTTTTATATCAGAGTGTACGTTTGGGATGCCTGTTTACACTTGGAAACCACAAGAAGAGATTTTTAAGGGTATAAATGATTGGTGGCATCAAAATCATCAACAAGGAAAAACCTCCGTTTTGGTAGGCTACTCTTTAGGCAAAGCACAACGTATTCTCCAAAATCTAAACCTAGATATTGGTAAAGTTTATACCCATGGTGTTATCCAAAATACCCATGATGCTTTAATAAAAAACGGCATCTTACTAAAAGAAACCCATAAAATAACAGCCAGCACTACTAAAGAAGAAATTAAAGGCAACTTGGTTTTATGTCCGCCCTCTGCCGTTGGCACTCCTTGGATGAAAAAATTAAACCCTTATTCTTTTGGCTATTGCTCTGGCTGGATGGCCATAAGAGGTGCAAAAAGAAGAAGGGCGGCAGATAGAGGCTTCGTATTATCAGACCATGCAGATTGGCATGGCCTTATTCAAGCTATAGAAGCTACATCCTGCGAAAGCGTTTACCTTACCCATGGTTATACAGCAAGTTTTAGCAGATATTTAAGAGAAATTGGTTACGATGCGCATGAAGCCAACACTTTATACGGAGACGAAAGCTTAGAAGAAGAAAAAGGAGGTGAAGCATGAAAAATTTCGCTAACCTCTTCCTAGCTCTAGATGAAACCAACAAAACCAACGAGCGCATAAAAATCTTAAAAGAATACCTTTTGAAGGTTTCTGATGAAGATAAAATAAACATGCTGGCCCTATTTACTGGCAGAAAGCCAAAACGCCAAATTAATAGCACCCAGTTAAAAGACTGGGCTTTAGCGCAAAGTAAAATCCCCGATTGGCTGTTTAGAGAAAGTTATGATGTAGTGGGCGATTTGGCAGAAACCATTTCGCTGTTATTGCCGCTACCCAGCAATCAGCAAGATAAAACGCTAAGCCAATGGATAGCAGAAATAAAAGAACTTAAGGATAAAAGCGAGGCAGAAAAGAAAAGCTGGCTTTTAGCCGCTTGGGATACTATGGACCAACAAGAGAAATTTGTGTTCATCAAAATTCTTACGGGTGGTTTTAGAGTTGGTGTGTCTCAAAATTTGGTGGTTAAGGCTTTGGCCGATATTGCCCAATTAGACACCGCAACCCTTACACATCGTATTATGGGGAATTGGAATCCGGATGATTTTACTTTCCAGCAGCTCATAGCTGCCGAGGATGCCTCTACCGATAATTCTAGACCCTATCCCTTTTTTCTGGCTTATCCCATACAAGAAACTTCAGACTTACAAAAAACAGCTTTAGAAATAGAAAATGCTTTAGGGCCAGTAGCCCATTGGCAAGCAGAATGGAAATGGGATGGTATCAGGGCGCAAATCATCCATCGCAATGGTGAAATATTTATTTGGAGTAGAGGCGAGGATTTAGCTACCGATAAATTTCCAGAACTGCATCGTTTTATCCAAAATTTACCCAACGGAACTGTGTTAGATGGCGAGATTTTGGCCTTTAAAAACAATCAACCTTTGCCTTTTAATATTTTGCAAACCCGCATTGGGCGTAAAACTTTATCTAAAAAATTACTACAAGAAAACCCCGTTGCTTTTATTGCTTATGATATTTTAGAGCTTGAGGGTATTGATATCAGAAATAAAAGCCAAAGCGATAGAAGATTGCTTTTAGAAAAGCTGCAAGAGGATAGCCTTCATCCAGAAATTTTCAGAATTTCTGAGCTGGTACACGCACAAAGTTGGGATGAACTAGCTGTTATAAGAGAACAATCTAGAGCTAAACTAGCCGAAGGTTTAATGTTAAAAAGAAAAGCTGCCAGCTACCAAGTAGGCAGAAAACGTGGCGATTGGTGGAAATGGAAAATAGACCCTTTAGCTATTGATGCTGTTTTAATTTATGCCCAAAAAGGACATGGCCGTCGGGCCGATTTATATACCGATTATACTTTTGCCGTTTGGGATGGCGATAAACTGGTGCCTTTTGCCAAAGCATACTCCGGTTTAACCGATAAAGAAATTAACCAAGTAGACCACTTTATCAAAAGAAATACCTTAGAAAAATTTGGCCCTGTTAGAACCGTTAAACCAGAACTTGTTTTTGAAATAGGTTTTGAGGGTATTAATAAATCTAGCCGACATAAATCTGGTGTAGCCTTACGTTTCCCAAGAATTTTGCGTTGGCGTACGGATAAGAAAAAAGAGGAAGCAGATAGCTTAGAAAGTTTGATGCTTTTGTTGCCTAAATTTGAATAGAAATAATTAAGAAGCCCTAATTAGGACTTCTTAAACATTAATCTCTAAAAGGCAAAGCCTACAGAAAAAGAAAGTACTTTATTATTAGATTTTGAATCTCCATCTCTTTGACTTTCTGGTATCATATTAGACAAACCAATACCATAACCAATATTAAATAATAAACCGCTTTTTAATCTATAACCAGCCATAAAATTTAAACCAAAGTCTGTTGAAGAAAAATCATCTTCATCTCCACTACCAAAACTTACCTTATAGTCTTCTCCAACTACATCTTCTCCAAAAACAGAGCCTTCTTGTTTACCAAATAAACCAAAAGCTGCATAAGGACCAGCTCCTAGAAATAAACTACCTTCTCCTACAGGCAAGTTTAAAACAGCATTTACTGGAATTTCCAAATAAGATAGATTAGCCTGAGCTTCAACACTCATTCCAGAATCTTCATCTTCTAATTTAAACTTGAATCCCTTACCTTGAAACGATAAACCTGGTTGAATTGCAAATTTTTCACCTAATGCAAACTCTGTAAATCCTGTCAGATGAAAAGAAGTTAAAGCATCTGGAGATAGGTTGATTCCTTGCGATGAAATATTAACATTTGCAAGATTAACGCCCCCTTTTAACCCAAATTTTGTTTGTGCAGAGGCAGTGATTGTGGCCATTACTAGAATTGCCAATAAAAATTTTTTCATATAGTTTATTTTATTAAGTCACAAATATATACAATAACAATTATTTACATAAACTATTTTAATAAACAATTAAATGTTAAAGCTTCCATTTTGTACCTTTAAACATGCATCCACAAAAAAAATTAAGCGAAGATTTTTCTAAAGCAATAGCGCAACTTAATGAAAAACAGCTACAAGCTGTAGAGCAATTAGAAGGCCCTGTTTTGGTAATTGCAGGCCCCGGCACTGGTAAAACGCAAATTTTAGCTGCCCGTATAGGTAAAATTTTATTAGATACCGATGCACAAGCTAATGAAATTTTATGCCTAACCTATACCGATGCTGGTGCGGTAAATATGCGTCAGCGTTTGTTTAAATTTATTGGCCCTGATGCTTACCGGGTAAACATATTTACTTTCCATGCTTTTTGTAATGAGATTATACAAGAAAACCTCGATTATTTTGGTAAGCTTAATTTAGAACCTTTATCAGACCTAGAATCGGCTTTACTTTTCAGAGAAATCATTGATGAATTACCTGCAAACCACATCTTGAAAAGGTTTACAGGCGATATTTACTATGATGCACCCAGACTGAAAGACCTGTTTTCTACCATGAAACGCGAAAACTGGTCGGTAGAAATTGTAACCGCAGCCATAGAAAATTATCTAGAAGATATTAAAACCCGTGATGAATTTATCTATAAAAAAGCCAATGCAAAAGCAGGTATAAAAGTTGGCGATTTAAAGCAAAAGAAATACGACGATGCCGCAGATAAAATGGATAAACTAAAAGCCGCTGTGATGCTTTACCCTGTTTATCTTCAAAAAATGGATAAAAAAAGCCGTTATGATTATGACGACATGATTTTATGGGTGATTAAGGCTTTTCAAGAAAATCCAGATTTATTGTTGCTTTATCAAGAACGTTACCAATATATTTTGGTTGATGAATATCAGGATACCAGCGGTTCGCAAAACCAATTATTAAAACAACTCATCAGCTATTGGGAAGTACCTAACGTTTTTGTTGTAGGCGATGATGATCAATCTATCTTTAGGTTTCAAGGTGCCAACCTCAAAAATATCTTAGATTTTGCTGGTGATTATGTAAGTAGCCTAAAAACTGTTGTTTTACTCAATAATTACCGGTCTACCCAGCACATTCTAGATATGTCTAGAAGCTTAATCGAGAATAATTTCATCCGTTTAACACGAGAACTTAACTTAAATAAAGAGCTAAAATCATCACATCCAGATATCGCTGGTTTACAAGTTCGTCCACAGATTTTAAGTTTTGAAAACCCCGAGCAGGAAAGCGTATGGATAGCTCATCAGATAGAATCACTCATCAAAAATGGCACAAAAGCTTCAGAAATAGCCGTTATTTATCGCAACCATAGCCAAGCAGAAGCTATGGTAACCTATTTAGATAAAAAGAAAATCGGTATCAATACCAAAAGAAAAATTGATATTCTTACGCTACCTTTTACAGAGAAAATCATTACCATTCTTAGGTATTTATCTATGGAGCTAGACTCGTCTTATAGTGGCGATGAAAAGCTTTTTGAAATCTTACATTATGATTTTTTTAATATCCAACCTATTGATATCGCCAAAGCTAGTATAGCAGTTAATAAAGCCAATTTTAACGAAAAGGTTGATAAAACATCGCTACGCAGATATATTGCAGAGCTTAGAGAGCCTAAGCAGCCCGGTTTGTTTGATGCCGTTGACCGCCCAGAAATGAAACGCTTAATTGAGGATATAGAATATCTGCTTAAAGCAGCTAGCAGCCTTACATTACAGCAACTTTTTCAAGCTATCATCACCAAAATGGGCATTTTAACCTATATCATGAAACAGCCAGATAAAGGCTGGTACATGCAAATTCTAACCAATTTCTTCAATTTCTTAAAAGACGAGAATCGTAAAAACCCAGAGTTAAAGGTTGCTGAGTTTATAGAGCTGATTGATTTAATGAAGAAAAACAACATCAGCATAGCCTTTAACCAACACATATTCTCTGCCGAAGGTGTTAATTTCATGACCGCCCACGGCTCTAAAGGTTTAGAATTTGATTATGTTTTCTTATTAGGATGCAGCAAAAAAATATGGGATAGCAAAGGCCGTAACTTTGGTTTCTCTTACCCTGATACTTTATTTAAGGAAGGTGCATCATCTAGCGATACTGAACAAGAAAATACAGAAGAATCTAGAAGGTTATTTTACGTAGCACTAACCAGAGCTAAACATTCTTTATTTGTAACCTATCCAAAACTTAATAGCAGTGGTAAAGAGCAAGAAGCGTCGCAATTTATAAGTGAAATCATCAGTACAGGACATTATCAAGAGTATCAACAAGCTGTTGCAGAGGAAGAAATGATAGATTTTTATGCTACCCAATTTAGCGAGGCAGAAAAACCTCAGGTAACGTTAATTGATAAAAATTACATTGATTTACTATTGCAAAATTATACCCTATCGGTAACGCATTTAAACAACTATTTGGCTTGCCCACTAAAATTCTATTTCCAGAATTTGATAAGGGTGCCATCAGGGAAAAGTCCGGCAGCAACTTTTGGGCAAGCGGTACACCATGCATTAAACAGGGCATTTATTAAAATGCATGAAAACAATGAAACCTTCTCAGCCACAGATGATTTCATGAATGATTTCTCTTGGTGGATGAACCGTAACAAAGACTCTTTCACCAGAGAAGATTTTAAGCTGAGGATGGAATACGGCTACAAAATATTACCAGATTATTATGAGCAAAACATCAGTAAATGGAATAAAGTTGTAGTTACAGAGCGTAAAATCAGAAATGTAGAAATTGAAGGTGTGCCTATTACCGGTAATCTGGATAAGATTGAATTTAACGGTAAAATGGTAAACGTTGTGGATTATAAAACCGGGAAGTTTAAGAACGCAAAACCTAAATTCAATAAACCATCAGAAGAAGAACCACACGGTGGCGATTATTGGAGACAAGCAGTTTTTTATCGTATTTTAATTGATAACGATAGAACAAAAGATTGGCAGGTGGTAAGTACCGAGTTTGATTTTATCGAACCTATTAGCGATGGCGAGTATCATAAAGAAAAAGTGATGATATTGCCAGAGGATGTTGAAATTGTAAAAAACCAAATTACCAATGTTTATTCAAAAATAACATCCTACCAGTTTGATACAGGCTGCGGTAAAAAAGAATGTGAATGGTGCCACTTTGTTAGAAGCAATTTTAAACAAACTGATGGCGTTTTTGAGCAGATACAGGCAGAGGATGCTGATATATAATTTTACAATAACAAAACAGCCATAACATAAGAGATGTTTAATTTCACATAAATTTTAAAACACAGAAAACATGATGAAAAGAATTACCCTAGCCCTTGGGCTATTATACTTGTCTTTTTCGGCAAGCGCACAAAGTGGTTTTTTACCTCAGCCAAGTACAACACAAACTGTTGAACAAGAATTTGGACTAGGTAAAGTTAAATTAACCTATGCCAGACCAAATGTTAAAGAGCGTAAAGTTTTTGGAGCTTTGGTTCCGTATGGTAAAGTATGGCGTACAGGCGCAAACTCTGCTACTGTACTAACTTTTTCTGAGGAGGTAAAACTAGCTGGCAAAACAGTGCCTGCAGGCAGTTATGCATTATTTACTATCCCTGGCGAAGCAGAGTGGACTATCATTTTAAGTAAAACTACTGAGCAATGGGGCTCTTACGCCTATAAAGAAGCTGATGACTTTTTAAGAGTAAAGGTTAAACCTGCTAAAGCAGCACAAAAAGTAGAAAGCTTTACCATACAATTTGCCAATGTACAAGCTGGCAGCATGGATTTGCAATTAGCGTGGGACAACACTTTAGTTAGCGTTCCTTTTACAACAGATTTTGACACCAAAGCTATGGCTAACATAGAAGCAGCAATGAAAGGTGATAAAAAACCTTATTTCCCTGCTGCCATCTATTATTATACTTACAATAAAGATTTAAAACAAGCTTTAGCTTGGGTTAACGAGGCTGAAAAAACTATGGGCAAAGCTCCATGGGTGAAATTATGGAAAGCTAAAATTCAATTGAAGCTAGGAGATAAAAAAGCAGCACTTTTAACTGCCGAAGAAGGTGTTAAAATTGCAGAAGAGATAAAAAATGATGAATATATCTCTCTAAACAAAGCATTTATTGCTGAGAATAAGTAATCCAGCCTATTCCTATCCAAAAACCTGCTAAAATTTAGCAGGTTTTTTTGTTTAAAATCATTTTTACAATCTAATTATCTATAAAAATCAAAATATTTTATACTTATACTATTTTTAATAAGATATTTTACATATAATTACTTAATTTTTATAACATTCATAGTTATGAACTAAAAAAATTAAAGAAAATATAATTGAATTTTATGGTTTCAGCATCTGTTTTTAAAAACTACCCTTATATAGAGAAGATTTGGGACGAAATGTATAACAAACATGAGGTAAGAACGCCATATAAAAAATTATATAACTTTTTACAGGATATGCCTGTTGCCGAGCTTACTCGTAAAGAAGAAATGGCAAGGCGCTTATTCATGAGCCAAGGCATTACTTTTACCGTTTATGCTAGTGGTGAAGGCGTAGAACAAATTTTCCCTTTTGATGTCATTCCGCGTATTATAGATGCTGCCGAGTGGGCCTATATAGAAAAAGGCATCAAACAAAGGCTAAAAGCTTTAAACTTGTTTTTGAATGATGTTTATTCTAATCAGTTCATTTTAAAGGATAAAATCATTCCTATGGATATGATTTATTCTTGTCCGCATTACCTCAGAGAAATGCATAATTTACAAGTCCCTCATGAGCTTTTTGTGCATATTGCAGGTATAGACATTGTAAGAGATGCCGATGGAACTTTCTATGTATTAGAAGATAATTTACGTACCCCATCTGGTGTTTCTTACATGTTAGAAAACAGAGAAATCACCAAAAGGATATTCCCTGATATTATTCCTCAGAACCTTGTAAGGTCTGTTACGCATTACCCTCAACTACTCTATAAAAATCTGGCTGCCTTATCGCCAAGGCATAATGCCAATCCTAACATCGTGATGCTTACACCGGGCATCTACAACTCGGCCTATTTTGAGCATTCGACCCTAGCCCGATTAATGGGTATAGAGCTAGTAGAAGGAAAAGATTTAGTGGTAGATAATCACCGGGTTTTCATGAAAACAACCTCGGGTTTACAACGGGTTGATGTTATTTACCGTAGGGTTGATGATGAGTTTCTAGACCCTCTGGTTTTTAATCCGGGAAGTTTGTTAGGTGTAGCTGGCCTTATGTCTGCCTACCGTAAAGGCCATGTTGCTATAGTAAATGCTCCAGGAAATGGTGTTGCCGATGATAAAGCAACTTACATTCATGTGCCTGATATGATTAGGTACTATCTAAACGAAGAGCCTATTCTTAAAAACGTACCAACTTATCATTTAGCTGATGCTGATGAAAGAGAACACGTTTTCAAAAACATAGAAAATATGGTGATTAAGAAAACTAATGAGTCTGGTGGTTATGGGATGATTATAGGTAATGCTGCCACTGCTCAGGAATTAGAAGCTTATAAAAAAGTGGTTTTACAAAACCCAAGACAGTTTATAGCGCAGCCTATTGTTAGCTTATCATCAGTACCATGTTATATCAATGAGAAATTACAACCAAGACGAGTTGATTTAAGGCCCTTCGCTTTATGTGGACCATCAGGAATAGATATAGTACCTGGCGGTTTAACAAGGGTAGCTTTAAAAGAAGGTTCTTTAGTAGTAAACTCTTCACAAGGTGGTGGTAGTAAAGACACTTGGGTGTTAAATGTTTAAATCAATAAAAGCTAAATAAATATGTTAAGTAGAGTTGCCGATTCTTTGTATTGGATGTCTAGGTACATGGAACGTTCTGATGGTATCCTGAGAATGTTAAGAATAAATTACGCCTACTCGCAAGATGGTAGTTCTGATTTTAGCTGGAGACCTGTATTAAAAATATTTAGTAATCTGGATGATGAAACCATAGAAACTTTAAAATATAATGGAAGAGACGTTTTAAAATATATGGTTACAGATAAAAACAACCATAATTCTGTTATTAATATCGTAAGTAAAGCTAGAGAGAATGCCCGCTCTGTACAAGACAATGTAACTAAAGAGCTATGGCAATGCTTAAATGATTATTACCACATGATGCGTGAGGATAAATTAGCTGCCGCCTTATGTTTGGATGACCCTATCTCTGTTCTAGATAACCTGATTAAGCAAGGTATGTACTATTACGGCAGTACAGAAATTACCATGCCACGTGGAGAAGGCTATTATTTCATGAACATGGGCAAGTTTTTAGAAAGAGCCATACAATCTGTTGATATTTTAGATGTTAAATTTAGAGAACTTGAATATTCTTTAGACGAAGCTACTGACCCTACTTACTGGAAATATCTTTTATTATCCATATCAGGATATGAAATCTTTCTCAAAAGTTATCGCTCTTCCTTAGAATCAAGAAATATCATTCATCAAATTGTCTGGAACGAGAACTTCCCACGTTCTATTATCTACACCACAAAAAGGCTAAAACAATCTTTTGAGACTATTAAAGGTGATAAAAATAAAGAGAGTTACAAAACCATGAGTTATATGATAGGTAAGCTGGGTTGTAGTTTAGAATATTCTGATTTAAAAGACTTGGAACAGATAGGATTAAAAGAATATTTAAAAAAAATAAAGGGAGAGCTTTTTGCTATAGGAGATGCTTTAAGTCATTACTATTTTGCTTTCAACTAATTCCTGTTGATAAATTAATTATAGAATATTTAAAAATTGATTCATTTTTAGCTCCACATTTCTAATAGCATGTCTAAATTTACGATAAAGCATATTACAACATACAAATACGATCATCCGGTGCATGATAGTGCCAACCAGATTATGCTTTATCCTATTAAAGATGATGATCAAGAGGTTATACAACATCAAATCACTATCAGTAACGACCCTAAGGTAGAAACCTTTACAGATTATTATGAAAATACAGTTGGCACCTTTACCAATGTAGAAATGCATAATGAGCTGGTTATCGAGTCGTCTACAATTGTATTGGTAAAAAAGAAAGCTGCACCAGAGGCTAATATTTTTATTGCAGAGCAATGGCAAATGCTTCAAGAACTTAAATATCAAATCCCTTATATCAACTTCTTAAAACAAGAGCATTTTGAAGCCGAAGAAGAATTAAAAGCCATTATCAAACCCGATGAACAGTTTGCCTACGCTCCTGTAGAAGTAGCTAAGAAATATTGTACCTATGTTTTTGAGAACTTTAAATACATCAAAGGCATTACATCTGTAGAAACAACTGTAGATGAGATATGGAAATTAAAATCAGGTGTTTGCCAAGATTTTGCTCATATTCTTTTGGTGATGTTACGTTATGTAAACATTCCAGCTCGTTATGTTAGTGGTTATATTTGCCCTAACAGAAACGGTATGCGTGGCGAGGGTGCTACCCATGCTTGGGTAGAAGCTTATATTCCTGATTATGGTTGGCTAGGTTTAGACCCTACTAATAATTGTATTGTTGAAGAAAACCATGTAAGATTAGCCACAGGAAGAAATTTTATTGATGTTAGCCCTGTAAAAGGCACTTATAAAGGTACATCTCACCATACTTTAGAAGTAAAGGTTATTGTTTCTTATGAAAATGACCCTATTGTAAAAGAAGATGAATCTCAGGAAAATAGCATCAATAACATACAGTTTGATGGCAATTCTTACCGAAGATTTTTAGAAATGCAGCAGATGCAACAACAGTAAAGCTTAAGCAAACTGAATAAGTATTTGGTTTTTCTCTACCTTATCACCTGCTTTTATGGTAATAGCTCTTACAGTAGCATCAGCCGGAGCTTTTAAGATATTCTCCATTTTCATAGCTTCTAAAACCAATAAATTATCACCTTTTTTAATTTCATCGCCAACTTTTACTATTAATTGAAGTACTAAACCAGGCATTGGTGCTTTTAATTCTTTAACAGTGTGTTGATTAAGCTTATCTAAGCCCATTTCTTTAAGTAAAATATCATATTGGTCGCTTACATCAAACCTGTAAACATGAGTATTTACTTTAATCAATACATACTTCTCTTCTTTATTAAGCTCAAGCAGCTCGGCTTCATAAGATTTATGCTTTTTAATAACATGAAAATGCTGGTTGCCTAAATTACTCATATCTAAATCTATCAAGCCATCGTTTAGGTAAAGCTTACCTTCACGTTCTTCAATTTTATAATGCTGATTTTCCGATTTTAAAGTATACATATCAATTGGTTAAGACGTATTGCAACAAATTTACACCCATTTTTAAAGCCTGCTCTCTACGCTCTTTGGTATCTTCTGGGTAGGTACCAAAATCTTCCCATCCATTACCTAAATCGCTTTCGTAAGAATAAAAACAAACTACGCGACCTTTATAAATTAAAGCTAAACCTTGTGGCCTTTTATTATCATGCTCGTGTATTTTTGGTAAACCCTGCGGAAATTTAAATTTCTGATGATAAATAGGATGTGATGGCGGCAACTCCAGAAAAGTTAATTCTGGAAAAACCTTTTTCATTTGTACCCTGATATATTTATCTAAACCATAGTTATCATCTATGTGTAAGAACCCGCCAGCCATTAAATAGTTTCGTAAATTTTTAGCTTCAGCATCAGTAAAAGAAATATTACCATGCCCAGTAAGGTAAACAAAAGGGTAATTAAAAAGTTCCTGACTACCAACTTCTACCACAGCATCTTGTGGTGCAGTCTTAGCAGAAAAAATATTGTTAAAGTAGGCTATTAAGTTGGGTAAGGCTGTACGATTAGCATACCAATCTCCACCACCGTTATATTTTACTTTAGCTATTTTAAAAGAAGTATCATCAATATTAAAAGCTGTGAGAAAAACTACAAAAAAAACTAAGAGTATGCTGTACTTTATACTTTTTACTTTATACTCTGTACTTCCTACTTTATACTTTATACTTTGTACTTTATACTTTATACTTTCTACTTTATATCCTATCTGTTTAAATAATTGATTTCGAAGCATGCCTGTAATGCAGCGGTTTCTGTTCTAAGCCTGCTGTTTCCTAAAGTTATGGGAAGAAATCCACTTTGCAAAGCATTATTTATTTCTATTTCAGAGAAATCGCCCTCGGGACCTATTAAGATGGTATAAGATTGATGCTGTTTAAAAGAATCTTTTATTTCTTGTTTATCATGAGGTAGGCAATGTGCTATGTATTTAAAATCAGTATCGGCTTTTGATATAAATTTTTGGATGGTAATAGGCTCATTAATTCTTGGGCTATAAGCTTTTAAAGATTGCTTCATAGCCGCTATAACAACCTTCTCCAGCCTTTCTGTTTTAACTTCTTTTCTTTCAGAGCGCTCGCAAATAATAGGTGTAATTTCATCAATACCTATTTCTGTTGCTTTTTCTAAAAACCACTCTAACCTATCCATATTTTTAGTTGGCGCTATGGCAATATGTAGGAGATGATTTCTTTTCTGATATTCTAATTGTGCATCTAAAACCTGAAGAACGGTTCTTTTAGGATGATCATCTAAAATTTCGGCTAAATAAAAACCACCTTTACCATCGACCAAATGAACAAGATCTTTTTTCTGTAAGCGCAAAACTCTTGAGCAATGTTTACTCTCTTCCTCACTTAAAGTATATTGAGTGCTTTCAATATCAGGAGTATAGAAAATATGCATCCTTAATTAATGATTATTAACCGCCTGATCTTCTGAAAGTAACAGCTCTAATTTAACAGCTTCTATATTTTGACCAATCTTTTTCAAGATGGTAAAATTGTAACCATTAAATTCTTTGGTTTCTCCTACTTCTGGTATTTTTTCAAAGATTTCACTTACTAATCCAACAATGGTATCGTAATCTTCATCTTCTGGTAAATCGTGAGGTAAAAACTCGTTAACATCATAAACCGTGGCAGATGCTGTTACGATAAACTCTGTTTCAGAAACTTTCTCTACAATAGGCTTTTCTTCATCGTACTCATCCTGAATTTCGCCTACCAGTTCTTCCACAATATCTTCTAAGGTTACCATACCAGCAGTGCCACCAAATTCGTCTAAAACAATAGCAATCTGAATTCTTTTCAGTTTCAGTTCTGCCATTAAATCGTTTATTTTCTTAGATTCTGGAACAAATAAGGGCTTTCTTAGGATGTCTTGCAAGTTAAAGCTTTCTTTCCTGACTACTAAAGACAAAATATCCTTAGCGTGTACAATACCAATAATTTTATCAATGGTATCATCATAAACAGGAACGCGAGAATAGCCTTCTGATATGATAATATTTAATACTTCTTCGGGTGTTGCGGTAATATCAATAGCAGAAATTTTGGTTCTGGGAACCATAATATTTTTAACTACACGCTCATTAAAATCAAAAACATTTTTAATCAATTCATGCTCTGCTTTATCTAAAGCACCAGACTCCTTACCTTGATCTAACAAATATTGTAACTCTTCTGATGAGTGTATGGCTTCATGTGCATTGGCAGTGTTAATACCCAATAATCTTAAAATAACATTGGCAAAACCATTTAAAACATAAATAAATGGTTTAAACACCAAATAGAAGAACTGCAATGGCAATGCAATAGCCATGGTTGTATTTACTGGTCTTTGTATAGCTAAAGTCTTAGGAGCTAGTTCACCAAAAACAATATGTAAAATTGTGATGACTAAGAAAGCTAATATGTGCCCCAAATTAGTGGCTACAGCATCAGAAATAGGTAAAGAGAAAAATCCCAGTGTTTTGAGAACGATGTTAGACATCACTTCCTCGCCAACCCAACCTAAACCTAGTGATGCCAGCGTAATACCCAACTGTGTAGCGGCAAGGTAGCCATCTAAATGAGATGTCATGTGCTTAGCAATACCTGCTACCCTGCTGCCAGTTTTAGCTTTAATCTCTATTTGTGAACCCCTAACTTTAACTATTGCAAATTCTGCTGCAACAAAAAATCCATTTAGTAAAACTAAAAACAGGGTCAGGAAAATCTGAAAACCGCTTATTTCAAAATCGGGGTCCATAAAGATTATTTATTAAATGTTTTTTTATAAAGTTCTATACTTTCTTCTATCACTTTATAAGCATATCTCTTCCCTAGAAGATGCTCTATGGTTACATTCTTTTCTTCTAAGGCTTTATAATCTTGGAAGAAACGAACAATTTCTTTCATGGTATGCGGAGGCAGCTCGGATAAATCGTTAATATAATTAACAGACATATCATTTTTAGCTACCGCGATAATTTTATCATCTTGCTCACCATTATCTACCATGTGCATCACACCCACAACTTTGGCTTCTATAATAGACATCGGATATACATCTGCAGAGCAAAGAACTAAAATATCAAGTGGATCATGGTCATCACAATAAGTTTGAGGGATAAATCCGTAGTTTGCAGGATACATTACAGATGAAAAAAGAATACGGTCTAATTTTAATAAACCAGAGTCTTTATCTATTTCGTACTTCGCTTTAGAACCTTTTGGAATCTCTATAATTGCTGTAACTGTATTAGGTGAATCCTCTCCTGGAGGGATTGAATGCCACGGATGATTATCGGCCATTTAATTTTAAAATTTATATGTATTTATTTGTTAAAACTCTTTTTAAAAAATGTTGTGATTAACGGTATGGTTGTAATCACAATAAATCCTAATATGATGTATGATAAATATTGGTTTACTTCTTTCTCAAATTTCATTCCCAGAAAATAACCCAATAAGGTTAAAGAAGTTATCCAAAAAAACGCACCTAAAATATTGTAAAAAGCAAACTTTTTAAAATCTAACTTCACAATACCGGCAAAAATAGGTGCAAATGTTCTTACAATAGGTACAAATCTTCCAATAATTAAAGTAAAAGCGCCTTGTTTCTTATAATATTCTTCGGCGGCTACCAAATATTTCTTCTTAAAGAAAAAAGAATCTTTACGTTTATACAAAACAGGTCCTGTACGGTAACCAAACCAGTAGCCTACAAAATTACCTGCTATGGCTGCTCCTATTAAGCCAACAATCATAGTAGTAATACCTACATCTAACTTTTGGGTTGCTACAAACATACCTGCAAGAAAAAGCAAATAATCACCTGGTAAGAAAAAACCAAAGAAAAGACCCGTCTCTGCAAATACTACAAACATGATGAGGTAGAAGCCACCTTTATGTATGATTTGCTGAGCGTCTGCCAGGCTTGTTAAATATTCCCAATATTCATGCATAGTCTTGCCATAAAACTACAAATATTATTGCAGTATAGCTATGGCATTAAAATAAATTAGTGATGAAACTTGGATAAATACCTAAAACAAGTGTTATAATTAGACTTACACCTAATACAAAGTTAAAATAAGCTGGTGTAGCAATTTGCTTTGTTTGGTTGTCTTTAAAATACATAGCTACGATAACTTTAAAGTAGTAAAATACCCCTATAATAGCATTCACTACAGCTATAGCCACTAACCAAGTATGATACTGAGCCAAGGCAGCATTAAAAACAAAAAACTTCCCTATAAATCCGGCTGTTAAAGGTATACCAGCAAAAGACAACATAGCTACTGTTAAAGCAAAAGCCAAGAAAGGATTTGATTTTGCTAAACCATTAAAATCTTCGAAATTCTCGCTACCTGTTTTAGCCTTCACTAACATCAATACAGCAAAAGCTGTTATAGATGATACGGCGTAGGCAGCCGCATATATAAAAATAGCATTTGTTGATGCTGCACCCAAAGCAACAATGGCAAATAGCATATAACCAGCATGAGAGATACTAGAGAAAGCTAGCATCCTTTTAAAGTTGGTTTGATAAAGTGCTGTAATATTACCTACAAATAAGGTTAAAATGGTAATTACCAATAAGGTAGGCATCCAAAAGTCTTGTAATGGCGCAAAGCAAATGCTAAATAGCCTTAAAAATGCGGCAAAACCAGCAATTTTAACTACGGTAGACATAAAAGCTGTGATCAAAGTTGGTGCTCCTTCGTAAACATCTGGTGTCCAGAAATGGAAAGGTGCAGCACCTACTTTAAAGCATAAGCCTACAATCATCAGAACTAAGCCTACATAGAAAATAGGATCAATCCCTGTAGGGCGGTCTATCACATACTGCGCTATAACAGCTAAATCAAAAGATTTTGAAGCACCATATATCAAAGCAATACCAAATAATAAAAATCCTGTAGAGAAAGCTCCCATCAAGAAATATTTCAAAGCTGCCTCGTTAGAAGCAAAATCTTTCCTTTTGATACCCGCTAAAATGTATAAACTTACCGACATGATTTCTAGACCCACAAAAAGCATAGATAGGTTATGGTAAGATACCATCACAATGATACCGCTTAAAGCAAATAATATCAGCGTATAATATTCTGCTACGTTATCACTGATTTTTTCAAAATAGTTTTTTGATAATAAGAAAACCAAAATAGTAGTGATGATACAGATAGACGAGAAAGCTACAGCAAAATTATCAAAATGCATCATGCCGCTAAAAATAGGGGCTGCATTAGAATTCCACTCCATGATAGCTAATGCCAAAGCAGCAACAAGACCTAACACACTTATCGGTAATAAAGCTTGTTTTGCTTTAAATAATCCTAAATAAAGAACTACTATGGCTAATATAGATATTACTATTAAAGTACTCATTCTTATGATTAAAATGCTAATTTACTATTTACCTGATTGATCAGATTTTCTACTGAAGCTTCTGAAATATGAAGAAGTGCGTTTGGATATACCCCAATTACAATAATCAAAACGCAAACCACTGCTAAAACTAAAAATTCTGAACCGTTAATATCTTTAAAAGATGCTGTACTTTCATTGGTTTCTCCTTGCATTACGGCTTTATACATTCTTAACATATAAACCGCACCAAAAATAATGGTTAAACCTGCAACAGCTGCATACCAAATATTAAATTGGTAAACACCATGAAGTAATAAGAACTCACCAATAAACCCATTCGTCAATGGTAAAGCTACAGTACCTAAAACTATGATTAAAAACGCAGTAGCAAATTTAGGTGCTACTTTAGCAATACCGCCCATTGTAGCAATTTCCCTTGTTTTTAATCTATCGATAAGAATATCAGCAATTAAAAACATACCCACTACGTTGATACCGTGATTAATCATTTGTATCATGGCACCTTGTAAGCCTTGTATATTCCAGACAAAAATACCTGCGGCAATCAAACCTACGTGACCAATAGATGAATATGCAATTAAGCGTTTTACGTCTTTTTGTGTAAAGGCGATAATAGAGGCGTAAACAATTCCTATAATAGATAATATCAACGCTAAATGCCCCCAAGTTAAGAAACCCAAAGGAGTAACTGGTATTAACCATCTGATAACGCCGTAAATACCCATCTTCAACATGATACCCGAAAGCAACATCGTTCCTGTTGTAGGTGCTTCTGTATAAGTATCTGGCTGCCAGGTATGGAAAGGAAAAATTGGCATCTTGATAGCAAAAGCTAAGAAGAAGCACCAAAATAACCAGCCTTGTGTTGTTGCATCTAAGTTTAAGTTATAAAAAGATGCTATCGAGAAAGAGTTATCTGCTGTTTGTAAATGCAGGTAAATGATACCCAAAAGCATAAACAAAGAACCAGCAATGGTGTAAACAAAAAACTTCATGTTTACTTTTATCCTATTCTCGCCACCCCATAATGCACAAATAAAATAAATTGGTATTAAGGCAACTTCCCATCCTACATAAAATAAAAATGCATCTGTTGCTGTAAACACCAATAATAAGCCAAACTGCATAAACAGGGTTAATGCATAAAAAGATGCTTGGCTGATATTTCTTCCAAAACTTGAAAGTATAATTAAAGGAAATAGGCCCGTAGTTAAAAGCACTAAAGGCATACTGATACCATCTATAGCAACTGCAAAATTAATTCCTAATGCCGGAATCCATGGGTAGTTTACCACAAACTGACTGCTTGCATCTGGAACAAAATCGCCAAGTAAAAGCAAAGCAAAAGCTAAGGTTACCAAAGAGCTTATCAAAGCCGATTGTTTAGCAAACTTGCCATTTAGCAGGGTTACAAGCGCTCCCACTAAGGGAAAGAAAAGTAATAATAATAAGTTCATCTATCTGTAATCGCTAAGCTCAAATAATTATAAAACTGTAAACTAATACGGCAACAATACCTATTACCATTGCAAAAATGTAGAAACCAACATTTCCGGTTTGTAAAAGCCTTAATGTTTTACTTGCCTCTATAGATACTTTACCTAAGCCGTTAACTAAACCATCTATACCAGATTTATCAACCACTTTAAAGAAAAATGCAGATAAAGCGTCTAAAGGTTTTTGTATGATAGCTGTGTAAAGCTCGTCTAAATACAATTTATTGTAAGATAATTTACTGATACCAGATTGTAGCTCTTCTTCTTTTGGTACATATCCTTTGCTTACATACTTAACATAAGCAATGATGATAGAGATGATAACCCCACCTACAGAAATTCCCATCAACATATATTCTGTTGCGTGGTCTAAACTTAATGCTGGTAAAATATTGTTAGTAGCCGCTAGAACTGGACTTAAGTATTCGTTTAACCAATGATGACCACCTAAAGCATGTGGTACGCCCATAAAACCACCAACTATTGATAAAATAGCTAATACGATTAATGGGAATGTCATGGATACTGGTGACTCATGTAAATGATGCTTTTGATCTTCTGTCCCACGGAAATTACCCCAGAAAGTTAAAAACATCATCCTGAACATATAAGCTGCTGTTAAGAAAGCACCAAATAAACCTATTATCCATAATAGTTTATTGTGCTCATATACATGTGCTAAAATCTCATCCTTAGAAAAGAAACCGGCAAATGGTGGTAAACCAGCAATAGCAATAGTACCTATTAACATGGTTAAGAAAGTAATTGGAAGCTTTTTACGCAAACCACCCATGTTACGCATATCTTGCTCGTTACTCATAGCATGGATGACTGAACCAGCGCCTAAGAATAATAAGGCCTTGAAAAAAGCATGTGTTAATACGTGGAAAAATGCACCTGTAAAAGCACCAACACCTAAGCCTAAGAACATATAACCCAACTGTGAAACGGTTGAGTATGCCAATACTTTTTTAATATCGGTTTGTGTTAACGCAATAAACGCTGCTACTACAGCGGTTAGTAAACCTATAACTGCAATGATATCTAGAGTTACTGGAGATAGAGCAAATAAGATATTAGATCTAGCAATCATGTAGATACCAGCAGTTACCATGGTTGCTGCGTGTATTAAAGCAGAAACTGGCGTTGGACCTGCCATCGCATCTGGTAACCAAGTAAACAATGGCAATTGTGCTGATTTACCGGTTGCTCCTATGAATAACAATATGGTAATCAAAATTAGGGTAGCATCGCCAGATACCATTCCTGCTGCTTTAGGGAAAATTTCAGTAAAGCTTACACTTCCAAAAGTGCTGATGATTAAGAATACACCTAGTAAGAAACCTAAATCTCCAATACGGTTCATGATAAAGGCTTTCTTAGCTGCATCAGCGTAAGCGCCATTAGAATACCAGAAACCAATTAATAGGTATGAACATAAGCCTACGCCTTCCCAGCCAATAAACATGATGACATAGTTTGACCCCATGACTAACAATAGCATGAAGAATACAAACAAGTTTAAATAAGCGAAAAACTTACCGAAACCAGTATCATGGCTCATATAACCGGCTGAGTAAATATGTATCAAAGAACCTATTCCTGTGATAATCAGCAACATCATGATGCTTAACTGATCTATCTGAAAAGCGAAAGGAATACTTAATGAACCAACATTTATCCAGTCAAAAAGATGAATAACTTGTGGTTGCGCTGCATCAAAAGTTAAAAATATGCTTAAACTAATAGCAAAAGAGCCTATTACTGCTAAACTGGCAATAGTACCAATTAAAGGCTTAGGTAAAACGTTTCTACCCAATCCGTTTATTAAGAAACCTATAAAAGGCAACAAAGGAATTAACCAAACTAAATCTATCATCCTTATTATATAATTACCACTTTAACCTATTAAGAATATTAATATCTATAGAACTGGTATTGCGATATACCATTACTATAATTGCTAAGCCTACTGCAACTTCTGCAGCGGCAAGAGCCATAATAAAGAAAACGAATACTTGCCCTGATGCATCACCGCTGTATGATGAAAATGCTGCCAATAATAAGTTTACAGCATTTAGCATTAATTCTACCGACATGAAGATGATAATCGCATTTCTTCTAACCAATACACCTATCACACCTATAGTGAAGATAATGGCACTTAATAAAATATAATGATTAAGTGGAACTGCTTGAATGGTTGAGGTTATATTTTCCATTATGCGGTTTTGTTATCTTTTTTAGCTAATAATACTGCTCCTACCATTGCTGCTAGCAATAAGATAGAGCTTAACTCGAACGGAAGCAAGAAATCACTAAATAATACTTTACCCAGATTTTCTACTAAACCAATTCCGGTATTATCCATTGCTGTAGTACTTGCTGATGATAAAGTTTTCATTGAACCTACCAAAGTTACCAATAAACAACCTCCAGCGATAGCTCCAACTACCTTCAACAAGGTAGATTTCATGGGCTCTGTATCTGTATTTAAATTCATCAACATCAAAACAAATAGGAATAATACCATAATTGCTCCCATGTAAACAATGAAATTCACCACTGCTAAAAATTGGGCATTTAAAATAATGTAGTGAATGGTAAAGGTGAAGAAAGTTGCTATCAAGTACAAAACGCTATGAACCGGATTTTTTGTAAAAATCACGAGCAGAGCGAAGATTATAGACAGAAACGCAACAACGTAAAATAAACTCATTTGTTTATGATTGTAATTTGCCTTTAAAATGGGGCAAAGGTAAAATTTTTGATTTAATTATATCATTAAATAACCCTTATCTAGACATCGCTTTTTCAGCTTCAATCTCTTTAAGTGGTTTTTCTACTAATTTATCTTTACCGTATATAAAATCTTTACGTAAATAATCAGAAGGCACAATTGGACCATCTAAATAGATAGCCTCTTTAGGGCAAGCCTCTTCACACAAACCGCAAAAAATACAACGTAGCATGTTAATTTCATAAACTGCTGCATATTTTTCTTCTCTGTAAAGATGTTCCTCCCCTTTGGCCCTTTCGGCAGAAATCATGGTAATAGCTTCTGCTGGGCAAGACAAAGCGCATAAGCCACATGCAGTACAACGCTCTCTGCCGTGTTCATCTCTTTTTAAAGAGTGCATACCTCTCCAGTTCTCAGAAAACTCTCTTTGTTGTTCTGGATAGTGTATGGTCTCTTTTTTCTTGAACATATGACTAAAAGTAATAGCCATACCTTTGAAAATTGCTGGAAGGTACATACGCTCCCAAAAATTCATTGGCTTTTGTTCTAATACTTTTTTTCTACCACTTAATGATTCCATGAATCCTCCTTTAATCCCTAAAAGGGTATTAAATTTTATAGTTTATTAAATAAATCAAATCCTACAATTACAATTGCTGTAATTACAATATTAGCAATAGCAAGCGGAATTAATACTTTCCACCCTAAATCCATTAACTGATCATAACGGAAACGCGGTACTGTCCAACGTACCCACATGAAAAAGAAAATGAAAGCTATAATCTTGAAGAACATAACACCAACTCCAATCAAAGGACTCCAAGTTGGGCCTAAAGCTTGGTTTACAGCATCCATACCTGGATAGTTATAACCTCCAAAATACAACACTGCCATCACTACAGAAGACACAAACATATTGATGTATTCTGCAAACATATAGGCTCCCATTTTGAAAGCTGAATATTCTGTTTGGTAACCTCCAATTAATTCTGTCTCACACTCTGGTAAGTCAAAAGGTACACGGTTGGTTTCTGCAAAAGCGCAAATCAGGAATATTAAAAATCCGAGAGGCTGATAAAGAACATTCCAGTGCCAGCCATGTTGTTGTGCTGCAATTTCTTTAAATGAAAGTGTGTTGGTAACCATTAAAAGTGCAATGATAGAAAGTCCCATCGCAATTTCATAGCTGATATTTTGTGATGCACCACGTATAGCACCCATTAAAGAGTACTTGTTGTTTGATGCCCATCCACCAATCATGATACCATAAACACCTAAAGAAACAACTCCAAAAATGTATAAAATACCAACATTAATATCGGTTACTTGTAAAGGAACAACTCTTCCAAATATTTCAATATTTTGTCCAAAAGGAATAACCGCTGTACCTAAAAAAGACACTAAAAGTGCTAAAGATGGTCCTGCAATAAATAGATATTTATTTGCCCCACTAGGGATAATCTCTTCTTTAAAGAACATCTTTCCACCATCAGCCAAAGGTTGTAATAAACCAAAGGGACCGGCTCTGTTTGGCCCAACTCTATCTTGTAACCAAGCAGCAACTTTACGCTCTGCCCAAGTAGAATAAGCCGCAATAGTTAGCGTTAGTACAAACAATACTAAAACCAAAGCTGTCTTTTCTATTAAAAATTCTAGTTCCATTAAAATTTAGTTGCTCTTTCGAATTGTTCTTTATTTGCTTGCATCAACTCCGGATTTTTCTTAATTACCGGTAAAGGTTGTAGCGTATCGTAATGGTTCGCATTAATAACTGATTGTCTTGATACCTGTCTTGGTCCTTCAATTACCCAATCGTTTGTGCTTTTCTTATCAAAACGGCAAGTATTACAAATAAACTCTTCTACCTCGCCATAAACATCTTTTCTTGCTGTTACCCTTAACACTTCTTCACCTTTGTACCACAAAGTAACTTTTCCTGAACAAGTAGGGCAATCTCTGTGTGCTTCCACAGGTTTTGTAAACCAAACCCTATTTTTAAAACGGAAAGTTTTGTCTGTTAAAGCACCTACAGGGCAAACATCAATCACGTTACCAGAGAAATCATTGTCAATAGCTTTCTCTATATAAGTAGAAATTTCTGCATGGTCTCCTCTGCCTAAAACTCCATGAACACGATTATTGGTAATTTGATCTGCCGTAAACACACAACGGTAGCATAAAATACAACGGTTCATGTGTAGTTGAATTTTATCGCCAATATCTACACGGTCAAAAGTTCTTCTGTCAAACTCATAACGTGTGGTAGCTGCACCATGCTCATAACTTAAATCTTGTAGATGGCATTCCCCCGCTTGATCGCAAATTGGGCAATCCAAAGGGTGATTAATCAGTAGCATTTCTACCACACCTTTTCTGGCTTCAATTACTTCTGGTGAAGTAATATTTTGCACCTCCATACCATCCATTACAGTGGTTCTGCAACTTGCTACCAGCTTAGGCATAGGTCTAGGGTCTTTTTCAGAACCTTTACTCACCTTAACCAAACAAGTCCGGCATTTACCACCACTACCCTCTAGTTTAGAGTAATAACACATTGCGGGAGGCACTATATCTCCACCTATCTGCCTTGCAGCATTTAGGATAGAGGTTCCTGGCTCTACTTCAACGGGAATTCCGTCTATCGTAACTTTAATTTTATCAGACAATTTTAAAAATTTAAAATGTTCAATTAAATCTATTTTTCTTCTTGGGCGTATCCCTTAAAGGGTCGGGCTTTCCGCTGTATCTTTTTTGTCTTATCCTTCGACTCCGCTCAGGATGACAAAAAAGGATGCCGCTTCAATCCCTCACGCAAACCTATCTTTTTAAAAAAAGATACACTTAAAAAGTGTAATCGTTTCTTAAGCTTCTTCCGCTATTTCTATAGGATCAGCATAACGGGCTAATCCATAATTTCTTTCTAAAGCTAATTTTGGCTCTTTAACATGCCATTCAAACTCATCTCTAAAATGACGAATAGCACTAGCCACCGGCCATGCCGCTGCATCACCTAACGGGCAAATGGTATTTCCTTCAATCTTTTTTGATACATCTACTAAAAGATCAATATCACTCATTTTACCATGACCATATTCTATACGATGTAGAACTTTTTCCATCCAACCTGTACCTTCACGGCAAGGAGAACATTGTCCGCAAGACTCATGGTGATAGAAACGACTAAAGTTCCAAGTATTTCTTACAATACATTGGTCTTCATCTAAAACTACAAAACCACCAGAACCCAACATGGTTCCTGTAGCAAAACCTCCTTCTGATAAAGACTCGTAAGACATTAAACGTTTATCGCCATTAGCTAAATTTAAGATTAAGTTAGCAGGCAAGATAGGTACTGATGACCCACCAGCAACAACTGCTTTTAATCGCTTACCGTTAGCTATACCTCCGCAATACTCATCAGAATAAATAAAATCTTCTACAGATAAGCCTAACTCAATTTCATAAACACCTGGTTTATTAATATTACCCGACGCAGAAATTAACTTAGTACCTGTTGATCTGCCAATACCAATTTTAGCGTATTCCTCACCACCTTCATTAACAATTGGCACTGTAGCCGCAATAGATTCAACGTTATTTACTACGGTTGGGCAGCCATACAAACCTGCAATTGCCGGAAAAGGAGGTTTAATTCTAGGGTTTCCTCTTTTACCTTCTAAAGATTCTAAAAGCGCAGTTTCTTCACCACAAATGTAAGCACCACCACCTGGTTGTACATAAATCTCTAAATCGTATCCAGAACCTAGAATGTTTTTACCTAAATAACCAGCAGCTTTTGCTTCTGCAATTGCTTTTTCTAAAATTCTTATTTGTGGCATCATTTCGCCACGTACATAGATATAACTGGTATTTGCGCCTAGAGCGTAACTACCAACTATCATCCCCTCAATTAAAGCATGAGGGATATGAGTCATCAAATACCTATCCTTAAAAGTTCCAGGTTCTGATTCATCAGCATTACAAACTAAATAACGAGGCACACCTTCTGGCTTAGCCAAAAAGCTCCACTTCATACCGGTAGGGAAACCTGCTCCACCACGTCCACGTAATCCCGATTTCTTTACCTCTTCAACCACATCATCAGAAGACATGGTTTTTAAGGCTTTCTCTACCGCTCTGTATCCACCTTTTTCTTTATAAACCTGAAAAGTGTTGATACCAGGTACGTTAATATGCTCAAGTAATAGTTTACGACCCATCTTTTATTAGCTATGAGATGTGAGTATTGAGTATTGAGAAATAAAATTCTCACAACTTAATCACACATCATTTTGAACCTTATATTATTTGTGATTATGAAACTTAAACGCCCGTGAAGGTCTCAAATCTCATATCTCAACACTCAATCTATTTATCTTTTAAATCCTCTATTAACTGATCAACAGATTCTGGAGTTAAATTCTCATAGAATGTATACTCTGGACCTATTTGTAAAACCGGAGCGTAACCGCAAGCGGCTAAACACTCTACACCGCGATAGCTAAATAAACCATCAGCTGTAACTTCTCCTTCTTTTACGCCAAGCTTTTCGCCTATATAATCCATTATTTTTTCTGCACCAACTAAACAACATGGTCCAGTACGACAAACCTCTAACACGTATTTACCTTGAGGTTTTAGGAAAAACATGGTGTAGAAAGTAGCTACCTCATAAACTTCTATAGGTTGTATGTTTAGGTATTCTGCCACTTTATCCATGGCGGCTGAACTTAACCAACCATAAACCGCTTGTACTTCATGTAAAATTGGTAGCAAAGCAGATTTACTTCTTCCTTCTGGATAACGGCTAACAATTTCATCAAACTTTGAAATCAATGCTGATGAAAATTCTACCGCTTGTACTTCTTCAACTCTAAGCATCTAACTCTCCCGCTATAATGTTTAAACTAGACATGTTAATAATCGCATCAGACAGTAGCATTCCACCACTCATCGGGGCATACATTTGGTAATTTATAAAACTTGGTCTACGGAAGTGTAAACGGTAAGGAGTTCTTCCTCCATCATTTACTAAATAAAAACCTAGCTCGCCATTACCACCTTCTACAGCATGATAAACTTCTGTTTTTGGAGTTTCCACTTCACCCATCACAATTTTAAAGTGATAGATTAAAGCCTCCATATTATTATAAACCTGCTCTTTTGGTGGCAAGTAAAATTCTGGAACATCAGCATGGAAAACGCCTTTTGGCTCTTTTTCTATTTTCTCTAATGCTTGCTCTATAATTCTTAGGGATTGCCACATTTCTTCATTTCTTAGAATGAATCTGTCATAAACATCTCCTGTGGTACCTACTGGAATTTCAAAATCAAAATCTTGGTAAGAAGCATAAGGTTCATTTACACGAACATCATAATCAACACCTGTAGCTCTTAGAATTGGGCCGCTCCAACTGTAGCTCATGGCTACTTCTGGGCTAACTGCACCAACACCCGATGTTCTTTCGATAAATATTCTGTTACGGTTAAACAACGCTTCAAATTCTTTTAGAATTGGAGGGAAGTTTTTAATAAACTTCTTGATTTTTTGGAAGGTTATCTCATTAAAATCACGTTCAAAACCACCTATTCTACCAATGTTAGTAGTTAAACGAGCTCCGCATACTTCCTCAAAAATCTCATAAATATGCTCACGTTCTTCCATCAAGTATAAGAAACCAGAGAAAGCACCTGTATCTACACCCAAAATACCGTTACATATTAAATGGTCTGCAATGCGGCTTAGCTCCATCACGATAACCCTCATGTAGTCTACTCTTTTAGGGGTTTTGATATCTAAAAGTTTTTCAACTGTCATGTGCCATCCCATATTATTAATAGGAGATGAGCAATAGTTTAATCTATCGGTAAGGGTGGTGATTTGATAAAAAGGGCGATGCTCTGCTATTTTTTCAAAAGCCCTATGGATATAGCCTATAGTAGAAACACCACTTACAATACGTTCTCCATCCATCTGCAACACGTTCTGGAAAACACCGTGTGTTGCAGGATGTGTTGGCCCTAGGTTGAGCGTGGTTAACTCGCCTTGTGGGTCGTTATCTGTATATACCGGACGGTTCGGAGTTATTTCTGTAATAAAATTGCCCATGATTTAGCTTATCGTCCAAAAAAATAATCTTTCTTATCTACCCTGTTAGGGTCTTCCAAAGGATACTCTCTTCTCATTGGAAATACCGTCATATCATCTACATTCAAGATTCTTCTTAAATCTGGATGACCGGTAAACTGGATTCCAAAAAAGTCAAAAGTTTCACGTTCCATCCAATTAGCTCCATCCCATAACAAAGTTGCGGTAGGAATTGTTGGGTCTGAAACAGGAAGAAATACTTTTATCCTAATTCTAACATTGTTGTAAAAGCTATGTAAATGATAAATCACACCTAAAGCATTTTCCTTTTCGGGATAATGAATAGCCGTAATATCAGTTAAGTAATTAAATTTCAGTTCTTCATCATTTTTTAAAAATGCTAAAAGGTCTGAAATTACTGTTCTTGTAGCTTCAAAAGTTAATAAACCATAAGGCTCTGATATGGCAGAGATTTGCTCGCCATACTTAGCTGTTAGTTTTTCTATTAAATGCTGATTTGAAATCTTGCCCATTACTGGATTCCGTATTTAGCTAATAATTGTGCGTACTCAGGAGAATTTCTTCTTCTTAAAGATTCATTTTTAACCAACTCCTGTATTTTATTGAAACCATCAATGATAGCCTCTGGTCTTGGCGGACAGCCAGGTACATAAACGTCTACTGGTATAATTTCATCAATACCTTGTAAAACAGAATAAGTATCAAAAATACCACCGCTAGATGCGCAAGCACCAACAGATATTACCCAACGCGGCTCTGCCATTTGTATATAAACCTGCTTTAAAACAGGAGCCATTTTTTTTGCTATGGTACCCATTACCATTAATAAATCTGCTTGACGAGGAGAAAAAGAAGGTCTTTCTGATCCAAATCTTGAAAAATCATAATGAGAGCCCATGGTTGCCATAAACTCGATTCCGCAACAAGATGTAGCAAAAGGTAGAGGCCACAACGAGTGAGAACGAGCCAGACCAATTACTTTATCCAGTGAAGTAGCAAAGAATCCTGATCCTTCTACTCCTGCAGGTGCTTCAACAATATTAATTTCACTCATAACTGTATCCCTTTTCTTAGAAAACTAAAAAGGCTCACTGATGTTTCAGTAAGCCGCAAATTTATTAAGATTTAAACTAAACGAAGCTGATTATGCTTATTTAGAATAATTCTACTTAATCCCACTCTAGGGCTTTCTTTTTAATCACATAAATGAAGCCTAAAAGTAATGTTCCCATAAAAATAAACATTTCAATTAGTCCGTTAAGACCAAATTCTCTAAAGTTTACTGCCCACGGATACATGAAAATAACCTCAACATCAAAAAGTACAAATAATATAGCTACTACAAAGTATTTGATAGAAAAAGGTTGACGAGCATTACCTATTACTTCAATACCAGATTCAAATGCTGTTAATTTAACATCGGTAGTTTTACGTTTAGGACCAATCAGGTGTGTAATTCCCATGGTTAAAGCCACAAAACCTAGCGCAACTAAAAGTTGCATAATGATAGGAAGATAATCTACAGGAGCACTCATAATTCTTTATTTTGGCGCAAATATAATGATTAATACAAATTGAAAAAGGGATAGTTTTATGCTACCCCTTTTTATTTTTTATGATTAAGATTTTAAAGCTTTTAAGGCATCCTGAATTTTTGCATTTCCTGGATCTATGGCCAGCGCTTTATCAAAATATTCTTTGGCTTTGGCTTTATCTTTAGTAATATAATAGCCACCATTGTAAGAGTAAGCTTCTACTAAATTTGTCTTATCTCTTTCTGTTAAAGCCACAGGTGGTGTTGCGGTTTGCTTGGCTAAAGTAAGTTCTATAAACTTATCATAAGCTGCCACCCCTTTTTGTGCAGCGTCTGTTGGATCTAAATAATACTCAACTCTCGCTAAATACAGGTAAGCATCAGCATTTTTAGCTTTCTCAGCTACATAAGTAAAAGCACTATCTGCAACTAATAAAGTCTTTTTAATTTGTGCAGTATCTTGAGGTTGCTTATTCGCTAGCTCTATAGCGTAGTAGAAATAGTTAGAGTATCCTAGATAAAACCAATCTGTAAAAGAAGCATTAGGCAGTTTGGAAATTTTCTCATAAAACTCTGCCGCTTTACCATATTTCTTGGCAACAAAATATGCTTTCGCAATGATACCTAGAACTTCTGTATTGGTAGTATCTAATTCATAAGCTTTTAAATAACTCTCTATAGCTAATGAATCTTGCTTTTTATTCTGATACGCTCTACCCAAGAAAACAAAATCAGTAGCAATTAATCTACTTTTATCAACAGAGTTTTGAAATTTAGAAAGCGTTTCAATAGCTAAATCGCTATTACCATTTTCTGATGCTGCGTAACCTAAAAACCTTTCAGCTAATTTATACTCAGGATTACTACCATTTTCGCTAATAAAACTTTTTGCTTCTTTTTCTAAAGTAACCCAATCTGTAGCATTAAGCAAAAATATCAAATATCTGTATCTTGAATCAGTTGAACGATCTGTTAAATCAAGATATTTAGAATACATATCCTTTGCTTTAGGTAAAAGTTCTGGTCTTTTAGCTGGATACTGAGAAGCCCAACGGTAATAGTTTTCTGCTAAAGCCCTGTAAGCAGGACCAAAATTAGGGTCTTTCTGAATAACACCATTTAATGTAGTTTCTGCTAGCTCAAAATTATAAGCCTTCGTCCAAATACTTGCAGTGTTAACATCAACAATTAATAAATCGCTTTTAATTCCGATGGCTCTCCTGTAAGCATCTGCAGCCTCACTGTTTTTATTTTGTGCTTTGTAAGCATTTCCCATAGCAACGTGAAGCTCAGGGTCATTATCTCCATATTCTTTAGCTTTATTAAACCACTCAAATGCTTTATCTAAATCTTGTGAGCCCTCGTAAGTATAAGCTTTACCAATATAGATAAACTCTCTATAATCCTTTTTTCTCATATCTGCGGTAGCTTTATCAAAATTTGCTTGTGCAGCTGATACATTTTTTGCAAAAAGATCCGTAGCTCCTAAACCTATATAGTTTAAAGAGAACTTTGGATTAGCAGCAATACCTTTATTAAAGATAATTTTTGCAGAATCAGGATTATTTAATTGCAAATACAAATCTCCGAAATAATAGTAATTCTCGGCATTTGTAGGTTGTGTAGTAATTAAATTATTAAAAATTGATTTTGCTTTTTGAAACTGCTCTGCAGTAACCGCTTTACGGGCATCTTCTAAACTCTGAGCCATAGTTACCGTTCCCCACGTTAACAAACCTATGACTCCGATCGCAACTCTCTTATTCATATTCATGATCTTCGTTTTTAATTATATGGTTCCTATTTTCTAATTATATACATTTATTTGTCTTGATGGCAAAGAATCTGGTGCTAAACCAGCTTTTAAAATTATTCTCTGACCTATATCGCTAGCTAAAAAAGCAGCAAAACCTGTACCTAAACCAGCTTTACCCTGACAATCTATTAAATACAAATCTCTTATTAAAGGGTAAGAACCTGTTTTTAAATTGCTTTGTGTTGGTAATAGATACTCGCCCTTGCTATTTTTTACCGCCATAAATTTAATTTTTTCTATATCTGCTACCAAATCTGGTGTTGGTCTTTTTATCCAACTTACACTTAAAACGCCTATTGCATCAGGATTATTTTTAATATACTGAATAACTTCTTTACTAGATTTTAGTGCGTACACATTATTATCTGGCAATTTATTAATTTTTGCTAGCTCCATTAAGTATTCTACAGTGCTAGATTTAGGATTATCAAATACTAAATCAATATTTTTATTAGATTTTCCTGACAAAATCGCTTTAATTTCATCTAAAGTAATTAAGCTATCTAAATTGTCTTTACCAGTAATAATAGCAATACCATCAGTAGCAAATTTAGTTGCTCTAATTTTTATTTTTTTATCCTCAAAATATTTGGCTTCGTTTGCTTTAAGTTCTCTCGGCAAAACCGCAATAGCTATACTATCATTAACAAATAAATCCAGAACCTCTTTTAAGGGCTTATACACCATTTTAATTTGAGCTCTTTTATACTGGTTAGAAAATATTTGGTGCTCATCATCTATAATGGTGAAAAGAGATTCGTCTGCTAATATCTGTGCTGTACCAAAGGTATAATTTTCTTCGCCTTGAGATTCAGGTGTTCTTTGTTGGCAACTTATCATAAGAACTGATAAGACAAGCGATAAAACTTTAGCTAAATTATTCATATTGTTGTTGCTTAATCAATCTTACGAATCTGAAAAAAGAATAAACAATTAAGAGTATGGCAAAGGCTATCTTCCAAACCTTATCAACCCCTATTAATAAGGGAAAATTTTCCCAAAAAATAATCATTAAGCCTAAAGCGAAGTAGACGCCAAACATGGTTAGGCCTAAAATGAACAGAAATCGCTTTGTGGGCGATTTCTGTCTATCTCTAAATTTTTGATATTCCATTATTCACTTAATCTAAACATAACCGGTACTGTGTAAGAAACCCTTACAGGTCTTCCGTTTTGCACTCCTGGTTTCCATGCTTTAGACTTTTTTAATACCCTAATGGCTTCCTCGTCACAACCTCCACCGATACCTCTTAACACTTTGATATCAGTTAAAGAACCATCTCTTTCTACAACGAAATTAACAGTTACTCTACCTTGTATGTTGTTCTCACGAGCTACAGGCGGGTAATTAATACTATTACCTAAATACTTGTAGAACGCCTCTAAGCCTCCAGGATATTCTGGCATTTGCTCAACAGTAGTAAAGATTTCATTAGTATCCTCTGTTACTTTTTGGTTAACTGGACCATCACCAAAAGTTGGATTCTCTATTTGAATATCAGCATCAGGATTACCTTTTAAGGTTTTTTGCCCTGGATCTGCTTTTTCCAAATCTTTAATGGTTGGTGGCTCTTCCTCTACTACCTGCTCATCCGGCTTTACAACAGGAGGCGGGAACCGTACCTGATCCACTTTAGGTGGTGGTGGCTCTACCGGAGGTGGCGGAGGTGGTGCCTTTTTATCAATTGGCGGAGGAGTAGCTAATACTACTTCTGTTTGTTGGAATATTTTATCTTCTTCCTCTTCACCACCGCTTAATAACTTGATGATGATTGGAGAAGAAATAGCAAGGATAAAAAATAATCCTCCTATGATCACAGCTTTGTTGGTATTTTTAGCATTTTCTTTACGAAGCTGGTAAGCACCGTATTCTTTGTTTCTACCTTCAAAAACTATGTCTATCCAATTCTGATTTAGGATGTCCAGTTTAGACATAATATTTTCCTTTTTTAATTAATAACGTGTTAATTGCGATGATATTTTAGTCTTTCAAAGCGCCTTGCTCTTTCATCAAATTTAACTCCTCAGGTTCTATCTTATTTACAATACCATAAGATGGAACACCCGCGATTTTAATTTCATCTAACAAATCAACAAAATTCTTGTAATTAGACTTATCTGTAGGTTTTAAAATCACCATTAATCCTTTTTTAGGATCTCCAGTTTGTGCCAAAACCTTTTTATTATTATCGATAAAAGCTTGACGAATTCCACTTTTTCCAAAGTTATCCACTGTTGGTGCGGTAGAACCCATAACGCCCATGTACCAAACAATTTTATTGTCTGATCCTAAAAGAACGGTCATTGTTCTAGAAGCCTTTACAGGTAATTCATCAGTTTGATCTTTATCTTTATCCGGCATGAACATATCCATTGCCTGTGGTTTAGCAAGGGTAGTGGTTAACATGAAGAAGGTTATCAATAAGAAGGCTAAATCCACCATCGCAGTTAAATCTACTCTGGTTGACATTTTTTTACTTCTTACTTTTTTGCCTTTCTTACCGCCACCCCCGCCGGAGGTATCTAATTCTGCCATTGCTGTAAGTTTTAACTAGTTAAGTCCCTCTAACGTGGTTACTAAACTAAATTTGTTAATATTTTGTTCTTGTAGTATGTCTACTACTTTCCTTATCGTAGGATATTCTTCATTAGAGTCTCCTTTGATGGTGAATCTCAGTTCTTGGCCATGAAGCTCTTTTGTTGCGTATCTGGCTTGTAAAATCCACTGGTGTAACTCATTATTCGTAGAATCCATAGGAATTCCTGGCTGATTTAAATTGTTACGCTCGGCACCATTTAAAGCAATAAATTGTTTCAAATTGGCCATTGGCACACCAAAAGACTCCACAAGCGCAAAACGCTTTTTCTCTTCTTCGGTGAAAGTAACTTTATATTCTTCAGCCATTCTCTCTAAAGCTCTCATCCTTACATCTTGACCAACAACTCCAAAAAATACTTTTCCTTGTCCTACAGTCAGCATAGAAATATCGCTATCTGGCAACTTAATAGTTACGGTAGAAGAAGGGGTGTCTACCGGAAGTGGTTCCGGCTGTCTGGCTGTTGCCGTCAATATAAAGAAAGTAAGCAATAGGAACGCCACATCACACATGGCGGTCATATCTATTGCGGTACTCTTTCTTTTAATTTTTACTTTTGGCATCTTCTTAAATTTTAATAATTAGTGTTTTACTTTATTAATACCATCGCTTTCAAATTTTAAAAGCGTGTATCACTAATTTATTATTTATGAGTTGCAGCGTAAGTTTGTACAATTGAGAATCCTGCCTCGTCAATTGAATAAGTTAAGCTATCAATTTTAGAAGTAAAGAAGTTGTAAGAAATAATAGCTAAAGTAGAAGTACCAATACCTGTAGCTGTATTAATTAACGCCTCAGAGATACCGTTTGCTAAAGCCGCTTGATCCGGAGCACCAGAAGTTGCCAACGCACCGAAAGCTTTAATCATACCCACAACTGTTCCTAACAAACCAGCAAGTGTACCAATTGATACCAATGTTGCAATTACAGTTAAGTTTTGCTCTAACATTGGCATTTCTAATGAAGTAGCTTCTTCAATATCTTTTTGGATAGCTAAACATTTTTGTTCTGTATCCATAGAAGAATCCATTTCTACTTCTTTGTATTTTAAAAGACCTGATTTAATTACCGCTGCAACAGATCCTTTTTGTTTGTCGCACTCAGAAATTGCACTTTCTACATTGTTAGAAGATAAAAACTGTTGTACTTTTTTAACGAAAGCATCAACGTTACCATTTCCTGCTGCTTTGCTGATTACAAAGAAACGTTCGATAGAAAATACGATTACCATTAAAAACATACCCATTAGGAAAGGTACAATAATTCCACCTTTATAAACCATACCGAAATAGTTTCCTGGAAGTGGGTGGTTAGCCGGGTCTCCACCTTCAAAGTTTGCTGGATTTCCCATAACAAATAAATAAAGTCCCCATGCAATAGCTATACAAATAACGATAGCTAATCCTGCGAAAATACTTGAACCGCCTGATTTCTCTTTCTTAGCTGTACTTGGTTTTGGTGCGTTTGCCATTTTTGTTTTAATTTTTAGTTTTTGAATTAATTTTTATGTGTGTTACTTGGTTTTATTTTATATAGATGAATAACAAATTTATCATTTATCCTTTAATATCAAATCTTTTGCCACATCATTTACGATTAAAATTTTGTTAACCTTCTTCAGCAGATTCTGGATTTCTATTAACGCAATTTTAAAAAAAAATTGTCCTCATGAGGACAATACAAATGCAATTAAAACTATTTTTATTTAAAAATGCAAATTAAGAACAAAAAATTAACATTAGCTTCATATACAAAATAGTAAATTATACAGTTTTACTAGTGTATATTATTAACAAGTTCTTAATGATTTCAATAATTCGTGTTGAAACTTGTAATTTTTTGGGGCTATCCGCCAATTCTTTTCACTTTATAGCCTTCTTTCAAAAGAATTTCAATTATTTTTTGCCTGAAGTCTCCTTGTACTAAAATCTCTCCATCTTTCACGGTTCCGCCTACGCCACATTTGGTTTTTAACATTTTACCTAACAAATTCAAATCATCATCATGACCTACAAAACCTGTAATTAAAGTTACCGCTTTACCACCCCTTTGTTTTTTATCCAGCTGCACTCTTAAATCCTGATGCTTATTTGCTAATGTTTCTTTTACTACCTCTTCGGGTGCTTCATAAACATGATCTGGATTGGTTGAAAAAACTATACCATCGAAGCTGTTGAATTTTTTAGACTTTTTAGTACTCATAATTTTAAACTAATAAAGTTAAAGATAAAGGCTTAACACCTATTACTATCTGCTTTGGAAAAAATAAAGGTTCTCCATCAATATGTACCGGACCATCTGTAGCTCTAGTGATTTTTATATCTCTACCTCTATAAATGTCAACATAATTAGAGGTATGGGTCAATTTAGTAAACATCCTGTATGCCAGCAAAGGAAACTTATAAACCGGAAACGGCTTTATCACACAAACATCTAATAAACCATCATTTAAGGAGGCAAAAGGAGCTATATGTGCATTATTACCATATTGAGAAGAATTAGCTACGCTTATCATAAAAGCTCTTTCTTGATAAACTTTTCCATCAACACTAATTTCATAAGCCTGCGCCTGGTATTGAGATATTTCTTTAAAGGTAGATTGTATGTATCCTTTAAAGCCCCTATTCTTATCTTTTGCAAATAATGCACTGATATGAGCATCAAAACCAATACCTGCCATATTGAAGAATTTACGCTCGTTGAAAGTTCCCGAATCTATCTTAACTGTTTTACAGGCGTTGAGTCTCTGTATAGCTTTACGATTATCAAGCGGAATTTTTAATGTACGAGCCAAACCATTACCAGAACCACAGGGGATTATGGCCATAGTTTTACCAGATGATTCTAAGGCAGATGCTACCTCATTAATGGTGCCATCGCCACCAACAGAGGCTACAACATCTATATGAGCAGCAACTGCCTCTGCTGCAATTTTGGTTGCATGTCCAGCATATTCCGTGAAAATGATTTCAGCATCATAGATGTCATGATCAAGATATTGATCTATGATTGATGGTATAAAGGTTTTAACCTGCCCTCCTGAAATAGGATTTACAATAAAAAGAATCCTGCTTCTCAAAACTTTAACCTAATTAAGTACATGGCTGCAAAGTAATTCTATTTTCTAAAAAAATAAAAATTGTTATATCTTTGCCACATCAGGTGGAATGATTTGAGACGCTTTTAAAGCCAGGATTGCAACCACGTAAAAAAGTGCTAAAGCCAAAATTGCTTTTACTATCAGCAGTCTTTTATCCTTCCTATTTTTTGAATAATTAACTTATTAAATATGCCTTATTTATTTACATCAGAATCTGTTTCTGAAGGTCATCCGGATAAAGTTGCAGACCAAATTTCAGACGCTTTAATTGATAATTTTTTAGCTTTTGATAAAGAATCAAAAGTGGCTTGTGAAACTTTAGTTACTACAGGTCAGGTAATTTTAGCTGGTGAGGTAAAATCTCAAACCTATTTAGATGTTCAAAAAATTGCTCGTGATGTGATTAGAAAAATTGGTTATACCAAATCTGAATATATGTTTGAGGCTAATTCTTGCGGTATACTTTCCGCTATTCATGAGCAATCTCAAGACATTAACCAAGGCGTAGACCGCTCTAAACCAGAAGAGCAAGGAGCAGGAGACCAAGGGATGATGTTTGGTTATGCAACTAATGAGACTGAGAACTATATGCCTTTGGCTTTAGATATTGCACACAAATTATTAATAGAACTTGCTGCTTTAAGAAGAGAAAATAAAGAAGTTACTTATTTACGCCCAGATGCTAAATCTCAAGTAACCATTGAGTATGATGACAATCATCAACCAATCAGAATTGATAGTATTGTGATATCAACTCAACATGATGATTTTGACGAGGACGAAGCTATGCTGGCAAAGATTAAATCGGATATGGTTCATATTCTGATTCCGAGAGTACAAAAGCAGCTAAAAGCCGAGCTTCAAGCTTTATTTAATACTCAAATTAAATACCATATCAATCCTACTGGTAAATTTGTTATTGGCGGCCCACATGGTGATACAGGTTTAACAGGAAGAAAAATTATTGTTGATACTTATGGTGGCAAAGGTGCGCATGGTGGTGGTGCTTTCTCTGGCAAAGACCCATCTAAGGTAGACCGCTCTGCGGCTTATGCTACCCGCCATATTGCTAAAAACTTAGTTGCTGCGGGTGTAGCAGATGAAGTTTTAGTACAGGTATCTTATGCTATTGGTGTAGCAGAGCCTTGTGGTATTTTCATCAATACATACGGTACTGCTAAAGTTAATTTAACGGATGGCGAGATTGCTAAAAAAGTAGAGCAAGTTTTTGATATGCGCCCTTATTTTATAGAACAACGCCTAAAATTAAGAAATCCAATTTACGCTGAAACCGCTGCCTATGGCCACATGGGACGTAAAAACGAAGTCGTTAAGAAAACTTTTATAGGTGCTAACGGAGAAGAGAAAACGCTTGAAGTAGAACTATTTACATGGGAGAAACTAGATTTTGTTGACAAAGTAAAAGCAGCATTTGGTTTAGCTTAAAGTGATTATAAATGACAAAAAGCCTTTCGTAAAAAAAATACGAAAGGCTTTTTTATTGTTCAACATCTACCATTTATTCTGATATTTCTTCTTCTAAACCCAACTCTTCTTTAAGTTGTTGCATAACGGCCTCGTCCTGCTTATTGGTTTTAATTTGGTCTTTATTTTTGTAATAATTGATGACAGAACTTTCTAAGCCTTTTCTGATTTTATAATAATTAATAGCTTCTTTGATACTAGCAGCACTTACATTTTCGCATTTATAGTTTTGTAAATTAAAGCTTACAGGTATAACCAAACTTGTTCCTACCTGTAGGTTTTGCCATTTACCACTCGTTAATTTTATCAGCCTGATGGCTTCATCATCTAAATCTATACCTAAGCCTTGCTCTACCTGTGGGTTTACTACATTCCCTTGCTCATCTAACTGAAATTTCACAAAAATTTTTCCTTCAATACAGTTTGATTTAGAAAAATCAGGATATTTCATGTTTTCATTAATGAAATTTTCTAAAGCAACTTTACCTCCTTTGAACGTAGGCACATCAGCAACAAAAAAAGAGCTGAGCAAAAGCAGTATGATATGTAAGTAATTCAAAATCATACTCATATAACGTTTAGAAAATGAAAATTGTTGTTAAAAAGAGAAAACCAAATTTGGATCGGGAATTTTAGTTAGCCACTGTTGTTTATCTGCAAAACGCACTACGCCGGGATAATCTCCATTTTTACCATCCATGCGACACATCAATTGGAAGTGTACGTGTGGAGGCCAAAATCCGTTTTCTTCAAAAGTACCCATGTGGCCTACAACTTGGCCTTTAATAAGCTCCTGGCCTTCTGCCATTTGTTCAATATCCTTTAAAGACAAATGGCCATAAAGCCCATAAAAAGTAAATCCTTCCAATTGGTATTCGAGGATAATGGTAGCGCCATAATCTCCAAAATTATTGTTAAAGCCAAAGCTATGCACCTTAGCATCCATAAAATTATAAACAGGAGTGTTTTGAGGTGCCCAAATATCTAAACCTAAATGTAATCTTCTGGCTTCGCTTTCATCAATACCAAAATGGGGGCTTCTGGCATAAACCGTACGATGCTCAAAGTAACCGCCTATACCATACTTAGCATTGGCTTTGGCTAATGTTTCATCTATATATTTCGAAAATAAAGCGGTATCTATTAATAAGGATGCCGTTAACTGTGTATTGGAAGCCGTAAAATCAAGCGGTAAAAAATCTGCTTTATGCTCATACTTAACTAACGGATAAAAATCCCTTTGATGAACTTTTAGTAGCTCGTTAATCTTATCAGCATTTGTAAGCATCCCAAACCTTTATTCTGTATCTTCTTCTTTGCTTATTTTGCTGAAAATTTTATCCATTCTATCCACATATTCGTTGGTATCATCTAAAAAAAAATCTAATTGAGGGATGCCTCTCACCTGATCTTTAATTTTCTTTCCTAACATATACCTAATTTCTGATGAATGCGTTTTGATAGTGTTAATAGCCAAATTTGGATTTGGAGCATTAAAAAAACTTAAGAAAACACGGGCCATTCCTAAATCGGCAGTAGCTCTAACTTTTGTTACTGTTATCATAACGCCAGGCAAAAAAGCAGCTGCATCTCTTTGAAAAATCTCCCCTAAATCTTTCTGTATTACTCTTGCAAATTTTTGTTGTCTTTTCGATTCCATGTTTTCTTAATTTTATTTGGATTTTACCCAACTCATCACCAGCTAAAAAGCCCAATACTGTTTCTAATATAGGAAATTATTATAGGGATAAATTTTTTCATTAACCGCTTTAACCCGGTGGTAAATAACATCCCTTAACTCGTCTACATTTTCTTTAGCTGTTGCCGATATAAATACTGCTGGACTGCTGTTTTTAGCCATCCAACTATTTTTAAATTCTGCCAAACCCATGGTTGGTTTTTCTTCATCCTCTACCTCCCAATCTTGCTCTACTTCTATAGGATTATAAGCATCAATTTTATTAAAAACCGTAATGGTTTCTTTATCTATGGCACCTAAATCTTTTAAAGTTTCATTTACGGTTTGCATATGATCTTCAAAATTTGGATGCGAAATATCTACCACATGCATTAAAATATCAGCCTCACGCACTTCATCTAAAGTAGATTTAAAACATTCTATTAAATGGTGCGGTAATTTTCTGATGAAACCTACCGTATCAGACATTAAGAAAGGTACGTTCTCTAATACTACTTTTCTAACAGTAGTATCTAAAGTTGCAAATAGTTTGTTTTCTGCAAATACCTCAGATTTCGAAAGCATATTCATGATGGTAGATTTACCCACGTTAGTATAACCTACCAATGCTACACGTACCAATTCTTTACGATTTTTACGTTGGGTTTCATTTTGCTTATCAATCTCTCTCAGGCGGTCTTTTAATAAGGATATTTTTTCTTTAATCATCCTTCTATCGCTCTCTATCTGTGTTTCACCAGGACCACGCATACCAATACCACCTTTTTGTCTTTCTAAGTGGGTCCACATCCGCGTTAAGCGAGGCAATAAATACTGTAATTGAGCTAGTTCTACCTGAGTTTTAGCTTGAAAGGTTTGGGCTCTTCGGGCAAAAATATCTAAGATTAAGTTACTTCTATCAAGCACTTTAACCTTCAACTCGTTTTCTATATTACGTAATTGCATCGGCGAAAGCTCATCATCAAAAACAACTATATCTATCTCTTCTGCCTTAACATAAGTTTGTATCTCTTCTAGTTTACCAGTTCCTACAAAAGTTGCCCTATCTGGCTTTTGCATTTTCTGGGTAAATACTTTTTCTGTTATACCACCAGCTGTATCAACCAAAAAAGCAAGCTCCTCAAGGTATTCCTTTTGCTGTAATTCTGTGGTTCCTGGGGTAATAATACCTACTAAAACGGCTCTTTCGGGCTTTGGTGCGGTATCGTAAAATTTTTTTCTCGCCATATTTTTTACAAAGATACAATAAGCAAGCCATTTCGAGGTATTTTAGGAGAGCTAAGGCATGAAGAGGTATGTGATGAGGATAAAAAACAAAGTCTCCTTTAAAAGAAGACTTCGCTAATATCTGGATGCTTAACTATTTCCTCTGGTAGGATGCGGAACTATAGACGACAAATCTTTTATCTTCACGGGCATTCCAGAATCGATACTTTTTCTGGCTGCTACACCTGTTAGGCAAGACATAGCCCCATCTCTACTTCCGGCTGCTTGCTTAAATGGGTCTGCCCCAGGGTTAAACAGTTGTTTTCTTAGACGGATATCTCCACCTCCATGGCCTGCTTCGGTATTATCTATTCTAATGTATGCTGTTTCACCAAAGTTTTTGGTGATTTGTATTTCGTCATATTTCTCTTTTGGCCAAGGCTGACTTTCGTGTATCCAAGCATCAATTTTTCCTTTTGTGCCGTTAAAAGATATTCGGTAACCTTCGTAAGGTGAATATGCTGTTAAAGAATAACTCACCTGTACATTATTTGCATATTTGATTTGTACGGCCATTTTATCAAAAATATCGATGTCTTCTCTAAAAACGCAACCATCTCTCAAGTAGCCATCGTACTTTTCATTATCGGCATAGAGTCTCATTAAGCGATCGTTTTTAGTCATATCGAAATAAAACTTACACTCATTTTTATGTGGACAAGGTCTACAATTAGTAGACCTAAACGGACCATTTTTACCATAAAACTCTAAAGAACCGTAAGCAAAAACCTCTACCGGGTCTGAGTTTAGCCACCAGTTTAATAAATCAAAATGATGGGTAGATTTATGTACCAATAAAGACCCTCCAAATTCTCTTTTACGATGCCATCTTCTAAAATAATCTGCCCCATGGGAAGTATCTAAATACCAATGAAAATCTACTGAGGTAACTTTACCAATTTCTCCTTTATTGATGAGCTCGTATATTTTCTGACGATGCGGCGAGTAACGATAGTTAAAAGTAACATGAACCTTTTTACCTGTTTTCTTTTCGGCATCTAAAATAAGTTGGCATTTATCTTCATCAATTGTCATAGGTTTTTCTGTAATGATATCTGCCCCAGCCTCTAATCCTTTCACAATTTGCTCATGATGGGTGCTATCCATCGTGGTAACAATTAAAATATCGGGTTTGGTTTCTTGTAGCATTTTATCCAGATTGGTATAAGTTGGGCAGCTCAAATCCATTAATTGTTGTGCTGTTTTAACCCTACCAGGATTGATATCGCATAAGCCAACATATTCTACAGAATCCTTAAATTCTTTGATAACGGAGGTACCCCACATACTAATACCTCTAACACCGGTACCTACCAAAGCTACCTTCTTTTTAGGTGCATTTAAAGTGCTTGCCAATAAGGTATCGGCAATTAAAGTTGCGGCCATAGCAGAGCCAGTTTGACGAATAAATTTCCTGCGATGCATGTTTAATCTAGTTTTTGGTTATTTGAATTTAAGGATTAAAATCTCTAAAAATTCAACAGCTGGGATGAAAATCTACGCAATCGTTACCGGATGTGATGAGGGAGCTAAGTAAAAACCATTAATTTATTAGATGTTAATGAAGGCTTCTAAAATACATTGTTTTTATATAAAGTTTGTTTCTTATCGCTGACAAACCTTAAATATAAAAAATGAGTAATAAAACTTAATATTGTGAAAAATTAAAAGCATGAGTATTTCTGAGATTTACAAGATATACCTTAAACATCCTATAGTGTGTACAGATACCAGAAAAATAAGTCAAGGATGTTTATTTTTTGCCTTAAAAGGGGATAAATTTGATGCTAATCAGTTTGCGCAAGAAGCTTTAAACCAAGGCGCTGCATTTGCTGTGGTTGATGATGCTAGGGTTGTAAAAAATGAAAAATTTATTTTAGTTGATGATGTACTTAAAACTTTACAAGATTTAGCAAGCTACCACAGGAAAGCACTTAAAATCCCAGTTATTGGTTTAACAGGTTCTAATGGCAAAACCACCACTAAGGAATTGATATATGCTGTTCTCTCTCAAAAATTTAAAACTTATGCTACCGTTGGAAATTTAAACAACCATATAGGAGTACCTTTAACCTTACTTGCCATTACACCAGCTTTTGAACTAGCAATTGTTGAAATGGGGGCAAACCACCAGCAGGAGATTGCCTTGTTAAGTGAAATTTGCCAGCCTGATTTTGGTTTAATTACCAATGTAGGTAAAGCACATTTAGAAGGTTTTGGTGGTTTTGAAGGTGTTAAAAAAGGAAAAGGAGAACTTTATACTTTTTTAGAACAAAATGGAGGAACTGTTTTTGTAAATGAAGATAACCTGCACCTGCAAGACCTACTTAAACATAGAAAGTTTAAAGAAACCATTTACTACGGCACTTCAGGTAAAGGTTTAGTTCAGGGTAAATTAATTACAAATAATCCTTTTCTAGAGGTTGAATGGAGCTATAAAGGAGAAACTTTTAAAGTTAAGTCGCAACTCACAGGCACTTACAACTTCGAAAATATCTTGGCAGCCATTGCTATTGGACTAAGATTAGGCTTAAATGCTGTAGAGATTAATTACGGTATAGCGAGCTATGCCCCACAAAATAACCGTTCGCAAATTATTAAAACGGCTAAAAACACTATTATAGGCGATTTTTATAATGCCAACCCAAGTAGTATGCAAGTAGCTATTGATAATATTTTAAAATTAGAAGCTGCTTACAAAGTATTAATTTTAGGTGATATGTTTGAACTTGGCGATGAAACTTTGGCAGAACACACTACCATTTTAAATAAAATAAAAGATAATCAATTTAACGAAGTGTATTTGGTTGGTCATAATTTTTATAAATTAAAACATCAGTACCCTTACGTATTTTTTGAAACTGCCGAAGCATGTAAGCAATACCTCTCAGAAAATCCTTTAACGGATGGTCTTCTGTTATTAAAAGGCTCTAGGGGGATGAAGCTAGAAGTGCTCTTAGATGTTTTATAAATATATGATTAACTCTTTGCGTTAACTTGTTCTAAGTTTTGTATTGCTAAATAAGATTAATTCTATAAATATTAAACTTTACAATGGTTAAATACATCCCCTATTCTTAATCATCAAAGATGAACACAATTGCTAAAATCCTATAAATTTCTGAAAGGATAATACAGAAATCTTCCTACGGCTTACGATAACTTTATATTTCTCATTATTGAGCCAATTACGGTTTTTATGGTTAATGACAACTAAAAAATTAACCAAAAAAATCAGATGATGATTGTACAATCATTATTTAAACCATTAAAATAGATTTATGCACATGGCAAAAGGTTTTGAAGCTATTTTTAAAGCTTATTATGCTAAACTAATCTTTTTTACCAACAAATATGTAAATGATTTGCATGCTGCAGAAGAAATAGTTTCTGATGCCTTCAGTTTTTTGTGGGAGCATAAAGAGCAATACCAATTTGATGAAGATTTTAAGGGCTATTTGTATAAGATGGTGCAAAACCGAGCTTTGAATTATTTGAAGCACAAAAAAATAGAAAACGAGTATGTAAGCTATCTGCAAAAAAACAATTTACTTTCTGAAATTCCTGCTTTTGAAGAGAACCCTATCTACAAAAAGGAATTTGAACATTACATCAAAGAAGCTATAGAACACCTTCCACAAAGGTGTAAAGAAGTTTTTAAACTTAGCCGTTTTGAAGAACTAAGAAATAAAGAAATAGCACAACAACTTCAAATTTCTCATAAAACGGTAGAAAGACAAATGACCATTGCTCTTGAAAAACTTCGTTTTAAGTTACAGCACCTGCTTTCTTTTATCATTTTATTTTTTTTCTAAAAATAATAGCTGCCTGCTTTGGGGGTAAAGCCTTTTACAGTTGTATATCATTTTATAGGGATGGAAAATCGTATCAAAGAAATACTTATTAAATATATTACAGGCCATGCTTCTGACGAAGAAAAGCGTTTGGCAAAACAATGGATTGCCGAAAACGAAACGCAAGAAAAAGCATTTATAGCCTTATATGAAAATTGGCACCAGCAATTAGCACAAAAACATGACATCATTGATACTGACAAAGCATACAATAGGTTTATAGAAGAAAACATCCCAAAAAAAACTTCTTATAACTGGCTAAAATATGCTGCTAGTGTATTGTTGATATGTGCCATAACACTTGTTACTTATATCTATCAGCAAAAAAATATTAAAATAGTCTATCAAGAACTGGTCGTTCCACGTGGAAAAACAAAAAAAATAACCCTGCCAGATGGCACTTTAGTTATGATTAATGCTGGCACTAAACTCAGCTATAATAAAGATTTTGGTAAAACAGAACGTACTGTCTTACTTAATGGAGAAGCTTTTTTTGACATTGCTGAAAGTAAAACCGATGTCCCCTTTATCATTTATGCCGCCGGCTTTACCATAAGAGATATTGGTACAGCTTTTAGCGTAAAGGCTTATCAGGAAGACGGCGTTTTTGAAACTGCGGTGAAAGAAGGTAAGGTTTCTGTAGAAGGAAAACTTAATCAGAAAGATGGCGAAGATGGTAAAGTATTTATCAATGCCAACCAACTTCTAAAAATAAACATTAAGAAGAAAAGCGAGTTACATCTAGCAAAAAAAACTCATACCCCTTTAATCATTACTGATGTTAAACCAGCTTATTTGGAGGAGTATAACGGCTGGCAAAACAATTTTTTAATGTTTCAAAATACCAGTTTCAAAGAAATCATTAATACTTTAGAAAGAAGGTTTAATGTAGAAATTGTTCTGGAAAGCCCAGAATTAGAAAACTACCATTATACAGGTACTTTTAAACCTGGCGTAGATGTTTTTACCGTTCTACAAATCATTAAAGAAACTACCCCTATAACCTATACGCTTCAAGAGAAGCGCATTATTGTGAAAAATACTAACCAATTGTATCATCAAAAACCTAAACCCTCATTTATGAAATAGAAAAGAAACATCGTATGCAAAAAAAACCGGGAAGCTTGCAACATCCCGGTAATCAATTGAAATAGCTAATACCCTATAAGCTTGGGGAAGCCTAGTATTAACTAATAAACCAAAATTATGACTTTTTTAAATAGAAAACTTCTATTTGCCAACTCTTATTGGCTAAAAATGCTTATCGCTATGAAGCTCATGACCTTTTTAGTATTTGCGACTATCATGCAGCTACATGCCGCGGTATATTCGCAAAGTTTTAACCTCAATGAAACAGATATTACTGTTAAACAGATGTTTCAAAAAATTGAAAAAGAAAGTAAATACAGTATTTTCTTTAGGCAAGACCAGGTTAATCTTAACAAAAAAATAAAAGTTATCGCAGAAAATGCAGATATCAAAACCGTAATGAAGCAAGTCTTACAAAACCAAGCCTTGGTTTTTGATTTGATAGATGATATGATTGTGATTAAATCTGCATCTACTGCTGCGGTTGATTATGTAATTAACGGAACCATTGTAGATGAGCAAGGTTTACCCTTGCCAGGCGCCTCTGTTACCATAAAAGGTACAACTAACGGCACTTTAACCAATGTTGATGGTAAGTTTAGCATCAATATCCCTGGTCAACAGGCTACTACTTTAGTAGTAACTTATTTAGGCTTTAAGCAGCAAGAAATTACTGTTAATAATAGCCAAACTACTGTAAATATTGTTTTAGTTGCCGATGCTTCTGAGCTTGATGAAGTTGTAGTGATTGGTTACGGAACCGTAAGAAAAAGAGATTTAACAGGTTCTGTATCATCTGTAAAAGCAGAGGATATTGTAAGAACACCAACCCATAATGCTGTTGAAGCCTTGCAGGGTAGAGTGGCTGGGGCCGATATTGTACGAAGTTCAGGTGCGGCAGGCGGAAATTCAAACATCGTGATTAGAGGGAACAGATCTATAACCAGCAACAGAGACGATATTGGCAGTAGAAATGGGCCTCTTATCATTGTAGATGGTTTCCAAGGAAATAGCATTGACGCCATCAATCCTAATGACATAGAATCTATTGAGGTATTAAAAGACGCATCATCTACAGCTATTTATGGCGCTCAAGGCGCAAATGGGGTTATTATTGTAACCACTAAAAAAGGAACTGCCGGAAAAGTTAAAGTTAATTACGATGCTTACTATGGTATCAATACTTATGATTTTCCATCGTCAAGAACTGGCGAAAGCTACATCAAATTAAGACGTGAAGCCGCAAGAACAATTGGTATTACCGATGACCAATTAGTTTTTGATGGACCAGGAGAATTAGACGCTGTACAAGCAGGACAGTTTGTAGACTGGATGGATTTAGTGATTAGAGATGGCTCACAACAAAGTCATAATGTTTCTATCACCGGAGGTTCAGAGAAAACGGCTGTATTTGGTTCTGCCGGATACTTCAAGGAAGACGGTATGTTAAGAGGGAATGATTTTAACCGATACAACCTGAGGTTAAATTTAGACCAAACGGTTAACAACTGGATGAAAGTGGGCTTCAATACACAAATTGTTTATTCTGCACTTAATAACCGACAAAACCCATTGGGGCAGGCTACACAAATTAGCCCTTTAGGTACTCCGTTTAATGAGGATGGTACCATCAGGTTATTTCCTTTACCAGACGGAACAACCATAAGCCCCCTAGCAGATGAGCGTAGTGAGTTTATTGCTAGAAACAACACCCTTAGAAACAATATTGTAGCTAATGCTTATGTGTCTATATCGCCTTTAAAAGGATTAAATTTCAGGTCTAATATTGGCACTAATTTTAATAACTCCAGACAAGGTATTTTTAACGATAGAACATCCTTAGCGCAAAACGGACCACGTATTTCTGTGGCTTCTCAAAACACCGCCTTTAACCGTTACATTAACTGGGATAATATTTTAACTTATACAAAGAATATAAACAATCACAACTTCGTCTTAACAGGTATCACCAGTTATCAGCAGAGTGATCAGGATCGTTTATCTGCATCCGGACAAGGACAAATATTGGCATCTCAACTGTTTTACGACCTAAATTCTTCAAGCACCTCTATCACTAGAACCATTGGTTCTGCTTATGAAGGTTGGAGCAATATGGCTTATGCTGCAAGACTTAATTACAGTTTCAAAGGCAAATATTTGTTTACCGCATCAGGCAGGTATGATGGTGCTTCCAGATTATCGCCTGGAAATAAATGGGATTTCTTCCCATCAGCAGCTATCGGTTGGAATATTTTTGAAGAATCCTTTATGAAAAATATCCGCCAGATAAACAACCTGAAACTTAGAGCTAGCTATGGCGTTAGCGGAAACTATAATATTGGTGTTTACAGCACACAAAATACGCTAAACTCGGCATCTAATATGAGCTTTGGCGATGTCCCGGTAAACTCATTTGTTTTTAGAGGTACAGTTGGAAATACAAATTTAGGTTGGGAAAAAACAGCTTCTTTAGATATTGGTTTAGATTTTGGCTTCTTTAATAACCGCATTAGTGGTTCTGCCCAATGGTATGAAGCCAGTACATCAGATATTTTATTGAGTAGAACTTTACCACTATCTACCGGGATGGTTGATGTTACCCAAAACATTGCCAGCACCAAAAACAGGGGTATAGAAATAGAAATTACAAGTAGAAATATACAAACTAAAAATTTCAGTTGGTCATCTACACTTACTTATAATAGGAAAAGAGAAAAAATTACCGAGTTGATTGACGGTAGAGATATTTTCCCTAGCAGTGGTTTTGAAAGAAGCTCTTTATTGCTTGGTCGCCCTATTACTTCTTTCTATACGTATGATAAACTAGGTATTTGGCAGCTAAACGAAGCCGAAGAAGCTGCTAAATATAAAGTTGGAGGTTATACTTTCCAACCTGGGGATATCAAAGTAAGAGACCTTAACGGTGATTTCTTAATTAACGCTTCTGATTTAACTTATGTGGGTTCTACCGTACCAGATTGGATTGGTGGTTTACAAAATAATTTTACCTACAAAAACTTTGATTTAGGTGTTTTCTTAGTAGCTCGTTATGGCCAAACCATTGATGCCGAATTTTTAGGAAGATTTAACCCGGCTGGCACTGGAAACGGACCAGAAATTTTAGATTACTGGACACCAGAAAATCCAACTAACGATTTCCCTAGACCAAGAAGAGGCACCACACTAAGCTCTTATGCTGGTTATACCGGCTATCAAGCTTTAAATTTTGTTGATGGCTCTTTTTTCAAAGTTAAAACTGTTACCCTAGGTTATACGCTACCTAAAATAAAATCAGGACCATCATTCTATAACCGGGTTAGGGTGTATGCTACAGCCAATAACTTACTTACTGTAGCTAAAAGCTCACTCATCAGAAACTACGACCCAGAGCGTGGTGGTGCAGAAAACAGCCCATTAAGCAGAACTTTTGTATTTGGATTAAATGTTGGTTTTTAATGATAAACAGGAAAACAATGAAAACTAAAAGATATTTAAAATTAAGCTGCTTAGCAGCAAGTATTACATTAACTATTTCTTGTAACAAACTGGATGAATATAATCCATCTGGCGCTACCGCAGACGCTGTATGGTCTACCCCGGAAGGTTTTGTTACCAATGTTAATGCAGCCTATTCTGAGCAAAGAGCATGGTATGGTAAAGAAGACGGCATCTTTATGTCAGAATCTGGTACCGATTTATGGTTTAACCGAGATAAAAATACCTATGCCGGTCAATTAACTCAATATGCAGGTTTAACCCCTTTACAGGGAAATCCGGTTAGAGCTGCATGGAGAGATTTGTGGAAAGCCATTAATATATGTAATGCAGGTATTAACCGTATTAACGATGCTGGCTTTACCAACCAAGCAGAAAAAAACAGAAGAGAAGGAGAACTACGCTTTTTAAGAGCTTTTTACTATTGGCATATTGTAGAAACTTTCGGTGGCGTGATGTTACGTACAGAAGAAACCAAAACACCATTATTAACAGCCCAAAGAAGCCCTGTGGAAGACTTTTATAACCTTATCATTTCTGATTTAGAGTTTGCAGCAGCCAATCTTCCTTTACAAAGCTTTTGGGGTAATGAATACAGCAGAGCAAGTAGAAAATCTGCCATGGGCTTTTTAGCAAGAGCTTTACTATCCAGAGCTTATTATTCAACTGGTACTGAGGCTCAAACCTATTTTACCAGAGCCAGAGACGCTGCAAAAGCCGTAATTGACAACAAAGCAGCTTTGGAAGTAGATCTTTGGGCAAATTATGCCGATATGTGGAACCCAGCCAATAACAAACGCAATAAAGAAGCCCTTTATGTAGTCAGTAATTCTACCAACCAAGCTATTAATTATGATGCTAATGGAAACCGTTTATATCAAGTTTTTCAAGCTCGTTACAACGGCAAACCTGGTTTGGTTCAGAGTTTAGAGTATGGCTTTGAAAATAGCAGACGTTTAATGCCTACACTAAGCTTTTTAGATTATTTTAATGAAAATATTGATAGTCGTTACGAGACTTCTTTCCAAGAGGTATGGATTGCAAATACCAATTTTACATGGACAGCATCTTTAGCCGCTACCCATCGTAAAGACCCTAGCGTTATTGGTAAAGTTATTAGAGCAGGTATTGATACTGCTTTATATATTACTAAAAAAGTTGTTCCTAATGATAGGTTAAAACCCTATATCGTTATTGATAGAGATAGTGTTTACAATACCAACGGAACTATTATTACTGGTGCAGATCATATCAATTTCAAGAAATTTAGAGATCCAGACCGTACCGCAGCTAATGCGCAGCCAGGTTTTAAGGATGTTATTGTGATGCGTTTAGCAGAGATGTATTTAATAGCTGCCGAGGCTGAGTGGAAATTAAATAACCCTAGTGCAGCAGCAGATTATATCAATGTTTTAAGAACCAGAGCTGCCCAAAAAACTCCGGTTAACCAAACAGCAGCTATGCAAGTAAGTGCAGCCAACATCAATGAAGATTTTATATTGAAAGAAAGGGCAAGAGAATTGGCTGGCGAGCATCTTCGTTGGTTTGATTTAAAAAGAATGTTAGGCGCTAACAACGGACAAGCATTTGTTGATTTTATAAAAGCACAAAACCCTGATATTACGCAGGTACAACCTTTTCACCGCCTACGTCCAATTAGGCAGGAAGAGTTAAATGCTTTATTAAATGCAGAAGAATTCGGACAAAATCCGGGATATGATTAAAATTTGGTTGGGTTAAGTTAGTAAAGGGGGAGGATTAATTTCTTTCCCCTTTTTAGTTTATCAATTCAAATTTGATACTAATCATAGTTTTTAATAAAGAGTTTAATTGATAAACCCTTACCTGATTATTTGATGTAACTTCTATAGTTGCGGTATTTGGCGGATAATTTCCTTCACTTAAAACAAATATCTGCATCACATTACTACTACTCTGCCCTAGCTCTAGCTCAAAAATATTCCCCTCATTATTAAGATTTAGTTTTTCACTTATCACTTTATTATTATAGATAATTTTAAGCTCATCACCATCCAACTTACCATTATCAAATATTCTTACCTTCACCATTTTGCTTGTGCAAGGTATAGTATTAACTAAATGATTAGATAACCTCTCTATAGAGGTAGAAGTATTTGCAATAGAAAAGTTGTTAGACAGTTGTTGGATATTAGAAACTTTCTTTAATAATCTAATAGTTCCACTGCCACAAATATTTTTTCTTTTATCTCTTCCTATAAAAGTTCCCTCTAAGAAATCGATACCATCAACATTTTTCCTTTTTAATGTAGCCTCTACAAAACAAATAATAGATTTATCTTCTTTAATTTTAGTTTTAATGATACTGGTTTCTTTGAATTTTATAGCTCCATCTTGACTTATTGAACCTGTAATATTAACAACAGCTTCGTCTTTATTACCACTATTAGTTACTGATGTACCTGTTAGTTGCTCTCCATTTATGAGCAGAATTAATTTATAGGTATAATCTCCTACACCTTTTACAGTTATAGTACCTAGATATTCTTCTTCTACGGGTGCAGCATAAGCTAATGTCTTGAAAATTGAAAGAGTAATAAAAAAAATAAGAAACTGCTTCATGAAGATTGGTATGCTTTATAAAATTTTTTGCTTGTTATGATGAATTCCTGAAGTAGCAAAAAACATAAAATAGGAAAAACGATGAAAGAAACTTTATTAAAGTTCCAAGCGCCCACAAAATCTAAATTAATCAATCTGATACAGGCTCTTGTTAAGCCACAACCGTAGCATTCTATATCCGTTAATAAAGTAAACAAACATAAGGTTTGACTATGGTCATCAAAAGATGATTTAGGAATTGAAATTAACCATAAAGGAAAAGCCGCTAAGCAAACTAACTTAGCGGCTAAAAAATACTTATTATGCTTTAAATTATAGCGTTTTATCATAAGGACCATTCTTTGGTTGAAGATCACCTAAAATAATTCTAATAAAATCAATCAAAGACCAAATACCACAACCGCCTAAAGTTAATAGTTGAACAACACCTTGCCAAGTATAACCTAAATAAAAACGGTGAATACCTAAACCACCAACAAAAAATGCAAGTAATAGTGCTATAAGCTGACTTTTACTACCAGCAGCCATAACACGCTCAATAAAAGATTTCTTTTCTTTTTTAACCTTCTTTTTAGTGTCTGATTTAAGATTTTCTTTTGCAGTTTCTGAACTAACAACTTTTTCTTCTACAGCAACCGGAGTAGCCGAAGTATTTATTACTTTAGAAGCTTCGTTTGATTTTTGCGCTACAGGGAATGCAGCTCTTGTTTGATTAAAAGTTAGCGTTATTAAAACCGCTGTTAACAAAGTAAAAATTATTTTTTTCATACAATTAAGTTTATTGAAGCTAAACTATTAATTTAATTTATAATACAAACTAATTTTTAATAAAAATAAATAATTTTCTTACTTATCCGTATTATCCCTTCATTTGTTTTTCAAAAAGAAAATAAATGTTTATTAAAAATATTTTTTATCTCCATTTAAACGTTCTAATCATTTTATCCATATCTTTTTTGATAAAATCTATCACAGGTTGTATAGAGTCTTGCTGTGGCTTTTCATTAAAATATAAAGCTGCCCGAAGATAATGCTGACTACTATCTGTTAAGAAAAATTGGCTGGACGATGCGGTATTACCGCTTATGGTGTAATAAATGCCGTAAACTTTATCTTGCTTGTTAGTAATTAAAGCTTCATCTATCCCTGTAGCTTTAACGGTATGTTTAAAAGCTAATTTTCTTGAGTCTTCTGTTAGTTGTATAAACTCTTGCGGAGAACCAATAGAGTAATAGCTAATATGTAAACGGGCATTAAAAGCCGGAAAGGTTAAATTGTACCAATATGGCTGAGCATTTTTGGAACTATCGGGATACATATTGGCGTATACCGGATACTCAAATTCAAATGGTGCTGTTGATGAAAAAGTTTGATATTGCTTTTCTGGAAATGCTATCCTGAAATATCCTCTTGGTTTTGGACTATAATGAGGCTGATTACATGCAAGTATAAATGCTACAAAATTTATACAAATACCTATTTTTACTAACCTCATGCTGTGGGATTATTTAGAATTCCAGATTTCCCAAGATTTCTCTGCTTGTAGTTCTAGCATTTCATAACCGTTCTTAATCTGCGCTCCTTTTTCTTTACCTTTTTTTAAGAAGGTAGTTTCCTCCGGATTGTAAATTAAATCGTAAAGCAAATGCTTATCATCTATAAAATCATAAGGAATATCAGGTGCTTCTTCCGTATTGGGGTAAGTGCCAACTGGGCTAGTGTTGATGATAATTTTATGTTCTTTAACGAGTTCTTTACCCAAATCTTGGTAAGAAATGATATTACCATAAGGCTTGCGAGAAACAAAAGTGTAATCTATTTTCAATTTCTCTAGCACATATTTAACGGCTCTTGCAGCACCTCCATTACCCAAAACCAAAGCTTTTTTGTGGTAACTTTTTAACATCGGTTTTAAGGATTGCTCAAAACCATAAACATCCGTATTATAGCCTTTTAATTTGGGTTTATGCGCATTCATGGTACATAACTCTCCAGAAAATAATGACCTCACTGCATGGTGGTGCGTTACTTTAATACAGTTTACCGCATCAACTTCTTTGGCTACGGGGTCTATTTCATCCAGATAATACATGATGCCTATTTTATGCGGAATGGTTACATTTAATCCACAAATATCTTTATCATCTTTTAGTAGTGCCGGAAAATCACTTAAATTTTGAAGCGGATAAAGCTTATACTCATGCGCTGCTAAATCTAATTTCTCAAATTTTTCTGTAAAATATTTCTCAGAAAAAGAGTGGCCTAAAGGGTAGCCAATTAATCCAAATTTCTTCATCAATCTGTCTGGAACGGTTTTATACCGTATCCTTTACTTCTTATTCAAAAAATGACTAAATGTATCGCCACGTAAACCTAATCTGATGGTTTCTAGCGGGATAACTTCTGCCGGAGCAATATTTCCTAAATTTACATTAGTACCTATTAACTCTATAAACCAAACTTGTTGTGCTTTTTGAGGAGCTTCCCAAATGATAGTTTCTTCTGGTATTTGAGTTAGTATTTCATCAACTAAACCTTGTCTTACTTCGCCAGAATCACGATAGATACCTACATTACCACCTTCTCTTGCTTCTGCAATTACTTTCCATGAACCGGCTTCAATTTCGGTTTTCATGAGTTGTATCCACTTATAAGGAGCAAAAATTTTGGTAGCATCTTTAGAGCCTACTTCAGAGATTACCGTAAAATCTGCACTTAGCTTTCTTATGTATTCGCATTTTTCATCCTGTTGGATTTCTATAGAGCCATCAGAAACTTCTACATACTCCATACCGTATTCTTGTAAAACACGACGATAATCATCAAACTGGTCTCTTACAATAAAGGCTTCAAATAAAGTACCACCAAAATAAACAGGTATACCGGCTTCTTTATAAAGTTTTAACTTCTCTTTTAAATTAGGTGTAACATAAGAAGTAGCCCAGCCTAATTTAACAATATCTGTATGTGTACCCGAAACTTCCAGAAAGTCTTCTACCTGGCGAAGGCTTAAGCCTTTATCCATGACCATGGTTAATCCTTTCTCACGTGGCTTTTGCGTACGCTCAGGAATATTTTTAAGTGTGTAATTCATATTCGGGTGCAAAAATTCAAAAAAAAATTCAAAACTCTATTAACTAGATGCTTTTGATTTTACTAATTCTTGAAATCTTATTTAGAGAATCTGTTAATGATATCGATAATTACCTTATTATCTTGCAACTGAGGCAGATATTCGAACAATAAATAATGTTTATCAACATCAGTATGTAATGCCAGCTGCAATTGCGTTAAAGCCTCATTATACTGCCCATCAGCAAATAAATAAGCTACCAACCGATAATAAAGCTCAGCAGCATCCGGATTATTTTTAATCCCTTCTGCAATAATTTCGATACATAGTTTAAGATTACTCTGCTCAAAAACTATTGACGAATAATCTAACCATGCTTCTACATCCAAAGGATTAAGCTCAACCACTTTTTCATAAGCTTTAACAGACTCTTCTAAGTTATTTAACTTATAATAAGCATCAGCCATAGCGAACCAAAAATCTGGGTTTTGATCATCAAGATGGAGGGCCTTTTTATAAAAATGTAATGATTCGAAATAGCGTTCTTCAAAATCAAGCGTTACACCAATACCATACCAAGCATCTGCTAGTTTAGTATCCATTTTAACAGCTTTTTTATAGTAAGAACGAGCCTCGTCCATTTTCTCTAACTTCTCGTAACACTCGCCAATAGCACAATAAGTATCCGCATTTGGTGGTTCGTACTCGAAAGTTTGTTTATAAACCTCTATGGCTTCGGCATATTTATCTAATTGCACCAAAGCATTCCCTTTATTAAAATAAGCCGATGAAAAGTTTTCTTTAATTAAAATGGCATAATCATAAGCATCAATAGCCTTTTCAAAAAGGCCAATTTTATGGTAAGCATTACCCAAATTGTACCAGGCGGCAAAAGAGTAAGGCTCGTTGTCAATATATTGTTTATAAAACTGTATGCTTTCATCTTGTTTATCCAATACATCATAGCAAAATGCCAACTCGTAAAGTGCATCTTGATTTTCCATATTGTTTTCTAAACAGCGCTTGAGGTAATTTACAGCCTCTTCATAATCGCCCATGTTTTGGTATACATAAGCAATCTGCATCAATACCTCATCTTTAGACTCAGCCATATCTAAGGCAATTAAAAGATTTTCTAAAGCGTCTTCATGGTGTTCTAAACTTTCATAAATATTTCCTCTAATCAGGTATATGTCGCCTTCTGAGGGCTCTAGCAACTCTGCTCTTTCTAAAGAAGCAAAGGCTTTATCAATTTCATTGGTAAAAACATATAATTGTGCCTGTTTAATTAAAAACATAGCTGCAAAAGGATGCTGCAATACGGCATAATCTATCACCTGTAAGGCTTTTACAGGGTCGTTTTTCTCTATGTAGTAATCAATGATATTTTCAAAAACGTGGGCATCAAAAAAATACTGATCCTGGTTACGAACCATTTCCTCATAACGCTCTACGGATTGTTTTGGATCCTCAGAAAATTCAAAGTCAAATTCTTCTTCTTCCATGACTGTTAATATTATAGAGAACGTAATTTTCTGTACAGTATTGGATAATGCCTAGTATACAGAACAATAATTACTCTCAAATTATAATTTATGATATTAATTAAAGCATTTATTTTTCAACAAATAGACACCTCCTATCTTAATTATTTGATAATTAACGCTATACAAAGCCTTTTTACGGCCATATATTTTTAAACATTTTGGTTTATGATTGTTAATTAAAGAATGCAAAAATTTAGCCCGATATTTAATCATCTTCAAATTGTACATCATGGAAAATAAAATTCAGCATATTTTAGATGCCCTAAATCTTAAAGAAATTAATAAAGGAAGTAGCACAGGCAGCCATTGGTTTTATGGCGAAAACCTGACAAGTATTTTATCACCAGTTGATGGTGAAGAAATTGCTAAAGTAAGTTTTGCCTCTACAGATGTTTATGATAAAACTGTTAAGCAAGCGGAAAAAGCTTATTTAACTTGGAGAAATTGGCCAGCACCCAAACGTGGTGAAATAGTAAGACAAATTGGAGAAGCATTAAGAGTACATAAAAACGCTTTAGGCACTTTAGTTTCTTATGAGATGGGAAAAAGCCTACAAGAAGGTTTGGGAGAAGTACAAGAGATGATTGATATTTGTGATTTTGCTGTGGGCTTATCCAGACAATTATATGGTTTAACCATGCACTCTGAAAGGCCACAACACCGTATGTACGAGCAGTGGCATCCTTTAGGTGTGGTTGGTATCATCTCGGCTTTTAACTTCCCGGTTGCGGTTTGGAGTTGGAATGCTGCCCTAGCCTGGGTTTGCGGCAATGTTTGTATTTGGAAACCATCAGAAAAGACACCTTTAACGGCAATCGCTTGTCAGCAAATTATCTCAAAAGTTTTTGAAGAAAATCAAGTACCAGAAGGTGTTTCTTGTTTATTATGTAGTGATAGTATTTTAGGAGAAAAACTGGCTCACGATAGTAAAATAGCCTTATTATCTGCAACAGGTTCTACCAGAATGGGTAAAGCGGTTGCGCAGGCTGTGGCTGGTAGACTGGGTAAATATCTATTAGAATTAGGAGGTAATAACGCCATCATCATATCTGCTGAAGCAGATTTAGATATGAGCCTTATAGGAGCAGTATTTGGTGCTGTGGGTACAGCCGGACAAAGATGTACTTCTACCCGTAGGTTAATCATCCACGAAAGCGTTTATAATACTTTTAAAGAAAAACTTATTAAGGCATATCAGCAACTTAATATTGGCAACCCTTTGGATGAAAAAAACCATGTTGGTCCGCTCATAGATAAGCAAGCCGTAGCAAATTATTTGGCTGCCATAGAACAGTGTAAAGCACAAGGCGGAAATTTTATTGTTGAAGGTGGAGTTTTAACTGGCGAGGCTTATACTTCTGGCTGTTATGTTAAACCTTGTATTGCCGAGGTAGAACCTCATCTTGATATTGTTAAAACAGAAACCTTTGCGCCCATTTTGTATATCATGAAATACAAAAGTTTAGATGAAGCTATAGCTATTCAGAATGATGTTCCACAAGGTTTATCATCAGCTATCATGACCACTCATTTAAGAGAAGCCGAGCAGTTTTTAAGTGTTAATGGTTCTGATTGCGGAATCGCTAATGTAAATATTGGAACCTCAGGAGCAGAAATTGGAGGTGCCTTTGGTGGCGAGAAAGAAACAGGCGGAGGCAGAGAGTCTGGCTCTGATGCCTGGAAAGCTTATATGAGAAGACAAACCATTACCATTAACTACTCCCATCAACTTCCTTTAGCACAAGGCATAAAATTTGATATATAGCTGTTTTTAACGTTAGTGTTTAACTACAAATAGGCTATCAAACAATTAAAATCATGAAATTAAATTTAAAATCCACGTTATTAGGCGCCATAACCCTTTTTATGGCCACCACAGCTTGCAACCAAGCAAACAACAAGGCAGATGCCGAACATCAAGATTCTGTTCAGAATAGCAGTTTAAGCATAGAGGCTCTGCAAGAAAACAATGATTTTCCTGATGCTCAGCTCACTATCAAAAATGTATCTACACAGCCTGCTGGTACAGACTCTGTTAAAGTAATTTTTAATTTTGATGTTAAAAATTACGAGCTTACCAAGCAAACAGCAAATATGCCAGCAGAACATTGTGCAAACTCTGCCGAAGGACAACATATACATTTTATACTAGATAATCAGCCTTATCAAGCATTATATAAACCTACAAATACCATTACTTTAGCTAAAAATACCGAACATATTTTACTTAATTTCCTATCCAGATCTTACCATTTATCGGTCAAATCTGCCGGAGCATCTGTTTTAACTAAATTTAAAATTGATGAAAATGGTAAATATGTAGCGCTTCCTGCGCCTAAAGAACCAATGCTATTTTATAGCAGACCAAAAGGCGATTATAAAGGAAAAGATACTGAAAACGTATTGTTAGACTTCTTTGTAAGCAATGCTAAAATTTCTCCGAATGATTATAAAGTTAAAGTTGGTGTAGCTGATACTTCTTTTATAGTAGATAACTGGACGCCTTATTTTATTAAAGGTGCACCTGCTGGAGATTTAAAAATCAGAATAGAACTGGTTGATAAAAACGGGAAAACCGTTAGTAATGCCTTTAACCCCACAGAAAGAACTGTTGCTATACAGCCATAAAACAAAAAACGGGTTGAGGTAAAATCTCCACCCGTTTTCTTATATAGCATAACAAAACATAAAAATATTTACATAGACTTATACTGTCAATTCACCATCCTATAGGATAATTTTTAGGTTTTAGTTGATTTATATTATATTTATCTTACATGTTCGAAATAGATGAGGATGTTAAAAACAAAATTTAACTACGATATAGAATAAGTTATGATAGCAATAAAACCACAATACATTACAGATAATGCAGGTAAAAAAATATCTGTAGTACTTCCTATAAAGGATTTTAAAGCTATTATGGAAGAGCTAGAAGAGTTAGAAGATATAAAGCTTTATGATGAAGCTAAAAAATCAAATGAACCTTCTGTTCCTCTTCATGAAGCCTTTGAAATGATTGAAGCCAAACGCAAAGCTAAATAATGGCTTATCAGGTAAACTTAAAGAAGAGCGTTATTAAAGCTCTTGAGAGAATTAACGAGCCTTATTATTCTAACATTAAGGAAGCCATTTATAGCCTTGCCGATAATCCAAGACCAACAGAATATAAAAAGCTAAAGGGTAGAGATGGTTTAGGATACGCATAGCTGATTACCGGATTATCTATGATATTTTTGATGATGTACTTATAGTAGATGTTATTGACTTAGGACACAGAAAAGATATTTATCAATAGAAACATGTATAAAAAAGTATCAATTTATCATTTAATTCCTGTTTTTTTTATTGCGATATTATTTCTTATGAAAAATAAGGTACAAACTTAATTCTAGTTTGTACAGCGTTTTATATTTTATTAGAAATCTTCGTTACCTTAAAGTATATTAGAATTAAGTTTGATAGAACAGGCTTATATTTAAATATTCTAATCTCGGTAATACATTTGATATCTGGATTAATAATTAGTTACGTTAATTTAGCTATGAATGTAGGTGCTAGTTCTATATTTTAATTTTCTAGATAACACAATTAAGTTTTTATCAAAAGTCATAAACAAAAACGGGTTGAAAATTTACTTCAACCCGTTTTTTTTACTAAACTAAGCACCTTACATCACCACAACTCCCTTAGCTTCAAAGCTAAGCTTTACTTTAGAAGTAGTTATTTTATTGATTTCTTCCTGAGACTTTCCGGCATCTTCTGCATAATGTCTTTGGGTTTCTACAGAAACAGTATCTATCTTTGCAACACCATCTAAAACAACAGTTTTTCCAGCGATATCTTTAGGAACAAAAAACGCATAATCCTTAAAAGTCACATGTAAGTCTTCGCCATTTGCTGATTTTAATTTTAACCAACAGCCCTTTTTCTGACAAACCTCTGCAATCTCGCCTTTAATTTTGGCATTGGTAGCGCCAGATTTTTCTGCAATTGCTTTTACAGCCTCTAAACTTTGTATATTATTATCAAAAACAGAATCGCCGTAGGTAGTGCCATTAACTAATTGTGGCCCTTTTAATTCTACTTTTTGTGAGATAGAATTACAAGAAATAGCAAAAAGCGCTATAAAAGAGAGTTGTAATATTCTTTTCATCTTTAATATATTATAACTTGTTTGGTAGCACAAGATTTTATGATGTACAAAAATGAGTTTTTTCTTTCTCATTTAAATCCTACCTATGAAGAAAAATATAAATTTTTACGATAAAACAACTTATCCAAACAATAAGCTAAACATCTCTTCTACTTTGGCTACTGTTTTAATCTCGATATTAAACTTACTAATATCTAGACCTTTTTTGTTGTATTTAGAGATAAAGATTTGCTCGAAACCCAATTTCTGAGCCTCTGCAATACGTTGTTCTATACGGGTAACGGCTCTAATCTCTCCTGATAAACCTACCTCGGCAGCAAAACAAACTTTATAAGAAACCGGAATATCCTCATGCGAAGAAATAATTGCCGCTACCAAGCCTAAGTCTATACTCGGGTCTTCTACCCTAATACCACCGGCTATATTAAGAAAAACATCTTTTGCGCCCAATTTAAATCCGCACCTTTTCTCTAAAACAGCTAAAAGCATATTCATACGTCGGGTATCAAAACCTGTGGCAGAGCGCTGTGGCGTACCGTAAGGCGATGTACTTACTAATGCTTGGGTTTCTATCAACATGGGGCGCATACCTTCCATAGTGGCTGATATGGTAACACCACTTAAAGGTTCCTCCCTTTGTGATAATAGTATTTCTGAAGGATTAGAAACTTCTCTAAGCCCTGTGCCTTCCATTTCATAAATGCCCAATTCTGATGCTGAGCCAAATCTGTTTTTTATAGCTCTTAATATCCGGTAAACATGATGCCTATCGCCTTCGAACTGCAAAACGGTATCAACCATGTGCTCTAATATTTTTGGTCCAGCTATCATCCCATCTTTGGTAATATGCCCAATTAAAAATACAGGAGTTGATGATTCTTTAGCAAAACGTAAGAGTTCTGCCGTACATTCTCTCACTTGCGAAACACTTCCTGGTGTTGATTCTATATGTGATGAATGTAAGGTTTGGATAGAATCGATAATGACCAAATTAGGCTCAAGAAGCTCTATTTGTTTAAAGATATTTTGTGTTGATGTTTCTGTAAGAATATAACAATCTGATACAGGTTTAGACAAAATACGCTCTGCCCTGAGCTTAATTTGCTGCTCGCTTTCCTCACCAGATACATAAAGTACTTTTAGATTAGGAACAATAAGAGCCAATTGCAACATCAAGGTAGATTTACCTATGCCGGGCTCGCCACCTATCAATACTAAAGAACCACCTACAATACCACCGCCTAATACACGGTTTAATTCTTTGTCTGGAGTTACCAAACGGTGTTCTTCTGTATATACAATTTCTTGAACTTTAGAGGGCTTGTTTACTCTGCTGAGTGATGTGCTTCCGGCACTTTTCCAATCGGGTACACCACTGGATTTTTTCTCTACCACTTCTTCAACAAAAGTGTTCCATTGCTGGCATGCAGGACATTTTCCTAACCATTTTGGAGATTCGTATCCACAACTCTGACAGAAATAAGAAGATTTAGTTTTAGCCAAGACAATTTTGTTTTGTTCCTCTACGAAGTACGAGGTTTATTGCCACAGTTGCAAGGGTTGATGTTGCTTTAGTAAGAGAGATGTGAGTTATGCTGAGTCTACTACGAATAACCGAATAGTTCATAACATCTTTAATGATAATAATTCTCCGCCTCTATCGCCGGCGAGGCTCGTTCCTTTTTAGGGACCAAAAGGAACCAAAAGTCCTGATCAATCCCACAGGAGCCTTTGTCGCACATCCCTTACCCACACTCAAAAACAATTAGCGCTTATTTTTGCTCGGTTGTGCTTTATGAATGCTTTTACAAACTCGAACACAAAACCGCATGCGCTATAGGCTTGGTTGTGCTAACTTTTTTGTTCCTGCTCCTGTTTTTTCGTCTTTCCGGCTCTGGGGGATTGCTCATGCACTTCGGGATAGTCTGTTTTTTATGAATGTTTGTTCCTTTCTGGAAGTAGAAAGTAAAAAGAACCTCAGAAGTGGAGATTTGAATAGTAAAAAGTACAGAGTATAAAGTATAAAGACCCTAAAGAGCGGATTTTTAGGGACTGCCTTAAATAATTAAATAACATTCTCAGAAGAAAGAAGAACAGCCTATGAAGATTTGGAAGTGTAGGTAAGTAAATCTTTTGCATAAACTTTCATAAAACAGTATCGGAAAACAATCCGACGGTTGTTTTAGAAACCTTCATCAAGTAAAACCATTCACACCACTCAGGATTGTGCATAAAGATTTATTTAGACGAAACGACAAATATTCATCAGCCTTGATTTGTTTATTTTTTTCTTAGGCATTCATGAACTCGTTCCTCGTTTTTGTTTCTTTTCATCAAGGAAAAGAAAGAAGCCACTACCCGGCTAGGGTAAGAAAGCCTCTTTTAATATATTTACCTCAATTATTAGATTGCAATTAAGACGTCATTTATTTAACTATATCTTGGCTAAAATGATTTAATCAAAGATTTTTTATGCAGGTACTTCAAGAAATCATACATCAGTTTAAAGCTATTGGCTATCTAGAATGGTTTGGGGTAATTACTGGTGCGCTATGTGTGTATCTGGCAGCTAAAGAAAATATCCTAAACTGGCCTATTTCTATTTTAAGTATTGTTACTTATATCTATATTTTTTATGAAGCAAAACTTTACGGAGACACTATTTTACAATTCTATTTTCTTTTTACGGCTATTTATGGCTGGTATTATTGGGGTTTTGGAAAAAACAAAACCTTTATATCAGAAAGGCCTATTACCAAACTCACTAAAAATGAATGGCTTGTTGCTATTATAGTTCTTTTAAGTGCCAGTATAACTTTTGGATATCTGCTTGATAATTTTACCGACTCTGATGTTCCTTATATTGATGGTTTTTGTACAGCTACCAGTTTTATAGCACAGTTTCTTATGACGCGTAAAAAGTTAGAAAACTGGCTCATTTGGATATGGGTTGATGCCGTTTATATCCCTTTATATATTCATAAAAATTTAATGGCAACCGCATTACTTTATTTTGTTTTCTTGTTTATAGCTTTAAAAGGTTATATAGATTGGAAGAAAAGTTATAAAGATTTATCAAGGGCATGAATAAAAAAATCATCAAAATAGCCATTGTAGGGCCAGAGTCTACCGGGAAAAGCACTATCTCCAAAGGCTTAGCACAACATTATAAAACGCTTTGGGTGCCAGAGTATGCCCGTTATTATTGTGCGGCCTTAACAGCACCTTGTACTTTACAGGATGAGCTTAATATGTTTTATGGGCAAATTGCCTTAGAAGAAGCTATGGAAGTGGCTTGTCATACAGATTTATTGATTTGCGATACTACTTTCTTAACCGTTAAAATCTGGAGCGATTACCAATTAGGAGAAACTCCGCAACCTGTATTAGATGCTTTGAAAAGACATAAGTACGATTTTTATATTCTTCTAAAAAATGATATCCCTTGGGAACCAGACCCGCTAAGAGATTTTGAGGGCTTGAGTGATTATTTTATGGAGGTATGGCGTAAAGAGTTAAAAGCTTTACATGCTAACTATGTAGAAGTTGGTGGTGTAACCAACCGACTGCATAATGTTATCTATGCTATTGATGCGTTTTTAAAGAAAAGCCAATACACCCCTTAGTGTATTTTTATGATGAAAACACCAAATTTAATGCCCTATTTAAACGCTGGAAATGCACTTTTTGAAAAATGTTTTTGAGGGGGTAGCTGTAAGGTTGCCGTAAGGTAGCTGTAAGCTAGCTCTAAGCAAGGGGCTTAGTGTATTTTTTGAATAAAAATTACTAATTTTCTAAAAAATATTTTAAGATATTTAAAGCAGAAATTTTAATTGTTCTGGTTACCTGCTAGACGACTTCTAAAGCCTTGATTATTTTTTAAAAGAGCTAAACAAACAAAGCCTGCATGAAATTCATACAGGCTTTGTTTGTTAACAATTAAAACTTATTTGTCCTTAAAGTAATTGATGTGTGTGTACTGCTTTAAGGGATGATTAACCTTAATACTAATTTAAGAAAAATATGCACTTACAAGCAAATCATTTAAACAATTTTGTTAAAATAGTTTTCCACAATTTCTAAAATTGTAAAATAATTAATCGTAAAGCCTAATAAATAACTTTACCGGTGGCTGTAACTAAAGAGGCAATTCTTACTGCATCAAAAATTCTTTCTTCTGTAGTACCCAATTTAATTAAAGAGTCTTCGTGAGCATTAACACACATTTCGCAACCATTAACGGCCGATATGGCTAAACTTAATAGCTCAAAAAACTCTTTCCCGGTTACGGGTTTCATCATAATTTGCATTCTGATACGGGCAGGAATTTGAGTGTATTTCTCTTTTTGAGTAAAATGACGGAAACGGTAAAAAATATTATTAGATGCTAATAAGGAAGCGCAAGAAACTGCCTCAGCCAATTCATCTGCTGTAGCGCCATGTTGTACAGCATAGCTATGGTAAAAATCAATTAAAATAGCATTTTGGTTGTTTGTTGCCACACTTAAACCTATTAAGCCGCACTCTTTTTCTGATAAGAACTCTGATGTTAAAGTGCTATTTAAGTTTAACTTTAAATCTCTTAAATACTTAAATTCGGTTTCATTTAATAAGGCTAATGCTTTGTTATCTAAATTAGATAAACCAAAAATTGCTAATAACTCTTGAGTAGTTTCTTTAATATTTTCCATTCTTCTGATTCTTAAATGATGATGATATGAAGCAACAAAAAAAGCTGTTTCATAAAGGCAGTTTATCTTGTTTCCTTCGACTCTCTTACTACTGACGTTAAAATATTTCAAAATCAGGCATTAACGCACAAGCTTTCCGGCCTCTTGACCGGCCATGTCAAGTTACTTTTTTCCGCAAAAAGTAACCAAAAACTCTCCGCTGCGCCGCTTGCTTCTAAAGGTTCTGCTAGGGCTAGTCCTGTAGATTCCGCAACCGCCAAGGCGGAATTGGAAGTAAACGGTTGTTAATGCTTGGGCTCGACTATCGAACTACCTAAAAACGTCAATTCATATTGATTTATATCAAATATCTTTCTATAACAAGAAGTTATTAAACTTCAGAAGATACAACTAAGTGTAACTAAGCTGAGTTGGAAACCGACAAGAATAAAATCTTGGCAAATAAGATAAAATTGTTTGCTATGAAACAGCTTAAAAAAATGTCTTAAACAGTTAATGTTTCTTGTCCTTTTTCCCAATTGCAAGGGCAAAGTTCATCAGTTTGTAAACCGTCTAACACACGTAAAACTTCTTTTACGTTACGTCCTACGCTTAAATCGTTTACACATACCCAACGGATGATACCTGTTGGATCTATAATAAACGTTGCTCTGTAAGCTACTTTCTCATTATCATTAGTTAGGATGCCTAAATCCTGAGCTAAAGATTTAGAAGTATCTGCAAGCATTGGAAATTTAAGACCGCGTAAATCATCGTGATTATTTCTCCAAGCTAAGTGAACAAATTCTGAATCTGTAGAGGCACCAATTAAACGGGTTTCTCTGTCTCTAAACTCACCAAAGTTTTTATTAAACTCAGCAATTTCCGTTGGGCAAACAAAAGTAAAATCTTTTGGCCACCAGAACATTACTGTCCATACGTTGTCATCGTTTACTAAATAATCTGAAGTAATGGTTTCAAATTCTTTGCCTTTTTCTAGGCTGGTTACTGCTAATTTTGAAAATGTTGGGAATTTTTCTCCTACGCCAATCATGATATATATGTTTTAGATTTGAAGCCGCAAAGATAGTTTCTTATAAAGGCAAAGGCAATAGTTTTGATATATATAATAACTATAATCAAATAGATGAAAACAATAACATAATCAAACACTATTTCATGAGAATTTTAGTTAGTATAATATAAAAGACACGCTACTGCCGTTAAATTATCATTTAAAGCATTTTAGTATGGAAGCATAGTAAATCATTAAAAAAACTTATGAATACTATATCTTATATAAATAATAATTAATGAATAATAATCTACAAATTTGCAGTGTTCACTAATTCAATAAGCATAATGAAAAAAATAACTATCGCAAAAGGAGACGGGATTGGTCCAGAAATTATGGATGCTACATTAAAGATTATAATGGCTGCCGGTGCCCGCATTGAGGTTGATGAAATTGCTATCGGAGAACAGGTTTATCTTTCAGGAAATACTTCTGGTATCTCTCCCGAATCTTGGGATATTGTAAGAAGAAATAAGGTTTTCTTAAAAGCTCCTATTACCACGCCGCAGGGTGGTGGCTATAAAAGTTTAAATGTAAGTACCAGAAAATTTTTAGGCTTATATGCTAATGTACGCCCTTGTATAAGTTTACATCCCTTTGTAAGCACCAAACATCCTAAAATGGATTTGGTTATCATCAGAGAAAACGAAGAGGATTTGTATGCAGGTATAGAGCATCAGCAAACTGATGAAGTTGTACAATGCCTAAAATTGATTAGCAGACCAGGATGCGAGAAAATTATCCGTTATGCTTTTGAGTATGCAAAACAACAAAACAGAAAGAAAGTAACCTGCTTTTCAAAAGATAATATTATGAAACAAACTGATGGATTATTTCATCAAGTGTTTAATGAAATAGCTGCTGAGTATCCAGAAATTAAAAACGAACATTGGATTGTTGATATTGGCGCAGCTAAGGTTGCAGATTCTCCGGAAGATTTTGATGTGATTGTAATGCAAAACCTTTATGGTGATATTATATCAGACATTGCAGCGCAAATAACAGGTTCGGTAGGCTTAGCAGGCTCATCTAACATTGGAGAAGAATGCGCTATGTTTGAAGCCATACATGGTACAGCACCAGATATTAAAGGTAAAAACATCGCGAATCCATCGGGTTTACTACAAGGCGCCGTAATGATGTTGAACCACATTGGGCAAACAGATGTTGCAGAGAAAGTACATAACGCTTGGTTAAAAACTATTGAAGAAGGTACTCATACACCAGATATTTATGTAGAAGGTGTAAGTAAGAAAAAAGTAGGAACTAAAGAGTTTGCAGATGCTGTAATAGAAAATCTAGAGCAAAAGCCTAAAGTATTTAAGCCTGTTAATTATGCCAATAGCTCGGCTTTAAGCCTACCAAAATATCAGCGTAAAGCACCTGCTAAAAAAGAACTTGTTGGGGTTGACGTTTTTGTAGATTGGAAAGGTCTTAACCCTGATGAATTAGCTACTAAACTTAAAAACATGGAAAACGAGCAGGTTTACTTGAAGATGATTACCAACAGAGGTATTAAAGTATGGCCAGAAGGTTTTAAAGAAACTTTTTGTACAGACCACTGGAGATGCAGATTTCAAACTCAAAAAGACAACATAAATAATGCGGCAATTGTTGATTTATTAGCAAGCGCAATTGCACATGATATTGAAGTTATTAAAACAGAAAACCTTTACCATTTTGATGGAAAAGCAGGATTCTCATTAGGGCAAGGACAGTAAATTTAAATCATAAAGAAATGAATACATCAATTTTAAAAGGAGTATATTCATCGCAAGAAGCGGAGGATTTATTAACGCAAATGATTCAGGTTAAGATTAAATTTCACGAGAATAAAATCAACAATATCCATGCAAATGAAGAGGATATAAAAATGCGTGAAAACTGTATCAAACAATTACAAAAAGAGTTGTATGATTTTCGTCAGCATATCCAAAAGCAAGCTTATAAAGTAAAATTGAATACAGAAATTAATATAGAATTGGTTAATTAAAAAAGAGTAAATTCAATACTATAAAAGGCTCGAGAAAATTATTAAAACAGGCTCGAGCCTTTAATTTTTATTCATTATATAAAGATTTTTGTATATTTAATAGTCGTTACAAAATCTAGGAATGAAAATTAATCCAATTTATTTTTTGAAGTTTTTAGTGCTTATCAGCTTCAAAAGTTTTGCTCAAGATGCAGATACATTTGCCACGAATAATGTGATGAGTATAGCACCAAAAAACCATCAAGAAGTAGCATATCATCTACAACAATTCTCAAGAACTACTAAAAACTTGGTTATTCCTATAGCATTTACAACTTATGGTTTTATGGCTATTCAAAGTCATCCTTTGAGACAAATTAACTCAGAATTTAGAGAAGAAATTTTAGAGCATCATCCACAATTTGGAACTAAGGTTGATAATTACCTACAATTTTCTCCTTCTTTGCTTGCATTTTCTATGAAATTAGCAGGTAACAAAGGTGAGCATGATATGTTGCAAACGTTTAAATTGCATGCAGCTTCTACTATATTGATGGCTGGTACAGTTTATCTTTTAAAAACCAATACCCATTTATTAAGACCAGATGCTAGTGCTAGAAATTCTTTCCCATCTGGACATACTGCAACTGCTTTTGTAGGAGCTGAAATTTTACATCAAGAATTTAAACATACAGCACCTATTTTAAGTTATAGCGGATATTTAGCTGCCGGAGCAACTGGAGCTTTAAGAATGTATAATAACAGGCATTATTTTAGTGATGTGATTACTGGAGCCGGAATAGGTATATTAACCACTAAAGCTACTTATTGGCTAGATAAAAAATTACATGCTAAACATCATTAAATAAAAAAGAGGCTGTCTCATAAATCATATTTGTCACATTGAGCGGAGTCGAAATGTTCTCTGATATACTCAGAAAAGGCTTCGACTCCGCTCAGCCTGACACAAAGTGGTGATTTGAGACAGCCTCTTTTTTATTAAAAGTCAGAAGTTAATTCCAACCGCCGCCTAATGCTTTGTAAATATTTACTTGTGCATCTAGCTGTTTCAACTTGATTTCTATTAAATCTATTTTAGCATCTAAAGCTTCTCTTTGTGTAGATAAAACCTCTATATAATCTGCCCTAGCAGAACTAAATAAATTGTTTGAAATAGTTATTGATTGTGTTAAAATATCTACTTCTTTTGCTTTAGTTTCATAACTTTTACTAAAATTATCAATTCTAGAAAGTTGATTCACCACTTCTATATGTGCATTTAAGATAGAACGCTCATAATTAAAAACCGCTTGTATTTGCTTTTCATTTGCATTAAAATAAGTTGCTTTAATAGCATTCTTATTTACCAATGGCGCTACCAAATCGCCAGTCAGATTATATATTAATGATTCTGGCTTTAGCAAATAAGTTGGGTTAAAACCCTGAAAACCTAAACCGGCTTGTATACTAAATGATGGGTAAAAATTAGCTCGAGCGACTTTTACGTCTAATTTTGCTGCTTCAAGTTCTAACTCAGCCTGATGAATATCAGGACGATTTTGCAATAATTGCGATGGAACACCAGCAGCAATAAAATCAATAGTAACATGATTAAATACGGCTGCATTACGAGTTACCTTTTGCGGAAAACGTCCGGTTAAAAAGTTAATTCTATTTTCTGTTTCTATCACTTTTTGCTGAATCTCAAATTGCAGATTTTTGGTATAGAGCAATTGCGCCTCGAAACGGTTTACAGCTAATTGAGATACTTTTGCAGCTTCTTTTTGTAATTTAACAATTTGAAGTGCATTGTCTTGCAACTCTATATTTTGCTTGATAATTCCTAATAAATTATCTAAAGCCATCAATTCGTAATAAGAACTCGCTATCTCTGAAATGAGATTAGTAACCATAAAGTTTTTCCCTTCGATAGTTGCTAAATACCTTAAAACAGCCGCCTTCTTAGCATTACGAAGCTTTTTCCATACATCTAATTCCCAAGATAAAAAAGAACCTATTTTAAAATCGCCAACATATTTGGGTCCTTTTTCAGGATTTTCTTTTAAATCATCTTCAGAGAAACCGTCCCAAGTGAATTTACCCGCTTTGTCTAAACCGGCAGCACCTCCTAAATGTATAAATGGTAAATATTCTCCTTTCCTAGCTCTAACCTCGTTTTTACTTATTTCTATCTCACGTAAAGTGATGTTTAATTCTTGGTTATGAGCAAGGGCAGTATCAATAAGGGCTATCAATTGAGGCTCTTTAAAATAGCTTTTCCATTTCATTTTTGCCGAGTTTAAAGTATCCTGAGAACTGTTATAGGTAATAGGAGTTACTTTATTTTCTTGTTTACTGCTTACAACTGGTACTTTACACGCACCAAGCCATACTATACAGATGACAAGTACAACATATTTAGCTGTTATTTTCATCGTCTTTTTTATTTCTAATGCGTTTAATAATTTTTTGGATTTTCTTGCTTAATGCAGAATCAGAATGGCTTTCTACAAAGTCTTCACTTAATGGGTTTTCATCTTCATCTTTAATCAAATGCTTACCTTCTTGTAGCTTACCAAAAATGAAATAGAGGCCAGGCACTATTATAACACCGAAAATGGTTCCGAAAAGCATACCACCTAATGCAGATGCACCAATAGTATGGTTACCCACAGCCCCAGGACCAGTAGCTATTACCAGAGGAATTAAACCGGCAATAAAGGCAAAGGAAGTCATTAATATTGGTCTGAAACGAGCTTTCGCCCCTTCTATAGCAGCTTCTAATACGGTAGCGCCTTTATGATGTTTCTGGACGGCGAATTCTACAATTAATACAGCATTTTTTCCTAACAAACCAACCAGCATAATTAAACCAACCTGTGCATAAACATCATTGGCTAAGCCCATAGCTTTTAACAAGAAAAAAGAGCCAAATATACCCGGAGGCAACGATAGTAGAACCGCCAAAGGCAGAATAAAACTTTCGTACTGTGCAGCTAAAATCAGATAAACAAAGAATAATACTACTAAGAATAAATACAAAGCTTCGTTTCCTCTTCTTGCTTCATCATAAGAAAGACCTTCCCAGGCAATGTCATAACCACGAGGTAAAGTTTTTGCTGCTACTTCTTTAATAGCTTCTATAGCATCGCCAGAAGAATAACCGTTTGCCGGAACACCACTTATTAAAGACGATATATACAAGTTGTAACGAGCTATCTCATTTGGTCCTTGTGTTTTCTTAATCTTCATAAATGCAGAATAAGGAACCATTTCTCCACTCTCGTTTTTAATAAACATATTTAAGATATCTGATGGTTGTTTCCTAAACTCTGGACCTGCCTGGGTATAAACCTTGTAATAATTATTAAAGCGAATAAAGCCTTGCTCATAGGTACTACCAATCATTACATTTAAGTTCTCCATAGCATCTCCTACAGAAACTCCTTTTTGCATAGCCAATTCATTATCAACCAGAATTTCATACTGCGGATATTTTGCAGAATAGAAAGAAAATAAGCCACTTAGCTCTTTTCTTTCTTTTAAAGCCGCTAGAAACTCAGCATTAATTTTATCAAACTCTTGATAATCTACATCGCTACCTTTATCTAATAAACGTAAAGAAAAACCATCTGATGTTCCGTAACCCGGTACAGCAGGAGGTTCAAAATACTCGATATTAGCAGGAAGATCTTTTGATTTTTCTTCTAACTCTTCAATAACCTCTTTAACAGATTGCTCACGGTCTGACCAATCTTTCAAATTGATTAAACAAGTACCAGCATTAGAACCACGCCCTTCGGTAAGTATTTCATAACCAGCTAATGAAGTAACTGATGAAACCCCCTCTATCTTTCTTGCTATAAGCTGAAGCTTTCTTGAAATCTCATTTGTACGCTCAAGCGTGGTACCCGGAGGGGTTTGAATAATTGCGTAAATCTGCCCTTGGTCTTCACTTGGGATGAAACCCGCCTGAAGAATTTTATTTACACCTACTATCCCAAAAGCAAATAAAATAAGGATACCAAAAGTTACAACTCTTCTGTTGACAATAAGGGTTAAGAATTTGGTATATTTTCCGGTAATACGCTCAAAAGTTTGGTTAAACCAATCTATAAACATATTAATAGGTGTTTTTCTTTTGGGCTTACCATGTGTGTTTTTAAGTAACATGGCACACAAAACAGGTGTAAGTGTTAGTGCTACAAAACCCGATATCACAATGGCACTTGCCATAGTTAAAGAAAACTGACGATAAAGTACGCCCACAGGTCCGGTCATAAAAGCAACAGGAACAAATACCGAAGTCATCACCAATGTAATAGCAATAATAGCCCCGCTAATTTCTCTGATTACTTTCTTTACAGCATTACAAGGGGAGAGGTGTTCTTCTTCCATTTTCACGTGGACGGCCTCTACCACAACAATAGCATCATCAACGACTACACCAATGGCCAACACTAAGGCAAAAAGTGTAATGAGATTGATACTGAGGCCGAAGAAATTCATTAGTGCAAAGGCACCAATAAGAGAGACCGGTACGGCAAGAATAGGGATAATGGTAGAGCGCCAATCGCCAAGGAAAATAAAGACAACAATAGCTACCAAAATAAAGGCTTCTACTAAGGTATGTAGCACTTTATCTATAGAGGCATCAACAAACTTTGAAACATCATAGTTAATCTCATAATCAACACCCGAAGGGAAATCTTTTTTAAGCTCTTGAAGCTTTGCCTTTACCTCATCAATAACCATATTGGCATTACTGCCTGGGTTTTGTTTAAGTACGAGTGATGCTGAAGGATGGCCGTCTTTATTAGAATAAATATCCACAAACTCACTACCTACCTCAACCTCGGCTACATCTTTTAACTTTAGTATTTCACCATCGGCATTAGCCTTAATCACAATATTCTGGTATTGTTCTGGTGTATTATACCATCCTTTATAGGTAAAAACATATTCTTGTGATTGTGCGGTTTTACCGGAGCTTAAGCCAACCCTACCTGGTCTGGCCAAAACACTTTGTTCGTCTATAGCTTTTAAAACTTCATCGGCAGAAATGCTATAAGCTCTCATACGCTCGGGATTTAACCAAACTCTGATAGCAAAAGACCTACTACCTATGGCTTGGGCAAAACCCATCCCTTTTATACGTTGTAATTCTGGTAAGATGTATGTGTTAGCATAATTGAATAAGAACTTTTCATCTACATTTTTTTCTTTACTGTAGAGGTTCAGATACATCAACATGCTGGGTTGTAAAGGCGAGATAATTACACCTTCTCTTTGCACCAATGGAGGCAAATTGGTCATGATTTGATCTACCCTAGATTTTACTCTTACTGCTGCAAGTGTGGGATCTGTACCTGGCTCAAAAATTACTTCAATAGTTGCTTCGCCGGCACTTGTTGCATCAGAAAGAATGTATTGCATACCTTGTACACCGTTAATAGCTCTTTCTATAATAGTTAAAGTGGATTTTACCAAAACATCGGCATTAGACCCCGGAAATTCTATAAAGATATTTACCCTTGGCGGTGCTATTTCTGGAAACTGTGCAACTGGCGAAGAGTTAATGGCCAATAGTCCCATGAAAACAATTACCACAGAAAGGGCAATTGCCAGAACCGGCCTTTTTATAAACTTGTTAAACATGATTTTAAATTTAGATGTAGGCCTTATTCGGCATGTAAATGATTTAACTCGGCCATTTCTTTCTCAAAAGGCACAAACTCGCCTTTTATTTGCTCGTTATTTTTAACCTTTCCTAAACCTTCAGCAAGAATTCTATCTTTTACACTTAAGCCAGACTCTAGAATGTATATATGAGGTAATTCATAAGCAACAGTAATTTGCTTGGCTTTTAAGACATTATTTTTATCTACGATGTAGACAAACTTTTTGTCTAAAACATCAAAAGTTGCTTTTTGAGGAATGATAATAGCACTTTTAAGTACCACAGGCATCATGATGTTGCCTGTTTCACCATGTCTAAGAATACCTTTAGGATTTTGAAAAGTGGCTCTGAAAGCGATATTACCTGTCTCGTTATTAAAATCGGCTTCAATAGTTTCAACAAAGCCCGGGTAATCAAAAGTTTCTTTATTTGCCATTTGCAGATATACTTTTTGCGCATCTTTGGTTTTAGCAAGCTTTACGTAATCTAGATACTCGGCTTCAGGCACATTAAAATACACCCACATTTTACTATTGTTAGATAGGGTAGTTAATAACTCACCCTCTTCTATCAAAGAGCCTAAACGGGTATGAAATCTATCCATAATTCCATCAAATGGGGCTCTTATTTCTGTAAAACCTAAATGTGCTTGCGCTAAAGAAAGTTCGGCTTTTGCTTTATTAAGTTTAGCTTTTGCCAGAGCAAGCTCATTTTCAGAAACAATGTTTTTATCTCTAAGGCTTTTGGTATTTCTATACTCTATCTCCGTAAAATTCATTTCGGCTTTTGCTTTTTCAACTTCGGCTTCATAAATAAGTGGCATAATCTTAAACATCAATTGCCCTTTTTTAACAAACTGACCTTCGTCTACAAAGATTTTTTCTAAATATCCTCGTTCTTGAGATCTTAATTCTATATGACTAGCAGACTGTACCTGACCCACATATTCTTTATACACAGAGGTATCTTTTTGAATTGGACTAGTAATAGTAAAATTGGTATCTTCTGCTTTTTCATGTTCATGATTTTGACAAGCAGAAAATAAAGCAATGCCTACAATAGCGGTAAGCATGAATAATTTTTTCATTCGATTTTTTTGATAATAAGTGATTAAAAAAAGGAAGGATATAGCAATAAGTTTCTAATTTCTACGTAGTGAGAAAGACTAGAATTGTTAAATAAATTGCGATGATCCCTTTAAAAGATTGGCTTAAATGAAATATTTAAACCTTAAAGTACTAAGCTATTAAATAGCTTTTCCAGGAATGGTGTAAAATAAATAAAGCAACCTGAGGCTGGTTTTGGTAGGACTGTAAAAGTTGAGTAAATAACCTTTTAACGGATGAGCTGCTGTAAGAATCAATAGCTGTTGTTATATTCCAATTTAAAAGCCCAATATGGTCATTGATATGCTCAAAACGCTCTTGATTATCAGCAGCTTCTTCCTGATAAGGTTTGGGAAAAGACTCTGATGGTAAGTGAGGATGATATTGTTTAACGTAAGTACCGCTATGAGTTAAATACTGATGCGTTAAAATCTCATATTTATCATTAGCGGATGACTCTTTTAACTGGAGGCTTGTTAGAAGCGTAAGAAAGAATAAAAAGAGTTTCATGTTTAAGCTGAGTAATTGGTTTACCTTACTTTTTAAACTCTCGTTTTTATTTCTCTTCAACATGATGTGCAAAGTTAGAAATATTAAAAGAATAAAAGCAACTTAATATCCTGTTGGAAAAGAAGTTATTTTCATTAATAGGCATTAAGAAATTATCTTACTTTAGCATAGGGATATATTTCTCTCTGCACTCAAACAATAACCAAACATTTACAGCAAAAAAGACTAAAGCTATAGGTAAACCCGATGGCTCGTTAAAGATATGGGTAAGTAAAATACCAACAGTTATGGGTAATACCATGATAGCTGCCAATGCTCTAAACCTTGGGATGATAATTAGAATACCTCCAACAATTTCTACAACCGCTACTAATGGCATCAGCCAAACGATGGTTGTGTAAGCCACCATGACTTTTATCATACTTTCGGGCATATCTTCTGGCATAGGCATATAATTTAAAAATTTATTTAATCCTGCATTGATAAACATTAACCCAAAAAGAAGACTTAAAATAAATAGTATTTTACTTTTCATAATGTTGGTTTTACTTGGTTTAGATTTTTTAGTAATACAAACTAAATATATTAAATATTAGTAGGAACGTAAAGAACAAATTACAATCAAATGCTGAAACATTTACAACTGTTTTAATCGTAGATGGTTAATATTGTCTAAAATTAAAAATAGATGAACAGCAGAGAAAGGATTATTTTATTATTACTTGCGGCTTTAAACTTTACTCATATTCTTGATTTCATGATTATGATGCCTTTGGGAAATTATTTGATGCCTTATTTTAACATTTCTTCTCAGCAATTTTCTATGCTGGTAGCAGCTTATACTTTTAGTGCAGGTGTATCGGGCTTTTTGGCTGCTTTTTTTGTTGATAAATACGACAGAAAGCAAGTATTATTAAGAGCTTACGCTGGCTTTTTAATTGGGACATTATTTTGTGCGCTATCACCAACCTATAGTTTACTATTAGTTTCCAGAATTGTTGCTGGTATTTTTGGAGGTTTAATTGGGGCACAAGTTTTATCTATTGTAGCAGACTTGATTCCTTACGAGAGAAGAGGAATGGCTATGGGGGTTATTATGGCTGCATTCTCAGTTGCTTCGGTTTTTGGTGTTCCGTTTTCTTTGTATTTAGCTAATATTTTCAATTGGCATGGTCCTTTCTTTTTTGTTGCAGGTTTAGGCGTCATACTAGTACCATTTTTAATGAAATATTTACCTAAAATGGATACACATATAAAGCCCGCTGGAAGTGAAAAAGTTGGTCCTTTAAGATTAATAAAAGATATTGCTAAAGATAAAAATCAAATGCTGGCTCTTGCTTTATCAGCAACTATTATGTTGGGTCATTTCATGATTATCCCTTTTTTAAATCCTTTTATGGAATTTAATAAAGGGTTTAGTAAAGTACAAACGCCCATGATATACATGGTTGGTGGAGCTCTAACGCTGGTGAGTTCTCCATTTTTAGGTAAATTAGCAGATAAAATAGGTAAACATAGGCTGTTTATCATGATGGCTATTACAACCACTATACCTATTGCGTTGATAACTAACTTACCTGATTTCCCTTTTTACCAAGTTTTATGTATCACCGGTTTTTGGTTTGTTGTATCAAGCGGAAGGATGATACCTGCACAAGCTATGGTAAGTAATGTTGTAAGTACAGAAAGAAGGGGAAGTTTTATGAGTATAAACTCATCTGTGCAACAGATATTTGTTGGTTTAGCTTCGGTGATATCAGGTTTTATTGTGGTTAAAAGAGCCGACAATGCTATTCTGCATTATGATATTACAGGTTATATCAGCATAGCTATTACTTTAATAAGTATCTATTTTGTATCTCAATTACATGTAAGAACCAAAACTAAGAATACACTGTAAACAAAAGGGTAGCTATGAAATAATAGCTACCCTCTGTTTTGAAATAGAAAAATGGTTATTACTGTACTTGCTCTACTCTGATTGAAGATATTCTATCATTAACTGAAGAACTGAAGCAGCTTTGATCAGAGGTATAAGTTCCAATAAGAGTATCAAAATTGTTATTTGCGTAAACTCTAACCCTTAAACCTGAAGGAACTCTTATTGATGAAGCGTCATCGTTAACAAAACCTAAAGCCTGTAATTGTGATAAAGTATAATCACCCACACTTAAACTAGCACTCCAACCTGTATAATTACATCCTTGGCGTACTGTTACTTTTGGTATTTCCCAATACCTAACATTAGACCAAGTTACAACAGAATTTGTTTTATTAGCATCTTCATCTTCTCTGCCATAATTACCATATTTCATGTAATTAGTCCCATCACCATTTGTTGGCACTTGGTTTTCTTCACAAGAGTATTTTTCATCACCATTTACATATATGACAATACGTCCTGGTCTTGATGCAATTTCTTGAAAATGCACAACATTAATTGTTGTAGGTGTGTTTAAAATATTTGTAGCAATAGTACGGCTACCAACTTCGTTGGTTACTCCATTAGGCACAACTCTCAATTGTCCTCCATTTACAGCTCCATCACCTCTAATTTGCAGTAGTGTAGCTCTTTGCGCACCACTTATGATGATACCTCCCCATATTTGGAAAACCGCATTATTGGCAAAAACATTATTGTTAATAGTAATAATACCTTCAAATTGACGAATATCACCAGTATCATAATTGTCTTGAATTCTTATTTCAGAACGGTTTCCTGGAGCTTTGTGCAGTGTAAAAGTATTTCTTTTATTATTACTAGCACTGTAGGTATAACTAGCTGCATTATTAGAGCCATAAGAGGTACCTGATGTACTTCCACTAACATTTATATACCAAGCATCACCATTATTCCAAGTTCGTGTTTCTACGCCATTACCCTCTTCTAAATGTACCCTTTGGTTAGCTTCAATGGTAGAAGTTATTTCTGACCAACCAGAACCATTTTCTGCTGCCGCAACAGTAATTGCATTTTTACTTCCTGCATTTGTATTTAGCTGCTCTACTGATGTTTCTTTGGTGTCTTTTTTACAAGCTACAACTAGGGCGGATGCTGCAATTATGGTTAATAAAGAAGCTTTTTTTACTGAAAAGCTTAAGATAGAATTTGAATTATTTTTCATGTTTAACTTTTATGGTTTTTATTGTTTAATTGGAGTTTCGTTAAATTAGATTTTTTGTCATTTGGATTTGTTTTCCAGCCTCCTTTCTCCCTCTTTCTTTAAGAGGGCTTTAATTTAAAAATAAGTATTATTTATGTTACAATTGGTTAGGCTAATATCTGTATTTGGTCGACTATTAAGTAATAACCCAGTTAGTGATACCAAAGGATATTGGAGAAAACAAACATTGGTATTAATAAAAAAGAAAATATATGTTTTATAAAATTATAATATAGAATAATTTTTGACGATAATAGTATTATAAAGTTAATTTAATTTCTTTATAAAAACATGAAACGTTTGCGTAAAATAAGATGGCATTTTAATTTTCACCAGAATCTAATTGGTTGTAATACTTTATATTTATTATTAAGTGTTAACCCTATCATGATTTCTTGAGTACCTTTTGAGACAGCATTTAATGGAGATGTTGTTATATCATAAGCATAGCTGATGTGTACCAAAGAAGATATATTAAAGCCTAACATACCAGAAAAAGCATCGCTCTCTCTATAGCTACCACCCAGCCACAGTTTATCTTTAAAAGTAAATTTTACATTATAATCCAACGTAGGTTTTAATGGTTTTATCCATTTTAACATTACCGAAGGTATTAAGGTATAATTATCATCAAACCAAAATTTATAGCCAGCAGTTATGAAATAGTGAGGCACAGTGGTAGCCTCTTTATAAGTATTATCATCATTAAAAACAATATTTTGTGGCAATACTTGCTGTATAGATGCCCCAGCAAAATAGGTGGGTGCATATAACCAAACACCAACATTTACATCAGGCTTAAGCCTACTTACTTGGCCACTTGATAAAGCTTGGTCTGCTGCTTCGCCCGGCTTTAAATCATCAAAATTGATATTACTGTGAGATACCCCAGCACTAAGCCCTACAGCTAAATTTACATGTGCAGATAGACCTAAATGATAGGCATAAGTAATATTAAAATTGCTTTGTTTTAATGCTCCTGCTTTATCAGTAGTCGCTACAAAACCCAAACCATGGTGCGGGGCCGAGGTAATATATTCATATTGGTATTTGTATACATAGAAACTCTCACCTGTCATATCAAAAGAAGTAGGTGTTAAACGCTCATCTTTTTTACCTAAAGGGAAATGTATACTTAGATAGCTGGTTTCTGGGGCATCCTTTAAACCAATCCATTGCTTACGATTAGTAAATTTAATATCAATATAGTTTTCTATCCCTGTTAAAGCAGGGTTAATGATATAATTATTGAGAATATATTGTGTGTACTGAGGTTTTTGCTGGGCATAGCTAAGCCCTATACTCAATTGTATGAATAACATAAAAATACAATATCTTCTTCCTTTCCTTTGCACTACCTTACAATCATAACCGACCCAGAATATTTTAAATTTCGTTCTTCAATGGTTATGATGTAATAATAAGCGCCAACTGGTAGATCTTCCCCATTAAATCTACCATCCCAAGCTTGGTTGTAGTTATCACTTTGATAGACAACTTTTCCGTATCTATTGTAAACATTTACATTTACAGATGGATAGCTGTCTAAGTATTTAATCTCCCATCTATCGTTTGTACCATCCCCATTAGGGGTAAAAACATTTGGGATTTCAGGCTTTTGCAAAACTTTAACAAATACATCATCTGTAGCAACACATCCTGTAGCACTATTAACCGTTAAGGTGTAAGTTATATCATCTGTAGGATTAGCAACTGGGTTTAATACTGAAGGATTACTAAGACCTGTAGCCGGAGACCAGCTATAAGTTAAACCTTCTCCAGAAGCAACAGCATTTAAGATTGCATTACCGCCAATTAATATTGTTTGATTTTCGCCTGCGCTGATGATAGGCGTCGGATTAACTTTTATGCTTTGGCTTAAAACCTCTATACAACCATTAACCCCTGTAAAAGTATAAGTAATCTGATGTTCGCCAGGACCAGCCGATGATGGCGAGAACATTCCGTCAGCAGTAACGCCTCTTCCTGTAAAAGTTGCGCTACCTGTGAAACCACTAAGCTCTCTTGCTTGCGTAATCCTAAAATTAGCTTGCTCTTGACAAACTTCTGGTATTGGTGTAAAAGAAATTTGAGGAACCGCTTTAAGTGTAATACTCATAATTTTCTCTGAAACACAAGTTTCAGAATAGACTTTGAGCTTTGCGGTTATAATTTTTGTAAGCGGGCTATGAAAAAGCGGGAAGATAAAACTATACTCGGCACCAGAAACCGGAGCATTTACCACCTGATAATAATTTGGATTACTGGATCCTGACGTTTCATTAAAAAACCATTCTATTTTAGTAATGCTACCAAAACTTATGGTTGATAAATCTTTAAGTATAACAGGTTGGTTACTGCATAAATTATGAACGTTTAACACTTCAAAATTCACCTCAGGTATGGCTGCTATCACATTAAAATTTAATGTGTCTGATTTACTACAACCATTAAAAGTTGCTGTTAATATCACTTCATAATTACCTGCTGCTGTATATGGGTGAATAGGATTTTTTTGTGTGGATGTGTTTCCATCTCCAAAATTCCACACGTAAGTTATCGCCGGATCATCTACTCCGTTTATGGTGGTATTATTGGTAAAAGTAGCTTTGCCTTGAGGTAAGCAAGTAGAAGGAAGTGTAAAATTTACTTGAGGAACCGCTTTAAGCGTGATGATTTTATCTAAATAACTAGAGCAAGAAATACCAGAATAAACTACCATTCTTATTTTAACTTGCTTTGTAAGAGGAGTATGAAAAATAGGATAATTAAAACGGTATTGTCTTTTTAAAGAGGTATTTCTTAGTTCCGGAGACTCATCAACTAATTTTAATGCTGGGTTTTGATCATAATCCCAATACCACTCTATTTTTGTTATTTCGCCAAAATCTACTGAAGCTAAATCTTCAATAATTACTTCTTGGTTAATACATAAGTTATTTTCATTTAAGACATTAAATCTGGCTAGGGGTGTACTCCCATTTACTATAAAATCCTTTTCCAAAACCGTTTGGCAGCCCGTAATTGTAGAAGTAGCCGTTAATTTTACCCGATAAACACCTTGCGCACTGTAGTTATGTACGCCATCTTTTTGTATTGATGTATTTAAAGAGCCCGAGGTAGGGTCGCCAAAATCCCAAACGTAAGACATGTTACTATTATCAGCAATGGTACTTGTGTTGATAAATGTTGCTATAGCATCATTCAAACAAAAATCAGGTGTTATAAAATCGGTAATGGGTAAAGGGTTTATCTTGATAACTTTACTGATGGCTTTTGTACAAGCGTTATTTGTAGTTATAGTAAGCGTTACTGTAAAATCTCCTACAGTAGTAAACACGTGTTTGGGGTTTTGTAAAGTGGAGGTATTACCGTCGCCAAAATTCCACGACCATGAAGTTATGGTTTGCTCTGTTGCTGTAGAAATATCAGAAAACTGAATTTCTTTATTTACACATGCTGTACTAGAAAAATTAAAATCGGGATTAGGAAATGGGTTGATGCTGATGGTATCTTTAAAAACTTCCGACCAACAACCTTTATCAACAGCTACAGATAAGGATACTATCTTATCTCCTGGCGTAGCATAAGCATGATTTGGATTTTGTAAGGTAGAAATATTACCATCACCAAAATCCCAAAGCCATTTATTTACAGTATTTCCTCTGCCATCAGTTATAGGTGTAAAATCAATTGTTGATTCTGGACAAAGTTTATTGTTGTAAATAAAGGATGCCATAGGAGGGTTAAAAACTTCAAACTCGGTTGCTATTTCCTCCTCTGCACTACAGCTAGCTGGCGCAGGGTTTAATACCGTAGCTTTTAAATTATACATACCACTAGTAGTAATTTCACTAGCGTTTATTTGATAATCATAGAAATAACTGGTAATGCCGTTTACTGTTTCAATTTGCGATGGTGTAACTGAGAATATAGTATCTCTTTTTAAGCCATTCTTAAAATCCCAAATAATTTTATTGGTTTGATAGGGGAGTTTAAGTTGAACTTGATAATCTTCCCCGATACATAAATTAGATGTTGCATTTGAACTTCCCTTAGGAAAAAAGGAAATATTGGCGTTTAAATTTTTTAAATCAGAGCCAGCTAGATAAGCATAAGATTCTATATTTCCATAACCATAGGCTATAGCTACAAAACCTCCACTACAAACTATACGGTGGGCAGGGTTTGTAGCAGATGAACTTGTAACGTCTACGGTGATATAACTATACTCATTATCAATAGTTACAAAACTGCCATTAGGTATAGCATTATCTACCCTTAAACTTGGTACATCTACAGTTTTAAGAATGATATTTATATAATGGGCTATAATATTTGTTGGGGCAACCACTGGTACGCTTACTGCCGAGTATAAGGTAATATCAGATAGCGTTTGCTCAACCGGATTTAAAATTGTCATTTCTGGATCTCCTGGGAACCTTACTGTACCGGTATTATTAGGGTTACAAGACTGTGAGACTTGTAATTGCGCCACACTAATAGGTTTAGAACCTTTAATTACAAAAGCTGTACTACCGTAAAAGGTTATAATACTACCTTTTGCATACGGGTTTTGTAATTGGATATTACCCACTTGGGTGGTCGAACCATTTACGGAAACCTCAGTATTATCCTCATTTACAAAAATTCTAATGATATCTTGCGCACCATTTTGAGCATTATAAAATGGTGCAGTTACATAATTTTTACCCCAAGCTGATATAGGGAAAAGTTGCTGATAGAGATTATCTTGCGTAGTACCTGCATTATTTGTACAGAAGCCGTTTTGCGTACTTCCAGAAAAAGCTGCCACAGGCTTACAATTACCAATTGTTTTTATCCTAACACCAGTTACATCCGTTGTTGATTGGTATTGGTAAATATCACCTTTATCTAACCTTACTTGAAATGGCGTTGTTCCAACTCTGTTGCTATTATAAACTGTAGCAACTGGTGAGATTTCTATTTGTGTGCTATCTTCTACACCAACCAAAGTAAACTGCGAAACTCTAAAATTGTTATTGCTAACAGGTACTTGGTCATAAGCCATAGCAATATATTCATTACCTAAAGCTTTGGTGGGTAAAACCAATGTTGCAGCAGACCTAGCACTTCTAGAAATATGCGAATATAAAACAATAGGAACATCAGATGTTACATGAATCCCTCGGTCTTGATACACAATATCAGAACCTCCAACATAGGTATTATTATAAATATTTGGGTCTATATAAACCGGAACGGCTTGATTAGCCAAAACCGTTACCGGAGGCAAGTTAACTCCTCCAGCATTTATATTTACTATTGCTTTGTTCTGCGAGGTAATAAAAAGTGTTAATCTAGAGCCTAATCCATCTATATGCCCTGCATAAGCTACCCAAAAATCTATCCCTCTATTAGATGAATTTTGAGCCATAGCATTTCCTGTAACAATAAAAAACAATACACTGTATAAATACAATACGCGTTTAAAATGGTTCATCTCTTGGATAAAATCCCTCTATAAAGTAAGACTAATTATGGTTTAATTGGTTTAAGCTATTTTTTGTAATAGTACAGCAATTTAGCATAAAAAATTATTTATTTCTTAATGCCAAAATCTCTTTATAATTTAGAATTTTTTCTGATGCTACCTTACCAATATTTTTATCCGATACCAAAATGTTAAGAGTAGAAAGCGATAAGCCCTGCAAGTTGGTTTATTCATTAGCCAAACATGATTTTTTAGGCTTTTTAATAGAGCCTCATGTTGTACAATTGAACCAAAACGGAGGTTTCTCTCTTACTTACCAACGTATTTTTTCTAATACAGCTAATGAGTTTTTGCATATTATTGATGCTACTGATGTTAGACTGATTAAGCTACTTGAGGAAATTGAGCAAAATAACATCATCAAAAAGTATTATAAAAAAACCATTAGACCTTTAGAGTTTTTTGCTAAAAATTGGGATGATAAATTTAGTGATACCGTACGTCCAAAAATAGAAAAGAAACTTACAGAAGCTTTGGCGCTTATCCGCGATAAAGAAATTTACTTGATGGGCAAAGAAGGTTGGCCTGTTGAGAAGCAATTGCACTTAGCAGATGAAGCTGCAACTATCCTTTTTCATTTTAGACGAAACGAGACTGAAACCCGCTATTTCCCAACCATCAAATATCAGGGTTTAAGGATTGATTTTATGTTTAAAGATGCACAGGTTATCACCAACCAGCCAGCTTTGTTGTTGTTGGATAATATGTTGTATCATTTTGACCAAGGTTTGGAAGGTAAAAAATTACAGCCTTTCCTTAATAAAAGATATATCTCTATACCAAAATCATCAGAAACTACTTATTTCGAGAAATTTGTTGCCCCACTGATAGAAAAATACCATGTTTATGCAGAAGGCTTTACCATCAATACAGAGAAATACGATGCTAAACCTATTCTTAAAGTGGTTTATGTGCCAGAAGGCGTATCAGAAATACAACTTTATTTTAAATATGCTGATTATGTTTTTGCTGCCGGTAGCGATAGACAAGTTACCGTAAGGATGGAGAAAATAGACGATGATTATATCTTTCATCGTATTAAACGCTCTTTATCATGGGAGAAAAATAAGTTAGACGAGCTTTTAGCTTTAGGCCTTAAAACCAATAGCAACCTTTTTGTGCATTTACAAGTAGCGCATCAGCATGATGAAACCGATTTATCTTTTTCTGTTTTTGATTGGATAAGCGAGCATCATGAAGACCTTGTAGCTAAGGGTTTTGAGTTTGAGCAAGATAGTAGCGCCAAGAAATATGTGATTGGTAATAGTAAAATAGATTTAGAGATTCAGGAAAAGAATGATTGGTTTGATATTAACGCTATTGTGCAATTTGGTATTTATAAAATCCCTTTTATTCAGCTTAGAAATCATATCCTTAATAAAAAAAGAGAGTTTACTTTACCTAATGGTGAGATTGCTATCATCCCTGAAAAATGGTTTTCGCAATATGGAAATTTACTTTCCTTTACGGATGGTACAGACAGCTTAAGACTTAAAAAACTACATGTAGGTTTGGTTCATGATTTTGCTAACAGCGATTTGGCCAGTGTTACCATGGATAGAAAACTACAACGCCTTGCCGACTTTGAGTTTATTGAAGAAGTTACCGAGCCCACAAATTTTAAAGGTACTTTAAGACCTTATCAAAAAGCTGGCTATAACTGGTTCCATTTTTTACAGAAATATAATTTTGGTGGCTGCCTGGCTGATGATATGGGCTTGGGTAAAACGGTACAAACTTTAGCTTTATTACAAAAAGCTAAAGAAGAGCAAGAAGCTTTAGGCATACATACTACTTCTTTATTAATTATGCCCACTTCTTTAATTTATAACTGGATTAACGAAGCAAAACGCTTTACACCGCAACTTAAAATTTGTACGCATACGGGCACCAACAGAGATAAAGACATCAGTATTTTTAGTCGGTACGATTTGGTGATAACAACGTACGGTATCAGCCGTTTAGATGTTGATGTGATTAAAGAGATGTATTTCAACTATATTATTTTAGATGAAAGTCAGAACATCAAAAACCCATCGTCAAAATCTTTTAAAGCGGTTAAGCAACTCAAATCAAAATATAAACTTATACTTTCTGGTACACCGGTAGAAAATACGGTTAACGATTTATGGACGCAGATGTCTTTCATAAACCCAGGTTTATTAGGCTCTCAAACGTTTTTTCAGCAAGAGTTTGTGCAACCTATAGAGAAAAAGAAAGACGAGGAAAAAGCACAAAAGCTTCAGGTTTTGATAAAACCTTTTGTGATGCGCCGTACCAAAGAGCAAGTAGCTACAGAGCTCCCACCAAAAACAGAAAGTTTGTTTTATAGCGAAATGACTGCGGAACAGGCCGATTTTTATGAGAAAACAAAATCAGAATACCGTAACGAACTGATGAAATCTTTAGAAGATGGAACTTTCTCAAAATCGCCCATACAAATTTTACAGGGCCTTACCAAACTAAGGCAAATAGCTAATCATCCGGCTTTGGTTGATGGAGATTATGAAGGCGAAGCTGGTAAGTTTAAAGATGTTATCCATAAATTAAACAGCGTTGTAGAAGCTGGCCATAAAGTATTGGTATTCTCGCAATTTGTAAAACAACTAGAACTTTACAAGCAATATTTTAATGATAAGAAGGTAAAATACTCTTATTTAGATGGCTCTACCGCTAACCGAGGAAAAGTAGTAGAAGAGTTTAAACAAGACCAAGACATCCAAATATTCTTAATTTCTATAAAAGCTGGTGGCGTTGGTTTAAATTTAACCGAAGCTGATTATGTTTTTATCCTAGACCCATGGTGGAACCCCGCTGTAGAACAACAAGCCATAGACCGTACACACCGTATTGGCCAAACAAAAAATGTTTTCATCTATAAATTTATCACCAGAGATACAGTAGAGGAGAAAATTATAGCCCTACAAAATAGAAAACTTAGCGTAGCACAATCTTTAATTACGACAGAAGAAAGCTTCATCAAATCTTTATCAGAAGAGGATATTAAAGAAATTGTAGGGTAAAAAAAGCAGAGTCCGTATTACAAAACCTCTGCTTTAAACCCCTTATAGACTAATTTTAGTCTAACAACAACCAAGTTGTTAACTCTTCTGCAGCTTTGTTATTTTCAAAAACGATGGTATTTCCTTTGTAAGTGTTTAGGATATCGTTATCAATATACTCGTTATAAATCCAAGGGTCGCCGGCAGCAAATACTTTACCTTTTCCGTATCTGGCAGTTGCCATAATAACATCGCCTTTATCGGTAATTAAAGCTTTTGCATTTTTGCTTACGCTGATGGTTGATATTCCTTTAAGGAATAAATTCTTAGCTGTTTTAAAAATTTCATTACCTGCTTCTGGCACAATTAAGCCTACAGATAAATCTTTCTCCACCGCATTTCTTATTTTATCATTAAAATTTATACCAAATACATTGGCTAGTTTATTAAAATGTGGAAGTTCGCAATTGACAGAGTCATTAGCTAATAAAACCAAAGTACCGCCAGCTTTAACCCATTTTTTTATTGCTTTTATGGCATCTTTATCAACAAAATTAGGTTTTGCTGTTTCCTTTTTAGTATCAGGATCTGTAATGATATAAACATCAGTACCAGCTAAATTTTCTTTAGTGGGTGCAACAGTTAAGCTTTTAAGAGCAGCGCCTTGTTGTTTAAACATTTCTCCCCATTTAGAGTAGCCTGCCATCGCTTTATCTTCCCAGGTGTAATGAAAACGATTGGTTTTACCATCTTTGGTTTGGTATTCATTATTGTAGAAATAATCTAAAGTAACGGTTTTCTTGTCTTGGGCGGTAACGGTAATCGCTAAAAAAACAAATAAGCAGGCTAAAATGATTTTATTCATGATGGATTTTTTTTAATGTGCAGGTTCTATTCTTAAGCCAATGTCAGAAACGGCTTTTAATGGGTTATCTCTCATGTTTTGTTCTATAACAAAACTGTATTTCCCCTTTTTAGGGAAACGATAATTTTCTTTAAAAATAAGCTGATAGGTATACAAATTTCCAGAGCCTTTGCCTAGCCACTCGCCATCTGGTTTAGCTAGTTGAAACTCTTCTCTCTGAACGTTTTTTTGTTGGTCAGGGTTGGTAACGCTTACCCGCACCCAAACATTAGCATATTTATAATCATCTGTATGCCTAAAATTAATATAAATATGATATGGCGTATTGATATCCTGAATATCAACTTGTGCTCTTAAAGGTTTATCATAAGACCAATTTCCGTTTTTAGTAGCTTCAAAAGTATCAATAATAGCATGGTCTGTGCAAGCTTGCATAAACCATACTAAAAGTATGATAAGGCCTTTTAAACAGTTTTTCATCCTTGTTGATCTGGCTTTTTATCTTGGTTAGGATTTCTCCTTTTTTTAAATTTATTCTTTTTAGGTTTATTTTCTCCTGCTACTCCTGGCTCTTGCACCTTAGGCTGCGCTGTCTGCTGCGGCTTAGCTTGCTGTGGTGTTGCAGGCGTGTTTTGTTTTACTTGAGCTTGAGGATTTTGCTGAGTGTTATTTCTAGTTTCAGGACCGCCATTTTGATTTCTGTTTTTTGATTTGTTACGATTATTTTTCTTTCTATTTTTAGATTTTTCGTCTAACCTGGTTAAGCTATCTTGCCCAACAACGTTTTCATAATCAAAAGATTTTTCGGTTTTAACCAATTCTTCTAAAACAGCGGCATGGTCTTTTAAGTCATCAGGTTTTAAACCTTTTTTATTCATTTCCTGAATTTCCTTAACCCTATCAATAGCTAAAGGAATCCAAGTATTATCTTCACCGTAATAGCTAAACCACATCAGTTTCTTAAAGATATCGGTTTTTTGCAAACGGGCTTCGCCTTTTTCGGTACGTAATTTTTCTACATTATCTGGGATATGCTTTAAAGCATCCATGTAAGAATCAAGCTCGTAGTTAAGGCAACATTTTAGTTTGCCGCACTGTCCGGCTAGTTTTAAGGTATTTAAAGATAAGTTTTGGTAACGAGCAGCAGCGGTAGAAACAGTTTTAAAATCTGTTAACCAGGTAGAGCAGCAAAGCTCTCTTCCGCATGAACCAATACCGCCTAATCTGCTGGCTTCTTGGCGCATACCAATTTGGCGCATTTCAATCCTTACCCTAAAAGATTCTGCTAATTTTTTAATCAACTCTCTAAAATCTACCCTACCATCAGCAGTGTAAAAGAAAGTAGCTTTTGATTTATCTCCTTGATATTCTACATCAGAAAGTTTCATGGCTAAACCCAATTCTAAAGCAATAGTTCTGGCTTTATGCATGGTTTCATATTCACGCTCTTTTGCGCTTTTCCATTTGTCTACATCTTGCGGTGTAGCTTTTCTTAAGATTTTTAAAGGTGCTTTTTCTTCGGTAACCCTTTTTCTGTTCATTTGTATTCTTACCAATTCTCCGGTAAGGGTAACATGGCCAATATCATAGCCTCCGGTAGCGGTTTCAACCGCTATCAGCTCACCCGCCTCCAGATAAATATTTTCATCATTACGATAAAAATCTTTTCTAGAGCCTTTAAATCTAACCTCAACATAGTTAAAAGGTTTATATGAAGATGGCATATCCATATCGGAAAGCCAATCGTAAACATCTAATTTGCTGCAACCCCCATCTGTTAAACAAGAGCCATTACTTTTGCAGCCACTAGGCGTACATCCTCCGCCTGAAGAGCAACTTCCACATCCCATAATTTATAATATATATTGAGTCCCCGTAGGGAGCGTATTAAACTTTAATATTTTAACCAAATTCAAAGATACATCTAAAAATAATATCTTCGGATTTGCATTTCTTTCTATATGATAATGAGCTTTTTCTAACTCGTTTGCAATAGCTTCTGCTTTTGCAAGGTTTAAAATTTTCGAAAAATTACTAATAAATTCTAATTCTTTTGCAGATAAATGTATTAAACCTGGTGTTTCTGCTAAAAATAGCATGCACTCTCGCGTTAAATTAATGCCATAACGCAGTAAATTCTTCTGATTCTCTCGGCCCATCTTAGAAAAATCATCATCAACAAAAGCAACCAATTTTAAACCCTGGTTACCATAGCAGGCCCTTAACCAATTGCTCAACAAATCATGATAATCATTCTCTTCATGCGTCATGAAAGTTAACGCTGCTTGCAAGTTTCCATTGCTTAAGTAGGCTAGTTGCATGGCTTTTTCCTCGCTTAACTGATGTTTTTCTACTAAAAATTTGCAAACATCTGCATTGCTTTGCTTCGGTATCTTAACAATTTGTGTTCTTGAGATGATGGTATTTAAAATTTGCTCCTGATTTTGGGCTACCAACAAAAACAAGGTTTTTTGTGCAGGCTCTTCAATAATCTTGAGTAAAGCGTTACCTTCTTTCTCCAGATACTCGGGCAGCCACATAATTAAAACCTTATACTCGGCCTCAAAAGGCTTTAAACTTAACTTTTGGATGATGCTGTGGCACTCGGCAATATTAATATTGGCTTGTTTATTATCGGCACTTAAATGGTTACGCCATTCATCTAATCCCAAATAAGGATTTTGCAAAAAGCTAGCTCGCCACTCTTCCACAAAAGTAAGGGCAGTATCTTCTTTATGCTTTGCAAAAAATGGATAAGAAAAATGTAAATCTGGGTGAACCAGCTTTTGGTACTTTCTACATGATGAACATTCGCCACAAGAATCGTTTTCTAAAGGCTGCTCACAACAAATATATTGCGCATAAGCAACCGCTAAAGCCAAGCTTCCGGAGCCCTCCGGACCTAAAAATAATTGAGCATGACTTATCCTGCCATCTTTAACTGTTTTTATCAGATGAGCCTTAACTGTTTCTTGTCCTACAATATCTTTAAACTGCATTGCTGCAAAATAAGAAATTGGTAAGAAGTATAAAGTATAAAGTTTAAAGAAGAGGGTAAAAAGTATAAAGTACTGAGTAGAAAGACCCTAATATCAGGTATTAAAGATCTCAATTTAAAAATTAAACTAACCTTCGAAATCATTACTTAAGATAAAGTATTTTGAAATGTGCTAAGAAGTCTTGATACTTGATACTAAATACTCAAATACTTTAGGAATGGCAAGATTAATGGCTTTTGATTATGGAAGTAAACGTTTAGGAATAGCCGTTACAGACCCCATGCAAATGATTGCTAATGGCTTAACTACCATACATCCAAAAGACATTATCAGTTTTTTGAAAACCTATTTGCAAACAGAGCAAGTAGAGGCTTTTATTGTTGGCCAACCTAAACAAATGGATGGTAGCGCATCGCAATCTGCACCATTGGTAAATGCTTTTGTAAACCTCTTGAAAAAGAACTATCCTGATATTAAAGTAGAAATGGTAGACGAGCGTTTTACTTCTAAAATGGCTTCGGCTGTAATTGCCCAAAGCGGTATGAGCAAGAAAGCCAAACATAACAAAGCTTTGGTTGATACGATTTCTGCTACCATTATTTTACAATCTTACATGGAGCAAAAATCTCTTTTTTAAGAGCTCTTCTCAAAGCAACAAATCAAGGAAGCCATCATAAATACTTAAATTAGCCCCATGGAACTTCTTCATGAAACCTTAAAGCTTTACTTAGAGCAGTATTGCGAGCCAGAACCCGAACTCTTAAAGCATATTGATAGGGAAACTAATTTAAAAGTTTTGATGCCTAGGATGGTATCTGGCCACTACCAAGGTAGGGTAATTAGCCTATTAACAAAATTGGTAAATCCTAAAAATATATTAGAGATTGGCACTTTTACAGGCTATGCTACGTTATGCTTTGCTGAGGGTTTGGCAGAAGGTGGTAAAATTATCACTATAGATATTAACGAAGAATTAGAGGATAGGGTAAGAGGCTATTTTGCACAATCTGTTTACGCGGATAAAATAGATTATCGTATTGGTAATGCTATGGAAATCGTTCCTACGCTAAAAGAAACTTTTGATATGGTATTTATTGATGCAGATAAGAAAAACAACCTCAACTACTATCACTTGGTTTTTAACCAAGTAAAACCCGGCGGATTAATTATTGTTGATAATGTTTTATGGAGCGGTAAAGTAGTGGCACAAAAAGAAGATAAAGATACCAGCAATATTATTAATTTTAATGATGAAATAGCTAAAGACCAACGCGTTGAAAAATTGATTTTACCTGTTAGAGATGGCTTATTTATCATCAGAAAGAAATAGAAAATGAAAAGATTTAACCTTTATTGTGCTTTATTATTTGTTTGTTTTTCAATGATTTTTTTTCAGGCTTGTTCTCCTAAAACGCAAAGCTATCACAAACAAAATAAGCAAATAGAAAAAACGGCTGATAAGAAAACTCAGGGTAACTACACCAATTATAATGCGGCTACTTATATAGAAAGGTTTAAAAATATTGCTATTTCATCTATGAATAAGTATGGCATACCAGCTAGTATCACCCTAGCACAAGCTATATTAGAATCGGGCACTGGAAATAGTGATTTAGCTAAATATGCCAATAACCATTTTGGTATAAAATGTACCAGTGATTGGAAAGGCAAAGGTTATTATAAGGATGACGATAAAAAAGACGATTGCTTTAGGGTTTACAACAACCCCGAAGAAAGTTTTAAAGACCATTCTGAATTTTTAAAGCGTAAACGTTATGCACCATTATTTGAGTTGGATAAAAACGATTACCAAGGCTGGGCTTACGGCTTAAAACAAGCAGGATATGCTACCAACCCAAAATATCCACAGCTTTTAATTGGTATTATAGAGCGTTATAACCTTACGCAATATGATAGCCCAGAAGGACGATACGAGAAAATTAAAAGAGAGGATCGCGTTTTAGCAGATATCAACAAAAATATCCCTAAAGAAGCTAGTAAAGAAAAAACTACTAATGCCCCTGTTTTAATAGAAGGCAATAAATATGTAGTGCAAACAGGAGATACACTATACAATATTTCTAAACGTTTTGGACTTACGGTTGATGATTTAATGGCACTGAATAACTTAAGCGATAACCATATTAAAATTGGCCAAAGCCTTATTATAAAGAAATAGACATAGATGTTGAGAGTAACTTTTATCTTAATTTTTAGCTTTATGCTATTTGTAAAAGGCTCTTTAGCACAAGGTATAGAGGCAGAAGGTATTGTATTTGATAGCGATACTAAATTTAGACTCACCCGAGTAAAAATCACTAACCTTACAACTGCCACTTCTATTTTTAATAATTCTAAAGGTGAGTTTAAACTCAATCTATCAGCTGGAGATATAATAACCGCATCTTTATTTGGGTATAAACCAGATACTTTAATATTTAACCCATCGCAAGCAGTCCTTATTTTCAATCTTAAAAGGCTAGCCATTCCCTTAGCAGAAGTTTTAATACAAGACTCGGTTATAAGTGCTAGAAAACGTTTTGAAGAATTAAGAAAGCAATTTAATAGCCTTAATAGAATAGGAAATAATAAAGATATAATTGCCATAGGCAACCAAGGTGGAGCAGGTTTAAGTATTGATGCTTTATGGAGCGCATTTTCCAGAGAAGGTAAAAATGCCAGAAGATTACAAGAAATTATGGAACGAGATTATGTCAATAATTTTATTGATGAACGTTTTACTAAATCCTTAGTTACCAAAACTACAGGTTTAAGAGGGGGGAAATTAGAGGTTTTTATGCTCAACTATAGGCCTTCTTACTTTTTTGTTTTAGGCGCATCAGAATATGATTTAATTTCTTACATCAAAATAGCTTATATACGCTTTCAAAAATATCCACACTTAGAAGATTTATCTAACTTAAAACCTATTCAAGTAGAATAACCATGTGGTATAAAACCATATATTGCCCCTGGCTTCATGTAAACGGCATGGCTTTATATCCTTTTATTTTGGTTAAAGAAAAGCATAACTTGAGTAATCAGCAACTCATCAATCATGAATTAATTCATTTTAAACAACAGATAGAACTGCTTATTCTGCCTTTTTACTTCTTTTATATCATCCATTACCTTATCAATTTGCTTTATTACCGCCAGCATCAAAAAGCTTATTTTCAAATTATTTTTGAGCAAGAGGCTTATAAATACGATAAGGATTTAAACTACCTGAAAAGGCGAAGGTTCTTAGCTTTTTTATACCTTTAAAAAGAGAGTTTCCTGTCAAAAAAAGCTTTATAACTTAATATAATTATCAAAATTACGTTCTTTGTGGTATGAAGTTTATCAAAATTGGTATCATTACCGTATTAGCTACTATTTCATTTTGCATGAGCACAACCGCACAACTGCTTGATTTTGAAACAGATACTATAAAAGTTTCGCCTATTTATCCTAAAAAAAATATGCTGGTAAGCAGATTACCTTTTTTCTATATCAAAAAACAAGATTTACCTTTTTATCTGGTAAACAGGAAGGTAAATTATTGGAAAAGTACAGGCTCTTTTGGTTTAAATTTAAATCAAGCTGCTTTTAGCGATAATTGGAGTAGTGGCGGGGTAAATTCTATCTCATTAAGTACTTTGTTAAATTATAAGGCAGAGTATAATAAAGATGGTAAAAACTTTATTTCTGAAGTGATATTACAATATGGCAAGCTCAAAAATAAAGACCAAATGCAAAGGAAAACAAACGATCGTATTTTTTGGGATAATAAGGCTTCTTTAAGAATTTCTCAAAACTGGAATTTCTTTGGTTCTTTAAGTTTTGAGTCTCAGTTTGATTTAGGTTATGTGTATAGTAAAGATGCGCAAGGTAATGAAATTCGTAAACCAATTTCTAGATTTATGTCGCCCGGCTATTTAACAGAATCTTTTGGTTTTGAGTATAAGCCCGAAAAATACTTTAGCTTACGTTTAGGTACAGGTACTGCCCGCCAAACATTTATGTTAGATACTACTTTATACAGAAATAACGCAAAAAACTTTGGTGTTCCTATTGGTAAAAACTTTAGAAACGAGCTGGCTTTCCAAGCAGTTATGAATTTTGAGAAAGAAATAGCTACAAACATCAATCTTAAATCAAGATACCTATTATTTGCCTCTTATGAGCATCTTAATAATATTGACCAAAGGTTAGACATTACCCTTACAGCTAAAGTTAACAGGTTAGTGAATGTTACCGTAGCCGGTACAGCCCTATATGATGATGATTTTAGTAGCGAGATACAATCCAGCCAGTCATTAGCGTTGGGTTTAGTTTATAAATTTAAACCATAAAAAAATGCCCCACGTTCCGGGGCATTAATTCTGCATAACACTAACTAACTAACTCTATTTCAAATTTGCAGGGTGAAATAAAGACTTTTTAACTTGCAAACAAGTTTATATTTTTTTGAAACGGATTTTGTCGATTTATAATCGTAAAAATAATAAAAAAAGGTCTTTGCCAAGCACCTTTTGCAATATTTTTAACAAATTTTAACATTAATTTTAGTTAAGTTTAACTTAGCTTCTTTGTCTTATCCAACTATTGATGAACACTTATAAGACGATGAAACAATCAAGTTTGTTACAAATATTTTAAAAATAATTTTCTTTTTTATGCAACATAAAAGATTGTAAAATCAAACAGCTTTTTATCCTCAAAATGATAACTTTGTAATCCAAAAATTAAAAAAGGTTAGCAATGTTTGACAATCTACAGGAGAAGCTGGAAGGCGCTTTCAAAGTCTTAAAAGGACAAGGAAGCATTACCGAAATTAACGTGGCAGAAACCATGAAAGAGATAAGAAAAGCTCTTTTAGATGCCGATGTTAACTATAAAACTGCAAAATCATTTACGGATGAGGTTAAACAAAAAGCCTTAGGGCAAAATGTATTAACGGCTATTTCGCCTGGCCAGTTACTAACCAAAATCATGAATGATGAACTGACTAACCTCATGGGTGGTCAGGTTACAGAGCTTGATTTAAAAACAAATCCAACGGTAATCTTAATTGCCGGACTAAACGGTGCGGGTAAAACTACCTTTACCGGAAAGCTTGCGAATTTCCTTAAAACACAAAAAAATAAAAAACCATTATTGGTTGCCGGCGATGTTTACAGGCCAGCCGCTATAGACCAATTAGAAGTGTTAGCAGGACAGGTTAATGCTGAGGTTTATACCAATCGTGAATCTAAAGACCCAGTAGCTATTGCCTTAGAAGGTATTGCACATGGTAAGAAAAACGGCAATAATGTAATCATCATAGATACGGCTGGTCGTTTAACTTTAGACGATGCCTTGATGGATGAAATTGCTGAAGTTAAAAAAGCAACCAACCCGCAAGAAATACTTTTTGTAGTTGATGCCATGACCGGGCAAGATGCCGTAAACACCGCTAAGGTATTTAATGAGCGTTTAGATTTTACCGGCGTTGTATTAACTAAATTAGATGGTGATACCCGTGGTGGAGCGGCACTTTCTATCAAATCTGTCGTAAACAAACCTATTAAATTTGTTGGTACAGGCGAGAAGATGGATGCCTTGGATGTTTTCTATCCAGATAGGATGGCGTCTCGTATCCTAGGTATGGGAGATGTGGTATCTTTAGTAGAAAGAGCACAACAGCAGTTTGATGAGAAAGAGGCGGCAGCACTACAAAAGAAAATCAGAAAAAATAAATTTGATTTTAATGATTTCTTAGGCCAAATACAACAAATCAAAAAAATGGGTAACATTAAAGATTTGATGGGCATGATACCAGGCGTTGGCAAAATGATGAAAAATGTGGATATAGATGATAATGCTTTTAAAGGTATAGAATCTATTATTACTTCTATGACACCTTACGAACGTGAAAACCCAGATGCGATTAACCAAAGCAGAAGAATAAGAATTGCAAAAGGTTCTGGTAATGATATTACTGAGGTAAATAAATTAATTAAGCAGTTTGAGGATATGCGTAAGGTTATGAAACAATTCTCAGATCCATCGGCTATGTCTAAAATGCAAAAAATGATGAAGAATATGCCTGGTGGCATGGGTAGGTAAATACTGATTAAAGTAAAAAGTACTGAGTAGCAGGTAAAAAGATAACTTTAAGCCACTCCCTTAGCTATCCTAAATCTTTAAGGTAAATATCGATTTGACATGAAAAATAAAATTGGCTTTAACTTCTTTTTTGCAATGATTGCTTTTACATTAGGATTAGCATTATATCGTGAGTTTGATTTTAATACTTTTACATTTAGAAAAACAGCATTAGGTATACTTTACTTACTGGTATTTATAGTATCTATTTATCTGACATTTAAGAAGAAAAAAAAAACCGAATGAAGGCTATATTGTGCACAATAGCTTGTTTTTTCACTTTCATTTAGGATTTGGCTTTACTATCATTCTGATTGGCTACTTTAAAATCTATCGCTAGATTATATTTGCTATCAACTGTTGCCTGTACATTATAAGCAACCTCTGTAATATTGTTTCGGGTATTCAACTGCCGACTGTCTGGGTCTGAGGTTGAAATCTGTACTGTCTTTTCAGAACAAGACAAGGAATCTCCTCCCAGACTTGTTCGAGTCTTCTTCGGGAAAACACCCCTATTTCCCGAACAAGTCTCGAAGAGGTCTCGAACAAGTGTGCAAAAAGACTGGCAAAAGCCAGCAAATGGCGGCAACTGACGGCAAAAGCCGGCAAAATAGGCTCTGGCTATTGACATGAATTTCGCAAAACACCACCTTTAGCGCAAATAAAAAATAGATAGCATTACAAAAGAAAATTTGGCACCATGGTTAAATCTCTAAAATGAAAGGATATATACTCTATTATGCATTATTATATTCAAAACTAAATGACGCCCAAATGGCGCAAAGTATGTAGCCTAAGCCTATGTATTGGATACTTGTGCCTTGTAATTTCTTTCATTTAGCGCAATATGTCAAAGTTTCTGCTTTATAAGGCACAAGAAGCCTTTGTCCGCTTACCTTACGCCTCATTGAGCCATTGAGGGGCAATGTGCATTTATAAATTTTAAAAACTAACACGCAAATATTTTAAGTTTTTTTCATTTGGTTTAATAATAGAAAATTTTCTATTCTTTAGTTCATGTTCGAGGATGTGTAAAATAATTTCTTTAGAAATACTACTAATTTCACTGCCTTTTACGTCAGTATAGTTGAACCCAACTTTATCTCCATCAACAAAAATTATATAATCTTGAACATTTATCTTGTCTTTAAATTTACTATATGTTTCAAATTGAGTGATGAGTACTTCTTTCACTTCACTGTTGCCGTCTAGTTTGTATACCAATGTAGCTTCTCCGTTTGTAAGTTTATGAGGACTTATAATAGGAAATTCATCGTAATTTAATACTTTTATGGAAAGGGCTTCTCTCATCAATTCACGATATAAGCTAACAAGCTTTTTCTTTTGATAATAAATAGTCGAAGTATTAAAAGCGCATTGACCCCAACTTAAGCTTATGTTAAAAGTTAGTAAAATAGTAATTATAAGAAATTTAGATAGTTTCATTACATTATGCTTTTCAAAATATTAATGATGATGATTTGTATTTTCAATAAGTTCGATTAACCTAAAGTAAACAAATAATTTAAAATACAAAACTTTATTAATACAAGTCCACGTATAGCCCACCTATACCCCACCTTTTATCCACGTTTTATCCACGTCTCCTTCGGTACTTCTCCGAGGCTTCTTCGTAACACCTTCGGAAAAACAGGGCCATTTCCCGAAGAAGTCTCGAACATGGTAGGGAGGCGGAAAGCAGAAGGCTGAAAGCAGAAGGGAGAAAGCCTAAAGCAGAAGGCGGAAGGCTTAATCAATCAATCTTGTGAGCGGAAGGCTCTAATCATCATGATATGAATAACAGTATCAAAGAAGCACAACAGCTAAGGTCATAAAAAAAGGAAGTAAGTTTAAGCCTACTTCCTTTTCTAATATTTAGAAAATATACTTATTAAAACACATAATGGATAATGGCATATACCAAGCCTGCTAAAGTTGCAGAAACTGGAATGGTTAAAACCCAAGCCCATATTAAACTGTAAGTAACTCCCCATTTTACGGCAGAGAAACTTTTGGTAATACCGACACCAATAATAGAACCTGTAATAGTATGGGTAGTAGATACCGGGATACCAAAATGCTCGGTAATACCTAAAGTTAAAGCACCAGCAGTTTCGGCACTTACACCTTCTAAAGCATTAACTTTGGTGATTTTTGTTCCCATAGTTTTCACAATTTTCCATCCACCACTCATGGTACCTAAAGCTATAGCTGCATAACATACAATAGGAATCCATTCTGGCATGGTGTCTCCGTTTTGCAAAACGCTGCTGGCAACTAAAGATACATAAATGATACCCATAACCTTTTGAGCATCATTACCACCATGAGCAAAACTTAACGCTGCTGAAGATGCTAATTGGAGCCTTTTAAACCATCTTTCTGCGGTTGCAGGTCGGGCATAACGGGCTATATTGATGATAATTAAAGTAATGATGATGGATATAGTAGCACCTATAAGGGGTGCTAACACAATGAAAGAAACTGTTTTTAATATAGGAGAGATGTTAATGGCTTGTAATATACCATCGCCTAAAATTAAAGAGTGTGCTATACCAGCCCCAGCAAAACCACCTATAAGGGTATGAGATGAACTAGATGGAATACCGTAAAACCAAGTTAACAAATTCCACCCAATTGCGGCAGTAAGGCCAGCTAAAATTACCTCTAGCGTGATATAGTCTTCTACAACTGTTTTAGCTATGGTATTGGCTACTTTATGATCTGTAAAGTAAAAATATGCAGCAAAATTAAAGGTTGCTGCCCAAAGCACAGCCTGAAAAGGCGTTAATACTTTGGTTGAAACTATAGTAGCAATAGAGTTTGCTGCATCATGAAAACCATTGATGTAGTCAAAAACGACAGCCATTATAATAACAATAACAAGAAGTGTAGTTACCATTAAGGGATTTGTTTAAGAATAAATAAACTTATGCGTTTTTAACCAATATAGATTCTAGTACATTAGCTACATCCTCGCACATATCTGTTGCGGTTTCTAATGCTGATAAAACCTCTTTGTATTTAATGATGGTTTTAGCATCATCTTCGTAATCAAAAAGATCTCCTACTGCTTTATCAAAAACGTAATCTGCTTGATTTTCTATGCTGTTGATTCTTACGCAAGAATCAGTAATAACACGAATGTTTTTTAAATTCTTAAGCTCTTTAACAGCCTTTTCAACATCTATACAACCTTGTTTTACCAAATCAGCCAGCTTTTTGATAGGCTCTGTCATTTCAGTAACGTTGTACAGCAACATTCTGTTAGCAGAACCGTGTATGTAATCAGCAATATCGTCTAAAGCAGAAGCTAAGGCATGGATATCTTCTCTATCAAAAGGGGTAATAAAGGTTTTGCTGAGCTCTAAATAAATTTGATGGGTAATTTCATCACCCTTATGCTCTAAATTTTCTATACTTTTATAATAAGGCTCTCTGGATGCTTCTGGAGAGTTTACAAGGCCTTCCAGTTGATTAGCCATTTCTATAAGGTTTGCACTTGCTTTTTCGAAAAGAGGGAAAAACTTTCTGTCTTTAGGAATGAAATAAGAAAAAATATTGTTCATTTCTTGTATTGTAGCTTTAGTCTACAAAGCTAACATCCCAATGTTAAGTAATTGTTAATTTTTTGGTTTCCCCTTAACACCAGATTTATGGAAAAACAAGTAAAGAATCTTTTCCTTTTTCTAAAGTAAAACCAAAAGTAGAACCTAAACCGGTGGTACTTCTTACATGTATTGTTTGATGGTGTGCTTCAACAATGTGTTTAACAATTGCCAAACCTAAACCCGAACCTCCAATTTGTCTTGACCGACTTGAATCTGTTCTGTAAAATCGTTCAAATAAACGTGGCAGGTATTTTTCTTCTATACCTATACCATCATCAGTAATTTCTATGAGTATTTGCTCATGCATCTCAAATATGGTGATAGAAGTACTTCCATACTCTTTGCCATATTTAAAAGAATTATCGATGAGATTTACCAATACTTGCCTAATCTTTTCCCTATCCGCGTTTACATAGGTTGGCTGTTGATATTTTTCTTTAAAAATCAGGCTGATATGATATTTCTGTGCTTTTAGCTCTAAAGATTCCATCACTTCCTTGATGAGGGTAGTAATATCAAATTTTTGATAATTGATAGGAATATCTCCACTCTCTAGTTTAGATATTTCATTTAAATCTTTGATTAAAAAACTAAGTCTTTCTACATTTTTGGATACTTTATTCAAAAATTGCTTAGACAATTCAGGGTCTTCCAAAGCACCATCCTGTAAAGCATCAACATAGCCCTCTATAGCAAATAAAGGGGTTTTAAACTCATGGGATATATTAGATAAAAATTCTCGCCTAAATTTCTCCTGTTTTTTTAAATCATCTATTTCTGTTTTCTTATCCCTTGCCCACTCTTTTACTTCTTGTTCTACATCATTGATAGGGTCCGGACTTACATATTCGCCTAAGGCATCTTTAAGGTCTTTTCCTAATTTTAAGTTATGTATAAGTTTATAGATGATTTTAATCTTGGAGTAAATGTATTTTTCTAAGAGCACATAAAATACCAGGTAACTTACACAGGTAGATATCCCCATACTGATAGCAAAGTAATACCAACTGTGCTGAAAGTAATAATTTACAATACCTATAGATACACCAACAGCTAGTGCATTTAAAAATACCAAAGTGCGCAATTTCATAACTACAAGATACTTAATTTAAAGAGGTTATATGTTAAATTATGGTAAAGATAAAAAGAAAGCCCTATCCAGTTGAGACTGAATAGGGCTTTAAGATGATTGTTAAAATATTATGCCAATAACCTAATAGGCGCTTCTAATAAACCTTTTAAAGTTTGTAAGAAAGCGGCTCCGGTAGCTCCGTCAATTACCCTATGGTCGCAACCTAGGGTTAATTTCATCACATTTCCTGGAACAACAGCGCCATTTTTAACTACAGGAACTTGTTGTATAGCTCCAACAGATAAAATAGCTCCGTCTGGAGAGTTAATGATAGATGTAAATTCATCTATACCAAACATTCCTAAGTTAGAAACGGTGAAAGTAGAACCTTCCCAGTCTGATGGTTGTAATTTTTTGGCTTTTGCTTTTTGTGCATAGTCTTTAACCTCTGCTGATATTTGAGATAAGCTTTTACCATCAGCAAAACGCACTACTGGTACCAATAAACCATCTTCTACAGCCATAGCTACACCAATATTGGTATGCTCGTTAAAACGGATTTTGTCTCCTCTGAAAGAAGAATTTACAGCAGGGTGTTGTTTTAGCGCTACTGCTACCGCCTTAATAACGATATCATTAAAAGATACTTTTACTGGCGCTACGGTATTGATTTGCGTACGAGCAGCCATAGCACCGTCCATATCAATACTGATGGTTAAGTAGAAGTGAGGTGCTGTAAATAAAGATTCGCCTAAACGTTTCGCAATTACTTTACGCATTTGCGACATTGGTTTTTCAGTAAATTTCTCTTCGCCAACAAAAGTAGGGATAACCACTTGTGGTGCAGAAGCTTCTTTTGAAGCTCCTTCTGATTTTGCAGCTGGTTTATAATCTTCTACATCTTTTTTAACGATACGTCCGCCTTCTGCGCTTCCTTTAATTTCTGATAAGCTAATACCCTTTTCTTGAGCTAATTTTTTTGCTAGAGGAGAAGCTTTAACTCTGCTATCATCTGATGATGATGCTTCTTCTTTAACAGGAGCAGAAGTTGTAGCCTCAGCAGCAGCTTGAGCTGGCTCAGCAGATTTTTCTTTTTTGGCAGCCCCGCCTTTACCTGCTTTTAGTAAAGGTTGTATATCTGTACCTTCTTTGCCAACAATAGCAATAATATCATTAACCTGGGCAGCTTTACCTTCTTCTACACCAATATATAAAAGAGTACCTTCTTCATAACCCACTACTTCCATAGTAGCTTTATCAGTCTCTACATCAGCTAAAGAATCATCAGCTTTAACTTTGTCTCCAACTTTAAAGTTCCATTTATTGATAACGCCCTCTGTCATGGTATCACTCAATAGTGGCATACGGATAACAGCGGCTGGTATATCAGAAACATCAACATCTTCGTCTTCAGCTGTTACAGGGGCAGCGGCTTCTTCTTTTTGCTCTTCGGCTTTCGCAGTTCCTGAACCTTCTAATACTGATTTATAATCTTCACCAGCTTCACCAATGATTGCAATAAGAGCATCAACAGGAACGGCATTGCCTTCCTCAACACCAATATATAAAAGGGTACCTTCTTGGAAAGATTCAAAATCCATAGTTGCTTTATCAGTTTCAATTTCTGCAACTACATCACCTGCTTTTATTTTATCACCAACTTTCTTATGCCATTTAGCTAATACCCCTTCAGTCATGGTATCGCTCATTTTAGGCATTTTTATTGCTTCAGCCATTATATTTTAAGTATTAATACGGTTATTTAAAATAGAAACCGGATATAGGATAATCACCTACATCCGGTTATAAAATCTTAGTCTTTAATAAATGGATAGTTTTCCTGTGCGTAAACATCAGTAAACAATTCTGATGGGTCTGGCCAAGGAGACTCTTCAGCAAATTTTACTGCTTCATCTATTTGATTTTTAATTTTAGCGGCAACTTCATCAAACCAAGCTTGATCTGCCCATTTTTCTTTTTCAATTTTAGCCTTTACCACTTCAATAGGGTCTTTAGCTTTATATTCTTCAACCTCTTCTTTTGTTCTATATTTTTGAGGGTCAGACATCGAGTGACCTTTATATCTGTATGTTCTTATTTCTAAGAAAGTTGGTCCTTCACCTCTTCTTGCTCTTTGAACGGCTTCATCCATTGCGTTGTGTACCGCAACAGGGTCCATACCATCCACTGGAGCACATGGCATTTCATATCCAAGCCCAAGTTTATAGATGTCTGTAGTATTAGATGTTCTAGCTACAGAAGTCCCCATTGCATAACCGTTGTTCTCAACAACAAATATCACAGGTAATTTCCATAGCATAGCCATGTTAAATGTTTCGTTTAATGAGCCTTGGCGTACAGCACCATCGCCCATATAGCAAACATTTACATTATCAGTTCCCAAATATTTCTCTGCAAACGCAAGTCCGGCACCTAATGGAATTTGACCTCCAACAATACCATGACCTCCATAGAATTTATTTTCTTTATCGAAGAAGTGCATAGAACCACCTTTTCCTTTAGAACAGCCGGTTGCTTTACCATACATCTCTGCCATAGCTGCGTTTGGAGACATTCCTTTTGCAATTGGATGAGCATGATCTCTGTAAGCGGTTATTAAGCTATCATCTTTTTTGGTAGCAGACATGGTACCGGCTATTACAGCCTCTTGCCCAATGTATAAGTGGCAAAAACCTCTTATCTTTTGCTGCCCGTATAATTGCCCTGCTTTTTCTTCGAACCTTCTTAGTAGAAGCATTAATTCATACCAATAAAGGTATGTTTCTTTGGTTATCGCAACTGAACTCATTCGTTATTTATCTAATTAAATATGGGAAAGCAAATCTATTAATATATCAACAAATAAAAAACCTATAAGGTGGTAATTTTTACTATTTTACATATCTATTGTTAAAATTTGTTAAAAGTTTAGTATTATTGTTGCAAAGGCAGTAGATAAGGCTTACTTTTGTCACGCTGCAAAATAATATTTTGTAAAGGTCGTTAGAGACAAACGTTCAACCCTAAAAAAATATATTTGAATGAAGAAAATCATGATTTTAATACTTTTAGCCGCTTTTTCGCTAAATAGTAATGCCCAAAATTCTAAATCTACCTCTTCAAATAGCGCCTCCAAACAAGAAATTTCAGATCCAGATAACTTAGCAAGTCAGTTTTTCTCGCAAGTAATGGGTGTAGCTATATCTGCTACCTCAAACACTAAAATGTACCAATTTATTTATGATTGGTTGGGTACGCCTTACCGTTTAGGTGGAGATACTAAGAAGGGTGTAGATTGTTCTGGTTTTGCTTTCCAATTGTATGAGAAAACTTTTAATACCATTATTGGAAGTAATTCAAGAAATATTTTTAGTATGGTAAACCCTGTGAGTAAGGTAGAATTAAAAGAGGGCGATTTGGTGTTTTTTAAAATTAAAAGTAAATCTATTAGCCATGTTGGTGTGTATATTGGTGATAATAAATTTGCTCACGCATCTTCTAGTAAAGGTGTAATGATTAGTAATTTAAACGAGCCTTATTGGCAAAGGTACTTTTATAAAGGCGGAAGATTACTAGAATCAATAAAAGATAAAATGCAAAACTAAATATGATAATCCTGCCTAAACAGCAGGATTTTTTGTTTCTACACTTTTTAATCATGAAAACCCTTAACCTGATATTAGGATATTTATTTATTATTTTTTCTTTCATTCCTTTTATCAGACACGACTATTGGATATTTAGAGTATTTGAGTATCCTAGATTTCAAAAACTGCTGATAAGTTTATCCTTATTGTTTGTATTCATCATTTTATTTAATGATGATACACTTTCTGACTATACTTTTATTGGTTTATCTGCAATCAATAATCTGTACCTTTTTTATTTGATATGCCCCTTTACTTTAATCAGTAGAAAACAAATACAAAGTAATCCGAGGCGTAAAGAATCGCATATCAGCATACTTATTTTTAATGTTTTACAAGATAATACTGACTACAGCATTATTAGTCAGATACATAAATTAAACCCTGATGTTTTATGCTTTGTAGAAACTAACCAAAGGTGGACAGCCAAGCTAAAAGCTGAAACCAAGGAAGTGTATCCTTACGAAATATTGAGTCCGTTAGAAAACACTTATGGAATGATTTTCTTTTCTAAATTCCCATTAGAAGATGCTCAAGTTCATTTTATTGTTAAAAATGATATCCCATCTATAAGTGCAAAAATTATTTTAACTGACGGAAAGAAAATTCAGTTGTATTGTGTACATCCAGAACCGCCGGTACCACAAGAAAACCCGAGGTCTACGGCTAGGGATAAAGAATTACTCATTATTGGGAAGTGGGCTAAGGAGCAAAAATTACCTGTAATTGTGATGGGAGATTTAAATGATGTGGCCTGGAGTTATACCACAGAATTGTTTTGTAAAGTAGCTGAGCTTTTAGACCCAAGAAAAGGGAGGGGATTTTTTAATACTTTTAATGCTAAAAGCCATATTTTACGCTTTCCATTAGACCATATTTTCTGCTCTAAAGAATTTTTGGTAAATCAAATAAAGCGTTTGCCTTATGCTGGCTCAGATCATTTTCCTATGTATATAGATTTAGCACTTAAACCCGAATACAGTCAAATGAACGAGCCTGAAAAAGCTAACGCTGCCGAAAAAGAAATGGCAAAAGAGAAAATGAGTAAAGAAGTTAGTTCTTAGTTATTTAGAAGTATCAGCCGTTGTTCTTACAAGGCTTATACCTGTAAAGAAAAACATAACTCCTAATATACCAACTACAATTAAGCTTCTGGTATCTGCCGATTGCTGTATAACATTTACTGCTGTATAAATTAAGCCAATAATTCCTAGAATGGTTAATATAGTTCCGAAAGTTCTTTTAATATTCATGATGCTATTTTTACAGCATCATAAACAAAATATCTGCCACTATTTAATCGCTAATTGTTTACTATCGGCTAAAACAATCTTCTTGTAAGTATTCATGAAATTTTCTACTTCACCTGCTGTTATCATATCCTTGTTAACGGAAAATTTACGCTCAAATATCAATTTATTATTAACAAGTTTTGAAGTTAATGAATAGCTTAAATAAGCATTTTGATAGGAAACTGATGGTATATTTTCTATAATAGTTTTACCAACAGGTAGCTCTAGTGTAATAACTTCTGACTCGTTATCTAAATTATAAATATTTGTAAAGTCTATCGGAAATTTACGTTCACCTATAATATTAATATCAGAAGCTAATGTTTGATTAGACCAAGGAAGTGTAATTATTTGCATACCACCTATACTTTTAATATCATCCTTAATTGTGTATTCTATTGATGTAAATACACTATCTCTGTTTAAGGTGTTTTTCTCAATATTTTTGAATTTTAATACGCTTAACTCTGATGTAGGTTTAGCATTTCTTAACGCTTCTAGCATTTTCTTAGATTTATCTTTTTCGCTTAATTCAGCATAAGTTTCTCTTACAGCCGCTGCTTTAGATGAAACCTTACAATTATCTTCTTTAATAAGTAAGTCTGCATGATTAAGTTTTATATCTACTTTTCGAGTGATATTATTTTTCTGCCTACATTCTGGATTAAGATGTTTTATACCAGTTTCCTTATCAGAGTCGTCAATATCCAGAATTACAGATTGCAAACTTGAGTTATATAAACTTCCAAAAGGTAAATAAGAAGATGTTAATTCTAAATAATAAGGTTTATTATTTAGAATTATCTTAGCAATACAATGATTAAAATCTATAGAAGGAAGCATTAGGCTTTTAGTACCGTTATCTCTAGTGTTAACCAATACTAAATTTGCATTTAAACCTGCTTCTTTACACATCGTGACAAACAAAGTAGAAACATCTTTACAATCTCCTATTAACGTATTGAGGACGGTTGCTGGCTCTTGTGGTACTAAACCACTCTGGCGAAACGGCACTGAGCTATAAGTAATATTCTCTGTTATAAAATCATAAATTAGTTTTGCTTTATCATAGTCGTTTAACAGATTTTTTTGATTTGATAACAAGTTCTTAACTGTTTCTTTTACCTCATAATTAGGTCTTGCTTTGGCAGAAGCCATATCATAATACCAATTAGAAACAAAACGCCAATCTGGAATTGTAGTTAAATAAAGAATATTTGCTACATCTTCTATAGAAGGCATTTTATCTTCATATTTTAAGCCTTCTTGATCTTTATCTTCAAATACCAAAAGTTCGTAATCATCAATTTTAGTTCTTTTTGGTTCAATACTTTTTTGTGAGAACTTATATTGAAGAGGAATATCCTGAGCTACTAACAAACTGTATTTAGTTTTTTTGTAGGGATAATAATGTGAGAAGTAGTAAGTATCCCAAAATTTGTTTGCAAGTTGCCCTTGCGAATAGTTTTCTACACGATAATTAACATAAATAGCATCGCCTACTTCCAAATTTGTAAAAACAATATCTTGATCATTTATTTCGCCCGGTACTTTTTGACCACTAGCTTTAATAACAACGGCTTCTTCTATTAAATACCTTTGACGGCTATTGGCTGATACAGTATATTCTTTCCAATTCTCAACACCTTTAGAGTTAAGTATTTTAGCCATCATATAATATCTTTCTTCCGAGCCTCCGCTTGCATGTATAATGGTTTGTACTTCATCTATTAAAATAACACATTCGTCATCTGGATAATCACTTTGCTTAGGAGAATCTGCTAATATTTTAGAAATTTCTACTTTCTCGAAGTAATCAAACAAAGGCTTTTTCCCTTGCATTTCTCTCAGTTCTTTTATAGCGTCATAGTTGTTAGGATTCAATTCAAGTACTTTTTTGTATGCTGTTATAGCTTCATCTTTTTTACCTAAACTTTTATTTATCTTAGCTATATCTAAATGATAAACATCAGTATAAGGAGAAAGGTCTAAAACTTTACTTTCAAATTCTTTAGCTTTTGTATAGTTTTGAACTTGATAATATTGTCTTACAATGTCTAAATAAATGTCTTTAGAAATAGGGTTATTTAAACTTTCTTCGATTAAAACTTCGATACCTTTATCAAATGCACCTGTAGTTATGTATAAATTTGCCAAAAGTTTACTTGCATTGTAATTGTTAGCAGTTTTAAGATACTTTTTTATGACTGCAAATGCATTGCTATTATTTTTCTTTATCTCTTTTTCTACTAGAAATTTAAGCTCTACAAACTGATATTCATTAGGATAAAGTTGATAGCTTTTCTCTACTAAAGAAACTAGCTTTTCTATTTCATTTTTTAAAGAGTGATACCCAATTTTAAAAGCTAAATATGTTTGATGATTAGGCCCGTAAAAATCTTCTAATTTTTTCAAATACTCATCCATTTTAACAAAGTTTTTTTTACTTGCGTAAAACTCATAAGCTAAAGTTAATGCTACAGGATGCTCGGGGTCATTTGCTTTTATACTTTCTTGTGTACTTTCTAAACCCGTTCTATTATCTGTTCTATTAAATAGTTCGGTAAAAAGGATGTTAACATAAGTACTTGTAGGATAATCCCTCTTTAACTGCTCTAGGCTTTTTCTGGCTTCATAGGTTTTATCTTCTCTTAAGAAAGATAAAACTTGTAATATTTGATAAGAGACTCCTTTATTAAGATTTGAAGTAAAAAAATCATTTGACTTTGATTTTACCTCTTTGATATTGTATGGTACTGCTTTATTATAAATTTGACTATTAGAAGTGTGATTTAATGCCGAAAGTGGCTTACCTTTTTTATCTGTTAATCTGACTAAAAAATTTGAACGTCCTGCATAACTTTCTCCAATTTGTACCAGTATCCTATTAAACCCCTTGTTTAACTTTACCTCTCTTATATAGCTATCTAAATCATTGTTTCGCTCCTCTTCCTCACTAATGATGAGTAAATCATTTAACCAAACTTTTAGAGACCCAGACACGCCAACTCTTAATTGTACTTCTTGGTCTATTGGGCTTTCAACAAAAGTTTGCCCAAACACTATTGCAGACCCTGCAGAAAAGTAATTTGTAAAATCTATCCACTTATCTTTTCTAAAGTGTGTTGGTGTAAACCATTTTACTTTAGCCCCTCTTTTATCTTTAAAGATAAAATCAGGCTCTGGATGTAATAAAGCGTCATATTGCTTATCAAAACCACTAGTTGATATGTTTTCAAACTCTCCTAAAACCTGCCATTGGGTTAAACTACCAATCTTGGTAAACATCTCATCACTTTCTTTAAACATTCTAGTGCTTCTGAAATGATTTCCCAAAGAACTGTAAGCCATAGCAATCAAAGCACCATCTAAATCAGATTTTTGTGTGATAGATTGATAAAATTCGAGCTCACTTTGGTTCTTCTTACTCCCAGACTTATTAAGAATAGTACTAGACCAAAGTGCTGATAAATACGGTTCTGGATTAGGGTGTGATTTATAAAAATCATTAAAATAATTAAAAGAAAGGTTATCATCTTTATGATAAGAGGACACAAAAGCCAAACCTAATAAAGCTTCAGATTTAAAAGCTGGTAATTCCAGTGCCTTTTTAAAATAAGTATTTGCCTCAGAGGTATTATTACTTAAAAAGGCTTTCCATCCCTTTTCAATTTCATCTTGTGCAAATAATGTAGTAGTGTAAGTAGAGACTGTAAGTAATAAACAAACAGCCAAGAGAAATCTTTTATTCATAAATAAATTTTTATGAATATAAAAGATTTTTAAAAAAATATAAAATTAAATTAAAAGGAAATTACAGCTTAATTTCTTCTTCTTTACTACTTAGAAAATGAAATTCTGTTAAATGATAAGATGAAATTGCTTTTACTTTTACCCACTGATTATATTTAAAGAACCATTTTAATTGTTTAGAAAATAACCCTTTTTTAATAAAGGCTTCTAAATATGGGTGTACACAAAGGGTGATTCCCTTTTCAGCTTGTTCATTTAATATATAGTCTAAGTTACTTTCTATATCATCAAGCAAAACAATGCTGGCTTTAATTTCACCGGTACCATCGCAAGTTGGGCACTTTTCGCTGGTTACGATATTCATTTCTGGTCTTACCCTTTGGCGGGTTATTTGGACTAAACCAAATTTACTTGGAGGTAAAATGGTATGCTTAGCCCTATCGTGATTCATTTCTGCTTTCAAGAAATCAAACAGTTCTTTTCTGTTTGGTGCTTTGTGCATATCAATAAAATCTATCACCACAATGCCGCCCATATCTCTTAACCTCAGCTGTCTGGCAATTTCCTTTGCTGCTTCTTTATTAACTTGTAAAGCGTTTTCTTCCTGGTTTTCTGGATTGGCTGTTCTATTACCGCTATTTACATCTATAACGTGTAAGGCTTCTGTATGCTCTACTACTAAATAAGCACCACCGGCCAAATTTACTGTCTTACCAAAAGACCCTTTAATTTGTTTCTCGATACCAAAATGTTCGAAAATAGGCTCTTTACCTTTATAAAGTTTTACAATTTTCTCCATCTCTGGAGAAATCTCATGTACATAAGATTTCACTTCTTCGTAAATGACTGGGTCATTTACATGGACATGGGTAAAATCAGCATTTAGAATATCTCTAAGGATGGTTGATGCTCTACCCATTTCTCCCAAAATTCTTTTTGATGGCTCTGTAGCAGGAAGCTTTTTCATAAAAGATTCCCATTTAGATACCAAGTCTAAAATATCCTTTTGGATTTCTGCTACTCCTTTTTTCTCTGAAACTGTTCTGATGATAACCCCGAAGTTTTTAGGCTTTATACCTTCAACAATTTTCCTGAGTCTTGTACGCTCGGTATTACTTTTTATCTTTTTAGAGATAGAAATAACATCAGAAAAAGGCACCAGAACAACAAATCTTCCTGCAATAGAAAGGTCTGAGCTTAGGCGAGGGCCTTTGGTAGAGATAGGCTCTTTTGCAATTTGAACGGGTAAAAGTGTATTTTTAGTTAATACGGTAGATATTTTACCTGCCTTGTCTATATCGTTTTCTTTCTTAAAATTTGATAAAAGATAATCGTTAAAATTACCATTACGAGCCACCTTCGTTAATTTTAACAAAGTCTGCACCTGTGGACCAAGATCCAAATAATGCAAAAAGGCATCCTTCTCGTAACCGACATCAACAAAAGCAGCATTTAAACCAGGCATAATTTTTTTAATTCGGCCTAGATAAATATCGCCAACAGCATAGTTGTTGTTGACTTGCTCTTTGTTTAATTCTACGAGTTGTTTGTCTTGCAGTAATGCAATAGTTACTCCGTTTGGAGTAGAATTAATGATTAACTCCTTTACCAATAGCTAATTTTTAGAAAGCTCAAATATAGAGCTTTAATCTACAAAGGAAATTTTAGGAAATAGTGTTAAAAAAACAGAAAACACAAAGCTCTTTTATTTTAAAAAAGAGCATCGTGTTAAGCGTTCAAGAAATTATTTTTTCTTGTGTCTGTTTTTTCTTAAACGTTTTTTACGTTTATGAGTAGCCATTTTATGTCTTTTTCTTTTTTTACCGCTTGGCATAATCTTAAATTTTTATGTTTATTTAATTACTTAATTCTTTCACTTTCCTATCAACAAAGTTTGTTAAACCTGGGTCGGCAGCAAGCTCTTTACTTTTTTCGTAAGCAGCAATAGCTTCCTTTTTCATACCTAAGTTTTCATAACTGGTTGCCAAATAGAAGTAAGCTTCTGGTTTTGGATCAACGGCTATTACCGTTTTAAAACGATCTACCGCTTTATTAAACTGTCCAGATTTCATAGAAAACAGACCTAGATTTAGATTAGCACTTAAGTTCTTAGGGTCTTTTTGTACCACGGCAAGTAACATTTGTATTCCTTGCATTGGACTTTTACCTTCACTAACATAAGCCACACCTAAGCCGGTTTGAGCTTCTAAACTTTCTTTATTAAGCTCTAATGCTTTTGAATAAGCATTTTTTGCTTTTTCTATCAATCCAGGAATTGCAGTGGTATCACTATAACTCTGGTAACCTTCAGTAAATTTATCACCAGCTTTTAACCAGTTTTCTAAAGCCGGTTTCTGGGTGGCGATAGCCTCATAAGCAAAAGCTGCAGGTAAAGGCTGGTTTACATCCTCCCATTTCTGAGCCAGTTGCTTTTGTAATGCTAAGGCTTCGTCTTCAGAAGCACCTTTTAACTCTTTTTCAAGCTTCTCAATCTCTGCCGCTAAACTAGCATTAATGTTTTGTTTAGCTACAGCACTGATACTTTCTTGCGAAACCGAAGAAGCTGTAGAGCTACTTGTAGTAGCACCGCTTCCTTCCTGAACTTCAGAAGCATCCTCTTGTTTTACTAAGCCTTTAATATCAAGACTCAACAATATACCCATCAACACCACTACACTTCCAATCGCTATATACTGTTTAGTCTTCATAATTTTTAAGCTTTAACTGATGCTTTGTTGCCTGATTTTACTTTGTCTACAAATACTTTTGCAGGTTTAAAACTTGGCACAAAGTGCTCAGGGATAATTATTGCTGTATTTTTAGAAATATTTCTAGCTGTTTTTTCTGCTCTCTTTTTTACAACAAAACTTCCAAAACCTCTAACATAAACATTTTCTCCGCTTACCATCGAGTTCTTAACTACTTTAAAGAATGCCTCTACGGTTTCTTGCACATCAACTTTCTCAATTCCTGTCTTATTTGCAATTTCAGCAATAATCTCTGCCTTTGTCATGTCTATATGTTCTTTTTTATATTTAATTAATTCTTCCCAATATTTGGGGTTGCAAAAGTATTGCTTTTAGTTGAATAAAGGAAAATAATTAAGTAAAATTTTGAATCAACAAGCTATTATCCAACCTATAAGCTATTTTTTAACGTTTTTAAAGCATTAAACGTAATTTTGTGCATGAAATTTTCTGATGTCTTAATTCATTGGTATAGAACAAATAAGAGAGACTTGCCTTGGAGAGATACAAATGATGCTTATTTAATATGGCTTTCTGAGATTATTCTACAGCAAACAAGGGTAGAGCAGGGGATGCCTTATTATTTCAAATTTGCTGAACGTTTTCCAACTGTAAAAGACTTCGCAGACGCTTCTGAAGACGAAGTTCTTCGCCTGTGGCAAGGATTAGGTTATTACTCGAGAGGCAGAAATATGCTTAAAACTGCTATAAAAGTTATGGAAGAGCATGATGGTGTATTCCCATCTGATTATAATTCTTTGATTAAACTAACAGGTATAGGAGCTTATACGGCTGGTGCTATATCATCATTTTCTGCAAACGAAGCCCGGGCAGTAGTTGACGGAAATGTATATAGGCTGATTTCGAGACACTTTGGGGTAGAGACACCTATCAATACCCCAAAAGGAAATAAAGAGTTTCAGGAGTTAGCAAATGAGCTATTAAACCCCCATTTAGCTGGAGAACATAACCAAGCCATGATAGAGTTTGGTGCCTTACAATGTAAGCCCAAAAACCCTAATTGTAGCATTTGCCCTTTTATCACTTCTTGCTATGCTTATCAAAACAAAAAAATTAATGAATTACCTGTAAAGCTTAAAACCTTAAAAATTAAGCAGCGTTTTTTTGCTTATTTTGTTGTAAGGAGCGGAAATCACATCCTGTTTAAAAGAAGAGATAACAGTGATATATGGGCTGGTTTACATGATTTTCCGATGATAGAGTTTAACCAAGAACCTACACTTGCCGAGCTAAAATTACACCCAGATTATCAATCATGGTTTCCTAAAGACGCAAAAATAGAAGCTGTTTCTTTCCCGGTAAAGCATATTTTAACACATCAAAGAATATTTAGCACATTTATTGAAATAGATAGTGTTAATGATGAAATTGTAAAAGAGAAGGGATGGTTATGGCTGAATTTAAACGACTTAGACCAACACGCACAACCTAAATTAATTTTTGCTTTTTTAAAAAAATACTTAAATTGAAGAAAATTAATTAAGATTTATGTCAGGTATCAACAAGGTTATTTTAGTTGGCCACTTAGGGAAAGACCCAGAAGTTAGGCACTTAGAGGGAAATGTTACAGTGGCTAGTTTCCCTTTGGCTACATCAGAAACGTATAACAAAGACGGTAAAAGAATAGAACAAACCGAATGGCATAACATAGTAATGTGGCGAGGCTTGGCCGATGTTGCATCTAAATACCTACAAAAAGGTAAACTGGTTTATATTGAAGGTAAGCTTAGAACTCGGTCTTTTGAAGACAAAGAAGGACATAAAAAATACACCACAGAAGTTGTAGCAGAAAATTTTACCATGCTTGGTAGAAAAAGTGATTTTGAAAATGGTACTAACGGAACAACAGCTCAGGCAGATAAAACTGAAAACCCTGCCTCAGCATCTAATTTTAGTTTAGATCCTGTGGATGATGATTTGCCTTTCTAAAACTTTTTCATATAACATAAAAAAGCCCTTAAAGACATTTTTTAAGGGCTTTTTGTTAAAAATATTCCTTTTAATTCAATAAGTCGTAGTAAAACTATTTTAAATAAATTTCATCTCTTATATAAGTGTTGTTAAGCCAAAAACAATGCTTTGTATACTCCTTTGCTTTTGTTAATTTGTCTAATGTCGGTAAAGGATAAGTGTCTGCCGCATTTGTAGCGTGTGGTCTAACGTGAGAAACTGAATTAAAGGTCTTATTTGGAAAGTTTGTGTAACGTGTCTTCCCGATTACTTCTTTTACGATTTTACCTTTTGAAACTACCTCTTTTGTTTTTGCCCAAACTTTTTCCGCTTCAAGAATGTCAGAATATGGCATATTCCAAAACCTAACTTTTCTCAGAATCAAATGCTCATTTTCAAATTGAAAAAACACGAACAAAAATTTGTGTTCTAAAATGTCCTTAAAATTTGAATCGTCCCATTCCTGTTTTACTATTTCTTCATATTTGAAATTAGGAAACGAGATATCCTCTTTAGGCAAATTGTTTTCTTTGAGCCTTACTGTTTTAACAATGATTTCAGCCTTTTCAAATTCTTCAATTTCTTGGTCAAGTTCAATTCCTAAAATTGCTTTTGTAAGATTTGCATAAAAACTCTTTGCGGTTGTGTTTAGCTCAACTCCTGTTGATTTAAGTATTTGCTCAATTGTCTTACCGTAATAAGGTTTGAATTTTGAAATTACGATTTCCTCAATGGTCTGTTTTTTTGCAACCGCTACAGATGGAATTAATTTACCATAAACACCTGATGCTTCATTAGCAATTGATGCAATGATATGATTTACATAACCTTGTTTTAATGAGTAAGCTCTTTGTTTGGCTGGAATGTCACTGAAGGGTTGTTTCCGAACTGATGAAGCATTTGCTCCTTTTGTGCAAGCTCCCAAATAAAAAGTATCACCTTCTGAAAGTTCGTGTCCCTTTCCGTCAGCAATCTTTTGTTTGATTAACCCCCAATCCTTTTTTATTATTTCTAAGTCTGTGCTCGGAAAATTCCACTCGTCAACAAGTTTTATTAAGTAATCTAGAATGTCATAACCTGCTTGATGCAAATAAAAAATCAAAAGAATGTTTGAATTCTTTTTCCAGAAGTCGCTGTCCTCAAATTTTTGATTTACAACTTCTAAGTAATTAATAATGTTTAGCACTAATCGTTCTTTTGAACGATACTCTTTGTTCTTTAACTGCTTTAAAGGAGAAGTTTTGAGTTCCATTCCAATCTCAAAAAAGTCTGCTTCTGATTTAGAATTAGGATCATAACCAAAGTAAAACTTCTCAAGTATTTGGCCGAAGTTCCCTTTACCCGTGTAGTTATGCTCTAAAATTATTGGGTCGCAAATCTCTCTTAAAGTTTTTCCTTTAAGCAACTTAGCATAATCAATTACTGACTTTTTATCATTGGGATTATATTCTCTTTTTTTATCCATTTATTTCAGCTACAATTTCAAAATTCAATAAGTTAGTTTGTGCATTAAATGAATAACGTACTAATTTAACATCATTCCACGTTGCAGAAACAGAAGGACGGACTCCATAAATGAATTTCCTTTCAACAATATTTTCAAATTCTGCCAAAGCATCATTTGTAAATTCAAATCCTACAATAAATGCCTTTATCATACCATAGTCGCCAAACGCATATTCATTTTTCACCCAATCTACATATTTCATTAATTGCAATACATCTTGTGAGTTAACTGTATTTCTTTTGATTTCAATTACCAGGTAATTACTTAATGTTGGTTTTTGATTTTCAATATAGCGATAACCAAAAATATCCATTTTATCAATGTAATCAATTGGCTTGAATGGTGATGCGATTACTTGATGAGTCAAGTAATCCCAATTGCCAAAAATATTTGCTGTTTGCTGATGATTTGTTGTGAGTTGGAAAATTATTGCAGCTTCAACTGCCATTTCGTGTTTCAAGCTTCCATTTTCATTTACTATTGTGTTTAAAAATGGTGCAATCGATAACGAATATAAGTTGTTATTTGCAGTTCTTTCATTGATTAAATTGTGAAATTCCTGAAAGCTGGTTTCAAAAGTATTTTCGTTGTTTGGATTATCAATAGCGTCAATATTTCTTCTAAGCAATATATTTTTGAAAGCTTGATTTTCTTCATCTGAAAATTTAATAAAACTTAATTTCCAAAATGCCCTTAATATTTTAAAGCTATTTGGTGAGGAAGAAAGTATTTCATCCATATCAATTCCATTTCTAAAAAAAACTGGATATGGAATAAATGTGCAAATGAAACGCAAATTAATACTTTCAGCACCAATGTCTAATAATAATTGATTCTGAATTTCATCATAGTTTTGGACTGTAGGCAAATTTGCATTTGGATAATTTAAAAATTTACAATCTCCATTTATATTTCTCAAAGTTCCAATGCCATAAATTTTTCTATCGATAAAAAAATATACATTGTCTCCTTCTCTCATAGAGCAATAATCGGCAAAAGTTCCCTCGTGATGAATTCGCCAAACATTATTCGGAGCTGATAATCTAGTTGAATAAATTCCCTTATTGATTGAATCGATTAGGGACTCTTCGCTATCTAAACTGAAAAGGAACCCTGCCATTCTTTTGTTGCTTGTTTAATTTTTTCTTTTAATGATAATCCAATTTTTTCAATTACTCCGACTACTAAAGCATTACCCATAAAGAATGCTCTTTTAGTATCTGATACTCCTTCAAGTTTTGTATGGTCGTCTGGAAACATATTTAAACGCTCAAGTTCAACTGGTGATAGTCTTCTGAAACCTTTAGGTGTCTGGATTACGTGTTTAAATCTTGATGGAGATTTTCCTCCTTCACCGGTTATTATTGTTCTTGAAGGTTTGTCTAACGGATCTGGAAAAATCATTCCTCCCTCACTATAATGATATTCGAAACCTTGTGCATTTTTTCGCATTTCCTTCTTTGGACCTTTTAAGTAAATCCATTTGTCAAGTTCGTTTTTGTCAATATAAAATTCTGATGTTACTTCACCGTTTTGGATAAGGTCTTTCAAAATCGTGAACTTTCCCTCGTAGTTTGGTTGTGTCTTTAGAGTTGTAACTAAACCACCTATCATTAAACCTGTGTTTTCAAAAATTCCTGTTGTTCCGTTTTTGTTGAAGTTTTCAGAAATTAAAACAATGTCACCTTTAAGTTCAAATTGTGCTGGAAACAAAGAATTTTCAGAGGTTACGGGGAACGCTTCTGCTAAAGTTCCTTCCTCTAAAATCCATTCAATAGGAGTAACTTCTTTTATACTTTCGTAAACATTTGTCCCTTGTAAGTATGCCAAAATAAAAACCCTTCTTCTTCTTTGTGGCATACCAAAATCTGCTGCGTTTATTACTCTCCACTCAACGGCATAGCCCAATTCATTTAAACTTTGTAAGATAATTGCAAAGTCTCTTCCTCTTTGTCCCGATGGAGAAATTAGAAGTCGATCTACATTTTCAAGAAAAAGATATTTTGGTTTATTCTGTTTTTCTGAAATTATTTTGTGAATGCTCCACCACAGAACACCTTTTTTGCCGATAAGTCCTTTTGAGTTTTTTAAGGTTGTTGCAACGGAATAGTCTTGACAAGGAAACCCACCAACCAACAAATCGTGGTCAGGAATTTTTGAGACATCAACTTGAGCAATGTCTTCATTAGAATGTCCGTTCTTTCCAAAACGATTTTCATAAACTAAAGAAGCGTGTTGAGTTTTTGTCGATGGTTCCCATTGGTTGCTCCAAACTACTTTAAAAGGTGATTCGAAAGATTTTTTATATCCTGATGACGCAGATTTTCCGTTCCATCCTTCTAGTCCAAGACGAAAGCCTCCAACTCCTGCAAATAATTCTACGACTTTAATTTCATTTTCCATTGTGAACAGTTTTTAGGTATTTCACTTTTTCCTCAGCAACTTTTAGGATACTTAAATCAGCTTCTTCGTCAAGAATTTTGTAAGCGATAACATCACTTAAAAAATCATTCTGCAATTCTTTCTCGTCTACTTTAAAAAAGTCAGCAACCTGCCTAATAATTTGCTTTGTAGGTTGTCTTTCATTGCGTTCAATCTTTGCGAGAAGTGAAGTGTCAATACTAATTTGTTCTGAAACAGATTTTAAAGTCAAGCCTGCTTCTTCTCTTAGATGTCTAAGATGCTCTCCAAATGATTTTGTCTTCTTAATTGTTGCCATATTGGTCAAATATTGTCCAAAAATAAGGAGAATAATTTTATGGACAAAAAAAGTCCAAAAATTTTTAATAATGCTTGAATTATGCCATAGACTTTCGTATACCTCAAAAAATAAATATGTTTATGCTGTCAATTCTCTTTAAGAGAAAGAGATTCTAACATTATAAATTATTAGTACTTTATCATGTTAGGATTTTTTTAAGATAATTAATAAATTTATTAAAAGTCGTAACCATGTGTTAAGGTCTTTGATTTACTATTTTCCTCCCGGAGGGCAATATTCTTTCAAGAATTTAGTAAAAGTACTTGCTAAGTGTTTTGTTGTTCCCTCGCCTTCAGAAATACTATGACTTCTGTTAGGATAGCTCATCATCTGGAAGGTTTTATTGTGTTTGATTAATTCGTTAATCATCTGTTCTGCGTTGTTATAATGCACATTATCATCTCCGGTACCATGTATCAACAATAAATTCCCTTGGAGCTTGCTAGCATGTGCCAATGGCGAGCCTTTTACGAAAAACTCTTTATCTTCTGGCAATAAGCCCATGTAGCGCTCTTGATAAATATTATCATAATTAAGCTGATTATCTACGGCAGCTATAGAAATACCCGTTTTATAAATTTCAGGATATTGGAACAAAAGATTTAAGGTAGAAGAGCCGCCACCGCTCCAACCCCAAACCGCTATACGGTCTTTATCTACATAAGGCCATTTTAAAATCTCTTTAGCCGCCATAGCTTGGTCTCTGATGTTTAAAATACCAATATTTCTATAAATAGATTTTCTCCATTCTCTGCCTTTTGGAGCTGGTGCGCCACGTCCTTCTACAGACATATAGATATAACCATCATTAGCCATATTACCAGCATATAATCTGTTAAAACCTATTCCAAACCTGTTTACCACGGTTTGCGATGCTGGCTCGCCGTAAACATAAAATACAACTGGATATTTCTTTGAAGCATCAAAATTAGTTGGTTTTACCATCCAGCCATCCATTTCTATACCATCCTCTGTTTTTACTTTAAAAAACTCTACCTGTGGCAATTTCATAGATTTAAACCTTGCCGAAGTTTCTTTTTCTGATAGTACTTTGTGTTCTGGTAAACTCACTACTTGTGAAACAGGGTAGTTTGCCGTACTAGAAAAACTATGTAAAGCTAATTTTCCGTTTGGTGATATATCATAATCGTGGGTGCCTACTTGGTTTGCCGGACTAACCCTAACAGCTTTACTGCTGCCATCAATTTTAACACGATATAAATAAGTTTCTGTGGCATTATCTGGCGAAGCTGTAAAGTAAATCAGTCCGTTTCTTTCATCAATTAAACTGATATTGATGATGTCATAATCTCCTTTGGTAATTATTTTTTCTTTACCATCTAAATCAATACTGTAGATATGACGCCAGCCGTCTTTCTCGCTCACCCAAATGTATTCTTTACCTTCTTTTATCCAATCCCAACCTGTAGGGTCATCATCATTCCACCTAGATTTTATGTCTATCCAAGCCGTTTCCTTTTCTTCGTAAATGGTTTTTACTTTACCATCTATAGCATTACAAAGCATTACTTTACTGATGTTTTGCCTACGATTTAATTGTTGGATAATAAGCTGATTGTTATTATTAGCCCATTCCATACGTGGGATATAATGTTGTACAGCATCGCCGGGTACAGCCATCCATTTTGTTGGTCCACCACCAGATGATACTACACCAATTCGGCATCTGCTTGGGTCTTCTCCCACTACCGGATATTCTACCGGAATGGTAAATGGATACAAAGAATCGGTATTATTAATCATCAGATAGTCTTTAGTTTTACGAGCATCTAATTGCCAGTAAGCGATAGATTGCCCATTAGGCGACCATCTAAAACCATCTCTACAACCAAATTCTTCTTCATAAACCCAATCAAAAGTACCGTTTATGAGTTTGTTAACCCCATCAGTAGTTAAAGCTTTGTTTCTTCCGCTAGTTAATTCCTCCACATAAATATTATTTTTACTAACATAAGCTACACGAGTACCATCTGGAGAGAATTTGGCGAACATTAAAGATGATACAGGTTTGTCTTTACCCAACTGCTGTAGCTTTTTGCTTTGTGTATCATACACCCAGTAATCGCCACGGGTATCATAACGCCATACTTTTACGGTGTTGGTATGCAGTAATAACTTCTTTTTATCATCACTTAAACTAAATCTTTTAACGTCTAAAGGTTTGCCATTTGGCGGAGTTAAAGCCGCTGTGCTTAAGATAATGGTTTCGTTTTTAGGATTTCTGACATCTATTTCTACGATACCTTTATCATTAATTTCATAATAAGTAAAACCATCTTGCGACCACTGTGTGCCGGGGCCAAATTGTGCTTTTACACTTAAAAAGCTGATGAATAATAAAACAGCTAAAACTATTTTACCCATTTTCTGAATATTATTTTTCATGATAATCTGTTTTTATCTTTTTAGTGATACTCTGCTTGGGGTATCGTCTCCTTTAATAATTGATGTTGCGCTTAGGATGATAGCCTGAATTGTTTCTGTGACGTTTTCAATATCCAGTGTTTCTATTTCATCATAGACAGTATGGTAGAAATTATCTTTATCTATTTGTACAGTAGAAATGGTATGTGCTGGCACACCTAATCTGGCTAAAGTTGCATTATCAGAACGGTAAAATAGGTTTTGTTCTGGATATGGATCAGGATGAAAAGTAAACTGGCTACCCTTTAAATTTTTTTGTAAGATTTGCCCAAAATCAGAATAATTAAAGCCTGTAATAAAAGCGTTTTTCTTTCCAAATTTTGATTCTTTACCTATCATTTCTATGTTAAACATAGCCTTTACCTTATCAGGATTTAATTGTCTGGAGAAAAACTGAGAGCCGTATCCACCTATTTCTTCTGCTGTAAAAGCTACAAAAATCAAGGTTCTTTCGTTATCCTTTTTTTGCGCAAAATATTTAGCTAGTTCTAAAACTGCTGCTACGCCAGAGGCATCATCATCTGCACCGTTAGCGATAGAATCTTTACCCACAGGTTTTATAAGACCAATATGATCATAATGGGCAGAAAAAATAACATATTCATCTTTTAAAGATTTACCCGGCAACACACCTACAACATTGTATAAATCTAGTTTTTGATATTTGAAATTTTGAAAATAGTAGTTTAAGCCATTAAAGGGTTGTAAGCCTGCCTGCTCAAACTGATAAGCGATGTAATTTGCTGCTTTGGCAATGTCTTCTTTTACCAAGGCGTTTCTGCCACGCATTTCATCCGCGGAAAGCGTTTTAATATGTGCCTCTACATCTTTTACATTTAATTTAATATGGGGTAGAGGCTGTGCTTGGCAAGCTGAGAAGGTAATCCCTAAAGAAACTGTATAAATAATATTTTTTATCATTATTCTGTTGATTTTGATTTAAGCCATTTCTCTCTAAAAGCAAGAATCTCTGAAGTTATTTCCATACCCAGCTTTTCGTAAGTGTTTAAGCCTAAAGCGGGATTATAAGTTAAGGTAAGTAAAGTATTTTTAACTTTTCCATCTCTCTCGTAAGTGATAGAGATTTGCTCGCCAGGTTTTTTGGTAGCCAAAAAAGCTTCAAAGTCTTCTACTTTAGAAAAGTTTGTACTATCGGCATTTAAAATATAATCGCCAGCTTCTAAACCTGCATCATAAATAGGAGTGTTAAATAAAGCTGGCGAAAGCAATTTAAGTTTCCCGTTTTCTGAGTTAAATCTTAGATTCCCTACATAAGCAGAAAATGGCTTGGTACGATTTAAGTCATATCCGGCTTTAGCCAATAAACTTCTATAATTGGGTTTTTGTATGCCATAGATATAATTAGTAAAGAAAGTTTTAGCAAAATCATCACTGGTAAGTGCTGCTAAAGTTTCTTGTAAATCTGCAACCGTATAGGGGATTTCTGTTTTGCCATGCTTTTGCCAAAGCAGTTTCATATAGTCATCTAAAGAAAGGTTAAATTGGCTTTGTAAGGTTAAATCTAAGGCTAAAGCGATGATGTTTCCGTACAGATAATAAGAGCTATAGATGTTGTGATTATTGGTTGGGTCTATAGCCACTCCAGCATCTACAAAAACAGCTCTTCTGCTTATTTCTATGGGCGAATAGCGGTTTGCCCCTGGCGAGTTGAGTACGTTGTTTAAGAAATAGCCTTGTGTTGCCATAAATTCATCAATACTCGTAACTCCGGCTCTTGCCTGTAATAATTCGCCATAATATTGTGTAAAGCCTTCTGCAAACCATAACTCATCGCTCATATTGGCTTTTTCGTAATTAAAAGGTTCTAAAGTTTTAGGTCTGATACGTTCTACATTCCAAGCATGGAAAAACTCGTGTGAGATAGTGCTTAGAACATCATTAAGGCTACTCTCTAGATTTACTGCTTGCTGCGGAATAACGGTTGAGTTGCGGTGCTCCATCCCGTCTGAGGCATTACTAGGTAAAACATCAATTAGGAAAGTATACTCTTTAAAATCAAATTGTGGCAACTCGCCAAAAACAGCCTCTGCTTCTTTCACAATTTTTTTAGTTTTTGATGTTAAATTTTGTAAAGTAGAATCGGCGGCAGCACCATGGTAAACAATTTTAATTTTTTGGACGCTACCATCTTTATTTAAAACATCAAAACTTTTTACTGTAGCTGCTGATATTTCTATGGGGCTATCCATAAAATACTGTAAATTTTTAGCTTTATAAATGCCACTATCAGCAGGCAACTGTGTATAAACTTGCCATTGCTTATCAGGTAATAGAATTTTTAAGTCTATTGGTCTTTCTTGCAATGCCGGTACAAACATGAAAGAAGCTGGAATATTTAGATGTGCATGACGATGATCTATACCAGCATAAGTACCATCCACTCGGTTACCAAATAAAGTATAGGTGATTTTAACGCTACCTTGATATCCGGAAATCTGGAAAGCATCGCCTTCAATTTGTTTAATTTTCAACTGTTTCCCATCTGCCTGATAGGCCAAAACATCGTAAATATTTTTACCAAACTCGTGGGTGGCATACCTACCTGGAGAAGACCTTGCCATCTTTACTATAAAACTATCTTGTGGCGGGTTAGGTATTACTAAACTGATTTGAGCTTCGTGATGTACCGCATTATTTAAGGAAACGGTATAGGAAATTGGGACTTCTTGCGCCCATATAACCAAACTATTTAAAGTTAGTGCAGTTAAAAGAAATAATTTTTTCACCATTTTATTATAAAGTGGGTTGAAATTAATGAAAAATTGAAGTTTTTAGCTTCTTGTAAAAAAATTGTTATTGAGTTGTGCTAATAAGGTTTAAGCTATTCATAATCATAGGTAAAACCTCTAATTTTTGCAGAAATTATTAAAATTGGACTTCTAATGATGATAGAATGATTTTACAAATCAGATTCTGAGATCCAAAGACCTTAAGCGTGATTACCAAACATCATTAGCTAAAAAACAAAAAAGGGATGCACTAAACATCCCTCTTCATAAAATTTAGCTATTAATATTAACCTAATTTTGCAGCAGCAGCCTCATCTATAAACCACTGTAAATCTCCGTTTACAGGATTTATCAATTGTGCTGGATATTTTGTAATGTCTCTCTCGCCTTTTAAAACTGCCTTTATAGCATCCGCCTTAGCGTTACCAAAAGTTAAAAAAGCAATATTTTTAGCTTTGTTTATCAGAGGTGCTGTCATGGTGATTCTGTAAACTGCTTTATCTTGCAGGTAAACATCTTTTACCAATTCTTCATCTATCCAAAGCACAGAAGTACCAGGAAATAAAGAGGCAGTATGCGCATCATCACCTAAGCCTAATAAAATTAAATCAAAAACAGGTTCATCTTTAAAATGCTGCGAGATGCATTTCTCATAATTTAAAGCCGCACTGGCAGGGTCTAAACCTGTATCTACTTTAAAAATTTGGCTTTCGCCGATGCTTAAAGGGGCAAATAAAGCTTTATAAGCCATTAAATAATTACTATCTGGATGGTCATGAGCTACGTAACGCTCATCGCCAAAAAAGAAATAAACTTTTTCCCAAGCAATCTTATTTTTTAAAGCATCGCTAGCTAAAAGCTCAAACAATTTCTTTGGCGAGCTGCCGCCAGAAAGGGAAACATTAAAGCTCCCATTTTGCTGAATAGCCTCATTTGCTACTGTGATGAAATAATCTGCTATGGCAACAATAGCCTCATCAGCATCTTTAAATATATTCAGTTTCATTACTTTTTATCTTTTTTGTTTTTTACGGGCATGGTAAACCAGTGGAAACCATCTTTAGCTATTAAAGCTTCTGCAATTTCTGGGCCCCAACTGTCTGCTGCATAATTAGGGAAATTGATACTTTTTCTAGACTCCCAATTTTCTACCACAGGCATTAACAATTCCCAAGCAGCCTCAATTTGGTCGGCTCTCATGAAAAGTGTTTGGTCGCCTTCCATCACGTCTAATAATAAAGTTTCATAAGCTTCAGGAGATTCTGCCGGATAAGTACCATCATAATTAAACACCATATCTACTGGGTTTAAAATCATATCTAAACCTGGCCTTTTAGCTTGTACCTGCAGCCTAATACTCATTTCAGGTTGAATACTAATGATTAACCTGTTTTGTTGCCAACTTTCTGATGCCTCAATTGGGAAAATTGGATGCGGAACATCTTTAAATTGTATACTAATAACCGATGCTTTTTGGTGCATACGCTTACCTGTTCTTACATAAAAGGGTACATTTTGCCAGCGCCAGTTATCAATAAAGAATTTTAAAGCTGCAAAAGTTTCGGTATTAGAATTAGGGTCTACGCCTTTTTCTTCGCGGTAGCCTACCACTTCTTCTCCTGCTACCCATCCGCCAGCATACTGTCCTCTTACGGTATTATGTTTAACCTCTTCGTGACCAAATTTTCTAATGGCTCTTAACACATCAACTCTACGGTTACGAACTTCATCAGCATTAAAGCTTACTGGTGGTTCCATAGCTACCAAGCATAAAACTTGTAAAATATGGTTTTGTACCATGTCTTTTAAAGCACCAGAACCATCGTAATAGCCACCGCGGTCTTCTACACCAATATCTTCTGTTACCGAGATTTGAACGTGTTCTATATAATTTCTATTCCAGATAGGCTCAAACAAAGCATTCGCAAACCTAAAAGCCATCATATTCTGAACTGTTTCTTTACCCAAATAGTGGTCTATACGGTAAATCTGGGTTTCATCAAATAAAGATTGTAACAGTCTGTTTAGCTCTTTGGCTGATTCTAAATCGTGTCCAAAAGGTTTTTCTATAACTATTCTATTTCTTTGTTCTTTATTATCAATATTAATCGTGGCAACACCTTTAGAAATTATTGGAAAAAACTGTGGTGCTACAGATAAATAATGAATAACGTTAGAGTCTTCTCCCCAATTTTGGTCTTTTTCTTTGATAATTGCTTCTAAATCTTGATAGGTTTTATCCTTTTTAACATCAGATTGTAGGTATTGTATACAAGAAGAAAATATCTTCCATTTTGCAGCATCCGCTTTTCCGCTTCTAGAAAACTTATTGATACCGTCTAACAAAATTTCTCTAAATTTTTGATCGTTATACTCGGTTCTTCCTAAGCCTATAATGATAAACTTTTCTGGCATATAACCATCTAAGTATAAATTATATAGTGCGGGAATAAGTTTTCTAGCGGCTAAGTCTCCGGTTCCACCAAAAATAGTAAATACAGTGGGTTTGGGTTTAAGATTATTGGTTTTCATCTCTTTATTATAGGTTGGTTTTGCCTATTTGTTTAGTTTACTTTTTATTTAGGGATTTACAGACTGCACACAAAAATCATCATCTTTTTGCCACATGAAAGCGCCTCCTTTTATTCCGTCTCTGTTACGAGCAATTTTTATATGATCGTCTAATTTGAAAGTTATTTTTTTAGCATTTCCACCGCTAAGGTAAAGTTTATCGTAATTAATTACAGTTTTAAATGTCTTTAAAACATCTTTTACGTTTTTGTTCCATTCTTCCAAACCATCTTCAATTAAGGCATCGTCACCAATAAACTTATCATAGGTAAGGTTTTTTCTAACTGGCAGATGCGCTAATTCTAAATGTGGAAGCAGGCTTCCATCCATAAACAAAGCTGTACCAAAACCGGTACCTAAGGTTATAACCATTTCTAAGCCTTCGCCAGAAATTAAACCAAAGCCCTGCATATCAGCATCATTAAGTAACCTTACTGGTTTATGTAGTTCTTTTGCAATTAGGAGAGCCAAATTACAACCCGCCCATAATGAAGTGCCTAAGTTAGGTGCTGTAACAATAACTCCTTTTTTCACATAACCTGGAAAACCAACTGATATTTTATCAAAAGAAGGAAAATCAGCTATCAGCTTTTTAATGGCTTTGATAACATTTTCTGGACTTGCCTTTTCTGGAGTAGGAACTTTTTGGTATTCTACTAACATCTCTCCAGAGGTATTTAAGACAGTTGCTTTAATACTTGTTCCGCCAATATCAATAGCTAAAATTTGTTCGTTTTTCATAGAATTATTATGATTGTTTGATCACTTTATTTGCATTTAATAATTCTGCTGCTAAGCTAAACATTATTCGATTATATAGAAGTCGATTGCTTAAATGCTAAAGTATATGACATTTACAACACAAAACGGACCACTAGCTATAGCTGTTGAACAAAATCTTGCATGGCTTTACCTGGGCTGGCCGTTTTCATAAAATTCTCGCCAATTAAAAACCCATTAAAGCCTGCTTTTTTTAATATTTTGATAGTTTCTGGACTATCTATAGCGCTTTCAGAAACCTTTAAAAACTCTGATGGAATAGTTTGCGCCAATTGTAATGAGGTATCTATAGAAACTGTAAAATCTTTTAAATTTCTGTTGTTTACCCCAACAACATCTATATATGGGTTTAAGCTGAAATCAAGCTCTTCTTGGCTATGCACTTCTAAAAGTGTGCTTAAACCTAAAGATTTAGCCAATTTTGCAAAAGAAATTAACTCTTCTTTGGTTAAACAAGCGGCTATCAGTAAAATAATATCAGCACCAATAGCTTTGGCTTCAATAATCTGATATTCATCTACCATAAAATCTTTACGCAAAATAGGGATGTTGTTTACCGCTCTTGCAGCCATTAAATCATCCTCATGCCCCATAAAAAAATCATGATCTGTTAACACAGATAAAGCCGATGCACCTGCCTGATTATAACCCATAGTAACTTCTTCTACCGTAACTTGGTTATTAATGATTCCTTTAGATGGCGATTTCCTTTTAAACTCGGCAATAATACCTGTACGTTCTGGATGCGTTAAGAAGTCTTTTAAACTGTAAGTTTCACGTGAAAAAGCTGCTTGCTTTTCTAAATTGGTGATACTGATTTTGGCTTTACAAGCAGCAACTTCTTCTTTTTTGCGTAAAACAATTTTATCTAAAATGTTCATTTATTTTATGAATGAGATAACCAATTATTAATCATTTCTTTTCCATACTCGGTTAAAACCGATTCTGGATGAAACTGAACCCCTCTAACATCTAAAGTTTTGTGCTTAAGCGCCATGGCAACACCATGCTCATCTACCGCAGTAATTTCTAAATCGGCAGGTAAATTTTCTGATTTTACCGCCCAAGAATGGTATCTACCAACTTTAAACTGCTTTGGTAAACCTTCAAAAGTAGGGTCTTCTGCTTTAACAAAAATTTGGGTTGCTGTACCATGTACAGGCTTACTTAGGTTATACAACTCGCCACCAAAAACTTCGGCTATAGCCTGCTGACCTAAACAAACACCCATAATACTTTTTTTGGCTGCATAATTTTTGATAACCTCTAAAAGCAAACCAGCCTCTGACGGTATGCCTGGTCCTGGCGATAATAAAATTTTATCAAACTGTTCTACATCTACTAGTTTAAACTTATCATTTCTCCAAACGGTAGCATCATGCCCCAACTCATGAAGTAAATGCACCAAATTATAGGTAAACGAGTCGTAATTATCAATAACAAGAATCTTCATAACTTAAATTTCTTTAGCCATAAAAATGGCTTTTCTTAACGCTGCAATTTTATTATTTACTTCATTCAACTCACTCTCTGCATCAGAATCTGCAACAATGCCTGCGCCTGCTTGGTAGTGTAATTGGTTGTCTTTACTTAAGAAAGACCTAATCATGATGGCATGGTTAAAATCTCCGTTAAAGCCTAAGAAACCAATGGCTCCGCTATAAAAACTACGTTTTATATTTTCATTTTCATCGATGATTTCCATGGCTCTGTATTTAGGTGCACCGCTAAGCGTACCTGCCGGGAAAGTATCAGCCACAATTTTGAAAGAGTTTACGCCTTCTTTTAAAGTACCACTAACTTTAGAAACCAAATGAATCAAATGCGAATAAAATTGAGCTTCTTTATAAGCCTTAACCTCTACATTTTCGCAATGTCTACTTAAATCATTACGGGCCAAATCTACCAACATCACATGCTCTGCAGACTCTTTCGGGTCGTTCATGAGTTTCTCTGCAATGGCTTTATCTTCCACATCATTACCAGATCTTTTAAAAGTTCCGGCAATTGGGAAAATGCTTGCTACACGGTTTTTAATGGTTAATTGCGCTTCTGGCGATGACCCAAAAATTTTAAAACTTCCGTAATCAAAATAGAAGAGGTAAGGAGACGGGTTGATAGATCTTAAAGCTCTGTAAACGTTAAATTCATCACCCCTAAATGGCGTTTGAAAAGCTCTTGAAGGTACAATTTGAAAAACATCACCTCTGTAAATGTGCTTTTTCATTTTCTCTACCAAAGCTTTAAACTCCTCATCCTTTAGGTTTGATGTTTCCTCACCATCAACATAAAACTTATACTCTGGGAAATTTTTGTTTTTAATAAGGTATTCTATCTTTTCTAAACCAGTGCTTTCTTTATCAAAATCTGTTTCGTTTTTGATGATATAAAGCTCGTTTTTGAAATGGTCTATCGCGATAATATACCTGTAAACGTGGTATTGCATGGTTGGGATAGAACGGTCTTTTCTGGTATCAGCTTTAAGCTGGATATCTTCAAAATAAGTAACCGCTTCATGCGTAAAATAGCCAAATAAACCATCGGTTATAAACTTTAGGCTAGCATCTGCATTGCTTTCAAAGCTATTTCTGAAAGCGCTAACCTCATCAACCAAATTAAAGGTGCCTTTTTCTTTTCTGATGAATTTATCATCTGGAAAAGTTGACGTAAAAACATCATTTTCTAGTTTGATACCAGCTATAGGGTCGCAACAAACGTAGCTCATGCTATTTTCTTTGCTATGGTAATCAGAGCTCTCTAGCAGTAAGGTGTTTGGGAAAACATCTCTTAGCCTTAAGTAGATACTAACAGGCGTTGTAGTATCTGCCAGTAGTTTATGATGAATAATGTTGATTTTATATTTTTCCATTTTTATGCTTTTACCTGATGAAACAAAAAAACCCGACAGTTTAGCGTCAGGTTTTGATATTTGTTTAGGTTTGGGTTGAAATTCAATTTTTCTTCAAATACAATAACCGATGCTACATATTACTGTACCACCACCACTTTAAAGTATTTGTTTTTATAATCATTGTGCAGCAAAAATATAAAGAAATTTGAATTACAAAATTTTTTCTTCAAAAAACTGATTTACCCAAACTTACATATTCCACCAAGGGTTTCTATCTTTCATGGTAAAGATAGCCGCTAAAATAATCAGCAAGGCAATAGAGTAGAAAACTCCAATAGCTTTATGTTTTGCTTTAGCCTCAATAGCTTTTTTAGATTTAGAGTGCCCAACTGTAATTAAAACAATAGCAATAATCATCATGCTGATGTGTTCTACATTCCAGTATCTGGTTACAGGATTACTCATTTGAGAGAAATCTACGCTTGGGCTCATGAAATACAATACCAAACCTAAAACCAATTGTATGTGTGCCGATATCAAAGTAAATAAATTGATTTTTCTATTTCCCTCTGTATAGGGCTTGCTGCCAGCTGTTAAAGATTGAACGATTGCAACTAAAATTAAAATTAAGACAACATATCTTAACAAAGAGTGGGTGTGTACTAATCCGGTATACATATTTAATTGTTTTAACTACCAAATATAAGAGAATAAACCTGTTAATTGTTTTTAAATTTACTGCTAAAATAAAATCAGCTACCTTTACAAATAAGACATTTTTATGGAAGAAAATCCTTGGCAAATATTAGAGAGCAAAGCTATTTACGATAATCCTTGGATTAAGATTACCGAACATCAAGTAATTAACCCAACTGGAGGGAAAGGCATTTATGGCGAAGTACATTTTAAAAATTATGCTATCGGGATTATTGCCTTAGATGAGGATGATCAAATATGGTTGGTAGGCCAATACAGGTTTCCGTTAAAAGCTTACAGTTGGGAAATACCAGAAGGTGGCGGACCATTAGATGTCAATCCACTAGCCTCAGCAAAAAGAGAACTGCTAGAAGAAACTGGTTTGGTTGCACAACACTGGGAAGAACTTTTACGTATGCACCTTTCTAATTCTGTTTCCGATGAATTGGCCATTATTTATTTAGCTCGAGATTTTGAACAGTTTGAAGCCCAACCTGAAGAAACAGAAGAACTTTTAGTAAAGAAAGTTCATTTTGAAGAAGCTTACCAAATGGTTTTACGTGGCGAGATTACAGATTCTATGAGTGTTGCAGCCATTTTAAGACTAAAATTGATTAAAGCCAAATTGTAATGCAAAACCTGTTTCTTTTGTGTGTATGTATGATTTTATGCTCTTGTGGCCTACAAAAAAGCAGTCAGCGAGTACTCTTAAAAGAAGATTTTTCAAATCTGGATACTAACAAAATCTGGCTAATTAAAAGCCATACTTTCGCTAATAATTTAGCTGTTTTTAATCCGGATAATATCCAAAATAAAAATATTTTAGAGCTAGTGCTTAGCCGGGCAGATAGCAGCAAAACTTCTTCTAAAAGCTACGAAGGAGCAGAAATTAGAACTCGTCGTAAATACAAATACGGCAATTTTAAAGTTCAATTAAAAGCTCCAAAAGGTAGCGGTATCGTTTCTGGCTTTTTTTTGTACTTTCCGCATAGCTCAAAATTTAAAGAGATAGATTTTGAATTTTTGGGTAAAGATACTTGTAAAGTTTACCTCAACCATTGGATAAATAAGCAAGATAATGGTAAAGCGTTAGATATTCCTTTTGCTTTCCAGAATGGATTTCATGAATACCACTTAGAATGGAGAAAAAATTTTATTGCTTGGTATGTGGATGGAAAAGAGCTTTATAGAACTCAGAATTATATCCCTAAAAGAAGCATGCACCTAGTTTTTAACATTTGGATAAGCAAGCATGAAAACTGGGTGGGTAAGTTAGACGAAAACGCTTTACCAGCTATTTTCCAAATAAAACAGGTTGAAATAAGTAAATAAAGCGTTTTTCTTAATTTAAATTAATCCTCTAAATTTGATTTTTGATAAAATAAGATGAATAAATTATTTGGCTATTTGCTAAGCCCTATCCATTACTTTGTTTTTTTCTTAGCACTAGTAATTTTTCAACCTATACAATGGTTAAGTTTAAAATTGGGTGGTTATGGTGCTCACAAAAAATCTGTTGATATTTTAAATTTCTTTTTGGTGACCTCTTATTATTTGTTGGGAATAAGAGTGAGTTTTTATAACCCTCAAAATCTCCCTACAAACAGGCCTATTATTTTTGTAGCCAACCACCAAAGTATGTATGATATACCTCCTTTAATTTGGTTCTTAAGAAAGTATCATGCAAAGTTTATCTCTAAAATAGAACTCACTAGAGGCATTCCTTCTATATCATTTAACTTAAAATATGGTGGGGGCGCCAATATAGATAGGAAAGACTCTAAACAATCTATCATTGAAATAGCTAGACTTGGCGAAAGGATGAAAAAAAATACTTGGGGAGCAGTTATTTTCCCAGAAGGCACCAGAAGTAAAAACGGAAAAATGAAAGATTTTCAAATTGGTGGTATAGCCACACTTTTAAAAAAAGCACCTGATGCTTTAATTGTACCTATTGCTATAGAAAATTCTTGGAAGGTTGTACAAAACGGATCTTTCCCTTTAAATGCTTTTGAGTACCTAAAATTTAAGGTTCTTAACCCTATAGAACCTAAAGAAGCACCTCTTGAAGAAATTATACTTAAAGCACAAGGCGTTATTAAACAGATTGTTGAGAAAAAATAATTTTTAAAAGGGTTTTAAACGAAAAAAGTCTTCAAACGGGGAGAATGAAGACCTTTATACTAACCAATTATAAACCTGTTACAAATATAGGTTTATTATCATTATCTCAAACAACGTTAACATTATTTAACATTTTGATAATACAGTAATAATAATGTTGCATAAATAAAAAAGCCCTCGTCCGGTTGGAGAGGGCAATTAGGCTATAGTTGGATAGTTTAATATTTAAATATACGTATTTTTATAAAAGTTGCAATATTTTATTAAAAAAAGTTACAAAAATTATGAAATTATCATTTTAAATTTTTTAAAAAGTATTTATTATAACTTTTTATTGCTAAAAATATAATGTCTTTCTGGCGTGATGCATTGATTTAAGGGAATATCAAACTCATCTGCTACGAGATTTTCTTTTAAAGGAGGAAATAAAGATAGTCCTATTTTCAAAGCATCTTTCTTACAGGTACTTAAAAACCTATCATAAAAACCACCTCCATAGCCAATTCTATTTCCATCTTCATCAAAAGCTAAAAGCGGGACAAAAACAACATCAATTAAATCACTTTGAATAAGATGCCCATAAACAGGTTCTGGTATCTGATATTCATTTTTGCGCAAAACAGTTTGATAATGATCAAAAACTACATTTTCTAGTTTTGACTCTTTAAAATTAGTTCTCGGGATAACAATTTTTAGATTGGGGTATTGATATTTAAAAAAGGAAAGTATCTCAAAAGTATCAACCTCGTTATTTTCTTTAATAGGGAGGAAGATATGTACATATTGATAAGCAGCCCAGTTTATGGTTTTAACATGTTCTAAAATTTGATCATTTAAATCCCAAAATTCTGCTTTGCTGAGGTTTAAACGCTTTAACCTCATTTGACTTCGAATTTCCTTTTTCAAATTCTGCATGGCTATTTAAAGCTCTAATATAAAGATTACAAATAAAAAACGGCCTCTGTTTCAAAGAACCGAGACCGTAATCAACCTAAACCTAAATATGAAATCTTAATTTTTTACTCTTTCTATATAACTTCCTGTTGCAGTATCAACCTTAACTTTATCACCTTGGTTAATAAATAAAGGCACTCTAATTTCTACTCCGGTTTCAACTGTAGCTAATTTAGTTGCGTTTGTTGATGTATCACCTTTAACCGCCGGCTCTGTATAAGTAATTTCTAACTCTACCGAATGTGGTGCTTGTGCCATAATAGGCTCCTCGCTTTCAAAAGCGATGATAACATTCATACCTTCTTTTAAGAAACGGGCAGCATCACCAAATAAGAATTTAGGAATATTAAATTGCTCATAAGTACGGTTATCCATCACCACAAAGAAATCAGCATCATCATATAAATACTGATAGTCATTAGTTTCAACACGGCAAATTTCAACCTCTTCATCAGTACGGAAACGATACTCAACCAATTTACCGGTTTTTACGTTTCTCATTCTTGCCTGATAAAATGCTCTTAAGTTACCTGGTGTACGATGAATAAATTCTTCAACAGTCACTAAATCACCGTTAAATCTTAAGATATTACCGTTTTTAATTTCTGATGCTTTTGCCATGTTGTAATGTTTATTTTGGGGTGTGCAAAGGTATAATTAAATATTGTATATAGCAACAATAATGCTGTGTTTATGTTTAAGCTTTATGATTTGTAATTTGCTAAGTATAAATGGTTTTCAGAGAAAGAATACTCTTGCGGCTGGTTAGAACCTATCAATATTAAACGATTTTGTGAGTATTTTTTAATCATTTCCAGATACCAATTGCTTCCTTGCTCGTCTAAATTGGCAGTTGGTTCATCTAAAATTAAAATAGGTGTATCAGATAAAAATGCTAATGCCAATTTTACCCTTTGTTTCATCCCCGAAGAAAAATATTTTACAGCTTTATTTTTATTAGCCGCCATATTTAAGATGGCTATAACATCATCATCAGATTGATGTAAGAACCGCTTTTTGAAAGAGAAATGGAATTTTATAATTTCCTGAAGTGTAAAATCTTCTATCAATTCTAAATAGGGTGCAGCTATACTGATATGCTCGAAAATATTTTCTACCTCTATCGGGTTTCCTTCACCATCTTTATAACTAATGATGCCAGCACTAGGAGCTAAAGATCCAGAAATGATTTGCAATAAAGTTGATTTTCCAGAACCGTTAATTCCTAACAAAGCATAAGCATTACCAGAAGAAAAGGTATAGTTGATTTCTTTAAAAATCCACTCGCGGTTAAAGCGCCTGCTTACTTGGTTAAGAATAATCTCCATAAAGAGATTTTAAGAATTTCCGAAGCCTTTCATGACCCCTCTATTAGAGTTTCTGATGAAATTAATAATCTCATCACGCTCTTCTGTTGGTTTGAAATCAGCCTCTATAATGTCTAAAGCTTTGGTTACATTATTATGCTTAACAAAAAGTACACGATAAATTTCTTGTATTTCGTTAATTTTTTCTGATGTAAACCCTCTTCTTCTTAAGCCAACGGAGTTGATACCTGTATAAGAAAGTGGTTCGCGAGCAACTTTTACATACGGCGGTATATCTTTACGTACCAAAGAGCCTCCAGTAACAAAAGCATGAGAACCAACTTTACAGAATTGATGTATAGCAACCATGCCAGCAAGCACTACATTATCACCAATGGTGATATGCCCAGCAAGGGTTGTATTATTAGAGAAAATACAATTATCTCCAACTTCGCAATCATGCGCCACGTGGCAATAAGCCATTAATAAGCAGTTTTTACCCACTTTTGTTTCCCATTTATCATTAGTGCCTCGGTTAATGGTAACATATTCTCTTATAGTGGTATTATCACCTATAATGGCTAAGGTTTCTTCGCCAGCATATTTTAAATCTTGCGGAATAGCAGAAATAACGGCACCGGGAAAGATTTTACAATTTTTACCAATTCTAGCACCATCCATAATGGTAACATTAGAACCTATCCAGGTTCCCTCGCCAATTTCTACGTCTTTGTGTATAACCGCAAAAGGGTCTATAACTACGCTGTTAGCAATTTTTGCTTGTGGGTGTATGTAAGCTAATGGTTGTATCATGAAGCTGTATTGGTTTCTCTAACTTTACTAATTTGCGCCATCATTTCGGCTTCTACCACAACGGTTTCACCTACCATACCAATACCTTTCATTTGTGCAATGCCTCTTCTAATAGGTTCCATTAAATCACATCTAAAAACTATGGTGTCTCCTGGTAAAACTTGTGCTCTAAATCTTACTTTGTCTATTTTTAAGAAATAAGTAAGGTAATTTTGGGGGTCTTCTACTGTACTTAAGACTAATATACCTCCTGTTTGCGCCATGGCTTCTATTTGAACTACTCCGGGTAAAACAGGTGCTCCAGGGAAGTGCCCTTTAAAGAACTCTTCATTCATGGTTACGTTTTTAACCCCCACAACATAAGTTTTGGTAAGTTCTAATATCTTATCGATAAATAAAAACGGTTGTCTGTGTGGCAAAATCTCCATGATTTTAGTAATATCATAAAGCGGTTTTGCTTGTGGATCATACACATGCTGCGTTTTTTTCTTTTTTTCTTTTTTGATGGCTGCCTTTATCTTCTTTGCAAAAGCTACGTTTGCAGCATGGCCCGGACGAGCAGCCATAATATGCCCTTTGATAGGTGTACCTATTAAAGCTAAATCGCCTATCATATCTAATAGTTTATGTCGGGCAGGTTCGTTTTGGTAACGCAATTCTATATTGTTTAGAATGCCTTCTCGGGCTACTTTTATCTCATCACGATTAAAAGCTGCTGCTAATTCTTTAAGCTCGTTATCTTCTATTTCGTGGTCTACAATAACAATAGCATTGTTAATATCACCACCCTTAATAAGGTTATGCTTTAAAAGCATTTTAAGCTCGTGTAAAAAAACAAAAGTTCTGCAAGAAGCTATTTCATCATTAAACTCGCCTATACTTGAAATGGTTGCGTGTTGACTACCTAATACGGGAGAGTTATAATCTACCATACAGGTAAATCTATAATCATCCAAAGGCATAGCTACCATTTCTACTTTTCTATCATCCTCAGAATAATGGATGTTATGAGGAATATGGTAATACTCTCTATCTGCGTCTTGCTCTAAAAAACCTACCGATTCTAATGCTTTTACAAATGCTATGGAGCTGCCATCTAAGATAGGAACTTCTATACCGTCTAATTCTATCATCACATTATCTACATCACAACCCACTAAAGACGCTAAAACATGTTCTGTAGTGCTTACGCTGGCTCCGTTTTGTGATAATGTGGTGCTTCTTGCTGTATCGGTAACATTATCAACATCTGCATCTATGATAGGTTGGCCGGGTAAATCAACTCTTTTAAATTTGTATCCATGATTTTCAGGAGCTGGTTTAAAAGTTAAGGTAACTTTTGCACCAGTATGTAATCCTACTCCGCTTACGCTAATATCTGATTTAATAGTTCTTTGCCTAAGATTCATACTGTAGTGTTATTTATTAATGGTATTATCTTGAAGTTCTTTAAGCATACGCTGTAAGTCTTCAATTTTTTTCTCCATTTCTGGGAGCCTTTGGATAATTACCTGAGACCGCATATAATTTTGATAGGTGGTTGCTGGCGCACCTCCCCATTTTTTATTCTCTTCTTCTATGGATTTATTGATACCTGATTTTGCTTGTATTTGCGTACCCTTAGCTAAGCTGATATGCCCTACAACACCCACTTGCCCACCAATAATACAGTTTTCGCCAACTTTTGTACTGCCAGAAACTCCCGTTTGCGAAGCAATGACGGTGTTTGAACCTATTTCTGCATTATGTGCAATTTGTATCAGGTTATCTAATTTAACGCCTTTACGGATGATGGTAGAGCCCATAGTTGCCCTATCTATACAAGTATTAGCACCAACTTCTACCCAATCTTCAATAATAACATTACCAATTTGACTTATTTTATGGTAAGAACCATCTGCTTGTGGAGCAAAACCAAAGCCATCACTACCTATTACGGCATTACTATGGATGATAACATTATTTCCTATGATACAATCGTGGTAAACTTTTACCCCAGAAAATAAAGTAGAAAAAGCACCTACTTCTACATTATCTCCTAAAAAAGAATGAGGATATATTTTTGCTCCATCACCAACTTTTGCATTGGCACCAATATAAGTGAAGGCACCAATAAACACATCTTTCCCGATAACAGCATCTGGGTGAATAAAAGATGGCTCTTCAATACCTACTTTATTTAATTTAAGAGTATTGTATTTCTCCAGTAAAACAGAGAAACTGCTGTAAGCATCATTAACCCTGATAACAGTTGTATTAACTGGTTGGGTTAACTCTAAATCTTTATTTATAATTACCACAGAAGCTTGGGTAGTATAAAGGTGAGATTCATACTTAGGATTAGCTAAAAAAGAAAGACTACCTTCATTGGCTTCTTCAATTTTTGCTAACTTAAAAACTATTGCGTCTGGATTACCTTCTATGGTTCCATTAAGCAATAAACTAACCTCTTTTGCGGTAAATTGCATTTGGCAAAATTAACTGATAATATGAAATGAACAAATTGTTAGGTTAAAATACAAGCTAACAAAGTTATACTTTTAAATAACAAAGGAAATTTTTTGTAACCACTTTTGATAAAGCCTCTAGGTTAGAATTATCAGAAACCGCCGCTATATCTTCTATAAGCCCACTTTTTAACAAAACTTTTATACTACCATTTCCTATTTTATAAGCCATATTGTTGATGGTATCACTAAAAATAAAATACTCAGACTCTTCATCACTGATAGCCAATTTTTCTATTATATGAGCTTTTATGGTAGCAACTCTAGCTTCATCTGGCAAAGCATTATCTATTTCTACTTTATAAAGGTTTCTTTGGATAAGATTTTTACAAAGGGTACTTAAAATAAAATCATCATGATTTTGCCATACTTTCACTGCTGCCATCATATCATGGTCGTCTAATTTTGCGAAGTAAGAAAGATGCTCACTATCTTCTGTAAATTCATGGGCTAGGATATCATGATATAAAAAATGACTTAAAGCTGGTGTTGCAAAAAGGTTTACATTTTCCTTAGCCAATGCCCTTGCTCTTTTTAAAATTTTAACTAATAATTGCTCGGCCGCAACCACCGTTTTATGTAGGTAAACCTGCCAATACATCAGCCTACGAGCTATTAAAAACTTCTCTATTGAATAAATACCTTTTTCTTCTACCACTAAAGAGCCATCCTTTACATTCAGAAGCTTTATAATACGGTCTGAGCTTACCATACCCTCAGTTACGCCACTAAAAAAACTATCGCGGTTTAAATAATCTAAACGGTCTAAATCTAATTGCCCTGAAATAAGTTGTGATAAAAACTTTTTAAGATAACTATTATTGAAAATAGCCAAAGCCATATCCAACTTACCATGAAACTCTTGGTTTAAACGAGACATAAATAAGCGGCTTATGCGCTCGTGAGAAACATTTGGGACCAAAGAATGCTCTAAAGCGTGTGAGAAAGGCCCATGACCAATATCATGAAGTAAAATAGCGATACAAGCAGCTTCTGCTTCTTCTGGTGTAATTTCATGCCCTTTCGTTTGTAAATGCTCTATTGCCAATTGCATTAAGTGCATAGCCCCTAAAGCATGGTGAAAGCGTGTATGTAAAGCTCCTGGATATACCAAATGTGTCATCCCTAATTGCTTGATATATCTCAAGCGCTGGAAATAAGGATGCGCTATCAAATCAAAAATTAAATCTGTTTTGATGCTGATAAAACCGTAAACCGGATCGTTGATAATTTTATTCTTATTCAAAGGAAATTATATAAGGCACAAATTTTGTTATTTTTATTGATGCTGTATGCATTAATATACAATATTTACAGCATTTTTATATTTTAACTGATAATAGAAAATAAAGATATGCAAACAGCCAATATTTTATGGGCAGATGATGAAATAGATCTTTTAAAACCACACATTTTATTTCTTAACGAGAAAGGATACCATATTGATACTGCGACTAACGGAAATGACGCTTTAGAAATTTTTAAATCAAAAGATTTTGATTTGGTTTTTTTAGATGAGAATATGCCTGGTTTAACTGGCTTAGAGACTTTAACCTCTATTAAAAGTATTAATCCAGATATTCCGGTAGTGATGATTACCAAAAGCGAAGAAGAATACTTGATGGAAGACGCCATTGGTGCAACCATAGATGATTATTTAATCAAGCCTGTAAATCCTAAACAAATACTATTAACTATTAAAAAGTTGATTGATAATAAGCGTTTGATTAGCGAAAAAACATCTATGGCTTACCAACAAGATTTTAGAACACTTGGTATGACCTTGAATGATAATTTAAACTATCAGGAGTGGATTGATGTATACAAAAAAATACTGTTTTGGGAGCTTAAACTAGAAAAATTAGAAGATGCCGGTATGCATGAAATTTTAACCATGCAAAAGGCAGAAGCAAACGCCCAGTTTTGCAAGTTTGTGGAAAAAAATTATGCTACATGGATAAATGACCAAGATAACGGACCAACATTTTCGCATCAGTTATTTAAGAAAAAGGTTTTTCCGGCTTTAAGCGAACATATTCCAACCTTTTTTATTGTGATAGATAACCTACGTTACGACCAATGGAAGGTGATTAACCCATTAATTACTGAGTATTTTAGGTTAGAAGAAGAAGATAGCTATTTCAGTATCCTGCCAACAGCAACACAATATGCCAGAAATGCCATTTTTTCTGGACTTTTACCGCTAGATATGGAAAAACGTTTTCCAAACTTATGGCAAAATGATGAAGATGAAGGCGGTAAAAATCTACATGAAGAAGAGTTTTTACAAGACCAAATTAAACGCTTACTCCGTAAAGATATTAAATTCTCTTACCATAAAATATTAAATCAAGACCAAGGAAAAGACTTAAACGATTCTTTGTCTAACCTGCTGGATAATGATTTAAACGCTATTGTTTACAATTTTGTGGATATGCTATCGCATGCCAGAACAGATATGCAAATGATTAAAGAATTGGCTAATGATGATGCTGCTTACCGCTCTTTAACATTAAGCTGGTTTGAGCACTCGCCATTATTAGATCTTTTGAAAAAACTTTCGCAGAAGAAAGTGAAAGTAATGATTACCACTGACCATGGTACCATAAGGGTAAAACATCCCAGCAAAGTTATTGGCGATAGAAATACCAATACCAACTTACGCTACAAACAAGGCAAAAACTTAAACTATAACAGCAAAGAAGTGTATCATGTAAAAAACCCGCATGAGATACAATTACCAAAATTGCATGTAAGTTCTAGCTTTATTTTCGCTAAAGAAGACAGTTATTTTGTATATCAAAACAATTATAACCAATTTGTTAACTTTTATAATGAAACGTTCCAACACGGTGGCATTTCTTTAGAAGAAATGATAATTCCGTTTGTAACATATAAGAATAAATAAATTATCGCTTATTTTTACGATATGCAAATAAGCGTTAAGAGTTTATCAGAACTTACAGAAGCAGCAAAACAAATTATAGAAGCTGCCGGCGAAGAGAAAATTTTTACTTTTTATGGGGATATGGGAGCCGGTAAAACAACTTTGATAAACCATTTATGCAAGCATTTGGGCGTAGTAGAACATACTTCTAGCCCTACTTTTTCTATTGTAAACGAGTATAAAGGAAGCCATAATACCATTTATCATTTTGATTTTTATCGTATTAAAAATGAAAGTGAAGCTTTTGATTTAGGTTATGAAGACTACTTTTACTCTGGACAATATTGCATGATAGAATGGCCAGAAAAAATAGCCGATTTAATTCCGTACCATCACGTAAGAATTAAAATTTATCCTGTTACAGAAACAGAAAGATTAATAGATATCCAGAAAATCTCCTGATATGAGTTCAACCCTGATGAGCGGTTTTTCTGAAGTGGCCAAACAGGCCCTTTACCAGCCTCAAGAGGCTATGGCCGAAATTAAAAGTAAAAAAAACCAACTCTTTATTGGTATTCCTAAAGAAACCTCTTTCCAAGAAAACAGGATAGCTTTAACGCCATTATCAGTAGCCCTACTGGTTAATAATGGTCATAAAGTAGTTATTGAAGCTGGTGCAGGTTTGGCCGCAAATTTTTCTGATAAAGATTATTGCGAACAAGGTGCCCATATTGTTTATGATACCAAAGAGGTTTACCGGGCAGATATTATTTTAAAAATTGCACCACCAACAAAAAGCGATATCGAAATGATGAAGCATTCGCAGATTATTTTTTCTGCATTGCAAATGGCTACCATCAACAAAGAAGATATACAGGCTTTAATGGCAAAAAAAATTACGGCTTTAGCTTTTGAGTATATCAGAGATGATGGAAATGTTTTAAGCGTAGTGCGGGCTATGAGCGAGATTGTAGGTGCAACCTCTATTTTAATAGCTGCCGAATATCTAAGTAATGTTTATGGTGGCAAAGGTTTAATGCTAGGTGGTGTAACGGGAGTGCCGCCTACAGAAATTGTGATTTTAGGAGCTGGTACCGTTGGCGAATATGCTGCCCGTACCGCTATTGGCTTAGGTGCCGAGGTTAAGGTTTTTGATTCTTCTTTATACCGATTGAGACGACTTCAAAACAATATTGGAAGTAGGGTTTTTACATCCGTTATACAACCTATTGTTTTGGAAAAAGCTATCAGAACTTGTGATGTAGCCATTGGTGCTATAAGAGCATCACATGGCAGAAGCCCATGTATAGTGAGCGAAGAAACAGTAGCTAAAATGAAACCTAATTCTGTTATTATAGACGTAAGTATTGATCAAGGTGGTTGTTTTGAGACATCAGAAGTTACCAATCATAAAAACCCTGTGTTTAGAAAATACGATGTGATACATTATTGTGTGCCTAATATAGCATCAAGAGTAAGTAGAACAGCAACTTATGCACTTACCAACATTTTTACGCCAATTTTAATAGATATTGGAGATTTAGGTGGTATCAATAACCTCATTTGGGAAAAACACGGAATCAGAAATGCTGTATACATCTTCCAAGGTTCTATGACTAATAAAGATTTAGCAGAGCGTTTTAATTTACCTGTTAAGGATTTAGATTTACTGCTTGTTTCTAATCGATAAAAAAGGGGCTTATTTTTTGTAATCATTTAAAAAAATGATAAATGATGATGAAAATTACTATTAAAGCTAAATTTATTTTTAAAATCATTATCAAAAGTTTTAATGCTTTTATGGCTGATAAAGGCTTAAAACTTAGTGCATCTTTATCTTATTATACCATATTTTCTTTAGGCCCTATGCTGGTTGTTTTACTTTCAGTAGCTGGCTTTTTTTACCAGGAGAAACAGGTTTTACAAGATAAAGTATTTGAAGAAATTCAAGGTTTTATTGGTAACCAAGCCGCTTTACAAGTTCAATCCCTTTTAAAAAATCTTGCCCTCTCAGGAGATAGTTTAGTTGCCATTATTATTGGTGTTATTACTTTACTAATAGGTGCTACCGGTATTTTTATAGAAATACAAGATTCTATCAATCAAATATGGAAAGTAAAAGCTGTACCAAAAAAAGGCTGGCTTAAATTATTAAAAGACAGATTTTTATCGCTATCTATGGTGGGTAGCTTGGGCTTTTTACTCATTGTTTCACTAATTATTAATGGTATGGTGTCTGCTGTAAGTGCCGTTTTAAGTAACCATTTACCACAGGACATTTTATTTTTATTTGATATTGTTAATCTGATGATTACTTTTCTAGTACTTGTTTTCCTGTTTAGCATTATTTATAAAGTTTTGCCAGATGCAGAAATTCCTTGGAGAGGCGTAAGAACAGGAGCTATTTTTACATCCTTACTTTTTATGTTAGGCGAATACTTGATAAGACTTTATATAGGATATACAGCTGTAGGCTCTGTTTATGGTGCGGCTGGTACTTTGGTAGTTATTGCTGTTTGGGTTTACTATTCGGCAGCAATTTTATTTTTTGGTGCCGAGTTTACCAAAGTTTATGCTGAAGAAAAGGGCGAAAGGATAAAACCATCATCACATGCTGTTTATATTAAAATGATAGAGGAAGAACAGCATGTAAAGTACATCCCTAAAGAGGAAAATTAAATACTACTGCTATGATGTACTTTACCAAAATGTTTGATTTGCGATTTTACCTTATCTCCTTTAATTTTTAGTTGAATAATGAAATCGTAATCTTCTTCTTGTAATTCTTTTAAAGATAATTTTGCACCCAAAGCTTTGGCTATTTTAATAACGGTATTGCTATGGCCAACAATTAATATCCTTTTACCTACCAATTCTTGCTTAACTCTTTTGGTTAAAAAAGCTGTATCATGTGCCTCGTAAAACTCGATACCCAAATCTAAATGTTTAGCTAAAGGTGCTGCAGTTTCTTGGTTTCTTTTATAAGGAGTTGTAAAAATATGCCCGATTTTTTCTTTTGCCAGATAAGTTTTTAAATCTTCTGCTCTTTGTTTACCTAATTGGTTTAAAGATGGGTCTTGATTCTTCCTATCTTGGGTTTGCTTTTCTGCATGTCTAACCAAATAAACTGTGGTGCTATGTTGTGCAAAAGCTTGCTGCAACATTAATAAGCAACTTATAAAAAACAAAAACCTTTTCATGTTAGTAGTTTTGATGTATAAAAGTTAAAAGTTGCTCAACATTGATACGTACGGCTGATACTGGCGCAATAAAATTGTTATTGAGATATGAGAAAGCGTATTTTTTACCTGATTTGCCCACCAAATACCCAACTAAATTATAATTATTAGATAAACTGCCTGATTTTGCATAAACAAAGCTATTAGAGCTGGTTTTAAACATATTTTTTAATGTTCCGCTTTTGTTACCGGCAGCTAATAAATCAAAAAGTTTATCATCATTATTTACTTGTTGTCTTAACTTTTCAAGAAGAGTAATGCCAAAGCTTGGGCTTATTAAATTAAGTCTGGATAGGCCAGAACCATCAACCCAATGATAGCTGTTTTTGTCAACATCATTAAAAAGTTCTTGTTGTGCTTTTTGGATGATAAGACTCGCATCCATATTTAGTTGTTGTTGCGTAGCATAATTTAATAGCAGTTGTTCTGCCAAAAAATTATCGCTGTTTTGCAACATTTTTTTATAAACCATATCTGCTTGGGTATTATAAATGATTTTAGCATTAGCAGGCACTGGTCTCCACGGTAAAGTACTAACAGAAGATGTGATTAAACCTGTAGCTAACAAAGTATCGGTTAACAAGCTTTCTTTTATATTACTATTAAAGCTGATAGGAATAAGCTGTTTATATCCCGGATTTAATTGCTCTGGAACAAAAATATTATTATTAAACGCGTTTCTTTTGATGCTTTTTAAAGATTTATGAACGCTCTTTTCGCTGTAATAAAGTGAAGCTAAGTCTGGCGACATGCTAAATGTTCCATCGGTATTTTGGCTACATGTAACCGTATTTTTATACATCGGGAAGTCGGTAATTTCTGCTTGGTAGCTTTCGTTATAATCATCCCAAAACCACCCTTTACCAAATTTTTCGCCTTTGTAACGGCCACTTACCAGATAAATATTTTTCCCTGAGTTTTTTAGAAAATCAAAAGCCGGTTGATCTTTAAAATCGGTATTAAGGAAAGTAGGGTCGGCCATGGGCCAAATAATCAAAGAATCGCCTTTGATGATATATTGGTAACTTGGTACAGAGTCTGCCATGAAATGCAGTCCGGTATAAAAATTAAGCAATTTAATGGTAGATGCTGCTATAAAAGGTTTATCGGCGTTAAGCTCATAAACAACTTGATTTTTTTCTAAATCTTTTAGTAAGAAGCCAATATGATGGTTTTTCTGGGCAAGTAAATCAAATTGATGATCTATTTGTTGTTTAATAGTGGTTACAGATTTTTTAGCTGTACAAGCTGTTATGAAAGCGTATAGAAAAAAAATATATATAAATCTTATCATATTTTTAAGAAGATTTAGAGATAAAATACATCGCATATTAAAGGCTCAACATCTGTTATCATTAGTTTTTAATTACTAAATTGCTTATTACTGATGATATCCATTTTAAACGTAAGGCTTTTAGTAATATTTATACTTGCTTTTTTCTCATTTATCGAGCCAAATTTTGCTGATGAGGCATTTGGTTTCAAAGGTAAAAGAAAAAAGGAACAACTGTTCTTTATTAAAGCTGGGGGCTTAATTGTTGTTAAAACTTATATCAACCAAAAAGGACCATTTAACTTTATATTAGACTCTGGTGTGGGTTTAATGGTGATAACAGATCCTGTTTTAAAAGACTCGCTTCGGCTTAAATCGTTCAGAAAAATAAAAATATCTGGTTTAGGAGAAATAGAAGAGCTATCTGCTTATTTAGCTCCTTCTTTAAAAGTTAATATAGGCAACACAGAGGCTAAAAGTTTGGGCGCAGCAATCCTAGAAAAAGATTTGCTTAATTTATCGCAACATGCTGGTGTACCCATACATGGTTTAATTGGTTATGATTTTTTTAATAGTTTTATCATTAAAATATATTACCAAGCTAAATATCTAATTATACAACAAAAGACATTTAAGCCTAAGCTTAAAAATGGTTATAAAATACCCATAACCATAGAGCAAAATAAGCCTTACTGCCAAGCAAAAGCCCAACTTTTAGATACTATTTACCCTTTAAAATTAATTATTGATAGTGGTGCAGGGCATACATTAGCTTTAGAATCATTAAACGGTTATAGTTTTCCCATTCCAAATAAGCATTTAAAAACTATTTTAGGAGTAGGTTTAGGTGGCAAAATTAATGGTTCTATTGCTCGTGTAAACATATTTAATTTGGAGGGTTTAATCTTTCAAAACCTGCTTACCTCATTTCCACATTATAATGATGTGGCGGCCAAAATTTTAACTGTACCTCGTAGCGGAAGTATTGGTAATAGGTTTTTAAAGCAGTTTAATGTTATTTTTAATTATCATGAAGGCTATATCTATCTCAAGAAAATAAGCAAAAATTTTCCAGATTTAGAGCATGATATGAGCGGAATGGACATTGTTGCCGCTGGCGATGCTTACAACCGTTATATCATTAACAGAATTGATGAAAACTCGCCAGCCTCTGATGCTGAACTTTTGGTAGGCGATGAAATTATTGCTATTAATTTTAAACCCACCAGCATCATGACTTTAGATGAAATTACCGAAGTATTAAGATCTAGAAATGGGCGTGGCGTATTATTAGATGTGGTAAGAGATAAAGAACATCACCGAAAAATAATAGAGCTTAAAAGAAGAATTTAATTGCCTAAGTGTATTTTAAAAGTGGTGCCTCTATTAATCTCGCTATGTACAGTTATTTTTGCACCCATCTCTAAAACATGTGTGTGTACCAAATATAAACCTATTCCCTTTGCATCAGGATGGTTATGAAAGGTTTGATGAATTCTAAAAATCTTATCTTTTACTTTATCAGCATCAAACCCAATTCCATTATCCTGAATGATGATTTGTTTTATTTGATTTTCTACTTGCGTATAAATATTTATTTGCGGGTAACCATCTGTTTTAGCATATTTTATAGCATTGGTAATAAGGTTTAAAAAAATGCTTTCTAAATAGGTTTTATTAAAATAAACGTTAGAAAAAGCCGAAAAATTTATCAGAACTTTTGCATGTGCTTGATTTAATAAATGTTGTACTGAATCTAACACTTTGGATAAAACATCATCAAGCATAAGCGTTTCTTTACTAACAAAAAGACCCTCTTTTGATTTTAAGTCTTCCACATAATTATCAAAAGTGGTTTTTAATTGATAGGTAGATGATTGTAAGATTTGAACAAATTGTTTGGTTTCATTATCCGTAATTTTTTCTGTATCCAAAAGTTCAAACAAAGCAATTAAATTATTAATTGGTGAGCGTAAATCATGCGAAGTAGCTCTGGCAAAGTGCTTTAAATCATGATTTGCTTTAGCAATCTCATTTAATAAAATATTTTTTTCTTCTTCTAATTTCTTTTTGGTAGTTACATTTTTTGCAATGGCGTAAATGTGGTTTTTATCACTAGCTAAAATAGATGTCCAGGAAAGCCAAATTATTTTTCCGGTTTTGGTAATATACCTATTTTCAAAATTTAATAACCTTTGACCATCTTTTAGCTTATCTCTTTCTGTTTTAGTAATTAACTTATCATCCGAATGAATAAAGCTTTGTATAGGATGTTGTAATAACTCTTCTTCTGTAAACTCTAATAAGTTAGCCACAGCCGGATTTATTCTTTTGAAATAGCCATCAAAACCGGCAATACAAAGTAAATCTGGTGTGCAATTAAAAAAAGTTTCTAATTGAAGAAATTTCTCAAACTGCTTACGACTAATTTCAACAATACTTTCCTGTAACCGAGCATTTACATCGTCCATTATTAAAAGTGTTAACTTAAATTTTAATAAATATAATTTATAGCAGGTGTTTTAAGCAAAAATTTTTAAAAATTATCCTCAGTTACTTTTAAAAGTAGTGGTTTTTAAAAAAAATTTCATTTTAACTGTAACATTCCTCTCTAAGCCACAGTCTTAGAAATATAAAACTTAAAAATTAACCTTAAAAAAATTAAATCATGAAAACTAAAAACTTTTTAACCGCAATTGTTTGTTTTGTTCTTTTGAGTGTATCAAGCACTGTAATGGCAGATGAGAAAAACATCGATAAAAAAAGCATGAGCTTTAGTATCGGAACTTATATCGAAGTATTAAAATCTGGCTATCATGCAGATTATGCTTCTATAATTGCTTATGACGCTAAATTTAACATCAATAGAAATGGCAATACGGTTACACATTATAAAGCAGATGAGTTAAAATTTAACAATAATAAAAATAATGCTGCTACTCAAAATTGTAAGATTAGTTATAAAATAATTACTGCAAGTGATAATTATGCCCTAGTAACGGTAAGTATGCACTATGAAAATTTTACCAGAGAAAACATTGTTAGCTTATCAAAAATTAAAGACTCTTGGAAAATTACAGAAGTAAATTCTGTATTCAAATAATAATAGTAATAAAAAAGATGTGTGTAAATCCTAGGCTTACAAAAGAGTCTGGGATTTTTTGTTTTTATAATACTTACATGATGATTATGAATACATTGCGATGGAAATATCTCAAAAATACCATCTTGAAGAAACAGAAAATATGGCTAAAAAAGCTGGTTTTAAACCTGTTAAACACTTTTTGATGATAAAAAATGGTTTGTAGATAGTGTTTGGGAATGTATTTAAAATCATCATAAGTTAATGTTAAAATAATATTTAGCCTTTACATTTACATCAGTTTAGGTCCTGATACCTTCAGTATCACAAAATTTGTTTAGGTTTAAGAGTCGTTCATCCAGTTTAGAGCGACTCTTTTTTTTTATTATCCTTTAGCCTTAATAAGTTATAAGTAAAATAATTATTAGTACCTTTTGCTATTCTTTTAAAAAGTTTGAAAACAGCATGAATAGCCAAAAAAAAATAACACTATATTATTTTATCTTAGGTATTTCATGGATATATTTTAGTGATAGGGCACTAGATTATTTTTTTAAAGACCATGTTCTATGCGATAACAATTGGGCCAATACCATTAAAGGCTTATTGTTTGTTACCATAACCAGCTTATTACTTTATAAACTTATCAACAAATATTTTGATAAGCTAAGCAAGTCTGAAAAGGATTATCGTAATATGTTTGATGCCAATCCTAACCCCATGTATATCTACGACTTAAAAAGTTTAAGATTTATAGAGGTTAACAAAGCTGCAATAAAAAATTATGGTTATAGCAAACAAGAATTTTTATCAAAAACAGTTTTAGATATAAGACCAGATACTGAAAAAGAAAGATTGTTAAGTGATATTTTATCATCTCCAAAAAGAATTTCATACGATGAGCCTTGGATACACATTTTAAAAAATGGCGAACAAATAAAGGTTAATGTACATGCGTATGAGATTAATTACAAAGGAAAATCAGCCCGTTTGGTTTTAGCTGTAGATATTACCGAGCAATTAAAAATCAAAGAGGAACTTAAACATCATCAGCAACAACTTGAAATCCAAAATAATAAGCTGTTACAAAGTTTAGAAGTAATAGAGTATAATAAGAATAAACTTTTTAACACACAAAAGATAGCGCAAATTGCGGGCTGGGAGTTTAATTTAGAAACGGAACGCTTAGAACCCAGCACAGGGTTTTTTGAATTACTTAACATCCAAAACTTAGAAAATGTTTCTCCGCTTAATATTTTAAAAAATAGTGTCATTAAAGAAGACCTAAATAAATTAGAGCACTTTTTACGCTCTTTTAAAATGGGCTTTACCATTAATGAATGTACTTTAAGATTTAAAAAAGAAAACGAGTTAAGATATATTTTATTTGCTGGAACTTTAAAAGACCCTAAAAAGCAAAAATTTACAGTAGAAGGTTATATAAAAGATGTTAGCGAAATAACCCTTAAAGACCAACTTATCCATAAAACACTTGAACGTTTTGAGCAACTCGCATTATTAACCAATGATGCTCTCTATGAATGGGACATTAAAAACGCCCGCATTAGATTAACAGGCAACATAAATTCTATTATGGGTTATGGTGTAAAAGAAGCTAATCACCCAGAGTCTTGGTGGGTAGAGCGTATGCACCCATCTGATTTTATTGAAAACGATACCATTTTTAGAGAAGCCGTAGAACAAAAGTATCAAACAATTAAAAGAAAGTACAGGTTTAAGACTATTAATGGAGATTTTAAACTTATTTACGACCAATCAATTTTAAAATATAATTCAGCAGGTATTTTAGAAAAGGTTATAGGCTCTATACAAGATATAGAAGAAATTACTTTTGTAAATAGAAAAAATAAACGCCTAGAAGAAATTGTACGCAAAGTAAAAAGCCTTATTGTTATTACAGATGTTGAAGGAAAAATAGAATGGGTAAATGCTGCATTTATAGAACTTACCGGATATCAAGAAAGTGAAATTTTAGGCAAAAGACCTTGGGATTTTATTCTCTATCCCGAAGAAAGTCAAGAAGCAGTAGATAAATTAAATAAGGCATTAAAAAATAAAGAATTCTTTAACGTTGAAGTAGCCAATTTTTCTAAAACAGGCAGAAAATATTGGTTGCAAATAGATGGAGGACCAATTTTTGACGACCAAAATAATCATATTGGTTATATAGCTATTGAAAGTGAGATTACAGAAAGAAAAATTAGAGAAGCAAAAATTAAGGAGCAAAATGAAATTCTTAAAAAAACAGCTTGGTTTAATGCTCATCAAGTTAGAAAACCTTTAGCATCTGTTCTCGGTATTATAGAATTGCTACAATATGAAAACTCAGAGTCTGTAAATAAGCATCTTTTAAAATTGCTGGAAAAATGCAGTCAAGAATTAGACTTAGCTATTAAAAACGCCATACATATTACAGAATTTAAAGAAGATTAAATTTGAGAGTATCAAAGCTTTATTAAGCCTTTAAAAACTTGCTTTGCAGGGCCTTCTAAAAATATGTTACGATAATGCACTCCATCATAATCAAATTTGATGGTTAAATCTCCACCTAATACTTTGATGGGTGTTGAGATATGGCCGCTTAAACCTTTGTGTTTAGCCATAGCTAATGCAACAGCTGTAACACCAGTTCCACAAGCATAAGTTTCATCCTCCACACCTCTTTCATAAGTTCTTACAAACAAGTGGTCTTGTTTATCCTCAACAAAATTTACATTAATGCCCTCTTTGTGGTAAGTTTCGTTGTAGCGGATGTTTCTACCTTCCTCAAAAACATTTTTTTTAGATATGTCTGATGTTTCTAAACGTACAAAATGCGGAGATCCTGTGTTTATAACATAATCATCTCCATCCATTTTTATGACATCAACATCAATCATTTGTAAGCTTACCCAATCTCCTTCTTCTGAAATTTTTGCATAATGAGGCCCATCAACTGCCAAAAAATCAGTCTCTTGATTAATAATTTCTAAAAATTTAGCAAATGCAACAATGCATCTACCACCGTTACCACACATACTACTTGGCTGGCCATCGGCATTATAATAAACCATCTCAAAATCATAACCCTCCTTTTCTTCAAGGAACATAATACCATCTGCACCAACACCAAACCTTCTATCGCATATTTTAGCTAATAATGCCGGATGATGATGATTAAAGCCCATTTTTCTGTTATCTACCATAACAAAATCATTTCCGGCACCTTGGTATTTATAAAAATTTAATTCCATGATTACACAAACATCGGCAAATAATAAATGTTGTGCAAACAATAGCTCACAACCAAAATATTGTTAATTTTTATAATTTATATTTAAAGTTTTAACATTTTTTAACATCAAAACAGATAACATATACTTGCAAGCTACGTCTTAATGGTATTATTTTTGGGATTAAGTTATAGACAAAAATTAGAAAGCATGACAAACAATATGAAGAAAATTGGGATGAGCCTCCTTACAGCTTTTGTTGGCGGAGCAATTGCTGTAGGTGCTTATAAATTACTGGAAGATAAATCTTTCCAAGGCATGGGTCTTGATGATAGACAAAAAGTTTATTTCGCAAACAACCCAAGTTCAGAGATTATATCTTCAACCGGTGCATTAGATTTTACACAAGCAGCGGCGGCTGTTTCACCAGGTGTGGTACACGTAAGAACTACTTATAACCGCTCGGCTTCATCAGGAGGTTACGCTGATCCGTTTGGAGATATGTTTGAAGATTTTTTTGGCAGAAGAAGTCGTCCACAGTCTAATACCCCAGCTATGGGTAAAGGTTCGGGCGTAATTGTTACCGGCGATGGTTATATCATGACCAATAACCACGTGGTAGAAGATGCAGACAAAATAGAAGTTATTTTAACAGATAAAAGAGTTTTACAAGCTAAAGTTATCGGTCGTGATAAAAACACAGATTTAGCCCTTATAAAAATTGACGCTAATAATTTACCTATTGTTAAATTAGGTAACTCTGATGATGTAAGAGTAGGAGAATGGGTATTAGCCGTGGGTTATCCGCTTACACTAGAATCAACCGTAACAGCTGGTATTGTAAGTGCTAAAGCAAGATCAATTGGAATTTTAGCTCAAGATCAAATTAATCCTAGAGATTATGATCCAGAAAACCCTCCGGTTAATTCTTCAATAGAGTCATTTATCCAAACAGATGCAGTTATCAATAGAGGAAATAGCGGTGGCGCTTTGGTAAATGCTAAAGGCGAACTTATTGGTATCAACTCTGCTATTGCATCACGTTCTGGGGTATATGAAGGTTATGGTTTCGCCATCCCAGTTAATTTAGCTAAAAAAGTAATGGACGACTTTATCAAATACGGTGAAGTTAAACGTGGCTTTATAGGTGTAACTTTCCAAGAGCTTAACGCTGATGTTGCTGAAAGTTTAAAAATTAAAGAAATAAATGGTTTATATGTATCATCTACTGTAGATGGTGGTGCAGCAGCCACTGCCGGTATTAAGAAAGGAGACATCATCAAGAAACTAAATGGAGATAATGTTATCACTTCTTCTGAGTTGCAAGAAAAAATAGGTAGAATGCGCCCTGGAGATAAAGTACAATTAACTGTTTTAAGAGACGGAGATTTAAAAACCTTTAATTTAACCCTTAAAGGTGCAGAAGCTAACAAATTAGCATCCAATAATTCATCGGTAGCTTCATCAGAAATTATGAACACTTTAGGTGCAACATTCTCGCCTTTAAAAGATGCTGATAAGAAAAAATACGGTGTAAGCTCTGGTGTTATTGTAAATAGTGTTGCCCCTGGTAAAGCTTTTGACATGTACGAGGTACCAAAAGGAACCATTATTACTGGCATTAATGGTAGAGGCGTAAATAATACAGACCAAGTAAACGCTGCATTAAGCGCTACTAAAAACAATATGCTATCTATCCAAGGTATTACCCCAGATGGCGGTCAGTTCCGCTTTACTTTCCCAGTAAAATAATTTTTGATAACATATATTAATAACAGCAAGTCCTGAAGAAATTCTTCAGGACTTGCTATTTTTGTACCTATGCCAAACCATTTTTATAGTGTTAAAATCGCCAATGAAGATTTGATATTATTACCCGAGAAAGCGATTTTATTACCAGAATATAAAACGCTATTACTTGCCGATGTGCACTTAGGTAAAGGTGGTCATTTTAGAAAATCGGGAATTCCAATACCCAAGCAATTAGCGCAAGAAGATTTGGCAACTTTATCAGACTTGATAGATAAACATCAGCCAGAAACAATTATTTTTTTAGGCGATTTATTTCATAGCGATTTTAATCAGGATTGGGAATGGTTTCAGCTTTGGCGAGAGCTACATCCCAACATAAACTTAATTTTAGTAAAAGGAAATCATGATATTTTACCAGATACTTTATATAAACAACTTGATATTACAGTAGTTAAAGAGTATAACCTAGGTTTTTTACTATTCTTACATGATTTACCTAAGGAAAAAACCAACAAATTTATACTTTATGGACATCTACACCCAGGAATCACCATTTCAGGTAAAGGAAAACAAAAAATAAGTCTACCTTGTTTCTATTTCAAGGAAAACGAGGGTATTTTGCCTGCATTTGGTAAGTTTACTGGAAGATATACTTTAAAAAAGAGCGAAGAAGCACAAATTTTTGCTATAGGAGGCTCAAAAATCTTTAAGGTATAAAACAATATTTTTAGTACACACGTTTGCCTTTAACAATTTATCAAATATTTAACTGTTTAATTATGGATAATTTTAGTAAGACCTATTTTTAATGAATTATTTACATTGCTATAAATAAAAAAAATTAGAATGGTTCTAAATAAGTATTTGCATTTTAAATAGTCAAAACCATTTCTAATTTTCAGCATTTAATAAATACTTTTGCAAACAAAAAACCTTAAATACAATATAATGAGCAATTTTTCTAAAACTTTTTCCTCAACCTTAGGGAAGAAACTGATCATGTGTTTAACCGGTTTATTTCTATGTTCTTTCCTCATTATCCACTTAATTGGAAATTTTCAATTATTTAAAGACGATGCCGGATTAGCATTTAATGAATACGCTTATTTCATGACAAATTTCGCCCCGATAAAGGTTGTATCGTACTTACTTTATCTTTCTATTTTGGTACACACCATTTGGGCCATCATTTTAACACAAAAAAACAAAGCTGCTCGTCCTGTTCCTTATGCAAAAAAAGCTGGTAATGGCAGTATATGGTCATCTAGAAACATGGGTATTTTGGGTACAATGATTTTTATTTTCATAGTGGTGCACATGAGTAATTTCTGGTATAATTACCACTGGGGTACTACACCTTATATAGAGTACCGTACAGACTTAAACACAGGCATTACACAAGTTAAAGAGCTTACTGAAGCTGAGTTTACTGGCCATGTATCTTACGTAGAAGATGGTGTTCAAATTATTAAAGCGAAAGATTTATACAAAGCAGTTGCTTTTTCGTTCCAACAGCTTTGGATAGTGGCATTATATATTGTTGCTATGGCGGCACTTGCTTTCCACTTATTACATGGTTTCCAAAGTGCTTTCCAAACATTAGGGTGGAACCACAGTAAATATAGACCATTGATAAACTTTCTTGGTGTTTGGGTGTTTTCAGTATTAGTCCCAATAGGGTTTGCTGCAATGCCTTTGTATTTCTTTTTTAAATAAGTAGATAACACAGGAATACATACATATTCCTGAAAAAAATAGATAAAGATGAAGTTAGATGCAAAAATTCCAGAAGGTCCTTTGGCCGAAAAGTGGAGTAAACACAAATTCAATCTAAAACTGGTAAACCCTGCAAACAAACGTAAATACGATATCATAGTAGTAGGTACAGGTTTAGCAGGTGCATCAGCTGCTGCCTCATTGGCAGAGTTAGGCTATAATGTAAAAGCTTTTTGTTTCCAAGATAGTCCAAGAAGAGCACACTCTATTGCGGCTCAAGGTGGTATCAACGCAGCAAAAAATTACCGTAATGATGGAGACTCTGTCTTCCGTTTATTTTACGACACCATTAAAGGTGGAGACTACAGAGCTAGAGAAGCAAACGTTTACCGTTTAGCAGAAGTTTCAGTAAATATTATTGACCAATGCGTCGCTCAAGGTGTTCCTTTTGCTCGTGAATATGGTGGTTTATTAGATAACCGTTCTTTTGGCGGAGCGCAAGTTTCCAGAACGTTTTACGCTCGTGGACAAACCGGACAGCAGTTACTTTTAGGTGCGTACTCGGCGCTTAACCGTCAAATTAATGAGGGTAAAGTGAAGATGTATACCCGCTCAGAAATGCTAGACTTAGTTGTGGTAGATGGTAAAGCACAAGGTATTGTAACTCGTAATTTGGTTAACGGTAAAATAGAAACACATGCAGCACATGCAGTACTTTTATGTACTGGTGGATACGGAAACGTATTCTATTTATCAACCAATGCCATGGGTTCTAACGTTACAGCAGCATGGAGAGCACACAAACGTGGTGCATTCTTTGGTAACCCTTGCTATACACAAATTCACCCAACTTGTATCCCGGTAACGGGCGACCACCAGTCTAAGCTTACGCTGATGTCTGAGTCGTTAAGAAATGATGGTAGGGTTTGGGTTCCTAAAACAGTAGACTTATCTCAAAAATTACGTAACGGAGAGATAAAAGCTAAAGATATTAAAGAAGAAGACAGAGATTATTTCTTAGAGCGTAAATATCCATCATTTGGTAACTTGGTTCCACGTGATGTGGCTTCAAGAAATGCTAAACAAGTTTGTGATGAAGGCCGCGGTGTAGGAAAATCAGGCTTAGCCGTATTTTTAGATTTCTCTGATTCTATCAATAGATTAGGAAAAGATACGGTAGCAGCTAAATACGGAAACTTATTTGATATGTATTATCAAATTACTGATGAGAACCCGTATGAGCAACCTATGAGAATTTACCCTGCAGTACACTATACTATGGGTGGTCTTTGGGTTGATTATAACTTAATGACATCTGTACCGGGCTTATACGCTTTAGGAGAGGCAAACTTCTCTGACCACGGTGCTAACCGTTTAGGTGCATCAGCATTAATGCAGGGTTTAGCGGATGGCTATTTTGTAATTCCTTATACTGTGGGTGATTATTTAGCAACTATAGGACCAGCTCCTGTAAACACTAACCATCCTGCTTTTGAGCAAACAAGAAAAGAAGTTGAAGACAACGTTAAAACTTTACTTTCTTTAAAAGGAAACAAAACGGTTGATGAATACCACAGAGATTTAGGAAAGATTATGTGGGAATACTGCGGTATGTCTAGAAGTGAAGAAGGCTTGAAAAAAGCTAAAAAACTTATTTCTGATTTAAGAGAAGACTTCTGGAAAAATGCTATCGTTTTAGGTGAAAATGAAGAAGTTAACCAATCTTTAGAGAAAGCTGGTCGTGTTGCCGATTTCTTAGAATTAGGAGAATTGATGGTTGACGATGCTTTGAACCGTAACGAGTCTTGCGGTGGACACTTTAGAGAAGAATACCAAACACCAGAAGGCGAAGCCTTAAGAAACGATGATGATTACGCTTATGTAGCAGCATGGGAGTATAAAGGTAAGAACCAACCAGAAGAACTTCATAAAGAAGAATTGGTATTTGAGAATGTTAAATTAACACAACGTAGTTATAAATAGTATAGCGTATTGAGTAAAGAGATTTGCGTCTCAATACTCAATACTCGATACTCAATACTAAAAATATATGAGTGGACATATGAACCTGACGTTAAAAGTTTGGCGTCAAAAAAATAGTCAAACCCCAGGAAAGTTTGTAACCTATAAGGCAGAAGAAATATCTCCTGATATGTCTTTCTTGGAAATGCTGGATGTGGTTAATGAGAAATTGGTTAAAACCCAAGAAGATCCAATTCAATTTGATCATGATTGCCGCGAAGGTATTTGTGGTATGTGCTCTTTAATGATTAATGGAGAACCACATGGTCCTAAAAGAGCAACCACTACTTGCCAGCTTCACATGCGTAGCTTTAAAGATGGTGAAACCATCGTTATAGAGCCTTGGAGAGCTGCTGCGTTTCCAGTAGTTAAGGATTTAGCTGTTGATAGAAGTGCTTTTGATAGAATACAACAAGCTGGTGGATATGTTTCTGTAGGTACTGGTGGTGTGCCAGATGCTAACGAAATATTAATCCCTAAAACTATTGCTGATGAAGCATTTAACTCTGCAACTTGTATAGGTTGTGGGGCTTGTGTTGCGGCATGTAAAAACGCTTCAGCTATGTTATTTGTTTCTGCTAAAGTTTCTCAATATGCGATGTTACCACAAGGACAAACAGAGCGTTACCAGAGAGCTAAAGCAATGGTAAACCAAATGGATGATGAAGGTTTTGGAAGCTGTACCAATACGTATGCTTGCGAAGCACAATGCCCTAAAGAAATTAAAGTAACCAATATTGCTCGTATGAACAGAGAGTACTTTAATGCTGAGTTTATTAAGGGATAATTTTTTATAAATTATTATATAGAAAGGCTGTCTTTTTTGAAAGATGGCCTTTTTTGTTTTTTAGAATTGTTGAAATATACTAGGATAAAAAACTATTTATAAAAGATATCTTTCCTTTTTAAGGATAACAAAGGTGTTTAGCTAATCAGAATATCCTAAAATCAACTAATCTATTATAGAACAGCTTTTTATCCACCCATACTGCAAGATTGAGTTTTTGGTGGAAAATCTGCATCTGAACAGGAAAACATCGGGTAATTATTTGAAGTCTTTGGAAGATTTAGGGGTTTTAGCTTCTGAGAATAAGGGGAAAGAGGTTATTTATATCAATTTGAAGCTTTATGAGCTTCAAAAAAAAAGGGTAATAAGATGTGGGTAAAAAAATCAAAAAAACGGACATGTTGTTAAAACATGAGACATTTTAGTGTAGGCTCCCCATTTTTAGTACATATCAAAAATAGATTTTTATTTATCATGACCTCCTCCCTATAAACTGATCAGTCTAAAGTAGAGTTTCGGG
>NZ_KE384313.1:0-215177 GCF_000425145.1 Pedobacter glucosidilyticus DSM 23534
AAAAAAATATGAAATTTATCTACTAAATTAACTCATTATTATCAAACAAAAAGAGACTGCCTTTTTGAGACAGCCTCTTATTTGTTTAATCATATACATATATTTAAATCACATCTCTTCAAACCCTACTTTTTATCTAGTTCAGAATAATATTTTGAAAAAGATAGTAAATCAGCCTCGCCAAAGCGCTTACCTATAATTTGCATACCCAAAGGCAAACCATCTTTATTAGTACCCGATGGTAAAGAAATTGCAGGTAGTCCAGCTAATGAGGCTCCTACAGTAAAAATATCAGCTAAATACATTACCACAGGGTCTGTAGGTTGCTCACCCATATTAAAAGCTGGAGTTGGCGTTGTTGGGGTTAATATAAAATCGTAATCCTCTAAAATATGCTCGGTTTTTTCTTTGATAAGCCTACGTATTTTTTGTGCTCTTGAATAATAAGCATCATAGTAACCAGCGCTTAACACAAAAGTACCTAGCATGATTCTTCTTTTTACTTCGTCTCCAAAACCTTCAGATCTGGAGAATTTATAAGTACTGATTAAATCTTTTGATGAATCACTTCTGTAACCGAAATGTACACCATCATACCTGGCCAAATTAGATGAAGCTTCTGCTGTTGTTAGAATATAATAAGTAGCTACAACGTAATCTAAATATTCAAAAGAAACAGGTTCAACGGTGTGGCCTTGACTACGTAACAGTTGAATTTGGGCTTCTATATTTTGCTTAATCTCTGGGTCTAAACCTTCAGAGTGTAAGGTTTCTTCTATATAAGCAATTTTCCTTTTTGATGAATTGTTTAAAAGAGTTGAGTACGCTGGTACAGGTTCTTTAGAAGAAGTACTGTCGTAAAAATCTTTTCCGGCAATTACTTCCAACAACAAAGCAGCATCCTCAACAGAGCGAGTGATAGGACCTACTTGATCAAAAGATGAAGCATAAGCTACAATACCATATCTTGATACTCTGGCATAAGTGGGTTTTAAACCTACTACACCGCAAAATGCTGCCGGCTGCCTAATAGAGCCTCCAGTATCTGAACCTAATGAAGCTAAGCATAAATTGGCTTGCACTGCTACGGCAGAGCCACCAGATGAACCTCCTGATACTTTTGTTGTATCGGCAAAATTTTTCACTGGGCCAAAATAAGAGGTTTCATTAGAAGCTCCCATAGCAAATTCATCACAATTTAAGCGACCAATGATAATAGCGTCTTCGGCTAAAACACGTTCTACAACAGTTGAGGAATAAATTGCAACATATCCATCTAAGATTTTAGATGATGCAGCCAAACGATGTCCTTTGTAAGAGATATTATCTTTTAAACCGATAACCATACCAGCAAGCTTACCTGCTGTACCATTATCTATTTTGTTTTGTATCTCTTTTGCTTGTGCTAGCGCTTCTTCTCCAAAAACCTCTAAATAAGCATTTAGATCAGCAAGTTGCTGGATACGGTCTAAATAAAAGGTAACCAAATCTTCTAGCCTTAGTACGCCCGAGCGTATATCAGCCTGTATATCTTCTAATTTAGAGTAGTTGTAAGTAGTTTCTGCTAGCATCATTTAAAAACAAAACCCTGGATCTTTTGAGTGTAAGTATGTTTCAAAAGATTCAAGGTTACAAGAATCATAAATAATTTGGATATTAAGAAAATTATTGTGGCTTTTCTTCCTTTTTCTCAACACCGTTTTGTCCGTCTTTAAATTCTTTAACACCTTTTCCTAAGCCTCTCATTAATTCTGGAATTTTTTTACCTCCAAATAATAGTAACAAGGCTACTATTATGAGTATAATTTCTGGTGCACCTAGACCCATTTTGTTTATATTTTAGTTGTGATTAATTACGGTTTAATTGTTTCTCGTGTTTCTGTTGAAGTAACTTCCTCATCTGGTTGTTGGTTAACAGAAGACTTTTGAGCAGCAGCTTCATCTCTTCTTAACTCTTCTTCAGCAGTTAATGTATTAATATTTCTATGAATTTCTCTTTTAACATCATCAGAAGCATCTTTAAATTCTCTGATTCCTTTTCCTAAACCTCTGGCAAGTTCTGGCAATTTTTTACCTCCAAATAAGAGTAATGCCACAAAAACTATCAATATAATTTCTGGAGTACCTAAATTTAAGAATAATAAAACCCCGTAATACATGTTTTATGTTTAATAGTTTAACGCAAATATAAAAAAAATATTCTTTAACGCTTTTCTTAATGATTGTTAATTAGCCAACCAAAGTGACGGGTTTTGAGCCTGCATACCTTTCCAAAGTTCAAAATGTATTTCTGAAACGCCTTCATCATCTGCACCAACAGTACCTATACTTTGTTTGGTACTTACTTTCTCGCCCGCACTCACACTAATGGTTTTTAAATTTTGATAAACGGTAAAGAATTCTCCATGTCTTATCATGACCACACCTTTACCTGCAATTTCTAATACTCTGGCCACTGTACCACTAAATACAGCTCTTACAGAAGCATTTGCTCCGGTTCTGATATTCCAACCATTGTTTTCTGATGTTACGTTTCCTACAACATTTTTCTTTCCATAACCATCCGTTATCACCCCGTTTGTTACTGGCCATGGCAAACGACCTCGGTTGCTTACAAAATCTGCTGATAGCTTTGCTGCCTCTGGCGTTGCTGATAAAATAGATCCGCTGCTTGATTTTGCAACTGGCGCCTCTTTACCTTCTGCCTTAGCTTTTGCTGCGGCTGCTCTTGCTTCATCTTCAGCTTTCTTTTTAGCAATTGCAATCTCTCTTTGGATAGCTTCTCTTATTGCTCTATCTAATTTAGCCGCATCTCTTTGCTTTTGAGCTAAATTTTGTTTCAATTTTTTCTCCTGAGATGTTAATGTTTTAACAACTTTGGCTTGGTTTGCCTGCTCGTTACCTAACTTATTTTTTTCTTTTTGTTGGTCTGATAAAAGATGATCTTTTTCCTGCTTATTTTTATTAAGAACAGCTATCTTACCTTTCAAGGTATTCTGTGTCTCTTCTATATAATTAGCTTGTTTGATACGATACTCGCTAAACTGTTGCAAGTATTTCATCCTTTTATAGGCTTGATTAAAATCTTTGGCAGCAAAAATATACATCAGCTTGCTATATGCACCCTGGTTTTTTTGTGCAAACCTTATCATAGCAGCATAATCTACTTTAAGTTGTTGCAACTGAGATTGAAGTGATTTAACTGTATTAATGTTTTCATTAATTTGCCCATCTAGTAATCTTACTTCAGAGTTTATGGTTCTAATTTTTTCCTCACGTAACCTGATTTGAGCTCTTAAAGCATTTAATTGTTGTAAAGTCACTTTCTTACTTGAAGCTGTCTTTTTAAGCGTATTGTTAATCATCTCAATATCTTTATTGAGTTGTGCTTTTCTACGCTCTAACTCTGCTCTGGTTTGGGCAAATAATTGGTTACTGCCAATGGCCAGCAAAAAGAATATGATAATGGCTTTAAAGTACTTCATTTTCGCAAAGGTATCTAAAAAATTATTCTATCAAGGTGTATCTTTTAGGAATATTAAACGGATAATCCTGTTGTACCTGAAGTTGTATACTTTGATAGTTGAGATTTAAACTTACTTTTTGATTTTCTAGAGTAGAACTTAATCTAATTTGATAAGGAAAATCTTTTCCGGCTAATGGTTTATAATCCTGATAAGAAGCTTCTAATTTTTGATTTGTCTGGGTATCTTTAAGTTCTAGCTGTAACAACTGTAAAACTTCATTAAACTGCTGCTTAAAACTTAGATCTTTATCATTACCTGTTAGGTAAAAAAACTTATTTTCCACTGTAATTTTTGAACTGCCTGTCGCCAATGAAAAAGGCAAAGCATTACCTGTTAACAAAGCCTCTAATTCCTGATAAGAAATAGCAGAATTTATGTACTGATGAATAAATTCAAAAGGTTTAAGTGTATACTCGCTATTGATGCGATTAATCAATTTAACGCTGTCTGGTGTTACATATAAACGAGCTACTTCTACTCCTGCAAAGGCTGTTATCGATAACCAAATGATTTGTCCCTTTTTTATTCTCATATTGAGGCTTAAATCTTGGCTTTTACCTGCTATATCAACATTAGCTTTTGCTTTAACAGCTAATGTTTCAAAGGAAAATTCTTTCCTTTTGATATCAGATAAATTAAATTTCGCCTTTTTTTCTATCGCAACTATATTTGTATTTGAAACTATTTTTTTTGTGCGGCAAGCCGTTGTCAAAAGTAAAGCTATCAGTACTAAGATGATGTTATTCAAAATATTTGCCTTCATTAATCTTTTTTTGTAGTAATGTACTTTTCTCGCCTAATTGAGCAGCTTTTTTCCAATTTTCTAAAGCCCCAGCCTTATCTCCTAAATGGAAAATAATATCTCCGTAATGCTCTATAATAGTGGCACTTTGACTATTACTTACTCTTAAAGCCCTTTCTATCCACTCTTTAGCGTCTTTATACTTTTTTTGTCTAAACAATATCCATGCATAAGTATCTAAAAAAGAAGAATTATCTTTTTCTAACTGGTTAGAACGAAATGACATTCGCTCGGCCTTTTCCAAATTCTCATCTCTTAACGATAAATAATAAGCATAATTGTTAAGTGCGTATACATTATCTGGCTCTAAAGCCAATGCCTGTTCATACGCCGCAACAGATTCTTTAAATTTTTTTAAACTTTGGTAAGCATCTCCTAAACTACTGTAAACCTGTACTTTTAAAGCATTATTAAGTTCGTAATTAAGTGCATTATTTAAATAATTTACAGCCTTTTCACTTTGTTTTAACTGATTGTAAGCTAAAGCCGTGTAAACATATAAAACGGCCTGATTTGGGAATAAACTTAATGCTTCTTCTCCGTCTTTAACTACACCCGCCATATCGTTTAAACCAAGTTTTATCCTTATCAATTGGTCCCAAACCACATAAATTTGTTTATTTAACAGAACTGCATTTTCATAAGCCATTTTAGCTTTCTCAAGTTCGTTTTTTTGAAATAAGACATCGCCATAAATTGCAAAAGCCTTAGCTTCATCATTATGTACTTCTGTTAATGTTTTGGATAAAGTTTCTGCATACCTAACTGCTCTTAACTCTGGAAAAGCAGAAAAATAGCTGATGATAATTTTTATTTTTTGGTCTATATCTAACTCCTGATGAGTAAAAGCTACTCTCAACTCGTTAAAAGCTTCTTCGCTTTTACCAATAGCATTATAAATATCAGCCAAAGCTAAATTGATATAAGCATTCTCGGGTGCTAAAACTTTCGCTTTTTGATATACTTCAAGTGCTTTATCTTTTTGCCTATTGTTAAAGTATAAGTCGCCCAAATAAATATAATTGACGACTTCTTCTGGGTTTTCATCAATCAACTTTTGCAGATGAGCTGTTGCCCCCTTTAAATCACCCTTACTTACAAAAATGTTTTGCTTACCTTTTATAATCTCAGGGTTTGAGCCGTACTGTTGTTCTAATGTATCATATATAGCTAGGGCTTCTTCGTTTTTCTTTAATATCATTAAAGTGTTAGCCTTATCTAGTTGATATTCTATCTTGTCAGGAGCTATTTTTACCAATTCTGTTAAGGTATAATTAAGTAAATTATAATCTTTCAATTCTTGATAAATATTGGAAGAAAGCAACCAATACCACTCGTTTTGTGTTTCTACGGTTATGGCTTTCTGAATAAAATTTTTGGCTTGTTCAAAATCTTTAGCCCTAAAATAAATTTGAGCCAATTCATAAGCAGAAAAATGATGTAAAGGATCTGTATCTAAGGCTCTTTTGAAAAAATCAGCAGCTAATGTATAATTATCCGAAACTTTTTCTTTAAGACCAGAATAATATAGATTTTCTACCAAACTACTATCTTGTTGAGACAGCTGCTTACCACTTATAACGATAAACTCTTGTGGTTTATTCTTATTTTTTTGAGCATAACTTATCAATCCTGTAAAGGTTAATACTAAAATTAAGATATGCTTCTTGTTCATCATTTATTTTACTCCTGTATGCCCATAACCACCGGCACCTCTTGCTGTTTCACTTAAGACATCAACTTCAAGCCACTCTGCCTGCTCATGTGCGGCTATCACCATTTGTGCTATTCTATCGCCATGGTTTATCACAAAATCTTCGGTAGAAAGGTTTATCAATAATATTTTAATTTCTCCTCTATAATCTGCATCAATAGTACCTGGGCTATTTACTATAGAGATACCAGATTTATATGCTAAACCGCTTCTTGGTCTTATCTGCGCTTCGTACCCCATGGGTAACTCTATAAATAAGCCTGTTGGAATAAGCTTTCTTTCTAGAGGTTTCAATAATTCTGGGCTTTCTAAATTTGCTCTTAGATCTAAACCTGCCGAGGCTGCAGTTTCATAATTGGGTAAAGGGTTGTTAGATTTATTGATGATATTAATCTTCATATTTTAAAAATGCGTTTAAGGGTATCCTTCTCGGTATAAATAATAACAGTAGTGAAAAGTAGCAATAAAATATTACCAACTATGATATTTCGCTTAAATAATACAAAAGATATAAATACAACGATCACCGCTAAACCTATATACATAGTATCCTTTTTTATTTTATAAGGTATTGGATAATGTTTTTGCCCCCATAAATATGATAAAACCATCATTAATAAGTATACAGTTAAAGATATACATGCGGATGCCATATATCCCCATAAAGGGATAAATATAAGATTAAGGACAATGGTACAAATTGCACCAATACCAGATATATATAAACCGTATTTTGTTTGGTCTGATAATTTATACCATACTGATAAATTCATATATATCCCTAAACTTAAATAACCTAATAACAAAATAGGTACAACATTTAAACCTACCCAATAAGCCTCGCCAATAAAATATTTAAGTAACTCTATATTTGCTACCAGACCAACAAAAATAACACTTAATGCTATGATAAAATAACTCATAATAGCTGCATAAGTTTCTTTAGCGTTACTATTTTTTGCATTGTTGAAGAAAAAAGGCTCGGCACCAAGCCTAAAGGCATTAATGAAGATGCTTAAAAAAATTGCCAACTTACTACAAGCACCATAAATACCAACCTGCTCTTGACTGCTAACTGCTGGTAACAACTGTCCTAAGAAGATTTTATCTAAATTTTCATTAATAATAAAAGATAGGTTGGCTATAAGAATGGGAAAACTATAGGTAAACATATCTAAAACCAGCTTTTTATCAGGGTTAAATTTTAGTTTTAGCAGCTCTGGCAGCAATAGTAAAAGTGTTAAACTACTGGCAATTAAGTTAGAAATAAATACATATCCTATCCATTCTGGATGGTAAATCTGCGATAATTCATCAGCAAATGGCAACTTCTGATTGATGATTATTGGAATGCCAAAAATGAAAAATAAATTCAGCGAGATAAAACTCAAAATATTAACAAATTTGATGATGGCATAACGTTTTGGCTTTCCCTCTGCCCTTACTCTAGCAAATGGGATAACTGCTAAAGCATCTAAAAATAAGATAAAAATAAAGTATTGGATATAGAGCTTATAATCTGCCAAAGAACTTTGCTTACCTGCTTGTAGCCAATGCGCTAAAGGTTCAAGAAACAAAAAAGTTGTACTAAGAAATAAGAGCCCTAAACATAAAACCACCAGAAAAGTATTGCTATAAACCTTTTCTTTATCACCATTATTTTTATTGATGAATCTGAAAAAGGTGGTTTCCATACCAAATGCCATTACTGCATTGCATATAGAAGCATAAGCATAAAGGGTGGTAAAAATACCATAAACAGCTGGTTTGTATACCAGTGTATAAACCGGGGTAAGAAAGAAATTTAGTATACGGGATGCTATGGTACTTAAACCATAAATTGCAGTTTGACCAGCAAATTTTCTTAATACAGACAAGCTTATCTTTTTAGAATCACAAAATTAACGAAGTTTTTTAATGCTGTTTCTTTTACTTCTATAGCCGTTACTTCTGCCTCGTCAGGCCCTGTTTTGCACCATTCTAAAAAATCTTGCTCAAAAACAGGGTCAAGTTCTGCTTCTATAAATACATCCCCGTTAGGTAAATTTTTCACAATTCCTTTAACCCCTAATTGGTCTGCTACGGCTTTTGTAGAATCTCTAAAAAACACACCTTGTACTTTTCCTTTCACTATAATTTGCAAAGCTTTCTTCATAGAAATTGATCAAAACACAATGCTAAATTGAGCTTTTACAAAGGATTATGCAAATTAAATAAGTTTTAGAACTGTTGATTTATCTGTAAGATGATTGTTTTTAATATGAGATATAAGATTTAGGCCAGGTTTTTTTCCGACCGCAATACTCCCAAGCTCTTGGTCTAAGTCTAAAAATTTTGCTCCATTAATGGTTGCCCACCTTAATAAGGTATCAAATGAAATATCTGATTTGTGTTGGTGGATAAGCTTCATCTCATCCAAGATACTAAGATGATGATTTGATGCCAAGCTATCAGTACCTAAGGTTATGAGATGGTCACTATTTTTAAAGAAATCAAAAGAAGGTAATTTATCGCCAATGTAAAGATTTGCATGAGGGCAAAAACACCAAAATATATTTTTTGTAAATCTCCTTAACATGTAAACATCTTTTAAGCTGGTGTACACATTATGCACCAATAAAATACGTTGCTGTTCTGGCAAGATAGGAACAATTGTTTGCATTGTATTTTTTGATAGCGGTGCGAAATAATCTATATTAATGTCTAAATCCTCATAAAACTTCACAAAATCTCCTGTTTTATAACGATAGAATTTGTTTTCTTCATCACTTTCTTGGTTGTGTAAACTAATAGGGTTAGTAGTATGTTTACAATAATTATAAAGCTTCTTTAATAATACTTTTGATAAGGTATAGGGCGCATGTGGTGTAATAGAAGTTGGAGTTTCGAAATTAACAGCGGTATCTATAGCTTTATTAATAGCCTCATCTGCTTTTGCAGGATCTAAAGCTAACATCTCAATAAAAGTATGATAATGTATTGGACTTTGAGCTTTAACTTTTGCAGTTACAGTAGTATTAGAAATATCTCCCACCGCAACTATACCATTTTTCCACATTTCCTTATCAGCCGTTTGTATAGCTTTGTGTACATCTTTATGGTCTTTGTCTCTCAAATTGATAACTTCTTTAAGAAAATTAATCAAGCCACTTTTAGGTTTTATTTTCCCCTTTAAATGAGATAATTCTAAATGGCAATGAGTATTGATAAAGCCTGGTACTATAGCTCCTTGTAAATGGGTAATATCTGGGTCATTATCATCAAATGATTCATTAACAGCAACAATTTTTCCATCGTCATCTGTTACAATTAAGCCATTTTTAAGTGGTTCTGACTCTAATGTGTAGATGTAATCGGCTGTAAACTTCCTCATTGTAAAATTTTGGATTTAACGTTAATTAATTAAACAAATATTAAACTCAATTTTATTATGCACAATCTTTATACCATAATATTATTTATTACCTCATTTTGAGAATATAAATTGTAATTTTGCAGGTATTCATGAATCATAACATCCATAAAACAGACATAAGAAGCCTCAGTCTTGATGAACTAAAAAATAGATTTTTAGCATTGGGAGAAAAAGCTTTTAGAGCTAATCAGGTATATGAATGGCTTTGGAAAAAATCTGCTTTTAGTTTTGATGAAATGAGTAATCTATCAAAACCTCTTCGCGAAAAACTTAACGAACTTTTCGTAATCAATGCTGTTCAGGTTAATACTTCTCAATTTAGTGCCGATAAAACTATCAAAAACACTTTTATTTTACACGATAAACATTTGATAGAGGGTGTTTTAATCCCTACAACAGAAAGGATGACTGCTTGTGTGTCTTCTCAAGTAGGTTGTAGTTTAACCTGTAAATTTTGCGCTACAGGTTATATGGAAAGAAAGCGAAATTTAAATGCTGATGAAATTTACGATCAGGTTGTTTTAATTGATAAACAAGCGAAAGAGCATTACGGTATTCCGCTGTCTAACATAGTTTATATGGGTATGGGAGAGCCTTTGTTAAATTACAGTAATGTTTTAAAATCTATAGACAGGATTACAGCAGAAGATGGCTTAAACATGTCTTATAAAAGAATAACAGTTTCTACTGCTGGTATTGCTAAGATGATTAAAAAACTAGGTGATGATGATGTTAAGTTTAATTTAGCATTGTCTTTACATGCTGCAAATGATAGTAAGAGGAATGAGATTATGCCTATAAATGAGCAAAACTCACTTGCTGCTTTAGCCGAAGCGCTTAAATATTATTTTGCAAAAACTAAAAACCCGGTTACTTATGAATACATCATCTTCAATAATTTTAATGATGAACTTGAGGATGCTAAAGAACTTGCCCGCTTTTGTAAGCATGTACCTTGTAAGGTAAATATCATAGAATATAACCCTATTGCTTTCGCTGATTTTATGAATGCAGCCGTTGATAAAACCGAAATATTTGCAAATTATTTAAAAAAGCAAGGTATCATTACCAATATTAGAAGAAGTAGAGGTAAAGATATTGATGCAGCTTGTGGTCAATTGGCTGTAAAAGAAGAAAATAAATAGTTATTTTAAGGCCATGAATTTGGCCAAACTCTACCTAAAAGATTTTTGGGCTTTATTTTTCCCAAAGCTTTGTCATGCCTGCGGCACTCCATTATTGCATCAAGAGTACTTAATTTGTACATCTTGTATTTACCAATTACCTTTTACAAACTATCATTTAGACCATGAAAATAAACTCGTAAAACAGTTTTGGGGAAAGGTAAATGTTAAATCTGCTTCTGCTTATTTATTTTTTAGTAAGGAAGGGAAAGTACAAAAACTTATGCACCAATTAAAGTACAATAATCATCCAGAGATTGGGATAGAACTTGGTAAAATGTATGGCAAAGTTTTAAAATCAACTCCAAAATACCAGAATCTTGATGCCATAATACCTGTACCTTTGCATCCCGATAAACAAAGAAAAAGAGGATACAACCAGAGTGAACAGTTTGCAATTGGTTTAAGTGAGTCTTTAGGCATACCTGTCATAAACAATATATTAAAGCGTATTAAATCATCAGATAGCCAAATTTTTATGAAAAGAGAATCACGATTTCTGAATATGAGAAGTGTCTTTGAAGCTCGTCATAAAGATAGCTTACCCCTATCGGTTTTATTGGTTGATGATACCATTACCACCGGAGCCACGCTAGAAGCTTGTGTTATAGCATTAGAAAATGCTGGCATTCAAGATATTCATATCGCAGGAATTGCATTTGCCAGCTAAATATAGATATTTGTAAGAAATGAGTTTGATGAAACAATTGTTATACATACTGATAAGTATAGTATTTTTTACCGTAGCTTGTAATAAAAATGATGTATTAGACACAAATCCAAATTTAAGATTAAACTTCTCAACCGATTCTATTTTATTTGATACCGTTTTTACTGAAAGAGGCACTGTTACACGTATTCTTAAAATCTTCAATTATAATACTAACAGCATCAATATTAATGAGTTAAAATTATCTGGAGGTAATACATCAAATTTTAGCATCAATATCAATGGTCTAAATGCCAATGAAGCTCAAAATATCAGGATAAAAGGGAATGATTCTGTTTATGTTTTTATTCGAGCTTTTATCAACCCAAACCTTCAAGAAACACCCTTTATTGTAGAGGATTCTCTTTTATGTACTTTCAACGGTAATAAAGTAAAGATTCCGTTGATAGCCTATGGCCAAAATGCGATCTACTTAAAAGATACCGACATTACCGAAAATACGACTTTCACGAAATCCAAACCTTATATCGTTTATAATCAACTCAAAATCAGCAAAAACGCTACTTTAAATATAGCTGCCGGGGCAAGGATATATTTTCATAAAGATGCTAAACTATTGGTGCATGGTACGCTTACTGCAAACGGGACTTTACAAGACAGCATAGCTTTTGCTAGTGATAGGTTAGAAAGGATTTATAAAGACGAGCCTGGGCAATGGAGCGGTATTCATATTTTACCATCTTCTAGTAATAATATCATTAACTATAGTTGTATAAAAAATGCCATTATTGGTGTTCAGGTTGATTCTTTGAGTAGAAATAGTACTCCTAAAATATTAATCAGCAATACGATTATTAAAAATCATCAAGTTGCAGGTATATTAGCATACCAAGGCGATATTACGGGGTATAATAATTTATTTTTTAATTGCGGTCAATACCTTTTAGCCGCCATTAATGGTGGTAGATATGAGTTCTACCAAAATACTTTTGCTGCTTATAACTTTAGTACTGCCCGTACAACCCCTGCTGTTTATCTGGCCGACCATAGTTATAATTCTTCTACTGCTTTTAACTTTAATGCGATATTTAAAAACAATATTATTTGGGGCGTATTAAGAGAAGAATTAGAAATTAGCAGACGTGGTAATAATCAAATATTTAATCAAAATTTTGAGGCTAATATCATCAGAAGTAGTGGGCTAGCTTCAAATACAACTATTAACAATAATAATTTCTTAAACTTAGATCCTACTTTTATAAACCCTAGAGAAGGAAATTATAAAACTACCACTAATAGTGCTGCCAGAAGTAAAGGAATAAATTTAAGCAATACAAGCTACAGTTTGGAGCTCACTAAAGATATAAAAAATATAACCCGAGTTTACCCTTCTACTTTGGGTTGTTATGAAGATTAAAAAAAATAAAAAAGCTTGTAACCTTCAATAATGCTTTACAGTAAAAGTATTTGAGAGCGTTAATTTAGATTAAGAAAAGGCGGAGATCTATAATAGACTTCGCTTTTTCCTTTTTTAGAGAGTGTATTACTTTACAAGTCTAAGTCTTTCAATTTTTTCTAGAAGCTCTTCAGTTTTAAAGGGCTTAGACTGATAATCATTCATACCATATGCATAAACTTCATCAATATCTGTAGGCATGATACAGGATGTTAACGCTACAATAGGTAAATCTTTAAAATATGAATCTTCTTGTGCTCTTATTTTCTTTGTAGCCTCTAAGCCGCTTAAAATAGGCATGTGTACGTCCATTAAAACAATATCATAAGCTTTGGTTAAAATCATATCGTAAGCTTCTTGTCCGTTTGATGCAAAATCCATGTCCAATTCAAATCTGGAAAGCATCTTTCTAATCAATAGCTTATTGATATCGTTATCATCTACAATTAATATTTTTTTTTGGTAGGTCATTTAACTATTTAGATGTTACTTAAACCATTAACTACTTTTTAAAATACGCCCTTTCTTTGATAAGAAAGAAAGGGCGCTATATCTTAACCTTTGTATAAAGGAAACTTTTCCATTAATTCATTAACCTGATCGGCAATATTTGCTAAAACAGTTTCATCTTCATGATTCTTAATCACTTCATCGATAAAACCAACAATAGTTTCCATTTGCTCTTCTTTTAAACCTCTGGTTGTAATAGCGGCAGTACCCACTCTAATACCTGATGTTACAAAGGGAGAACGCTTATCAAAAGGAACCATATTTTTATTTACAGTGATATCGGCCGCTCCTAAAGCTTCTTCTGCTACTTTACCTGTGATGTTTTTATTACTTAAATCGATAAGCATTAAATGGTTATCGGTACCGCCAGAAATAATTTTATAATCACGACTTACAAAAGCTTTAGCCATAGCTTGCGCATTTTTCTTTACTTGTAGTGCATAATCCATGTACTCATCACTTAAAGCTTCGCCAAAAGCAATGGCTTTTGCAGCAATAATATGCTCTAAAGGTCCACCTTGTGTGCCCGGAAAAACCGCTCCATCTAATAAAGAAGACATCATTCTGGTCTCACCTTTAGGAGTTTTAATTCCAAATGGATTTTCAAAATCTTTACCCATCATGATTAAACCACCTCTAGGACCTCTTAAAGTTTTATGGGTAGTAGTGGTAACAATATGGCAATGCGGAAGTGGATCTTTTAATAAACCTCTGGCTATTAAACCTGATGGGTGAGAAATATCTGCTAGTACTAAAGCACCAATTTTATCTGCTACAGCTCTGATAAATTCGTAATCCCAGTCTCTAGAATAAGCAGAAGCACCACAAATAATCAATTTTGGTTTTTCTCTTAAGGCTACTTCTTCTAGTTGCTTGTAATTGATAAGACCAGTTTCTTCTTCTACACCATAAAAAAATGGCTGATATATTTTACCGGAAAAATTTACCGGAGATCCATGAGTTAAATGTCCGCCATGAGCTAAATCAAAGCCTAAAATTTTATCACCCGGATTTAAAACTGCTAAAAAAACCGCAGCATTTGCTTGTGCACCAGAGTGGGGCTGAACATTTGCCCATGCTGCATTAAATAACTGCTTAGCTCTATCAATAGCAATATTTTCAATTTCATCAACAACTTCGCAGCCACCGTAATATCTTTTCCCTGGCAAACCTTCGGCATACTTGTTTGTTAAAACAGAACCTGCTGCCAGCATAACTTGCTCACTTACAAAGTTTTCAGAAGCAATTAATTCTAAACCTTGCTCTTGCCTTTGCTGCTCTTCGTTAATTAAATCAAAAATAATTTTGTCTTTTTTCATGAAATTATAAATATTATTAGCTAATATTAGGGCAAAATATTTGGAAAATGTAGCCATTTAACCCAAAAAAATAATCTGCTCTATTAAAAGCCTAAATTATATATTTTATACGATTTATTTGATAAAAACTGTACATGAATAAATTAAGCTTTGTAATTGTTGGAGTTGGTAATATTGGGGCTAAATATTCAAGAATTATACATGCTCTTGATGATGTAGATTTGGTTGCTGCTGTAGACCCTGATTTTGCCAGAAGAAAAAGGTTAAAATCATTGATTCCATTTTTCACCTCTCTTCAAGATTTTTTCGACGCAAAAATTCCTGCGGATGTTGTTTGTATTTGTACTCCCAATGGTTTACATGCAAACCAAACTATACAATGTTTAGAAGCAGGCTATCATGTGATTTGCGAAAAACCTGTAGCATTAACCGCAGAAGATGTTAGAAAAATGATGCAGGCAGAAGAAAAATCAGGCAAAAAAGTATTTGCAGTTATGCAAAATAGATATAGCCCGGTTTCTATATGGCTTAAAAAGCTGATTGACAATTATATGTTAGGCGACATTCTTTACCTGCAAATCAATTGCTTTTGGAATAGGTGCCAACAATATTATAACGACTCGCCATGGCGAGCAACAAAAAAGCTAGGAGGCGGCCCTTTATATACTCAATTTAGTCATTTTATTGATTTAATGATTTGGCTTTGTGGCGAGCCTAAAGACATTAAAAGCCAATCTTATAACCTAAGAACAAATATTGAGACCGAGTTTGATGATAGTGGCTCTATCAGTTTTGATTTACTTAAGGGCGGAAAAGGTAATTTTAATTATACTAACTCTGCGTGGAATGGCAATATAGAAAGTAGCATTACCATTATAGGTACCAAAGGAAATGTAAAAGTGGGCGGCCAATACATGGAAAAACTTGATTTTGTACAATTACAAGATCAATTTGACATTCCTGTTTTTGATAAAATTACGCATGCAAACCAATATAATTATTATCAAGGTTCGGCAGATAAACACGATGTTTTTATTAAAAGAGTAGTTTCATGTTTAAAAGAAGATAGAGAGCCTGAGATTAGATTAGTTGATGAGTTACATGTTATTCATTTTATAGAACAGGCTCTTCTTTGTTTACAATCCAAAAATTATTAAAGCCTAAGCCAACTTGGATCTGAATAAGTTGTTGTTGTAACATTTCTAAAACAGCAAGGAAATTGTAAACAAATTGCACCTTATCCTTTGATTGTTGAACGAGATTTTTAAAATCTAATCGGCTATTAATTCTAAGAAGTTCTCCTATAACAATTTTTTGTTCTTCTATGGTATAAGGATATTGTATAACGGTATGCTTTACTTCTTCAGACTTTATTTGATATGCCTTCATCAGTTTATGATAAACTTTTAAAAGCTTATACAAATCAAATGAGGCCAATTCTTCTTCTGTAGATTGAGTACCTTCCGTAAATCTTTTTAAATCCTCAGTAATATTACCTCTCTTCTCTTTAAAAAATCGTTCTTCTTCTAAAAGCTTAAACTCTTCTGTAACAGCTTTAAAACGCTTGTATTCTAATAGTTTCTGAATTAAATCCTGCTTTAAATCAATCTCATTGCCTTCTTCATCAAGTTCTATTCTTGGTAGTAACATTTTAGCTTTAATACGCATTAAAGTAGCTGCTACATAGATAAACTCACTAGCCAACTCCATATTTAAAGCATTCATTTGATGGATGTAGTTCAAGAAATCATCCGTAATTTTTGCTATAGGAATATTGTGTATGTCAAGCTCATCACGCTCAATAAAAAATAGCAAAAGATCAAACGGACCTTCAAACATGGGTAGTTTTATGGCAAAGCTTTCTTGTGGATTCATTTTATAGCCCAAATATAACTAACCACCAACAATTTGCAATAGCAGGATAGAGCTACTGTTTTTATTAAAAAATATCTCTTTATTAAAACAAATCAATCTTGTAAATTGTCATGATATTTAATAGAATTATTCTTTTAAATTTGTACATTAATTACTCCTAAACTTAAAAATGGAAGTACAGGCGGGCCACCTATTATCACAAATAAATATACCCTCTAATTTAAAGAAATTTAAAGAAGAAGATTTAACAGAGATTTGCAAAGAACTACGTCAATACATTATTGATATAGTTTCTGTTAATGGAGGTCATTTTGCCTCTAGTTTAGGAGTTGTGGAATTAACCGTTGCTTTGCATTATGTGATGAATACCCCTTATGATCAATTGGTATGGGATGTAGGTCATCAGGCTTATGGGCATAAAATATTGACTGGAAGAAGAGAAGTATTCCATACCAATAGAATATATAAAGGTATTAGTGGTTTCCCAAAAAGATCAGAAAGCGAGTACGATACTTTTGGTGTGGGCCATTCGTCTACTTCTATATCGGCAGCGCTAGGTATGGCGGTTGCTTCTCATTATAAAGGAGAAAAAGACCGTCAACATGTAGCTGTGATAGGTGATGGTTCTATGACAGCCGGTATGGCGTTTGAAGCTTTAAACCATGCAGGCATTGAAAATTCCAACGTCCTAGTTATTTTAAATGATAACTGCATGTCTATTGACCCTAATGTTGGTGCTTTAAAAGATTATCTGACAGATATTACCACGAGCAAAACTTATAACAAGTTTAGGGATGATGTTTCTGCTGTATTAAGCAAAATATCAGAAATTGGTCCTAATGCGCATGAAATTGTAAAAAAGATTGAAAAAAGTATTAAGGGTACTTTACTAAAGAAAAGTAATTTATTTGAAGCTTTAAATTTTAGATACTTTGGCCCTATTGATGGGCATGATGTAAATCATTTAGTTAAAGTTTTAAAAGATTTAAGAGATATACCAGGTCCAAAATTATTACACTGCGTAACCGTAAAAGGTAAAGGCTATGCTTTAGCAGAAAAAGATCAAACTAAATGGCACTCGCCAGGTTTATTTAACAAAATTACTGGAGAAATCAAAAAAACTGCTCCTTCTGTAAAACCGCAAGGACCAAAATATCAGGATGTTTTTGGACATACCATGGTAGAGTTAGCAGAAATGAATGATAAGGTAATGGGGATTACTCCTGCCATGCCATCTGGTTGCTCCTTAAATATCATGATGAAAGCCATGCCTCACAGAGCTTTTGATGTGGGTATTGCCGAGCAGCATGCGGTAACTTTTTCTGCTGGTTTAGCAACGCAAGGATTAATTCCTTTCTGTAATATTTACTCAAGTTTTATGCAAAGGGCTTATGACCAAGTGGTACATGATGTTGCTTTGCAAAAGCTTCCTGTTGTTTTTTGTTTAGACAGAGCTGGTATAGCTGGCGCTGATGGACCAACACATCATGGTGCTTATGATATTGCCTATTTTAGGTGTATCCCTAATATGATTGTTTCTGCTCCTATGAATGAGGAAGAGCTTAGAAACTTGATGTATACAGCCCAACTTAAAAATCATGGTGGACCATTTTCAATTCGCTACCCTCGTGGCAATGGTGTTATGCCAGAATGGAAAAGACCATTAAAAGAGGTTGAAGTTGGAAAAGGAAGAAAAATTACCGATGGTGAAGATGTTGCTATTTTAACTATTGGTCATATTGGTAATGAGGCCGTTAAAGCTTGTTTAGAATTAAATGCTGAGGGTTATTATCCCGCTCATTATGATATGCGTTTTGCCAAACCTATTGATGAAGAGTTATTACACGAAGTGTTCAAGAACTTTAAAAATGTAATTACCGTTGAAGATGGTTGTATACAAGGCGGAATGGGTAGTGCCGTTTTAGAGTTTATGGCAGACCATCAATACCAAGCTGTTGTAAAACGCCTAGGCATACCCGATGCTGTTATTGAACATGGCGAACAAGCAGAACTATGGAACGAGTGTGGTTATGATGCTTTTGCGATTTTAAAAACTGTAAAAGAGCTGGTAAAAGCAAAACCTACTGAGCGGTTGGTGGGGTAAAACCAAATTTATGAATATAGATTTTTTTATAAAACTTAATTGTAGACTCATAATTAGTTTCCCAAGTAAAAGCTTGTGCTCTTAGCAAACCTTGATTTATATAGCTATTTCTGAGTTCAATGTCCTCAAGCTGCTTGATACCCTTTATATATTCCATATGATTCTTTAAATCTTTTATAAGAATACAAGCTCCTTGAGTAATTTCCTTAATCGCATCAATATCGGATGCTACTACTGGACATCCTGCTTTCATCGCTTCAACTATAGGCATTCCAAATCCTTCAAATAAACTTGGATATAAAAGACAATGACTTTTGTTATAAAATTCATTTAGCTTTTGTTCTGATATATTGTAATGGTACTCATATCGGTTTGCTAATGCTAAATCAAGTTTCAACTTTTCAGTTGCCATTAAAATCTCCCCACCAACTATAATCAATCTATAATCTTGTAATTTACTTAACACTTCTAAACAAATTTCAAAGTTTTTATACAATCCTCTACTCCCTACATATAATATAACTTTTTCCTTACTTGATTCAATGGTATTATAATAACTACTTGAGCAACCATGATATATGACCTCAATATTATCTTTATTAAAACTTGGATAATGTTTAAGAATACTTTTCTTTGTTGCATAGGAGACACATATTAAACCATCTGCATTATTAATTGCAAACTTTTGTAAAATCAGTTTAAATATTCTTCTTTTACCAGATAAGACCCTTTCCTCCGCAGCTAAGTCATGAATAGTCACAATATTAGCAACACTTTTTCTTTGTAATGAGGTCCTAAGATAACTTGAATGAAAAATACTTCTTTTAGGCAATTTTATACATAAAGGAAGTATTCGTGATAAAAATATACTCCTAAATCTGTCAGCTATATATTTTGGATAAGTTATTAGCGAAGCTACCTTTTCTGATTTATTTTTAATGATTGTTACATCTACATTATTATATCGTGATACCTGCTTAATAAATGCTCGCCAATATACCGATATTCCACCCTGAACCTGAAGATTAAAAATCAAATCATCTAAAAATATTTTCATCAATTAACTTGTAATGAATGACACGTATTTACCTGCTATATACTCTCTGGAAAAAACTTGATTATCAATAAAATAGCTTTGTTTGTTCAGGAATTTATACCATAATAAATTTAAAATTTCTACATTTTCCTTGACAGAGTTACATACGAATCCAGCTTTATTATAACTAATGCTATTCTCTAAATCTCCCTTATCACTAACAGGTAATAAGATTGGCTTATTAAAAAACAAATAATCTGATTGTTTTGAAGTTATTATGAATCGTCTTTCCCCATATTTTAAATGCAAGAATAATGAAGATTTATTAAATAATTTAATCATTTCATCTCGCGATAATCTAACAGTTAAAAGTGCTATATCTAGCAAATTATAGTTTGCTAAATTTTCAATTAAGAATGCTTGACTTCCAGCTCCAGCGAATATTAATCGTATTTTCCTTCTATCCTTACCTTCTAAAAATAGCATTAGTGCTTCAAAAAAGGTACCATCTTTAAGTTGACACTTGTATAATGTACCAGCATACAGAATATCGAATGTATCAGATAATTCTAGATTTATATCTGAGGCACTAAAATTACATCCATTTTCGAAAACAACAGTCTTACTTTGTATAGACAAGGGTAATAGTTTCTTCAAACTATGGGAAACTGTAATTACCTTACTTGCTTTTAATAATATTTTGTACTCTCTACGTCTATTAAGTATACAATTTATCCTATAAATAATTTTATTCCCTGCAACAGGGGTATAACCAAATGTCCAAGGATCTCTGTAATCTAAGATAAGTTTAGATATTACCTTTTCAGAAAGGCTTTTAGCATAACTAAAAATACTAAAGGGACCACCAAATACAACAACAGTATTATCAAATCCTTCTAGAACTTTTAATAGTTTGGGATCAACCATCCCTGGAAAGAAAACATCATTTCTAAATACGACTTGATGAACCCAATTCAGAAATTTCCAAACGGGATACTCATAGGCATCTAAACACTTAAATGCTAATCTATTCAAAAAATTGAGTTGTGCATTTATATTAATAATATTATCAACAATATACTTTGGTAACTCATCGTTTGTTTTTTGATGGCCTAAACCTACTGACTTCTTAAATGGATATATAAACTCGATGATTTTAAAACGGACATTAATTCGGTGCAATTCCTTAATAATACTTATGAACCTTTCAGTTGATGTAGTATTATCCTTCAGATGAGGTAATATTAAGATAATTTGCTTAGGTAAAGAACTAGAAATCATCATAAAAATTCCTAAATGAACTTCTTAATCCAAAAGAAACTAGGTTAGTATTATGTTCTCCCATTGTGTTTGATTCAGATCTTATTAGCCCTCCTAGCTCTAATCGCAAATTATATTTCGGGTTTATTAAATAAGATACCTTTCCTGTTGCTACTAATAAAGAAGTTTTAAGTCCTTGAGTGGTTACATTATTATAATCTGAGTTTCTTGTACCATAAGGTTTGTAAATATCCTTACCAAAATTATCATTAGCTGTAGGATCTAATCCATATTGGGCTAGATTTACTTTACTAGAAAAATCAAACTTACCTAAGCTGTAATTTAAAATCCCTACAGCTTCTCGGAAATTAGCACCATACAAATGAGCTAAAGGTTGATTATAATGACCAAAATTTAAAAGAGAACTTCTTTGCGTATAAGTGAAAGGTCTGGCTGTATTAAATTCAAATAAATAATTTAACCTCTTAACTCGAAACATATCAAAGCCTCTAATACCAATTTGATATGCAAATTTGTTAGCCCAATAACCATTACCCGCAAAAACTTCTTTTGCAGTGAACTCATCAGCTAAAAACTGCCCATAAACGGTTAAATTCTTCAGTAATTCATATTTAAGATTTAAGCCTACTAAGGCATTATCGGGAGAACCATTTTGCCCTTCAACAGGACGTAAAAAGATTAGCGGATTAACATAACTAAAATCAAACCCTCTTTTACCTGTACTATCTGCATCTTGCCAAATAATCGCATCAAATATACCTACGCTTAACCTGTCTGTAACATTCCAATCTAAATAATGAAATACGCCCCATTTCTTCCTAAATCCATTATCATAAGAAAATTGCGGTGATCTTAAATCCTGAAATTGAGCCCATAAGGCCATGTATTTTACATTACCTAGATTTGCTGTTAACTTCAAAAAGGGGTAGTTAGCTGCTACATCAGATAATAACATGGAACGATAACCATCACCAATAAAGTTTTTATCTTGCCCTAAAGTAACATTCAAATACTTAATTGGGGTGTAAGAAAGAATAGCTGTAGCATAAGCCCAATCTTTTATAGATTTGCTAGGTCCGAATTTATCATTTACCTCTCCTGGAATAATTCCGTTTTCATTTACAAATTCTGTAATATAATTAGGGAATTGGGCTTGATTCTCAAATCCACTTGTATAAAAGAAAAACTTATCTCCTATAGTCCCCCCTAATTCATAGCCCCTAGTATTTAACCAAGTTCTTTGACCCCTTACTTCATCATAACCTAAGTTGAGATCAGGTAGAAAATCTGCAAAAACGGTAAACTCTTGATTTTTCACCTGTATATTATGCTCTTGGAATAACTTTCTATGAACCCAATTTCTTTTATTGGTATCAACATTCATATTGAAGAATGAATCTACACTGGCTTTAAGTATAGAATCATCCATAAAATATGGTTTAATTGAGCTGTGAAATCTCGATTTTTGATCATAGATTTTATCATCAAATTTTTGATAAAAATGATGAGAAAAAGGCTGATAACGATTTGGAGTTTGAGCTTTTGTATTATATGTAAGGAGACATCCTAATACAAATAAAACAATAAATTTTAAAGCTTTATACATGAATAGCGGACTTTTGATCAAGTTCCTCAAATATAGAATTATTGCTTTTAAACTCAGGAACAATCATTTTCATTTTTCTTACCACTTCTTTGTCTTGATAGTTGCAAGCTATTTCAATAAGTTCATGAATATCATTACTTACTTTTTCAAACTCACGTGGAATAACCTTTGCTATCATAATCTTCTCGTGATGCGTTGGAATAGTGTTTTCTAAATCATTTAAAAGTTCTTCATAAAGTTTTTCTCCAGGCCTTAAACCTGTAAATTCTATATGAATATCTTGATTTGGAACTAAACCGGATAGTTTTATCATCTTTTTTGCGAGTTCTACAATTTTTACAGATTTACCCATATCAAAAATATAAATCTCGCCTCCGTTTCCCATAGATCCTGCTTCTAGAACTAAACGACAGGCTTCTGGTATGGTCATGAAATAACGAGTAATATCAGGATGTGTTACGGTAACCGGACCTCCTTTTTGTATTTGTGCTCTAAACCTAGGAATTACCGATCCGTTTGAGCCTAGCACATTTCCAAACCTGGTAGTTATAAACTTTGTTTGAGATTTCTTATTATTTAAATAGCTGTGCCCGTTCTCAAAAACAGTTGCCCCATAATTTAAGGCTGTATAAAAAGACTGCACATATATTTCTGCTATACGTTTAGAGGCTCCCATAACGTTGGTTGGGTTTACAGCCTTATCAGTAGAAACCATTACAAACTTTATAACGTCATATTTTACGGCTAAATCAGCAAGATTTTTTGTTCCGCCAACATTGGTACAAATGGCTTCTGCTGGATTATCCTCCATCATAGGTACGTGTTTATAAGCTGCCGCATGGTATACGTAATGAGGCTTAAAAGTCTCAAATAAATTTTCCATGCGTTGCTTGTTTCTTACATCTCCTATATAAGCAATAAAATTATTGCACATATTATTATCTTGTAATTCTAATTGCAAATCATGCAAAGCTGTTTCGGCAATATCATTTAAAATAATAAGCTGGGGTTTAAATTTTGCTAATTGTCTTACAATCTCACTACCTATAGAACCTGCTGCCCCTGTTACTAATATTCTTTTACCTTGAAGTTGTGAGTTTAGGATATCTTCTTCAATAACAATAGGTGCTCTTTCTAACAAATCCTCAATCTTCACATTTTTTATTTGATTTACCTTAATTGTGCCTTTAACCCATTCTCTAGTAGGAGGTACATTTAATACTTTTACATTATGATCTAGACATAAGTCAACAATTTTATTCTTTTTATCGGATGTAATTCTATGGGTAGAAAGTATTAAATCATCAATCTTTTCTGCTTCAATAATACGCTCTAGTTCATCTGCATGATAGATTTTAACATTATCAACCACTTTACCTCTTTTTCTAGGGTCATCATCAACAAAAGCAATAACACTCATATTTACTGCTGGGTCTGTGTCTAAGGTTCTTTTAGTAGCAACACCTGTTTCGCCGGCGCCATAAATAATGACTCTTCTTTTATCCAATCGCATATTCTTGATATACAAGAAAAAGTATTTTACCAATACCCTATAAGTAATCAATAATACGAAGCTACATAACCCTGTAATAACTATAATTACATTTGATATAATGGCTGGTTTATCAAAAGATTGCAGAAAAAGGTTACAGATGATAAAAAATGAGTTACTGGTTGCAATACTAAATAAAATTCTGAACGAATCTTGAGCACTGGTATATCTAACTATACCAGCATAAGTTTTAACATTAAAAAATACGACACAATTAATTCCTAAAAATATTAGAATATTTCTACTTAACTCAGAAAGGTCAATTTGTGAAGCTTCAAAATTAAATTTTAATAGATAGGCTAAAATTAGGGCAAAACCACAGAAAAAAAGGTCAATACAAAATATCAACCAACGTGGTACAATATTTATTTTTTTAAACATATTTAATTTCTATTTAAAAAGTCAAATATACTATTTGTTTTTCTTTAGTGATAAAATAAATTTTCTCACTGATAATTTATAAAAAGGCGATTTCTACCTTCAAAACTCAATCTTAGTATGATGTACATCAATACAATTGCAAAAAATGTAAACAGCACCGTACTTAAGCTAGTATAAATAATTACTAAATTTAACATCATTTGTAAAATACCATATATGCCAGCAACTACTACATGATTTATTTTTTTCTCATTAGCTAAATATTGATAAAAATGAGAACGATGCGCTTCGAAAATATTTTCTTTTCTTATAAGTCGACAAAAAATAGTAGCAACAGCATCTAACCCGTAAATACCTAGAAGTAAAATCCATTGGAAATTACCTGTAGTCATGATCAATTGAACAATAAAGAAACAAATAAATAAAGCAATGCTTATACTTCCTACATCACCAGCAAAAGCCTTTGCTCTTTTTCTCAAATTAAAATAACCAAATACTATTAATGCAGCCAAAGTTGTTGTTAGAATTTTTGGATGGATAATAGTAACAATCTTTAACTCCTGTATCAAATAAAAACTAGCTATGAGTACTATAGAATATAAAACGGTTATACCATTTATACCATCCATAAAGTTATACGCATTAATAGTACCAATAACCATAATAAATGCTATGATGGCAAAAATAAGATAGGAAGGGTAACTGATATGAGCATAATTAATTGGCTGATTTAAATTAGCTTGATAAATAACCAGTAATACAGATAAAAAATGTACCCCTAATCTTACTTTATTGTTTAAGGTTATAACATCATCTAAAAAACTAATTAAAGCAATAGCAAATACTGCTAACGCTAAATACCAGTAAGAGGGCTGATATATAAAAACAGCAGTTATAATAGCTACAGGAAAAATAATTCCTCCGCCTCTTAGCGTGATATACTGATGAGAGCTTCGTTGATTTGGTTTATCTATAATATTATAATGATTTGCAATTTTAAAATAAAGCAACTCTATAAAAAACAGGGAGATGATGAATATGGAAAAAGTTAACATATTTGCAAAGATGCTAATATTAACATTTAGTAGCTTTAAATTTGTACATAAATCTAAATTTATATACTATTTTTCTTTTTTATTTTCTTCTTATCCATGTAAATATAAATTATTAATCCTATTACACTGATAATAGAGGCAATGATTAATCCTGGTTTTAGTTGATCTATAGATTGACCAAAAACAGCTACAAGAATTAGTAAAGGTGCGCTACCTAAAATGGTTGCTATTATAAAACGCTTATATGTCATTTCTACAAAACCACCTACAAAACTGATAGCATCATTCGATAAAAAAGGTGAAGCTCTAAACACAATTATTGTCCATAAGCCATAAGTCTTAAAAAAGGTTTCAATTTTCTGAAGTGCTTTTTCTCCTATTAGTTTTTCTACGCCAACATCACCTAAATAATCTCCAACGATATAACCGATAGATGCCGCACTAATGATTCCAGCTAGTGTAATTAAAGACCCTAACCAAGGTCCATAAGCTAAAACAGCTATAACCATAATAATTACACTTGGTATAACCATTAAAAACAGCTGTATAACCATAGCTAAAATTAAAACTATAGGGCCCCATAAACCAAAGGTTGATACCCAATTTCTTATACGAGCAGTATCATCACTGGTAAGTATCGTATATGCTTCTTTCATGAAATTTCTAACTTCTGGAATAAGGAAATAACACAAAAGAATTACAGCTATTACAACACCAGAAATTATAAGCGGAATAAAAGACGTTTTTTGTTCTTTTTCTTTCATCTTATTTAAAAGTTAAAAGCAATGGATGTTTTCTTTATCTTACTCTACTAAAATAAAGCCAGATTTATTTCATTTCAGGTTTTTAAATGCGATAATTGTATTTTAATTCTTAAACATGGAAAAAGTATATTTAAGTGATGCAGGACCAAAAGTTTCACCTGCTATCTATGGTTTCTACAGATGGAATAACGAGGCAGAAAATACTACTGCCAATATGGAAAGAATAGTAAACCTGTGTTTAGAGCTCGGAATTAACTCTTTTGACCATGCAGATGTTTATGGAAATTACCAATGCGAAGCATTATTTGGTGAAGTGATGCGTAAAAAATCTTTTAAAAGAGAAGATATAGTGTTATTTACCAAGTGTGGCATTAGATTACCTCATGCAAGCCAACCCAATATAAGAATTAAGCATTTTGATACTTCTGGTAAGCATATTATACAATCTGTTGATCAATCTCTAAAGAAATTAAATACCGATTATATTGATATTTTTCTTTTAGACCACTTAGACCCTATTAGCAATTTAGAAGAAACAGCTAGCACTTTATTAAAATTGAAGCTCTCTGGCAAGGTTAAAAATATTGGTATTACTAATTTTTCTGTATTTCAACACCAGCTATTAGCTTCTTATTTAAATACACCCATCGTTACCAACCATATAGAACTAAATTTATTAAATACTACAGCTTTAGACAGCGGACAAATAGATTACATTAAACAAAGGTACATGCGTCCTTTAGCATCAGCACCTTTGGCTGATGGCAGAATAGCAACCGGAACTGATATTCTAGCCGTAAATGTAAGAGAGAAACTGCAAGAAATTTCTAATAAGTACCATGTTGATATAGAATCTATGGCGGTAGCATGGTTAATAAAACTGGGTGCCTTGCCTTTAATAGGGACGCGAAATGAACAAAGAATAAGAAATATTGTAAATGCCTTTAGTATAGATTTAGATAACCAAGATTGGCATGAGCTGTATGCAGCATCAAAATAGTACATCATATAAGCTTCTTTAATTTAAATTAGAGAAGCTTATATTATAATTCTTATTTTAATAAAATCGAAAAAATTAAGATTTTAGAGAATATCCTAGCCCCAATAATTTCTCAACCGACTAATTTTTATTTTTAGGCATATTGGCATTGCCATTGTTTATTTTTGTAAAACGATAGCTTAAAGCTGCCATAAAATTACGGGTTCTTTGAAGCGAGAAACTTTGCTGAAAAAAGGTTTCACCTTGTGTGATAGAACTGAAATTTCGTTCGCTAAAAGGGTCTACCATAGTTACACGAGCACTCATTCTATTCTTTAAAAAGTTACGTTTAAAACCAAACTGACTTTCTAGATAGCCATTTACAATACCTTGTGCAGAAACGTTTCTAATGTAATTTAGATTAGCCTCCATTGCAGTAGCTTTATCAAAGCTATAGCTCATCCCCGCATTAGCTCTTACCCCTATGCCTGTACGGTTTAAACGCGAATTTGCAGCAGACTCATAACTTACCCTACTTACGGTAAAACCTGCATTCATGCTTTTGGTTTTATCTATTTGGTAATTTGCAAAAGTGTTAAAATTGATAGCACTACTATTACCTAAGTTTAAATAAGTAGTTTCTGTACCGTTTGTACCTGCTATAGGTGTTCTTATACGTTCAATAATTTTGCTGGAAACCGCATAACTAATACGTGGCGAAACCGACCACCCTTTACCAAAAAATGTAATGTTTGCCTCATACTGGTCTGTAAAAGATGGTCGTAAATTAATATTACCAAAACGAATATTTAAAGAGTCAGAATTATCAATCAATGGATTTAGCGCAAAGGCTCTAGGCCTGGTAATTCTTCTGCTATAATTTAAACTACCACGCATGGTTTTAGAAAAACTGCGGGTAACGGCTAAACTCGGAAAAAAACTCATATAAGGTTTAAAATCTGCATTAGGCATGTTTTCTTGGATAAAACTAATGTCAGTAAGCTCAGCTCTTGTTCCCGCTCTAATACTCCACTTTTTTATCCTAAATCTTGCTGTTACATAGCTAGCATAAACATTCTGCTTAAACAAAAAGGTATTTGTTAAGGCATCATTTACCACATAATCATCAACATCATAATCAAAGCGTTGAGCAAGCTGATTTTCGTCTGCATTGTTTAGGTTTATCTTAAAGCCTGTTTCTAAGCGTGTATTTAAAAATGTAAAGGTTTTATCATAATCAAAATTAAGCTCTAAATTAGAACCTATATTGCTATTACTATTTTGTTGTAGGGTTGGTTCTGGGTTTCTTAAAGTGCCATCTGGGTTGTAAGAAAATCTAGAGAAGTCTCTTAAATCTTCATAGTTATTTCTATTATAATTTATTCCCAAAGTATAATTTTGTTTATTTTTCCCTTTCAAGGTATAATCGGCATCCATCACAAAATCATAGCTATTATTGCCTGTGGCGTTATTTTGTCTCAATAAGTTTCTTCCAACTCTTTCTTCAGTAAGGGATAAATTATCAGAAAAATTTTCACTAAAGCCATTATTATAACTTCCTCTTATGGTTGCCTTTAATACTTGTACAGAGTCTGGTTGATAAGTTATGGCTACCCTACTATCTACACCATCAGTAGTGCGCTCTGCATTGTTAGTTTGGTCGTTAAAAAAAGTTGTATCAATAGCGCCTGTATTATCAAATACATTATTGGTTCTGTTAGAATTGGCATCTGAAAGCCTTAAAGCATGAGAGTAGCCAGCATTAGCGTTAAAGGAGAACTTTTTGCCCTTTGATGATAAAAAAGCACCTGTATTATAGTTACCCAGAGTTCCTACCCTAGAAGATAATGTTCCTGATAAACCTACTTTTCTTCCTTTTTTCATCACAATATTGATGATACCATCTCCATCTGCATCAAATTTAGAAGATGGGTCTGTTATAACCTCAATACTTTCTAGTGCATCAGAAGGAAGTATACTCAATAATTCGCCAATGCTATTAGCAGAATAATCTGAAGGTTTACCATCAATAAAAATTCTTGTATTTCGTCTGCCTGCGATGGTTGCTTTACCATCTATATCTACACTAACCATTGGTACATTTCTTAAGACATCGGCGGCAACACTTCCTTCGGCAGCAATAGTTTCAGATATATTATAAACCAATTTATCATCCTGCATTTCTACAACAGGTTTTTGGTAAGTTACAACCACTTCATTTAACAGTTTATCATCTGCATTAAGCAAAATATCTCCTAAATCAATCTCAAAACGTGTATCGTTAATAGCTATTTGGGTAATGGCTTTATTTTGATAGCCTACATAAGATATTTTTAAAGTATAGCTACCGGGTTTTAAATTATTGATGATAAAATTACCCTCTAAATCATTTTGTAATGATTTTGGAGTAGAAACACTGTCGGTTAAACTTAGAGCTACAAAAGGTATAGGTTGGTTGGTTTTAACATCTAAAACTCTTCCTTTAATAATACCTGTATAATTTACAGGCAAATTTTGTGATAACAGCTCTAAACTCAAGCAGTTAAAAGAGATGATAAGCAAAAAACGTAAATACTGAAGAAATTTCAATTTGGTTGTTAATAAGTGGTTGACTTTTTTAGACGCAAAAATCTACTGAAGGTTTAAAAGCCTTCTTCTCCCATGCCACCTCCAGTATTTTCTGGTCTTTTATTATTTCTTCTTTGGTTATTATTTTCCATTTTACCGAAGCGATAACTGAAGCTTAAGTTATACATTTGTCCCTGTCTTCTACGCTCAAATTCCTGTATAAACTGCCCATTATCTGTTAACATACCAAATCTTCTGCTGTTAAAAACATCTTGCATGTTAAGTCCAATGCTTCCTTTTTTGTTTAACACATCGTATCTAATACCAGCGTCCATGGCAATCATCTCCTTCATTCTACCTTGCGACATTACCCTAGGTGCCATATAAAATAAATTAGCTTGCGCTGATAAATTTTTACTGATAGTCATTTGTGATGTTAAATTACCATTCCAATTAAAGCCATCATTATCGTTAATGCCCAAGCTTGCATCCCCGGTAAAATAAGTTTGAAAAAAGTTTAGGTTACCTGTTACGTTAAATCCTTTAGCAATATCTGCTCTACTGATTAATTCTAAACCAAAAGATTGGTTTCTGGCTATATTAAACCATCTGGAGATAGTGCCTCCGTTTTGATCAGGATTTTGTTGTCTAATGCTCTGTACAACATCATTTACCTGCCTATAATAAACAGAGGACGTTAAGGTTACAGCTTTCCAAAATTTGGCATAACCAAACTCAAAAGAATGAATGTCCTCTGGTCTTAAATTAGGATTTCCAATTCTGATATTATACCGATCAGCAACATCAGGAAAAGGATTAATTTGCCACCCTCTTGGCCTGTTAACTCTTCTAGAGTAACTTAATTGTAATTGGTTATCTCCTTTAAATTTTTGTGTTAAGAAGATACTTGGATACAATCTGAAATAATCTAATCCGCCGGGTGCAGAGCGTGGCATTCCATTAATATCTGTTCTGGTAAAATTGGTGTTTAAATAGGCTTGTTCTGCTCTTAAACCAATTTGAGCCCCAAAGTTATCGGTAAATTGTTTTTGATAATTGGTATAAGCAGCATGTACAAACTCTTCCATTTCAAACAAACTGGTTAAATCATAATCTCTGTTGTAAGATTTAAAATTGGCCACCAGTGTGTCTGATACTTGATCTTCATCATTATATCTTAACGTGGTACGGTAACCCGCTTCTAGCTTACTGGTTTTAGAAAAAGGTTTGATATAATCTACCTGGATGTTAATATTTTTATTAAGCTCTGCAACTTGATTTATTCTATTTACACCTAATCTGTTTGATACTTCTCCTTGGTTATTAAAAAACTGTTGTACAATATTTTCAAATTCATCCTCATCTCTGTTTCCGAAAGAGAAATTGGTGCTAAGCTCTTCACCTGGGTTTTTAAACTTATGAAAAAAATCAAGATTTAAATCATAGCCATAACCATCTTCGGTATTAAGGTTTTCACCTGGTCCGCGGTCTTGTAAAGCTCCACTATTATCAAAGAAAAACTGGCTAAGTGTTTCTCTGGCATCTTCATTATCTACATTTAAATTACCAGAAATAGCTAAACTTGTATTAGGCGTAAAATATCTTTCCATACCTAATTTTAAGGTATTGGTTAAGTCTGACCTTAAAGTATTTTGATTAGCCGTGGTAAAAGCACTTGTATTGCTGGTGCCTAGAAAAGTGGTATTATTAGAGCCTAAGCCTATCCTATCTCCACTTCTTAACGAATAATTTCCAGAAAAATTCCACTTTTCATTTCTGAAATTTAAACCTGTATTAAAGTTATAATTATTTAACCTACCGGCCGATGTGTTGACGTTTCCATTAACACCCAAACGTTGGTTTCTTTTGAGCACAATATTAATGATTCCTGATTGTCCCTCAGGATCGTATTTAGATGATGGATTGGTAATCAACTCTACTTTATCTATCGCATTAGCAGGTAAAGATTGCAGGATTGCATTTACATCACCCCCACCAAAAGTAGATGGCTTACCATCAATAAGAATACGCACATTATTTGTGCCTCTTAAGCTTACATTACCATCTAAATCTACCTGTACGGATGGTACTGTAGCCAATAAATCTGTTGCTGTACCACCTTGTGTTGCCAAACTTTGGTCGGCATTAAATACTTTTCTATCTATACCTAACTGTATAACATCCTTTTTACCAGTTACCACAACTTCTTTTAACACGGCATCTGCATTTTTACTGAGCTTTAAAACTCCTAAATCAATCACTTTTTGTGTGGTGATGGTGATATTTCTATTTAGCGTATTGTAGCCTACAAAACTAATGTTGAGTTTAAAATTTCCTGTTTCGTTAATATCATTGAAAATGAAATACCCCTCTAAATTACTTTGAGTGGCTTTAAAAGGAGTATTATCTGCTTTTAAAAGTTTAACCGTTGCAAAATCTAATATATCGGATGTTTTAGCATCTGTAACCTTACCTTTAATTTGAACAGAAACAGCAGATTGAGCGAATAATTGCGCAGAAAAAGCAATAAAAACGAATAGTATAACGGAAGAATAAAAATAACAGCGCATGTTTAGTTTAAGTTTTCTGTTTAGAACTCGAAAGTTAAGCCAGTGTTTAATTAAACACGCAAAGGTAACCGTATTATTACATAAGTAGTTGAAAATTAATAAAGAAGCCAAGCAGTTTCTTGAGCTTCTTTATCAAGTATAAACTTTTATTTTAAGTATTTTTCAAAATCTACCCAATTGTAATAATGAAATACTTTACCGTTACTCATAGCTACAAAGATTCCTTTTGGAAATTTAGAGCCAAAGTTTAGAGAGCTAGCTTCAGAACCATCACTTTCTAAAGCAGCAACAGGTATTTCAGCTAATGGTAAATGATTGTTAGGGTTTCCGTTACTTCCTTCTCTGTTAAAAACTATAAAGGAATTGGCTTGTTGGTTAGAAACTAGAATATATCCTGATTTTTCGCCAGTTTTATAAATAGAAATTCCTTCGTGGTCTGCCCTAAATCCTTTAGTTCCAAATAATGCCAACTCTTGATTATTGTTTAAAGCAGGGTCTGCTATGTATTTACGTACACCTACACCTTCATCCGAGTAATAGATGTAACCCATTTCATTATCTACAGCTATAGCTTCTATTTCTTTTTTGCCACTGTACTTTCCAAATTTCCTCACAAGTTTTGCTTGAATGCTGCTTTCCTCTGAATATAATTCATATTGCCACAGGTAATTGTCTTTAGGTCCAGTTTTTCTGCCTACAATAACAAAAAATTTCCCATCTTCACGTGTATAAATAGCTAAACCCATTGGTCCTCTATCTGTCTCACCTTCAAAAACTGAAATCCCACCTTGATCTATAGGTTCCAAATCAGGTAATGAAAATATTCTTATTTTATTAGTTTCTCTTTCTGTAGTTACGGCAATAGCTATTTTACTATTATTATAATTAAAATTATAAGCAATATCTACATTATTGGGTCTTTTTAATGGGATAGATTTTTTTACAATTTTGCCGTCTAAATCGAAGGCATATAACGCTCCGTTAGTTTCTTTATCTGTACCAATAATTAAACTTTTACTATGATCATCTGGGTTAATCCAAATTGCAGGGTCATCAGTATCATTTTCAACTGCTTGAGTGATAACCACCGGTTTTATAGCATTCTTATTTATAGGGAGTTGAGTTTTACAAGAAAAAATAAAAGTGCTTAAAAGCAAAAAAAGTAGTTTTTTCATCTTATAATTTTTAAAGCACTGTTTAATTCTAATCATTAAACAGTGCTTTGTTTTAGCTTTTTATATTTTAAAAATCATATTTTAAACCAAACGTATAACGTGGTCTGTAATATTCTAATTGTGCTGTTCTTTCTTTTGAGCCTTGATAATATCTTAAAGCTTGATTAGTAAGATTATTTGCCTCACCAAACAGTCTTACCTTGTTTGTTAATTTATAGGAGGCGTTGGCATCTAGAAAGCTTTGTTTATCGTAAAATCTATCTTCAAAGCCTTCTCCACCTAGTTCGTCTAGATAAGCATCAGCAAAATTGTAAGACAGTCTGGCAACTAATTTTTTAGTTTCATAAGATAAAGAAGCGTTGAAAAGATTTGGTGCAGTACCAGGCAAAGGAACATCAGTTCTTAAATCTCCATCAGCATTAAATACACCTTTTGCTTTGGATTTGGCATGCGTATAGTTGGTGTAAATACCAAATCCCTTTAAAAATCCTGGTAAAAAATCTAATTGCCTTTGAAAAGCTATCTCAAAACCATAAACATTTACGGCTTCTCCATTTCTTCGCTGTGTAAAATTCCAGTTTGCACCTGTAGGAATAGGATTGTTATCTGATGGGAAATCTGCTGCAAATTTAGCTGTATTATATTGCCCATCACGGTAAGTATAAATAAAGTTATTGATATTCTTATAGAATACTCCACCAGATATAATTCCTACAGATTTGAAATAGTTTTCAATCATTAAATCAAAATTATTTGCAGTTGCGGCTTTAAGTGCAGCGTTACCTACGCTCAGCTCTTCATCACTAGGCAAACTATTAAAATAAGGTACAAGATCATAATAATTAGGTCTGGCAAGAGATGTCGTATAAGCTGCCCTAACGATAAGATTGTCTTTGATGTCATATTTTAAGGTTAAGCTTGGTAGAATGTTTAAGTAATCATTCTTTAAATTTCTTTCGCCTTGTAAATCTTCTTCGTCTTCTACAATATTACCTGTATAATTGATATTGGTGCTTTCTAACCTTAAACCAGCTATAAAGGATAATTTATCATTTATATCCTGATCATATCTGATATATGCCGCAGTAATAGATTCTTTAGCATTATAATTTAAGGCTAGAAATTCTGCAGGTTCCTCTTCTGCTTCAAAAAGATTAGCATCACCTAAATTAAGGATACCTAAGTAACGGGCATTAACAAAAGTACCAGGCGCAAATTGTGGTCCTTGAACAAAAGCATCGTTAAAAGTTACTGTTGGCAGTGTTGCCAAATTTCTAATACTGTTAATAGGTTCGTAAGCGGTAAATATATTAGCTCTTTCTTTTTCTTTTATCCTCAACCTGGCCCCAAATTTAAATCTTCCTTTTTGTCCGTCAATTAAAGAAAATGGTAATCTGAAATTGGCTCTGAAACCAAGTTCTGATTCTTCTGTAAAATCGTTATTTTCTGTAAGGTCTCTTAAACTATAGTTAGTATTTGAAATTCCTGGCGAATTTACTTCTGGTAGTTCTGCATCAGCTAAATTTAAATTTACATTTCTGGTTCCTGTCTGAAACTGGATGTATCTTTCATTAGGTCTTTTTTCACTAGCATCAGAATAACTTGCCGCCCAGTCAAAATCAAGCTTAGAACTTAGTAAATGCTCACCTCTTAAAGAGAAGTTTTTCACTTCTTGTCTTTCAAGTCTTTTGGATTTTACTTTCTCGCTATCAATACCGCCTTTGGTTTCTTTCCTGGCTCTTCCCTCAAAGCCTGTAATATTATCATTAGCATCATAAATAGGTTCTATACTCGTGTATCTTAAACGAAATCTGTTCTCAAAATCATCTCTCCAATTGTATATTCCACTAAAATTGATGCTGTTTTTTGCATTAAACTTATAGTCTGATGATAAGGATACGCTTCTTCTTACTCTTTGAACATCATATTTTCTTATATCATGTTCTTCAATAAAAACATTATCAAAATCATCTTTTACCCAAACGGCTTCAATATTATCAGAACCAAAATCATTATCATTATAAGAAGCACTTAATACTACGCCAAGCTTATCTTTAGCAAAACGATTTCCGTAAATAAAAGAACCAGTGTAAGTAGCTTTATCACGGATAGGGCTATAACCACTAGCAGCAGTTAACGATATACGTTGACCATTAGGGGCTGCTCTGGTGATCAAATTTACTGAACCACCAATTGCATCCGCATCCATATCTGATGTTAATGTTTTATTAACTTCTATAGTTTGGATCATATCAGAAGGAATCAAATCCATTTGTACTCTTCTGTTATCACCTTCGGCAGAAGGAATACGGTCTCCGTTAAGCATAACTGAATTTAATTCTGGTGCCATACCTCTAATGATAATATCACGGGCTTCGCCTTGATCATTTTGCATAGTAATGCCTGGTATACGTTTCATAGCATCACCAATATTGGCATCCGGAAAACGACCTATTTGATCCGAGGATACAATATTGGTTATGTTAGTATTACTTCTTTGTTGATTTAAGGCTTTTGCTTGCCCACGCAACCTATCTCCTAAAACAATCACTTCATTACCTATTAAGGCACCCTCCTCCATTTTTATATTTATGGATAGCATTTGGCCACTTACTGATATTGCAGTACTATAAGTTTTGTAACCTAGATAAGAAACTTCTAGCTGATAGTTTCCATCAGGGACATTCAGGAATTCGTACTTTCCAAATTGATTTGATATGGTGTATCTATTACCTGGAAATAATTTTAAAGTTGCTCCTGGCAGTGATAAATTTTGAGATTTATCTACTACGGTACCTGTAATGAGATGATTTTGTGCATAAACTGTTAATGAAATAACAGTCATAAAAAGGAATGGTAATAATTTCTTCATGTGGAAATATTTTATTTCCAGCGAAATTATAGCGCTTACATTAGTGCGATGTAAAGGTAAAATTAATTTAAGTTGACTATTCGGTAAACTCCATGTTAATCAACAGAAACAGTTAAGCCTTCTTGTTTTAATATTTTGCGGTAAACTTCCATTTCTGTTAAAGAGCCTTCCAAAATAGCGCACTTGCCTTCATTGTGTACAGTCCATGCTATTTTTTCAGCTTGGTTTTCAGAGTAATCCAGATATTTCATCAAACAATAGATGACGTGGTCAAAAGTATTTACGTCATCATTCCATAGTATTAATCTATGAACTGTTTTTAAAGAGCTTAAAATCTCGTCTAGTGTAAATGTTTCTTCTTGTGTTTGTGTACCTGCCATACAAATCATCCTGCAAAAATAATTATTCGTAGTTAAAAGCTTTCAAAAAAAATGATAAGAAATTGTTAGCCAAATATTTTTAGAGTTTTTCAATCTCTGTACGCTTATTTCCTTTCAAATTTTTAAAAAAACTTGGGGTTAAACCTGTTATTTTCTTAAACTGGCTACTTAAGTGGGCTACGCTGCTGTAGTTTAATTGGTAAGCTATTTCAGAGAGTGATAATTCATCGTACATCAATAACTCTTTAACTTTTTCTATCTTTTGGGTGATGAAGTATTTCTCTATCGTGATACCTTCTTTTTCAGAAAATAAATTGCTTAGGTAACTGTAATCGTGTTTTAATTGCCCACTTAAAAAATAGCTTAAGTTTATGTTTAAGTCTTCCTTTTGGTGATGTATCAATACGATAATTTGTGTTTTAATAGCGTCAATCAGTTTGCTTTTTTTATCATCAATAATTTCAAACCCTAAGTTTTCTAACTTTACTTTTAGGGCATTCATTTGTTCTTTTGTTGGTATTTCTTTCAAATATGCCTCGCCAAGTAATACTTGTTCTGGTTGCAAATTTAAATCTAGCAACACCTGCTCAACCACCATTTTACAGCGGCTGCAAACCATATTTTTGATATAGATGACCATAATTGATGCTCTTATTACAAAGATGCTATTTATAACGGCTAAAATGATAATTAAATAGGGCTATGTTAAAGGGATATATTATTTTTGGGTCATGAATATCCTAATCCTTGGTTCTGGCGGAAGAGAGAGCACTTTCGCTTGGAAAATTTCTCAAAGTCCTTTATGCGAAAAACTGTTTATTGCACCCGGAAACGCCGGTACACTGCAATATGGTAAAAATGTAAATATAAAAGTTACAGATTTTGAAGCTATTAAAGCTTTTGTACTTCAAAATGCAGTAAACTTAGTATTGGTTGGGCCAGAAGAACCTTTAGTAAAAGGTATTCATGATTATTTCTTGGCCGATGACGATTTGAGAAATATACCTGTTATAGGACCTAAAAAAGATGGTGCACAGCTAGAAGGCAGTAAAGATTTCTCTAAAAATTTTATGGAGAAGTATAAAATCCCAACCGCAGCGTCTCACACTTTTACGGTAGATACCCTAAAAGAAGGCTTAACTTATCTAAAGCATCATCCGCTACCGGTAGTTTTAAAAGCCGATGGTTTAGCAGCTGGTAAGGGTGTTTTAATTTGCAGTACTTTAGAAGAAGCACAAACAGAGCTAAAATTGATGCTTGAAGATGCTAAGTTTGGCGAAGCCAGTTCTAAAGTAGTCATCGAAGAATTTTTAACCGGTATAGAACTTTCTGTATTTGTTTTAAGCGATGGTAAAGATTATATCATTTTACCGGAAGCCAAAGATTACAAGAGAATAGGCGAGGGAGATACAGGTTTAAACACAGGCGGAATGGGCTCTGTGTCGCCAGTACCTTTTGCTGATGCAACTTTTATGAAAAAAGTAGAGGATCGGATTGTTATCCCTACTGTAAACGGTTTAAAAGCAGAAAATATTGATTACAAAGGCTTTATATTTATTGGTTTGATGAATGTAAATGGCGAGCCTTATGTTATAGAATATAATTGCCGTATGGGAGACCCAGAAACTGAGAGCGTATTTTTAAGGATAGATAGCGATGTGGTAGAAATGCTACAGGCTGTTGCAGAGGAAAGAATTGCCGGATACGAATTGAAAACTTCTCCTAAAACTGCTGCTACCGTTGTAGTGGTTGCTGGCGGCTATCCCGGAGAATATCTTAAAGGGAAAGTTATTACAGGAATAGAGAATGTTGAACAATCTATCGTTTTTCATGCAGGTACCGAAATAGAAAACGGTCTGGTAAAAACCAATGGAGGTAGAGTATTAACGGTTAGTACCTTACAGGATGATATTTTTACTGCGCTACAACAAGCTACTGCCGATGCAGGAAGAATTTACTTTGATGCTGCTAATTTTAGAAAAGATATAGGTTTTGATTTAATATAGAGGTAAAAAATCAACAATATTACCCATATTTACCCAATAATACATAGTATTGGGATTATTAAAAAAATCCACTGTTAATTTTACAGTGGATTTTTTTGTGTATAGGGTATTTTTCTTTCGAATTATCCACAATAGTTTAATCTGGCACAATATTCCCTTAAGTGGTGTAATATCTAGATTATATGATTAAAGGGTTTAAGATAATTACAACATTTTTACTAATGCTATGTATAACAGGTTGTACAAGCAAAAAGTACGAATGGGTAAAAATTAATCCTGATAAACTTCATTTAGCCAAAACGGCAAAACCCTATCAAGAAGATGTTAAGCAGATAAATATTTATGTTAATGCTAAGCAAAAAGCAGAAACCATTATTTATTATGGTGATACTGATACCTTTTTAAAAGATAATCAGACGAATAATCGTAATCCTATTTCTGTTAAAAACACCGTAAAAAAATTTAATAGAAATAGTAATAGGAGGTTAGCTGTAAAAGGTCAGGTCTCTGCTCCAATCAAAAGTCTTAATACTAAAACATCTAAAGTTCTAAAAGAAAAAAATACAGCACAAATAGATGAGGAATTAGCAATGTCTAAACTTAATAGTGCACTCATTATCCCTCAAAAAAAATCACAGAAATTATCAACAGAAACTATTAAGAATAAAGCAGTTAAACAAGAAACTTCAAATACGAGTAAACAAAATACAACCTCAGAGACCAAGGTTAATACCAACAAAAATCCTGATACTTTACTGCAAACACAAACATCTAAAACAACTGATGTTGAGGTGTCTGATATAAATTCAAATGAGGATAGCGTTAAAAAGTATCAAGATGATGGTATTAATCATCCTGATAAACAAGATGATAAACGTAATAATTACATGTGGGTTGGCTTGGTTTTAATTATCATTGGTTTAATATTAGGGCTTGTTTTTGGTGGCCTAGCCTACTTGATTTCTGTAGTAGGTTTGGTTTTCTTACTTATTGGCTATTTTTATAAAAGTTAAATAATGTTTGGAAAACTACTTTCCAAACATTCGTCTTACTTCTTCTCAAAAATTTCTTTGAGCTTATCTTCTAAAGCGGTGCCTCTTAAATTTTTAGCTATGATTTTCCCATTAGGATCTATCAAGAAATTTTTTGGAATAGCATCTATACCATAAGTTTTTGAGATCTCTGTAGTAGAATCTATCAATTGTGCCCACATCAAATTATCCGTTTTAATGGCTTTTTGCCAAGCATTCCTATCGGTATCTATAGATACACCTAAAATAGTAAAGCCTTTATCTTTATATTTTTCATAAGCACTTACCACAAAAGGATTCTCTTTGCGACAAGGGCCACACCATGATGCCCAAAAATCAAGCAAAACATATTGCCCTTTATAGGATGATAGTTTTAAAGGAATACCTTCTGGTGTCTTCTCTTCAAAATCTGTTGCTATAGCACCAATACCCGTAACTTTGGCAATATCTAGTTTTTGCTTTATGATGTTTGCTATAGCATAGTTTTTTAGTTTATTATCCAGACCATTAAACAATGCTTCTGCTTGGGTATAATCCATGTCATCAATACCTAAATCTTGATTAAAAGCAAATAAACTTATATAAGATTGTGGATTATTCTTAATAAAACTAATAACCTGTGCCTTTCTTTCGTCTAAAAGCCCCTCATAACGTTCCTGAAAATTTTCAATAACTTCTGCCTTGGCCTGCTTTTCTGGTGTTAAAGCTGCAAACTCTTTGTTAAGAGCTATCAATTTACTTTCTGATGTTTTTAAAGCTGTTTTATAAGCCATATCCTCTTTAAATATAGCTAAACCATTTAGCTGGGCTTGTGCAATAGAATCTTTAGCCACAAGGGTAGCATTTCCTGGCTCAATAAACAGGCGGTAAACATCTTTAGGCCCCTGCTCTTTTAAAGCGTTTCCTTGATGTTGCAATAGCAGAACGGCAACACTAGGTTCTTTCAAATCCAAACTAAAACTAAATTTTCCGTTATTGATAACTACCGAATCTATGACCTCTGCATTATTTTGGATATAAATAAAGTATAATTTTTTATTTTGGATAGCTGTTGTAAACTCGCCTTTAAGGCTAAACTGTGCAAAAACTAAAACCGGAACCTGCATAAGCAAGCTTAAGAGTATTTTTTTCATGTGCTTTTAATTTAATTTTTGATAAGTACGCCACCATAAATCTGGCATCTCACCACTAACAGCCAATTGATAATCTTCATATAAACAAGGTACATAATGAAACCTTTCGTTTTTTGAACCTGCTGATGGATAAGGAACCTGCATCCACCAACGATCAGTTTTTTTACTTTTTACAAAGATTAGCTCGTGTCCGTCTTCCTGTAAACTGGTTTTATATACGATATAATCTGATTTAGGGTTCATCGGGAAATCTTTCTTACGGTTATAAAAACCATCTAAAAAACACCAAACCATTTGTGCCATCAACATAGCTGATTGCCCATTTTGATCATAAGCCGGATTAAATTCATAAAAACCTATCGAGCTTAATTTGTCACTATAGCCAGCATATCTGCAAAGCTGGCAAGCTTCTTCTCCATAAAAACCATTTGGCGCAGCATTTCCATTAGCAACTGCATCAGAAGAACGTATACTGCTGATATCAAAACTAATCATGTTAGCGTTTCTGATAGCTGGCTCTGCTAGGTGTACAGCTCCGCTAATTTCTCCTAGCCGTTGTGCATCAAAAAACAGTTTATCCATTACTCTTAAACTATCCTGACTTACAAAATAGGTTTGATAGCCCAAATTACTAAAGTTGAATAAGTAGTTAGGCTGGTGTAAAAAAATCCTATTGAGGTAAGAAATAGCATCTGTAGCTATAGTCTCATCTTCATCGGCCTCATTCATATCAAAATGAGAATCTATCACCAATAAATCTACTTTTTGTTCTAAATCTTCATATCCCATATATTGGGCATAGGTTAAGTCTTGGCTTCCGCCGATGATGATGGGCAATATATTCAACTTTATAAGCTCGGTAGTAACGGTTTTTAAAGCAATGTAAGTATCTGATAGCTGATGACCGGGTAAGATATTTCCTAAATCGGCAATTTTTGATTTATATGAACCTTCATTTAGGCTGTATAGCTGCTCGCGAACGTAATCTGGCCCTAAAGCACAACCTTGGTTGTTAATAGCACCTCTGTCATCACAAACACCAATAATAGCAACATCAAAACTGTCTTCTTCTAAAATAGGGAAATCTGTTTCATAAGCAGTAATTTTCATGCCTAAATGGCTGGTATAATAACCCGTTTTAGGTTTAAGTTTTTCTATATTGATGGGAGAGAAAAAATCTGCTAAAGACATATTGTTGGTATAAATCAAATCAAATATCTAATTTTTCTGTTAATTGATATTAAAAATTACGATTAACTCATTTAATATCACCTTTAGGTATTATTAATCAGCTAAGAATATTTAATTTGCCTTTTTAAACTAGCGGCATGATTTTAATTACAGGAGCAACAGGATTTTTAGGCGCACAACTCACCAAACAACTTTTAGCCCATGAAAGTAAAGTGAGGTGTATCAAAAGAGCATCTTCTGTTATACCCGAAATTTTAAAACCCTTACACAACCAAATAGACTGGGTTGATGCCGATATTTTGGATATTGCCGATTTAACAGATGCCTTTGAGGGCATTACACATGTTTACCATTGCGCAGCTTACGTTTCTTTAAACAATTATAATGAAAAAGAAATGATGGCCATCAATGTTGATGGAACAGCCAATATCGTAAACGTATGTTTAAGCTTTGGCATAACAAAGTTGCTTCATGTAAGTTCTATTGCAGCATTGGGGCAGGTTAAACCCGGTGAAACCATTACAGAAAACCATTATTGGGATGCTTATGATAAAAATGGCGCTTATGCTATTTCTAAATACCGGGCAGAAATGGAAGTTTGGCGTGGTGTAGAGGAGGGATTAAAAGTAGTTATCGTTAACCCATCTCTTATAATAGGTGCCGGTATTGGTAAACAAGGCAGTGGTAAAATATTTGAAACGGTTAAAAAAGGGTTAAACTATTATACTTCAGGTGGTACAGGTTTGGTAGATGTGGAAGACGTTGCCGAGCTCATGATTAAGCTTATGAAACATGAAGTAGTAAACGAACGCTTTATCTTAAATGCTGAAAACTATAGCTTTAAACGATTATTTACAGAAACGGCCATAGCTTTAAACCTAAAAGCTCCTGAAAAAGAATTAAAAGAGTGGCAGGCAAAATTATTTTGGCGTTTAGGGCATTTACTGCGTATCCTTAAAATTAAAATCCCGGTAGTGTCTAAAGATTTGCTTAAAGCGGCGTTTCAAACGCAACAGTACAGTAATCAAAAAGTTTCGACCTTGTTTTCTTATCAGTTTACATCAGTAAAAAGTAGTATTACCAAAAGTGTAAATGGTATAAAATCATTTTAATTTCTTTAATTTTCCGTTTTTTTAAAATCATTTCTGCATTTTTGGGCTTAAAATTTTTTAAGCTTTGAATCAGTATTTTATTATAGATTTTGATAGCACTTTCACACAGGTGGAAGCCTTAGATGAACTGGCAAGAATATCTCTAAAAAACCACCCCGATAGAGAGGCCATTTACAAAAAAATAGAAGACCTTACCAATCTGGCTATGGAGGGTAAGCTTTCTTTCTCAGAAAGTTTAGAAGGCAGGGTTAAATTGTTAGAGGCTAATAAAGACGATTTAAAAAAGCTTATCAAACATTTAAAAACTAAAGTATCATCTTCTTTCTCTAGAAATAAGGTATTCTTTAAAAAGCATGCTAAAGAAGTGTTAATTGTTTCTGGTGGCTTTAAAGAATTTATCACGCCTGTTGTAACGCCTTACCATATCAAAAAAGAAAATATTTATGCCAATACTTTCATATTTGATGAGCAAGGTAAAATCATCGGTTATGATAAAGCCAACCCACTTTCAGAAGAAGGCGGGAAAGTGAAGCTTTTACAAAGGATGTCTCTAAAAGGTGATATCTATGGCATTGGCGATGGGCACTCTGATTTCCAACTCAAAGAATCGGGCTTAATTAAGAAATTCTTTGCTTACACCGAGAATATAGAACGTAAAGCGGTTGCCGAAAAGGCAGACCACGTAACGCCAAGTTTTGATGAATTTCTTTATGTAAGCGATTTACCAAGAGCTATTTCCTACCCTAAAAACAGAATTTTATGTTTGGTAGTAGGCAACGTACCTGAAGAAAGTATTCAACTCCTTAAAAAGGATGGTTTTTCTATCAGGCATAAAGAAACTTTTGAAGATAAGTATGTTAAAGATGTAGGTATGCTACTTTTGGCTGATGGTGAAAAAATAGATAAAGCTACACTTAAAAAAGCCGGAAAGCTTAAAACCATAGGTTATTTTGGCAATGCTAAAGGCAATATAGATTTTGATGTATGTACAGAAATGGGTATTGTAGTTTTTGATAGTGTAAAAAGTAACCTTACACATAAAACACTCATCGCTCGTCGTATGGCCGATTTTATCAATACCGGAACAACCTACATGAGTAGTAATTTCCCTAACCTACAACTGCCAAAAATTGCAGGTTCGCACAGGCTTATCCATATTCATGAAAACGTACCGGGTGTAATGGCTAAAATCACTAAAGTATTGGCTAAGCATCAAATTAATATTGTAGGGCAGTTTTTAATGACCAACCCTTTAATTGGCTATGTCATTACCGATACCGATACAGAATACGATAAAGTCTTACTTAAAGAAATGCGTAAGGTAGAAAATACCATTAAGTTTAGGGTCTTATATTAGGCCCTAAGCTGCTTTTTTAGTTTGATGTAGTTCATCACAAAGTAAATAAACAAGGTAACCATACTTAAAAGCATTAATATGTAGGCGAAAGCGCCAATTTGAACCCACAATTTAGCTCCTGAAATATGGTTGAATTTATAGAAGAAACCTATCAAGGAAAAAGTTAATCCTACTAAAAAGCCAGTTAAAGCAGTATATTTAAGAGTTTTCATAGCTAAAAATTTAGTCTAATTTAATAAACATTCTTTTTATGAGCAATAGCCAAACATTACCCGTTTTAAATGCCGAAGAAATAAGAGTTTTAGGCGCTTTGATGGAGAAGAGTAAAACTACTCCAGATTATTACCCTATGACTTTAAACGCTTTAACAGCGGCTTGTAATCAGAAAACATCACGTAAACCTGTTGTTGCTTATGATGAGGAAACGGTAGTGATGACTTTAGACTCATTAAAGAAAAAAGGCTTAATTTCTACCGCAACAGGTGGTGGTAGCAGAACGGTAAAGTATAAGCACAACTTTGCGATAGTTTTTCCGGTTGTACCACAAGAAGTTGCTTTAATTTGCTTGTTGTTTCTACGCGGTCCGCAAACACCTGGCGAGCTAAATACCAATTCTGGCAGATTATACGAGTTTGAATCTATAGAAGATGTGCAGCAAACTTTAGAAAAACTAGCTACAGAAGAACCTGCTTATGTAGTACAATTGCCTAAAAGAGCCGGACAAAAAGAAGCCAGATATGCCCATCTATTTGCTGATGTTGTACTAGATGAAGATGATGATTTACCTGAGGAACCTGCTCGCAAATCTGTAGGGGAATTAGAAGCTCGCCTAGCTAAAGTTGAAGATGAACTATCACAATTAAAAGCTGCTTTTGATAAGTTGATGAAAGAATTAATGGGTTAATTACCACAATCATCATTCTTAAAATAAAAGATTTGTTGAACAATTTGTTTCTACTAAGAAAGTAACCTTATTCTGAAAGAGTTAAATCTGGTGCGCCATTACCTGAATTCACCTTTTATCATTTCACAAAAAAAGCTGTTTAAACACCATTAAAACAGTTGTACAATATTATAGATACCCTATTGAAGTGTAAAGAAGACAACCTTTTTTTACAATTTGCTTATGATTATATCGCTTTTTTAAAAGGTTAATTTTTTAATATAGGATACATAAAAAGTGCTCATTCTCTTTATAAGTATACTGTCTTATACTATGGCACCAGCTTTGTAAATCTTGTATCAGAATTTATATCTACCTATGTAAATTTTCTATCTATGCAAAACTAAAGAATGTAAGAGTTCAGTTGGGTAGTCAAATTAAGCGCCTCAAAAGTTATTGGTTTTGAGGTGCTTTCAAAGACTAAAAACCATCATTATTTCATCCAATTTAATAAAGTCTTAAACCAATCCTCTTGAGTAGTTGTATTATTCAAGCCAAAACCATGTCCGCCAGCTTGATACAAATGTGCTTCACTTTTAACGTTAAACTTTTTTAAACTTAAACTATATTGAATGCTATTTTCTACCGGAACCGTTTTATCATCCATGGCATGAACAAGAAAAGCTGGTGGTGTAGTGGCATTTACCTGCAGTTCATTTGAATATAAATGGATGTTTTCTTCAGTAGGCTGTGCACCTAATAAGTTTGTTCTTGAGCCGTTATGCCTAAACTGGCCAAAAGAAACTACTGGGTAAATAAGAATAGAAAAATCAGGACGTAAATTGATATGATTAGAATTTTCAATAACCGCTTTTTGAAAATGAGTTGATGCTGTTGAAGCTAAATGTCCTCCGGCAGAAAAGCCCATGATACCTACTTTATCAGGATTTATACCATACTCCGCCGCGTTTTCCCTTACATACTTAATTGCTTGTTGTGCGTCTTGAAGTGGCCCGATACTCTTATCCTCCATAATCAAATCAGATGGAAGACGATACTTTAAAACAAAAGCTGTTATGCCGGCTTCTGCAAATCTTTTAGCAACATCATACCCTTCATGCTTAATAGCTAAAATAGCGTAGCCACCACCAGGGCATATAATTACTGCTTTACCTGTTTCTTTCCCCTTTTCTGGAGTAAAAACTTCTAATGTTGGTTTAGTTACTTTGCTAACTCTAGTTTTACCATCGGCCCCAACAACCGTTTGCTCAACATAGTCAGTCGCCACTTTGGCCCCAGGTATACCATTTGGATATAAATCTATCACCTTATTTTGGGCGTTAGCTAATTGCACAAAACTTATAGCCATCATAAAAATAATTTTTCTCATCATATTAGTGATTGCCTCCAAACTCCATTAAATAAGACTTTAAAAACTCGTCTAAATCTCCGTCTAACACAGCTTGTGCATTAGAGGTTTCATAATCTGTTCTTAAATCTTTAACCAATTTGTAAGGATGTAAAACATAATTTCTTATTTGTGAACCCCACTCTATCTTTTTCTTATTTCCTTCTATGGCGGCAGTGGTTTCTCTGCGTTTACGCATTTCTATCTCAAACAATTGAGATTTTAATAAGCGAATAGCATTTTCTTTATTTTGTAATTGCGAACGAGATTCTTGATTTTTAATGATAATACCAGAAGGCTTGTGATATAGCCTTACCGCTGTCTCTACTTTATTAACGTTTTGACCGCCTGCACCACCAGATCTAAAGGTTTCAAATTCAATTTCTGATGGGTTTATCTCAATTTCTATAGTATCATCAATTAAGGGATAAACATAAACAGAGGCAAAGGAAGTATGTCTTTTGGCATTAGCATCAAACGGAGAAATTCTGACTAAACGATGTACCCCGTTTTCTCCCTTTAGGTATCCATAAGCAAAATCTCCTTCAAATTGTAAAGTAACCGTTTTAATGCCAGCAACGTCACCTTCTTGCGAGTCTTGTTCTATTACTTTATAGCCATTTTTCTCCCCCCACATGATATACATCCGCATAAGCATGCTTGCCCAATCACAGCTTTCTGTACCGCCAGCACCAGCAGTTATTTGTAGTACGGCATGTAACTGGTCTTCCTCCGCAGAAAGCATGTTCTTAAACTCCAGATTTTCTAATTCTGCAGTGGCTTTTTGGTAAGCTTCTTTAACATCATCTTCAGTAGCTTCGCCAGCCTGAAAAAACTCTAGCATCACACCAGCGTCTTCAATAGCAGCAACGGCAGAATCGTAAGCATCTGTCCAGCTTTTTTTAATTTTAATGGCATGTAAAACTTTCTCAGCCTCTTTAGGATGATCCCAAAAAGTTGGTTCTAGAGAAAGGGCATTTTCACGATGTAATTCGGTTAATTTAGCATCAATGTCAAAGATGCCTCCTCAGAGACGTTACCCTGTCTCTTAAATCCTGTAATTGTTCTTTCGTCATATAATAAGTATCAGCAGTTATTTTTTAGAAATTAATTCTATATCAAATTCAAGTATGGTATTTGGCCCTATAACACCTCCCTCACTTCCACTTTCTCCATAAGCATATCTTGAAGGGACTATGATTTTTATTTTCCCGCCCACACCAATTTTAGGTAAAGTAATTTGCCATCCTTCAATCAATTCAGAAAGCTTTGAGCTTAAAGGATTGGCGCTGGTTCTTGAATCAAATACGGTACCTGATAAAAATCTTCCGGTATAAGCAATGGTAATCTCTGAATCTATAGTAGGGAAGTTACTATCTCCGGCGGCATTAATTTGATAATAAATTCCAGAAGCATCCTTAATAGCTGTAATATTTTTTTCTGTTAAATATCTATTGATGAGCCTATCTTCATATAGTTCTAAATTGCTGTCATCTGCAATTTCTATTCTGGTATCTAAGATAGCATTACCCGGTATGTTAGTGCCTTGTCCATCTTTACCATAAGCTAAATAAGATGGGGTAAGTATTCTGATAATACCACCCTTTCTAACTTTTCGTATGGTTTCTCTCCAAGAAATTGGTCTGATATATCCTACAAAATCTGATGGAGTTGGATTGTATATAGATGTTTCGTAACTAACTGCTTTATTAATAGATGTAGTTTTTTGTCCGATTCTAACCCTGTCAGGATATCTTAAAATCGGTAAATCAGTGTTTCCTGAATCAATAACCTGATAATAAAAACCTGTTGAATCTTTCTCAAAATCCAAGTTATTCTTAGCGATAAACTCTTGTATCAATTGGTCTTCTATCTCGTTTAAAGTTCTGGTTTCTTTTTCGCAAGAAACAGTTAATATGCTTATTGCTACAAGTAAAAACCCAAATAATTTCTTTATCATGTTATTGTTGTATCTGTGTTAATTCAATTTCAAAATCTAAAACTGCGTTGGGAGGAATAACTCCTGAACCTTGTGGACCATAAGCGTATAAAGATGGGATTAATAATCTGATTTTTCCGCCTTGTTGTATTAAAGGAACTCCTAATCTCCATCCTATAATAAAATTTCCTAATCTTTGATTTCTAAGTGTGTCACTATCAAAAACATTTCCATTTAATAATCTACCTTTATAAATAACAGTTATTCTAGGATTAACATTGGTTTTATAGTCGAAATTTCCGGAGCCGGGGTTAGTTATTTGATGATACATCCCAGACTCATGTCTTACTGCATTTATTTTTTGATCAGCAATAAAGCGCTTTATAGTTTCTTCGTCTTGTTTTAATTGTTTTTGTGCTAGCTCGTATGGGTCAACATTATTATTCTTTAAACAAGAACTAAATAATGCGACAACCATAAATAAAACTAACCAAACGTACTTCTTCATTCTTACTTAATTTACAAATTTATTTAACTTTTTATATAAACCTAAGCTTTAACATTATTTAACGTCAAATTTTGGAATATGTGTTTGGTTGATACGTAAAATATCAGCTCTACTGATACATGTATAGCAAATTGGTTACAATTATTATAAACTTGAATTTGATTTTTACCTAATCTCAACGGCATTAAATGTTCATAACTCTATGCGCCATAGAGCAAAAATGGCCAGAATAAATCCGGCCATAAATCATAAAATCTTTATTTACTACTGCGATAATAAATAATCTTTAAACTTTTGATAGCTATTATCCATCACAATTTGATGTTTTGCTTTATGATATAGCTCTTCAACTTGTGCTGGTACTTCATAAGGAATGTTTAATTCCTCAAAAACATCAGGGAATTTGCAAGGATGTGCGGTAGCCAAAATTACATAAGCATGCTTAGGTAACTGGTTTTTAGCTTTTGCTTCTTTTACTGCTAAATAACCTGTAGCTGTATGTGGGCACATGATGTAATTTTGATCTTGATAAACTTCCTTAATAGCCGTTTTTATAGCATCATCATCAAAAGCTACCGAGTCAAATGCAGCTTCTAGTTTAGCTTTATCGTTGTCAAACATATCTAGTATCCTCACAAAATTACTTGGATTACCAACATCCATAGCATTGGCTAAGGTTTGTACAGATGGTTTAGCAGTATAAACTCCAGTTTTTAAATACTGAGGAACAATATCATTACTATTAGTAGCTGCTATAAATTGTTTTACAGGAACACCCATTTTAGCAGCTAACATACCAGCCGCTATATTACCAAAGTTACCACTTGGGGTAACAAAAGTGATCTCGTCAAACTGTTGCTTTAAACGAGCATAAGTATTGGCATAGTAAAACATTTGAGGTATCAGCCTGCTGATATTGATAGAATTTGCCGATGTAAGGTTAAACTTAGCATTCAACTCTTCATCATGAAAAGCTTGCTTTACCATCGCTTGGCAATCATCAAAAGTACCGTCAATCTCTACGGCTTCTATATTATTACCATTGGTAGTTAACTGTAATTCTTGTATTAAACTTACTTTCCCTTTAGGGTAAAGGATGGTAACTTTTATACCCGGTACATTTAAGAAACCTAAGGCTACGGCACCTCCCGTATCGCCAGAGGTAGCTACCAAAATCCTGATTTCTTTTTTCTCTTGCTTTAAAAAATGCGCCATGATACGACTCATGAAACGCCCTCCAAAATCTTTAAAGGCTAAAGACGGACCATGGAATAACTCTAAAACAAAAACATCATCAGCTAAAGGATGTAAAGGAGCATCAAAATTTGCAGCATCATCTACAATAGCTTTTAAATCTTCGGCAGAAATATCATCTTTCAATAAAGCATAAGCTAAATCGAAAGCAATTTCTGGTAAAGATTTTTTATCCCATCCGGCAATGATATTTTCATCTAAAACTGGGATGGTGGTAGGCATATATAAACCATTATCCGCAGGAAGGCTGTTGAATACTGCCGTTTTAAAATCAACCGATAAATGATGGTTTTTGGTACTGTATAGTTTCATTTTTTTAGTTGGTTGGATGGTTAGTTGGTTAGTTGGTTAGTTGGTTGGATGGATGGTTAGTTGGTTGGTTGATTCCTAACAAACTAATACCTAACAAACTAATCAACTAAAACCTAACAAACTACTATAAAATAACTGGTCCGTTTTTATTAATTTCTGATAAATATATGTTGCTTGCTATACCTTTATCTAAAAGTACTTGTTGCAAGGTTAGTAACACCCTTTGTGCATCATCCGGCGAACGGAATAAAGAAAATACAGTTGGTCCTGATCCTGAAATACCAAAACCTAAAGCACCGTGATGCATGGCTATTTCCTTCATTTTATAAAACTCTGGTATTAACATAGAACGGATAGGTTCTACAATAACATCTTTCATACAACGTCCTAGCAAATCATAATCTCCCTGATATAAAGCACTTATCAAGCCAGCAATATTTCCCCATTGGGTAATTGCATCTTTTAACAAAACTTTAGAGCGTATAATCTGTCTGGCATCTCTGGTAGGTACATCAACATGCGGATATAATAAAGCGCAATATAAATTTGGTACAGGTAAAGCTATCACCTCTAAAGGCTCATAACTTTTAATAAGGGTAAAACCGCCAAATAAAGCAGGTGCAACATTATCAGCATGACCATGACCACAAGCTAAAGCCTCGCCTTCCATAGCAAAAGGCAATAATTCTTCTTTGCTTAAAGGTTTGTCTAATAATTCGTTAATAGCAAATATCCCTGCAACAGAGCTGGCAGCACTAGAACCTAAGCCACTTCCTAAAGGCATTTTTTTCTTTAGCTGTAGCTTAACGCCGATGTCTTCACGACCAAGTTGCTTTAAGATGCTTTTTACACCTGCAGCTACCGTGTTACGGTCGGCATCGAGAGGTAATTTACCACCATCGCCTTCTATAGAGCTTATGACAACGCCCGGTTTATCGCATAGTTCCATGATGAGCTCATCGCCCGGTTCATTAACAGCGAAGCCCAAAATATCAAAACCACAAACTACATTAGCAACAGTAGCTGGTGCAAATACTTTTATTGATTTACTGCTCATTACTGGTTAGCTCCTACTTTAACTAAATCAGCAAATACACCTGCAGCAGTAACCGCTGCACCAGCACCCGGTCCTTTTACTACCATTTGGGTTTCACAATATCTTTCTGTGGTAAAGGCTATGATATTATCACTTCCAGATAAAGCATAGAAAGGATGATCCATACCTACAGCTTGCAGGCTAATGCTTGCTTTACCATTTTCTAACTTACCAATGTAACGTAAAACTTTACCTTGTTTCTCGGCATCTTGTTTCAGTTGCTCAAAATAATCGTTAGAAGCTTTTAGCTCTTCGTAAAAAGCTTCTACCGTTGGCGCTTTAGCACAATTTTCTGGTAAAATAGCTCCTAACTCAACATCAGCAGCTTCCATTGGCAAACCACTATTTCTAGCCAAGATTAATATTTTACGCATAAAATCTATCCCACCTAAATCATCACGAGGGTCTGGCTCTGTATAACCTTTTTCTTGTGCTTGCTTAACTACATCGTGGAAAGTAACATCTCCTTTGAAGTTATTAAAAATGAAAGAGATAGTACCAGAAAGAATAGCTTCTATCTTAGTAATTTTATCGCCACTGATAATTAAATCATGTAATGTAGTGATGATTGGTAAACCAGCGCCTACGTTAGTTTCGTATAAGAAATCTACACCATACTTTTTAGCTGTACTTCTTAAATCTGCAAACTGCTGGTAATCGCTAGAATTGGCAATTTTATTACAAGTAACCACAGATATGTTCGACTTGAATATATCTTTATACATGGTACTTGGAATTGGGCTTGCAGTATTATCTACAAACACACAATTGGGCAGATTTAAGCTCTTCATCTCGGCCACAAACTTATTTAAATCTGCAGGCTCGGTTGATTTATCTAGGCTTTGTTGCCAACTTGCTAAATCTATACCGGCCGGGTCTATCAACATTTTTTTAGTATTGGTTAAACCGATGATTTTGATATTGATGAGATTATTTTCTACTAAATAAGCATGATGAGCATTTATCTGCGAAAGCAATTCTTTACTGATATTACCCACCCCAACAATAAACACGTTTAAGTTCTTTTGCAATTGCGCAAAAAATGCATCGTGTACAGTATTTAAAGCTTTTGTTAAATCAGAATTATAGATAATAACGGAGATATTGTATTCTGATGAACCTTGCGCTATAGCAACCACATTTACACCATTTCTACCTAAAGCATGGAAAAGTTTACCAGCAATACCTGGTGTTTTCTTCATGTTCTCGCCTACGATAGCTAAAACAGATAAATCATGCTCTATGGTGATAGGCTCTAATTTTCCGGCTTGTAGTTCTAACTCAAACTCTTGCTGAATTAAATTTTGTGCTTTCTTAGCATCCTCTGGGTTAACCGCAAAAGTAATAGAGTGTTCTGAAGATGATTGCGTAATTAGAACTACGTTTACCTGCTCTCTAGAAAGTAAAGAGAATAACCTGCCACTAAAACCAGCTTTACCAACCATTCCACTACCTTGCAAATTGATAATGCTGATATGGTCTACAGAAGAAATTCCTCTGATAACGGTTGATGATGGCTTGATATCATGTTTAATGAAAGTTCCAGGGAAACTAGCATCAAAAGTATTTTTAATAACAATAGGAATTTTCTTTAAGAAAGCCGGAATCATGGTAGGTGGGTAAATCACTTTTGCCCCAAAGAAAGAAAGCTCCATAGCCTCGGTATAAGAAAGCTCTTCTAAAGAAAATGCTTTTTTAACCCTTCTTGGGTCGGCAGTCATCATGCCATTAACATCTGTCCAGATTTCTATTTGCGATACATTTAAAGCTGCACCAATGATGGCAGAAGTATAATCGCTACCACCACGACCAAGAGTTGTTACCCTGTTTTGGTCATCGCTAGCTATAAAACCAGTAGCCACAATTAAACTATCTTTATGATGTTCAAAGTAGTTCTTGATCAAGAAATTACTTTGCTCAAAATCTACACGGGCATTACCAAAAGTGCTATCTGTTTTAATAATCTCGGTAGTATTTAAGTAATCAGCACCTTCATGTATGGTTTTTAAGATTCTAGAAATCATGAAAGCAGAGCATTGCTCGCCATAGCTTAAAATAGCATCACGAGTTTTAGGGCTTAGCTCTTGTAAGGCTGTAACACCTTGCATTAAATCTTCCAGCTCCTGAAAAAATAATTTTAATTTGGTTAAAACCTGATTTTGTTGTTGTACAGGAATCAACGCTTTTACCACTTCAAAGTGTCTTTTTTCTATATCAGCCAAAGCTTCAGAAAAATCAATTCCTTTTATAGCGTTCTCTGCCGTCGTGATTAATTGGTTGGTAACACCTCCCATAGCAGAAACAACGATAACCATTTGTTCTTGCTTATCAAGGTTAGTTTTAACCACATCTATTAACGCTTTTAAAGCATCTACAGACCCAACAGAAGTACCTCCGAATTTTAAAATTTTCATTTTCTTAAACAGCTAAAAATCTTTTACTGACAATGCAGCTTTGGATTTGACATTAAAATTTAAATAAAAAGCGCCTTCCGGTTTGTCGGAAGGCGCTTCGTATATTTTATATAAGCCTATAATTACCTTCCTCTATGCGCAGAGCGTCATGGTGTAAGTAATTGTAGTTGTATAGTTATTGTTCACGTTTTTAAATTATGTGCCAAATCTAAGCTTTCATTTTTTAAATACAAACATTTTTCACAGAAAATAGGAAATTCATTTAGCCTATAATTATCTTTACAACGGTATGCAGGGATTAGTTATTAAATCAACAGGAAGCTGGTACACTGTTTTAGGTGAAAATCAGCACAAATATGAATGCAGGATAAAAGGCAAACTCAGGATGAAAGGTCTGGTAAGCACCAATCCTGTTGCTGTTGGAGATTTTGTTGATTTTGAACTAGAACCTGAGCAAGAAACGGCCGTAATCAGTAAAGTTCATGACCGTAAGAATTATATCATCAGAAAATCTATCAACCTATCTAAACAAGTACAAATTATTGCTGCTAATTTAGATCAGGCTTGTTTGGTGGTAACTTTGGCTTCTCCAAGAACTTCTTTAGGTTTTATAGACCGTTTTTTGGTTACTGCTGAGGCTTATGGAATTCCTGCTATTTTGATCTTTAATAAGCTAGATTTATTTAGCGATGAAGGCCTAGAAATCCTTGCCAATTATATGGATTTGTATGAAGGTATAGGCTATAAATGTTATGCGGTATCTGCCATAGAAGGCACTCATGTGAATACCATTAAAGAATTGCTGAAAGATAAGACTAGCTTATTTTCGGGTCATTCTGGCGTTGGAAAATCAAGCTTAATCAATCAGATCATACCGGGTATTGCTTTAAGAACCGGCGAAATTTCTGATTGGAGCGATATGGGAAAACACACCACTACCTTTGCAGAAATGTTTGAATTGCCTTTCGGCGGAAAATTAATTGATACTCCAGGCATTAGAGAATTAGGCATTGCCGATATAGAACCAGAGGAGCTTGCTCATTTCTTTCCAGAGATGCGAAGCCGTATGCATGGTTGCAAATTTCATAATTGCGTACACATTAACGAACCCGGTTGCGCCATTTTAAAAGCCTTAGACGAAGGAGACATTGAACCCACTAGATATGATAGCTATTTGAGTATTTATCATAAAAACGATACGAGGGCGTAGAGCCTCATCCTAAATCCTTCTCCGAAGGAGAAGGACTTCCATGGATAATCAGCCGTTTAAAAAATCTAACAAACTAAAAACCTAACAAACTAACCAACTAATTACTAACCATCTAAAACATGAGCCGTTATCCAAAGAGTAAGTCAAGCATCATGCACCGTAAACGGAGAAATTACAGGTAAAATAAACACCGGATTTTTGGTTTTATTGGGTATTGAGGAGGCCGATACTTTAGAAGATTTAACTTGGCTGGCACAAAAAATTGTGAATATGCGCATTTTTTATGATGAAAGCGGTTTAATGAATAAATCTTTAGCCGATGTTGATGGACGTATTTTATTGATATCTCAATTTACACTCTTCGCACAAACAAAAAAGGGAAATCGTCCCTCATTTATCAAAGCTGCCAAACCTGCCCAGGCTATTCCGCTTTATGAAAAAATGATTGCAGAGCTAGCCCAATTAAGCAATACCAAAATAGAAACCGGCATTTTTGGTGCCGATATGAAAATAGAACTCTTAAATGATGGTCCCGTTACCATCATGATGGATACTAAGGATAAAGATAGGCATTAATTTTAGGTTTGGTTTTTGAATAAGGAAATTGAAGCTGCTTTTTGCGGCCATCTACCTTATTAAAAATCTTATGATTACAACTGAAGAAGAGAAAAAAGAAGCTCAAGAATTCTATAAAGAAGCCTTACAATTACTAAAAGAGTGCGGTGTAGATTTTATGCTAGGAGGTGCATTTTCCCTCTTTGCCCATACTGGTATTTACCGCGATACCAAAGATTTAGATATCTTTTGTAAACCATCAGACTATAGTAAAATACTACAATTTTTTGCCGATAAAGGTTATAAAACCCAATTAACAGACATCCGCTGGTTGGCCAAAGTTTTTAAAGGAGATTATTTCATCGATATTATTTTTGATACTGTAAATAACATTTGTACGGTTGATGATAGCTGGTTTGAACACGCTACCCCAGGTACTTTTGCTGGTGAAGAAGTGAAGTTTTTATCTCCCGAGGAACTTATTTGGTGTAAAATATATGTCCAAAATCGTGAACGTTTTGATGGGGCAGATATCAACCATGTTATTCTTAAAAAAGGTAAAGAATTAGACTGGGAAAGGTTACTTTCCCGATTAGACCAACATAACCACTGGCATTTATTATTGGCTCAAATTATTATTTTTCAGTTTGTTTACCCATCTGATTTTCATGAAATCATCCCTAAATGGTTGTTTGATGAATTGATAAAAAGAGCCAATAACCAATATCAATTACCCGCTACAGTAGTGAAAGTTTGTAGAGGCCCCGTTATAGACCAAACCCAATACAGTGTTGATATTAAAGATTGGGATTATAAAGTATCTACCATCATGACTACCTAAATTTCTCATACCATGACAGATACAGCAAAAATTACTAGAATAGCCGCCGTTGCCGATATCCATGTAAAAGAATCTGACAAAGGAAAATGGACTGCCTATTTTAAAGAAATATCAGAAAAAGCAGATATTTTGGTTATCTGTGGAGATTTAACCGATACTGGCGACGAGTCTGAAGCAGCCGTTTTAGCTGAAGAATTAAAAGCATGCAGCATTCCTGTAGTGATGGTTTTAGGCAATCATGATTACGAGAAAGGCAGAGAGAAAATGATTCGTCAGCTTTTGTTAAAAGACCATGTTCATGTTTTAGATGGAGAAGCTATCGTTATCCATAACATTGGCTTTGCAGGCATCAAAGGCTTTGGTGGTGGTTTTGATAAGCACATGTTATCCATGTTTGGCGAAAAAGGAATGAAAGATTTTGTACAGGAGGCTGTAAATGAAGCTTTACAACTAGAAAGGGCCTTAGCCAGACTAGAATCAGACCATCAAGATATTAAAAAAGTAGCTTTATTACATTACTCGCCCATTGTAGAAACAGTAAGAGGCGAAGCTGAAGCTATTTTTCCATTTTTAGGTTCATCCAGATTGGCAGAGCCCCTAAGCAGAAGAAATGTTGATGTTGCTTTTCATGGCCATGCCCACATTGGTACTTTAAAAGGCAAAACACAAGACGGTATAGAGGTTTTTAATGTTGCCAAACCTCTGCTTTTACGCGATGGTTATGATTGCCCCTATTTTTTATACGAAATAACAGCATAGCCCTTATTTATTGCTAAAGATTCCTGATTTTAGCATCATGGAAATTAAAGAAGCACAACAACTGGTAGACAATTGGATTAAAACTACTGGTGTAAGGTATTTTAATGAGCTCACCAATACGGCTATTTTAATGGAAGAAGTGGGTGAGGTTGCCCGTATTATGTCTCGTAAATATGGCGAGCAGTCTTTTAAAGAATCTGATAAAAAAGTTGATTTAGGCGATGAAATGGCCGATGTACTTTTTGTTTTGATTTGCCTAGCCAACCAAACTGGTATTGATTTAACTGCTGCACTAGAGAAAAATTTGGAGAAGAAAAGTATTAGAGATGCAGACAGACATCGTAACAACGAGAAATTAAAATAATGCAAGAACTCATTTACAAAACCATTGCTTTTGTAAAGCAAGAACTACAAAATGCCGAGGCCGGGCATGATTGGTTTCATATAGAACGTGTTTGGAAAACTGCTAAAAACATCGCAGCAGAGGAAAAAGTGGATTTACTAGTGGTAGAGTTTGCCGCTTTGCTACATGATATTGCCGACGCTAAATTTCATGATGGCGATGAAGAAATAGGACCAAGAAAAGCGGGCGAATTTTTAAAAACTTTAGCTGTTGATGATGAAACCATTATCCATGTACAGCAAATTATCAAAAACATGTCTTTTAAAGCTAGCTTAGGCGATGTTACTTTTACTTCAGCAGAAATGTTGGTAGTACAAGATGCCGATAGGCTAGATGCCATTGGTGCTATTGGCATAGCCAGAGCTTTTACCTATGGTGGCTATAAAAACAGAGAACTTTACAACCCAGATATTAAGCCAGAGCCTAACCAAAGCAAGGAGGCTTATAAAAAGTCTACCGCCCCAACCATCAACCATTTTTATGAAAAACTACTCTTATTGAAAGATAAGATGAACACCGCAACAGGCAAAAAATTGGCAGCTCAAAGACATGATTTTATGGTTCAATATTTGACTCAGTTCTATGCAGAATGGAACGGAGAAAAATAACCATGGAAAACACTTTTTTATATTTCGCTTACGGTAGTAATCTTAATAAAACATTAATGGAATTTAGGGTTAATGACCCTGTAACAGTTGTTGGGCCAGCCGTTTTATATGGTTATGGTTTATGCTTTCATCAGCTTAACGCCGATGGTAGTGCCAGAGCCAATTTGGTAGTTTCTGAAAGTGAAAATGTACATGGTGTTTTATATCAAGTACATAATCAACATTTTGAATTGTTGCAACAAACAGAACCTCAATACCAATTACAAGAATTTGAGCTTGAAAACGATAAAGGTTTACATCAGGCTTATGCTTTTATTTGTGTGGATGAAGCAGAGGAGCTATCACCAGAAGAAGAATATCTAAACACCCTATTAGAAGGCGCTAAACAACACCAATTGCCAGAAAATTATATTTCCTACATCAAACACAAAGCAAATTTTAAGGCAGAAGAATAGGATTTTAGAGCCATAACCAGCTAAAATACAGCAACATCATTAAACCACTAATAAGCGTCATACCCATTGCATTTTTAAAAGATGCTGCTTCAACTCGGTTTAAACACTGTTTAAACCACCATAAAAAATAGCCTAATATTGGGGAGCAGCATAGGGCAAAAATCCAAAAATTATAGAGTTCATTTTGCCTGTTCCAATAATCAAACATCAGGGTACAACCTAAAAAAAATACAAAGCCTGAAAATAAAAAAGAGCCTTTAACACCTAGTAAAAGACTTAAAGTTTTATCGCCACGCTTGCTATCTTCCTCGTGTTGATACACTTGTGTTAACGGATAAGAAGCCCCAATTAAGCAGGAGGCAATTAATCCGGCTTGGATGACATCGGCGTTAAGCCCCAAATCATATTGCCCTATGGCTTGGTAGCAACTGTAGTAAATAAAAAATCCTTGAAAAATAAAAACCACCAAAAAACTTAAAATAGGATATTTTTTGATGCGGATACGAGGATGACTATAAGCTTTAGAAAAAGAATTATAAATGGCAACCGCCAAAGCAAACTCAAAACTCACTAAAAAAGCCAGCAATAAACCTGTCCACTCTAAAACATAAGCCGTTACCAATAAAGATTTTTGCACTTTTGGAGGTTCTTTTATAAGCGCAATACTGCCTTCATCCTTATCAAAATAGCTATTGTAAGCGTTACTTGCCGGATACACAAATAAATGCCAAACTATAAAAACTACTATGGCATTGTAAATGTTAGGATTAGGTACTTCGCTATAAGCAAACAAATAAACAGGAAGCAATAACAAAGAAAAGGGAAGGCGTAAGTGTAATAAGGTAGACTTCATTTCTTTGTTATGTTTAGCATGAAGGTAAAAATATTTAATTTTTTTGAATGAGCAGTGTTATATCGGCAATTGGTACTAGTAATCCATCAAATCAGTTTGCGCAAAGTCGTATACTGGAATTTATGAAAGAAGCGCATCAGTTGGATAGCAATCAGGCTCGTAGATTAGAAAAATTATACCAAGTATCTGGAATAGATTACAGGCACTCGGTACTGCAAGATTTTGGTCGGCAAAAAGGAAATTATAGCTTTTTTGGTAATGATGCTGGCCTTAACCCCTTCCCTACAACAGCTAGCCGAGGTTTTGTTTACGAGCAAAATGCTTTACAAATTGCTTTAAAAGCTGTTGAAAATTGCTTAAAACAGCTCGACTTTAACCCTCAAAATATCAGTCACTTAATTACGGTAAGTTGTACAGGAATGTATGCCCCGGGTTTAGATATAGAATTGGTAGAAAAACTAGGCTTAAAGCCCGATACTGAGCGTACTTGTATAAATTTTATGGGTTGTTATGGTGCTTTTAATGCGCTTAAAGTGGCCGATTATATTTGCAGAGCGCAACCTACAGCTAAAGTTTTAATTGTAGATGTTGAGCTTTGCACCCTCCATTTCCAAAAAGAAAATACTTTAGATAACTGGTTGGCAAATTCTTTATTTGCCGATGGTGCAGCGGCTGTTTTGGTGCAACATGAAGCACAAACTGATGATAAACTTTTCCAAATCAATTCTTTTTACAGCGAGCTAATTAGCCAAGCAAGAAATGAAATGGCTTGGCGCATTGGCGATTTTGGCTACGAAATGCAGCTTACCAGCCAAGTAGCCAAACAAATTAAAGGAGGCATTAAAAACATTGCTGATAAACTTTTGAAAAAAGCCCAGTTAGCTTTTGATGATATTGGACAATATGCCATCCACCCTGGTGGCAGAAGAATTTTAGAAGTTTGTGATGATGCTTTTCAGCTCCATCCCTACCAAAATGAGCATGCTTATGAGGTATTACGCAATTTTGGCAACATGTCATCGGCAACGGTACTTTTTGTATTAGCAGCACTCGGTAAAAAGCTCAAAACCAAACAACAGGAAGAAAAGATATTGAGCTTTGCTTTTGGTCCTGGCTTAACTTTTGAAAGTATGGTACTTACATATGCCTAGTTTTAAACATAGAAGTACAGCGTTAGAAATCATGGATGATTTCTCGTTAGAGCAACAAGCTATAGATCCTGTTTTAAAAGAGTTGGAAGTGATTAACAAATTACTGGGCGGATTTCAGGTATTTTATCATGCCTTCAAGCAATTCTCTATTCAAAATAAAGATATTATTTGTGATTGGGGTTGTGGTGGTGGCGATAGCTTAAAAGTTCTGAAAAAGCATTTCAACAAGAAAAAAGTTTATCCATATTTTATTGGAATTGATGCTACACCTAGTGCCATTACCTTTGCAAAAACACAGCACCAAGCGCATGATATCCATTTTAGGCTGGCAGACGTACTTCAGGAACAATTTTTAGCCGAAGAGTTTGATTATGTTATCAGCAGCTTATTTACTCATCATTTTAATGATGATGAATGGAAGAAACTGGTAGGAAGAATGCTGTACGCTTCTAAAAAAGCTGTTATCATCAATGATTTACACCGCCATTGGTTGGCTTATTATTCTATTGGTTGGCTTACCCAAATCTTCTCCAAATCGCCCATGGTAAAACACGATAGTAAATTATCAGTCTTGAGAAGTTTTACCAGAAAAGAGCTGCAAACATTATTAGCGCAAATGGGTATTAAGAGGTATAGTATTAAATGGATGTGGGCCTTTCGCTGGCAAATCATCATTTATAAATGAGCAAAAAAACAAAAATATTTATTGCCGGAGGTGGTTTAGCAGGTCTTACCAACGCTATTTTATTAAGCAAAGCAGGCTTTGAAGTTTGCCTTGCCGAGCGTAAATTTTACCCTTTCCATAGGGTTTGTGGCGAGTATGTAAGCAATGAAGCTTTACCTTTTTTAAAAAGTTTGGGGTTAAACCCCGAGGATTTGCAAGCGAGTAAACTAGAAAAGTTAATTATTGCTGCGCCATCAGGAAAAACCATTCATGCCCCTTTAGATTTAGGTGGATTTGGCATCAGCCGATACACCTTAGATGAGCAGCTTTACCTCATCGCTAAACAGCAAGGTGTGGAGTTTCTTTTAGGCGAAAAAATAACGGATATCTATTTTCATGATGAACAGTTTAACATTTCGCTAGCCGGAAAAACTTATCAGGCAGATTTGGTGATTGGTGCTTTTGGAAAACGCTCTAACTTAGATAAGCAACTACAACGTTCCTCCTTTTTTAAGCGCAGCCCATATATGGGTGTTAAATATCATGTCAAATTAGATTTCCCTAAAGACACCATCCGCTTAGATAATTTTGAAGGTGGTTATTGTGGCCTAAATAGTATTGGGACAGATAGCTATTGCTTATGTTACCTATCAGAAAATAGGCATTTAAAAAAATACGGTTCAATAGCCACTGTGGAAGAACAAGTTTTAAGCAAAAACCCCTTTTTAAGAGAAGTTTTTCGCAATGCCGAGTTTATTTGGGATAAGCCAGAAACCATCAATGAAATTGCTTTTGAGCGCAAAACATTGATAGAAAACCATATCCTCATGTGTGGCGATACTGCCGGAATGATTGCCCCACTTTGTGGAAACGGTATGGCTATAGCCATACACTCGGCAAAAATTTTAAGCTCTTGTATAGTAAATATTTGTCTGGATGGCATCAATCCTTCAAAAAGAGCCCAACTAGAAAAAGCTTATATCCAAACATGGCAGCAAGAATTTGCACAAAGATTGTTTATAGGCAGAACTATACAAAAGCTATTTGGACATAATCAAGTTTCAGAAATAGCCATTGGTAGTCTCAACCATTTTCCTAAACTGTTATCTTTCTTGGTAAAGCAAACACATGGGAAAGTTTTTAAAGTAGAAAGTACATAGTATAAAGTAAAAAGAACTTGAAAGGCGGTTATTTAGGGAGACTGCCTTAAATATAAAACTCATCTCTCCGAAGAACGAAAGACGGCCTATGAAGATTTGGAAGTTGAGTCAAATAAATCTTTTGCATAAATTATCATAAAGCAGTATCGGGAAACAATCCGACGGGTGTTGTACAAACCTTCACTAAGCATAAACTTACACACCACTCAGGATTGTGGCTAAAGATTTATTTAGACGAAACGACAAATATTCATCAGCCTTGAAGTATTCATTTTTTGTTTATGGTTTTTCTTAGGCATTCATGAACTCGTTCCTCGTTTTTGGGGGACTTTTTTCAAGAAAAAAGTGCCTAGGGCTGGCCGCCTATGAGGCCGGAAAAGCCCTGTGCGCTAAGCCTACTAATTCAAAGATCTTTAATGATAATAATTATCCGCCTCAAGAGCCGGCGGGGCCCATTACTTTTTAGAGGAAAAAAGTAATCAAAATCCTTGATTAATCCCACAGGAGCCTTTGTCGCACATACCTTTACCCACACTCAAAAACAGGGAGCGCTTATTTTTGCTCGTTTATACTTATTGAAAGTTAGTGTAAACTCGAACGCAAAACCGCATGCGCTATAGGCTTGGTTGTGCTAACTTTTTTATTTCTGCTACTGTTTTTTCGTCTTTCCGGCTCTGGGGGATTGCTCATGCGTTTCGGGATAGTCTATTTTTTATGAATGGTTGTTCCTTTTTAGAAGTAGAAAGTACGGAGTAGAAAGTATAAAGAACCTAAAAAGCGGATATTTAGGAGCTGCCTTAAATATAAAACTCATTTTCCCGAAGAACGAAAGACGGCCTATGAAGATTTGGAAGTGTAGGCAAATAAATCTTTTGCATAAACTTTCATAAAGAACTATAGGAAAACAATCCGACGGGTGTTGTAGAAACCTTCATCAAGTAAAACCATTCACACCACTCAGGATTGTGGATAAGATTTATTTAGACGAAACGACAAATATTCATCAGCCTTGATTTTTTGTTCACTTTTTTATCAAGAAAAAAGTGAATAGGGTTGGCCGCCTATGAGGCCGGAGAGCCTTGTGCGAAAATGCCATTACAAGAAAAGAAAGAAGCCACTATCCGGCTAGGGTTGGAAAGTCTTGTGCGCTAAGCCTATTAGTTCAAATATCTTTAATGATAATAATTATCCGCCTCATGAGCCGGCAGGGCCCATTACTTTTTAGAGGAAAAAAGTAATCAAAATCCTTGATCAATCCCACAGGAGCCTTTGTCGCACATCCCTTACCACACTCAAAAGCAGGGAGCGCTTATTTTTGCTCGTTTATACTTATTGAAAGTTAGTGTAAACTCAAACGCAAAACCGCATGCGCTATAGGCTTGGTTGTGCAAGATTTTTTAATTTCTGCTGCTGTTTTTTCGTCTTTCCGGCTCTGGGGGATTGCTCATGCGTTTCGGGATAGTCTATTTTTTATGAATGGTTGTTCCTTTTTAGAAGTAGAAAGTATTGAGTAGAAAGTATAAAGACCCTAAAGAGCAGATATTTGAATAGTAAAAAGTACAGAGTTTAAAGACCCTAAAGAGCAGATATTTAGGGACTGCCTTTAATCATTAAATAACATTCTCCGAAGAACGAAAGACGGCCTATGAAGATTTAGCAGGAAAGACCCATAAATCTTTTACATCAACTTTCATAAAACACTATCAGAAAGCAAGCGGAAGAAGTGTTGTAAATGCTTTCAATAAAGTACAAACTTTACCACGACTCCCGTTTGCGGATAAAAGATTTATGGAGGATTTACAACAAATATTCATCAGCCTTGATTTTTTGTTCACTTTTTTTTCAAGAAAAAAGTGAATAGGGCTGGCCGCCTATGAGACCGGAAAGCCTTGTGCGCAACAGCCATAAACCTATCTCAAAAAAACTTCTCCATATAAATCTGAAAAAAATTAAGCTGAGGCATAGGGGTAAACTTAAACCAGCGTGTTACATCATTAAACAACTATAAAATATGATGTATTATAAGAACATAAGTTTAGCATTACTACTTGCCTTAACAAGTTACACGGCTGATGCACAGCACTTAAAGAGAGACAAAATTCATTTTGGCTTTATTTATCCCTTAAGTACCAATGGTATAGATGCTCCTGCGGATACCAATCACCTTTCTATACATGCTATTGCCGGAGTATCTGCCGCAGAAGATGGTGTAAGCATTGCAGGTATCAGTAATGTTGTTAAAGGTTATGCCAAAGGAGTTCAAGTAGCTGGTTTTTCTAACCATATCGGTGCTGAAAGCAAAGGCTTACTGATTGCTGGTTTTAGTAATACATATAAACATGCAGATGGTTTACAATTTGCAGGTTTTACTAATATCAGTGCAGGTAAAGTTAGGGGGGCTCAGTTTGCAGGTTTCCTAAATACCAGTAAAGGCAATACCGGAGCTCAATTTGCAGGCTTTGCTAATATAAGTCCGGAGGTTACAGGTTCTCAGTTTGCAGGTTTTGCCAATATTGTTAAGGATACCGTTACAGGGCCCCAAATAGCGGGTTTTATCAATATAGCAGATTCAGTAGGGTCGCAATTTGCTGGCTTTATAAATGTTGCCAGAAAGGTAAAAGGAGTACAAGCTGCTGGCTTTATAAATATTGCCGATAGTAGCGACTTTCCTATCGGGATTATCAATATCATTAAATCGGGAGAAAAGAGTTTGAGTTTCAGTATGGATGATCAACTCAATACCTTAGCCAGTTTTAGGTCTGGTGGAAGGATTTTGTATGGTATCATAGGTTTGGGTTACAACTTAGAAAATAAAGACGAAGTATATGCTTTCGAGCTTGGCTTTGGGGCTCACTTCTTCCGTACCCGATATTTCAGACTAAATGTAGAACTCAGTTCTCTGTGTTTAGAAAGCTTTAAAGCCGGAGAGTATTTCAAAAATTCCTTAAAAGCATTACCTGCTATCAAAATCAGCAAGCGTATAGAACTTTACGGAGGCGCCTCTATCAATTATGTAAATACCAATACGCCAGAAGGTAGAAATCTAACAAAGTCATATATCCACTCCTGGAATGCAGACTATAGCCGAAATTTTAATGGGCTTTATTTGGGCTATACCGGCGGAATCAATTTTATTTTTTAGAAACCAAATTCATATTCATCATGAACAATTTAAATTTTAACATTTTAATCTTATTGATATTAGCTTTTACAACCGTTTCTTGTCGTAAAGACCGTGTTGAGGCCAATAAAAACATCGTTACAGAAGAGCGTAACCTATCTGGTTTCCATAGCATAAGAAATAGTGGCGCTACAGAAGTTTTTATTACTTACGGTAATACGTTTAAAATTGAGCTGAGAGGATCATCTAATCTTATACCTTATTTTAAAACACGTCTTTTGGGTAATACGCTACATTTGGGTTATCAGCAGGTAAATGTGGAAGATGATGATCTTAAAGTTTATATAACTATGCCTGTTATAAATGGTATAGCATTAAGTGGTAGCGGAGATGCAGAACTTAAAGGAGCTTTCCCTGAAGCGGATGCTTTAACTATTGACATCAGCGGTTCAGCCGATTTAGAATCTTCGGAAGAACTACTTTACCATAACGTTAGAGTGAATATTTCTGGTTCTGGAGATGTAAAATTACCTTTTCTGCAATGCAACACTGCTGATGTAAACATTTCTGGATCCGGAAATACCCGGTTAAAAGTACAAGATCATCTAAAAGTAAGAATAAGTGGAAGCGGCAGGGTTTATTATACCGGAAGTCCACAAATAGATAGTAAGGTTAGTGGCTCTGGCGGAGCGGTAAAAGTACCCTAAAACATGATCAATACAGCTGCTTTACAGGAGGCTTTAAGTATACTTCATGCAGATGAAAAACCATTATATTTGAATGTGCAGGAAGAAGACCTAACTGTTATAGACGAAAAGACTTTTGAACAGCTTTTTAAAAGTCATTATCAGGCTCTTTATGCCTATGCTTACACTTTTTTAAAAGATGAGATGCAGGCAGAAGAAACAGTACAAGGCTTCTTCTTAAAAGCATGGGAAAAAAGAAATCAGCTGGGTGAATTGCTGTTAAAGAAATCTTATTTATACAAAAGTATTTATCATGATTGTTTAAACCAGTTAAGACATCAAAAGGTAAAAAATCAGTACAGCCAACAAATTATGTATTTGGAAGGAGAATCTACAGAGCGGTCTGCAGATACCAGAGCTCATACTAAAGAACTGGAACAACAAATTACTGAGGCTTTAATTGCTTTACCAGAGCAATGCCGTACCATATTTCAAATGAGCCGTTTTGAAGAATTAAAATATCGTGAAATTGCTGAAGCATTAGCTATTTCTGTAAAAACAGTAGAAAACCAAATGGGTAAAGCTTTAAAAATAATGCGTAGCAGACTAACAGAATTTTTGAGTTTAATGCTTTGGCTTATTAATCATTTTAACAATTAGGCTACTATGGATGAAGAATTATTGATAAAATATATAGTAGGCGAAACTGATGCCAAAGAGCAGGAACTGGTAAATAAATGGTTACAAGAAAGCAGCAATCATCAGAAAGAACTTGGCCGACTAAAGCGTATCTGGGAAGAAAGTAAAAAGATAAGTCTGCATGAATTACCAGATGCCGAAATGGCATGGGAAAAGTTTAAAATGAAACGCTCTCAACAAGAAAAAGTGCAGGTAAAACCCTTAAATACTTCACGTTTCTTGATGTATAAAGTTGCTGCTGCAGTAATTCTGGTAACCAGTATTGCCCTCATGTTATTTGTTTACCAACAAAAGCCTATCCAGCTTAATGCGGCACAAGAAATACATAAAGCTGTTTTACCAGATGGTTCTAAAGTTGTACTTAACCGAAATAGCAGTTTAAGTTATCAGGATTTTGATAACAGTGAAAGATTGGTAAACCTACACCATGGTGAAGCATTTTTTGATGTTAAACCTGATAAAACAAAACCATTTATCATAGATGCACAGGGTGTCAAAATTAAAGTATTGGGTACTTCTTTTAATGTAAAACAACGAGATACCATCACTGAGGTTATTGTAGAAAGCGGATTGGTAAGTGTAACCAGAGGTAAAGATATGGTTAAACTAAAGGCCGGAGAAAAGGTATTTATAAGTACCAACAGCCCTTACTTACTTAAACAAGAAAATACCGACCTTTTGTTTAGGTACTACAGTAAGCAAGTATTAATAGCAGATAACACACCCTTATGGCGTGTTGTAGAAGTATTGAATGAAAAATATCAGACAAAGATTGTGATACAAAATCCTCAATTAAAAAATGCTAAGCTTAATGCCACTTTTAAGGATGAGTCTTTAGATGAAATACTCGGGGTAATTGCTGCAACCTTTAATGCCCGTATTACCAAGGTTGATCAGCAGCAAATCATCATTAGCTTAAAAGAATGAAATACCTAATTACCTTATGCCTTCTGATTTGCTGGTTAAAAAATGTAAGTCTAGCACAGCATTTACATCAAAAACTTAGTCTTCATCTTAAAGAAAAAACTGTTGAGCAGGCCCTAGAAGAACTAAGTTTAAAAGGTAATTTCAGTTTCTCTTATGATGGTCAGCTGCTTCAAAAAGACAGCCTGATTAGTATAAAAGTATCTGATACTTATGTTTGGCAAATTCTTGATCAGCTTTTTGCTGCTCAAGTGAGTTATAAAGAAACAGGCAAACATATTATTTTAAGACCTGCTCAACATCGTTTTCATATTGTAGCAGAAGAAATCTCTGCAACTAAAAACCAATACAAAATAAGTGGTTATGTACTACACAACCTTACCGGTAAAGGCGTAGCAGGAGCAAGTGTGTATGAAAAAAAGTTGCTGCAATCTTCCCTTACTCATAAAGATGGTTATTTCAGGATGAGGTTTAGAGGTAATCATCCGGCAGTAGTTTTAACGGCCAGTAAAGAAAACTATAAAGATACGTCCATGATTTTTTTAGCTGATATTGCTGTCGCTCCAGAGGGTTATCTAGATAAAAACACAAAATCTTCCCTTACCATGTCATCTGTTATAGAGCGTACAGGAATAAACAGACTTTTATTATCATCCAAAAGAGGTATTCAGAGTTTAAACATTCCAGATTTTTTTGCTAACAGCCCTTTTCAGGCATCTTTAATTCCGGGTATAGGTTCTCAAGGTATGATGAGCTCTCAAGTAATCAATAAAGCTTCTTTAAACCTCATAGGGGGCTATTCTGCCGGCGTAGATGGTGCCGAGGTAGGTGGTGTTTTTAACATCACTAAAGGTAGCGTCGCCAAAGTACAGGTGGCCGGTGTTTTCAATGCAGTTGGAGGATCATTAAATGGCGTACAGGTAGCCGGAGTTACCAATTTTAATCTAGATGCTATTCATGGAGTGCAAGTGGCAGGTGTTTGCAATTACACTCCGTCTGCTGTTTCGGGTGTACAAATTGCTGGAGTTTCTAATTATACTCCGCAAAACTTAGCAGGTGTACAAATAGCAGGACTTAGTAATATCGTATTAAAACAGGTAGAGGGCACTCAAATTGCAGGACTCATAAATGTTAACGCAAAAAGCATACAAGGCACCCAGATTTCGGGTTTAGGCAATATCAGTTTCCAACAGGTTAATGGAACACAAATTGGCGGGCTATTTAACTACGCCAAACAGTTAAACGGTGTACAAATTGGACTTTTTAATTTGGCTGGTAGCTCTAACGGCTACAGCATAGGCTTATTTAATTTTTTTAAAGATGGTTACCATAAAGTAGAGCTTACCGCTGATGAAATACTTAATACGCAGCTTAGTTTTAAAACAGGTAATGCAAATTTATACACCTTCTTATTAGGTGCTACACATTTAGAAAAAGACCGTAAAGCTTTTGCAGCTGGTTTGGGTATGGGGCATGATTTTAGGTCTCTTAAAAAGCTACAATTTTCTTTAATGTTATCTTCAAAAGTATTTTTTACAGGTAATGATACCTATTTTCCTATTTTAAATAAAATAAGTTTACAGCCTTCTTTTCCTATCATAAAAAATTTAAGAGCTTTTGCAGGACCATCATTTAATTTTCTTTATGATGATGATAGCCAAAAAGTTGCACAAGGTTACAAAACAATTTCCCCGTCTTATGCCTCAAATTTAAATAGCCATATTAAAACTTGGGTAGGTTGGAATATTGGACTAACATTTTTTTAATTATAGTATCTAAAATTATTAGTTTTAAGCATCCTTATTTATAATCGCTTCATGATGCAAGCTGAAACGCTGAATCGTTTTAACAGAATAGTTTCCATATTTATCCATTTACAAGCTGGCAGAATTGTTAGAGCGCAAGAACTGGCACAACGCTTTCAAGTAAGTTTACGTACCATTTACCGCGATATTAAATCATTAGAAGCGGCAGGTGTACCCATTAGTGGCGAAGCCGGAATTGGCTACTATCTTATGGAAGGCTACCGGGTGCCACCCACCATGTTTACACCAGAGGAAGTTAACAGCTTTGTAGCTTCAGAAAAACTGATGCAAAAATTTAGCGATAAAAACTTAAGCGCACACTATGAATCCGCCATGTTTAAGCTAAAATCTGTATTAAGAGGCCAAACCAAAGATAGAGTTACCACGCTAGAAAATCAGGTTTGGATTAATACCGGTCATGATGTTTTTAACGACCAAGTGCCCGATGCTTTAAACATTTTACTGGATAGCATGGCAGAAAAAAAGCAGGTTACCATTCGTTATCAAAATTTACATGCCGAAGAAATTGTAGAACGTATTATTGAGCCTATTGGGGTTTTTAACGAAAATAACTTTTGGTATATGATGGCTTTTTGCTTGCTAAGGCAAGATTATAGGCAGTTTCGTACCGATAGGATATTTTATATCGCTAAAACTGAACATCGTTTTAGTAAGAAACATAGTCCAGAACTTTTAGACGAATACAGAAAAGCTATAGAAGGGCAAAAAGAGAAAACTAAAGTAGTTATCAAGATTGATAAGGATATTGCCCGTTATTTAAGTACAGGAAGGAAATACTATGGTTTCGTCTCAGAAAAGGTTATCAGAAATAGTATTGAAATGACTTTCATGACCAACGATACACATGAAAGCTTTGCCCGCTGGTTTATGATGTTTGCAGACAAGGCAGAAATTATAGAACCCGATAGCTTAAAAGAAAGAATAGCCGAAATTATAGCCGCAATAAATATAAAATTACGGTAGTAATAACATCTAATCTAACTCTCGACAATACAAACCCATATTTTCTAATCCTTGCGCAATATCTAAAGCTTCAAGCAAAGTAGTTTCAACCCGGAGGATGCGGTCGCAATCCTCCAGATCAAAATTTCAGTTTCCGTTTTCATCAATGAGGTTTTTCATGACCTCATTAACTTTTGGCACCAATTCTTTTTCAACTGATGTTTTAAAACCCAGTATTTTTTTCATAATTATCTTTCCCAAAAAAACGGAGGCTCAATTCCTAAAGAACGTAAATACACATAACCTTGCCCCCTATGATGAATTTCATTATCTATAAAGTAAAAAATAGTAGACCAAACAGAGCCTTCATATTGACCAAAGGCCAAAATATGCTCATGAAAGCGTTCTACCGGAATTTGCCCCCATAATTGGTTCAACTCCTCGGTAGCTTCATCCCAAAGTTTCAGGATATGAGCCTTTTGTTTTCCATGCTCTATATGTTCTTTAAGCTCTTCTGTTTTGCTACCTGTAATTTCTCTTAAACCAGGTACGGCAATAGCTAGCAGTTCTTGTACCATATCTGCAAAGGGCCTCATGCCGCCAATGCTATAATCAAAAAACTCTTGCTCAGGAAAAGCTTCTATTAATCTACGGGTTAAACCTCTGTGCCCTTGCCAATGTGCTAGTAATTCTTCTGAAGTAATTACTGCTGTGTTTGCTTTTGTAGTTTCCATAATGATTTATTTATATCCCAAAACTACTTTTGAAATTGACAAAGGCTTGTCAACAATGTTTAGCTATTTTGTAACCAATATCATTATCCTACAGTATGCAAATATGTATCTTGCATCATCATTTAAAAAAATAAGATATAGCTTACACTCATAAAAACATGCTTAATAATATGAAAATTGCCGTTTTTAGCACTTACCATTACGATGAAGAATTTTTAAATAGATACAATACCGGTCATGAGCTTACTTTTTTCACCCTAGCGCTTAATGCAGATACCGCCCCTTTGGCTAATGGTTTTGATGCCATTTGCATTTTTGTAAATGATAAAGTAGATAAAGCAGTATTAGAAATACTAAAAGCTGCAGGTATTAAATTAATTGTTTTAAGATGTGCTGGCTTTAATAATGTGGCTGTAGCCGATGCAATAGCCATGGGCATAACCGTAGTAAGGGTACCTGCATATTCACCAGAAGCAGTTGCAGAACATGCTATGGCATTGATTTTAACCTTGAATCGTAAAACACATAAAGCTTATAATCGCGTACGCGAAGGTAATTTTTCTTTAGAAAGATTGATGGGTTTTAACCTGCATAACCGTAAAGTAGCAGTTATTGGCACAGGAAATATTGGTAAAGCATTTTGTAAGATATTAAGTGGTTTTGGCTGTAAAATAAGTGCTTATGATTTGTACCCGCAAGATAAAGTTAAAGCCATGGGTGTACAATACGGCACTTTAGAAGAAACCTTATGCGATGCTGATATTGTTTCTTTACACTGTCCTTTAACGCCAGAAACGCAATACCTCATTAACCAAAAAACATTAAAATTATTTAAGCATGGTGCCATGCTCATTAACACCAGTAGAGGTGCTTTAGTACACACTAAAGATGCTATAAAAGCTTTGAAAAGCGGTCAGTTAGGGGCTTTAGGTTTAGATGTTTATGAGCAGGAAGGAGATTTATTTTTCCATGATTTATCAGAAGGAATTATACAAGATGAATTGATTACCCGTTTAATTTCTTTTCCTAATGTTTTAATCACCTCGCATCAAGGATTTTTTACGCAAGAAGCCATAGGGGAAATAGCAAGGGTTTCTTTTGCCAATATTGATGCTTTTTGCAATGGCGAAGAACTAAAAAACAAGGTAGACTAACGCACTGCCTTGTTTTCTTCCACCCTAAAAGCTACTATCTTCTCTATCAAAGCATAAGGAATAGGCTTATTTAAAGGAAATTGTACCGAGCCTTTTCCTTGTTTATAAGCAGCCAACTTATCTACAAATGCGGTATGGCCACTTGGTGTTGCATAAAAACCAATATGATTTTTAAAAGCAGCAAAATATACTAATGGTTTTTTATGAAGCTTATAAGCAGGCATACCATAGCTGATGCTTTCTACAACATCTGGTGCAAGTTTTTTGATAAGTTCTCGGATTTGTTTTAGCTGGTGTTGGATAACTTCAGGAAACTGAGCAATATATACATCAACAGATGCTAAACTTTCCATTTGATACAGTTTAAAATAAGGTTGGATTTTGAGTTGCCATTACCGGGATATGCAAACTGGTACCTACAGCTTTATTAAGCTTTTGTATGAAATAAGCAGACAATAAAGGCGAAGCCAACTCTACATTCTGGTGTACAAAAAAATATAATTTTTCTAAACCTGCGGCTTTCCATAGGGTGATGCGTTCTACCCATTCATCTAGTCTGCTATAATCAGATTCATGATTGGCGCCTACATAACGTATAAAGGCAACAGGTGTACTTAATTTCATGTGTATCATGTCTCTTCTGCCTGCTGTATCTACCAAAACATTGGTGATATGATGCTTTTTTAATAATTGGTAAAGTTCATCGGCAACAGCCTTATTGGTGAACCATTCTTCGTTTCTAACCTCAATAGCTAATGGGATAACTTTAGGGAAATCTTCTACAAAAGTTTTAAGTCGGTCAAAATCTTTAGGCTTAAAATTATCATGCAATTGCAGAAATACCATACCCAGTTTTTCTTCAAAATGGCTTATCGCATCGCAAAATAAGGTAACGGGTTCTTTAACATCTATCAACCTTCTATAATGACTTACCGTATTGGTTATTTTAGGGAAAAATTTAAAACCATCGGGTGTTTTATCTTTCCAGCTGCTTACTTGGGCACTACTGGGTAGATTATAAAAAGTGGCATTTAGCTCAATACAATTAAATTGAGTTGCATAATAAGTTAACTCATCTTTTGTTCCTTTAGGATAAAAACCTTTTAAATCTGCTTTATTCCATTTTGCACAGCCTACGTAAGCCTCAAAAGTATTTTTTGCCGGCTTACTCCATATTTCCTTAGTTTCAGGAGCATCTGCCGGAAGGCTAAAATTTATAAGAGATGGGTCTTCTACTTTTCCAAATTGCATAATATCATCAAAATTAAAACATAATACTTAGCCTTTTGGTAGGGTAAAGCTAAACTCAGAACCAACACCTTTTTGACTTTTAACACTTATCGTTCCTTTATTAGCCAATACATATTCTTTACATAAAATTAAGCCCAAACTATTTCCCTTTTCGTTACCAGTTCCTGCTAAACTGATATTTTCAAAGTTGAAAATACGACTTTGTTTTTCGGCCGACATGCCTATACCGGTATCTTTAACCGTAATTTTAATCATTTCTTTTTCCTCTTCAGCAAAAATTTTGATACTGCCACCAGCATTGGTAAACTTAATAGAGTTGCTAATTAAATTTCTGATGATAAAGTCTAGATGTGCTTTATCCACCACTACTTTAATATCTGTAGGCACCTCATTGCTAAAGGATAGCTTTTTATCTTCTAAAAGTACATTTAAAAAATCTTTATTGAGGTCTATTTCTTTGGAAATAGAAATGGTTTGAGGGTTAATTCTTAATCCTTTTATTTGGGTTTCTCCCCATTTCACCAAGTCATTTAGGGTATCTAAATATGCAGTACTATTTTGTGTTATTTTGTCTATCAACTCAGCCTTTTCCTGCTCATCCAAATAACCGGCTTTTACCATCCCCAATAAATTAATAATAGCGGCAAATGGTCCTCTTAAATCATGAGCCAAAACAGAGAAAAGTTTATCCTTTACACTATTAGATTCTTTTAATTCTTGATTGGCCTTAGATAACAACTGATTGAATTGTTTATTTCTGCGATTGTTAATCGCCATAAAAACCAATACAAACAAACCCAAAATTGCAACACCTAAAATGATAGTGCTGCGTAAGTTTTGCTGGGTATTGATGTATTGTAGCTCTTTAACCCTAGCTTCTGATTTGCTTAACTCATAATCAGCTTGCAAATCGCTTATTTTACTGTTGATATCTTGATATAAAAAACTATCGGCCAAGTTTTTCTCAGCTTCCTTTAACCTCAAAGCTTCTTTATAGTTACCAGCTTGGCGGTAAAGAATAACCATTTGGTTAAGAATTTCTACTTCTCTTTTGTAGATATTATTTTTTTTAGCAAGTTCTAAAGCTTGCTGATAATAAGCCAGGGAAATTTTACCATCAATATTTTTATAATTTTCTGCCAAACCTAGTAATACTTCCATTTCTCTCAAGAAATTTTGTATTTCTTTGGCTTTTTTAAGTGCATCTTTTTGTAGCAGAATAGCTTCTTGCTTTTTACCTGTAAGCGCATAAACACTTGCCAAATTATTAGTTAAGGTAATGTTTAAGCCTTGATATTTGATATTATTACTTAAAGCAATCCCTTTTTTAAGATAATGCTCGGCTAAGTCGTAACGTTTAATATCTCTGTAAATCACCCCAAAATTATTATAGATATTAAGTGTGATATTAGAAAATGGGATAGTATCGTTGATAAACTCGGCCTTTTTCAGGTATTTTAAAGCAACAGGATAGTTTTTCTGGCCTAAGTAACCTTCCGCTACTGTAAGGTTAGACTCCATAATACCAAAAGCATAATTATTTTTTTCGCTTATAGCTAATGATTTTAAAAAGTATTCTATGGCTTTATCATGGTTACCCTTTCTATTTTCTACCACCCCTAACCGTATAGTAACTGCCGAAATACCTTTTACATTACCCGTTTTTTGGTAAAGCATTAAGGCTTGTAAATATTGTTTTCTAGACTCGTTGTACTGTCCTTTATTATCGTATATCATCCCCAATTAGTTAAGCATCATCGCTTTACCATTATCATCATTTAACCTGTTGGCAAGCTCCAAACCACGGTTCACAAAATAAAGTGCGGTATCAGGTTTAAAGTATCGATATCTGCTTACTAAAGAATCATAAAGTTTAAGCTGTGGATTTAGCTTTACTGTTGGCTGAAAACCAAAACTTAAAACCGAGCACAGTATAAGTACTAAAAAAGTTAGGCTTTTGATATAATGCTTTTTTATGGTTTTAGATGCAATCATATTAAGTTATACTAATATAAAAATCTATCTGATAGATTTACATATTTTATAGCATTATTATATACGCTTATAACCTTAGTCTAGATGGGCATGGCAAAAATTATTTAAAATAATTTTATATCACTTTATGGAATTGGTATAATTATTACATCTTAGAGAAAAACAAATATGAATAATATGATAATCCAAATAAAAAAGAACATGAAAAAGTTAGTTTTAACCCTTGTAGCATTAGTTTTTGTAGTTCAAGCTTTTGCCCAAATAGATTTAAGAAAAAAGATTGAAGTAAATGGAAGTGCAGAAATGGAAATCACACCAGATGAAATTTATGTTGGTATTTCTTTAAAAGAGTATATGAAAGATGCTAAAAGAAAAGTAAGCATCAGTACTTTAGAAAAACAATTACAGGCCGTAGCTTTAAAAGCTGGTATACCTGCTCAAGATTTCATGATCAATAACTTAAGTAGTTATACCAATTATTGGGAAAAGAAAAAAGACCCTGCATTTTTAGCCAGTAAACAATACCGTTTAAAAGTAAAAGACCTTTCTAATTTAGATGCTATCATTGCTGCTGTTGATGCACAAGGAATTGCATATACCAATATAGAAAGCTACTCGCACTCTAATATTGAGGCTTACAAAAACGAACTTAAAGTTAAAGCCCTAAAAAATGCTAAAGATAAGGCTACTACATTGGTAGAAAGTATTGGCGAAAAACTAGGCGGGGTATTGTTAATACAAGACCACAATAGTGATTTTACGCCACAACCTATGATGTATAAAACAATGGCTGTGAGAGCAGAAATGGCAGATGCCGGAGCAATGCCAGATATTGATTTTAAGAAAATTAAACTGAATTACACGATTAATGCTGCTTTTGAAATAAAGTAATGGCTGATTCTTTTTAGATAAGGATACAACCTAAAACTTATCATTTCAAAATCAAAGAAGGCTGCCTCCTAAATTATTAGAGCATAGTATGTGGAGCGCTTACCTACGGTAAGCGCTCTATTTGATTTATACTGTTTTTAATAACCATCATTAATCTAGATGCTAAAAGCCTTCAAAATTAACAAGAAATTTTACCTACCCTGTTGGCATGTCTGCCGCCTTCAAATGCAGTAGCTAAGAAAGTATCAATAATTTGTTTAGCCAAATCAAGAGAAATAAAACGTTCGGGAATACATACAATATTTGCGTTATTGTGGGCTCTTGCAAGTTTTGCCAGCTCAACTTCCCAACAAATAGCAGCTCTTATTCCTTGGTGTTTGTTGGCTGTTATAGCTACACCATTAGCACTTCCACAAATTAAAATACCTAAATCATAAGCACCACTTTCTACTGCACTGGCTGTAGGATGTGCAAAATCAGGGTAATCTGCAGAATCTGAGGAGTAAGTTCCAAAATCTTTCACTTCTTTAATTTGAGGTAAGGATTTTAGATAGGGAATAATTTGTCCTTTATAATTAAAACCTGCGTGGTCTGCTCCTATGGCAATTTTCATATCCTATTAATTTGCGTAAAACTCTTGTTCTTCTTTTAATCTCTTTTTATTCACTCTGCCAGATACACCAATACTTATTTCATACAATAAAAATAGTGGGAAGCTTACTGTTAACATGGTTAATATATCTGGTGTAGGTGTTACAATGGCGGCTATTATCAAGATTAACACAATAGCATATCTTCTTTTTTCTCGCATAAATTGCGGTGTCATGATACCCAGTTTTGATAAAATATAAATCACGATAGGTAACTCAAATACAACACCTGTTCCAAGCGTTAATGTTGCTACTGATGATAAGTAAGAATCTATAGTAATGGTGTTTTCTATAATATCTGATACCGTATAATTGGTTAAAAAATTCACAGAAAGGGGTGCTATAATATAATAACCAAATAAAACGCCTATCAGAAATAACATGCTGGCATAAAAAACAAAACCACTGGCCGATTTACGCTCGTTTTCATGCAGTGCAGGTTTAACAAAACGCCAAACTTCCCATAATAAGTAAGGAAAACCTAAAGTTATACCCATAAGTAAAGATGAATTTAGCTGTAAGGTAAACTGTCCAGCCATTTCTGTATTGATAATTTTTCCTGGGATTTCGGTAATACAAAAATCAGGACCTAAGTTAAAACGTTCTCCAATTTTACACATCATTTGGTAAGTCCAAAAATCAGGGCGTTTTGGTCCCATGATGATGATATCAAAAAGAAAATCGTAATAAGCAAAGGAAAGAACAGTAAATACGACAATAGCCACAGCAGAACGTATTAAATGCCATCTTAAAACTTCAATATGATCAAAGAAAGACATTTCTGCCTCTATAGTTTTACCTTTTTGCTTGATAGCTTCAACTAAATCTTTTTTTCTCTCTTTTGCCATGTTAAAACAAAAATACCATTCTGTTTTATAAACAGAATGGTATTTGTATAAATAATATCATGAATATTTATTCTGCAAAATCAAAAGACTCCATAAACTTAGTGGTAAAGTTACCTGCTCTAAAATTAGGATCTTTTAATAATTTTAAGTGGAAAGGAATCGTTGTTTTGATACCTTCAATCACAAATTCGCTCAAAGCCCTTTCCATCGTATTTAAAGCTTCTTCACGTGTTTGTGCCACGCAAATAATCTTTGCAATCATAGAATCGTAATTTGGTGGAATGGTATAGCCCGCATAAACGTGGGTATCTATTCTTACACCATGTCCGCCTGGCGAGTGGAAGTGCGTGATTTTACCTGGTGAAGGTCTGAAGTTATTAAACGGATCTTCCGCATTGATACGGCATTCTATCGCATGCATGGTTGGCTCATAAGATTTTCCTGAGATAGGAATACCCGCAGCAACCTTTATTTGCTCTTTAATTAAGTCGAAATTAATAACTTCTTCTGTTACCGGATGCTCTACCTGGATACGTGTATTCATCTCCATAAAGTAGAAATTGCGGTGTTTATCAACCAAAAATTCTACTGTACCAGCACCTTCATATTTTACGGCTTGCGCCCCAGCGATAGCTGCTTTACCCATTTTCTCACGCAACTCTGGTGTCATGAAAGGAGATGGAGCTTCTTCAACTAATTTTTGATGACGTCTTTGTATAGAGCAATCTCTTTCAGAAAGGTGACAAACTTTTCCGTATTGGTCTCCAATAACTTGGATTTCAATATGACGAGGGTCTTCGATGAATTTTTCAAGGTATAAACCATCGTTACCAAAAGCAGCACCAGATTCCTGACGAGCAGAATCATAAGCTGGTTCAAACTCTTCATCATTCCAAACAACACGCATACCACGGCCACCACCGCCGGCAGTAGCTTTTAAGATAACCGGATACCCAATTTCATTAGCGGTAGCAATACCTGATTTTAAATCGGCAACCAAACCTTCTGAACCTGGTATGGTAGGTACACCAGCGTTTTTCATGGTTTCTTTTGCTGATGCTTTATCGCCCATGCTATTAATTTGCTCGGCTGTTGCACCAATAAATTTAATCCCATACTCCGCACAAATAGCAGAAAACTTCGCGTTTTCTGATAAAAATCCGTAACCGGGATGTATAGCATCTGCATTGGTAACTTCAGCAGCAGAAATAATATTTGGGATATTTAAATAAGAATCTTTACTTGGAGGCGGACCAATACAAACGGCTTCATCAGCAAACCTTACATGAAGGCTGTCTCTATCTGCTGTAGAATAAACAGCAACAGTTTTGATGCCCATTTCTTTACATGTACGTATGATACGTAATGCTATTTCTCCACGATTGGCAATTAGTATTTTTTTAAACATTATTATTATTCAATTTGTCGATAATCGATAGGTTAATTTCTTCCAAAGGCAAATTCTTTCTTGCCTATTTGGACAAATTGATTAAATAGGTTCTACTAAGAATAAAGGTTGATCATACTCTACAGGTTGTGCATTTTCAACCAAAACTTTAACGATACGACCAGAAACTTCAGATTCTATTTCATTAAATAGCTTCATCGCTTCTATAATGCAAACTACCTGACCTGCTGAAATCTCATCTCCAACGTTTACAAAGGATGGTTTTTCTGGATTTGATGAACGGTAGAAAGTACCAATCATTGGAGATTTTACAGTGATGTATTTTGAAGCATCATCAATGGCTATTGGGGCTGGAGCCGCCGCTACTGCCGCTACTGGAGCTGGAGCTGCCGCAGGAACCTGAGCTACCATTTGTTGTTGTGGTTGCGCAGCTACATAAGTAGGCTCTTGATTGGTTTTTATTGTAATTTTAAAGTCTTGCTCTTCTATTGATACTTCATTCACACCTGATTTTGATACGAACTTGATCAGATCTTGAATTTGTTTAATATCCATTCCCATTGATATAGGTTTTATTAGTGTTAAATTTATTTAAAAAAAAATCTAATATAGTAATCTCTTAGCTAAATTAAGCATTATATGCCCATTTCAAATATACCGAACCCCAGGTGAAACCGCCTCCAAAAGCTGCTAATATGATGTTATCGCCTTTTTTAAGTTTGCTTTCCCACTCCCACAAACATAAGGCTATGGTACCGTTTGTGGTGTTTCCGTACTTTTCTATATTAATCATAACTTTTTCCGGACCAACGCCCATACGGTTTGCTGTAGCATCTATAATTCTTTTGTTAGCTTGGTGTGGCACTAACCACGCAATATCATCAGAAGTTAAGTTATTTTTTTCCATAATTTCTGCTGCTACATTGGCCATATTGGTAACTGCAAATTTAAAAACAGTTTGTCCTTCTTGGTAAGCATAATGCTCTTTATTATCTATGGTTTCGTAGCTGGCAGGTTTTAAAGAACCTCCTGCTTTTAAGTTTAAGAAGTTTCTTCCAGCACCATCACTCTTTAGGATAGAATCTATAATTCCTAATCCCTCATCATTAGGTTCTAAAAGTGCGCATCCGCAGCCATCTCCAAAAATGATACAGGTTGTACGGTCTTCGTAATTAATGATAGAAGACATTTTATCGCCACCTACTACTAAAACTTTTTGGTGTTTACCAGACTCAATAAACTGAGCCCCGGTTGATAAACCAAATATAAAGCCAGAGCAAGCAGCTTGTAAGTCATATCCCCAAGCATTAACAGCTCCAATTTTGTCTGCTAAAATGTTTGCTGTTGCCGGAAAAGGCATATCTGGTGTTGAGGTGCAGAATATTATTAAATCAATTTCCGCTGCTGATATTCCTCTCTTTTTTAGAAGGCCTTCTACAGCAGGTACTGCCATATCAGAAGTTGCAAGACCTTCTCCTTTTTGTATTCTTCTCTCTTTAATACCTGTACGGGTGGTAATCCATTCGTCGTTGGTATCAACCATGGTTTCCAGTTCCTGGTTTGTTAAAATATAATCAGGTACGTAACCATTAACTGCTGTTATAGCAGCATGAATTTTACTCATATTTTGGTGTTATTAGATTTAGTTGAAAGCAATTTTAAATTTATCAATGATTTTAGTTTCTATCATATCTCTTGACAATAAAACCATATTTTTAATTGCTTCCGGGCTGGATATACCATGCCCGATAATTACCGGAGCATTAACGCCTAAAATAGGGCTACCTCCGTATTGTTCGTAGTTAAACCTGTCAAAAAACTCATCCTTCATCCCCTTTTTTAAGGTTAAAACGTAAAAAGATTCTGCAAGTTTTAAAACTACATTACCTGTAAAACCATCGCAAACAATAACATCGGCTTTGTCATTAAAGAGGTCTCTGCCTTCTATGTTTCCAACGAAATTAAGCAATTCGGTTTCTTTCATCAAAGTATAACTGGCTTGCGTTAACAGGTTTCCTTTTTCCTCTTCTTCTCCAATATTCATCAACCCAACTTTAGCATTCGCTATATCGTAAATATGCTCTGCATAAATACTACCTAGTATACCAAATTGTAATAAAATATCAGGTTTACAATCTGCATTAGCACCAACATCTAACAAAATACCGCAACCGCCTTTAACTTTAGGAACAATAGAGGCAATTGCAGGTCTGATAACTCCAGGAACAGTTTTAACACTAAACATAGCGCCAACTAACATGGCTCCGGTATTACCAGCAGAGGCAAAAGAATCTATCTCTCCATCTTTTAAAAGAGAGAAGCCTAAAGAAATGCTAGAGTTTGGTTTTTGTACAATGGCTTTGGTAGGATGTTCTCCCATACCAATAACCTCTGTTGTATGGATAATTTGAAAAAGGTCTGGATTGAAGTTATGATCCTTTAAAATAGGATCTATATGTGTTCTATCTCCGATAAGAACTAATTTTTGGCCATCTTTGAGTTGTTTATACGCCTCAATAGCACCCAATACTGTTGCTTTGGGCGCATAATCGCCACCCATTATATCTAAGCCAATTTTCATAAGAATAATCTGCTTTTAAATGGAAACAAAAAACTTTTATACAATTTTAAGGTTAAAAAGCCATTTTTCATTGTATAAAAGTTTTTCATACTTGAAAATACTTAAGCTATTGTAGTATTCTCGATAAGAAGTTTACCCTTGTAATAAAGATTACCGTCTACATTGTAGGCTCTGTGTGGCAAATGAACTGCACCAGTTTCTTTACAAGTCCATAATGATGGAGCTTCTGCTTTATAGTGCGTTCTTCTTTTATCTCTTCTAGATTTTGATATTTTACGCTTTGGATGTGCCATTTTTTCCTATTTTTAATTATTTTTTGATATTCTTTAAAGCTGCCCAACGGGGATCTATATCACCATTATCTTCACTGTCTTCTATTGATAACTCTTGTAACTTCGCAATCATATCTTTGTCACAAGCATCTGTATTTCCCGGATTATCACACATATTAATGTATGGTGCTGCCAGGGTAATCATCTCATAAATGAAAATTGAAGTATCTACCTCAACATCATTTTTTGTTAAAACAATAACTTCGTCTGTTTCGTCTAAATCATCTTCTTGAGAGAATTTAGCTATCAGCCTATCGCGTGTATCTAAGGCTTGAGGATACTCTGCCAAGCAACGGTCACAATCTAGGTAAATTACCCCCGTTATGTGAAAATCTAATACTAACATGGTTTCTTGTCTATCTAAAACAAGATCTACTTTTAGTAAGCCGTTTTTAACTAGCGAATATTCAAACTCATTGAAAAAGCTACCATCAACATCAAAATTGAACTGATGTAGACCCAGCTTTAACCCCGTAAACGGAACCGAATATTGTTTAAGTAATTTCAAAGTCCGACAATTAAGCCTGCAAATTTAGGAAAAATAATTAAGCTGTAAAGGTTTTTTTCAAAATGTATGATTCTGCCCTAAAGCTTTTTACAACGTCTTTGTATAAAATGCGGTTATTTTTAGTCTCTATCTCGGCTCATTTTAGAAAAAGCTAGCGTGTTCGCGGCCAATTCTGCCTGCTCTCTTCTGCTTTTTACAATATGAATAGCTGCAAATAAAGCTTCTCTGAAAGATGCTGGTACAGCTAAATTTTTACCGACAATATCATATCCGGTACCGTGGTCTGGCGATGTTCTTACAACGGGTAAACCGGCAGTAAAGTTAACGCCGCTATTAAAACTCATGGATTTGAAAGGAATCAGACCTTGATCGTGATACATGGCTAAAACGGCATCAAATTTTGCATAGGCTTGGTTGCCAAAAAAACCATCGGCCGGGAAAGGGCCAAAAGCAAATACACCTGCTTCTGCGGCAGCTTCAATAGCAGGGATAATAATTTCTTGTTCTTCTTTACCTAATAAACCGTTATCTCCGGCATGCGGGTTTAATCCCAACACGGCAATTTTTGGTTTCTCTACCCAAAAATCATTTTTTAGAGATTGGTTCATCAGCTTTAGCTTAGAAACAATATTTTCTACCGTAATGTTGCTGGCAATATCTTTAACAGGGATGTGCCCAGTAACTACACCTACTTTAAAATTTTCGCTTATCATGAACATCAAAGCATCTTGACCACCAGCTTTTTCTTGGATAAATTCTGTGTGACCGGGAAATTTAAATGCCTCACTTTGGATATTATATTTATTGATTGGAGCAGTTACCAATGCGTCAATTTTGCCAGCAACCAAATCATCTGTAGCCCTTTGTAAAGATAATAAAGCATATTTTCCGCCAGTTTCATTAGCTACACCCAATTCGATTTTCACATCTTCTTCCCAACAATTAATCATGTTAGGTTTGCCATGATGTGCCTGACTAGCATCATTAACTACCTGAAAAATAAATTCATGAATATCAGCTGCTTTTCTATGAAAAGAAGCAACTTTAGTATGCCCGTAAACAATAGGAGTACAATATTTATAAACCTCGGCTTCCATTAAGGTTTTAATGATAACCTCTAAACCTATACCATTAACATCGCCTATAGAAATACCAACTTTTAATTGCTCGCTCATAAAAAATGAATCTAAATTTTGTGCAAAATAAATATTTTGAGTTTAATCTTCGGGTATTCACGTTAATCTTTACGTAATTTGTAACGTTTTTTAATCATTATGAGTCAGGTAAAAGCCAAGAAACATTTAGGACAGCATTTTCTAACCGATAAAAATATCGCTGAAAAGATTGTCAATTCCCTTATCCATACCCACAAATACAAGAAAGTTTTAGAGGTAGGTCCCGGAATGGGCGTTTTATCTGATTTTTTATTAAAAAAAGAAGCATTTGAGACTTATTTAATAGATATCGATACCGATTCTTTTGAATATCTGCATAGGCAATACCCTAGTTTGGGAGATAAATTGATTAATGCAGATTTTCTCGCACTTCATTTCAAGGATATATTTTTAGAGCCTTTTGCCATCATTGGTAATTTTCCTTACAATATCAGTTCGCAGATCTTATTTAAGATTTTAGAAAATAGACAACAAGTACCAGAAGTGGTGGGGATGTTTCAAAAAGAAGTTGCAGAACGTTGTGTGGCCAAACCAGGCAGCAAAGAATATGGTATTTTGAGTGTGTTTTTGCAAGCTTATTATAAGTGCGAATATCTTTTTACGGTAAAAGCCGGTGTTTTTAATCCACCGCCTAAAGTGCTCTCGGCAGTTATTAGGTTAAGTAGAAACGAAGTTGCAGATTTAGATTGTGATGAAAAACTGTTTTGGCAAGTGGTAAAAGCCGGTTTTAACCAAAGAAGAAAAACATTAAGTAATGCACTATCAGGTATTATATCAAAAGATAAACAAGACAATACAGAAGTTTGGACATTAAGGGCTGAGCGTTTAAGTGTCGCTGATTTTGTAGGATTGACGAATTTGATTAGTAAAAGCTTACAGAGTTAAAAGCTATATTTAAGCGTCTGGATAAAATGGATTTTATGTTAAATTAAGCCTCTTTTATAGCGTTATTATAGTTAATCATCATAAAATATGGAACAAGATATAAGATGGGAGCAAAGGTTTGCTAATTATGTTAAAGCACTGCATAAACTCACTCAATCCATAGACTATATTAAAAACAATTTTACCAATAGGAAACGATTGGTTCATGATAAAGATTTTGTTTTAGATGAAATGTTAAGAGAAGGTTTGATTCAAAGGTTTGAATATACGCATGAATTAGCTTGGAATGTGATGAAAGATTATGCCATTTACCAAGGAAACTCTAGTATTGGAGGTAGTAGAGATGCTTCTAGAGAAGCTTTTCAGCTCCAATTAATTGCTGATGCTCATGTGTGGATGGATATGATAAGCAGTAGAAACAAGACATTACACACCTATAATGAAGAAACGGCAGAAGAAATTTTCTCTAAAATATTAGAGGAATACTACCCAGCTTTTATAGCTTTTAAAGACAAAATGGAAGAAAAAAGAAGCCAATTACATGGATAATTTGAAGCTTGATATGGGCTTAGAACCAAATGATATCCTAAAAATTAAAACTGTTTTCATGGAGTATCCGCAACTTGATAGCGTTTTAATTTACGGCTCAAGAGCAAAAGGTAACTATCGCCCAGCCTCTGATATAGATTTGACGCTTATTGGTAAAGATTTAACATCATCCTTGTTAAGTGAAATCGAGTTTAAACTTGATGATTTATTACTTCCTTATAAATTTGATATTTCTATTTATGATAAAATTACAGATATCCAATTTCTTGATCATATCCATAGAATAGGAAAAGAATTTTACAAAAAACAAAATTAGCATTGATTCTTATCTCTTTAGAGGAAGATTTAGCATAATAAGATGAAAAAAATATTAATTGTAGACGATTTGCATCCTGCTTTTAAAATAGCAGCGCAAGATTTAGGTTATGAAGTGGATGATTTACCACTGATTAAAAAAAGCGAAGTACTAGAAATTCTTCACCAATACGAAGGTTTAGCTATACGTACCAAATTTAGGGTTGATAAAGACGTGATAGATGCAGCACCAAACCTAAAATTTGTTGCCAGAGCCGGAGCCGGAATGGATAATATAGAAGAAGCTTACGCCGATGAAAAAAATATTCAATTGATCAATGCTCCGGAAGGAAATGCTGATGCTGTTGGTGAGCATGCGGTAGGGATGCTTTTATCATTAATGAATAATTTACGCAAAGCGGATATTGAAATTAGAAATGGTAAATGGGACCGCGAAGGTAACCGCGGTTACGAGTTAAAAGGTAAAACGGTTGGTATTATTGGCTATGGCCACATGGGGCAAAGTTTTGCTCGTAAGCTTAAAGGTTTTGATGTAAAAGTATTGGCTTATGATAAATATAAAACCCGTTTTACGGATGAATTTGCTACCGAGGCTAGCATGGAAGAGATTGTGAAATATGCAGATGTTTTAAGCTTACATATCCCATTAACCAAAGAAACCCGCCAGATGGTTGATGATGAATATCTGAGACATTTCCGCAGACCTATTTTCTTTATCAACCTAGCTAGAGGAGAAATTGTAAACACTCAGGCAGTTTTAAATGCCATTAAGGAAGGTAAAATTTTAGGTGCCGGATTAGATGTTTTAGAAACAGAGAAATTTCCCGCACTAGGAGAACAAGATTGGTACACTTCTTTAACCGAAAGTCCTAAGGTTTTATTAAGTCCGCATGTTGGTGGTTGGACATTTGATTCTTACCGAAAAATATCAGAAGTGTTAGCCAATAAATTAAAAAATTTGGAATTGTAAACTCAAAAATATTATCTTCGTAATTATTGATGCAAGACTATGTCGGTTAAGACCAGATATAGTCTTGTTTGTTTTTTAAGAGCTTGGTAACAGTCCGGGCTTTTTTTTCAATAACCAAAATTAAAAGAGATTATGACAGAGGTTGCATATTTTACCAAAGAAGGTTTAGAGAATTTAAAACAAGAGCTACAGTACTTAAAAACAGAAGGAAGAGCAAAAATTGCTGCTGCTATTGCCGAAGCAAGAGACAAAGGAGATTTATCTGAGAATGCAGAATATGATGCAGCAAAAGAAGCGCAAGGGCATCATGAAACTAAGATTGCTAAGTTGGAGAACACTTTGGCAAACGCTAGGTTAATTGATGAATCTAAAATAGATACCTCAAAAGTTTTGGCTTTATCTATTGTTAAAATCAAGAACTTGAAAAATAATGCTACCATGACGTATCAATTGGTTGCAGAAAATGAAGCTGATTTAAAGTCTGGTAAGATTTCTGTCAAATCGCCTATAGCACAAGGTTTATTAGGTAAATCTGTTGGCGATAAAACGGAGATTACGGTGCCAGCTGGTAAAATCGAGTTTGAGATTATGGAAATTAGTAGGTAATATCAAAACATAAAACATGTCTAGCATATTTAAAAAAATCATAGATAAAGAGATTCCGGCACATATTGTAGCAGAATCGGTAGATTTTCTGGCTTTTCTGGATATCAGTCCGCTAAAAGAAGGGCATGTTTTGGTAATACCTAAGCAAGAGGTAGATTATATTTTTGATGTGGAGGATTCTTTATATGTAGAGATGATGCTATTTGCAAAAATTGTGGCTAAAGGCTTAAAAAAAGCAATTCCTTGTAAAAAAATTGGTGTTGCCGTTATTGGTTTAGAGGTACCACATGCGCATATCCATCTTATCCCCATGAATAGCGTTGCTGATATGGATTTTAGTAAGCCCAAATTATCGCCTACACAAGAAGAACTTAGCAATACTGCTCTAAAAATACTAGAGGCTTTAAGGGAGGATTAAGGTTTCAAGAAGTTAATATAAAAAGCTATCTCATAATTTTTTTGAGGTAGCTTTTTTTGTTTATGATTAGGTTTTTATCAGTTGACAGTTGTGAGTTATCAGTTTCCAGTTCTGGTTGGAGAGTACCCTGTTTTTTAATTTTTCCCTGATTGATTAAGCTTTCCGCCTTTAGCTTTTTGCTTTCAGCTTAAAAGATTGATTGATTTTTGAATGATTGATTTCCCTGTTTTTAATTTTTAATTTTCCCTTTTTAATTTGAAATCAGTTTCCATTTCTGGGTGATGACTTTCCTAGTTTTTAATTTTCCCTTTTGAATTCAAAATTTTGAATCAACCACGGAGTACACTGAGGGCACAAAGCTGGGTGAAGACTTATAAAAGCCCTCTGTGAACATTGTGTTCTCTGTGGTTAACACCATTCAATTTTCTAGTATCAAGGATGAGTGAAATAAAAGAAGAAACATCAATTTCTATATGATGATACAAGCTTTGGGCTTTCTCCGATTTAGCTTTAGTACATCCAAACTTAGGGTGTGATATTTGATTTTTGGACGAGAGAATTTCATTCATTTTTTCAGATTTTAAGCTACTTATGATTTTTTGAAAGTATTCATGCTTTCACACAAAACATTAAAGTCTTCAACCAAAGCTTTGTCAAAGAGCTTACTGTTCCGATTTGAAAAACAAAAAATCCCCCATTTGGTAAGATTATGCAGCCTTAACTTATAGTCCCTGCTTATTGCCCTAATTAAAGATTTTACTAACTTAAATAAAATATTACAGCCTTAGCTTGAGTAACTTGCGGAGAATAATTTTTTAATCACCGCGTCTTTGCGGAGAATAACAGCTATATTTACCGTACGTAAAACATCTGGTAATGGCAAAATACATTTATCAATACGAAAACTGGACGAATTTTACATGGCGTGAAACAGACATCAATGCCGTTTTTGGTGAAGTACGCCACTTGCAAGGTAAAATTGTAGGGCAAATGAACACACTCGGTTTTGCGACCAAAGAAGAAGCAACACTTACAACTTTAACTCTTGATGTTATTAAATCATCAGAAATTGAAGGAGAAAAACTCGATTATGATCAAGTTCGTTCATCTATTGCGAGAAGATTGGGTATAAACATAGCAGGACTTATCCATACAAACAGAAACGTAGAAGGTGTTGTGGAAATGATGCTTGACGCAACTCAAAACTATCAGAAGCCGTTGACAAACAAAAGACTCTTCGGGTGGCATGCTGCACTTTTCCCAACTGGGCATAGTGGTATGAACAAAATTGAAGTAGGTCGTTATAGAACTGGTGAAATGCAAATTGTATCAGGAGCGATGGGAAAAGAAAAAATCCATTATGAAGCAGTTCCTGCGAATAAGGTAAAGGAGGAGATGGATAATTTCTTAAAATGGTTTAATAGCAACTCCTCTATTGACCCTGTTCTAAAAGCTGCAATTGCTCACTTTTGGTTTATCATCATACATCCATTTGACGATGGGAATGGAAGAATTGCAAGAGCGATTTCTGATTTAATGCTTGCCTGTGCCGACAAAACAACAGAAAGATATTACAGTCTGTCAAGCCAAATTTTAGTTGAGCGGAAACAGTATTACGAAATTCTACAAAAAGTTCAACATAGCAGTGGAGATATTACAGATTGGCTAAACTGGTTTTTGCATTGTCTTAAAAGTTCACTTTTAGCAACAGAAAAAACATTACAAAAAATATTACGCAAGACTGAGTTTTGGAAAATTCACGAAAATACGGGGTTTAATGAAAGACAAAGATTGGTGTTAAATAAACTGTTTGACGGATTTGATGGAAAATTGAAATCATCTAAATGGGCAAAGATTGCTAAATGCTCAGCTGATACAGCATTACGCGACATAAAAGATTTAATGGATAAGAGAATATTGCGACAAGAACAACAAGGCGGACGAAGTACAAACTACGAACTTGCAGACTTCTAAATTAACAACATTAACCTCTGATAACTCAATATTGTACTGTAGTGTATGAAAGTAATTTACCATCAAAAAAAAGAGACCACAATATTTAATTGCAGCCTCTTATATTGAAGTTAAAAGGAAGATGTTAGTTATTATTAGTGGTAATGTAAGCCATTAAATAATCATTATATTTTTCCAGCGCATCTAAAACCGCAGCTTTATATTTTTCTGGGTTTGCTTTAACATTAAAAGTAAACTCCCCTGTTGCTCTACCGTTACCAACTAAACCACCACTAAAAATGGCTGCCATATCACCAATAACATCACTTTTAAATTTTTTCATACTCTCTGGCATTCCCTTAGCGCTTTCAATTTTCTCGGCATATTGGGCTTGGGAAACCACTCCTTGTCCGTTTTTAATAATAGCATTACAAAAACCATAATTATCACCAGCAAATAAAGCATAAGAACCATCGCCACGCATTACAGCACCTTCTGTTACTGCTTCTACAGTAATAACAGGGTAAATAGTAGCTTTAGTTTTGGTGGTTACCGTATTGCTAGAACTACTTAAAAACCCATATTCGGTATCTTTAGAGATACTTTGGGCGATATAGGCAAAATCTATAGTTAGAAAAACCTGCCCTACTGGATATTTTAACTCATTAGCTAATCTAGTATGCGCTCCCATCATCACAGGAAACTCTATATATGGCCCCTTATTAGCCGTGTAAACATTGGCTATGCCCCAACTTTTCTTGTAGGTTTGACGCTCGTTATTTCCATTTTTTTCTAATAAAGTAGCGTAGTGCTTAGATTCTTTGTACTTATCAGAAATGTTAAAGCCTTTACTCTTTAGTTTTGCTGCTAATCTTTGATAATATTCATCTGCTATTTCTTGAAAAAGAGCATCGTCTACACCTTCCAAAAAAGCCCATGATATGGCAGATCCGGCGTCTCTTTTAACCGATTTCTCACTTGTAGCAACTTTAAAACGCAGGTTAACACTTGTTAAAGCCACTTCTGATGCCTTTTTAAACGGCGAGCGGTAAGTACCTTTAGGCGCAAACATTTTATCAACTTGTTTTTCGCTTATTTGCGCAAAAACGTTGTTTGTTAAGCATAAGCTAGCTGTTAAGCAATAGACTGCTAATTTGTTTAGAGATAAATTTTTCATGCTTTAATATTTTTATGACTTCAATAATGATGGTAAAATTGCTGTTGTTTTAGCTAGATTACCATACGAATAAATTCGTATTTTGCATCAATCAATAAACTTAATAGGATTTCATTAGCGTATGAAAACAACTGTTTTAGCTCTTTTCTTATCTATCTTATTTTCTTGTTCTGCTATTTTAGCACAAAGCAAAGCTCAATTAGAAATAAACCAATTTATTGATAAAACCAAAGCGGTAATGGGTCAGCCCGACTCTATGTTGCATTATGCAGATTTAGCTTATCAAAAAGCAAAAACAATTAACGATATCAGGGGCTTGGCTACTGCAGCTAAATTTAAAGGAGTGGCTAACTATTTTAAAAGTGACTTTAAAGCATCGTTAAAACATTATCAAGAAGCTTTAAAATTGTATAGCGCATTAAAAGATACCATAGAAATTGCAAAAGCTAATTTAAACATCGCTACTACTTATAGTGCATCAGGCGAGCATCAATATACCATTACCTATGCCTTAAAAGCATTAAGATTGTTTGAAAAAATTAAAGAAGAAAATGGACAAGGAAGGGTAAATAATCTTTTAGGTATGGTATATCATGAACAAGCTAATTATAAGCAGGCTATGATTTATTTTAAGGATTATTTACAAAATGCTTTAAATGTAAAAGATCTTACAGAAATTGCTTCTGCTTATAATAATATTGGATCTACCTTTACTGCTTTAAATAAAATAGATTCTGCTATTTATTATCTGCAATTAGCTAGACAAAAGAATATTGAAATTAACAACCTGCCTGCAAATGCTCCTGTTTTAATCAATCTGGGCGAATTATTTGTTAAAAAAAGGAATCACCAACAAGCAATTATCCATTTAAATGAAGCCTTAATCCTGATAGAAAAAATTGGGAACCAGGATTTAAAAATGAAAGCATTGTATAACTTAGGTTATGCCCATGCCGAAACAGGGAAGCTAGCACAAGCAGAACAAGAGTTTAAAGTTGCTTTGCAAATTGCCCAAAATTTAAATGACAAAGAAATTTTATACAATAGCTACGCCGAGCTTGCAAAATTACAACAACAAGCAGGTAAGTATCAGGAGGCTTATGAGCATATTCATAAAGCCTTTATGCTTAAAGATTCTGTTTTGTTCTTAAACAACCAAAAGAGTTTACAAGAGTTACAAACGCAATACGAAACCAGTAAAAAAGAGCAACAAATTACCAATCTAAACCAAAAAAACTTAATCCAAGAGTTAAAAATAAAACAGCGCAACCTATACCTGTTTATAGCTGCGGTGATATTGACTTTAGTAATTAGCGGCGCTTATTTTATTTATCAAAAAAGAAGAGCAAAAGAAAAACAACTGATACTAAAAGCCCGCTTAGAAAAGCAAATCTTGGAAGAACAGGCAAGGCAAAAAATGCAATCTGAAAAAGTAAGGATTTCTAGAGAATTGCATGACCATATTGGCTCTTACCTTACTTTTATCAATAATACGATGACCGGTATGGTAGAAACCGAAACTCAGGACTATGATAAAATTAATCAAGTAAAACAACTGACAACAGAAACTATAAAAGAACTCAGAAAAACAGTTTGGCTTATCAATAAAGAGGCTGTAAGTGTAGAAGAACTAGCCGTTAAACTTAGAGATTTCTTTAAAAGTATTTCTTTTTTAACTGTAACAGATGAAGGGCAAACAGCTAAAATTATTGATGCTACGAAAGCCACAGAAATTTTCAGAATTGTACAAGAAGCTGTAAACAATACGCTTAAACATGCAAAAGCCTCACTTGTTGATGTAAAACTTGAGGTTAATGATACGCAATTAGATATCATGATTTCGGATAATGGTAAAGGCTTTAAAGAAGCTGATATAATGGCTGGTTTTGGTTTAGCTAATATGAAAAATAGGGCTGCCGCTATTGGTGGAGTTTTACATATTACCTCAGACCCGCACACCGGAACAAGTATACACGCCACTGTTAAACTTTCATAAATACGGAGTTTTGCGTATCGGCTTAAAGCTTAAGCTTGTTTAGTTTTACAAAAAAATATTTTAAATATGATCCATATAGCCATTGCAGAAGATAATACATTTGCTTTACAATCTATTCTAGATAAGCTTGCTAAGTATGATCATTTAGCTGTTAAATTGGTAAGCCCCCATGGGCAGGATTTATTATCAAAAATAAAACTTCATCCTATCCATCTAGTATTAATGGATATAGAAATGCCGGTATTGGATGGTATAGAAACTACGCGGAAATTAGTTCAACTAAATCCTAAAATAAAAGTATTAGCATTAACCACCTTTGACGATGATGATAAAATTTTTGAGATGATTATGGCTGGTGCATCAGGTTATTTACTGAAAGAGGAGGGACATGAAAACATTTATAAAGCTATTACAGACACTATGGATGGTGGTGCGGCAATGTCGGCAAGTATTGCTTTAAAGGTTATGAATATCATGCGCAGGCAACCTCATGATGCTAAAACGGTTAAGGATTTTGATATTACGCCAAGAGAAAAAGAAATTTTAGAACAGCTAAAAAAAGGCCTTACGTACGAGCAAATTGCTGCCAATTTATTTATTAGCTACGGAACCGTTAGAAAACATATCGAAAATATTTACAAAAAGCTACAGGTTGATAATAAAGTAAGTGCGCTAAATATTGCTGTTGAAAATAAATTGGTATAAATTATTTATTTCACCCTTTTAGCATTATCCTTAACAAAACTTTCCCAACCACTATAAGTTTTGCTTTTGCCGCTGGTAGAAATTTTCTGAAAAGCATGGCAAACAGCAACAGCTAAACCATCAGTAGCATCTAAAAATTCTGGCGTTTCTTTAAAGGCCAATAGTTGTTGTAGCATAGCTGCAACCTGTTCTTTTCCTGCATTTCCATTTCCGGTGATAGATTGCTTTACTTTCTTTGGAGAGTATTCAAATATGGGAAGATTTTTTGCCAGTCCGGCAGCCATAGCAACACCTTGTGCCCTACCCAATTTTAACATCACCTGTATATTTTTACCATAAAATGGAGCTTCTAGGGCCATACAATCTGGCTGATATTGCTCTATTAAACTGCTGGTACGTTCAAAAATACGTTGTAGTTTTAGCGGATGATCATCTAAATGGTCTAGTTTAATAATACCTAAGTTGATTAAAGAAAGTTTATTTCCGGTTTCTTTTACCAAGCCATAGCCCATAACTGCGGTACCTGGGTCTATCCCCAAAATAATTCTTTCTTTTGATTTTTCTATCAGCATACTGGCAATATTAAGCTAAATTCTTAACATTGTACAAATATGGCGGTTTTAACAAAGCAGCAGAAAAAAAACATCAGTTACCTTATAAAAATTTCTATCCTACTATGTGCAGCTATTTTTATTTATAAGCGTTTAACAGATAATAGTAATTTAAGAAATTTTGAACAGTTAATGGCTGATTTACACCCTCAGGAAGTTACCCTAACTTTAGTGGGTATATTTCTTTTGATGTTTTTTAACTGGTTTTTAGAAAGCATCAAGTGGAAATTTTTAATCGCAAAAGTAGAAGTTATCAGTATAAGGAAAGCTATAGAATCTATTTTTTGCGGCTTAACATGGGCGGTTTTTACACCTAACAGAATTGGAGAATACGGCGGAAGAATTTTCTTCTTATCTCCCCGAAAAAGAATTCAAGGTGCTGTGTTAATGAGTGTTGGGCACATCTCGCAAATGGTAATTACCAATATTGCTGGTGCTATTGCATTACTATGGTTTCTCCATCAGTTTGTGATTAAAGACATTAACCTTCTATTTGCCATTGGTTTTGTAATAGCAGTATTTTGCTTTTTTCTTATACTTTTTTATTTTAATATACATTGGTTAAATAGCTTGCTGAGTAAACTTAAATTTTTAAATAGGTTTACTTCGTACTTTACAGTTTTAACCAATTTTAGCCAAACAGAACTAATTAAAGTTATGTTGCTAAGCTTAGGTAGGTTTGCGGTATTTACCTCGCAATATATACTTATCATACATGTATTAGTACCAGAAATTCCGTACTATCAAATAAGTTTATTGGTATTTATTTTGTTCTTTGTACAATCGGCTTTGCCATCTTTAGATTTGCTTGATATTGGGGTAAGAAGCATGACAGCAACATACTTCTTTAGTTTCATTACCCATCAAGAAATTGCTATTATGGCTGCGGCCTCATTAATATGGTTGGTTAATTTAATTATTCCAGCTATTTTGGGTTCATTCTTTGTTTTTAAACTTAACTTCTTTGATTAGTATTCTTAGCCTACTTTCTGTAATTTTTACCATTATTTATGTTATTGTTGTCTTATTTTTAAGCCGGGGCTGGCTAAGGTTACGCAATTTTACTTTTAAAGATATACAAGTACACACCAAAGTATCTATCCTGATAGCAGCCAGAAACGAAGAAGATAAAATAGCTTTAACCATTGATGATATATTAAAACAACAATATCCAAAAGAGTTTTTTGAATTGATAGTTGTGGATGACCACTCTACCGATCATACAGCACAAATAATTGCAAGTTATGCTTCGCAGGGTGTTAAACTCATTCAACTAAATGAAAGCGAGCCCTTAAATTCTTACAAAAAGAAAGCTATTGCAGAGGCTATTAAAACAGCCACAGGAGAGCTCATCATAACAACAGATGCTGATTGCCGCATGTCACCTTTATGGTTAGCTACCATTGTTAACTATTATAACCAGCATGGCTATAAGCTCATCAGCTCGCCAGTAGCTTATTTTGAAGAAAAAAGTGTTTTTGAACGTTTACAAACTTTAGAATTTTCTTTTCTGATTGGTTTGGGTGCTGCGGGTATTGGTAATCAAATGCCTTCTACCTGTAATGGTGCTAATTTAGCTTATCGTAAAGATGTTTTCGAAGAACTTGGAGGCTTTAAAGGAATAGATGATTTAGCCTCAGGTGATGATGAACTTTTTTTACATAAAGTAGCTTTTGCATACCCAGGAAGTATTGGATTTTGTAAATCTTATGATGCCATTGTGTTTACCCACGCTAAAGAAAACTTAAAATCATTTATTCAACAGCGTAAGAGGTGGGCCAGTAAAAGTGTTAAATACAAAGATAAGCGTATTGTAGCATTAGCAATTTCTGTATGGATATCTAATTTAAGTTTAATCTCACATCTTTTATTTGTTGCTTTTATACCCTCACTTTTTCCGGTTTTTATCATCCAATATCTACTAAAAATGGGCGTAGAACTTTGGTTCCTTTATCCAGTTTTAACATTTAACAAAAGGAGAAGCTTATTAATTTTCTTACCTTTTTTAACACTTTTACACCCCTTATACCTTATTTATATTGGAATAGCTGGTAACTCTGGAAAATATAATTGGAAGGGACGCATGGTTAGATAGTTTTTAAATTGAGTTTTTTGATATAAATAATTAATTTAGAAACATAGAATAAGATTTTGAAAAAAGAGCTAAATATTTCTAAAGACGAAGAACAAATAGATCTTATCGAGCTCTTGCTGAAAAGGCAAGCCGAGTTAAACGCACTCTTAGAAATTACTCAAGCCATCAATAGCAACGTACCAGGCTCTGTTTTGATAGAAATGCTGGAGCTTATCTTAAAAACAACATTAAAAGTTGGACGATTTAGGTTGCTTTTTAAAAATGAAGACGATTTTATTTGTGTATCACAATTTGGTGGTGATTTAGAATATGATGAAGACTATAATGCCATCAGTAAAGAACTGATAGAGCTTAAAAACCCAACAGAGCTATCAGACCACCCAGACCCTATATTTAATAAATATGAGTATTTTATACCTGTTTACCATAAAAACCAAGCTTTAGCTTATATATTGGTTGGTGATTTTTCTCCTGAAGAAAAACTGATAAGCAACAAAATAGATTATATCCAGACACTGATAAATGTTATTATTGTTGCTTTTGAGAATAAAAAATTATTTAAAGAACGTATCCAAAAAGAGCGTATCCAAAGAGATCTTGAACTTGCCAGTCAGGTTCAAAACATGCTTATTCCTCAGGTTTTACCAAAAAATAACGAGCTAGATGTTGAAGCTATCTATCGTCAACATCAAACCATAGGTGGAGATTTTTATGATTTTATAGAACTTAATGATACCGAGATTCTTTGGTGCGTAGCCGATGTTTCTGGAAAAGGAATATCCGCAGCGTTAATTATGGCCAATTTTCAGGCTAGCTTAAGAGCCCTAGTTTCTGTTGATATTTCTTTATCAGAACTTATTTCCAGACTAAACAAAGTAGTTTACCAAAATACTAAAGGCGATAGGTTTATTACCCTATTTTTAGGTAAGTACAATAAGCAAACCCGAGTATTAAATTTTGTAAATGCTGGCCACAATGCCTCTTTATTGATACAAAACAATAACGTTGAACCCCTATTAAAAGGCACCACCATGATTGGCGTATTTGATGAGCTACCTTTTATCAATGAAGGACATATCACTATACCATCTGAGGCGCTAATTTTTAATTATACAGATGGCATTTTAGAATTTGATGGTGAAGAAGAAAGAAGCTTATCTGAGATAGATTTAATGGATTTTTTAATAGCCAACAATCATCAAGACTTAAAAACAATACACCACTTACTTATTAAAAAGATTGAAAATATAAGAAGAAGTGTTACCGCAACAGATGATATTACCATCCTATCTTTAAGATTTCATTAGCTCGCACATCTGAGTTTTGTAAATAAGTTAATTTTGGCTAATGAAAATCAAACCAGATAAATTTGTTATAGCAGTATTCATCGTCATCGTTATTGCTTATTTTTTACCACAATGGGGTGTTAAAGAAAGTAAAATACCACTGGCAACTATTTCATCCATAGGGGTATCCCTAATTTTCTTTTTTTACGGTCTAAAATTAAGTGCTGATAAGCTAGTTGCAGGTTTAAAAAACTGGAAACTTCATATTCTTATTCAAGTATCTACTTTTTTACTATTCCCAATCATAGTTTTACCATTTTATCCCTTAGCGCTTGCTACTAAACAGGAAGTATTATGGCTATCTATGCTTTTTCTGGCTGCCTTACCTTCTACAGTTTCCTCATCTGTGGTTATGGTAGCCATGGCTAAAGGTAATTTACCAGCAGCCATATTTAACGCCAGTATTTCTGGAATTATAGGTATCGCCATAACGCCTTTATGGATGGGTATGTTTTTACAACAAACATCTGGAGATTTTAATTTAGGAGCAGTTTACCTACAACTGATGATAGAAATTATTTTACCTGTATTAGCGGGTATTCTTTTACAGCGCCATTGGGGTAAATATGCAATCCAATACAATAAACATCTTACACTCTTTGATAAAACAGTTATACTCATCATCATTTATAAAAGTTTTGCCCAGTCTTTTGCCGATGACTTATTTGCGGAAATATCTCTAAGAGATTTATTACAACTATCCGGTTTAACCGTTTTGCTATTTTACTGCATGTATTATTTGGTAGGATATTTAGCCAAATACCTGAAATTTAATATAGAAGACAGCATCACCGCACAATTTTGCGGAACAAAAAAATCATTGGTACACGGTACCGTTTTTTCTAAAATACTTTTTAGTGATATGCCCAATATTGGTGTTTTGCTACTTCCATTAATGATATTTCATGCTTTTCAGCTCGTTGTTATCAGTTATATAGCTGGTAAATTAGCTAAAAGGTAACCTGATATTTATAAGTGATAATTTTACGTTTTACACAGTACTTTTATATTCCAAACTCTTAAATAAAATCTTAATTTTACCGTTCATCAAATGTCAAATTGGCTTAAATTAGCCAATGGCTCAATTGTTGATTTTATTGAGTTTTCAAACAAAAAAACAGCATGTTAAATTTTATAAATAAGCTATTCGGTAGTAAATCAGAACGCGATGTTAAAAGTCTGAGACCTATCGTAGATAAGATAAACGAAGAATTTCAGAAACTAGCCCATATTTCTCATGATGAATTAAGAGCAAAAACTCAAGAGTTTAAACAAAGAATTCAGGAAAGTCTCTCAGAAATTAATGAGAAAATCACAGAAATTAAAAACAACGTTGAGCAAAATCCTGAGCTTCCTTTACACGAAAAAACGGCTTACTATGATGAAGTTGACCGTTTAGAGAAAGAGCGTAACAAAAAGCTTGAAACAGCTTTGATGGATATTTTACCAGAAGCTTTTGCAGTTGTAAAAGAAACAGCAAGACGCTTTTCAGAAAACGAAACTTTAGAAGTTACAGCTAGTGTTTTTGATAGAGAGCTGGCTGCAAAGAAGGCGAATGTTGTTATCCAAGGAGATAAAGCTATTCACCATAATAGCTGGATAGCAGCAGGTACAGAAGTAAAATGGAGCATGATTCATTACGATGTACAGCTGATAGGTGGTATCGTATTACATCAAGGTAAAATTGCCGAAATGGCTACTGGAGAGGGTAAAACTTTAGTTGGTACATTACCTATTTACCTAAATGCTTTATCAGGCATGGGTATACATGTAGTAACGGTAAATGATTATTTAGCTCGTCGTGACTCTGAGTGGAATGGTCCAATTTTCGAGTTCCACGGTTTATCTGTTGATTGCATAGATAAACACTATCCAAACTCGGCTGATAGAAGAAAAGCTTACCAAGCTGATGTAGTTTACGGCACCAATAATGAGTTTGGTTTTGATTACCTGCGTGACAATATGACACGTACACCAGAAGAATTGGTGCAAGGCAAATTACACTTTGCTATTGTGGATGAGGTGGACTCGGTTCTTATTGATGATGCCCGTACACCTTTAATCATTTCTGGTCCTATCCCACGTGGAGACCAACATGAGTTTTACGAGTTAAAACCACGTATAGAACGCTTGGTAAATACTCAAAGAAACTTTATCACCAATGTTTTAAACGAAGCAAAAAAGCAAATTAATGAAGGTAAAACTGGTGTAGAAGAAGGCGGTTTAGCATTGTTAAGAGCTTATAGGGGTTTACCTAAAAATAAAGCACTTATCAAATTCTTGAGCGAGCCTGGCATGCGTCAGGTATTAACCAAAGCAGAGAATTATTACATGCAAGATCAAAATAAAGAGATGCATAAAGCAGATGCTGAACTTTATTTTATCATTGATGAAAAAAATAATCAGGTAGAGCTTACAGAAAAAGGTATCGAGTTAATTACAGCATCGGGCGAAGACCCTCATTTCTTTGTCTTACCAGATGTAGGTACAGAAATAGCTGATATTGAAAAATCTACCCTCAGTAACGAAGAAAAAGCAAGTAAAAAAGACGAATTAATTAGAGATTATTCTATCAAATCAGAACGTATACACTCTGTAAATCAATTATTAAAAGCTTATACCTTATTTGAAAAAGATACAGAGTATATCATTGATGAAGGAAAAGTTAAAATCGTTGATGAGCAAACGGGTCGTATTATGGATGGCCGTCGTTACTCAGATGGTTTACACCAGGCTATAGAAGCAAAAGAAAATGTGAAGATTGAGGATGCAACGCAAACTTATGCTACCATTACCCTTCAAAATTACTTTAGAATGTACCATAAACTTGCCGGTATGACGGGTACTGCCGTTACAGAAGCAGGCGAGTTATGGCAAATTTATAAATTGGATGTGGTGGAGATTCCAACACACAGACCAACTTCTCGTACCGATATGCAAGATAAAGTATATCGTACCATGCGTGAGAAATACAATGCCGTTGCTGAAGAAATTGTAGAATTAACAAAAGCCGGTCGCCCGGTTCTGGTGGGTACTACTTCCGTAGAGATATCAGAATTATTAAGCCGTATGCTTAAGTTAAGAGGTATTAAGCACAATGTGTTAAATGCCAAACTACACCAAAAAGAAGCTGATATTGTTGCAGAAGCAGGTAAAGCAGGTACAGTAACCATTGCAACAAACATGGCTGGTCGTGGTACCGATATTAAATTAGGCCCAGGCGTTAAAGAAGCTGGTGGTTTAGCTATTGTGGGTACAGAAAGACATGAATCTAGAAGGGTTGATAGACAGTTGAGAGGTCGTTCTGGTCGTCAAGGAGACCCAGGTTCTTCGCAGTTCTTTGTGTCTTTAGAAGATAATTTAATGCGTTTATTTGGTTCAGAACGTATTGCCAATTTAATGGTGAAAATGGGTATAGAGGATGGCGAAGTTATCCAACATTCTATGATTACCAGTTCTATAGAAAGAGCTCAGAAAAAAGTTGAAGAAAACAACTTTGGTATCCGTAAAAGGTTGTTAGAGTATGATGATGTGATGAACTCGCAACGTACTGTAATTTATACCAAACGTAAGAATGCCTTATTTGGAGAGCGTTTAGATTTAGACATCGAAAACATGGTTGTTGATGTGATAGACGATATTGTTACCGAGTATAAAGAAGCCAACAATTACGAAGGCTTTAAGCTAGAGCTGATTAGAATTTTTGCTATTGATACTGCTATCACACATGAACAGTTTACTGGCTCTAATATCAACAAGCTTTCTGATATTATTTTTGAAGAAGCAACCGAAGCTTACAAGCGCAAATCAGATGCTATCGCACAGCAAGCCTACCCGGTTTTAAAAGAGGTTTTAGATACCAGAGGGCAATCTATCGAAAATATTATTGTGCCATTTACGGATGGCACACATGGTATACAGGTTGCAGCACCTTTAAGAAAATCTGTAGAAACACAAGGTAAAGAAGTGGTAAAAGCATTTGAGAAAAATGTTGTTTTAGCTTTAATTGATGATACTTGGAAAGAGCACCTTCGCGAAATGGACGACTTAAAACAGTCTGTACAAAATGCTGTTTATGAGCAAAAAGATCCATTAGTGGTTTACAAAATGGAGGCCTTCAATTTATTTAAAGGAATGCTTGCAGGTGTAAATAAAGAAGTGGTAAGTTTCTTGTTTAAAGGTATTATTCCAACTAATGATGGTCATGCAGCACCAGTTCAAGAAGCAAGACAACAGCCCCAAACAGATATGAGGCAGATGAAAGTTTCTAAGCCAGAGTTAGCAAGAGAAAGCAATGGCGTACCAATGGTAGATGATACCCGCGAACTGCAAAAGACACAACCTATTGTTCGACATGAAGACAAGATCGGTAGAAATGATCCTTGTCCATGCGGAAGCGGAAAAAAATATAAAAATTGCCACGGTTTATCAGCATCATGAAAATGATTAGATACATATTAATTTTAGGATTTTGCTTTACAGGAACTTTAGCATTTGCGCAGAAAGGTACAGTTAAAGAAGTTAAAGACCCTTTGATTGATAGTTTGATAGCCAGAAGAATAGCTTTAAACAAAGGAGTTACCAAAGATGGTACTTCTCTTGTTGTCTATGGCTACCGCGTACAAATTTTCTTTGGCCCAAACCGTAACGATGCTTATCAAGAGCAAGCCCGTTTTAAAAGTTTATATCCAGAGTACAACACCTATATTTCATACACTCAACCAAATTACCGGGTAAAAATTGGAGATTTTAGAACCAGAATGGAAGCACAAAAAATACTGACAGAGCTAAGACCCGTATTTCCTACCCTTTTTATTTTTAACGAACGTATAAATCCATCTAATTAAAAATGCTGATTGAGAAAATTAAGTTAGCCGCAAAGGAAATTCACGAAGGTGTGATAGCTAACAGAAGACATCTGCATGCTCATCCAGAACTTTCTTTTGAAGAGTATGAAACTTCTGCTTTTGTACAAGAGCAGCTAAAAGCCATGCAAATACCTTTTGAAAAAATGGCTAACACAGGTGTTGTAGGTATTATTAAAGGAGAAAAGCCATCAGATAAAGTTATCGCCTTAAGGGCAGATATGGATGCGCTTCCTATTGAAGAAGCTAATGATGTGCCTTATAAATCTACCAAACCAGGTGTAATGCATGCTTGTGGGCATGATGTACACACTTCTTCTTTATTAGGGACAGCAAAAATCCTGAACGATTTAAAGAACGAGTTTGGTGGAACTATCAAATTGATATTTCAACCCGCTGAGGAAAGATTACCAGGAGGAGCAAACCTCATGATTAAAGAAGGTGTTTTAGAAAATCCTAAGCCATCGGCTGTATTGGGGCAGCATGTAATGCCTTTGATAGAAGCTGGTAAAATTGGTATTCGCCCGGGTAAATACATGGCCTCTACAGACGAATTATATGTGACTGTAAAAGGTAAAGGTGGGCATGGCGCACAACCTCAGCAAAATATAGACCCTGTGGTGATTATGGCACACATGATTACAGCTTTGCAACAAATTGTTAGTAGAAATGCTGATCCTCGCTTACCATCTGTATTATCTTTTGGAAAAGTAATTGCCAATGGTGCAACCAATGTTATCCCTAATGAGGTTTATTTAGAGGGTACTTTTAGGACTTTAAATGAAGATTGGAGAGCAGAAGCTCATCAGAAAATGAAAAAAATGGCAGAGTCTATTGCCGAAGGTATGGGTGGAAGCTGCGATTTTAGAATAGAAAGAGGCTATCCATTTTTAATCAATGAAGAAGTTTTAACTGCTAATGTAAAGAGTTTTGCTATCGATTATATGGGGAAAGAGAATGTGATAGATTTAGATATCTGGATGGCGGCAGAAGATTTTGCTTATTTCTCTCAGGTAACCGATGCTTGCTTTTACAGGTTAGGAACCGGTAATAAAGAGCGTAACATCATATCATCTGTACATACACCAACCTTTGATATTGATGAAAAAGCGCTAGAGTTAAGCACAGGGTTAATGGCTTACTTAACCCTAAAACAGTTAGGAAATTAGTGAAAGAGATTGCTTCAAATTATCATCTTATATCAATATCTAAACCTTTTATTATCTTTAATTTGCTTAGGATGATGATAACAAGGACTTGTAGCTGATGTAGCATAGAAACAATCTCTTTATTTTCTAAGAACTTTCTTCTTTACTTCCATTTTTTCTTAGTAGGCTGAAAATAATCGTCCTTAAAAAATCACTCGTATAAAATTATTTATTTAACATTACATTATAAGTTGGGTCTTCTATAATATTAATATCTATAATGCTTTCTGCATTTTTAATCAATTTTCTACAATCTGAACTTAAATGCTTTAAATGAACTTTTTTCTTTTGCTTATAATAGCGTTCAGTTAATTTGTTTAATGCTTCAATTGCAGACATATCAACAACTCGACTTTCTTTAAAATCTATAATCACCTCCTCAGGATCGTTCAAAACATCAAATTTTTCAGTGAAAGTTGTAGTAGAACCAAAGAAAAGCGGACCATAAATTTCGTAATGCTTTACACCTTTGTCATCTACAAACTTTCTTGCTCTAATTCGTTTAGCATTATCCCAAGCGAAAACCAAAGCAGCAATAATAACACCAATTAAAACCGCTAGTGCCAAATTGTGCAAGAAAACCGTAACCAAAGTTACTAACACCATCACTAAAATATCTGATTTCGGAAATTTGGTAAATGTTCGTAGACTTGCCCATTCAAAAGTACCAATCGCCACCATTATCATCAATCCTGTAAGTGCAGCCATCGGAACTTTTTCGATTAAGCTACTTCCAAACATTACAAAAAACAACAACATAACCGACGCTATAACTCCCGCTAATCTCGCTCTTGCACCGTTAGAAACATTGATTAAACTTTGTCCAATCATAGCACAACCACCCATTCCTGAAAAGAACCCCGACAAAATATTGGCGACTCCTTGTGCTACGGCTTCTCTGTTACTATGTCCGTGACTTTCCGTAAGCTCATCAACAATGTTTAAGGTGAGTAAACTTTCAATCAAACCAACACCTGCAACAATGGCCGCATACGGAAAAATGATTTGAAGTGTTTCTAAGGTAAATGGAATATTTGGAATATGAAACGGGGGAAATCCACCTTTTATAGATGCAATATCTCCTACTGTTTTGGTATCCAATTTCAAAAAATAAACCAGACCGAAAACCACTAAAATTGCAGTAAGTGAAGCAGGAAAAGCTTTCGTTATTTTTGGTAGCCCCCAAATAATCAACATCGTTAACCCAACCAAAGCGAGAAGTAAATATAAAGTTGAACCCATTAACCAATTTCCTGAAACATCTTTAAATTGGTCTAACTGTGACATAAAAATAATAATGGCCAAACCATTGACAAAACCAAAAATCACAGGATGCGGCACCAATCTAATAAGCTTCCCTAATTTTAAAAAACCTGCTAACATCTGAATAATTCCTGCTAAAATAACAGTAGCAAGCACATATTCTAAACCGTGAGTTTTTGCTAAAACCACAATAACAACCGCAATTGCTCCAGTTGCTCCAGAAATCATTCCAGGACGACCACCTAAAATAGAAGTTACCAAGCCCATCATAAAAGCTGCATAAAGACCAATAAGTGGTGAAAGCCCTGCTATTAAAGCAAACGCTACGGCTTCGGGAATTAAAGCCAAAGCAACGGTAATACCTGATAAAATTTCTGTTTTGTAATCTACTTTTTGTTTGAAATCAAACAAATTGATAATTTTCTGCATAATGTATAAAATAAAAAGTTTGTAAAATATAAGATATTCCCGAATCTAAATTTCGGGTGTAAAATGAAAACAAGAAGAAAAATTGGAAAAGACTAGTTCAAGAGAACCATCAAGGTGGTGTAACTTTAGAAAATATCTGAGTTGCCTTATTCATTATGTCAAAAATATTTTTTTTTCCTGAGTTGACAAAATAAACTTTCAATTTCCCTTCTCGGATACAATTTGTTTACTAAAAATCTCTAACTTCAATACTTCATTAATTGATAAAATCATGAAAAGATTTAATCTCCTTATCATTTCTTTATTCTTAGCAAATGCGGTATTTGCTCAAGCAATTCCTCGTTTTAATCCAGATACAGTATTAACTGTAGTAATAGAGCAAGATGTGGTGGTTAAAACGGCTAAGGCTGGTTTAAGTGAAGATGATTTTATACAAGCTATTATTACTGATACCAGTTTTTATGAGGCTTTCAGAAATATGAAAAAGTATGCTTTTATCGCAGAAAACAGGGTTTACACGTATGATAAACAGGATAAGGTAGAAGGTAGCATTTATAGAAAAATTAAACATTCTAACGACCAAAAAGGGCATAATATGCAGTATCTTGAAAAAAAAGATACTGGTAAATTATTTAAGAGAAATGGTAAGTACGAGCTTTATACTGTAGAGATGTTCGATTACATTTTTATGAATGCTTACAATTCTGATTTTGTACCTAACAGTGCTGGTGGCCCGGGTGGTAAAGGCGGAAGTAACGAGTCTTATAAAGATAAATTGAAAACTTTAATTTTTACGCCTGGAAGACCTGTAAGAGGTGTGCCTTTAATATCTGGTAAAACAGAAATATTTACAGCCAATATGCGCCAGTATTATGATTATCGTTTTTCATCTGGAATGTATTTAGATTCTATCCCCGTTTACCGTTTTAAAGTAACCATGAAACCAGATTTATCTAACTGGACCAAAGATGGTATCATGATTAAAGAGCTAACCACCATTTTTGATAAGCGTAACTTCCAGATTTTGGGCAGATATATTGATATGAAACTTGATAATTTAGCTTTTGAGTTTGATGTGCAAATGAATATCGAGCTTGGTTATTTTAACGAAGAATTATTACCAACCAAAATCAGCTATCAAGGCAACTGGGATATACCTTTTAAAAAGCAAGAAAGAGCAAGTTTTTTGGTTTTACATAAGAATTATAAAGCAGAGTAGTTTGTGGCTTTCTATGTTAAACATAGGCAACTAAGAAGAAATAACTAAACTTTTTCTCCAAAAGCTAAATCTCCGGCATCACCCAAACCAGGTACGATATAAGCTTTACTCGTCATTTCTTCATCTATATCTCCTAACCAAAGTTTGGCTTTGGGTAAGTGAGCCTTAACATGTTCTACCCCAACCTGACTGGCAATAGCTGATACGATATGTAAATCTTTAATCTTATAATTTGCCATCAATTCTTTACAACAAAGCACCATACTTTGACCGGTAGCCAACATAGGGTCAGCAATAATTAAGGTTCTTCCATCTAAATCTGGTGTAGAGAAATACTCCATTTTAATAGTGAAACTACCATTTTTTTGAGTCTTCCTGTAAGCAGCAATAAAAGCAGAATCGGCTTTGTCAAAATAGTTTAATAAACCTTGGTGTAAAGGTAAACCGGCTCTTAAAATAGTTGCCAAAACAGGGTCAGTTTTATTTAAATTGATATTTGCCAAGCCTAAAGGTGTTTGTACTTCAAACTCCTCGTAAGTAAAAGTTTTACTAATTTCGTAAGCAAAAATCTCCCCTAAACGCTCCATATTTCTCCTGAAACGCATACTATCTGTTTGCACTTCTGCATTTCTAAGTTCTGCTAAAAAATGGTTAGCTATGGTATTCTGCTGGCTGAGTATGAACATGCTATAAATTTACAATTTTTACACCTTTCATTTATCATTTATTTATGCGATTGGCTTCTTCTAATAAATGCTGATAAACGGTTGTCCAGCCTTCCCAAACTCCAAAATTACTTAAAGACTCGTTATGCCAAAGACTTATAAATGTGCCGTTTACTTTTTTTACTTCACTTAATAATAGGTTTAAAATATCAATTGCTTCCTGGGGTTTTAATTTCAAGTAAGTCCTTAAAGTTTGGTCCATCACTATGGTTGGAAAAACTTTTAACCCAGTACTACAATCTGCTCTTAAGTTATACCAATAAAAGGGAGTGCAAGTGCCAGCCCTAAAACCTACATCATCGGCATAAGCCATAGAGTAATCTTCCTTTATACCTACCTCTAAAAGATTTTCAAAGGTTTCGGGTAAATTAAATTTTAAATAATGTTGCCTGCTTCTTTCAATGGGATGTTGTATAATTTCCTCTAAAGCTTGCTTCTCATTCACAACTTCATCTTCATGAAGATGACTGGCATAAGAAGGATGAATACCCATAGGATGATGCTGACTTAACTTTTGTAGCAGTGCTCTAAACTTTGGATGATTTCTTTTTGGTGCTACATCAAACTCGTGTTTATTACCCATTAAAATAAAATACTGGGTTTGTTGTTGATTGTATTTATCCCATTGGGCAACTTGCTGATAAACATCAAAAGGATCTGTAAATCTCCCTTTTAAAAAGGATTTAAATTGCTTTAAAACCCTTTTAACAAATTTTTCTGTTTTAAAATAATAAGGTCTATCTATATCTAAAGTAGGTATAAATTTGAATCGTCGCTTTCGGAAAGGTAAATCAGGAAAACGTTGAAGCAATACATTCAGGATATCATAAGCCCATATATCTACAACGGGTTTATGCAAAAATGAATTTGTTTTCGCGATGCTATACTTCGCTGAAAAACGCCTGTGCTGGTCTCTCCCTTTATTGGTATACTCCTCGTATCTGCTTAATAAATAAAAAGAAGCAGCAAAAACATCAAAGGGCATAGCCGATGATTGTATAGGGAAAAACACCTGATAATTATCATAATTTATGCTTTCTAAGTTTTGATATTTTATCCCTAACTCATCCAAAAGACCATAAGACTTAAAATGGATTTCATTAGCTAAAACCTCAGGACCATAACTTATTTTAGGTCCTGGATAATTAGAAAACGCAACCGCATCATCCAGAACTTGGTAGTTAATACCCAACACCTCGCTAAATAAGAAATCAAAAATATATTGTTTCCTGCTATTTAGATTTGGTGTATAAACGAGTAATTGCATAGTTAAAAATAGAGATAATATTGAGATTTCCGTTCATCAACATAAGCACCATATGAATATGGCTATTTAATCTCAATACTCCTTCTTTAAAACTATTTTAACCCAATTATACTAAGTATTCGCCGTTTTAGTTGGCCTCACTTCTACTTTACTAGGCAATACTCTGGGATGCATGTTTAATAAATCTACCACCATTTGCCCCATATCTGAGGGTTGTATTTTCCAGGCATCTTTTTCAGCATCGGGCTGATGCTCGTTAAAATGAGTAGAAACAGAGCCTGGCATAATGGTACTTACTTTAATGCCATGCTGCCTTAAATCTAGCATGATAGCTTGCGTAAAACCTACTAAACCAAACTTGCTGGCATTATAAGCTGCACCACCAGCAAAAAAGTTTGTCCCCGCTAAACTAGCGATGGTGAAAATATACCCTGTACTTTTCTTTAACTCGGGCAAAGCGGCTTTAATGCTGTAAAATACGCCTGTCAAATTGGTGTCTATAGTATCATTCCAATCAGATACAGATAAATCTTCAATACTGGCAAAATGCCCAACACCAGCATTGGCAATCAGAAAATCTAGTTTACCCCATTTGGCAATAATTTGATGAATAACTTTTTGTTGGGATGAAAAATCCTTAACATCTGCTTCTAAAGGCAGAACATCTTTCCCTAGTTTTTGAGCAGCAGCCTCGGCACTAGCTAAACTTCTGCTGGTAATGGCTACTTTTATGCCTTGTTTAAGTAGGGCTTCTGCAATACCAAAACCTATACCTTTACTCCCACCTGTTATCAAGGCAACTTTATCTTGTAATTTTTGCATGATTTATATTTTAATGAAAGTGTTAGTTTCTATAGCTTTTCGCATAATAAGCATACCAAATTGCATCATATCTTTTGAATGGGAGATATTTTACTGATATATGATATTTTAGCTAGTTATCAAAAACTACTCTGAGTAACCAAAACTTTTAAGGTAATTCTCGCGGTTACGCCAATCTGGTATTACTTTAACAAACATTTCTAAAAACACTTTCTTTTGTAAGAATTCTTCCATGTCTTGTCTGGCATAAGTACCTACCCTTTTTAACATAGAACCTGCAGGCCCAATAATGATATTTTTTTGGGAATCTCTTTCTACCACAATTTCTGCGCTGATACGGATGATCTCTTTAGACTCTTTAAAGGAAGTTACGATAACTTCTGTACTATAAGGAATCTCTTTTTTGTAAAGTTTAAATATTTTTTCGCGAATCATTTCGGATACGAAAAATCGCTCTGAGCGGGTAGTAAGTTCGTCTTTCTCATAATAAGGTGGGTGTACAGGTAGTTTTTCTACAATGTACTGCATCACCTTATCTACATTGTATTGGTGTAGGGCAGAAATACCTATTATAGCATCAGGGTTTAGTTTTTCTCTCCAATAAGAAATTTTTTCCTCTACTTGGTCTTGGTTAGATTCATCTATTTTGTTGATTAAAATCATGAGGTGAGCTTTAGACTTTTTAATCTTTTCTAAAACGTCTTGCTCGTCATGCTTCTCATTAATATCAGTAACAAATACTAGAATATCAGAATCTTCTAAAGTATCATCCACCGCATGCATCATGGTTTCTTGCAGTTTATAATTAGGTTTGATAATACCTGGAGTATCAGAAAAAACAATCTGATAGTCTTCTTCATTAACAATACCAATAATACGATGCCTGGTGGTTTGAGCTTTGGGCGTTATGATAGCCATTTTCTCTCCAACAAGTGCGTTCATTAAGGTAGATTTACCCGCATTTGGTTTCCCGATGATGCTTACAAAGCCTGCTTTATGCGACATTTAATTTTTTTTAAATTTTATTTGGAGTACAAAGAAACGAATTATATCTTTGCAGTCCAATTCGGAACAGGATTTAAATTCTAAACCGACCAAAAACACAGCGATTGTGTTACAAAAATGAAGTTTTAAAACCAAAATATAGTGCGGGGTGGAGCAGTTGGTAGCTCGTCGGGCTCATAACCCGAAGGTCATCAGTTCGAGTCTGGTCCCCGCTACCTCAGAAAGCTAAAGAATTATTAAGAAATAATTTAGGCAAGCTTTCAAAATGGCCCGTTCGTCTAGGGGTTAGGACGCCAGATTTTCATTCTGGAAACAGGGGTTCGATTCCCCTACGGGCTACGAAAATTAAATAATAAAAGCTATTAAAACCTGCAAACCAAATATTTGCAGGTTTTTTTGTTTACGTTAATTATGATTAAAGCCATAGCGAAAAAGCCCCATAAGAACAATAAAGGTGTCTTTTTCGAATAGATTGTTGAATAATATCTATGATTATGCGCTCCGCTATGATTATTCGCTCTGCTATGATTATGTCGCTCCTCTGGAGCTAAACAATATATCCTAATTGATTCTATGATTATTTCGCTCCGTAGGAGCTGAAATAACGTTTTAATATCTGATTGAATATTTCGTTTATTAATTTATGTTTTAGAAAAAAGAAAATATAGTATATTAACCTATAGATTTAAAAAATATTCTATATATCTCTTTAATAACCCTATAGAGGAGAAAACATCTCCATAAAAACAAACAAAAAAGCCCCAGAGGGGCGACATCTTAATAGAAAAAAATAACAATAATCCAAAAAGCCCCAGAGGGGCGACATCTTAATAGAAAAAAATAACAACAATCCAAAAAGCCCCAAAGGGGCGAAATTAAAAAACAAATCAAATGGCCAACACCTACACCCAAATATATTTACATATTGTGTTTTCTGTGAAAGGAAGACAAAATCTAGTTCTAAAAAACTGGCAAGACGAATTGCACAAATACATCTGCGGAATTGTAAACGCAAAGGAACAAAAAGTATATGCCATTGGCGGTATGCCTGATCATATACACATCCTACTCAGTATAAAACCTAACATCGCTATATCTGATTTAGTGCGAGATATTAAAGCAAATTCATCAAAATGGATTAACGAAAAAAGATTGATAACCGGTCTTTTTCAGTGGCAAGAGGGCTATGGTGCATTTTCTTATTCAAAATCTCAACTAGATACGATTATCGCATACATTAACAACCAAGAACAACATCATGAAAAGAAAAAATTCAGAGATGAATACTTGGAATTACTTCAAAAGTTTGATGTAGAATACGATGAGAAATATCTTTTTGAATGGATAGACTAATAATTGCCCTAAACATTAAATGATACGCAAAATCATTCATTTTAGTTTCCCTAAAATCGTACTTTCAAAAAATCTAGGTTAATTTATTTTGATTTTTACCTGTACTGTCTTTTACAAACTTCTTTATTAATACATCAAAAAGATTTAAAAAAATCTATGATAACTGTATTCGCTTCTTGAGGGTACTCATGCCCCCCAGGATAGCTATAAACAATACTAGGGTTACCACTTGTGGAGTGATAAAGCTTCGCAAATTGATTGATATTCTTACCCACAGTTTCACATTTGTTTTTCTTTAATAGCGCCTGATAAGTGATTTTTTGCCATGTAGGTTTTACCAAAGGATCTTTTTCTCCAATCAAATGAAAAAAAGGTTTTGGCTCTAATAAATGCAGTAATTTAAGTGCTGCTGCACCAGTTGGGGCAAATGCCTTAAAAATAGCCCCCCTTGTTGCCCATAGCAAGTAAGTAAAAGAGCCTCCGTTAGAGTGTCCTGTAGCAAAAACTCTATCCTGATCTACCATGTATTCTTTTTTGATATAGGCTAACATGATATCAAAAAAAGCTAAATCTCTATTTTGCTTATTAGTATCTATTAACCATCCATTTTTTTTGCCTTCTTTATCTGTAATTTGTCCAGGTGTGGGTAAACCTTGTGGATAAATATATATGGCATTGTTCCACAATTGTTCAAATTTACGACCTTGGTAAGCGTGATTCATGGTACCGCCATGTCCGTGGAAAATAAATACCACAGGGGTAGCTTTATTTTTTGCAGAAGCAGGAATATAAACTAAAGCTTTACGCATTTCTTTACCTACTATCCATTCTAAGGTTTGGAGTTGCGTTTGAGCGTAAGCTGAATTTAAGGTACCAAACCCTATAAATAATAAAAGTAACCTTTTAAACATCGTCTAAACTTTCATTTTTAGATGGTTAAAAATTATAAAAGTTTAAGCATTATTTTGTGCAGATAATAAATAAACCTTAAAAGTTGTTCCTTGATTAATTTCGCTCCGCACTTCTATTTTACCACCCATGGTTTCTATTTGATTTTTGGTGATAAATAAACCTATTCCTCTTGCATCGGGGTTTCCATGAAATGTTTGGTACATACCAAAAAGTTTTGAGCCTTGTGTTTTTAAATCTATACCTACACCATTATCACTAATGGTTAAAACGATATATTTATCTTCTTCATAGCAATCAATTTTTACAAAGCTTTCTCTTTCTGTAGCACTATACTTAATGGCATTATTGATCAAGTTAAAAAGTATACTGTCTAAATATGCAGAAATACCTTTTACCAAAATTTTAGCTTTAATATGGTTTTCTACTTTAACATTTGCAGTAGCTGCCATAACCTTTAAGTTACTAATTGCATGCTCTGTAAACGCGTACAAATCTAAACTTATAAGATTTGCTACTGTTTCAGAATTCATTTGAACAACCTCATTCAAATGAGCAATAGTTTCAGTAAGGTTGTCGGCTGCGGTTTTAATCAATTGTAAAATGTTATTGCTTTCCAATTCGGGGTTTTCTTGGAAAAGTAAGTAAACCAACATTTCTATATTGCTGGTATGTGATCTTAAATTGTGCGAAACAATATGAGCGAAATTTTTTAACCTTTTATTTTGATCTTTAGTTACTTCTAACAGCGTTTGTATTTCGTACTCGGCATTTTTAAGAGCTGTTATATCCACAACCTGAAAAATAAAGTATAAAATTTCTCCTTCGTCGTCTCTAACTACAGAAGCTGCTAATATCACATATACAATACTATTATTTTTATGGATGTAACGTTTTTCTAACCGATAATCGTTTATTTTTCCATTTATCAAATTATGGTAAAGTGTTGTATCTAAATCTCTATCATCAGGATGAGTAATATTTTTAAATGTTACTTTTTTAAGCTCATTTTCTGTATAACCAATAAAGTCACACAATCTTTTATTAGCCTGTATTAAGTTAGCTTCTTTATTCAATAATGCCATTCCTATAGCAGCATTTTCAAAATTTCCTCTAAAAGCTTGTTCGCTAATTTTCAGCTTTTCTTGCGTTACTTTACGTTCGGTGATATCATCGGTATACATAATGATACCACCTTGTGTTTTGCTATCTAAAAACCAAGGTTTAATTTCCCATTCAATCCATTGTACTGTTCCGTCTTCTCTAATAAATTTATCTTCTTCACATTTCTGACTGACGCCTTGTAAACAGTTTTGATGTATTTTTTTCCAATCCTCACCAATTTCAGGGAAAATTTCATAATGAGATTTACCAATGATGTCTAAACCATTAAGTTTATAATCATCTATCCATTTATTTGAAGCTGCTAAGTAATGAAGGTTGGTATCAAACATAGCTATAGCACTTGGTGCTTGTTTAACAAACTGCTGATTGCGTTCAAAAGCTAGTTTCTGCTCTGTAATATCTGTATGGGTGCCAAACATCATCAAAGGCTTTCCGTCTGCTGTCCACGATGTTATTTTTCCTCTATCTAAAATCCATACCCAATGCCCATTTTTATGGCGCATTCTGCATTCGCTATGATAATATTCTGTAATTTTATTACAACAATCGTTAATTTTTTCGTTTGATTTTTTTAAGTCTTCCGGATGACTCAGGTTAACCCAAGTTTCTATACTGATAGGTTGCAATTCTTCAAGTGTATAACCTACAATTTCTGCCCAACGCTCATTAAATATGGTTTCGCCGGTTTGGATATTCCACTCCCAAGTGCCAGCATTGGTACCCAGAATAACATTTTCCAGCTTTTCTCGCTCAGAAATTAAAGCAATTTCTAATACTTTACTTTGATTTATATCCTGAAAAGTACCATAAACTCTGGTGCAAATACCATTTACAAATTCTGCTAAACCTATAGCTCTAACCCATTTTAAATTACCTTTGGCAGTTATAATTTGAAGTTCCAAATCATAAGAAATACCCGTTTTTAATAATTGAGTTACCGCATTTTCTATCAACTGCTTGTTGCTACCAGTATAAAAATCCAAAGCAGAGTGTATATCTGGGATGTAATCATCTGATACCTCATGGATAAGTTTGGTTACATGGCTCCAAAAAGGCTGCATGGTGCTTAGGTTAATTTCCCAAAAGCCTACAGAAGCGGCCACGTTACACCGCACCAATAAATCTTCTTTTACTTTTAAATCGGTAATATCTACATGTGCCGCTATTAATCTTATAGCCTTCCCTGTATCACTTTTAATGATTAAACCTATCATTTTTAACCATTTAACCGATCCATTTTTATGATAGTACCTTACAATAAGGTTAAAGTTTGTTTCTTTTGTATGACTGGTTTCCTGAATATTTTGTGAAACAGCTCCTAGGTCTTCATGGTGTATCATATTTTTCCATGAAGAAGATGTATTTGATAATTCTTCCGGATTGTATCCTAAAATAGTCCAAAATTTTAAACTTACCCATTCATGTTCTTGATTTTCTAAATCCCAAAACCATAAACCATCAAGCGCAATGTCTTGAACAAAGTTGAAAATTGATGAGTCTTGCTTTACGAGTTGATGTAATTCTTCTTTTAAATAGCTCATAAAAAAGCTTGATTGAGAGTGGTTAACATAAAGTAGTGAAATATCATATTTATACTCTTATAATGGATATTAGTTTCAATTTTTAAAATAAATATAACTCATAAAAATAATTAATTTTAATTATAAATACATAAAAATACAAAATTATTAACTCATAAAAAATATATAAAACATCTAAATATATATATTTTTCTATTTTTAAGCCGCATTTTTTATTCATTCATTTAAGTATTTCTTGTTGTTACACCATAATACCATAGAATTTAATATTTTTGATGCTCTTAAGTAAAATTAATATTTTGGAAAAGCATATTACTTTGGGTGTAGACATTGGCAGATCGCATATTACTGCTGCCTTAGTAGATCTGAGATCGGGTCATATTCTGGATGATAGTTATAGAAGAGAGCGGATTAACGCTAAAGACTCGGCAGAGAACATTATCAAAAACTGGAGTGTAGTAATGAAAGATATTATGAATTCTAGTTACAGACCGGTAAGCGGTATTGGTATGGCTTTCCCTGGCCCTTTTAACTACGATGATGGAGTATCTTTACTTAAAGCCAATGGCAAATATGAATCTTTATACGGGTTAAATATTAAAAACTTACTAGCAGAAGAGTTAGGCTATCCAAAAGCATCTATTAAAATGATGAATGACGCCGCTTGTTTTCTTACTGGCGAGTTATTTAAAAGAGACCTAGAAGGCTGTAATAACACTATTGGTATTACTATAGGCACAGGCTTAGGCACTGCACATTACAAAGATGGTGTAACCGAAGACTGTAAACTTTGGAAAACTCCCTTTCTAAAAGGTAAAGCAGAAGATTATTTATCTACTCGCTGGTTTGTGAAAAGATATAAAGAACTTACCGGAAACACGATTAAAGACATCAGAGCATTATTAGCCACAGATACACAAGACGCCGCTTTTGAGATTATATTTGATGAGTTTTCGGTTAATTTAGCCGAATTTTTATATACGTTTATAAGAAAAAAAGATGCGCTAAGTATTGTTATTGGCGGGCTTATCATACCTGCACAAAAATATTTCTGGAGAAAAACAGCACAATACTTACACGATAAAATGTTTTATAGTATCCCTATACACATAGCCGTACATGGCGAAAGAGCACCTTTAATTGGCGCTGCTTCTATAGGCCATCATTAAAAAATTAAAAAGCATAAATCAACAATATCATGGTTGATTTATGCTTGATATTCCCTTACTCTTCCTCAGCTTTATTCTTCATTTTCATTAACAAAGTATAAGCACCCTTGTTTACAATAGCTTTTCCTGTTAAAGCGGTAGTATTTTTAATTTCTATAAAGCCATTTTCTTTAACCCCCAGCTGTACTTCTTGTATCGTATATGCTTGTTTGCTGTTGGCTATAAAAACATAATCCTTACCTTCAAAATTAACAATAGCATCTTCTGGTAAAGTATAAGCTTCATGGTTTTTAACCTCAATTTCAGCATTCATATACATCCCTGATAGTAAATTTTTATCGTATTTATCAAAATGGCAATGTACTTCGGCGGTTCTATCTACGTCAAAATCTTTACTGATTAAGATGATATCGCAAAGATATTTTTTATCAGGATTGGTATTGGTATAGGCTATCAGTTTCTGACCTATGGCTAGTTTATCAATATCCTTTTCAAAAACTTTTAAATTTAAATGGATATCACTTGGGTCTATCAATTCAAATAAAACATCGGTAGGATTAACATATTTACCAATGTTTACATTCACTTTAGATACATAACCATCAATAGGCGAGTAAATATTAATCTGTCTAGATAAATTGCCTTCACTTAGTTTTATAGGGTTGATATTGATGAGTTTTAATTTCTCTGCCAAAGCGTTTAAACTGATTCTGAGTGTTTTATACTCTGTCTCTGTTTGTTGTAAAACTTTATCGCTACTAGCTTTATTTAAATTGAGCTCTTTTTGTCGCACATACTCTTGCTCTGCATACATCAATTTAGATTTTGTAATCAGATAGTCTTGCTGTAATTGGATATACTGTTGGTCTTCCATTTTAGCAATCACTTCTCCTTTATAAATATGCATACCTGGTAAAAGTTTTGTACTGGCTATATATCCGCCCAGAGGCGTACTTACCGATACCATATTTTGCGGAGGCACATCAATAGTACCGGTTACTTTTACTACTGATGAAATATTTCTTAAACTAAGATTTGTTGTATCTATAACAGCGTTTTTAAGCTGTTCTTGGGTTAAGGTTACTACTTGCTCATTAGTTTCTTCATTTGTTGCTTGTTCTTCTTTGGTACTATTACAGCCTGTAAAAAGGGCAATGCTAGTAAGCAGAAGAAATACTTTAGCGGAATATATGAATGCTTTCATGTTTATTTTGCGTTTAAATATTGTAACTGGATACTCTGCTCGTTCAAATTTTTTAACGCTTGCAGATATTGACTTTTAATACCGATACTTTGCTGTATCAACATCACCCAATCCAGGTAATTGATGTCTCCATTCTCAAATTGTTTACCGGCAGTTTTAGCAATCATATCAGCATCAGCTAAAGCTTTATCTTCAAAATACTGAACAATTTCTAAACTACTTTGGTATTGAGCCCAAGTTGCCTGATATTGATTTTCTAGCTGTTGTTTCTGAAGCTCATATTCTTGTGAAACAATCTCCTGGTTAATTTTAGATGCTGCAACTCTGTTATTTTGCGAACTAAAGATGGGAATGCCTAAACCTACTTGCCCAGAGTGAAAACGCTTGCTACGGTCGTAAAAAACTTCGTCTGGACCCACACCCTGGAAATTGGTGTTAAAATAACCTAATGATATTTCTGGCAAGCGTTTAGCTTTTTCTGTGGCTAGTTGTGCCTTACTTGCTGCCTTTTGTTGCTCCAATATTTTAAGTTGCGGGTGTTCTTCTACCTTACTTAGCTGGCTAAATCCAATTACCGATTTAAGATTTTCTTTTGCCGGATTAAAATCTGAATTACTATTTAACAAAAGTTTAAATTGCAGTTCAGATAATGCTACATCTTGTTTCAACTGTTTCAATTGCATCAGTATTTGCCCTCTTTGGCTTGATGCTGTTGCTGTTTCTAAAGCATTGGTTTCTCCTTTTGCAAGTCTTAATTGTGCTTTTTTAAGAAACTCAGCATAAATGCTATCACTTCTTAATAATAAACCTTCTTGCTCTTTAAGGTTTAGGATATAGAAATAAGTTAGAGAAACAGCTTTGATAAGTTCTGCTTCTTTAACAGCAATATTTAAAGCTGCCGTTTTAGCTTCTTCTTTGAGTTGATTTTTTTGCCTTGCATAAACCGTAGGAAATTGGAAAGATTGCGATACGCCAAATCTTAAATCGTTGTAAACACTATTAACCTGGCCAAAATCGGTGTTAAAATTTGTTAAAGGTAGCCCAGCACCCGTCTTCACTAATTGCTCCTGATAAGCAGCTTTCAAACGCTCGCTTTTTACCATCCTATTATTCTTCAAGGCTGTATCTATAGCTGCTTTTAAGGTTATAGGTTGTTGCGCTTGCGCTGATGAAAAGCCTAAACTTAACATCAATAATAAAGCACCAAGTTTTGGATTCACTTTTATTTTAGCCCCTTTTTCAAAAATGATATACAATATAGGGAGTACAAATAAGGTTAAAAAAGTAGCAATCATTAACCCACCAATAACTACGGTTGCTAATGGCCTTTGTACTTCGGCACCAGCGCCATTGCTCAGTGCCATAGGCAAGAAACCTAACGATGCAACAAAAGCTGTCATTAAAACTGGCCTTAACCTTACTTTAGTTCCCATTAAAACAATTCTGTTTAAATTTTTTAAACCTGATGCTTTTAAGCGATTAAATTCGGCAATCAACACAATACCATTTAAAACAGCAACTCCAAATAAGGCTATAAAGCCTACGCCTGCGCTGATACTAAATGGCATGCCTCTTAATGCTAGAAAAAATATCCCACCAATAGCAGAAAGCGGTATAGCAGAATAAATTAACAAACCATGTTTAACAGAGTTGAAGGCAAAGAATAGCAATACAAATATCAGCGCAAGCGAAACCGGAACAGCTATCATTAAACGTTGCTTTGCGGCATTTAAATTCTCGAAAGCACCTCCGTAAGTAACATAATATCCGGCAGGTAAATTAAGCTGACTTTCTGCTTTTTGCTGTAGTTCTGCTACTATGGTTTGTACATCTCTGCCTTTAACGTTAAAACCAGCGACAATTCTCCTTTTGGCATCTTCACGTTGTATTTGGTTAGGTCCGTTTTGGATGCTTACATCTGCCAACTGTTGTAAAGGAATTTGCGGTCCTTTGGGTGTTGGTATTAATAAGTTTTGGATGTCTTCTAAACTTTTTCTTTGTTCGTTGTCTAACCTTACCACTAAATCAAAGCGTTTTTCGCCATCAAAAACTAAACCTGTACTTTGGCCAGCAAAAGCAGTATTTACAATTCTATTGATATCAGCAATATTTAGTTGGTATTGAGCAATAGCGGGTCTGTTGTAATTAATAATAACTTGTGGCATACCTGTAACAGGCTCAACAAATAAATCCTGAGCTCCATCTACCGTATTGATGATTTTTCCTAGGCGTTGTGCATAATAAGCCAATGTGTCCAAATCTTCTCCAAATATCTTGCATACCACATCTTGTCTGGCACCAGTCATTAACTCGTTAAAACGCATTTGTACCGGAAACTGAAACCCCGTGGTAATACCAGGTACTTCTTCTAGGGCTTTCCCCATTTTATCGGCCAACTCACTAAAGGTTTCAGCAGAGGTCCACTCATTTTTATTTTTTAAAATTACCATCATATCGCTAGCTTCCATAGGCATAGGGTCTGTGGGTACTTCTCCACTTCCAATCTTGGTAACTACTTTTTCTACCTCAGGGAACCTTGATTTTAATATATGAGCTGCTTTTTGGGTACTTTCTATAGTGGTATTTAAATTACTTCCGGTTAAAACGCGTGTATCAACAGCAAAATCACCTTCTTCTAAGGCGGGTATAAACTCGCCACCTAAAGTAGAAAGTGTTACAAGCGCTAGAACAAATAATGCAGCTACGGTGCTTAAAACCATTCTTGGATATTTCAATACACGAGCTAAGGCATTTTGGTAAACACGTTCTAGTTTATACATCCATCTATCAGAGAAATTTGGCTCATGCTCTACTTTTTTATTCAAGAACAAAGCACTCATCATAGGAATATAAGTAAGCGATAGTATAAAAGCACCTATCAAGGCAAAGGCTACAGTTTGCGCCATAGGTTTAAACATTTTGCCCTCTATACCTTCTAAAGTGAAAATGGGTAGATAAACAATCAAGATGATAATTTGCCCGAAAACAGCGCTGTTCATCATCTTACTTGCTGATGTTCGCACTTCATCATCCATTTGCTTTTGGTTAAGCCGTACAATGGCTCCAAATTTATTGCTATGCTTAAGCTGATGCATAACAGCTTCTACAATAATAACCGCACCATCTACAATTAAACCGAAATCTAAAGCGCCTAAACTCATTAAATTACCACTTACGCCAAAGGTATTCATCATGATGATGGCAAATAGCATAGCAAGCGGAATAACAGAAGCAACTACTAAACCGGCCCTAAAATTCCCTAAGAAAAGTACCAGAATAAAAACAACAATTAAAGCGCCTTCCATCAGGTTAGTTTCAACTGTTTTAATAGCATTATTGACCATTTTGGTACGGTCTAGAAAAGGTTCTATCTCTACACCTTCTGGCAATGTCTTTTGTATTTGAGCTACTCGGTCTTTTACATTTTTAATTACCTCGTTGCTATTTGCACCTTTAAGCATCATCACAATAGCTCCGGCAACTTCACCTTCATCATTATAACACAAGGCTCCATAGCGTGTGGCGTAACCAATTTTAACATCGGAAATGTCTTTCATAAATACAGTTGCAGATGATGGTGTTTTTACTGCTATGTTTTCAATATCTGTAACGCCACCGATTAAGCCTTCGCTTCTGATGAATAATACGCTAGCGCCTTTCTCTATATAAGCACCTCCGGTATTTTGGTTATTTTGCTCTAAGGCCAAGAAAACATCGTCTATAGTAAGGTTTAAAGCTTGTAATTTACTTGGGTTAATAGCAATTTCAAATTGCTTAAGCTTACCGCCAAAACTACTTACCTCGGCCACACCCTTAACACCTAAAAGCTGGCGCCTTACTATCCAATCTTGAATAGTTCTAAGCTCAGTTTCGTCGTATTTATCTTCATAACCTTTTTTAGGTTTTACTACGTATTGATAAATCTCGCCTAAACCAGTAGAAACAGGGCCTAATTCTGGTGTACCTATCCCTTTCGGAATTTCTGTTTGTACTTTTTGCAAGCGTTCTGCTACTTGCTGTCTGGCCCAATAAATGTCTGTTTCATCAGTAAAAACAATGGTAACTAAGGATAATCCAAATCGTGAAAAACTACGAATTTCTTTCATCCCATCTATATTGCTATTAGCCTGCTCTATAGGGAAAGTTACCAGTCTTTCTATATCTGTAGCACCAAAAGAAGGGGCAACAGTAATTACCTGAACCTGATTGTTGGTAATATCTGGTACAGCATCTATAGGTAAACGTGTTGTTTGGTAAATACCATAACCAATTAAGGCTAGGGTAAACAAGCCAATGATGAGTTTATTCCTGATGGAAAACTCAATAATCTTATTTAACATAATAAGTATTGCTAATTTTTAAATAAAAAAATACAAGAAAATGTATTGATTAAGCGTAAATATCAGCAAGTTTTTGGCGGCTGCCAGATAGTAGATAAGTATACAGAATGGATAAACAAGCTCCTATAAACAGGCGTATTATGTTGTTGTATAATAGTTGGAAGTGTGATAACGTTTAAACTGTATTGGGGTAAATTTACATTACAATCTACCTGATTAATATGGTTGTGTGTTTTAAAAGGCAATTGCATATCACGTTCATAATCTGCATCTCTAACATCTTCTAAAGCATAGTGCATGCTAAAAAATTCAAAAATGGTGATATTGTTATCTTGCATTTTATGCTCTATCAGGTGCTCTACCAAAATAGGCAGCTTTAATAGCTGGTACAGTTCTGTAGTGGCTATTAAATGAATGCTTAATAATAATATGGCAATTATCTTTTTCAAATCATTACAAATATAAAAAAATATAGATTCAATCTTTAAACATCAGGTTTAACTGCTTTGTTTCTAATTTTATAGGTTAAAAGGAATATTAACCCCAAAATACCTATCCCTAAAAATGGATAAACTACAATATCTGGATGTTTAACATAAAAAGTAAGCTCGGAGTTTAAGTTAATATCTTGCGCTATAACAGCAGGTTGCCACCACGATGTTTGCTGTATAATGTCTCCACGTTGGTTAATAAAAGCCGATATTCCGGTATTAGCAGAACGGGCAATCCAACGTCTGGTTTCTACAGCTCTTAATCTGGCGTATTGTAGATGTTGGTCTTTTCCTGAGGTATTGCCCCACCAACCATCGTTGGTGATGATGGCTATAAACTGCGCTTCTTTTTTAACATAACCTGCAACCCAGTTACCCCAGATAGATTCGTAACAAATAACAGGAGCAACACCAATACCACTTTGCGAATACAATACAGAAGGCTCATCCTGATAGCCATAACCACCAGTGGTACCGCCAAATTTGGCAAACACGGGTTTTAAAAATGATAAAGCATTGATAAAAGGCATTTTCTCTACCCCAGGTACCAGTTTAGATTTATGGTAGAATTGTACTTTGGCAGAGTTTTCAATCGCAACAGCAGTATTAAAACTATCCCAATATTGGTTACTTTGGGCGTTAAATTTTGCCGTCTTAGTTTTTGGGCTTTGATAAGTTAAATAGGTTTCAGCCCCGGTAATTAAAGTTGCATTGGCATAAGGTTGCATAAATTGTTGTAGGCGGTAAAATATACTTCCTTGTCTGATGTAATCTTCGTTTACATATTCTGGAATGGCTGTTTCTGGCCAAATGATAAACTCGGTATTAACTTTGGCAGCTTTACCACTTAAAGCCATCAAAGTATCCAATTGCTGGTTGGTAGTATAACTTTCATATTTCGCATAAGGGTCTATATTGGGTTGTACCACTACTACATGTGCGGGGTTGTTTTCCTCTTCATAGTTTATATAGCTGAGGGTAGAAAAACCTATCGGGATAAGCACCCAGCAAGCTAAACCTACTAAAAGCTTGAATATATTTTTTTGCTGTTTTTCGCTATTTTTTAACTGTTTCCAGATGTTAAATAGTAGGATATTACTTCCTAAAATCCATAAAGAGCCTCCGTATACACCTGTATACTCGTACCATTGGATAAACTGCGGACTGCTAGCAAAACCGTTTCCTAAAGTCATCCACGGGAAATTTAAATCCCAACTTTGGTGTAAATACTCGTAAGAAACCCAAAATCCTATGAGGGCTATATCAGCTAGAATGGGTTTGGTGATATTTTTAAGTTTATGATAGCAGAGAAAACTCAAAGTCATGAGTAAAGCTCCTAATAAATAAGCCACAATAGAGCCTTCTGGCGATGCATTCCATATCCAATAAATGCTGGCTGTATTCCATAGTAAAAAGCTTAATCCTGCGGTTAAAAATACTTTTCTCCCTTTTTGTTGCGCATCACTGTTGTGGATGTTTTCTATAGCTACTAATAGCGGGAAAAAGCCTATCAATAATAACAATGAAGTGTAAGGAATAGGTGGCCAAGCTATAAAAAGTATAAGGGCTGATATAAGTGCGTATTGGATATGCTTTTTCATTTGATTTTTAGAGAATATTTTTTGTTAAAAGGTCTAAAAGTTTTTGAGGGTTTTGTCTGTTGTCCCAAAAAGCAGTAATGATAATTTGTGTATCTGTAATTTTGTATAAGATACTATAATGCCCCATGGCAGAAATTCGTGTTTCGGGATAATCCGTAGTCACAAATGCTTCTGGATTTTGAGCAATTATTTCAGATTTTTCTTTAATTTCTTGAATAAGTTTTTGTGCAAATTTTACAGAATGGTTTCTTTTAATCCAGTAATTTAAAATAGCTCTTCTTTGCTTAACAGCAGTTTGAGTCCAAATTATAGACCTTTTAGCCATTCTAAATCTTCTTTATCAAGGTCATCCTGAGAAATAACCTGATTATTTTCAATATCTAAATCGCTTAATTTTAATAAAGCAATTTGTGCATCAGACAAGTTTACTTTCATATCAGTTTTAGTATGCTGCTGTAACAACTTGTCAAGTGCATTTAAGTAGTCTTGATTGGATATTGTAAGCAACTTATCTATAATATTATTCCTTAAAGTGTTGATATTACTCATAGTTCTATAAATTTCGGCTTTTGTTTGTGTATAACAAAAACTAATCTCTAAATTTTTCTTTTACAGGTTTACTCGCTGGTTTACCAGATAAACAAATCACAAACTCACCTTTAAGGGTATTTGTTTCAAAGTAGTTTTTTACTTCTGTTAAAGTACCTCTTTTGGTTTCTTCGTACATTTTGGTAAGCTCTCTAGAAACAGAAACTTCTCTGTCTTCGCCAAAAAACATGATAAATTCTTCTAAAGATTTTAACAAGCGGTGTGGAGATTCGTAAAAAATCATGGTCCTTTCTTCTAAAGCTAATTCTTTCAAACGTGTTTGCCTGCCTTTTTTTACGGGTAAAAATCCTTCAAATACAAATCTATCATTGGGTAAGCCCGAGTTTACCAAAGCCGGTACAAAAGCTGTTGCACCTGGTAAACATTCTATTTCCAAATCGTTTTTTATGGCTTCGCGGGTAAGTAAATAGCCCGGGTCTGAGATGGCTGGAGTACCAGCATCAGAAATTAAAGCAATATTTTGCCCTTCTTTTAAGAAACGGATGATCTCATTAACGGCCTTATGCTCATTATGTTGGTGATGAGAGAAAAGTTTTTTATCGATACCAAAATGTTTCAACATAGGAGAAGAGTTTCTGGTATCTTCTGCCAAAATAATATCTACCTCTTTTAAAACTTTAACAGCTCTAAAAGTCATATCATCAAGATTCCCTATGGGCGTGGGTACGAGGTATAGTTTTCCGTTCATGCTTTAGCTTAACCCTAAACTGCTCTAAAAGAGAGGAAATTTTGGGTCTGTGTTTTATTTCCTAATTAACACTATCTGTTTTTATTTAATCTTACAAATGGTTTCTCTTTCTAAAGTGATAAAAATATCTAGCCTCAAAAATCGTAAATCGTACATCCTTTTATATCTTTGCAGAAAAAATAAAAATCATGCTGCAAGTTAGTTATATCCGCGAAAATAAAGAGCAGGTTCTAGAACGTTTAAGTGTAAGAAATTTTAGTCAGCCAGAGTTGGTTGATGAAATTATAAGTTTAGATGAGAAAAGACGCTCTACGCAATCCAAAGGAGACGCTTTGCAGGCAGAAGCAAATGCAGCAGCCAAGCAAATTGGCGAGCTCATGAAACAAGGTAAAAAAGAAGATGCCGAAGCCATCAAAGCAAAAACATCGTCATCAAAAGAAGAGATAAAAAAACTATATGATGAGCTTGCTGTGATAGAGCAGGAATTACATCAAAAATTAGTTCAAATACCTAATTTACCTCATTCATCTGTACCTAAAGGTAAAACTCCGGAAGAAAATGAAGTAGTTTTAACCTATGGTCAAATGCCAAATTTGGCAGATGATGCTTTACCACATTGGGAGTTAGCCGCAAAATACGATTTGATTGATTTTGAATTGGGGGTTAAAATCACGGGGGCTGGTTTCCCAGTTTATAAAGGTAAGGGCGCTAAACTACAAAGAGCCTTAATTAACTATTTTTTAGCTGAGGCTGAGAAATCTGGTTATGAAGAAATGATGTTACCACATTTGGTAAATGAAGCATCGGGTTTTGGTACTGGGCAATTGCCAGATAAAGAGGGGCAAATGTATCATGTAGGCTTAGATAATTTATATTTAATACCTACTGCCGAGGTACCTATCACTAATTTATACAGGGATGTTATTTTAAAAGAAGACCAGCTACCTATTAAAAACTGTGGTTATACACCATGTTTTAGAAGAGAAGCGGGTTCTTATGGCGCTCATGTAAGAGGTTTAAACCGCTTACACCAATTTGATAAGGTAGAGATTGTACAAGTTGTACATCCTGACAAATCTTATGATGTGTTAGAGCAAATGAGCCTGCATGTACAAAGTTTATTACAAAGCTTAGGCTTACATTACCGTGTTTTAAGATTATGTGGTGGCGATATGGGCTTCACATCAGCCTTAACTTACGATATGGAAGTGTGGAGTGCTGCACAACAACGTTGGTTAGAAGTTTCTTCTGTTTCTAATTTTGAGACTTACCAAAGCAACCGCCTGAAATTAAGATTTAAAGGTAGCGAGGGTAAAACGCAGTTAGCACATACTTTAAACGGAAGTGCTTTAGCTTTACCAAGAATTGTAGCTTCTATTTTAGAGAACTACCAAACGCCAGAAGGAATTAAAATTCCTGATGTTTTAGTTCCTTATACAGGGTTTGATATGATTAAGTAAACAAAAATTCAAAAGAAGTTTCTTCAGAATATCATGTTTTGTTAATATGGACAGGAGTTGAAACCATGTTATCCTTTAGCTCAGCTATTATTGTTGACGTTTTTTAAAAATGTTTTAAAGCTAGTCTTTGATACATAAGTCCTAGCCGGGTTGTGGCTTCTTTCTTTTCTTTGATGAAAAGAAAGAAAAGTCCGTCCGTCCTTCTTAAGAAAGTTTTGTTTAAATGTAAAAGAGAGTTCTTAAATATCCGATTTTTCAGGTCTTTCTACTTTATACTCTGTACTTTTCTACTTCTATGTTACAACCAATTTTGCAAAAGTGCATACAAATAAGCAAACACATAGTATAAGGCAATAGCAATTAAGCCTAACACCACTACAGCAATAAGTATAAAACCGATGATGATACCTGTTATACTGCCTGTATGTTTACCTTCTGTATAGTGTTTTCTTAATAATTTAATATTCCTACTGTTGGCTTTAAAGCCGAAATCAAAGAAAAAACCTAAAATAGGGATAGCACCTAAAACGGTATCTATCAAAACATTACCAAACATTTTAAGAGCCACTTTTTTGCTGGCTCCATTTTTCAGCATGGTAGCAATAAGGGCTAAGGAAACACTAAAACCTGCTAAATCTCCAAAATAGGGAATAAAATTTAGAATAGGGTCTAAACCAAAGCGATAGCCTTTAATACTAAACTGTTCATCCATTAGTTTAGAGATACGCTCTACCCATCTTAATTTATCATTTTTAAACGGCTGCTGGTTCATCTTGTTATTTTAGCTCAACAAGCAATTTATATACCTTATTTACCTGTTGATCATAATTAAAGTATCTTTATCAAGCCTCAACTTTAAAAAAGCATAAAGTTTCTTTACCTCCTGATTGCTTAAAGAAGTTTTTTTCTTCCAATTGATGATTACATGCGTTATTGTATCTGCGGTTTGCTGGCTTTGTTTTAAATTTACCATCTCTCCGATACTAATTTGATTGGCTTCTGGGTATAAAACGGCAAGTTCTTTAGAGATATCTGATGTAGAATCTGACTGGTTTTCACTGCTGATTGGTGAAGTAGCTTTTAAATTGATGGCATTTAACATGCTTGCAGCCACTTCACGGCTCATGTCTGCAATTTCTTCTTTAGAAACATTTACTCTAGAAAGTTTTATTCTTAAATCATCAAAACCACTGGCTTTTAATAAACTATCATAACTGGCTATTTCTTGGTCAGAAACTGGTTTGCCAGCAATAACAATCTGTACGTATTTTAAAGAGTCTCTATTTTCTATATTCCATTTTAATACTTCTGTTTCATCATTACTAATTTTATTGATGATGATATTTTGCACCTGCCTGTTCATCTTATTCTTAAGATATACTTCCCATAAGAAATAGCCACTTGGTATCACTACAAAAAGTAAGGCAAAAGACATAATTCTGCTTACTCTTTTACGGGTTTTGATATCCATATATTGCCTTAGTGGGAACTGCAAAAACTTAATAACCAAATAAGTTGATAAACTGATGAATATGGCGTTAATGATGAAAAGATAAAAAGCCCCGGCAAAAATCATCAACTGCCCGGTAGCAAGCCCAAAACCTGCCGAACAAAGTGGTGGCATTAGTGCTGTAGCAATAGCAACCCCTGGTATGGCATTGGTTTTCTCTTTTCTTGACCCTGAAACTATACCCGCTACACCACCAAAAAATGCCACCATTACATCTAATAAAGTAGGCTGGGTACGGGCTAAAATTTCTGTAGTAGCATCGCCCAAAGGAGTAATAGTAAAATAGATATAAGCAGTGGTTAAACTGATAAATGTAGCCATACCAAGATTGCGTAAAGAGCGAGTAAGCATTTCTTTATCATTTATTCCAAATGCTAAACCAACACCTAAAATGGGCGACATTAGCGGCGAGATAAGCATAGCACCAATAATTACCGCAGCAGAATTTACATCTAATCCTATAGAAGCAAGTACGGCAGAACATATCAGAATCCAGATATTATATCCTTTTAAATCTATATTCTCATTGATATTTTTAACAGTACCTTCTTGGTCTGTGGTTTCTTGTAAATGAAATATCTTTTGTACGTAGTTTTTAATAAGGTCTGCCAAATTCATAGTTAATTATTTTAAAAACAAGCATGCATGCAAATGCTCTTTTACCAACATGCCCATGGTAGTCATTTTTTTAAACTTAGGCATTTTATGATATTTTGCGAGTTCTTCCCTCAAAGCTATTACTTTCTCTTCTGGGGCAATGATATCATGGCTCATCACACTAAAAATTTCTTTTAGCCTATAATGTGCCAATTTAACCCGATGGCTAATTAAGCTCCGCTCTTCTTGTTGATATTGTAGCATAGATTTCTCGTTCATGTGCTCCATTCCCATAAAAACAATATTGTTATTTTCTTTAAAATAATGAGGAAGATATAGTTTTAATCTGCTTTCATAAGACTGCTGGTCAAAATCTATAGCTCTGATACGGTATTGGTTGCCTTCAATATCCGGTGTAATATCAACTACAAAATTATAAGAGCGCATATCGCCTAAAAGCCTTACAAAACAACGCTCATTAAATTTAACAAACTCTTTGCTAATACGGGTTTGGTTAAAGCTACTATCGTTAAGATAGCTGTTTAAAAAAACATCTCCAGGCAAACCAGGTATATGTTCCTCTATTAAAGTATGGTCATCTGTTAAATAATTGATTCGGTTTGGAGATAATATATGTTCTAATTCTAAGCCATAAACCCTGCTGGCATCGGCAATTTTAACATAAAAATGGTCGTAATTATCATTTAACCTATTGATGATTCTTACCCTAAATGGTTTAGAATTACCAAAAGTGCAATAATCTATCCTAGAAACAGAAAGATGATCCATAACCTCCATACGACCAGATGTATGGAGCAGGGCGTAAATATATTTTAAACCAGGATAAAGTTCTTTCATCTCCGATTCATCATAATAAACCGTTTGCCATAAAGTATCTTGGTTATTTTTATCTAACAGCGGAGTAGAAAGATTAAAACGCAGCATATCTGCATATACAACAGGAAGTTTAATTTCCCTATCATATTTTAGGAGGTATTGTTTTAAAGTTGGATTAACGGTATAAAGTATCTTCTTCTTAGAAGGTACATCATTCCGCTCTTCAATAATATTCATATCATGATGATGCTTTCTGTTGGTAATTTATCAATATTTAATGGCTCTTGAAAATAAAAAAGCCTATCCTTTATTAAGAATAGGTTTGATTTGGCATCCATAAATATGCTGGCTATAATTAGGAGTTTAATTTCTATTTATGAAGTAAACACATCATATTCTTTTTGCCAATATTGTATTTTTCTGTTATACATAGCTTCATTAGCCAGATGCACACATATAGCCGTGGTGGCTCCTGTTAAAACATTTGATGGAGGATTTTTCTTAGTTACTATACAATCAAAAAAATCTTTTAAGGCATACCAAGTTCCATCTTTACTTTTATCAGCTTCAATAGGGATTCCGCCATCTTTATTCCAAACAATTTTTGTGGCACCACTAACACCATCAACGGTTTCTAATTCGGCTTTTGTTTCTTTTTCGGGATAAAAAACACCTTGGTTTACCAATAAAGAAACGCTTCCTTTAGTACCTTTTAATTTAAACAAATAACCGTCTTTAGCATTAGCGCAGGTAGCTCCGTAATTACCAATCATCCCATCTTTATCATACCTAAAAGTTGCTTGCACATTATCAAAAGTTTCACGTCCATCTTTATAATAATCTACACCTCCTGTTGCGTAAACTTCGGTTGGGTGCGTGTCAAAAGCCCAATTGATAAAATCAATTTGATGTGAAAGTAATTCGGCAGCTAAACCACCAGAATACTCTTTGTACATACGCCAGTTTATTTTTCTTTCTAAAGAAGGCTCGGGTACGGGTCTGCGCCAATTCCAGTTTCTATCCCACCTACAGTCTATCTGTGTTACTTTACCTAGATAGCCTTTATCAATCATTTCCTTTACTTTAAAGTATAGCGGCGTGTAACGGTATTGGTGGCCTACTTGCAAGGTTAAATGAGGATGCAACTGCTTAACTTTTACCAAATCTAAAGCTTGCGGGATATTGTAAGTCATGGCTTTTTCAAGATACACATGCTTCTCTGCTTTTAATGCTGCTAAAGCAATGTCATAGTGTGCATTAAGAGAAGTAGCAATAAGTACCGCTTGTACATCAGCTTCAGCTAAAAGCTTTTTATAATCTTTGTAAGAAGTGATTTTTTCTCCACCTAATAACTTTTGCGTAGCTGCAAGTCTAAAATCTAAGGTATCGCAAATAGCAGTAACTTTAAATTGCTCTTTCAACTGCTGCATCACTTGAATAAGGCCATTTCCCCTATCCCCACAACCTATTACAGCAACCTTTAAAGGAGCATTTGCTGCAAAAGCATGTAATAGCTCTTGCTGCAAAAATAATCCTCCGGCTGTTATAAGACCTGTTTTTTTGATAAAATTTCTTCTTAGCATTTCTAAGTATGATTAACGATAGCTATGAAAAAGTATTATTAATATTTAAACACTTTTCCATTCACCATAACTTCTTGTGTTTTTTCATCAAACGTTGCTTTAGCACCTGTTCTTACGGCGGCATTGGTCATAATTGTAGCAACAGAATGATAATATCCAGCTTCTACAGGTGCATTAGTTTCTTTTCTACTACGTATACACTCCATCCAATTACGCATGTGATTAGAAGTTAACCTATCTGCACCTGTATTGGCAGATGCAACTACCTTTTCTTCTTGGCTGGTTAAGCTTAGTTCTGGAAGCAGGTTAGGTTTTAGGCCCATGGCAGCAGCTTGTTTCTCTTGTAAACCACCTTTAGGGGATATTTTATTGGTATTTAAATTTAACTCGCCACCGTTAGCATAGTAAATCTCTGCTGGGCGCTCGTCTCCATTGTGCATCCTAGAGCCAAATACCACTTGGAAACCTTTTTTCATGTCTTTATCGCCATAATCAAAAACTGCGGTTGTGGTATCCCAGTTTCTTCTGCCATCTTTCCATTGGTAAATTCCACCATTAGCAACCACACTTCTTGGGTACATTAAGCCAGTAAACCAATGTACAGTGTCAATTTGGTGCGACATCCACTGCCCTGGCATGCCCGAAGAATATGGCCAGAATAAACGGTATTCTAAGTATTTTCTTGGATCCCATTCTTCAAATGGGCGATTCATTAAAAAGCGTTTCCAATCTGTATCTTCTTGTTTTAGTTTAGCCACTAAATCTGGTCGGCGCCATCTGCCAGGTTGGTTTACATTCCAGGTAAGTTCTACCATCGTGATATCGCCAAATTTACCCTGTTGGATAAAATCTGCCGCAGCTTTATAATTAGCACCACTTCTTCTTTGAGAACCAATTTGGATAATTTGCTTAGAAGCTTTTATAGCTTTTAATGCCGCTCTGTTATCTTCCATGGTTTCAGCAAAAGGCTTTTCGCAATAAACATCGCATTTAGCGTTAACAGCCTCTATAGCATGTAAAGCATGCTGAAAATCTGCTGTACTTACAATGACAGCGTCCAAATCTTTCATGGCATACAATTCATCATTATTTCTACAGCCTTTTATATCATGGTTAAATTTTGATTTTAAAAGCTCTACCCCTAAATTTCTTCTATAGCTCCATAAATCAGAAACAGCTACCATATCAAAATTTAATTCCTGATGATGGTTTAAAAAGCATGGTAATAAGGTATCTCTAAAACGATCTGAAAAACCAACCGCACCTACACGTACCCTATCATTTGCACCTAAAATTCTACCATAACTTTTTGCACTGAAGCCCATAGCTCCAAAATATGTTCCAGCTGCTGCAATAGCAGACTGCTTTATAAATTTTCTACGTGAGTTCATTTTATTTTAATGTCTTTAAGGTTTATAGTTGTTTAATTTTTAAGCTTCTGAAAGCTACAGCATCGCCATGGTCTTGCAGTAAAATTCTTCCTTTAGGAGCCATGCCAAAATTTTTCCAGTCTTTATACTTACTTTCTGATACCAATTTTAAGAACTCTGCCGAACCTCTGGTATAATTAAGGATATTATGGCCGTTTAACCAATATTCAACCCTATTATCAGGGTAAACCCTGATGATACCTTTATTCCACTCTCCTATCGCTTTCTGCGCAGCAGGTATTTTTTTTGAAGTCATTAAATCATATAAAGATCCCAATGTACGGTTACCATCTTTACCTAATTTTGCGTCAGGATGTGTAGCATCATCTAAAATTTGATACTCTGGACCAATAGCAGAACCTTTATTGCCTTCGCTTTCTGTAACGAAGTATTTTACACCACTGTTAGCACCTTTAGAAAGTTTAAAATCAAACTGAAACTCAAAAGCACTGTACTCTTTTAAAGTAACAATATCACCACCGTTGGTAGACTCGCTTCCATCTGCTTTTTTAACTCTTAACTCGTTATCAACAACTTCCCAGCCTTGGGTAGGGAATGTGGTTTTATAAGCGCCTCGCCATTGCGAAGTGCTTTTACCATCAAATAACAAACTGTAACCTTTAGCTTTTTCTTGCGGAGATAAATGATTGGGGATATAATTTGCGATGAAAATACCATCTGGCTTAGAAGGTTGTAAATTGGTAGTTTGTATTCTGATATTTCTCCATCTGATTTCTTTGCCCGGAGTCTCTTCTTTCCTGATAGAATGCACTTGTAGTGCAATAAAACCTGATGCGGTTTCTGCATCTATAACATGAGCCGTAGGGATACCATTTACCCAAGTTCTTATCGTATTACCTATAGCTTCTATACGATATTTATTCCATTCGCCCGGTTTAAAAGCTTTCTTACCTTCTGGGTTAAGTTCCAGATTATAAAGCCAACCCCTTCTGGCTTCATCATAAATACCACCACTCCAAGCTCTGCTAGAAGGGTCAATTTCCATTTGATAGCCATGAACTCTACCATCACGATAGTCTGCTTTACTTAAACTTCTAAACTGTACGCCAGAATTCATGCTGTTATCAACAAGAAGTTCTAGTTCCAAAATAAAATCGCCATAGTTTTTTTCGGTAGCCATAAAAGAGTTAGGTTCATTGGCAACTGTAGTACCTACAATCTCGCCGTTTCTAACTTCATATTTGGCTTTTCCGTTAAGTTGTTTCCAGCCTTTAAAGTCTTTTCCGTTAAATAAAGACTCCCATTTACTCTGGGCAATCGTTTGCCCAAAAGCTGTAAATGTTAATAACAATACAATGCTTGTTTTAAATTTCATTTTTGAATTGATAAATTGGTTAGCGAGCTCTAATCTAAAAAATTTAAATCTAAATATCTTTAAGAGGTCAAAACTTTCTTGAAATTTGATTATAAGTTTTGTAATTTTTTTGTGCTATAAGTTCATAAGCAAAAATTTATTATTTTACTTAGCCGAAGTTTAAAAGAAAGCACCCATGAAACTTAGAAACCTGCTCTTATATTTTTTAGCGCTTCCTTATTTTTCTTTTGCCCAAAACAATGCTTTACCCAATGCAGCAGAGCTCAAACTAGATTTAAAAAAATTAGATGTTCTAGGAAGTGTGCTTTACATTGCAGCTCATCCTGATGATGAAAACACACGTTTATTAAGCTACTTAGCTAAAGAAAAATTGGTAAGGACTGCTTATCTTTCTTTAACCAGAGGAGATGGCGGGCAAAATCTTATCGGTAATGAGCAATCTGAAGAATTAGGTTTGATAAGAACGCAAGAACTATTAGCTGCCCGTAGAACGGATGGTGCTATCCAATTTTTTACCAGAGCAAATGATTTTGGTTTTTCTAAAACTGCCGATGAAACTTTTAATATCTGGAATAAGAAAGAAATATTAAGTGATGTGGTGTACATCATCAGGAAATTTAAACCCGATGTTATCATCACCCGTTTTCCTAATGATGCAAGAGCAGGGCATGGCCATCATCAAGCATCATCTATTTTAGCGCAAGAGGCTTTTAAAGCTGCTGCAGACCCAAAACAGTTTCCAGAACAGTTAAAAGAAGTAAGCGTATGGCAAACTAAAAGAATTCTTTGGAACACTTATAATTTTGGCTCAGCTAATACAACCGCCAATGATCAACTAAAAATAGATGTTGGCTTATTTAACCACTTGCTAGGAAAAGGCTATGGGGAAATTGCTGCCGAAAGTAGATCGATGCACAAAAGTCAAGGTTTCGGCTCTGCCAAACAAAGAGGCTCAAGTATAGAATATTTTAGCAGTTGGCAAGGTGAGCTTCCTCAAAAAGATTTATTTGAAGGGATAGATTTAAGCTGGAACAGACTTCAAATTAAAACTGATTTAGCTAAAGATATTAAAAGCATACAAGAGAAATTTTACATAGAAAACCCAGGTTTAATTGTTGAGGATTTAATTAAACTTCATCAAAAAATAGCGGCTTTACCAGATAGCTTTTATAAAAATATCAAGTTAGAAGAAGTAAAAAAATTGATTCTGCATTGCAGTGGAACTTGGTTAGAAGCTCAAGCTAAACAAGCTTTTGCCGCACAAAATACTGCTGTAGAGTTTAACATAAGTGCAGTTACGCAATATCCAAACGTAAAAATCACAGCTTTTAACCAAAAAACAGATGATTTGAATATCAATCAACTCTATAGTGCCAAAAATCAAACACAAATAAATAAAATTACGCAGCCTTATTGGTTGGTTAACCAGCATCCTATAGGGCAATATGTTTTAAATAAACAATCAGATATCCTACAACCTGATGGACCATTGGCGCATACCATTCAAGTTAAACTTGATTTTAATAATTACAGTTTAGATTATGAAATTCCTGTCATTTATAAATATACAGACCAGGTAAGGGGCGAAGTTTATCAACCTTTAGTAATAGCACCACCTGTAACCATTAATCCGGAGAATAAAGTATTGCTTTTCCCTAATCAAGGTGAAAAAGAAATTCGCGTAAGGTTAAAAGCATTTAAAGAAAACCTTAATGGCGAATTAATTCCTGAATTACCAAAGAATTGGAAAATAAGCCCTGCTAAGCATAGCTTCAATTTTAAAAATTCTGGAGAAGAGCTTAACCTTACGTTTACAATTACCCCAGCTACAACAGATGAAAGTGTTGTTTTAACATTTACAGCTCAAATAGCCAATGAGGCTTATCAAAAAGCCTTTCATGAAATTAAATATGAGCATATCCCTACCATAAGCTATTTCTCTGAGGCCGAAGTAAAACTCACCAAACTTGATATTAAAACAACCGGAGATAAACTTATTGGCTACATCAACGGAGCTGGAGATTTAATTCCAGAATCGCTAAAGCAAATAGGTTATCAGGTAAATATCCTTACAGAAAAAGAAATGCTAACCGGAGATTTATCTGCTTACGATGCTATTATAACTGGAGTAAGAGCTTTTAATACCAATGAAAAATTACCATTTGCAAGACAAAACCTACTAAAATACATAGAAAATGGTGGTACTTTGTTGGTCCAGTACAATGTAAACAGACCATTGCTAAGTACCGAAATTGGTCCTTATCCATTTAACATCACAAGAGATAGGGTTACTGAGGAAAATGCTAAAGTATTTTTCTTAAAGCCAGAGAGTAAAGTTTTAAATTACCCTAATAAATTAACTACTAAAGATTTTGATGGCTGGATACAAGAAAGAGGTTTGTATTTTGCAGATAATGCCGATAACCGATACGAACAACCCTTAGGCATGAATGATGCCGGAGAGCAACAATCATCAGGTGCACTTTTAGTAACACCTTATGGGAAAGGGAAATTTATTTATACCGGTTTATCATTTTTTAGAGAATTACCTGCTGGCGTTGCAGGCGCTTACCGTTTATTTGTAAACTTGATAAGTAAATAATGGATAAAAAAGTAAAAGATACCGAGCTCCCACCCTTTATTAAATCGTGGGGTCAATTTTATCGTCTGCTGGTTTACTGGCTTATTATCCTTATTATAATTTTTTACCTCATTACCATTCGCTTCTCATGAGTTTAATAGATTGGTTTGTACTTGCCTTTACCATTATTTTTATTGTAGTTTATGGCATCTGGAAAAGTAAAGCAAGTAAACATATAGACGGTTATTTACTTGGCGACCGTTCTTTACCTTGGTACCATGTGGGTTTATCGGTAATGGCCACACAAGCCAGCGCCATTACTTTTTTATCAGCACCAGGCTTGGCTTACACCGATGGAATGCGCTTTGTCCAATTTTATTTTGGCTTACCCTTAGCCATGATTGTGCTTTGCATCACCTTCATCCCTATTTTTCATAAGTTAAAGGTTTATACCGCTTATGAGTTTTTAGAACAAAGATTTGATTTAAAAACCAGAGTTTTAACGGCTTTTTTATTTCTTATACAAAGAGGCTTATCTACCGGAATAACGATTTATGCTCCGTCTATCATCCTATCAACCATATTAAATGTAGACCCTACTTATACCACTTTAATTATAGGTTCTGTAGTGATATTATATACCTTTTATGGTGGCACAAAAGCTGTTTCTTATACCCAGCTTTTACAAATGAGTATCATATTTTCGGGCTTGTTTTTAGCCGGCTTTGTAGTGGTTGCACTGTTACCCGTTTCTGTAGATTTTACCGATGCTTTAGACATTGCAGGCAAAATGGGTAAAATGAATGTAATAGATTGGGAGTTTGATTTAAACAATAGATATACCGTTTGGACAGGATTAATAGGCGGCTTTTTTTTACAGCTGTCTTATTTTGGTACAGATCAATCTCAGGTTGGCCGCTATTTAACCGGAAGCTCTGTAGGGCAAAGTAGAATGGGCTTATTGATGAATGGCTTGCTAAAAGTACCCATGCAGTTTTTAATTTTATTGATAGGGATATTGGTTTTCTGTTTTTATCAATACCAAAAACCACCTGTATTTTTTAATACCTATGAAATTAATAAAGTAGAAAAAAGTGCTTATGCTGATGAATTTAAACAAAAAGAACAAGCATTTGATGCCGCCTTTGAAGCTAAAAAACAAAAAGTTATAGCACTGGAAAACGCTATTAACCAGCAGAAAGATATAAGCTCTTTAAAAACAGATGTAGTATTAGCAAATAAAACCCTACAAGAAAAAAGAGAAGAAGCATTAGCTGTTATGAAAAAAAACGACCCTAATGCAGATACTGACGATACCAATTACGTTTTCCTAAGTTTTGTTACACAATATTTACCACAAGGTTTAATTGGTTTATTGGTAGCTATTGTTTGCTTAGCTTCCATGGGTTCTACAGCTAGTGCCTTAAACTCATTGGCATCCACCACAAGCGTTGATATTTATAAAAGATTAATCAATAAGACAGGTAGCGATCTAAAATACCTCAACGTAAGTAAAGCCATAACCCTATTTTGGGGTATTTTAAGCCTAGCAATGGCTTTGTTTGCAGGTAAATTGGGTAATTTATTAGAAGCTGTTAACATCCTAGGCTCTTTATTCTATGGAACCATCCTAGGAATTTTTCTAGTAGCTTTCTATTTTAAAAAGATTGGTGGTAAAGCTGTGTTTACAGCAGCACTCATTACAGAAGTATTTGTTTTTGCAGCCTATTATTTTGATGTTATGGCTTATTTATGGCTTAACCTTTTTGGCTGTGTATTGGTTATTGCTTGGGGCTATGTATTCCAATATTTACAAAAAGAAAAATCAATAGTATAAAAAAAAGTCTCTCCAAATTTGCTGGAGAGACTTTTTTTTATTTTCTAAATCCTACTCTGGATTTTGGCTGCTTAAATTGTGGTGTTGATTTAGGATTAATCTGAGGGTCTCCTACACTACTCATGGCGCATCTAAAACCAATTTCAGAACTTGCTTCACCTTGATCTAAATATCTTCTAGTACCAGGATTTAACCAATAAGCTCTATCATTCCAAGAACCGCCTTTGTAAACTTTTGAACGATCACTAATTAAAGTTATCTTCCCGTAAAGGTCTAAATTTTCATTATCAATATAACCTCTTTGGTCTGCATTAAATGTTGGTACTACAGAAGCCATTTTATCGTTTTTAGGTTCTGGAGTGCTTGGGCTAGGCTCGGTAGCATTACCGTATTTACTCTTGTGTATTTCGTAAGGGTCTTTTTTACCGGCAGTGGCTTTAACCTTTTTAGGTACATTGGTTTTACCTATCGTTTGTATTTGTCCTTTATCATCATAAGCATTGTTTTCAAACACATTACCACGATAAGGGTTAAAATCTTCTACTTCATCAAAAGATAATTGGCGGTAAGTATCGCTTGTCCATTCGCTTACATTACCTGCCATGTTATATAATCCAAAATCATTTGGAGTGTATGCTTTTACTGGTGCTGTAATATCTGCACCATCATTTAAGTATCCAGCAACACCCATATTATCACCGCCGCCTCTTTTAAAGTTAGCATAAATTAAACCTCTGGTATCTTTATTAGGAGAACGTACCCCTATACCATACCAAGGGTAAATTTTACCACTTTTTACAATGCTGTTATCGCCATCGCTTTTTAAGGCTAAAGCTGCGTATTCCCACTCGGCTTCAGTTGGTAATCTATACCTGCCAGGTGTAAAAACGCCATCCTCTATCTTGGCAATTCTTCCAGTATTTGCCCCCTTTTTAGCACCACCTTGTGGTGCTGCATTCACTACATTGGGTTTAGGTGCACCTTTACCTAAATCATTATACTGGCCGTTTAAATAAAGGTCTAAATCAAAGGGCTGGGTATTTACATTGTTTGTACCTGCTCCTTTACCGCCTTTTGCTGTTCCCATTTTAGCGGCCGAATAGGTACCCCAATCATTCATAATATTTTTATTACGAAGGATATTTTCGTTAACCACATTAGTTCTCCAATCACAATAAGCATTTGCTTGTTCCCAAGTAACACCCACAACTGGATAATCTTGGTAAGCTGGATGTCTTAAATAATTGTTTACATAAGGCTCGTTATAAGCCAATGGACTTCTCCAAACTAAAGTATCTGGCAAAGCTTCATAATACCATCTGGTATCTGCAGCTACTTCTTTTATCCAGTTTAAATATTCCAGCCAATCTAAATTTGCTACTTCGGTTTCATCCATGTAAAATGTAGCTACAGAAACTCTTCTTTTAGGAGATGCATAATCATAACCTATATCATCTATAGAAGAGCCCCCTAATACGAAAGTTCCTCCTTCTATATGCACTAAACCTGGACCTGGAGTTGGTTTAGCTTTTGGCATTACTTGTAGAGAACCTGGTCTTTTCTGATTGTATTGAGCCCCTGTTTTACCAGATATTTTTGACGGACCAGCATTCTTTTGGCAAGAACTTAACATCATCATCAAACCTATGCAAGCCCAAAGAAAAGTAATGGTATTTTTTCTCATGCGATTTTTAAATTTTCAAAGCTTAAAAATAATAAATTATCTTAATCAAGATGATTAATTTTATTGCATATTAAGTTTAAGCTTTTGTTTACCTATTTTTAGTTATTAAAACGAACTTTAAAACTTTAAGTTACACAAATATAAATATTTATTTAAGATTGAAAATATCTGTATATCAAGAAGTTAAGATAATTTTGTTTTTGCTATTTGTACCTTTTTTAATAAAAGCACAAAACATCAGTATCAAAAAAACAATTGATTGGACTCTTTTATCAACAAACAAAAACATTTCAAATGTTAAGGTTGATCCTGAATTTCCAAGATATTTACCAGAAAAATTTGGTCATTTACCCTTGGTCCATCTTAAAATACCTATTGCTTTAACTCAAGTTTCGGTACTTATTCATCCGCTGCAAACTCAAGTCTCTAACCAGTATAGCCAGCAACAAAGTCAAATTTCGCAAACAATATGGTTTCAATACCAGGTAGTTGAGGAACAGAAAAAAAGATGGTTGATTATTGATTTATTACCTTTTTATAAAAGTTCAAGCACTATCTACCAATTATTAGCATATAACATTCAAGTAAGTGATAAGGCCACTGGACAAAAAAACAACTCATTTAGATTAAGTAATGCTTCTAATTCTGTTTTAGCCAATGGAAATTGGTATAAAATAGGCTTAAAAAATGAAGGTATTTATAAGCTAGACTATAATTTTTTCAGAAATATGGGGATAGCTGTTGACCAGTTAAACCCACGCTTAATTAAAATTTTTGGTCAAGGTGGCAGAACCTTAGCTCAGGAAAATAATGCTGCCAGATACGATGATTTATTTGAAAACGCCATCAAAGTTATCGGTGAAGAGGACGGTAAATTTGACCCACAAGATTATGTCTTATTTTATGCAGAAGGAAATATTTTCTGGGAGTTTAACCCGCAAAATCAGAAATTTATTCATCACAGAAATCACTATTCTGACTCTTCTTTTTATTTCATCCAAACAGAGGGTGCAAATGGCAAACGTATAAATAAGCAATCCTACCTCAATCAAAACCCAAATTTCAACACATCTTCTTATACCGATTTACAGCTTCATGAACAAGAAAATTATACCGCTATCATGGATAATTTAAAATCAGGTAGAGTATGGTATGGCGAAGATTTCGAATTTAACAATAACCAAAATTTTAGTTTTAATTTGGATGGAATAAAAATTACAGATTCTGTTTACATAGAAGCCGATATGGCTATAAGGGCAGGTCAAAACTCAGCAGCAGAACTAAAAATTAATAACCAAACCCTTTTTAATTTAAACGCTAGTGCAGTACCCTTAAGTTTTGACACTGATTATGCTGCGCCTGCACATCAATCCCTTTCTTTTTTACCAAATACCAATAATTTTTTGGTTGGTATAAGCTATAATAAGCCCAATTCCTTGGCTAATGCTTGGTTAAATTATATCAGATTTAGTTGTAAAAAAGATTTAAGAGTAAACAATTGGCTTAGGTTTAGGGATATTTCATCAAGTGGGTCTAACAACATAACACAATTTAACTTTACTGGCAACTTAACAGGTAAAGAAATTTGGGATATTACCAACCCTTTACTACCTATTGCAATTGATTACTCAACCAATTCTTTTATTTATCCTACACCTAACTTAAAAGAATTTTTACTTTTTGATATGCAGCAGGTACAAGAACCTAAATTCATCAAAAAAGTAGCTAACCAAAATCTACATGCTTTAAATCCGGTTGATATGGTTATCGTATCGCCACCAGAATTTTTATCAGAAGCTAAAAGATTGGCCGATTTTAGACTTAAAGAGCAAAATATCAGAACACATATTGTAACACCAGAACAAATTTATAATGAGTTTTCATCCGGAGCCAGAGATGCCAGTGCAATAAGAGATTTTATGAGAATGCTTTATAAAAGAGCTGGTATAAATAATTTACCTAAATATTTACTGCTGTTTGGTAGTGGAAGTTTTGATAACAGGAATATCCAATTCAAGAACAATAATTTTATTGTAACTTATCAATCAAGAAATTCACTATCGCCAACACAAAGCTATACTTCTGATGATTATTTTGCTTTACTAGATGATGATGAAGGCAATTTTCCAGAAAATTTTGTTGATGCCGCTGGAATGTTAGATATAAGTGTTGGTAGATTACCCATAACATCCTTAAAAGAAGCTAAAGATATAGTAGATAAACTGATTTATTATACACAAACTGCTCAACTAGGCAGTTGGAGAAACCAAATCAGCATCATAGCTGATGATGAAGATGCTAATACCCATCTTAATCAAGCAGAAGCCAATGCAAATATCCTACAGCAGCAAAAACCCAATTTTAACATCCAAAAAATATATTTTGATGCCTATCAACAAGAAAGTACTGTATCTGGAAACCGTTACCCTGATGTAAAAAAAGCAATTGATGATAACCTAAATAATGGGGTAATGCTGATGAATTATACCGGACACGGCGGAGAAGGAGGTCTAGCTGCAGAAAGAATACTTACTGTAGATGACATTAACAATTGGAAAAACACTCATTTACCCATCATTTTTACAGCAACTTGCTCTTTTAGCAGGTGGGATGATCCTTTAATACGCTCTGCCGGTGAGCTCGCCTTAAAAAAAGAAAAACACGGTGTAATAGCTTTATTTACAACCACCAGAATTGTATTTGCATCTTACAACTTTGATTTAAACCAAAGTTTTCTAAATGCTCTTTGCCAAATGGCCAATCAAAATAGAAGTATAAGTTTTGGCGAAGTTTTTACCATGGCAAAAAACAATAATATAGGCGGTTTAAATATCAATGCTAGAAATTTTACCCTTTTAGGAGACCCTTCAACATTATTTCCTATCCCCTACAATAAAGTAAATACTTTAAGCGTTAACGAAAAATTAGTAACTCATCCTGATACCCTAAAAGCATTGGCAAAAGTTAAAATTACAGGACAAATACTTGCCCCAAATCAAACTTTATTAAGTTCTTTTAATGGTACTGTTTATCCTGTAATTTATGATAAAGCTACAGTTACTACTACACTAGGTCAAGATGCAGGTACCTTCGGTAGCATTCCACAAGCTTTTAATCATCAAACCAATATCATTTACAAAGGTAAAGCCAGCGTTAAAAACGGGCAATTTAGTTTCGAGTTTGTAGTACCTAAAGACATTAACCTACAATATGGTGAAGGAAAAATAAGCTATTATGCTGATAACCAAGAAATAGACGCCAGCGGAAACTTAAGCAATATTATTGTTGGTGGCATAGCCAATAACGCTAATACCGATAGCGAAGGACCAACCATAGAACTTTTCTTAAATGATGAAAAATTTGTTTCGGGAGGTATCACCAATACTTCACCTTTTTTATTGGTTAACTTGTTAGATGAAAACGGTATCAATACTACAGGTATTGGTATAGGGCATGATATTGTAGCTACTTTAACTGCTCAAAATGAAAGTACCAACATCATTTTAAACAATTGGTACCAAGCAAAAACAGACGATTATCAGGCTGGTACCATTAAATATCCTTTAGGAGATTTAAAACCCGGTATGTACACCTTAAAATTAAAAGCATGGGATACTTTTAACAATTCATCAGAGCAAACGATAGATTTTGAAGTAAAGAATTCTGAAAAATTGGAAATCGCACATGTATTTAATTACCCAAACCCTTTTACAACCAAAACCAGTTTCCAGTTCGAACATAATCAACCCAACCAGGATTTGGATGTGCAGGTAAATATTTATACTATTGCAGGTAAGCTGATTAAAACTATTAACCAACCGATTATAAGTTCTGGAACTAGGGTAGATCATATATTTTGGGATGCTAAGGATAATTTTGGAGATAAATTAGCAAGAGGGGTGTATATTTATGAGCTGAAAGTACGCTCAAATACAAATGGCGAAATTGTAAAAAAAACAGAAAAATTAGTTATCCTATAATGAATTTAAACAAGAAATTTTAGCTTTATAACATGAAAATTAACAAATACTTTTTACTCATCATAACCAGCATCATAGCAAAATTTGGATATGCACAATCTGGCGGTACACCACCACCAGATGCAGTTGACGGTAGAATAGGTAATATCATCACCACAGCTGTACCTTTTCTACTGGTATCTCCTGACGCCAGAGCCGGAGCTATGGGAGAAACCGGTGTAGCCACACTGCCTGATGTAAACGCTACCCATTGGAACCCCTCAAAACTGGCATTTTTATCAGATAAATATGGCTTTTCTGCATCTTATAGCCCTTGGCTACAAAATATAGCTCCAGATATTAATATGGCTTATTTAAATGGTTATTACCGTTTAGATGAAAGAAACGTGATAGGTGGCTCCTTAAGATATTTTTCTTATGGAGATATACAACTTACTGATGCAACAGGCTCAAATATAGCTCTTTACAATCCTAATGAATTAGCTTTAGATGCTAGTTTAGCCCGTTCTTTTGGCGAAAACTTCTCATTAGGTACAGCTTTACGATTTGTATTCTCAAACATCTCTAACAACGGTATTGTAGATGGTAGCCAAAACAGAGCAGCAACCGGCGTTGCGGCAGATATTTCTGCCTATTATAAAGGCAACAGAAAACCTATGTTTGGCAAAGAAGCTACCTTAGCAGCCGGACTTAACATTTCTAACATTGGTACAAAAATGAGCTATTCTGATAATGCTCCTAGAATTTTTATGCCAACCAACTTACGTTTAGGTGGTGCATCAACCATACATTTAGATGAGTATAGCGATTTTACCCTTTCTCTAGACATCAATAAACTTTTAGTGCCCTCAGAACCTAACAGCACCAAATCTGTACCGGCAGGTATTTTTGGTTCTTTTAACGATGCACCAGGCGGTTTTTCAGAAGAATTGCAAGAAATTATTTACTCAACCGGTTTAGAATATTGGTATAATAAACAATTTGCATTAAGAGCAGGTTATTTTTACGAAAACCCAAATAAAGGAAACAGAAGTTATCTTACTTTAGGAGCCGGTTTAAAATATAATATTGTAAATATTGATTTCTCTTATGTTTTAGCAAATCAACAAAGATCTCCATTAGCTAACACCCTTAGGTTTTCATTATCATTAAACTTTGGAGAGGCAGGAGCAGCTAAATAATGAAAATAAAAGTAGGTTTTGGTTTTGATGTTCACCAGTTAAAAGATCAACATCCTTTTATATTAGGCGGAGTAAAATTAGAACATCATAAAGGCGCTTTTGGCCATTCTGATGCTGATGTTTTAACGCATGCAATATGCGATGCCCTTTTAGGTGCTGCAAACCTTCGTGATATTGGTCATCATTTTAAAAATACCGACGAAAGATGGAAAGGTATCAGTAGTTTAATTCTGCTAACAGAATGCGTTAAATTATTAGCTGAAAAAGGTTTTACTGTTGGTAATGTGGATGCAATGCTTTGTTTAGAAGCACCAAAAATCAATCCTCATGTACCTGCGATGAAAAAAAATATAGCACAAGCCATGGGTTGCGATGAAGAAGATATCTCTATTAAAGCTACCACCAATGAAACCATGGGCTTCATCGGAAGAGAAGAAGGTGTTGTAGCTTATGCAGTTTGTTTAATCGAGAAAAAATAATACAGCTTTTGTAACAAAAAGTCTTGATAAGCGTCTCATCTATATAAAATTTAAAAACATGATTGTAACAACAACATCACACATAGACGGAAAAAAAGTAGTTAAATACATTGGTATAGTTAGTGGCGAGGCCATTATAGGCGCAAATATTGTGAAAGACTTTTTTGCAGGTATCAGAGATATCGTTGGCGGTAGATCTGGTTCTTACGAAGAAGGATTAAGAGAAGCTAAAAACATCGCCTTAGCAGAAATGCAAGATTATGCAGCCAAACTTGGCGCAAATGCTATACTAGGTGTAGATTTAGATTACGAAACTATGGGTGCTTCTGGCAGTATGCTGATGGTTTCTGCTAGTGGTACAGCGGTAATTATAGAGGATTAAATACTCTAAAACTTCTTTCTCAAAAGCGGCTATTTAAAATCATTTTTTGTACCATGTCGAGGTAGTTCGATTGTCTAGCCTAAGCATAAACAACCGTTTACACCCAATTCCGCCTTGGCGGTTGCGGTATTTACAAGACTAGCCTTAGCAAAAACTTTAGAAGCAAACGGCGCAGCGGAGAGTTTATTCAATTAGCTTATTGTTTTTAAAGGCTTTCATGTGTTCGCTTTGCTCGGGTTTGGGTACTTTTTGCGGAAACATGCGAAGCATTCATGAAGGCCAAAGGATAAAATAAAATACTTTGAATAAAAGTACCTTGACATGGCCGGTCAAGAGGCCGGAAAGCCTTGTGCATTAATGCCTGATTTTTAAATATTTATAAATAATGTTATTGGTAGCGGATTTGAATATATTAAATAAAATTTCGACTGTGGTAAAATAAGACTTTTTTAAGATAGCCTCTATTTTTCCACATCTATCTTAGAAAAATCAACCCCACATTTACAGCTGCTACCACAACTTGTCTTGGTATTAAAACTTCTATAAACAAGCCTAACAACATAAATAACTGCAATTAAAAACAGTGCAAAAACCAATATCGTTTGTGTATCCATAACAAGCTCAAAGTTAAGGTTTTGTTAAGTTTTAATCGTCATCTAATTTTCACGATAGCTTAGTGCTTAAATTACCGATTTAAAATCATACCTTTGCAAAAAATTTTTTTAAGCATTTTTTGCATGCAAAACATTAGAAATATAGCGATTATCGCTCACGTTGACCACGGAAAAACTACCTTGGTTGACAAAATTTTACATTCTTGTTCTATCTTTAGAGATAACGAATCAACCGGAGAATTAATTTTAGATAATAACGATTTAGAGCGTGAACGTGGTATTACCATCGTTTCAAAAAACGTTTCTGTTCAGTATAAAGACGTTAAAATTAATATCATTGACACGCCTGGTCACGCGGATTTTGGTGGTGAAGTAGAGCGTGTTCTTAAAATGGCCGATGGCGTTTTATTACTTTGCGATGCTTTTGAAGGTGCTATGCCTCAAACACGTTTCGTAACCCAAAAGGCTTTAGCATTAGGTTTAAAACCTATTGTTGTTGTAAACAAAGTTGATAAAGAAAACTGCCGCCCTGAAGAGGTTTACGAGCAAATTTTTGAGTTATTTTTTAACCTTGAGGCTACAGAAGAGCAATTAGACTTCCCTGTTATTTATGGTTCTTCTAAACAAGGTTGGATGAATACCGACTGGAAAGTACAAACAGACAATATTTTCCCTTTAATGGATGCTATTTTAGCAAATATTCCTCCGGCACCAGTACAAGAAGGTACTTTACAAATGCAAATTACCTCTTTAGATTATTCTTCTTTCGTAGGTCGTATTGCCATTGGTAGGGTAGCTCGCGGTACCATCAAAGAAAATATGCCTGTTTCTTTAGTTAAACGCGATGGTAAAGTTGTAAAATCAAGAATAAAAGAATTATACACTTTTGAAGGATTAGGAAAAGTTAAAGTTTCTTCTGTTTCTTCTGGTGATATTTGCGCTGTTGTAGGTATTGATGGTTTTGATATTGGTGATACCATTGCCGATTTCGAAAATCCAGAGCAATTAGAAGTAATCAGCATTGATGAGCCAACAATGAACATGTTGTTTACCATCAATAACTCGCCTTTCTTTGGTAAAGAAGGTAAATTTGTTACTTCGCAACGTTTAAGAGAGCGTTTACACAAAGAATTAGAGAAAAACTTGGCGCTACGTGTAGTAGAAACTGATTTACCAGATGCTTATTTAGTTTATGGTCGTGGTATTCTCCATTTATCAGTTTTGATAGAAACGATGCGTCGTGAAGGTTATGAATTACAAGTAGGCCAGCCACAAGTTATCGTAAAAGAAATTGATGGCGTTAAATGCGAGCCTATCGAGATTTTAATTGTAGATGTACCGGGTGATGTTGCAGGTAAAGTTATCGAGCTGGTTACACAACGTAAAGGCGAGCTTTTAATCATGGAACCTAAAGGCGATTTACAACACTTAGAGTTTGAAATTCCTTCAAGAGGTATCATTGGTTTACGTAACAACGTTTTAACTGCAACAGCTGGCGAAGCTATCATGGCACACCGTTTCAAAGCTTACGAGCCTTGGAAAGGACAAATCCCTGGACGTTCTAACGGTGTATTAATCTCTATGGATAAAGGTTTAACAACTGCTTATGCTATTGATAAATTACAAGATAGAGGCCGTTTCTTTGTTGATCCAGGTGTTGATATTTATGAAGGACAAATTTTAGGTGAGCACATCCGTGACAACGATTTAGTTATCAATGTAACCAAAGGTAAGCAGTTAACAAACATGAGAGCCTCTGGAAGTGATGATAACGTAAGAATTGCTCCTGCTATTAAATTCTCTTTAGAAGAGTGTATGGAATATATCCAAGCAGATGAGTATATCGAAGTTACACCACAAAATATCCGTTTACGTAAAATCTATTTAACAGAGAATGAGCGTAAAATAAATGCGAAGAAGTTCGTGAATCAATAATCTTCTTCCATGTATAAAAAAGGGTTATCTGAAAAACAGATAACCCTTTTTTGCTTTATAAAGGTTTCTTTTATTAAAATTCAGTATCTTGAAAATGAAACCTAAAAATTATGAAACTAGCTTTTGCAATACAAAGGAAGATACGTTTGGCTATAGCACTGGCCATTTTGATGTTTTTTAGTATCATCTTTAGTTTAATTGAATCCTATAACATCAATAAAATAGCCAAATCATTTAATTCTATTTACGAAGACAGGCTAATTCCAGCTGTTGATTTATACACGATAGCCAACCACATACAAAACAAAAGACAACAATTATTTAGTTTCTTATTTAGAGATAATGTTAGCCAACAAGCTGTAACGAAATATTTGAAAGCAACAGATGCTAAATTAGATACCTTAATTAACAAGTATGAAAACACCTTTTTGGTAAAAACAGAAACCAATTACCTAGCTCACTTAAAAAAAAACTTACAAGACTTTAGAAAGGAAGAGCAAGCTTTAATTATTACTTCTTTAACAGATAAAGAAAAAGCAAAAAGCATCTACTTAAACCGCACTATTTTTGTTTATGATGAACTCAACAAAGACTTAATGCAGCTTACACAGGTACAAACACAGGTAGGTAAAGAGCTCATGGCCGAGTCTAGAAAAAGCCAAGCCAGTTCCTCTTTCATCACCAAATTACAACTCTTTATTGCCATAATTTTAGGCTTAATTATCATGATACTTGTTCTTACCGACAAGCAGGTACTATTAAAGAGAGAAAAGTTTAATCTTAACTGACTCTAGCAGATTTTAAAACTTAATTTCTTTATCAATTTCCTTCTGCACAGCTAATAAATACTTTATGTTATACGAAATAAAAGATATATGAGTAAGCAGGATTCTATAATCTCATTAGGGTTACCTACTTACTATAATGAGTATAAATAGAAACTAAATTTACTATTTATGAAAAACATTATTCTTTATGTAACACTATCAACACTAACCTTAATAGGTTGTAATAAATCAACAGAACAAAGTGAATATTCTACTAGCGAGGTTTCTATTTCACCACCTGTTAAAGATCTTCAAAATGATAATACCAACAAATTTGACAATAGCCAGAAGATAATAAAAAGTGCCACTATAAACATTGAAACAGATAGTATTAAAGCTTTGTATCAAAAAATATCTAATGATATCTTAAAATTTAACGGCTATATAGAATATGAAAATCAAACTGGCACCTTGAATAATTTGACACAAACCATCAATTGTAAAATTCCAGAAAAAAGATTTGATGAGTTTGTTAATAAATTAAGCTTTACCCAAGGACAAATTACTCTTAAAGAAATTAAAAGAACAGACATAACAAAAGAATACAAAGAAACAGCTTTAAAAATTGACTCTTATAAAGCTTTAGAAATGAGGTACATCGAGCTCTTAGCAAAAGCCTCAAAAGTTTCCGAAATGATAGAAATTGAAGCTAAACTAAATGAGATTAAATCCAGTATACAAAATGAAAGTAATCATTTCAACTATTTAAATAAACAGCTTAAATACAGCACTATAGAAATTACCCTAATTTCCAACTCGATTTCCAATTCACCAAAATTCAGTACGGAAATTTTTAATGCCTTAAAAGGAGGTTTTTCAATTTTAAAGTCTATAATTTTAGGTTTAATCACACTCTGGCCGATATGGTTGTGTGTAGCTTTGGGAATCGTTGTTTTTAAGAAATATATTAAAAAGTAAAAGATAAAATGGCATCAATTATGAGATCCCTTAGAAAAATATGATTATCGTTTTGAAAAAATACTATTTATTAAGCCTTACTATTCTACTTCTAATCAACGCCTGCTCAGAAAACCCTGTAACAGGCAGAAAACAGCTCGTATTAATGTCTACAGAGCAAGAAATTGCTTTAGGTCAAGAGACTGACCCTCAAATTATTGCTCAGTATGGTTTGTATGAGGATAAAAATCTGCAAGAATTTATCACTACAAAAGGCAATGAAATGGCTGCTATCTCTCATCGACCAGAATTGAAATATGAGTTTAAAATTGTTGATTCTGATATCATTAATGCTTTTGCTGTACCTGGTGGCTATGTATATTTTACCAGAGGTATCATGGCTCATTTTAACAATGAAGCCGAATTTGCCGGAGTTTTAGGTCATGAGATAGGACATATTGCCGCTCGCCACTCGGTAGAACAACAACGTAACGCTATATTGGGTCAGCTTGGTTTATTAGCAGGGATGATTATAGCACCAGATTTAGCAAAATTTGGCAATGAAGCTTCGCAAGGTCTAGGCTTACTTTTTTTAAAATTTGGTAGAGATGCAGAACGTGAATCAGACGAGTTGGGTGTGGAATATGCGTCAAAAATTGGCTATGATGCCAAAGAAATGGCTTCTTTTTTTAAAACTTTAGAAAGAAAATCAGCCAAAGAAAATCAAATGTTACCTGATTTTTTATCTACTCACCCAAATCCGGGAGATAGATATCTTGTTGTAGGTGAACTAGCCGAAGCGTGGAAAGAAAAATTAGCCACCAATCAATTTAAAATTAACCGTAACAGTTACCTCAAAAAAATTGATGGTTTAATTTATGGCCCAGACCCACGACAAGGCTTCAAAGAAGCTAACATGTTTTACCATCCTGTTTTAAAGTTTCAATTTCCTACGCCTGCAAAATGGAATTTGCAAAATACACCACAAATGGTACAAATGGCGCCAGAAGATGGTGGTGCTTTACTAAGTATGCAACTGGCAGAAGAAAAAGAATTACAAACTGCCGCAGATAATTTTATTGAAAAAAATCAATTAAATGTGGTAACAACTTCTGAAACCACTATAAATAATTTATCTGCTATAACTGTATCTGGCAAGCAACAACAAGAAAACCAAGAAGAAATTCAGATATTGAGCTATTTTATCAAATATCAAACCCAAGTTTATGTCATTACCGGTATTGCGTCTGCTACCAATTTTAACGATTATAAAAGTGCTTTTTTAAATACGATGACAGGTTTTAAACCTTTATCACAGCCCGATAAATTGAACAAGAAAGCAGAACGCATTCGTATCAAAACGGTATCACAAAACGTTAATTTACAACAAGCTCTCAAAGCTTTTAATGTAGCGGCTAACAGGCTGGAAGAACATGCTATTTTAAACGGTATGGAATTAACTGATAAAGTTGAAAAAGGAATGCTGATTAAAGTTATACAATAAAATCACCAATAATATCTAAAAAAAAGCCCTGCAAATGATGATTTGCAGGGCTTTTAAATTTATTCAATTTTTAAATTAAGAACATCCCATAGAAGTTCCGCAATTTAAACATTTGTAACAAGTACCAGATCTAATGGTAGTATGTCCACAGCTGCTGCAAGCAGGAGCATCAGACTGTGCACCCATAGAAATATCTAATGACAAACCTTTCTTAGCTGTTGAAGCAACAGTTTCTTGAACTGGTTTTGGCGTATAAACGTTTGTAGCATCAGTATTTACATCTGTATCTTCTAATTGTGGATTTCCTGTTATAGCTTTTTGCTCTGTAATAACATGAACTAAATCTGTACGGTTTAAATATTCATAACCTAACATTCTAAACATGTAATCAATAATGGATGTAGCAGATTTAATATTCTCATGGCCACTTACCATACCTGCAGGCTCAAATCTTGTGAAAGTAAATTTCTCTACATACTCTTCTAAAGGCACACCATATTGTAAACCTACCGATACGGCTATAGCAAAACAGTTCATCAAAGAACGGAAAGTTGCCCCCTCTTTGTGCATATCCACAAATATTTCTCCTAAAGTACCATCAGTATATTCTCCGGTACGTACGAAAACGGTTTGTCCATCGATGCTAGCTTTTTGGGTAAAGCCTCTTCTTTTTGCAGGCATTACTTTCTTCTGTACAACCCTTGAGAGTTGTCTCATGAAGCTGGTATCTTCAGAACGTTGTAAAATGGCATTTGCTGCTTCTAATACCTGTTCTGGCGTTAAGTCACTTAATTTTAATTCTGCAGCTTTACCTAAAACTTCTTCTACTGTATCCAGTTTATCTTCTTTAGCATCAGATTTTGTTGATAAAGGCTGTGATAATTTACAACCATCACGGTAAAGTGCATTTGCTTTTAACCCTAAAGCCCAAGATAACTCGTAACAATCTTTAATCTCATCTACCTGAGCTTCGTTAGGTAAATTAATCGTTTTAGAAATTGCTCCAGACAAGAAAGGTTGTGCCGCAGCCATCATTTTAATATGACCATGTGCATGGATATATCTCACACCTTTAGCACCATTTTTATTTGCGCAGTCAAATACTGGGTAATGCTCTTCTTTTAAGTAAGGAGCTCCCTCAATAGTCATGGTACCACAAATATATTCGTTAGCTTCTGCAATTTGTTGACGGCTGAAGCCTAAAGATCTTAATACATTAAAATCAGGAGCATTATATTGCTCAGCTTTAAAGCCAAGGCGTTGTAAACAATCCTCACCTAAAGTCCAAACGTTAAATGCAAAGCTAATTTCAAAAGCAGAGATGATAGCTTTATCTAATTTCTCTAAATCAGCATCAGTAAATCCTTTTGCCTTTAATGAATCAGGATTAATATGCGGCGCTCCTTTAATGGTAGCAGCACCTTTAGCATAATTTACAATAGCTTCAATTTCTGCTTCGCTATATTTTAAGTTTCTTAAAGCAGCAGGAACCGCTTGGTTGATGATTTTGAAATAACCACCACCAGATAATTTTTTAAATTTCACTAAAGCAAAGTCAGGCTCAATACCAGTAGTATCGCAATCCATAACTAAACCAATAGTTCCCGTTGGTGCAATTACAGTAGTTTGTGCGTTACGGTAACCGTATTTCTCACCCATTTCTACTGCTTTATCCCAAGCATTGCAAGCTGCTGATAATAAATAATCAGGACATACTTTTTGATCAATTCCTGGAGGCGCAATTTCTAAGCCTTCGTAAGCATCTGTAGCATTGTAAGCGGCATAACGGTGGTTACGCATCACTCTTAACATACTATCTTTGTTTTCTTTGTATCTACTAAAAGTACCTAATTCTCTTGCCATCTCCGCGGATGTTGCATAAGCAGTACCTGTCATAATTGCTGTAATAGCACCACCCATAGCTCTTGCTTTATCGCTATCATAAGGGATACCAGCTACCATTAACATAGAGCCTAAGTTAGCATATCCTAATCCTAAAGTTCTGTAATCATAAGATAACTGCGCTACTTCTTTAGATGGGAATTGAGCCATCAAAACAGAAATTTCTAATACAGTTGTCCAGATACGACAAGCATGCTCAAAACCTTTTACATCAAAAACTAAAGTCTTTAAATCAAAGAAATGACGTAAGTTGATAGAAGCTAGGTTACAAGCTGTATTGTCTAAGAACATGTACTCAGAACATGGGTTAGAAGCATTGATACGACCACCAGCAGGGCAAGTATGCCATTCGTTAATGGTAGTATCATACTGTACACCAGGGTCTGCACAAGCCCAAGCTGCAAAAGCGATATCATCCCATAATTTCTTTGCGTCGATGGTTTTCATCACTCTGCCATCAGAACGGGCAGTTAAATTCCAACCTGTACCGTTTTCAAGTGCTCTAAAGAACTCGTTAGGAATACGTACCGAGTTATTAGAGTTTTGTCCGGCAACGGTTCTGTAAGCCTCTCCTTCGTAATCTGAAGAGTAACCCGCAGCTATTAAAGCAGCAACTTTTTTCTCTTCTTCTACTTTCCAATTTACAAAGCCTTCAATTTCTGGGTGGTCTAAGTCTAAGCAAACCATTTTAGCCGCTCTTCTGGTTGTACCACCAGATTTGATAGCGCCAGCTGCTCTGTCACCTATTTTTAAGAAAGACATTAAACCTGATGAGTAACCTCCGCCAGATAATTTTTCGTTCTCGCCTCTTATTTTAGAGAAGTTGGTACCCACACCAGAACCATATTTAAAAATACGAGCCTCACGAACCCATAAGTCCATGATACCACCTTCGTTTACCAAATCATCTTCTACAGATAAAATAAAACAAGCATGTGGTTGTGGACGCTCATAAGCTGAGGTTGATTTTTCTAATTTTTCTGTTTTTGGATCTACATAATAGTGACCTTGAGGACCACCTGTAATACCATAAGAACTATGTAAACCGGTATTAAACCATTGTGGCGAGTTTGGTGCAGCTAATTGCCCAACAATGGTGTAAACAATTTCATCATAAAATATTTGCGCATCTTTAGCAGAAGCGAAATAACCATAGCGCTCTCCCCAAACCTTCCAGCAATTTGCCATACGATGCGCTACTTGCTTAATGCTTTTTTCTGATCCTAAAGAACCATCAGCTTGTGGTACACCTGCTTTTCTAAAATATTTTTGAGCTAAGATATCAGTTGCTACTTGAGACCAAGTATTTGGCACCTCAACATCATTCATTTCAAAAACTGCGTCACCAGAAGGGTTTCTGATTACCGATGACCTTTTATCATACGTAAAAAGATCATAGACATCTTTTCCCTCGACTGTAAAGTAACGATCAAATTTCAACCCTTTCCCGGTAGGCGTAGCCGCCTTGTTTGATGATGATTTTCCCATAACTGATATTTTAATTTTTCTTATTCTGATTATTTGCTAAAAAAACTACAGGAGTTTTTATCAAATTTAATTTCTACTTAGACATAAACAGATTTGAGTTTTCCACAGGTAGATTTATAAAATTTGCCTGTGAGTTGTTTTTATCATAAAAACACTGATAATAAGATATTTACAAGTGTGGAAAACTAAAAATTTTCTTTTTTACACCATATTTTCATAAAAAATGATATGTAAAAAACATAAGTGTATTTGGTACATGATTTATGTCATATTTAAATAAAAAAACCCAACTTTTGAGCTGGGTTTTGTATGTAAAAAACGTTTAGTTATCAATCAATAACATTCACTTATAAAAGCTACTCTTTTAGCACTTTACTAAAAAAATTCTCTCCCTTTCCTTGTAAACTTAGGTAATATATTCCACTAGCGTATTTGGTCAAAGAAACTCGCATTTCATTTTGTATAGGCGATACAGCTATGGTTTCTAATATTTGCCCGCTTTTACTAATAAGTTTTAAAACCTGATAATCTCCTTGATTAAAATTTAATATTACCTCGTTAGTAGTTGGGTTTGGATAAACTTTTACTTCAGTTGTTAACAACTCAAAACTTATAGACTTTATCCCTAAAAGGTTTATTTCGCCATTTAAATCTATCTGCTCTAATCGATAATAATTTATCCCGTTACTTGGTTTATCATCTTCATACACGTAATTATTTTGTTGAAAATTTTTAGCATTGATTTTACCTAATTCCTTAAACGCTATCCCGTCATTAGAACGTGAAACTATATACGTTTTAGCATCAATCTCAGATACTGTTTGCCAAGCCAATAAAACACTATTCAACTCTTTTTTGAGTGTAAAATTTACTAAGGTAACAGGCAATGTCCCTTGTGACTCATAAGCCCCAATATCAATTTGATTATCAACCCGGTTATTTCCTAATAAATCTATATTACCAAATGCCACCAAATTATACAAGCTACTATTACCAGCATTAACTGCGCTACTGTTTGGTTCAACCTTAAAATCTTTAGTATTGATATTTAAAAATTGTGGATCAGTATTGATTAAATTAACAGGAGGTGTTGTAAAAGCCAGCTGATTGGTGCCGTTTAAAATACTATTATTCAAAGTTGAGGATAAAGGAGCTGTATTCACATTAGTAATAGCATTTTGAATAGGATTATCTGTCCAAATAATACTATTATTTAGGGCGATACTTTTAGCAGAGTTAACCTCAATTAATGTCCCGTTAGTGTTATATAAGGTTGAGTTAATAATGTTCAAATCTGATTCTTTATTGTAAACAGCGGCTCTATCGTTATCGTAAAACAAAGAATTAATGATGGTAGATTTAGCTCCTAACAATAACCCTACAGCACTCCCATTACCAGTAGATGCAAAGCCAGCAGTTGTACTATTATCTTTGAATATACATCGGTTAATAATTAATTCGCCTAGTTTATACCCACAAATTGCTCCGCCAGTTGCCCCATTTGTACCTCCTTGAAAAAAATTATTTACTGAATTTCCTTCGAAATAGCTATTATAAATATTCGCCTTATATTCACCAGTATTTACCCCATCATAATAGAAAAAAAGTGCTCCGCCTTGGTAATTACACCTATTATTTATAAAACTACAATTTTGTATTTCTATTGATTCTGATCCGAGATTAAAGGCCAATACTGCAATTGCCCCTCCTCCTGCTGTTGAAAAATTATCTATAAATTTACAATTGTTTATGGTAGGTGTATTATTAAGGTTTAAATCATCAGCCGCAATAAATAAAGCGCCTCCCCAATATCTAGGATAAATATTATTATAAACAAATCCTGAATTTGCATTACCTCCTGTGATGGTAAATCCATCAACAACTAAAGAATTATTTAAACTCTGCCCAACTGGGGTAACTATAGACAACACATGATAAGAATTATCTGTAGCACTTGTATTATCACCCAAATTTCCACTCAGTATGGTTTCGTTATTACTAATATTTCTTTGAGAAAGGGCGGTTTCTGTACCAGCAAATCCCCCATAAAGTTTGATATTTTTTTTAATCAAAAAAGTCTTATCTCTATCATTAGATGCTGGATTTGAAAAGTCAGAAGCATCTCTTATCGCTATAAGACTACTTGGTAGGTATGTACCAGAAGCAACCCAAATCTCATCATTTTCAATAGAGAGGTCTATCATGGCTTGCAAATCTGAAGAGGCGTTTACCCAGCTGCTACCATCGGCAGTACCAGAAGCAACGGATTTTACATACCTAATGGTTTGTGCAGATATTTTGGTAAAAGATAGGCAAACGATAAATAGCGTAAATATTTTTTTCATATTTAGTTGAATTTGATTTGCTCAAAATTATAGCGCACACAGTCGAAATGTTTACCCAAAACGCATTTTGATTTATCCAAAACGCATTTTTTTGAAATTTTCCTATATATTTAAAACAAAAACCTTCCGGAAATTTTAATTAAATATGGAAACGCCAATACTCGTAGAAGAATTAAAAGATTACCCTTTTGATGAGGTAACCAGATTAAATTGTGAGGATGATATGCTCAAATTTAAGGCTCCTGTTTTAGGCGAAAGTCATACTGCATTAATTCCATTAACTTCTGGAGTTTTATTAGCTTATTATGCTGGAAAACCTGAAGAAACTTATCAAATGAGATACAGTCAGTATTTTCAGGATAAAATTTTAATCAGTTTAATGCTTTCTGGAGACTCAACTCATCATCTACAGGGTAATTTAGAAGTAAACCTTAAAAAAAATCAATCTTTTATTTATGCTATTAAAGAAGATGGTAAACTATCCGTAGTAGAGTATAAAAAATCAAAGCGTTTTGAAGTAGCTTCGCTAATATTCGATCAAGAAGCCTTTAATATATGTTTAGATAAATTCTTTGATAAAACTCAAAAAAAAGAAAAAGAAGCTTGTTTAAAAGCATTCTTTTCTGGTAAACAACCTGGCGAATTGTTTGATATTACCAATGAAGTAAACCTTATTATCAAACAAATTTTAAATTGTAGGCTTATTAAAAATTTTAGAAGAGTTTATTTGGAGTGTAAAGCCTACGAATTAATGGCTTACTATTTCCAGTCTATCTCTTGTATAAATAATTCTGAAATATACTTCTCTGCAGATGATATAAAGAAACTTCAAGGAATTAAAAGCGATTTAAGCACTTATGATTTAGAAGATATTTCTGTAGAAAACTTATGCAAAAAGTATGGGATAAATAGATTTAAACTTACATCAGGTTTTCAAAGTCTATTTAACGTATCTATCATAAAATTTTATCGTAAACAAGTTTTACAAAGAGCATTTAATGATATCAAAGAAAATAGAATAAGTATAACTGAAGCCGCTTTGAAATATGGGTATAACACCCCGCAATCCTTTTCAAGAGCCTTTTTCAAAGAATTTCAAATCAGACCAAGTGCAATTTCTTAGTCTAAACTTAAGTCAGAAGAAAAAAAAGATTTTAGCTTAAATTTTGATAAAACTATCACAACGTACTAACATAAAAAAAGAGGCTATCTCAAATATTAATTTTTGAAATAGCCTCTTTCTATTTTATCGGTTATTAATCAATAACATTCACTTTAATCATATTCGTTTTTCCTTTTTTCTCAATCGGGATAGACGCTGTGTTGATGATAAAGTAGTATAATTTATTTCAAAGCGCCTCAGAATCTTCTATAATTACGCAGTTAGCATCAACTAGATCTATATCTAGTGAATATTCAGGCAAAGAACCACAAATTGTTGGTAAAATTTGGTCGTCAGGTGTTTTTATTACATCGTTAACCTTCAAATAGATTATTTTGCCTACAGTATAATCACTTGGTAAACTCCTGACTGCATAAGACTTTTGATATTTTATACCTTCGTCCCCAATCCATTTAGAATTTGGTAAACTGGGACTCCCTTTCATAACTTGGATAACCCCACCGCAACCAGTAGATTTATTAAGTACTTTTGCTTGGTAGCAATTGTCTTTAAAGTTATCAGACTTCTCACAACTAGACAATATTATTGTGTAAAACACAGCGAAATAGGCAATTAGATTTTTCATAAAGTATAGACTTTTTTAAGTTTTGGAAATAACAAAATCAGATACACTTTTAGAAGCTTATTTTAGCTCCTTTTTAAAAATAACCATAATATTTTAAACAAAAAAACCCAGCTTTTCAGCTGGGTTTTTCTTTATATAAACGCTAATTTATTAATCAATAACATTCACTTTAATCATATTCGTTTTTCCTTTTTTCTCAATCGGGATAGACGCTGTGTTGATGATGATATCGCCAGACTCAATTAACTTCTCTGCTTTTAAGATTTTGTTAACCTCGCTAATGGTGGTATCGGTACTATCAAACTTATCATAGTAAAAACCTCTTACTCCCCAAAGTAAACTTAGGGTATTTAACAAATTACGGTTTGATGTAAAAATATAAGTACCTGCTTTTGGTCTGTGACTACAGATTTGGAAAGCTGTATATCCAGAAGATGTCATCGCAACAATACCTTCTGCATTGGTTTTATCTGCTAAAAATACGGCAGAACTACAAACCGCATCAGCCATATAAGTTGGACAGCTCTCGTCTAATTCTTTGTTTTTGTAATACGGATAAGAAGTATTTTCAACATGGTTGATGATTTTGCTCATCGTCTCAATAACGATTAATGGAAACTCACCTACAGAAGTCTCACCGCTCAACATCACTGCATCTGCACCGTCTAACACAGAGTTTGCAACATCATTCACTTCAGCTCTGGTAGGACGCGGAGTAGTAATCATACTCTCTAACATCTGCGTAGCTACAATTACAGGTTTTGATGCTTTATTACATTTCTGAGCAATCATTTTCTGTAAAACCGGAACTTCCTCCATTGGCATTTCAACACCCAAATCTCCACGGGCAACCATTACACCATCTGTAACCTCAATAATAGCGTCTATATTATCTATAGCTTCTGGCTTTTCTATTTTAGCAATAACCCTAGAAGTTTTACCACTTCTGCTAATGATACGCTTTAAATCTATAATATCTTCTGCTTTTCTTACGAAAGATAAACCTATCCACTCTACATCATTTGCCAATGCAAAATCAAGGTTTACCAAATCTTCTTCAGTTAAAGAAGGGATAGAAACTTTTGTATTTGGAAGATTTACCCCTTTTCTGCTGGTTAAAATACCACCGTGTAATACTTCGCAAATAACGGTATCTTTTCTGTTGGTTTCTACCACACGCATTTGCAATTTACCATCATCTAATAAGATAATTTCTCCTGCTTTTACATCCTGAGGAAAGGTTTCATAAGTGATATAAATTTGATTATCATCACCTATACACTCATTGGTTGTAATTTTAATTTGTGTACCGTTAATCAGGTTAATACCACCATCTTTTACCAAACCAATTCTAATCTTTGGACCTTGTAAATCTGCCAAAATACCAACATTGGTTTTATATTTTTGATTGATTTCTCTGATAATATCAATCACTTTTTGATGATCTTCTGCTTTGCCATGAGAGAAATTTAATCTACAAACATCAACTCCGGCTTTTATTAAGGATAATAAAACGTCTTTATTTGAAGTAGCCGGGCCTAAAGTAGCTACGATTTTGGTCCTTTTTTGAACAATTTTCATTTGCTTTTTTTAATTTTTATTAATGATGAAGCATTCATGATATAAAACTATATCCTTCTGGAATAATTAGCAAAATCATGATGATTTCATATATTTTCCTGATCTTTTGGTTTAACTATTTTTTGAATCTACAAAAAGATTCTAATTCAAAAGTAGTGTATTTTTTACACCAACTCAAATTCATCTGCTAAAAAATAAGATTTTCCTTTGATTTTAGCTTCCTAGGATTCACTTCTACAGCTACCTGAATGTCTTCTATTCGCTTCAATCCTTCCAGAAAAAAACTCAAATCTTCATCATCAATAAACTCTTTAATCAATACAAAATAATCGGTTTCTTTAAGTTCTGGCACCAAATATCCCCCTAAACCTTTATTAGCAATAAGGTAATATGCTGGTGCAAACTCATCCACATGATACAAGTAACGAGAATAATACTTCGTGTCTAAACCAGTGTAGGTAATCTCTAAATCTTCTATTTTTTCGAACTCAAATTGTAAGTTTTTATTGATGTGATAGCATAGTCTATAGTCCTTAAGCGGAGACGTTATAGAGATTAAGATGAAATCAAAATCAAGTTCTAGCTTTAAAAATTTCTTATTCAATATAATTAAGTTTAATTTAGCACTGGAAACCTTAAATAAAACGGCTTGCTTTTTGTCAAAATTAGAGGAAAAACAAAAAGGTTTGATATTTAATAGAATTTATTTTTCTTTGCACAGAATTAATTAACCATTAAAATAGAGTATTATGTCTGATATCGCTTCAAGAGTAAAAGCAATCATCGTTGAAAAATTAGGTGTTGACGAGAATGAGGTAACACCAGAGGCATCTTTCACCAACGATCTTGGTGCTGACTCGTTAGACACCGTTGAACTAATCATGGAATTTGAAAAAGAGTTTAACGTGGCTATCCCAGACGATCAGGCTGAAACCATCAGTACTGTTGGCCAGGCTATCGCTTACTTGGAAAAAAATGTAAAGTAATTTAACTCTTAACCTAATAGATGGAGCTAAAGAGAGTTGTTGTAACAGGACTAGGTGCGCTTACCCCGATTGGTAATACCGTTGAAGAATATTGGAACGGTTTAATCAACGGAGTAAGCGGTGCCGCTCCTATTACTCGTTTTGACACAGAGAAGTTCAAGACAAAATTTGCTTGTGAGCTGAAGAATTTTGTCGCTGAAAATTATCTCGACAAGAAAGAAGCCCGCAAATTAGATCCGTTTGTACAGTACGCATTAGTCTCTACTGACGAAGCTGTAAAAGACGCTGGATTAGATTTTGAAAAACTAAATACCAACAGAATTGGAGTAATCTGGGGTGCTGGTATTGGTGGTTTAAAAACTTTTTTAGACGAAATTACTGATTTTGCAAAAGGCGACGGAACACCAAGATTAAATCCTTTTTTTATCCCTAAAATGATTATTGATATCGCCGCAGGGCATATCTCTATCAAATACGGTTTAAGAGGTCCTAACTTCGCATGCGTTTCTGCATGTGCTTCTTCTACCAATGCTTTAATAGATGCTTTTAACTACATCAGGTTAAATAAAGCAGATATTATTGTTTCTGGCGGTTCTGAAGCTATCATTAATGAAGCTGGTATAGGCGGATTTAATGCCATGCATGCACTTTCTACCAGAAATGACGACCCACAAACTGCTTCTCGTCCGTTTGATTTAGACAGAGAAGGTTTTGTTGCCGGTGAAGGTTCTGGAACTATCATTTTAGAAAGTTTAGAACATGCAAAAGCAAGAGGTGCCAAAATTTATGCTGAAATAGTTGGTGGCGGCATGAGCGCCGATGCAAACCACATTACTGCACCACACCCTGAAGGGCTTGGCGCAAAATTAGTGATGCAAGGTGCATTAGACGATGCTGGCTTAACCACTGCAGATATTGATTATATTAATGTTCACGGAACATCAACCCCACTAGGTGATATTAGCGAAACAAAAGCTATTGGAAGTCTTTTTGGTGAAGATGCTTATAAACTGAATATTAGTTCAACAAAATCTATGACTGGCCACTTATTAGGTGCTGCCGGAGCGGTGGAGTCTATAGCTTCTATTTTAGCCATTAAGCATGGCATAGTACCTCCAACAATTAATCATTTTACAGATGATCCTGCTTTTGATCCTAAGCTGAATTTTACCTTCAATAAAGCTCAGAAAAGAGAAGTAAGAGCTGCTTTAAGTAATACTTTTGGCTTTGGTGGACATAACGCATCGGTAATCTTTAAAAAGTACGAGGATTAGTTATTTAAAACTGTTGCGTTTCTGTAAATCTATACATTCATGAATACGTACAGCGCTTAAATAAATGCCCTTATCAAGAATTTATAAATTACATCTTTCTCCTGACCGTAAATACGTTAAGGCGCTAAAGAATTTATTAGGATTTGTGCCCGGAAACCTTTCTTTATACAAGATGGCTTTCAGGCACAGATCTATTGCTTTAGGTATCAAACGTGGCGGAAAAAACAGTAATGAAAGATTAGAATTTTTAGGCGATGCCATTTTAGGAGCCGTTGTTGCTGAAGTACTTTTTAAAATGTACCCTTACAAAGAAGAAGGCTTTCTTACAGAAATGCGCTCTAAAATTGTAAGCAGGGTAAATTTAAACCAATTGGGTAAAAAATTAGGCTTTAACGAGCTGATAGAATTTGACCCTACTACCGTAAACATTACCTCAAAACAAAGTTCTTTATTAGGCGATGCCTTTGAAGCTTTAGTTGGAGCCGTTTATTTAGATAAAGGTTATAATTTCACCAAAGATTTTCTTATCCAAAGGATTATCAAGCCTCATATTGATATCCACACTTTAGAACAAACCGAAACTAATTTCAAAAGTAAATTGATAGAGTGGTGCCAAAGACACTCTAAGGACATTGTTTTTGAACTTATACCCAACCAAGAGGGAGATAATGCAAAACTTTTCTCTATACAAGTGCTTATTGATAACGAACCTATGGCTACTGGTATAGATTTTAATAAGAAAAGTGCCGAAAAATTAGCTGCCGAAAAAACTTGCGAACTATTAGCTATCTAAGCTTCTTGTTATTTCATCTCTCTTTGATGTCATAAACTGTTTTAATTTTTAAGTTCCTGTTTAATCTTGTTATTTTTGCCGCTCAATAAGCAGAAAAGCGAAATAGTATATGCCCGTAAAGATTCCAAATAATCTGCCAGCAATAGAAATCCTGAAAAAGGAAAATATATTTGTGATTAATGATTTAAGAGCCAATACACAGGATATCCGTCCTATGCGTGTACTCATTCTTAACTTAATGCCTATAAAAATTACTGCCGAAACAGATTTTGTTAGGTTACTTTCTAACAATGCCTTACAAGTAGAAGTAACTTTCTTAAGGCTAGATTCGCATAAATCTAAAAATACATCAGAACAACATCTTGAACTGTTTTATAAAGTTTTTACCGATATCAAGGAAAACTTTTATGATGGGATGATCATTACAGGTGCGCCAGTAGAGATGCTTAAATTCGAAGAAGTAACCTATTGGAAAGAAATTACCACCATATTTGATTGGGCCAGAAAACATGTAACCTCAACTTTATATATCTGTTGGGCATCGCAAGCGGCACTCTACCATTTTTACGGTGTAGAGAAAATTGCATTAGATAAAAAACTATTTGGCGTTTATAAACATCGGGCAACAGAAAAAACCAACCCTTTGTTTAGAGGTTTTGACGATGAATTTTTTATCCCTCACAGTCGCCATACCACCATGCGAAAAGAGGATATTGCCAATAAAGAAGGGGTTAGCATCCTATCTGAATCTGCAGATGCTGGTGTAGCTATCATTTCTTCCAGAGGCGGACGCGAGTTTTACCTCACCGGACATTCTGAATATGCGCCTTTAACCTTGCATGAAGAATATAAAAGAGATGTTAAAAAAGGTTTGGAAATAGCCATGCCAGAAAATTATTATGTGGCCAATAACCCTAAAAACCCACCTTTAGTATGCTGGACCAGCCATGCCAATTTACTTTTCAATAATTGGTTAAACTATTTTGTGTACCAAGAAACACCTTATGATTTAAAAGATGTAGAACATTTGGGTGATATTAAAGTGAATAGTTAGGAAGGTATTTATAACCCATTTAAGTAAAACAGGAAACTATCTCAAAAATCATATTTGTCACAGGGAGCGGAGTCGAAGGAAATGTCATCCTGAGCGGAGTCGAAGGATAAGAAAAGGCTTCGAATCCGCTCAGCCTGACACAAAGTGGTAATTTGATACGGCCTCCTGTTTGGATATAACAATCTCTTAATGTTTGATGATGATTTGCTTTTTGACAACTTCTTTACCTTCTTTTATATGTAAGAAATAACGACCACTTGGAAAGTTTTTGATATCCCATTCCAATTTAGTTTCTCCTGCCTTCATCATATCTTTTTTAACTTCCTTACCCTTATCATCAAAAAGAAGTAGGTGTTTTTCTTCTGATGCTGTTTTTGATAGTTTAAAAGCTTGCATTCCTTCTGTACTTGAATAAGTTATGGTAAGGGTTTCTTCAACAGGGTTTGGATAAACATTTAAATTATTGCTTTCCCAATCGCTTGTACAATAAACAGATTCTATCTCTGTTTCTACCCAAGCTGATGTACCACAAGCATTTGTGGCTCTTAATTGAAAAACATAATAACCAGGTGGAACATAACCAAAAACATCAAATCCAGGATAAGCATTATTGTTGGAAGCATATACATTTAAAGATGGATATGCTAATAGCCTTGCTTCATATGTAGAACTAAGATCATTAGATTCTACAGTAAAAGAATTACCCGAATTATTTGAACACCAATAAGGGTTTTGATTATCTAAATTTGTAAAACTAGGCATTCCTAAAGTGGGTGCTCCTGTATTAATCATCTTAGACAAATTAAAACTTCCACATGCCGTACTAACAGTTGCCGTTATGTACCTGTTCCATCTATAGATTTGCTTACACTTACAGGGTTTGCCGTAGTAGAACCAGAAATGCTAATGCTACCTGTAGCACTCCATGTTACGGTTGCACCGTTAGGCAAGTTTGGAATTTGGTAAGTGGCAGTGGTGCAGAATTGGGAAGGACCTTGGATTGAAGGCTTTTTGATATAATATTTTAAATTGGAAGAGTTATAAGGAGTATAATTACTTGCATGTTCCATTACTGGAAATGCTCCCCATTTTGATTTAAATATTCCCAAGTTATTAGTAGTTATAGCACTATGATTATCAGATGAATACGAAACCTTTGCCCCAACTTGATCATTACAAATTTCAATATAACTCTCATCATTCCAATAAATATCTTCTGCTGTAGCAGTATAATATCCTAACCAAACATTACTGCCCCCCTCTGTAATGTGCCAAGCATAAGCATGACAATTATAAGTATTAGAAGAACTCGTTTGAGCTGATGCATTTGGATAAGTAACCGCTATTTGATAATTGAGTGATGCAATCTGCGATGAAGAAAATTCAGGTAACATGTAAGTATCTGGAACTATTGATCCGTTTGGAGTTGTAATTGAGATACTGGTTTGAGCCAATAATGAACTATTTAAATTAGAACTTATTATCAAAAGTATTATTAATCTTAAGTTTGTTAATCTCATATTATTTACTCCACAATAATTTACCATTAGTTTTATTGACTTCGAAATTAGCCCAGAGATTTTGTTCAGAATTGGCTGATATTAAAATTATACCTGAACAATTATATAAGAGCCTATTACAATTACCTGTAGATGATGCTAGATTTTCAAAATAAAAAACTTTCTCCCCCATATAATCATACATGGTAAGTTTAGCTCCTGAATAAATTTGACTACATATCCCTTTGCCTGCTACAAGTTCCTGAGCCCAATTAAGTTGACTAAATGAAGAAACTCCACATGCGTTAAAATTATCGCTTTCTATAAAAGAGCTATTTGTATCTTCACAGCTCATCAATATTATAGACAGTAGAATCATAATGTAATTTTTCATATTGTAAAATATTAATAGTTAGATGTTAATTGAATTTAGTTAAAGCTCTTTTTAGATAATACGTTGATTATAAGAAAAAAACACGGCTGATAACAATTACGGAGTCAAGTTAATGCTTATAGTATTTTGATAATTTAGCATTAAATCTAATTAGATATTATTCGCTTAAATAAACATCAAACACAACCTCATCGGCGTTAACTTTATCTATGATAATACCAAAATAAAAATTACCTAACGCAGTATAACCTCCATTCTTTATAGCAACTTTATAAATGTAGTTATTACTTCCACATTCTTTCTGCCATGTTTGGCTGATTAAACTGCCTGCTATCCCTCCAATTCTTTTTTTTCCAAGAAGAAGCGTATACTTATTATAATCTATATGAAATCGCTCTTTATCTCCTTCTGAAATAAATACTTTCTCATCAAATTCAGTTTCAGAGTTAATAACTAGATACTTATCCTCATCATCACTATTAACAATTCCTAAAGAAGGATAATTTCCAAAATCAATGGTTTCAAAATCAAGAAAGCCACAATCTGTCTCTTGTTTTTCACATCCAGAGAAATATAAAGTAGCTATAATTAAAGAAAATAAAAGGAGTCTTGAGTTTTTCATAAAGTAAAGATTTTAATTAATTACGAATCTTATGGGTTAGCTGCTACAATGAAATGATTTTAATATAAAATTTAAATAAACATGACTCAATTACAATCCTATAAATAGGATAACAAGCTACTTTTTATGCTCCTTAAGATATTTCTGATAAGAATCCTTAATATATTTAATCACATCATAATCATTCCAATAGGTTACTTGGTTAGGTTTAGGTCTGTATAAGAACATAAACTCTGCTACATCCTCATCTTTTATAGGAATATGTTTCATAATCAGCCATTTATTAAACTTCCTATCTACAGCACTTTCGGCATTTTCTCTGCTGATGTATTGTACAAATCTTTGTGCATTATTAGCATCTTTACTTAAAAGCTCATGTATAGCTGTTAGAGGATGAAAAATAGAAAACAACAAAGGCGGACTACCATTAAAATAAACACCTTTACTTCTAAAATCGTCTAAAACCTCTTTTTGGTCGGCTTTTTTTGAAGGCTGCGTTACCACCACCTCATCTAATTTGATAACACCTTTTAAATACACTACCAAATTTTGCTTAGCGCTGATGTTTTTACTAAACTCCTGAAAACCTTCTTTCTGAATTAAAATCGTATCGCCTATTTGTGCTGGAATAGAGAAAACACCCCATTCATCACTTTTTATATTGACTTTTGTTCTTTGGTTGATGATATTCACATAAGGTAATCTTTGCTTATTTAAATCGCTAAAAACAAGACCTTTAAGAATAAACTGCTCTTGCCCATAAGACCTCGGCAAAAACGTAAAGCATAAGTAGAAAAACAGCAGATACCTCATAGACCTTAAATTTAAGATTAACTTCTTTAAGCACCCTATATTTTAGCTTTTTTAACATTTGTAGGATATAGAAAAGCCACATCCATTTAATAGATTAATTTTTATCTTTGCAAATGTTAAAATCAATGACTGGTTACGGATCGGCAACTAAAGATCTGGACAGCGGAAAATACACCGTAGAAATTAAGTCTCTCAATAGTAAGTTCCTAGAGCTTAACCTGAAACTCCCTAAAGCCTATTCTGAAAAAGAATTTTTCCTAAGAAATGAGTGCAATAAGCAAATAGAAAGAGGTAAAGTAATGCTTTCTATCAATATAGAAAGTAATAATACTGGCGCTAAAGCAGCTACCATCAACCAAGATTTATTGAAATATTATTATCAAGAACTTAAAAATACCGCTTTAGAACTAGGTGAAAATACCGATAACTTATTAAGCCTAGCTATTAACTTACCCGAAGTGGTAAAATATGATGAGAATGCTGTTTCTGAAGAAGAATGGAACCAGGTTTTAGCCACTTTTAATATGGCTCTAGAGAATTTCAAAAAATTTAGAGCAGACGAAGGTGAAGTTTTAGAAAAAGATTTGATTTTACGTATCGAAAATATTTTAACGCTTTTACAAAAAGTTGAGGTGGATGAACCTAACCGCGTACCCGTTTTTAAAGAAAGATTAAACACTTATTTAGCAGATGCGGTTGGTAAAGAAAACATCGATAACAACAGGTTAGAGCAAGAAATCATCTATTATATAGATAAGTTTGACATCACAGAAGAAAAAGTAAGATTAAGAAGCCACTGCGATTATTTTATCAAAACTTTAAAAGATAAAGATGCTAATGGTAAAAAATTAGGTTTTATCTCGCAAGAAATAGGCAGAGAAATTAATACCATGGGCTCTAAAGCTAATGATGCTAATATCCAAAGAAACGTGGTGAGCATGAAAGAAGAATTAGAGAAAATTAAAGAACAACTGTTAAACGTATTATAAGGCACAAAGCTTTAAGCTTAAGGCACAAAGCTTTAAGCATTTAGCTTTAAGCATTTAGCTTAAAAAATGAAACAAGGCAAACTCATTATATTTTCGGCACCATCTGGAGCAGGTAAAACCACTATCGTTCATCATTTACTGAATAAATTTCCGGATAAAATTTCCTTTTCTATATCGGCAACTACCCGGCAATTAAGAGGCGATGAGGTAAATAATAGAGATTATTATTTCATCAGTAATGAAGAGTTTTTACACCGTGTGGCTAAGCATGAGTTTGTAGAATTTGAAGAGGTATATACCGGAACTTTTTATGGCACTTTAAAAAGCGAAATCCAAAGAATTTGGGATGAGGATAAGCATGTAATTTTTGATATTGATGTTGAAGGTGGTTTAAGATTAAAGAAAAAGTTTGGTGATGATGCTTTAGCTATTTTTGTACAGCCACCATCTTTAGAAGTTTTAATAGAAAGATTAACGGGCAGAGGTACAGACTCTGAAGAAAAACTTGCAGAACGTATAAAGAAAGCAGAAAAAGAGCTTGACTACGCCTCTAAATTTGATGTGATTCTAAAAAATCACGACTTAGATACTGCTTGTAAAGAAGCAGAAGAGTTAATTGCTAACTTTATAAACAGTTAAATTAACAATGAAAATTGGTTTATTTTTTGGCTCTTATAACCCTATCCATACCGGGCATTTGGTTATCGCCAATTATATGGCCAACCATACCTCTTTAGATAAAGTTTGGCTAGTAGTTTCTCCTCATAATCCTTTAAAAGATAAAAAAGACCTTATTCAGGTTTATGATAGGCTTGAGATGGCTAAAATAGCTACCGAAAAAAGCGAGAACATCAGCGTAAGCGATATTGAACTTAAACTACCGCAACCATCTTATACCATAGATACGCTCACGCATTTAAAAGACCTTTACCCAGAACATGATTTTGTGTTGATTATGGGTGCAGATAATCTGAAAAGCCTTAAGAAATGGAAAAATTATGAGCTTATTCTTAGAGATTATCATATTTATGTTTATCCAAGACCGGGTTATGTTGATGAAGAATTTAGCTATCATCCATCAGTAACCACTACCCAAACTCCTTTAATGGAAATCTCCTCTACTTTTATTAGAAAAGCCATTAAAGAGCATAAAAATGTACAGTATTTCTTACCAGAAGAAGTATTAGAGTTTATAGAGAGTAAAAGTTTATATAAATAATCTACCCCTGTTATGAAAGATTATTTTTATATTTAATTATGGAAATAACAAAAGATGCTATGCAGCATATTGTTAATCATATGCTACCTAAAACAGATGTTGCCATTGTTATTGATAAAATATTGTTAATGGCTAAGTTAGATAATGCTTTCCAAGAACTTGAAGAAGGAAAAGGTATATCTGATGAAAAACTAGAAGAAGAAATGAATGAATGGTTCAAAGAAAACTACGATTAAAAATTCTACCAACTGCTATTTCGGATCTTAAAGAAATAGCTTCATACATCGCCATCAATTCTCCAAAATATGCTAAAATTGAAGTCGACCGTATCATTGCCTTTCTTAGAAAAATTCCAACTCATCCACTAAAAGGAAAGAGTTTTTTCTATAAAAATATAGAAGCTCATCAGCTTATATTTAAGCATTATCTAATTGTTTATAAAATTGATGATGGTTTTATTGTAATACTTACCATTCATCATTCTGCAAGATTAATTTCTAATCATCCAAATCTTGATGACAATGCTTAAATTTACAGCTTAAGTCATAAAAACCATGTTTAAATTACAATTACCAACAGACCCATTTTGGGTAAAAAATGTGGTAGAAAGTAATATCGAAGAAATTCTAACAGACCACGCCTATTGCGAACAAAAGGCAGCTACCAACGCCATAACCCTCATTATCCAAAACCCAAATGTGCCAGAATTGGTACAAGAAATGGCAGAATTGGTGAAAGAAGAAATGGACCATTTTAAGCGTGTGCATGATATCATCATTAAAAGAGGTTATACTTTTGGCAAAGAGCGTAAAGACAATTACGTTAACGAGCTTATGAAATTCTTGAAAAAGGGAGGAGGCGAAAACCAAAGAACAGAAAACATGGTTGACCGTCTTCTGCTTGCCGCGATGATAGAAGCTAGAAGCTGCGAACGCTTTAAAGTGCTATCAGAACATGTTGCAGACAAAGAGCTAGCGGCTTTTTATCATGAGTTGATGATTTCTGAAGCTACACACTATACGCTTTTCATCGGTCTAGCCAGAAAATACGGAGATGGTATTGATGTAGATAAACGCTGGCAAGAATGGTTAGATTACGAGGGCGTTATCATCAGAAGCTACGGAAAAAGCGAAACCATACATGGTTAACATCCTAAAAAATGAAAAAAATTAAATGGGGAATTTTAAGTACGGCAAAAATTGCTACCGATAGGGTTTTACCCGCACTTGTAGACTGCAAGTTTACACAAGTTGATGCAATTTGCTCTAGAGATTTAGCACAAGCACAAAAAGTAGCTCGTCTTTTAAATATTGAAAAAGCGTATGGCAGCTATGAAGAGCTATTAAATGATAAAGATATTGATGCTATTTACATCCCTTTACCCAATCATTTACATGTAGAATGGAGCATAAAATGCTTAGCAGCGGGCAAACATGTTTTGTGCGAAAAACCCATCGGATTATCGAGTAAAGAAGCCCAAATTCTTTTAGAAGCTGCTAAGAAATATCCTCATCTAAAAATCATGGAAGGCTTTATGTATAGGTTTCATCCGCAATGGATACATGCAAAAGAGCTGGTAAACCAAAAGTGGATAGGCAATTTGAAAGTTATCCAATCTTTTTTCTCTTATTATAATGTAGACCCACAGAACATTCGCAATCAAGCAGAAATTGGTGGTGGTGGGCTAATGGATATCGGCTGTTATTGTATCTCGCTTTCACGATTTTTATTTGATGCAGAGCCTTTACAGGTTGTAGCTGCCATAAATTACGACCCTGTACTAAAAACCGATGTCATATCAACCGGAATAATGCAATTTGAAAACGGAGTGTCAAGTTTTACTTGTTCTACCCAATTGGTACCCTACCAAAGGGTAAATATCATTGGGGATTTAGGTCGCATAGAAATAGAAATTCCTTTTAATGCCAAACCTTTAAAACCCGCTAAAATAAGCCTTTTTAAGGCAGATGAACAAAAAGACATTTTCTTTGACATCACCAACCAATATGCTTTACAGTTTGATGCTTTTTCTAAAGCCATTTTAGAAGATAAAAATGTATCAACGCCTTTAGAAGATGCGGTAAATAACATGAAAGTAATAGAAGCTATGTTTGCTAGTGATAAAGATAAATGTTGGAAAAATATGAATAAAGCGTAAGAAATGGCAACCTGTTTTCATGATGAATCAAGTATGATAACTCATACACCTTAAGAATTATCAATCACCATGTTACGTTCCAAATAGATATAAATTTCCTGTAATTTTGAGCTCAAAAAGCTAGAATATCTCCTGATTTATCAGTTTTTTATTAATCACTTAAGAAAAAATAAATATCTGATTTTTCAAAGTACTGATTATCAAACACATTATTTTTTAACTTTTTAGTGAAGATTTAACAAGTCTTATATATAATTTATATATTCAAACAAAAATTTAACGCCTCACTTTATTAGCTTTAGTAAATTCGTTTAATATTGAATAAAATTCAATTATTGAACTTAATTTGTGCTACAATTATAGTGTTATCACTCAAACCAACTGTATTTATTGATTTGATTACTGATATTTTAAACTTACCATATAACATCAGAACTATAAGATTAACGTAGGATTAACGTAAGATAAACGTAGGATAAACGTAAGAGCAGACTATCTTACCTATCTTCTCTTATTAAAGAATCCTATTAATCCATTGCCCTTAAGCACCAAAACTATTTATTTCTTCATGGTTGATTTTCATACCCAAAACATTCTTAAGGTAATTATCTATCACCTCAACATCAATGGTGTCGTGTATTAGGCCTAAATATAAATCTGGCCTTACAATAAAGGTCCGCTTTGTATCAGGCTTTATGCCCATAAATTCAAATAAGGGGTTGTTTTTCTCACTCGGTGGTAAATAATAAAGTTTTACCGGATAATTTAACTGCATCCACCGGGAAACAGTAAATAAATTTGGCTGTGATAAATAACCGAAAAGGATAACCGAAAAATACTGATAATTCGTCCACTGATGTAGTTGGATCTCTACCTGAGCTTTTTCATCATAAAAATTAAAATTAGGAAAAAGTTCCCCGGCCTCTAGACTCCTATCTTGACTTAAATGAAGGTTTATTTTTGCGTCTATCAACTGATAAGCTTTTGCCTTAGGCGGATGTATTTTATCTAATAATCTTTTAAAAAGTGGCTGTTTGTAGGCTTTTAAATTCCACTGCTCTTGCAATAAAGCTTTTTCATGTACTTCGGTTACAAGTGTTCTCTGCTTTAAAGTTTTATTTAATACCCCACTAATTCGCCAGCCTAACAATAAGATACTCCTAAAACTTAAATCAAGGTTGTTATTTAAAAGCAAAGCCTGTGCATGGTAAATAAAAGCATCATCTTTAGCTTTATTTTGGGAGTATATTGCTGGCAGCAAGTTTTTTTCTATTTCCTTTTCAGATGATTTCCAAACAACGGGGCATACCCTACTTGCCAATAGCTTTAAGCTTTGTTCTAAAAAGCTTGGAACCGTAATAAGCTCAGCGTTATTTTTTATCTGATAACCAAATTGCGCTAAAAAGTGCCCTATATAGTTATCAAAAACCAAGTTTTCCGGAAAATCATCAGGCTTCTCTTGCTCTGCCCATATACAAACCGATACACCATTATAACTTAAAGCGGTTGCCAAAAACAAAGCTGGTAAATTAATGCCGTAAATGCTTACATCGGTGTCGGGTTTCAACATTATTTGCTTCTGTATAATAAAAATATGGTAGGCTTTTTATGTAAATCAGGTGCCTCTTTCCGCCAATCGCCAATAGATTTGGTCTTTACAAACTCATCCTCAGCAGTTAAATTACTTGCTATACATAACAATGTATCTGGCCTACATGTTCTTAAAATCTCTTCTAACATGGGGTTATTTCTAAAAGGCGTTTCAATAAAAAGCTGTGTTTGTTTAAAACGCTCTGCAAAGCCTTCCAAATCTTTAATCTTTTTAGCTCTGGCCATTTTATCAATAGGTAAATATCCTTGGAAAGCAAAACTTTGTCCGTTAAAGCCTGATGCCATCAGGGCTAATAATAAAGAGCTTGGGCCTACCAAGGGTACAACGTTTATATTTCTTTTATGCGCTTCGGCAATAATTTCTGCCCCAGGGTCTGCAATACCTGGGCAACCAGCTTCACTCATTAAACCTACATTTTTACCTTGTTCTAAACCTTTGAAATAAGGTTTTAAGCTGCCTTCACGGTTATGTTTTCCGTAATCATGAATAATTAAATCACTCTGTGGCGTTTTCAAGCCCGCTTCTTTCAAACATCTTCTCGCTGTTTTTTCATTTTCTACGATATATTCATCAATAGCATTTATGGTATCAACCAAAAAAGGTGTTAAAGACTTTGCAACAGCATTTTCTGCCATTACAACCGGAATAAGATATAAGGTACCTTTTGTCATACCACAAATTACGTGATTTTACCAAAGGAAATAAGTAATAAAAAAATCTAATTTTCTTGACACCTTTTCATTCCTCTATTCGTCTTACTATTAAAGCGGTTGTTTAGTAACCGTTAAATAACCAAATTATTTATAAATATCTGAAGCTTGTCAAATTATCAAGACTCTTGTATAAAAAGCTTTATAGATAACGTTTTATAAATAGTTCCGTAAAAAATGGAAAGGAAAATGTACCATGAACAGATTAAAAAAATCTTTATCAGTTTTGGGGATAAGCATCTTATTCCTAATCGTAAATGCTAACACCAGCCAAGCACAAAGTAGAAGTGTTAGTTTACAAACCTTTTATGATGAGCTTTCTTATCATGGAGATTGGATAAATAACCAAGAATATGGCTACGTTTGGCGACCAAATGTTGGTAACGATTTCAGACCTTATTATACCAATGGAAGATGGGTAATGACAGAATATGGCAATACCTGGGTTTCTGATTATGAATGGGGTTGGGCCCCTTTCCATTATGGACGTTGGTTTTACGATAGCTATGACGGATGGATTTGGTTACCCGATACAGAATGGGGACCAGCCTGGGTAGAATGGAGAACAGGTGGCGGATATTATGGATGGGCACCCCTTGGACCAAGAATATCTGTTAATATCAATATTGGCAGAAGATATTATCCAGACCACTATTGGGTTTTTATACCTCAAAGATGTATTTATTACCCTTCATATTATAGATACTGGGAACCAAGAAGAAACGTAGTTATTATCAGGAATACAACCATTATAAATAATGTTTATGTAAACAGAAATGTTAGGTATAACAGCGGCCCCAGAGTTGAGGATGTAAGAAGAGCTACCAGACAAAATGTTACCGTGTATAAAATTAATGACAGTAACAGACCAGGCTCTGCAAGAGTAGAAAGAGGTACAGTAAATGTTTATCGCCCTCAGGTAGAAACAAGAAAAGATGCTGCACCAAGAGCTATTGCTAATAACACCTCAAGACCATCAAGAACAGAAATAGGCACAAGACCTTCTTCTAATGATAATAGGGTTGCGGATAGAAATGAAAACAATGCCAGACCAGAACGGTTAGAAAGACCTAGCTCTCCTGCCAGACCAGAAACAAATAACTCAACACCCTCTAGACCGGATTATAATAGCAGACCAGAGCGTGTAGAAAGACCTAGTTCTTCTGATAGGCCAGAAACAAGTAATTCCGCACCTTCCAGACCGGATTACAATAGCAGACCAGAACGGGTAGAAAGAGAAAGACCCTCTTCTACACCAACAGAAAGCAGAAGTTATCCTTCTGGGGATAATAGTAGAAGATCTTCTGGTTCAGAAAGAACTCCATCTGCTCCTCAAAGAGTAGAAAGACCATCTGCGCCACGTTCTTCTCCTTCAAGACCATCAAGTGGCAGTACTGAGAGAGGAAATAGCAGTAGAAGTAGTTCAGAAAACAGCTCAAGATCTGGAAGACCAAGTAGGTAAATACCTTATAATTTTATAGAATGGCTGTCTTTTTTAAAAAAGACAGCCATTTTTTTATGGCATCATTACAGTATTTATTATCTTTCGGGATATGACCGATTTTCTGCCTCTATTTGACCCTTTAAACCAAGCTTTGATTGATTTTCTTAAACAATTAAATGAAAAAGATTGGCAAAGAGCTACCGTTTGTAAGGGTTGGACAGTAAAAGATATTGTAGCACACCTCCTTGATACTAGCATAAGAAGATTATCATTAGGACGAGATGATTACCAACATGTACAACAAGAATTTGCTACTTATGAAGACCTTATTGCTCATATCAATAACTTAAATAAAGAATGGGTTACAGCATCCAAAAGGCTTAGTCCAAAAATTCTGATAGAACTAACAAGCAAATATCAAGACGAATTAATAGCTTATTTTAAGACATTAGACCCTTTTGATATGGCCCTTTTCCCAGTAACCTGGGCCGGAAAATCACACTCAGAAAATTGGTTTGATATTGCCAGAGAATACTCTGAAAGATGGCTTCATCAACAACAAATACGCTTTGCTTTTAATAATCAAGAGCTTTTAGACCCAAAATTCTATTCTCCATATTTAGAAATTATTATGGAAGCTCTACCATACACCTATCAAAAAATTAAGGCAGAAATGGGCAAAACAGTAGCTCTGGAAGTTGTAGGACCTGCTGGAAAACGCTGGACCATTACAAAAGATAAAAAGTTCTGGATTTTTGATGATGAAAATAAAGAAGCCGATGCCTTAATCTATATAGACCAACAAATAGCATGGCTTTTATTCTCTAAAGGCATTAGGGTAGAAGAAGCTGGGCAGTTTTATCAAATTCATGGCGAATGCCATTTAGCACTTCCAGTATTAAATATGCTCACCGTACTAGCATAAAAAAAGCATCTGCTTTAGGCAGATGCTTTTTAGTATATAAATAAATTTCTAGTTATTATTTAGTTGTTAGAAGATGCTTTTGCCTCAGCTTTCATAGCTTCATTTGCAACAATTACAATTTCTACACGTCTGTTTTGAGATCTTCCTTCTTCTGTATCATTAGAAGCAATGGGCTCATTTTTACCTTTTCCGCTTGATTTTAAACGACCAGTACTTACACCTTTAGAAACTGCATAAGATCTAACAGCATTTGCTCTTTCTAAAGATAATTTATCGTTAACAGCATCAGAACCAATAGCATCAGTATGACCAATAATCATGATATCTGTATCAGGATATTTGTTTAAAGAAGCTGCTAAGTTATCTATGTTTTGTTTAGCTGCGGCTGATAAGGTTGATTTTCCAAACTCAAATAACAAACCAGAATCAAATTTTACAATAATTCCTTCTCCTGCCGGAATAACCTCTGCACCTGGTATAGATTGCTCTAACTCTTTGGCTTGTCTATCCATTTTTCTGCCAATAAAAGCACCTGCAGTACCACCTAACGCACCACCAATAATAGCACCAACAGCTGTATTACCAGCTTTGTTACCAATTAAAGCACCAATAGTACCACCGGCAGCTGCACCAATACCAGCACCTTTTTGTGTATTAGTTAAAGAATCACATCCAGGTAAAATAGTAGTTGCGCCAATAGCAAAAGCCAATCCTAAAACAGATATTTTTAATCTTGAAGTTTTCATATTATTTATTTTGATATTTATAGTTCTATTAGTCAAAGCGAATGCCAAAAATAAAAAATTAATTTGATGGTAAGTATTTTAGGTTGCGGATGGTTGGGAATGCCTTTAGGTAAAGCCCTTATCGGTTCTGGTAAATTGGTAAAAGGGTCTACAACTAAGCCACATAAGCTTGAAGAAATTAGCAGACAATCAATTGTATCATTTTTGATACAATTGGACGATTTGTCTAATGAAGCTGAGTTGATGGAATTTTTGGATAATGAGATATTAATTATTAACGTTCCCCCTGGCAGAAATTATATAAATGCAGATGATTATCCACATAAATTAGCTAGATTGAACACCCACATTAACCAAAGCAATATCCAAAAAATCATTTTTGTTTCCTCTACTTCTGTTTATGAAGAAAATAATGATGTCGTATTTGAGGACAGTTCTATCAGCAAAAACCCATCGGCACAACGCCTATTTCTGGCAGAAGAAGTATTCAGAAATAATCCTAATATCCAAACTACGGTAATAAGAATGGCTGGTTTGATTGGGCCAAACCGCCACCCCGGAAGATTTTTTGGTGGTAAAACTCAAATCCCTGATGGTTTAATACCTGTCAACTTGATTCATTTAGATGATTGTATCGGGATTATCGAAGAAGTTATCAAGCGAGATTATTGGGGACAAACCATCCATGCGGCGGCGCCAAGTCATCCAACAAAAAAAGAGTTCTACAGTTTAGCCTCAACTATTTACAATAACTCCAAAGCAGATTTTGTAGAAGAGAAAGGAAAGTTTAAAATCATTAACCCAGATAAATTGGTCAAAGATTTAAAATATCAATTTAAACATCCTGATTTAATGGCGTGGCTTCTTCAAAGTCATCAAAATTAAGAGATGATTTATCTAAAACCTCCCAAGTATGGTCTGCTAAAAGTTTAACTGTAGAAATAAACTTCTTAAAGGTTTTAGATCTGCCCCATTCTGCTGGCGCTATCATACTTACCAAAAAGGTATTGTCTTCTTTCTGATAAAGATGGTATAATTGCCCAATAACAGGCTTAAACTTCATTTCGGCAGTATAAATCAATTCTGATATTTTTAGGCGTTCCTCAATATCTTTAACCTGCTGCATAATCAATTCTGCCTGTTTACGTAACATGGTTATTTGCTGATTGGCCTGCATGTGCATAGACTCAACAGCATTTGCTCTTAACTTATTTTTATCAATAGGTTTAATTACCGGAGAGCTAACCGTTAAAGGTACCGGAGAAAATTTGGCTTCACCCGTATAATAAAGAGATTTTTCTTTGCTTTGTGAAGTGTTATCCTGCTCCATGTTATCTAATACTTGCTAGCAATAACTTATCTCTGCAAAAAAAGTTTTAATAAACTCTGCAAAATAAGCCTTTCAAATATTCGCCTTCGCTAAAAGAAATCCTTACGGGATGATCTTCTGGTTGGCAAAACTGATGGATAATTTGAACCTCTTTGCCCGCATCTAACGCTGCCCAAGCAATTACTTGCTTAAAAGTTTCTATATCCATAGCTCCAGAACAGCTAAAAGTAGCTAATAAACCGCCTTTTTCAAGAACCTGCATCCCTAAACGATTTAAATCTTTATAAGCTCTGGCTGCCCTATCTAAAGAAGAGCGAGAAGGTGCGTATTTGGGTGGGTCTAGCACAACAATATCAAAAGTTTGACCTTCTTCTTTTAATATCCTCAGGTATTTATTTACATCAGACTGTACAGCAATAGCTTTACTTTCATCAAACTGGTTAAGTTGGATATTCTTTTTTAAAGTTTCTACAGCCAAAGCAGAACTATCTACAGCAGTAACAGCAGCTGCCTTATTTAATAAAGCATTTAAGGTAAAACCTCCGCTATAGCTAAAACAATCTAAAACATTTTTTCCTGTGGCATAAGAAGCTACTATTTTTCTATTATCGCGTTGGTCGCAATAAAAACCAGATTTTTGTCCCTCTAAAATATTGATCAGGTATTTAACACCATTCTCTTTAACTTCTACAAAATCGGGTGGTAAGGCTCCCCAAAGTAAAGTACCATGTTGAGTTTGCAAGCCATCATGCGCTCTGGCAGAAGCATCACTTTTATCAATAATACCTTTAACATTTAACAATGTTGATAAAGTATTCACGATGGTTTCTTTTACTTGCTCTATGCCACTGGTAAGGATTTGCAAGGCCAGATAATCTCCAAACCTATCTACTATAAGACCAGGTAAATAATCAGCCTCGCTAAAAATTAACCTACATGTGGTAGTATCATCATTTTGCAAATGCTCACGAGCTTTAATGGCAGCTTCAATTTTAGTTTTCCACCACTGCTCATCTATGGTAGCGTTTTCATCCCAATCTAATAATCTTACGGCAACTCTAGACTGGTCGTTATAATATCCATAAGCTAAAAAATCAGCATCAGCATCTAAAACCTTAACCACATCGCCATTTTGTGGTTTGCCTTTAACCTGTGCCAATGCGCCAGAAAATACCCAAGGATGTCTTTGTAAAACAGCTTTTTCTTTAGTCTTTTTTAGAATAATATCTACCATAGTGCGCAAAAATACTTAAAGAGATTGATAATGCTTTAAATTAGGGAACATTACATTTTACAGATAAAATAGAACTTATGAGGAACTACTTTTGTTAAAGAACAGAGAAATAAATTGATAAGAGATGTTAAATTTTGAGTTTAAAAATCCTACCAAAATACTTTTTGGCAAAGGACAAATAGCCAACCTAAGTAAAGAAATACCCGCAAATGCTAAAATTTTAATGGTTTATGGCGGTGGAAGCATCAAAAGCAATGGGGTATACCAACAAGTTAACCAAGCTTTGGAAGGTTTTGATGTGATAGAATTTGGTGGTGTACCTGCAAATCCGGAATACGCGGTATTGCTCGAAGCTTTAGCCATCATAAAAAAAGAAAACATCAATTATATTTTAGCCGTTGGCGGAGGCTCTGTAATAGATGGTGTTAAATTTCTGGCATCAGCCGCTTTATATGAAGGCGATGAACCTTGGGATATTTTAGCCAAGGGCATCAGAACAGAAGTTGCTTTACCATTTGGTACGGTTTTAACTTTACCTGCTACAGGCTCTGAAATGAACTCAGGCTCGGTTATATCCAGAGCAGAAACAAAAGAAAAACTAGCGATGGGAGGCCCAGGCTTGTTTCCTGCTTTTTCTATTTTAGACCCCGAGGTTATTAAATCTATCCCGCAAAGGCAAATTGCGAACGGCATAACCGATGCCTATACGCATGTTTTAGAGCAATATATGACTTACCCTATTGGCGCATGCTTGCAAGATAGATTTGCTGAAAGTATTATGCAAACTTTAATAGAAGTGGCTCCAAAAGTGATGGCCAACCCCGCTGATTATACCGCTGCGGCGGATTTTATGTGGTGCTGTACCATGGCTTTAAATGGTTTAATCCAAAAAGGTGTACCAACAGACTGGGCGGTACATGCCATGGGGCATGAACTTACCGCTTTATACGGAATAGACCACGCCAGAACTTTAGCTATTATAGCGCCTAGCCATTACCGCTACCATTTAGCACAGAAAAAAGAGAAATTAGCCCAATATGCAGAACGCGTTTGGGGTATTAAAGAAGGCTCTGTGGAAGAAAAAGCCAATCAAGCGATAGTTAAAACTGAAGAATTTTTCCATTCTTTAGGAATAAAAACTAAATTATCAGAGTATACTGAAGCCTATGAAGGAACTGCAGAAAGCATTGAGGAAAGATTTAATACGAGAGGCTGGAAAGCCCTAGGCGAACATAAAGCTATTACGCCGGCAGATGTTGCCAAAATTGTAAGCATGAGTTATTAAGATGAATAAAAATTTAGAGAAGCTTTTCAAAATTGCTCAAAAAGAAGAGAGAATTATTCTCGGCCTCATGTCTGGAACGTCTTTAGACGGTTTAGACATGGCTTTATGCAAATTTAAAGGTGCTGGCTTAAGTACCTCAGTAGAAATCTTGCATTTTGAAACTTGCCCTTATGAAAACTCTTTCAAAGAAGCTATTAAACAAGTTTTCTCTAAAAAAACGGTCGACTTAGAATTACTATGCTTGTTAAATGCGCAAATAGCTAGGCAACATGCTGAAATTATAAACCAAACTTTAAAAAAATGGGGTTATACTTCAAATGATGTAGATGCTATTGCCAGTCATGGTCAAACGGTTTACCACGCACCAAAAATTAAGCATCAGCTTAACAATTATCCTGATGCTACTTTACAAATAGGTGATGGCGACCATTTAGCTCATCTCACAGGCATCATCACACTAAGTGATTTCAGACAGAAAAATATTGCAGCAGGTGGAGAGGGTGCTCCGCTTGCCGTTTATGGCGATTATTTACTTTTTGCACATCAAGAAATAGATAGGATTTTATTGAATATTGGCGGCATAGCAAATTTTACTTATTTACCAGCGAAAAGAAAGGCAGAAAATATTTTCTCTACAGATGTTGGTCCTGGAAATACAATTTTAGATCATTTCATGATGCAAAAATTTAATTTGTATTTTGATGAGGATGCTAAATACGCTAAAAAAGGCAATTTAAATCATAATTTATTAGAGGCTTTATTGGCTGATGATTTTTTTACCCAACCAGTTCCAAAAAGCACCGGACCAGAACATTTTAATTTAGCATATTTAAATGAGGCGCAACAAAAAAGTAATACCAGCCATTTAAAAGAAGAAGATGTTTTGGCAACTTTATGCGAATTTACTGCTTTAGGTATTGCTAAGGCTATTCAGGAAAACATCAGCGTAAGCGGAGAAATAGAAATTTTGATGAGTGGCGGTGGTATACATAACCCACTTTTGGTAGAGCGTTTAAAGCATCATTTGCCTCGTCTTACTTTTATAAGCATGCAAGAGGTTTTGGGTATTAACCCAGATGCTAAAGAAGCTTTACTGTTTGCTCTATTAGCTAATGAAACTTTATATGGCAAGCCTGATGGATATAACTTTCCCAATCAAGAAAAATTACCTAAAATTAGTATGGGAAAACTAAGTTTTCCAGAATAAACATAGGTTTTCTCAACTTAGTATTTCGTGTCAGGATGAGCGGAGTCAAAGCCTTTTCCGCTCGGCCTGACATGAAATTGTAGCTTTTGACACTTAATCTTTATGCTTAAAAAATCTTAAAGCCTAAGCTTAGGTGTAATAAACTTTGTTTTAATCCATCATTTTTGTTGATGTCTTGTAAACTGGTCTCATATCTTAAATCAACAGACAAGTTACCAACATCAACACCGGCACCGGCTTGTACGTTGGTTACAAAATCTCTGTATCGGTAAAAATCCGGATCAATAGCTTGCGAAAAAGCATCATCATCCGTATTTAAATTAAATTGAAAAGCAGGACCGGCCATCAACCTAAAGTTTAGTTTATCGCCCCCTATTTTAGCACCTAATAATAAAGGGACGTCTAAAGTTGTAAATCTGGCTTCGCCACTTTGTACCACGGTGTTTCCTACGGTCTGAAATTTAAAATCGGCACCTTTAGAGCCAATATAAAGCTCGGGTTGCAAGTAGAAGTTACCACCAATTCTAGACCATAAACCTAGTTGATAACCCAAAATTCCAGATTCATCAATCTCCTGATCTTCTGCTTTAATGGTGGAATAATTTAGACCTCCTTTTATTCCTAAATTAAACTGAGCGAAAGAGTCACTTGCGCATAGCAGGGCAAATAAACTCAAGAATAGTATTTTTTTCATTTTCGTTTTTTTAATTTGTTTTAAGCCCTAACACAAATTGGACCAAATTATTGTTTGTATTTCTAAATAATGATGGGAAAATCCCTTTACAATTAAGTACATTATTCTATTTTTGTATCAAATATAAAACCATGGCAGAGATTACAATAGCTATAAAAGATTGGGATAGGCTAAAAATAAAGCTAAAAAGAAAATACAATCATTTAACAGATGATGACCTGGTTTTTGCACCTGGCAAAGAGGATGACCTCATCAATCATCTGCAAGAAAGACTACATAGAAATAGAGAATATGTGGTTTTTACACTTAAAAAAGGTTTAATCAATATAGATAATAACAGACTTTAACAAAAAAGAGGTTTGATTAAAAATCAAACCTCTTTTTTGTTTATAAAATCACCTGTTAATTATTTGATCCTCTCCATCTTCTCTGACCTTCTCCCATATCTTCCAGATTATTTTTTCCGGCAAACTTATTAATACGCATAGTAAATGTAAGCATGAAATACTGTGCTAAACGGTTGCTTTCTCTTTCCACTCTAATATTGGAATTAACGGTATTACTAACACCAACATTTTCATCTAATAAGTCAAATGCTGATAATCTTAACGCACCTGTTTTACCTTTAAAGAATTGCTTTTCTAAATAAGCATTGATGATAAACGGATTTACGCTAACACTATTAAAGCCACTGTTTAGGTTTTTATCAGCTTGTGTACCAAATAAAAAAGTTTTGGTAAAATAAATCTTGCTATCAAAACTAAAACTCCAGGTGTTCACTTTTGCATTAGCTCGCTCGTTCAAAGTATTATCGTTAACATTATAGCTAAAACTTGCTGCTGGTACAATTTCTAACCAATCCTGAGGTTGTATTTGCAATTGTAAACGCTGACTAAGCACTGTATTTCTTGCGATATTTCTTTCGCTATTGATAAATGAGACCTGATTATTATAGTTTGCAGACCCTCTAAAACCTAAAGTATATTTTTTCTCGCTAAATGCTTTGGAGAAGAAATAAAAGCCATTTACTGCATAAAAACCATTGGTATTTAAATATTGGGTTTCTTGTAGAGCCCCAATAGCAGAATTTTGTATCCTGATGGTATTGGTAACTATCTTATCCTGAGTGAAATTATAAGATATATTAGTAAAGAATGTCCTACCAGACTCTGCATTAAAATTATTGAACCTGATATTAAAATTGTTATTAAACTCGGCCTCCAAATTTGGATTACCCCTTACCGGAAACTGAGGATTCGAATTATCTGTTACGGGCTGCAATTGGTTATAACTAGGTTGGTTACTTCTGCCGTTATAGTTTACTGTAAGTTCTTTTGTTTTAGAAAATTTATAGTTGAATCTACCTGAAGGGAAAATATTTACAACTTTTGTTTTTGTTGTGGTACCTAAAGTTATAGCGTTACCCGTTAAAACTGATGGTTGCACCCCCATACCTACAGAGTAGTTGTATTTAGCTTCTCTTACCCGATAATTTAATCCAAACCTATTGGTAACAAACTGAAATTCGTATTCGTTACTTAAATTTTCATCAATAATAGGTGTTGTATTTTGTGTTTGGGTAGAAAATACTGTCCTATTATTTTTTATATTGTTGTAATTATATTCATAGTTGAACTCTAAACCTGCTGTTTTAGATAAAGGCTCGTTATAAGAAAAACCCAATTTTATGTTATCATTCCCATTATCATTCTCTATAAGTTGTCGCTGATATTCTAAATCATTAGGATTAGCCGCCAAAAAGTTAAAATTCTCAGTTTCTTGGTTTCTTAAGTTTGAATTGGTACTAAAATCTGCATTAAGGGCTAAATTTCTTTGCGGTTTCCTAAACTTATGATTAAACAAAATAGCAGTACTAAAATTAGGGGATCTTGAATCGCTAAAATCATTGATACGACCGTTAGAGAAAAGATTATCATCGTTACTTATAGAAAATGTTGATATTTCTACCGCATCTCCTGTAGCATAGCTAAATCTAGGTGTAATTTTTAAATAGTTTAAAGAGTCGATTTTGTATTCGATATTAAAATCAAACCGATGGCTGAGGTTACCATTATCGGCATTACTAAAATCAAGATTTTGCACTACTGCACTGGTATCTAATATTTGTTGGAAAGATCTGTTGAAGGTATTATTATCTCTGGAAGCAATACTATAGCTGCCATAAGCGGTTACTTTCTTACTCCATTCATCACGATAGTTTAAGCCTAATGACCTGATATTGGTTAAACCATCGGCATTATCACCGCCAAAACCACCACGACCGCCTCTGCCGCCACCGCCACCAGTACCTTGGGTTAAGCTAAAAATATTTGCATTGGTATTATTCAAATTCGCTAGCGCTGATATTTGTCTGGCATTATTAAAATGAGCAGCAAAAACTGATGCTTGGTAACGTTCTAGATTGCCTGCCCCAACAGTTCCTCTGGTGATATAACCTTTATTTCTATCAGGTCTTATGGTAAAATTTAAAATTCTTTCTGGTTCGCCATCTCTTACACCTGTTAGGTTGGCTCTATCGCCATAATCATCAATAATTTGTACGTTTTCTAATAAATCTACCGGGAGCTGCTGTGTTGCCGTTTTAACATCGCCACCAAAAAAATCTTTCCCGTTTACACGTACTCTGGTAATCGCTTTACCTTGTGCGGTTACATTACCCTCCCGATCAACCTCTACACCCGGTAATTTCTTTAATAAATCTTCTGCTAAAGCATTTTCTTTAAGTTTATATCTGTCTGCTTTGTATTGTAAAGTGTCTTCCTTTACCAATACATCTGGTGTGCCATCTATTACTACTTCATTTAGTTGCCTGCTATCAGGAATAAGTATAATACTACCTACTGATAAAGGTTGCTGTCCTTTCTGACGTTCTAAACTATAACTTTTGGTTATCGATTTAAAGCCTAAAGAAGAAATAGAGAGTGTAAAAACAGGAGATTTTATATTTTTAAAAGTAAAATTGCCATCTATATCTGAGCTAGTTAAAACCGTATCTGAAATTGATACTAATTTAATTGTTGCACCGATAACAGTAATTCCGGTACTATCCTTTAATTGCCCCGTAACTGTTATAGGTTGTCTTTGTGCAAAGGTTTGTACATAGATTAAGGCAAATAAAATACTGATGAAAAAATTTTTCATTTATAAGTTTAGGTGAGTTTGACTGCAAAATAAGGACTATTTTTTTTGATTTAAGTTTAAACGCCTTTAAATATTAGCTGTAACTTTTAGGATACATATAAAATCTATTCATCATTTATAAATATTACCCCTATATGAGACATGAGCTCTTAATCAATTTTATATTTGTGGTTTATAATAGCACCTGGTTTTCATGAAAATTCTTATTCAGTATTTAAAAGCTTATAAAGGTTTAATAGGTTTAGCCCTATTATTTGCCACTATAAACCAATGCTTTTCTTTAATAGACCCACATATTACAGGAAAAATTGTTGATAATTTTATCAACAAAAAGGATGAGTTAACAGAGTCTGAATTTACTATAGGAGTTTTAAAGCTTATTGGTTTAGCTGTAGGTGCAGCTATGATTTCTCGTATTGCTAAAAACTTTCAGGATTATTTTGCTAATATCATTACTCAAAAATTGGGCGCTAAAATGTATGCTGATGGACTATCTCACTCATTGCAATTACCTTATCAAACTTTTGAAGACCAACGTAGTGGAGAAACCTTAGGTATCTTACAAAAAGTACGTACAGATTCTGAAAAGTTTATCATCGCTTTCATCAATATCTTGTTTACAAGTTTGGTAGGGATGGTTTTCGTCATCATCTATTCTTTAACCGTAAGCTATAAAGTTACGCTGGTTTATTTTGCTTCTATACCTTTGATATTTGTAGTGAGTTGGTTCTTAAGTAAGAAAATCAAGACCATCCAAAAGAAAATTGTGGGTGCAACAACATCTTTGGCTGGTGCTACAACAGAATCTTTAAGAAATATAGAACTGGTAAAGAGCTTAGGTTTAGCCAACCAAGAGATTAACAGGTTAAATAATACAACTTATAAAATTCTAGATCTGGAACTTAAAAAAGTAAAATATGTGCGTAGCATGAGCTTTTTACAAGGTACAACCGTAAACTTGGTTAGAAGCACTATGGTAGTAATTTTACTCTTACTCATCTTTAAAAACGATATATCAGCAGGACAGTATTTTACATTTTTGTTTTACTCATTCTTTTTATTTGGCCCATTACAAGAGTTTGGCAATATCATTTTAACTTATAGAGAGGCAGAAGCATCCTTAAATAATTTCCAAAAAACCCTAAACACACCAAAAGAGGTTAAACCTTTACACCCGAAACATACCGGACCAATTCATGAGTTAGAGCTTAAAAATCTAAGCTTTCAGCATTTAACAGCCTTAGCTCCGGCTTTACATAACATCAGCTTTAGCGTAAAAAAAGGAGAAACTATTGCATTTGTTGGTCCGTCTGGCTCTGGCAAAACTACTTTGGTGAAATTACTGGTTGGGCTATACCAACCACAAGAAGGTGAGGTTAACTATAACGGCATCCATAGCAATGAAATAGATTTGGATGAGTTAAGAGAGCGAATAGGTTTTGTAACTCAAGATACTCAGCTTTTTTCTGGTACCATCAGAGAAAATCTTCTTTTTGTGAGTCCAAACGCTACGGATGAAGCTTGTATGCAGGTTTTACAAAAAGCCGCTTGCCAATCTTTATTGGCTAGGGCCGATGCTGGCTTGAATACCGTTATTGGCGAAGGTGGTGTTAAAGTTTCTGGTGGCGAGAAGCAAAGATTATCTATCGCCAGAGCACTTTTAAGACAGCCAGATATTTTAGTTTTTGATGAGGCAACATCAGCACTAGACTCAATTACGGAAGAAGAAATTACAGAAACTATTAGAGATGTATCTGGCGGAAAAGAAAGAATAACCATTTTAATTGCTCACCGTTTATCAACCATTATGCATGCCGATAGGATTTTTGTTTTAGAGCGTGGCCATATTGTTGAGGTTGGTAAACATGAAGATTTATTAGCAGAAAAAGGTTTATACTATGCCATGTGGAGACAACAAATTGGAGAAAAAAGGCTAAACGATAAAGCTTTTACTTAATTTAGTGTATTGATTATTAAAATATAGTTCAAGATGCTATCGGTATTATTACAACTATCACAAACTGGCTATTTTATGTTGCTGGCTGGTTTGTTCTTTTTCCCGCTATTGGTGGCTTTGGTAACCGCTAAAGATATTTTTTTTAACGAGAACTTATCTGCTAACCTCAAATTGCTTTGGTTATTAATTGTCATTTTAATACCCTTATTAGGTGCTATTATTTATTTCTTTTGGGGCAAGCCTATGGCATCCAAAAAGAAATTTTAATGGTGATTGCTAATATCATTTAAGGTTTTTGGGATCAGTTTTTTAGTTTTCATCCAAGTAACAGCAGCTACCAATAAAGTCATGCTGCCCCCAAATAAAACTGCTGGTACGGTACCCATTAATTTTGCTGTTAAACCAGATTCAAACTGACCAATCTCGTTTGAAGAACCTATAAACATGGCATTAACAGCTGATACTCTGCCCCGCATTTCATCAGGTGTAAGCAATTGTAAAATGGTAGAGCGAATAATCACACTTACACTATCAAAAGCACCTTCTAAAAACAAAAAGAAAAGGGTGAGATATAAATTTCTTGATAAGCCATAACCTATTATAGAGATTCCAAAACCAGCAACAGCAAACAAAAGATTACGCCAAGGTTTACCCATAGGCGAGAAACGTGTCATCACTAACATGGTTAAAACAGCACCTAAAGCAGGTGCAGCCCTCATCATCCCAAATTCCTGAGCACCTACTTTTAAAACCTCACTGGCTATTACCGGTATTAAAGCTACAGCACCGCCAAAAAACACCGAAAATAAATCTAAACTTAAGGCACCAACCAACATTTTGGTTTTAAAAACAAACTTTAAGCCTTCTGATAAGCTTTCATAAATACTGGTTTTACGTATATAAGTGGGAGGTACGCTTTTAAAAAAGAATGTAGCAAAAAATGAGATAGAAATACTTGCAACAATAATTAATAAGGTGGTATGCACACCTATAAAACCATATAACAAGCCGCCTAAAGCCGGACCCACAATTGCTGCAATTTGCCAAATAGAGCTATTCCAGGTAGAAGAATTTGGATAATGCGCTCGTGGTATAATTTGCGCCATTAAAGAAAAAGCTGCCGGCGAGAAGAAGCCTCTGGCAATACCCACTATAAAAATAATACTATAAATAGCGATAATAACTTTTGATGTACCCCATAATGCAACAATGCTAGGTGTAGTTACTACATACAAAGCAAAAGACGCCAAAACCATTAAGCCAACCACCCATTTTATTAAAACTGCTTTGTCTGATTTATCTGCTACATAACCGCCGTACAAAGCAATTCCTATGGATGGAATAGCTTCTGCTAGCCCTATTAAACCTAGTGAAAGTGGATCTTTGGTGAGGTTATAAACATACCAACCTAATACTACGGCTTGTATTTGATAACCTATGGTAAAGAAAAATCGCATCCCTAAGAAATACCTAAATTCTGGAAATTTAAGGGCTATGTAGGGGTCGTTAGAAGTAGCTGCCAATGTTGTTTATAATTTAAGATATTTTATCTAATGAGATTCCATTTTTCTTTACAGAGAAGAACTTTCTTAAAGTCTGATGTTTTTCTAAATTTAAATCTGGGTCTTCCTCAAAAATTTCTATCACTGTTTTTCTAGCTTCTTGTAGTATTTGTTGGTCTTGAGAAATATCAGCCAATTTTAAGTCTAAAATACCACTTTGCTGAGTTCCTTCTATATCACCAGGACCACGTAATTGTAAGTCAATTTCTGATATTTCGAAACCATCGTTAGTTCTTACCATGGTCTCTAATCTAATTTTTGCCTCTTTGCTAAGTTTCACACCAGACATCAACACACAATAAGATTGCTCTGCGCCTCTTCCTACTCTTCCTCTTAATTGATGCAATTGTGATAATCCAAAACGCTCTGCATTCTCAATAATCATGACCGAAGCATTAGGCACATTCACTCCAACTTCAATAACCGTAGTGGCTACCATAATTTGGGTTTCTCCCTTTACAAAGCGCTGCATTTCATATTCTTTATCTTTTGCAGCTAATTGCCCATGTACAACACTAAATTTATATTGTGGTAAAGGAAACTCCATAGCCATAACCTCTAAACCATCCATTAAATTTTTTAAATCTAGTTTGGCACTTTCCTGAATAAGCGGATATACGATATACACCTGCCTACCTAGCGCTATTTCTCGCTTCATCAAACCAAACATCCTTAACCTTTGTGTTTCATAAAGATGTATGGTTTCAATAGGCTTTCTACCAGCAGGTAATTCATTAATCATGGATACATCTAAATCTCCATACAAAGTCATGGCAAGGGTACGCGGTATGGGTGTGGCTGTCATTACCAAAACATGTGGCGGTATCACATTCTTACGCCATAGTTTAGCTCTTTGCTCTACACCAAAACGATGTTGCTCATCTATCACCACCAAACCTAAATTTTTAAACTGTACCGTATCTTCTATAAGGGCATGCGTACCAATTAAAATTGCTAATTCTCCACTGGCTAACTTTTCAAAAAGTATAGTCCGCTCTTTCTTTTTTGTTGAGCCCGTTAATAAAGCTATTTCTACAAAATCATCTTTTAACAAAGCTTTTAAAGAATGATAATGCTGCGTTGCCAAAATTTCTGTTGGTGCCATTAAACAAGCTTGAAAGCCATTATCAATAGCTAAAAGCATGCTCATTAAAGCAACTACGGTTTTGCCAGAACCCACATCGCCTTGCACCAATCTGTTCATCTGTATACCTTTTTGGGTATCCGATCTGATCTCTTTAATAACCCTTTTTTGTGCATTGGTTAAAGAAAATGGCAAAAGGTTCTCATAAAAATAATTAAACTTATCACCAACCTGAGCAAACACATTACCTTTAAACTTGTACGTCCTCAGCAATTTACTCCTCAACATTTTAAGCTGAATAAAAAATAGCTCTTCAAACTTTAAAGTTGTTTGGGCTCTTTTTAGGGATTTATTATCTGTAGGAAAGTGGATTTGCAATAGAGCCTCTTTATGCGAGTTTAATTTATATTGCTCTAAGATATAGCGAGGCAATACTTCCTCTATTTTATCGGCAACCTGCTCTAATAAGTTTGCCGTTAACTTCTGTATGCCTTTGGTATCTAGTGAAAACTGTTTTAATTTCTCTGTTGATGAGTAAACAGGTTGTAAGCTTAAATTACCCTTGGTTACATTTTCCTTAGAAAAAAGCTCCATTTCTGGATGTGCCATTTGCGCTTTCCCATTGAAATAGTTGAGCTTACCGAAAATGATATAAACCTGATTTAATTTCAGGTTTTTCTCTACCCATCTTATCCCTTGGAACCATACCAATTCTATCTCTGCAGTATCATCATAGGCTTTAGCTATTAATCTTTTACTCTGCTTTTCGCCAATGACTTCAAAAGACTTTAGCCTTACTAATATTTGTACATGTGCTAAATCTGGTGGTGCTTCTGCTACTTTATAGAATTGGGTTCTATCGATGTATCTAAAAGGATAATAGTACAATAAATCTTCATAGGTGAAAATTGCAGCCTCTTTCTTTAAGATTTCGGCCCTTTGCGGACCAACACCTTTAAGATACTCTATAGGAGTTTTAAATAATGGATCATTCAAAATCTGTGACTTCTCTTGCTACTAATTTACGTATTGTACCGGATATAATTTTCCAATTGAATATGATAACTGCAAATACCAATAGTAAATAGGCAAATGCTTGAATAAAATTAATTCCCTCGTTAAAATATAAAAACGCTACAGCAAATGCAATGACAGGATTAATATATATAATGATCCCAACTGTTGATGATGGTAAACCTTGTAAAGCAAATAGACTCAAAAATAGCGGTATCAAAGTAAATAAAACTGCTATGATGGTAATATCAAACCAAAAGTTTAGATCAACAGGAAGGCTTAAACCTAAATTTAAGTATAAAGGTAAAATCACAATAAAAGCTATCATTAACTGCAAACCCAACATGTTAACCTTATTAAATACCTTACTAACCCTTTGTATGATTAAATAAAAAGCATAAAAACTAGCAGTAACAATAGACCATAAAACTTCATGTAAAGAGCCAGTTGCCAAAATAAGCACACTAACAAGTGCAATCATAATTCCTGCAATTTTTTGTCGGTTGATATCCTCCTTTAAAATAATAAAGCCAGATAAGGCCGTAATCAAAGGACAAATCATGTAGGCAAAAGCTGCTGAGTTGAGACTTACATGATTGATAACATAGATAAAAGCATACCAGTTAAAGGTGATTAAAACACCAGAGGTAAGCAATAGGATAAGAAGTGTTTTTCTTTCTGATTTTGAAGATGATGCTAATATTTGGATATCATCTAACAATTGCTTTCTTTGAAAACCGGCAATAAATACACAGCAAATTATTAACGATATAATTATTCTACAAAAAAGGATCTGCTCTGCCTCATAATGCTGAACAAATCTTATAGGTACGGCTACAAAACCCCAAATGATATTTGCAGATAATGCAGCCAAGAAGCATTTTAATTTTAAGCTCATGAAGCTTTAACTGCAATAAGCGATATTTCTACATTAACATTTTTGGGTAATGTTTTCACGGCTACTGTTTCTCTTGCCGGATAATCTCCAGTAAAATATTGTCCATAAATTTCATTCACCTCAGCAAAATAAGACATATCACTCAAAAAAATAGAGGTTTTTACTACATGGCTAAAATCCATAGCTGCTGCTTCTAAAACAGCCTGTAAATTAGCCATCACTTGCTTGGTTTCTAAAGCTAAAGTGCTGTCTATAATTTCGCCGCTTACAGGATGTAAAGCTATCTGGCCAGAAACATATAAAGTGTTGCCTGCTAACACAGCCTGGCTATAAGGACCTATCGGTGCTGGTGCCGAAGGTGTATTGATGATTTTTTTCATTCTCAAAATTTAAATGGTAGTCTCTAATGTAAGACAAACCAATCTAACAGTTTCCAAATCAAACCCAATAAAAAAACAATAATGGCTGTTTTATTAATCCAATGCATTACCCTCAGATTAAAATTATCCGGTCTGTTTGGGTCTTTCTTTCTAAAGAAATATAACATATCGCAAATTTATAAAATAAAAAAGGGAGTCCTTTTGCAAGAACTCCCTTTTCTTAAAATTTGTTTTAATTATTTCTGTCTAAATTCAACACGACGGTTTTTAACACGTCCTTCTTCAGTTGCATTAGATGCAATAGGGCGGCTCTCACCGTAACCTTTTGTAGAAATTCTTTTTGCATCTACACCAGAGTTAACTAAATAAGTTTTTACTGCATTAGCTCTATCAACAGATAATTGCATATTGTAAGCATCTGTACCTTCTTCAGAAGCGTGGCCATCTAATTGAAGACCTTGAGCTTTATTAGCTCTCATCATTGATGAAATTTTGTCTAAAGTAGGGTAAGCAGAAGTTCTTAATACTGAAGAGTTATACTCGAATTGGATGTTATCAACACCAGACATGGTAGCTGAACCCATTTCAGGACAACCATTTAATTCTGGAGTACCTTTTTCAGTAGGACAGTCATCTTTCCAATCTGGCACACCGTCACCGTCAGTATCTAACTCGCAACCAGCACCATCAACTTTAGCACCAGCAGGTGTGTTAGGGCATTTATCTAAGTAATCTGCAACACCGTCACCATCAGAATCTTTTTTAAGATCTTGAACTGATTGCTCAACATTTGTAACACGTCCTTTTAATGCTTCAACTTCTTGACGTAAGGTAGGGTCTTTTAACTCATCATACATCATAGCAACTGGATTTGCCCAGTTTAAGTCTGGCTTAGCTTTAGAACCTAAAGAGAATTCTAAACCACCACGTACAACTGAGAATTTATCTTTAGAAGTACCACCAGCGTAAACACCGTCAAAGTTATCGCCATCAATAAATTTAGTATCATAACCAAAATCTAAAGCAACGCGGTCTGATAATTTAAATTTAACACCAGCACCTACAGGGATGTAAGCTTGTCTGATGTAATCATTGTTACCTTCATCACCGTATAAGCCTTTATTATTTACTGCTGGAGTACCATCGCCACCAGCGTAAGTAGTATATAACATTGGGTTAAAAGCAATTAAACCGTAACCAGCAGATACGTAGAAATTAACTGCATTCTCTCTTCTTAAGAAATCCACAGTTGCTACGTTAACAACTCCACTTAAGTTAATATCATATTGTACTTCTGTTTTAGCAGTGCTGTAAGGTGTAGCATCGCCTGGTCTGAAAGTACCAACGCCTTTATTGTAAGCAATAACATTACCTCTGCTTAAGTTACCTTGTAAGCCAAAAGAATGTGCTAATTGCTTTCTTAAAGAGATACCATAGTAAAAACCCATAGTATGCTCGCCAAATTCAACGTTCTTCCCAAAATCATTGGTACCGCCGATAATGCTTAATGGTAAAGAACCACCAGCGTTAACACCTATTGTCCAAGTTCTATACTGGCCTCTCCCTCCGAATACTTTTGCAGACGACGTAGTAGCAGGAGTCTCCTGTGCTTGAGTCGCTACAGCGAAAGCAGTTGCTAATGATAAAGCGACCGTTTTCTTCAATGTAGAATAATTCATAATCATTTTTTTAAAGGTTAAACAATTTTAATTGTAATTTGTCACAAAAATAAATTTTAAGTTTGACATCAGCAACTTATCAAACTTCATTCCAAAATATTTTTTTCATATTACAGGTTTATACGCAATTTTAAAATAAGGGTTTCTTAATTTAGTTTTATGAAATACACTACTAAAAACGCAGATTTATTTGTTTTTAATCGTAAAAATTTAGCTAATCGCCTCAAAAAAAATAGTTTAACTATTTTTAACTCAAACGATGAATATACCAGAAGTGGAGATCAATTGTATAAATTCAAACAAAATCCAGACTTATACTACTTATCTGGTATAGACCAAGAACAAACAATTTTATTACTTTTTCCGGATTGTCCTAATCCTTTGTACAAAGAAGTCCTTTTTTTAAGACAAACAAACGAGCATATAGCCATTTGGGAAGGCCATAAGTACACCAAAGAGGAAGCTCAACGAGTTTCGGGTATTAAAAGTATCTACTGGCTAGATGATTTTTGGAATATTTTATCAGCAATTATACATTATGCAGAAAATATATACCTCAACACTAATGAGAATGACCGTTACGCCAATCATGTCCCTTATAGAGATTTAAGATTTATAGAGGATTTAAAATCTAAATATCCTTTACATCATTATCAACGTGTTGCGCCCATCATGCGTGATTTAAGAATGGTAAAATCTGATATGGAAATTACTATCACCCAAAAAGCATGTGATATTACCGGAGATGCCTTCAATAGGGTATTAAAATTTGTTAAACCAGGTGTAATGGAATATGAAATTGAGGCAGAAATTATTCATGAGTTTATTAAGCAAGGCGCTACAGGGCATGCCTATGAACCTATTATAGCTTCAGGAAGAAATGCCTGCATACTTCATTATAATGATAATAATCAGCCTTGTAAAGATGGGGATGTGATATTATTTGACTTTGCAGCAGAATATGCCAACTATAATGCAGATTTAAGCAGATCTATCCCCGTTAACGGCCGTTTTACCAAACGACAGAAAGATGTTTACAATGCAGTTTTACATGTTTTCAAAGAAGCTAGAAAAATGTTAGTACCTGGTACCATTTGGAACGAATACCATGATGAGGTAGGTAAAATTATGACAAGCGAATTGATAAAGCTTGGTTTACTGGACAAACATGATGTGGCTAAACAAAACCCTGCGGTGCCAGCTTATAAAAAATATTTCATGCATGGTACATCGCATCATTTAGGTTTAGATGTACATGATATTTCTGACAGGTACAAACCATTTGAGGCTGGTAACATCTTAACCTGCGAACCAGGAATCTATATTTTGGAAGAAAATTTAGGTATCAGGCTAGAGAACGATATTTTGGTAACCGCAAATGGTCCGGTAGATTTAATGGCACATATCCCCATAGAAGCAGAGGAAATAGAAGCTATGATGAACGCATAAAAGTTTCTATAAATTGATAGATATTAAAATGAGGATGATAAGCTTCGGTAATACTTTGCTGAAGCTTATTTTTTTGGATAGCTCTCATTTGATAATGCTGAATCAATTGCCAAGCTTTTTGGGTAAGCAACTCTATTTTCTTAAATCCGTCCTGAGGTTTAAAAGCCAAAATTTCATTGGCAAGTTCAATAACGCCGGTTCCCTTATCAGCTACGGTATTAAAAACTTTTATTTGCTGATGCTTTTCTCTAATTAATTTTTGGAGACCAATGGTAAATAATTGTGCATCGGGTCTGTCTGATTTATTTACAATAAAAATATCTGCAATCTCCATTAAGCCCGATTTAATATGCTGTATTTCATCACCAGATTCTGGAACCAAAACTACCATAGTTAAATCTGCCAGGCCAGCAATTTCAACCTCAGACTGCCCAACACCAACAGTTTCTACAAAAATAAAATCAAAATGAGCGGCTTTTAAAACATCCGTCATTTCTATGGTTTTGCCAGACAAGCCTCCTAAAGCACCTCTGGTAGCTAAAGAACGTATAAAAACATTTGGATGGTTGAACTGATCTTTCATCCGGATACGGTCTCCTAATAAAGACCCAAAGCTAAAAGGTGATGTTGGGTCTACTGCTAAAATTGCTATCCTCTTACCTTTTTCGGTTAAATGCCCTATCAAACTATTTAACAAAGTACTTTTACCTGCTCCTGGTGGGCCAGTAACCCCAATAACCGGAGTTTGGTGTAGATGTAAAGATTTCAAAATATCATCGGCCCCGGCTAAATCATTTTCTACAATGGTTAAAGCTCTGGCAAGAGATTTAACATCTCCAGAAGTCATACTTGCTAATAGTGTTTTTGCCTTATCTAACATTAACTTAACTTTGGTTATGTTTCAAGTAAAAATATCAATTTAAAATGAGCAAGATGCCTAGAGCAAGCATTTATTCATTATTAAAAGAACATGCTGTAGAAGCAAGTTGTTTTTTACTCATTTTTGGATTGTTTTTTTCTAGAGCAATTTTATCCATTTCTCTTGTTTTAATGCTTTTAACAGCTATAAATAGCTTTTATCATCATCAAAAAATAAATCCTGTAAAGCTAAAGCATTACTTTTTTATAGGTTTATATATCCTCATATTATTGAGTTTCTGGAATACTACTGATAAAGCTGCTTGGTTAAATTTGCTCTTTAAAAACAGCTTTTTATGGCTACTTCCGTTAGTTTTTATGATGGCTAAAACACATCATGAGGCAAGTATACAACGTTTAGTTTTATTTTTTGGATTTTGCGGAGTTTTCTGCATCAGTGTAGATTTATTATGGATATTATCTCATCTGCAACTTTATCAAGAGATAATCACCCAAGGTGGAAATATAACTTCTGTTTTGGGTCCGTATCATACAGAACTTGGCCTGCTTTACAGCTTTGCTTTTATAGCTTTAGCACTATCACTTTTAAAGCAAACAAAATCTTTTAAAAAAGGGATTATTGCTACTTGTTTAATTTTGCTTTTGATAGGTCTAGTGGTAGTAGCACAACGTTTTACCCTAATTTCTTTATGGCTTACCGGATTATTTTTTATGTGCCGAGAAATCATCATCAATAAAAACTATAAATACCTAGGTTACGCTTTCTTGTTGTTTTTAGCCAGTATTATTGTTTATCAAAAAGTGCCTGCCATTAAGCAAAAAATAAACTCTACTAAACATGATATCATCAATTTAGTAGAAAATAAAAACCCCAATTATTTATCAATAAGCCAGCGTTGGGCAGCAAATAAATGTGCTTTAGAAATTATCAAAAGCAATATTTTCATGGGTGTTGCTCCTGCAGATTTAAAACAGGAGATGGATCATCAATATACCCATAATTCCTATTGGCTCATCCCTCAAAATAGAGTTTTTATCCATAACCAATATTTATATTACATGGCCTCTTACGGCGTGATTTTTAGCATTTTGATTTTCTTAGGTGGGTTAATAATTATCCTCAAGGAACTCATTCATAATTTCATATTTTTAGCATTTGTAATTCCTATTATCCTTCACATGTTTACAGATAATACTATGGAAAGGCAAATAAGCGGTATTAGTGTAGTATTTTTGTTACTTTTATTCACGAATTTTAATATCAAAACTTTATCAGAAAGATGAAAGTAGCCGGGTTTACCTTTATTAGAAACGCTGTAGTTAATGATTATCCAATAGTAGAGGCTATTACTTCCATCTTACCCCTATGCGATGAATTTATTATTGCGCATGGAAATTCTACTGATGATACTTTACAATTGTTGCAAGCTATAGATTCTCCAAAAATCAAAATCATTGATACTGTTTGGGATGATAGCGTAAGAGAAGGTGGTAAAACTTTTGCGTTAGAAACAGATAAAGCTTTTAAAGCTATATCACCAGATGCAGATTGGGCGTTCTATATCCAAGGCGATGAGGTGGTGCATGAAAAATATCATGAGACCATTAAAAAAGAAATGCAGCTATGTTTAGCAGATAAAAACATAGAAGGCTTATTGTTTAAGTACCTACATTTTTATGGTTCTTATGATTATATCGCTACTTCCAGACGTTGGTACAGGAAAGAAATAAGAATCATCAAAAATATGCAAGGCATGCACTCTTATAGAGATGCGCAAGGATTTAGATTTGAGAACAGGAAAATAAAGGTTAAAGAAATTGATGCTTATATTTACCATTATGGATGGGTTAAACCACCACATGGGCTAAATCATAAGGTGAGAAATTTCAATAAGTTTTATCGTGATGATGAATGGATTGAAACCCATATCCCAAAAGCAGAAAGCTTTGATTATGGCAATGCAGACGAGTTAGTAAAATTTAATTCTAGTCACCCTGTAGCGATTCGGCAACGAATTACGAATACTAATTGGGAGTTCTCTTTTGACCCCACGGTGGTAAAGAAAAAATTAAATTTTAGAAGGCGCTTATTAAAATGGATAGAAGAGCGAACGGGATATAGGCCTTTTGAATACAAGAATTATCAAAAAGTAAAGTAAAGATGATGAGAAGTATCTCGGTAATCATACCCAATTATAATGGGAAACATTTATTTGAAAAGTATTTTGAGCATAATTTTAATGTGATTCATGCTTGCGCAGATGAAGTTGAGATTATTGTTATTGATGATGCTTCTGAAGATAACTCGGTAAAATATCTTAAAGAAAATTATACAGACAAAATTATCTTAATACAAAAAGAAAAAAATTCTGGCTTTTCAGAAACTTGTAATCTTGGCATACAAGCTGCAAAAAACGAGTTAATTTTTCTTCTAAATACTGATGTTAAACTAGAAAACAATTATTTCAAAAAGCTTTATAAATATTTTGAAAAAACAGATACGTTTGGTGTAATGGGCCGAGTAATTGGTATGGATGATGACCAAATTCAGGAAGCTGCTAGATGCCCAAAAGTTAGCGGACAAAAAATAAAACCCAGCAATTTCTTTTACCTCAAAAATAAAAATACGCTTACCCCTACTTTTTATCTTTCCGGTGCTATTGCGCTTATAGATGCCAAAAAATTAAAAACTATAAAAGGATTTAATGAAATGTTTAATCCTTTTTACTGTGAAGATCAGGAACTATCTATCAGAGCCTGGCGTTTAGGATGGAAATGTTATTATGAACATGATGCCATTTGTAGGCATGAAATATCAGGAAGCACTAAAGACCATAGTAAAAAGCGTGACATTAAAATGGTTTACTTTAGAAACAGATATTACACGCATTACCTACATCTTACTGGTTTTAACCTTTTCCTATGGCACATTCAAGTAATATTTACAGATATTATAATAGGGCTTTTAACATTTCAATTTTATAAAGCCGAAGCTTATTTTAATGTTTTTTTAAACAGAAAACATCTTAAAACTAAAAAAGATGAATTCCAAAACCTAATGAAAGAACGAAATGCTAACCATAGTTTAATGGATATTATTTATCAAATCCGTTCAGTTATAGGAAATAAAGAGGTTGTTAAATGCTAGAATCAACCAAAGTTATTATTTTGATAAGTAATCATTTAACAGAATAGTGTATATTTACCCCTCAAAGGCTTTCTCAGACTGCTTTAAACTTTACAGACTAAGTTTTAGCCACACCCCAATAAAGTTAATTTTATTATATGTTAAGTTATATTAAAGCTTCTTTAGCCAGAAAAAAAGCAAGAAGAGTTACACAAGAGTATCCTCCACAAATTGAAAACTTTGATTTGGGAAAATACGGTCAAATCTCTTTTGCTAACTGGTCTAACCCTTTGGTTCCACATATAAAAATTCATACAGCAATGGTTGAGTTTTTTAACCAGTTTATTAAAGAAGGTGATTTAACTATAGATATTGGGGCAAATATTGGAGACACTACAGTACCAATGGCTATTTGTAGTGGTAAATCAGGTTTAGCACTCGGCTTTGACCCTAACCCTTTTGTTTTTAAAATTCTTCAGAAAAATGCTTCTTTAAATGAAGATAAATATAGGTTAGAACCTCAAAACTATGCCATCTCTACACAAGATGAAGAGTTTTATTTTATATCATCAGAAGCATCTTTTGCTAATGGAGCAATATCACCTACTAAAGATAGCCCGCATGGTAAATTTGTTCAGGAAAGTAAGGTTAAAGGTGTTAATTTAAAAGCTTTCTTAGAAAGTAAATATCCTGAATGGGTAAATAAACTCTCTTTTATAAAAATTGATACTGAAGGTTACGATAAGGAAATTATCAAATCTATAAGCGATTTAATTGAGCAATGTAAGCCTGTTATTATAGCAGAAAGTTTCGGAAAAGCCAGTAATGACGCTAAAGTAGAATTGTACGATGTTATTAAAAAACATGGTTACGATATCTTCTATTTTGAAGATTTTGATATTCATGCAACGGTAGAAAAGCTCCCTCATAACACGGATATGATGAAGTTTAAAAAAACAATTAACATATACGCAGTACCAGTAAATTAAAGCTTTAGAACTAGCTGATAAACATATTTAAGAAAGAGGATGTCTTAAAAATCATAATTGTTAATGGAGCTTTCGTGGAAATGTTCTCTGATATACTCAGAAAAGTCTCCGACTTCTGCTCTGCCTGACACAAATGATGATTTGTTACCATCTCAACTTCGTTTTTAGTCATGAAAACATACTTCAGATTATTATCTTTTGCAAAACCTATTGAAAAATTCGCAATACCTTATATAATCTGTACCCTGTTTGCAGTTGTTTTTGGTACACTTAATTTTGGTTTAATCATCCCATTATTAAACACTTTATTTTTAGATACTAAAGAACAAGTAACAGCACCCAGTTTTCCAGAAGCCAGCTTTTCTTTTAGTTATCTGATAGATTTATTCAATTACTACTTCAAAACCACCATCGTTAACGAAGGTAAAATAGGTGCCTTAAAGTTTGTCTGCGTGGTTATCATTTGCTCTAACTTACTAGCCAACTTATTCCGTTATCTTTCTCAAAGAATTATGGAAGATTTACGCATTCATACTTTACTAAATCTCCGTAAAACAGTTTTTAATAATGTGATGAATTTGCATGTTGGTTACTTTAGTAATGAAAGAAAAGGAGATATTATATCTAAAATTGCTTCAGATGTACAAGTAGTTCAGTTCTCGGTTACTGGCACATTACAAGTTGTTTTTAAAGAGCCTTTACAACTTATTGCCTATATTATTGCGCTTTTACTTATATCTGTAAAACTTACCTTATTCTCTCTATTGGTTATCCCTATTTCTGGTTTAATTATAGCAAGAATTGTAAAATCGCTAAAAAGACAAGCTACAGAGTCTCAAGAGACTTATGGCTTGATGATTTCTTATTTGGATGAAGCCTTATCGAGCATCAAAGTGATTAAAGCTTTTAACGCTATATTTTTTGTTACCGATAGGTTTGATAAGCAAAATCAAAAGTATTCTAAAATTACCCGCTCTATGACCAGAAGACAGCAATTATCTTCGCCTGTTTCTGAGTTTTTAGGAATCTGTACCGTTTCTGGGATTTTATTATACGGCGGTAATTTAATTTTTGGCAATGCTTCAAACCTAGCTCCAGAAGCGTTTGTAACATATATTGCTATTTTCTCGCAAGTGATGCGCCCTGCTAAAGCTATAACCGATGCGTTTAGCAATATACATTCTGGTATTGCAGCTGGCGAGCGTGTTTTAAATTTGGTGGATACTAAACCAGAGGTTACAGATAAAGCAGATGCCATTGCGGCTCAGCCTTTTTCTAATAGCATCCAATTTGAAAATGTATCCTTTGGTTATACCGATAAAAAAGTCCTTGATAAATTAAATTTTACCATTAAAAAAGGGCAAACAGTGGCTTTGGTAGGCCCATCAGGAGGTGGAAAAAGTACCATTTCTGATTTGATTCCACGGTTTTACGATGTAAATGAAGGCGCTATTTTATTTGATGGGAAAGACATCCGTAATCTAAAAATAGAATCTTTAAGATCTCAAATGGGCATGGTTAGCCAAGAATCTATTTTGTTTAACGATACCATCTTTAATAATATCTCTTTTGGGATAGATGAAGTTAGCCAAGAAGAAGTGGAGGCTGCAGCAAAAATTGCCAATGCTCATAACTTTATTCTGGCTACAGAAAATGGTTATCATACCAATATTGGAGATAGAGGGATGAAACTTTCTGGCGGACAAAAACAACGTTTAAATATTGCCAGAGCAGTTTTGCGCAATCCATCTATTCTAATTTTAGATGAAGCAACATCAGCTTTAGATACAGAATCAGAAAAATTAGTTCAAGAAGCTATCAATAATTTAATGAAAAACCGTACTTCTTTGGTTATTGCACACCGTTTAAGTACCATCCAAAATGCCGATTTAATATTAGTTTTAGAAGCAGGCCAAGTAGTTGAGCAAGGTACTCATCAAGAGTTAATGCAGCACCAAGGGCTTTATAAGAAATTAATTGATATGCAGACTTTTGAGTAGAATATGTATTATCCTCTGGTTTCCATAGCGCTTTGCACTTATAATGGCGAACGATATTTAATTGAACAATTAGATTCGTTAGTTAAACAAGATTATCCCAACCTTGAAATTGTAGCTGTTGATGATTGTTCTTCTGATAACACCTTAACCATTTTAGGTGATTACGCTTCTAGATATAACAATTTCAAAGTATACAAAAATGAAGTAAATCTAGGCTATAAGAAAAATTTTGAGAAAGCTATTCAACTTTGTAAAGGAGAGTATATAGCATTATCAGACCAAGATGATATTTGGATGTTAGATAAGATTAGCATTCTAATGAATAGCATTCATGATGAAAAATTTATTTATCATGATTCGGCTTTTATTAATTCGAATGGTAATAGTTTGAATAAAAAAATGTCGGATATTCTAAATATGTATTCTGGTGACAGCTACCATCCTTTTTTATTTTTTAATTGCGTATCTGGACATGCCTGTCTTTTTTCTAGAGATATGGTAGTTAAGTGTTTACCTTTTCCAGACCATATTATGCATGACCAATGGTTAGCTTTTTGTGCTGCAAATATTCAGTCAATCATCTATATTCCAAGGCCGTTAGTCCTATACAGACAACATGAATCATCTGATACAGACATTTTAAAATTAGGAAAAAGTAAATCTAAATTAACAAGCAGAGAAAAAATTATTAAATCTGTTCAAATGCTTGAAACATTTTCAGATTATCGTTTTGCAAAAAATCCTAATCTCATACTAAAACTTAAAGAGCTTTATTACAAACGTTTAGATAATACGATAAACTTTAAGCTTATCATATTCATGTTCAAGCATTACCAAACATTATTATATATCTACAAAAAAAGTAAACTAAGTAAATTCAACTTTATATATAAACATATTTGGGGCTTAAAATTAAAATCAAATAAGCTATGAAGCAAGAGCCATTAGTGTCTATTATTATACCAAGCTACAATTATGGTTATCTTATAACTGAAACTCTTAATTGCCTTTTAAGTCAGAATTATCAAAATTGGGAGGCAATTATAATAGATGATGGCTCTACTGATAATACTAGAGATCTCATTAAAGAAAACTTCCTAAAAGATTCTCGTTTTAAATACATATATCAAGAAAATCTGGGCCTAGCTGCTGCAAGAAATACAGGCTTAAAAAATGCTAATGGTAAATACATTAATTTTTTAGATGCTGATGATTTATTAAGCTCTGATAAGATTTCTTTACAAGTTAGCTATATGGAAGAGCGTTCTTCCATCACTATAACCTACACGGATGCCAAATTTTTTAAGCATAAAGAATTTGATATATTTTATAATAATTTAGAATTATCAGAAGATGTTCATATAGATAGAGGATTAAAAAAGAGTTTTATTGAAAATTTGATAATAGCTAATTTCTCACCAGTAAATACCCCTTTAATTAGATCATCTTTTGTTAAGGGTAAAAAACTATTTTTCAATACCTCATTAAAAGCTTTAGAAGATTGGGATTTTTGGCTTAGATGCTCTTTTGAAGGTGCTAAATTTCATTTTATTGAAGACAATAATGCTGTTGCCTATATAAGAGTTCATGAATCAAGCATGAGTCATAACAGAGACTACATGTATGCTTGGGAATTGATATTAAGAGAGTACATAGTTAATTATATTACTCATTCTTCTTCTGATATAAAAAAAACATTAAACAAACTGAACAAGAAATATATTGATGTTTTACACAGAATAAATATTAGTAAAAAAGGGCTACTAAATAAAGAACACTTCCTATATTTAGTAAAACAAGTTGGTTTCTTGAGAGCGTTAAAGCTGATAATAAAAGAAGCTAATGCTATGAGAAAACATTAATATATAAAATATGCTTAAACAGATAAAAAGCTCGTTCAAACGTAGCAAAACTATAAGAAGTTTAAATAATGCTTTTAAAACTTTACAAAGTTTAGAACAGCAAACTAATCCTAGATTTAAGTTACATCCATCTAACAAACAACTATGTTTTGATGATAACACAACCTATACTGGCTTTGATAGACATTATGTTTATCACCCTGCTTGGGCTACCAGAATAGTAAAACAAATTAATCCACAAAAGCATATAGATATATCCTCTACTTTACATTTCTGTTCCATATTATCAGCTTTTATCCCTGTTGATTTTTATGATTACAGACCTGCTCAAATACAACTTGACCATTTAAAATCTTTACAGGCTGATTTGATGAATTTGCCTTTTGAGACAGATAGTGTCACATCTATCTCCTGTATGCATACCATTGAGCATATTGGCTTAGGAAGATATGGAGACCCATTAGATTATGATGGAGATATAAAAGCCATTAAAGAGTTAAAAAGAGTAGTTGCTCCAGGTGGAAACCTTCTAATTGTTGTACCTAGGAGCCGAGAATATTATTTGCTTTAATGCTCACAGAATTTATAACAAACACCAAATTTTAGAGCTTTTTAAAGATATGAAGCTTATAGAATTTACACTCATCCCAGAAAATGAAAAGGATGGCGGATTAATAACCAATCCAGATGATAATATTCTAAAAACACAGTTTTATGGATGTGGTTGCTTTTGGTTTCAGAAATAAAAAATCATGAAAATTGTCAAATTTCTTGGAGGCCTGGGGAATCAAATGTTCCAATATGCTTTTTATAAAGCCTTAAAGCATAAATTTAATGCTGTTAAAGCAGATACCTCTGGCTTTAACAATTATCATCTTCACAACGGATTAGAATTAGAGGAGATTTTTCCAATTAAATTAGACATTGTTTCGGCTTCTGTAGCTAAACTTTATAATCCGGATTTTAATGAGTGGCATCATAGAAAGTTAAGAAGAATATTAGGGTTGAAAGGAGCATACTATCAAGAGCAACAAGAATTTTATTTTGATACCGAAATTTTTAAGGATGTTAAAAAGAAATATTATTGGGGATATTGGCAAAATCCACTTTATTTTTCTGATGTAGAAGACGAACTAAGAAAAGATTTCACCTTTAGAAAAAGCTTAGATACAACTAATGAAGAAAGACTAATACAAATGAGAACTCATGAGAGTATAGCTGTTCATATTAGAAGAGGCGACTATATAGGGCATGAATTATTAGGGAATATCTGCGATTTAAACTACTATCAACAAGCTATAAATTATATAAAAGAGCATATTCAGCAACCTATTTTCTATTTTTTCTCAGATGATATAGAGTGGTGTAAATCAAACTTTAAGAACCTAGAAGCAGTTTTTATAGATGGAAATATAGGGGTAAATAATTATATCGATATGCAATTAATGAGCAATTGTAAGCACCAAATTATTGCGAATAGCAGTTTTAGTTGGTGGGGTGCTTGGTTAAATACAAATCCAAATAAGATGGTTATCGGTCCTAAAAAATGGATACATAAAAATGATGAAAAAGATATAGGTATTTTACCTTCTAATTGGATAAAAATATGATTTCACCAGATATTACGGTTTTTATGGCTGTGTATAATGGTGAAAGATATCTTCAAGAAGCCATCGACAGCATTCTGCATCAAACTTTCAAAAATTTCGAGCTCTTAATTATTAATGATGGTTCCACAGATAACTCTGAAAACATTATTCTCCAAAACAAAGATCCAAGAATAAGACTCATCAATAACCCAAAAAACCAAGGACTTGTTATTACTAGAAATATAGGACTTCAAGAAGCAAAAGGCAAATATATAGCCATATTAGACAGTGATGATATTGCTTTACCACAAAGACTTGAAATACAATACAACTTCATGGAAAGTCACCAAGATATTGCTATATGTGGAAGTAAAGCTCTTCAGTTTAATCATTTAAAAGAAGAGGTACTAATTGATGTCCATACCGATTATTTAGCTGAAAGATTAATCTTTGGGAATGTATTTGTAAACTCTAGTATTATCTTAAGAAGAGAGGCTGCGCTTCAAGTTGGCGGTTATCAAAATTATAGTTTAGGAGAAGATTACGATTTAGCTTTGAGAATTTCTGAATCTTATCCGATAGCTAACCTTAACGAAATACTTGTAAAATATAGAATTCATCAACATAATATTACTCTAACAGAAAATAAAGCCTTAACACAGGAAGAACTTAAAATAATTAAAGCTTTATATCTAAGATGTAGTATCGACGTTAGTGAAAGAGAAATAGCTATTCATCATGCTATCTTACATAATCGTTTAAAAGACTATTCTACTAAAGATTTTTTATTATTATTAAGAAAACTAAAGATTAATAATTCATCTTCTAAAAGATTTCCCGTCCCGAATTTTAATCGTATTCTTCATCTAAAATGGTTTGAAATTCTTAGGACCCTAAAAAAGAAAGATGCTATTTTATATTTTTTTGATTCAGCTATTTTTGATAAAAATAGCTGCACAACAAAACAACTAAGGAAGCTCATTAAGCAAATGGTAGGGATTTAATCTCTAAACAAAAAACCCGTCTAAGCTTCTCACTTAAACGGGTTTTTTATATCCTCAAAAAGAAATTACAACTTCCTTTTCACTTCTACTTGTTCGTAAGCTTCTACAATATCTCCTACTTTAATATCATTAAAGTTTTTGATATTTAAACCACACTCGTAACCACGGTTAACTTCTTTAACATCATCTTTAAAGCGTTTTAAAGAGTCTAACTCGCCGGTGTAAATAACTACACCTTCACGTATAATTCTGATTTTGCTATTTCTATTGATAGTACCATCTAGAACCATACAACCTGCAATAGTTCCCACTTTCGTGATTTTGAAGGTCTCTCTGATTTCAACATTAGCAACAATCTTCTCTTCAAATTCTGGTGCCAACATACCTTCCATTGCAGCTTTAATCTCATCAATAGCTTTGTAAATGATAGAGTATAATCTTACATCTATTTCTTCTGCTTCTGCTAATTTACGAGCTCCTGCTGATGGACGAACCTGGAAACCTATGATAATAGCATCAGATGCGGTAGCTAACAATACGTCAGATTCTGATATCTGACCAACTGCTTTGTGTACAATTTTAACTTGTATCTCTTCAGTTGATAATTTTTGTAAAGAGTCTGATAAAGCTTCAACAGAACCATCCACGTCACCTTTAATAATGATGTTAAGTTCTTTGAAGTTACCAATCGCTAAACGACGACCAATTTCATCCAGTGTAATATGTTTCTGAGTTCTTAAACCTTGCTCACGTTGTAATTGTAAACGCTTGTTTGCAATATCACGAGCTTCTGGTTCGCTTTCTACACCATTAAACTTATCACCTGCTTGCGGTGCTCCTTGAAAACCTAATACTTGAACTGGTGCCGCTGGACCAGCTTTTTCTACACGGTTTCCACGCTCATTATATAAAGCTTTAACACGGCCACTGTAAGAACCTGCTAAAATTGGATCTCCAACTCTTAAGGTACCTGCTTCAACTAAAACTGTAGCAACGTAACCTCTACCCTTATCTAACTGTGCTTCAATTACTGTACCTACAGCTCTCTTATTAGGATTAGCTTTTAAGTCTAGTAATTCTGCCTCTAACAATACTTTTTCTAGTAATTTATCAACATTTAAACCAGATTTAGCAGAAATCTCTTGCGTTTGGTATTTACCACCCCACTCTTCTACTAAGATATTCATTGCAGCTAGTTGCTCTCTTATCTTATCGGTATTAGCACCTGGTTTATCTATTTTGTTAAACGCAAATACAATTGGAAGACTTGCCGCTTGCGCATGGTTAATAGCTTCTACCGTTTGTGGCATCACGCTATCATCCGCAGCAATAACAATAATAGCTACGTCTGTTACTTTAGCACCACGAGCCCTCATTGCGGTAAACGCTTCGTGACCTGGCGTATCTAAGAAGGTAATTTTCTTATCGCCTTCTACCACCACTTCATAAGCACCAATGTGCTGTGTAATACCACCAGCTTCACCCGCAATAACATTGGCTTTACGCACAAAGTCTAGTAAAGATGTTTTACCGTGGTCTACGTGACCCATTACAGTAACAATTGGTGAACGTGGGATTAAATCTTCTTCTCTATCTTCTTCTTCTAAATTAAACTCTTCTTCCTCAGCACTTACAAACTGAACTTCATATCCAAACTCATCAGCCACAATGGTTAGGGCTTCTGCATCCAACCTTTGGTTGATAGATACAAACATTCCTAAACTCATACATGTAGAAATGACTTCTGTAACAGAAACATCCATCATATTCGCTAACTCATTAGCCGTAACAAACTCTGTTACTTTCAATATTTTGGATTGTAATTCTTGTTCTAATGCTGCTTCTTCGGCACTTGCTGATGCTCTATCTCTTTTTTGCCCACGTAGTTTAGAACGTTGTGCAAACTTACCAGACTTACCTGCACCGCTTAAACGAGCTAAAGTAGCTTTTATCTGATCTTGGATCTCTTTTTCTGTAGGCTCTACCTTAGGCGGTAAAGGCTGACCTCTTTTATGTGGTGGTCTTCCACCTTTATTATCTTGTCCGCCGCCAGTTGGTCTATTTTGACCTCCTTGACCTTGGCCTCCACCTTGTGGACGGTTACCCTGATAACCACCTCCTCCAGCAGCTTGTCCTCCTGGATTGGTATTTGGAGCACCACCTGGCCTATTTGGTTGGCCACCCGGTGCTGGTTTACGCTTACGCTTTCTTTTATTATCTGCCGTATTAGGGTTTGATGAAGATGCAACCGGCTGATCTTTTTTCTTATTTACAGGTAATTGTATTTTACCAATAATTTTTGGTCCGCTTAATTGTTGAGCTTTAGCTCTGATTACTTCATCATCAATAGGCTCTTCTTGAGTTGGTTTTACAACTTCTGCAACTGGCTCTGGTTTAACCTCAGCTTTTGGCTCTGATTTAATTTCTTCTGCCTTAGGTGCAACTGGTTCTGGCTTAACCTCGACTTTTGGTTCTGGTTTAACTTCTTCCACAGGTTTTACAACTTCTGCAACTGGCTCTGGTTTAACCTCAACTTTAGGCTCCGGCTTAACCTCTTCCACAGGCTTTACAACTTCTGCAACTGGCTCCGGAGCTGGTACTGGTTGTGGCACCTCAGGTTTTTTAACTTCTTGAGGTGGCGTTGCCTGCGGTTTTACTTCTTCTTTCCGCTTGTCAGGACGAGTTTTAGAATTTAAACTATCAAGGTCGATTTTACCAATAATTTTTACACCTCCAGTACTTGGTGCAGGCTCCGCTTTTGGAGCTTCTACTTTTTCAGCTTCTTGTGAAACCGGAACTGCTGAACCTGTATTTTTAATCAGGATTTCATGATCCGCTTCCTGAGCTTCTTGTCTTTCAGTAGATGATTCTGGCTTTTCATTCACCTGAGTAGCGTCATCACGACGGATCTTGCCAATAACTATGTTCTTAGCTTCTTCTCTCAGGATTTTATCTCCCTGATATTCTTTTAAAAGAGCTCCATACATCTCATCGGTTAGCTTTGTATTAGGTTTGGCTTCTACTTTAAAACCTTTAGTACCTAAAAAATCAGCTATCGTACCAATACCGATGTTTAGTTCTTTTGCAACTTTTAATATTCCTAACTTTTTGTCTTCTGACATCTATTATGATCTTTCTATTCTAATTTTAAAACAAAAGTACGTTTACTTAATGCAAATCTAAAATTATTCGAACTCTGCTCTTAAAATTTCTAGTACTTCTTCGATAGTTTCCTCTTCTAAATCAGTACGTTTCACTAATTCATTTACATTAAGTGCTAGTACACTCTTAGCTGTATCTAAACCAACTTTTCTAAATTCGTCTATAATCCAACCGTCAATTTCATCAGAGAATTCCTCTAAGTCAACATCTTCGTCTTCTTCAGATGATTCTCTGTAAACATCTATTTCGTAACCCGTCAATTTACCTGCCAGTTTGATGTTATGTCCGCCACGTCCGATAGCCAAAGAAACCTGATCTGGTTTCAAGTAAACAGCAGCTCTCATGGTTTCATCATCTAATTTGATAGATGATATTTTTGCTGGCGATAAAGCTCTTTGGATGTATAAAGAGATGTTATTGGTAAAGTTAATCACATCGATATTTTCGTTTTTCAACTCACGAACAATACCGTGTATACGAGAACCCTTCATACCTACGCAAGCTCCCACTGGGTCTATACGGTCATCATAAGATTCTACTGCAACTTTTGCTCTTTCTCCTGGCTCACGAACGATGTTTTTAATGGTGATTAAGCCATCAAAAATCTCAGGAACTTCTAGCTCAAATAATCTTTGTAAGAATGCCGGAGCAGTTCTAGAGATGATAATTCTTGGATTGCTGTTTAACATCTCAACTTTAAGCACTACAGCTCTTACGGTATCGCCTTTTTTGAAATAGTCTGCCGGTATTTGCTCAGTTTTAGGTAAGATTAGCTCATTACCCTCATCATCCAAAACCAAAGTTTCTTTTTTCCAGACCTGATAAACCTCGCCAGTTACAATCTCGCCAATTCTATCTTTATAATTTTTGAAAATTTCATCTTTCTCTAATTCTAAAATTTTAGACACTAAAGTCTGACGAGCAGCTAAAATAGCTCTTCTTCCAAAGCTTTCTAAAGTGATTTGCTCGATAAAATCATCTCCAACTTCTAAATCAGGATCAATTTTATGTGCATCCGCTAATTCTATTTCTAAGTCATCATCTTCAGAGAAACCATCTTCCATAACAGTTCTAGTTCTCCAAATCTCCAAATCCCCATTATCAGGATTCACAATCACATCACAATTCTCATCGGTACCAAAACGCTTACGCAGCATACTGCGAAACACTTCTTCCAACACACTGATAACGGTTGGTCTGTCGATATTTTTGAAGTCTTTAAACTCCTGAAATGAATCAATTAAGTTAATGCTATTCATTTTATTCTCATCAATATTTTATTAATGCTTCTATTTAAAAGATACGCTTACTTTTACTTCGGCGATACTATTTTTTAAAATTTTACTTTCTACAAGTTCGGCTTTTTTGGTTTTTGCACCTTTAGCTTTTACCTGATGTGCTACTGTTATGCTTTCTTCATCTGCTGATAGCAATGTACCTTCCACTTTATCTCCGGTAAGGTGTTTTACGGTTACATTTCTACCTATGTTTTTAGCAAACTGTCTATCCAAAATTAAAGGTGTATCTAAACCCGGCGAACTTACTTCTAAATTGTAGGCGTGGTCTAACAAATTTTCTTCTTCTAAATGGTAACCAACATGTCTGCTTACCATGGCGCAATCATGTATGCCTACACCATTATCGCCATCTAAAAGAATAATAATTTTGGTGTTATTGATGACTTTAATTTCAACAATAAATAAATCAGGTCTGTCTGCTATTTTTTCTTCTGCTAAAGCTCTAACTCTCTGTTCAACACCCATGACAACATTTTTTGGATAAATGAAAAGAGGGGACATCTAGCCCCCTCTTTTTTCAACAGCACAAAGGTAATAAAATTTTTGAGATTCTAAAATTTTGATGATGAAGTGAATAAAGCTAAAGACGGAAAGCTTAACGCTAAAGGCGGAAAGCTAAAATATGGCTTGTTGATTAAGTGATATTTAGATTTCGTAGTTTTAATGATTCGCCTCAAGAGCCGGCGGGGCCCATTACTTTTTAGAGGAAAAAAGTAATCAAAATCCTTGAGCAATCCCACAGGAGCCTTTGTCGCACATCCCTTACCCACACTCAAAAACAATTGGCGCTTATTTTTGCTAGGCATTGCTTTATGAACATTAGTGTAAACTCGAACACAAAACCGCATGCGCTATAGGCTTGATTGTGCAAGATTTTTTAATTTCTGCTACTGTTTTTTCGTCTTTCCGGCTCTTGGGGATTGCTCATGCGCTTCGGAATAGTCTGTTTTTTATGAATGTTTGTTCCTTTTTAGAAGTAGAAAGTATTGAGTAGAAAGTATAAAGAACCTAAAGAGCGGATATTTAGGGACTGCCTTAAATATAGAACTTATCTTTCCGAAGAACGAGAGACGGCCTATGAAGATTTGGAAGTG